>NZ_JBWKCB010000004.1:0-666074 GCF_056436705.1 Kribbella sp. NPDC043289
CGATCCTGGCCCTGGCCAGACGCCGTCTGAACGTGCTCTGGGCCCTCATCCGCGACGGCCGCACCTTCGACATCCACCCACCCAGACCCGCCGCCCTCGCAGCGTGAGCCGACACTCACAAACCCTCAACCCAACTTGACAACATCATTGGGAGTCTCCTTATTTACTTGGCGTCCAGGCCGGCGGCGTCGACCGTCGGCTTGCCGGCCTTGCCGAGTACCTCGTTCAGCGGCCCCAGGTCCGCGAAGCCGGCCACCGCCGGCGCTTCCTTGGCGATACCCGCCGTGACCTGGTCCTTGGCCAGCTGCGGGAACGTGGACGCGATCGGGTCCGCGGTGATCTGGATGTGCTCGAACGCCCGGTCGATGACGGCGGGCTTGAGCGCCTTACCGGTCGCCGCCTTCAGCTGGTCGTTCACCACGGTCTTCGCGTCGGCGGTGTTCGTCGTACTGAAGTCGATCGCCGCGACCAGGCCGGACAGCAGCGCCTTCACGGTCTCCGGGTGCTCCTTCAGGAACTGCGTGCGGACGATCAGCACCGTGGTCGGGAACTTCCCGTCCGGCCACAGCGACGCCTCGTCGAGCAGCACCTTCGCACCGGCGTCCAGGACCAGCCGCGACGACCACGGCTCGGGCAGCCAGGCCGCGTCCACGTCGCCCTTCTTGAACGCATCGAGGGTTTGCGCGTTCTCCAGGTTGGTCACCTTGACCTTGCCGGTCAGGTTCTTCTCGGCGAGCCACTTCTTCAGCGACACGTCCTGGGTGTTGCCGAGCTGCGGCGTGACGACGGTCTTGCCGATCAGGTCCTCGGGCTTGGTGATCGTCGGCTTGACGACCAACTGCGCGCCGCCGGACGTCGCACCGGCGATCAGCCGGACCGCCTCGCCGTTGGACTTCGCGTAGGCGTTGATGGCGGGGCCGGAGCCGATGAACGACGCGTCCAGCGAGCCGCCGAGCAGTGCGCCGACGGCCTCGGGGCCGGCGTTGAACTTGGTCGGCACCAGCTTGGTGCTGCCGAGGTCCTTGGCGAACAGGCCCTTGCCGAGCCCGACCAGCGCGGCGGCGTGGGTGACGTTCGGGAAGTACCCGAGCCGCAGCTCGGTGGCGGGGCCCTTGTCGGACGTGGCGGCGGCGGTGTCCTCGCTGCCGCCGGCGCGCGAGCAGCCCGCGGCGGCGACGGTCAGGGCAAGAGCTGCAGCGAGCAGGCGGAACGGACGGATGGCGGAGATGCTCACAGGAAAAGCCTTTGTCTTGAAGGAAGAAGCAGCTCAGGAAGTGGGTTCGAGCTCGCGGTCGTCGAGAAGGCTTTCGGCCTCGGAGACGGTACGGCGGGCCGCGGCCCGGATCCCGTACGCGACGATCGCGGCCCAGCCGAGGACGAGCGCGGCGTAGACGGCGTACCGCGGGCCGGTGGTGACGTCGAGACCGTTCAGGACCGTGCGGGCGTTGGTCAGGATCAGCACCAGACCGACGCCGACACCGAGCCAGCGGGTGGCGAGTCGGGACACCAGCCAGGCGGCCAGCGGAGCGGCGATCACGCCACCGATCAGCAGCGCGGCGACGAGGTCGAACGGCAGGTGTTCGCGGCCGAGGCCGAACAGGAAGCCGAGGCTGGCGGCGATCGAGACCAGGAACTCCGCAGCGTTCACCGAGCCGACGGCGCGCCGTGGCGCGAGCTTGCCGCTGGACAGCAGCGCGGAGTTCGCGACCGGACCCCAGCCGCCACCGCCGGTGGCGTCGATGAAGCCGGCAACCAGACCCAGCGGGCCGAGGAACTTGCCCGCCGGGCGACCCTCGATCACCGCCCGGACCTTCCCGGTACCGAAGCGGACCAGGATGTAGACGCCGAGCAGGAGCAGCAGACCAGCGACCCACAGCGACGCCGACTCGGTCGACAGACTCGACAGGAACGTCGCACCGGCGAACGCACCGACCGCGCCGGGCGCGCCGATCAGCGCGACGACGCGCCAGTCGACGTTGCCGAAGCGCCAGTGCGACAGGCCGGACGCGAGCGTCGTACCGACCTCGGCCAGGTGCACCGAGGCGGAGGCGACGGCCGGGGTGATCCCGGTGATCAGCAGGGCGGTACTGGCGGTGACGCCGTACGCCATGCCGAGGGTGCCGTCGACGAGTTGGGCGATCGAGCCCAGCAACGCGATCAGGATGAGACGACGCACAGAACTGCTCCTACGGGTCGGAAGGAGTCGGGGCGGTGTCGATCACGGCCGAGAAGGGCCGGTCAGGTCGGGAGACGACGCTGGGGGATCAACAACCCGAGGAGTTCACGCGCAGCAGATCGACGTGCCGACGCCGGGTGAGGGCGTCTCCGGGCGCGTTCGCGACGATCTGCATAAGACTATGAAAGCGGACAAAGTCGAGCAAGATGCTCAGGTTTCAGCATCTGGACCTGTCAATCATCAACCGAGACAAGCGATCAGATGTGATCATCGACCGGTTCTGGTCAGAAGGTTGATCGCGCGCGCGGCGCCTCCCTAGGGTCGTGGGGTGCTGACACCTCGATCTCTCCAGACCGAGTACGCCGTCCGTCCGGTCGGCGTCGACGTCCCGAAGCCCCGTTTCAGCTGGGTCGCCGACTCCCCCGGGTACGGCGCGACCCAGACGGCGTACCGGATCCTCGTCGCCTCGGCGCCGGAGCTGCTGACACCGGAACAGGCCGACGTCTGGGACTCGGGGAAGGTCGAGTCGGCGCGGACCTTCGGGATCGAGTACGACGGCCCGGTCGCGGCGCGGACGCGGTACCACTGGACCGTGCTGCTCTGGGACGGTCTGGACCAGTCGGATCAGTGGGCCGAACCGTCGTCGTTCGAGACCGGCCTGCTCGACGAGGGCTTCCATAGTGCGCAGTGGATCGGCGGCACGACCGACAGCGCTCCCCTGCTGCGCCGCGCGTTCACCGTCGACGGGACCGTCCGGCGCGCGCGGCTGTACGCGAGCGGCCTCGGGTACGCCGATCTGCGGCTCAACGGTCACGCGGTGAGTGATGCCGTACTCGACCCGGGTTTCACTGCGTACGACCGCACTGTTCTCTATACGACGCACGACGTGACCGACCTGCTACGCTCCGGCGGCAACGTGGTCGGCGCCGAACTCGGCCGCGGGTTCTTCGGGATGACTTCGGTGAACGTCTGGCGCTGGCACGACACGCCCTGGACCGCCGACCCGCGACTGATCGCCCGCCTGATCGTCGAGTACGACGACGGTCGCGTGGCCGAGGTGGTCACCGACGAGTCGTGGCGCATCACCGGCGGACCGACCCTGTCCGACTCGCTGTACCTCGGCGAGACGTACGACGCCCGGCGCGCGCTCCCCGGCTGGGACGCGCCCGGCTTCGACGACTCGGCCTGGTCGCCGGCGAGTCTCGTCGAGGCGCCGCGCGGCACGGTGACGGCCCAGGCGCACGAGCCGATCCGGGTGATCGAGACCGTCGACCCGGTCGAGGTCACCGAGGTCCGACCGGGGGTCTGGATCGTGGACTTCGGACGGACGGTCGCCGGGTGGACGCGGCTGGCGGTCACGGCCGAGGCCGGGACGACCGTCACCCTCACGCACGGCGAGACGGTTGCTGACGGCAACGTGGCGGCGTGGAACGTGCACGTCGACGGCGACCGGATCCAGCGCGACGAGTACGTCGCGGCCGGCACCGGCGTGGAGATCTGGGAGCCCAAGTTCTCGTACAAGGGGTTCCGCTACGTGCAGGTCGAGGGCGCGCCGGCCGACGTCCAGATGCGCGTCGTGAACTCCGACGTCCCGTCGGTGACCCGGTTCACCTCGACGCAGGCGCCGTACGAACAGTACGAGCGGGCGATGCGGCGGACGATCCTCGGCAATCTGCACGGGATCCCGACGGACACGCCGTACTTCGAGAAGAACGGGTGGACCGGGGACGCGCAGGTCGGGGCGCCGACGATGCTCGCGACGCTCGGCCTGGCCCGGTTCTTCACCAAGTGGCTCGGCGACATCCGGGACAGTCAGGCGGAGTCCGGACAGTTGCCGGTGATCGTGCCGTCCAGCGGCTGGGGCTTCACCGACCTCTCCCCCGCGACCGAGTGGCCGACCGTCTACCCGTTCCTGCTCCGCGAGATGTACCGCTGGTACGGCGACGAGCGACTGCTCCGCGAGCACTGGGACTCCCTCACCCGCTACCTCGCCTGGGAACTGGACCGGGTCGAGGACGGACTGTCGGTGAGTGTTCTCGGCGACTGGCTGCCACCCGGTTTCGGCAGCGGCCCGGCCCCGGAGGACCGGCGCCTGACGGGTACGGCGTACCTCTATCGCGCGCTCGTCGTCGCCGCCGAGATCGGCGATGTGATTGGACAGCCCAACGAGTATCGCAAGGCGTCGCGGGAGCTCGCGGACGGGCTGAACCGGGCGTTCCTGGATCGCACCGAAGGCCGGTACCGCACCGAGAAGGACCCGGACTACCGGCAGACGTCCAACGCCGTACCGCTGGCTTTCGGGATCGTCCCGGAGGACATGGTCGATCGCGTCGCGGCCAATCTCGCCGCGGACGTCGAGGCGCGCGGGTTCCACCTCAACACCGGCTGCCTGGGCGTCGGCGTCCTGCTGCCGGTGCTGACGAAGCACGGGTACGGCGACGTGGCGACGAAGGTCGCGCTGCAGCGGACCTTCCCGAGCTGGGGGTACTGGTTCGAGCTCGGCGCGGACACCATGTGGGAGAAGTGGGAGGACGACTCGCGGTCGCGGAACCACTACTTCCAGGGCACGGTCGTGCAGTGGATCTTCGAGAACGTCGCCGGCCTGCGGGTGATCGACGCGGGCGCCGAGCGGATCGTGGTGCGGCCGGACGCGCGCGACGAGGTGAACTCGGCGGGCATCCGCACCGAGACGATCCGCGGCCGGGTGTCGGTGTCCTGGAAGCAGAACGGCCGGGTGCTCACCCTGGAGGTGCAGGTCCCGGTCGGCGCGACGGCGGAGGTCCATGTCCCGTCCGAGTCGGCCGAGCACGTCGACGCCGTACCGCGGTCGTTCGCGGGCTCGCCGACGTACAGCGAGGGCTACACCGTCTACACGGTCGGCGCCGGGCAGTGGGCGTTCACGAGTCGGTCGGCGTGACCTTGCGGTAGATCAGGTCGCGGACCTCGCGGCCCTCGGCCTGTGCGCGGGACTCGAACTTGGTGACCGGGCGCCACTCGGGCCGCGGGGCCCAGCCGTCGTACTGGTTGCGCAGCGACGGCTCGGCCTCGCAGACCTCGAGCATCCGGTCCGCGTAGTCCGCCCAGTCCGTTGCCAGGTGCAACGTCCCGCCGGGCTCGAGCCGGGACGCGATCAGCCCGACAAACGGCAGCGTGACCAGGCGGCGCTTGTGGTGCCGTTTCTTCGGCCACGGGTCCGGGAAGTAGATGCGGACGCCGGCCAGCGCACCGGGAGCGACGTGGTCGCGGAGGAAGTCCAGCGCGTCACCCTGTAGCAGCCGGACGTTGTCGAGGTCGTACTTCTCCACCCACAGCATCAGCTGGCCGAGACCGGCCGGGTAGACCTCCGCGGCGACATGGTTCACCTCCGGCGCGGCGACGGCGAGCTGCGCGGTCGCCTCCCCCATCCCGGAGCCGATCTCCAGCACGGTCGGCGCGGTACGCCCGAACCACTCGCCCAGGTCCAGCTCACCAGGCGGCAGGTCCTCCTGCGTCCGACCGAGCTCCGCCCAGCGCGTCGCCCAGACCCGCTTCTGCCCCACCGTCATCCGCACACTGCGCCGGACGGTGCTGAAGACACCCGCCTGCCTGACCTGATCCACAGCTTCCACCAGCAGGAGTGTATTAGTCGTCCCAGAACAGTCGCGCCACCGTGTTGTGGGCGCGGCGGGTGGTGCGCAGATAGTCGTCGGAGAACCGGCCGGACTCGCCCGGCGGGTAGCCGCAGATGTGCGCGACCGCGGCGAGGTCCCGGGGATCCCGCGGCAGCGAGTCGCTCGCCCGGCCGCGGACCAGCATGATCGCGTTCCGGATCCGGCTGGCCATCTCCCAGGCGGCGCTCAACGTGTCCGCCTCGGTCGGGTCGACGAGACCGGCGTTCACGCCGGCGCGCAGCGCCGTCAGCGTCCGCGTGGTCTTGAGGGTCGGGACCCGGTGGGCTTCCCGCAGCTGGAGGAGCTGGACGGTCCACTCGATGTCGGCCAGACCGCCGCGGCCGAGCTTCGTGTGCGTGCTCGGATCGGCGCCACGCGGCAACCGCTCGGCGTCGACCCGCGCCTTGATGCGCCGGATCTCCATCACCTCGCGCTCGCTGATCCCCTGCTCCGGATAGCGCAACGGGTCGATCAGGTCACGGAACGACTGACACAGGTCAGCATCGCCACACAGCGGGTCCGCCCGCAGCAGCGCCTGCGCCTCCCACACCGCCGACCAGCGCGCGTAGTACTGCGCGTACGACGCCAGCGTCCGGACCAGCGGACCCTGCCGACCCTCCGGCCGCAGGTCCGCGTCGATCGCGACCGCCGGATCGGCACCGGGCAGCGCCAGCATCCGCCGCAGCTCGGTCGCCGCCTGGGTCGCGAAGTCCGTCGCCTTCTTCTCGTCGGCGCCGGGGATCGGGTCGTGCACGAACATCACGTCCGCGTCGCTGCCGTACCCGAGCTCGTGCCCGCCGAACCGGCCCATCGCGACGATCGACATCCGGGTCGGCTCCGGCTCACCCTTCGCGACCGCCTTCCGGGCCACCTCGAGCGCCGTCGTCAAGGTGCCGACCGAGACCGTGGTGAGCGCCGCGCCGACGGTCTCCACGTCGAGCAGACCGGACAGGTCCGCTGCCGCGATCCGGAACAACTCGCGGCGCCGTACCGCGCGGATCGCCGCCACCGCGGCCTCCGGCGCGTCCTGACGGCGGCCGGCCGCGGACATCTCGGTCAGCAGGGCTTCCTGGGTCCGCGGCGTCAGCTCGCGTTCGTCGGCGAGCATCGCGGTCGCCTCGGGCGCGCGTTGCAGCAGGTCGACGGCGTACCGGCCGCTGGCGAGCAGGTGCGCGAGTCGCTCGGCCGACGCACCCTCGTCGCGTAGCTGGCGCAGGTACCACGGGGTCGAACCGAGCGCGTCCGAGATCGTCCGGAACGCGAGCAGGCCGGCGTCCGGCGCGGGCGACTCGGCGAACCAGCCGAGCATCGCCGGCAGCAAGGCCTTCTGGATCGACGACCGCCGCGAGACCCCCTCGGACAGTGCCTCGATGTGCCGCAGCGCGGACGCGGGATCGGCGTACCCGAGCGCGGTCAGCCGTTGCTTCGCCGCCTCCGGAGTCAGCCGCACCTCGCCGCCCGGGATCCGCGCGACCGCGGCGAGCAGCGGCCGGTAGAACAGCTTCTCGTGCAGCCGCCGGACCTCGAGCGCATGCTTCTTCCACGCCGCGGTGAGGTCGGTGACCGGGTTCTTGGTGAACCCGAGCGAGCGGCCGAGCCGCCGCATGTCCTCCTCGTCGTCCGGCACCTGGTGAGTACGGCGTAGGCGGTACAGCTGGATGCGGTGCTCCATCGACCGCAGGAAGCGGTACGCATCCGCGAGTACGGCGCCGTCCGTGCGGCCGACGTACCCGTTGTAGGTCAGGGCCTCGAGCGCGACCAGCGTCGTACCGCTGCGGACGGACTCGTCACTGCGACCATGGACGAGCTGCAGGAGTTGTACGGCGAACTCGACATCGCGCAGGCCACCGGGACCGAGCTTCAGCTGCCGGTCCATGTCCGCGGCCGGGATGTGGTCGATGACCCGCCGCCGCATCGCCTGGACGTCGCTGACGAAGCCATCGCGGTCCGCCGCCGACCACGCCAGCAGCCCGACTTTCTGGGCGTACTCATCACCGAGCGCCACGTCGCCCGCGACCGGGCGAGCCTTGAGCAGCGCCTGGAACTCCCAGGTCTTGGCCCAGCGCTGGTAGTAGGCCAGGTGGCTGTCGAGGGTGCGGACCAGCGGACCGGATTTACCTTCCGGACGCAGCGCCGCGTCGACCGGCCAAAGCGTGCCCTCGCCGGTGTGCGCCGAGCAGATCCGCATCGTGGCGGCCGCGAGGTACGTCGCAGTTCGCAGCGCCGGTGCCTCGGGCTCACCGTCGTGCGGCTCGGCGACGAACAGCACGTCGACGTCGCTGACGTAGTTCAGCTCCCGGCCGCCGCATTTGCCCATGGCAATGATCGCGAGCCGGCAGTCGGCGGCACCGGGGTGCGCGGCGAAGTACTCGTTGCGGGCGATGTGCAGCGCGGTCTCCAGCGCCCCACCCGCGAGATCAGCGAGGACGGCGGCGACTTCGTCGACGAGCAGCCCCTCGGCCAGGTCCCGAGCGGCCAGCCGGAGCAGCAGCCGCCGGTACTCGACCCGCAGCGCGTCGACCGGGTTGTCCGCGTTCACCGCGCCGGCGAGCTTGAGCGCCACGTCCTCGACCGACGGCCGGTTCCCGGTCAGCGACGGGTCGGCCAGGTCGTACCAGTGCCGCGGGTGCAGGCAGAGGTGCCGCCCGAACGCCTCGCTCGCGCCGAGCACGAACACCAGCCGGCGCCGGAAGTCGGCATCCATCTCGAGCGTGCGGGCGAACGCGGCCACGTCGTACCCGTGTTTGTGCAGCGCCTCCGCCATCCCGCACAGGCTGTGCAGCGCGAGATCCGGGTCGGCCGACTCCGACAGCGTCGTGATCAGCTGCTCGGTCGCCATCGGACTGTGCGAGTCCAGCGCGTCCAGCTCCTCGAGCCTCCCCGCCGCCCGCTGCGGGTCCTCGAACCCGAGCCGAACCAGGCGTCCCTCCCACGACCCTCTCCGACCCTCAGCCACTTCAGAAGGCTATCCAACCCGGGCCGCGGACCGAGCAGCGGCCGGTGCGTCCGCAAAGTCTCAACTGGATTGCGGGGAATACACGGTGTCGTGTAGCGGATTCGCTCAGTAGTCGGCATGATGGCGTTCCATGGTCATGATGACGGGGTCGCTCGCCGTGCGAGGCACGGTTGTCTGGTTGACACCCCAGCAGGGCGGGCGAGTGTCCGGACCGCCGGAACCGGACTACGACTACGACTACACGGCGACCGCTTACCTCCCACCACGCACCCCGGAGGACGGCCAGGCCGGGCTCGCGCTGAGCCGGTTCGCCCCCGGCGCCTGGCGCACGCCCGCCGAGGGGATTCTCGTTCCTCCCAAGGGTCATCGGGCCCAGCAGGTGATCCCCGGGTGCATCGTGATCGTCACCGAAGGGGTCCGCCCGGTCGGGCTGTTCACCGTCGACGAGGTACACGCGCTGGCGGACGACGGTACGCCGGTGGTCGTGCCGGCTCCATCAGTCGAGTCGGCGGCTCCGGTGGTCGAGGCGCCGGTCGCGCTGGAGGTTCCGCCGTACCGGCACTCGACGGCTGCTGCTCGGTGGGCCTCCAAGCACGGCTCTGACAGCACGCCAGCCGAGCCAGCCAACGTCTGAACACAGCCTGTTGTAATCCGCCTACCCAGTGTTACCTTCAGAAGCATGCGTCACTGGAAACGGGTTGTCGCAGTCCTCGCCGTCGCCGCGGTAGCACTCGTCGTCGAAGGCTGGGTGGCCCGCGCCCAGGCCACGCCGACGCTGTTCAAGAACTGCACCTACACCCGGACCGCGGGCGAGCACGGGCAACCGCCGTACTCGCTGGCGCCGACGCTCGGGCTGGTCAAGGTCACCCTCCGCACGAACCGGGGCGACCTGGTGCTGACCCGCGACCGCGCCAACGCGATTGCCCTCAGCAACACCCCGGGACGCGGCAACTCCAGCGAGTTCTTCATCACGCCTGCGGATGCGCCGCTCTCCCCCACGTCGACGGTGCTGGGTCGAGTCACCACCGGCCAACCGGTGCTGGACCGGCTCACCACCTCCGCGCCCGCCACGCTCCTGGAAGTCTTCGTCGGCTGATTGAGTGGTTTTGCTCATGCGGGCGAGGTGGCGGCGGCCTGAAGATCTCGGCATGACGAAGAAGATCCAGCCGCAACAAACCGCCGCCTTCTACGCGCAAGCCGTCGCATCCTTCGGCATCTCGATCACGGCGATGTCGATCGCCCTGGTCTACCTACCGGCCCAACCTTGGGTACGGGCGTTCCTCGCGCTCGACCTGCTCTACGTCGTCACGTCGACCGTCGTCCTGTGCAAGGTCGTCCGCGACCGCCAGGAAATCACCGAGGTCACCAGCCGCGTGGACCAGGCCCGCCTCGACAAACTCCTCACCGACCACGACCCCTTCAGAGTCGACAGCTGACGCGGGTCACCGGGGAGCGCCGAGGTACCTGGCAGGCAGGCGTTCCTCGGACACGCCGGCGTCGCTACGGCGTACCGAGTAGGCGGCCGTGTCGGGACGGGAGCTGACGACGTTCGCGAGGCGGCCGTTCGTGAAGTGCAAGGCCACGCCGTCCTCGGCGGCATAACCTTCCGGGAAGCCGGACTCGACCAGACCGAGGAAGGTGTCACGCCGCAACGCCTCGCCGTCGTAGTGCGGACACGCGCTACCCGGCAAGAGCCCAAGCCCGTCGTCCAGCGGACCACAGCCGTTGGTGTCGAACGAGTCCGTCACCGAGGCCTCGAACCAGCAGTTCATCCCAGCGCTGATCCCAGCCATGACCACACCTGCGCGGTAGGCCTTCTCCAACGCGACGTCGAGCCCGTGCAGTCGCCAGATCGCCAGCAGGTTCGCGGTGTTCCCACCACCGACGTACACAACATCTTGTTCCAGCACGAAGGCGTCCAGATCACCCACCGACCGCTTGAACAGCGACAACACCGTCGCCTCCGCCCGCTCCGGCCCGAACGCCGCCAGGAACCGCTCGCTGTACCCCTCGGAGTCACCACTCGCAGTCGGAACAAAGCAAACCCGCGGCTTACGCCCCTGCGGCCCCAACGAGAGCACATAGTCGTCAAGCAACAGGTTCTCCGGCTCCATCGAGAACCCACCACCACCCAACGCGACAACCTGAGCATCAACCACCAAGATCCCCATCCACTCGTGCCAAAAGGTCCGCCCCTTGTACCGCGACTCGTGAAGAACGGCGGCGTTTCACCAACCCCAACCCACGACCCGGCGGACAACCACCGCTGCACCGCAGCCCTGCGTCAGCACGCCGGGAGAACGCTGCGCGGGCGCACACCTTGCCCGACGACCGTCCGCCCGCCCCGGGTCCCGACCCGGGCCGCGGTTGGCTTGGGTTTGGGCGCGGGCTACAGGACCGGGAGGAGTTTGTTGAGTTCGAAGGGGGTGACCTGGCGGCGGTAGTCCTGCCATTCGGCGCGTTTGTTGCGGAGGAAGAAGTCGAAGACGTGTTCGCCGAGAGTTTCGGCGACGAGTTCGCTGTCCTCCATCGCGCTGATGGCTTCGGCGAGGCTGCCGGGGAGCGGCTTGATGCCGAGGGCCTTGCGTTCGCGGGCGGTGAGCGACCAGATGTCCTCCTCGACCTCGGCCGGCAGCTCGTAGCCTTCCTCGATCCCCTTGAGACCGGCGGCGAGCATCAGCGCGAAGGCGAGGTACGGGTTGGCGGCCGAGTCCAGCGAGCGGAACTCGACGCGGCTCGACTGCCCCTTGTGCGGCTTGTACATCGGCACCCGCACCAGCGCGGACCGGTTGTTGTGACCCCACGAGATGAACGACGGCGCTTCGTCGCCGACGGCCAGCCGCTTGTAGGAGTTCACCCACTGGTTGGTGACCGCGGTGATCTCCGCCGCGTGCTGCAGCAGCCCGGCGATGAACGCCCGCCCGGTCTTCGACAGCTGGTACTGCGCCCCGCCCTCGAAGAACGCGTTCCGGTCACCCTCGAACAGCGACATGTGGGTGTGCATCCCGGAACCGGGGTGGTCCGACAACGGCTTCGGCATGAACGACGCGTAGATGCCCTGCGACAGCGCTACCTCCTTCACCACGACGCGGAACGTCATGATGTTGTCGGCGGTCGACAGCGCGTCGGCGTACCGCAGGTCGATCTCCTGCTGGCCGGGGCCGCCCTCGTGGTGGCTGAACTCGACCGAGATCCCCATCGACTCGAGCATCGTGATCGCCTCGCGGCGGAAGTCGTTGCCGATGCCCTGCGGCGTGTGGTCGAAGTACCCGGAGGAGTCGACCGGCTCCGGATACGTCCCGGGCGCGCCGGTGAGCGACCTGAACAGGTAGAACTCGATCTCGGGATGGGTGTAGAAGGTGAACCCGAGGTCGGCGGCCTTCGACAGCGTCCGCTTCAGCACGTGCCGCGGGTCGGCGAACGACGAGGACCCGTCGGGCATGTTGATGTCGCAGAACATCCGCGCGGTGCCCATGGTCTCGCCGCGCCACGGCAGGATCTGGAACGTCGACGGGTCCGGCTTGGCGAGCATGTCCGCCTCGGTCACCCGGGCGAATCCCTCGATCGCCGAGCCGTCGAACCCGAGGCCCTCCGCGAACGCGCTCTCCAGCTCCGCCGGCGCCACCGCGACCGACTTCAGGAACCCGAGCACGTCGGTGAACCAGAGCCGCACGAAGCGCACATCGCGCTCCTCCAGCGCGCGCAGCACGAATTCCTGCTGCTTGTCCATCCGGTCCACCTCTCACCCGAGTCTTCGGAACTTCTCACAGTGTGCCCCGCCCTTGTTAAGCAGACGTTACGTGCCAGGGCGGACATCGTGGCGATCAGGGCCTAGCGTGTCCCTTTGTGCAGACGATCTTCCATGCCGCCCTGATCGTGGCGGCGGTCCTCTGCCTCAGCGACCTGATCGTCAGTACGGCGCGATTCGTGCAGTCACTGCGGCACCGGCGACCGGCCGAGCGGGACGTCCTCGGGCGCCGCTGGCTGCCGATCCCGGAGCTTGGGTTCGGCATGTGCGCGTTCTGCTGCCCGGGGCTCGTCACGCTCGGGCTGAGGCATCAGAACGCCCACGATCTGCCGACCGTCCAGATCCTGCTCGCCGCGCTGGTCTTCGGGTACGCCGGTGCCGTGCTGTCCCGGGTCGTCCGGACGCCGGGACCCGGTGGCCGCCGGTTCAAGCTACGCGCCGGCCTGCTGCTCGGTCTGCCGGCCGTGTTCGGCCTGGTCTTCGGCCTCTCGGGCATCGCGGTCTGAGCGGTCCGAGCTCGCCGACTTCGCGGCCCGGCGCGCACGGAACCAGGGCACGATCCGCTCCAGCGGAGCGAACGCCAGCCAGCAGACCACGGTCGGCAGGAAATGGATCAGCAGGATCGCCGTGTTCGCGGCGTGGAACCCGAGGAAGAACAGCGCCCCGAGCAACTGCCAGCGGCCCTTCAGCCAGAGGATCACCGGCGAGCAGAACTCCCCGATGATGCCGACCCACTGCATCACGTGCAGCACCCACGGGTAGTTGAGCAGCCACTCCCCGACCGGGTGCGGCCGCCGTACGATCGCCCACGTCAGTACGGCGCTCCCGGGCCAGGTCAGCGCCCATCCGGCACTGCGCAGTTTCGCGACCGCGGACAGGAAGTACGTCGCGATCACGCAGATCTGGATGCACCGGATCGCCCACCCGGCCGCCTCCGACGCGGTCTGATCGCCGTACGACGACGGTCCGCGACGACCCGCCGCGACGGTCGGCAGCACCCAGAGCGCGATGACGAGGGCGAGATGGTCGTGGTCAACCTTCCCGTCGCTCATCCCGATCAGCACCCACCAGGTGAATGCCGGCGCGACGATCCAGCCGGCGATCCGCGGGAAGTAGTTCGTCGCACCGATCAGGCAGGCGACGATCAGCACGATGTAGAGCGCGGTGGTGTTCGCGACCGTCGGCTTCGGGAGGTCGAGGAGCCGGGCCAGCTGCAACGGCTGGTACAGCCCCGGGTGCTCGCCCTTGTCGCGGGTGTCCCGGACGAACGCATGCATGTCGAGGATGACGAACAAATACAGAATCGTGCGCAACCACGCGATCCGCGCCAAAGCGATCGTGGGGGTGAACCAGTTCGCGACCTTCATCGACGGACCTCCCAGGTCGCCAGCACCTGGGACGTGGGCGGTCCTTCGACGCGCCCCTTCACCAGTTGAGTGGTGTCCCGGATCAGTTGGAGCTTCACGTACTTCGGCTGGTCGGGGTGCTTGCGCGCCCACCCGTCCGCGACCTGCTGGAGCAGCGACGGGTCCTTGGTGATCTCCCCCGCCCGCGCCTCGATCTCGGCCCGCGCCACGCCGGCGCCCTCGATGTTCAGCGGTACGTCGACCGTCGTACCGGCGTCGGTCACGGCACTGATCCGGGTGTAGTCGATCGAGGCGTCGTCCGGCACCGACATCGCGTACTGCGACATCGGCCCGAACGGCCAGGCGTCGTCGGAGGCCCGGACCGATCCGTTGATCAGCAGCGCGATGCCCGCGACCGCGACGAGGACCCGTATCCCCTTGCCGACCCGTCCCAGCCGGACGGCCCCCGGCCGCTCACCTTCAGTCACGCCCGCCATTACATCATTCTGGTTTGACGGTCTTGACGGTAGGGAATTTTCTCAAGTATGACCGCCCCAGAAAATATCCAACGTACCCGGGTGTCCCGGCGTACCCTGCTCGGCGCGAGCGCCGGCGGCGTACTGCTCGGGGGACTCGCACTGCCCACAGCAGCCCATGCGGCCCCCGCGCCGCGCTGCTACACGCGCACCGAGTGGTCGGCGCGCCCGCCCAAGTCCGCCACCCAGGTGATCGGCAAGCCCGACCACATCGTCATCCACCACACCGCGAGCGCGAACGTCACCGACTACTCGCTCGCCGCGGCGTACAAGGTCCAGCACTGGATCCAGGACCTGCACATGGACACCAACGGCTGGATCGACATGGGCAACCAGCTCACGATCAGCCGCGGCGGCTACCTGATGGAGGGCCGCAGCAAATCGTTGTCGGCGATCAACAACGGGCAGAACGTGCTCGGTGCGCAGACCGCCAACCAGAACAGTCACACCATCGGCATCGAGCACGAGGGCATCTACGTCACCGAGAACGTGACGACCGCCCTGTTCGACATGTCCGTGCTGACCTGCGCCTGGCTGTGCACGAAGTACGGGCTCGATCCGCACGCGGCGATCGTCGGGCACCGCGACTACAACACCACGCAGTGCCCGGGTGACGTGTTTTACGCGAGACTGCCGGAGCTGCGTGACCGCGTCGCGGCGGTCCTCTTCGGCTGATACGTGACCTTGCGGATCAGGAGCTCGAACGGCCCGCGGTAGTCGGCCCGGCGCATCTGGTCCGCAAGCACGACAGTCGCCAGCCAGGTCGCGGCGGCCAGCAGCGCCGTCGTGGTCGTGGTGAGGGTGCGCGACAGGTCGAGCAGGTACGGCGTGAACGCGACGGCCCACACCACGGACTGGGACAGGTAGCAGGTCAGCGATCGTTGCCCGACCGCGGCGATCGCCAAGGTGATCGGACCTCGGCGGTCGCCCAGTCGGTGTGCGATCAGCACGATCAGGGCGGCGTACCCGAAACCCCCGAGGACCCCGGTCGCGTCGTGCAGTGGACCGAGGATCGTGAGTGCGTGGTCGCTCGGCCGGTTCAGTACGCCGCCGATGACCAGGGAGACCGGGAGGGCGCCGGCGATCGCGACCGTGAGTCCGAGGAGGGCCGTCGTACGGAGCAGGGTGAGGTGCTGCGCCGGGCGCTCGAGGATGCGGCGGCGGCCGGCCCACAGTCCGACCATGAACGGTGTGACGAAGCCGATCCAGCCGAGGCCGGCGATGAACGGCTGCACGGTGATGCGGTCCGCGAACTGACCGAGGAGGTCCGTCGGGAGCATCGACGGATCGGGGCGGTCGGCGGACACCGCCAACGCGTCATCGGTCGGCAGCGCGGTCATGATCAGGACGAACCCGGCGACGACGAAGAGCCAGCGGTCCTCCCAACGCAGCACGCAGACACCGAGGAACAGCAGGACGCCGTACGCCGCGAGGATGTCGCCGACGTAGAGCAGCATCGCGTGCAGGAACCCGAGTACGACGAGGAACAGCGAGCGGCGCCAGAGGAGTTTGCGGATCTGACCCCAGTCGCGACCGGCCTCGCGTTGCCGGCGGACGATCTGCGCGACGCCGTACCCGAAGAGGTCGCCGAACATCGGGAACGCGCGACCGTCGACGAACGTGGCGATCACCGTGGCGACGACGCGGTCGACGACTGAGCCGTCGGTCGGGAACCCGCCGAGCACGCGGTCGCTGTCGATGAAGTAATGCGAGTTGGCGAAGGCAATGAACAGCAGCATGAAACCGCGGGCGAGATCCGGACCCAGGGCGCGTTCGCTCAGGCCGGTCGGTCCGCTGGGGGTGCTCATGGTGTCATTCAACCGACTGCGGCGCGGACGTTCATCCGACGAAAGTGCCTGACCGGTGAACCTTCGTCGCTGTTCGATAGGCGCATGTACGACGAAGTCCTGACCCAGTGGCAGCGGGGGTGGTCGGCGTCGCGTGGGTGGACCGACTACCAGCACGTCGACGACGTCATCGTCGTACGGATCGGCGAACCGCAACGACGGGTCGAATACATCGCCACCGAGTCGAACGCGCGCGCCGCGGCGCACCTCGCGTTGACCGATTGCAACCCGCCCGGTACGTCGTGGCTCACGATCGCGACCGACGATCCGCAGCGGGTGGCGGGTGATCTGGTGCCGCTGGAGTTCGTCCGCACCGAGTGGCTGATGTCGGTCGCGCTGTCCGAGCACGCGAGCGCGCCGGTGCCCGCGCCGTACAAACTCGAGATCACCACGGCGCCGTCGATCATCGACGTCCACGTGTACGGGTACGGCGAACTCGCGGCCACTGGCAGGATGTCGCTCCTCCACACCGGCGCCGTCGCCGACATGATCCAGACCGACCCGGCCCACCGCCGCCGCGGCCTCGCCCGCGCCGTCATGACAGCCCTCGCCGAAACCGCCGTCACCCACGGCGTCCCCCAAGCCCACCTAGCAGCCTCCCCCGAAGGCCGCCCCCTCTACGAGTCCCTCGGCTGGACCACCATCACCCCCCTACTGGTAGCCCGAACCGCAACAACCCCAACCCCATGAAGCAAGTCATCGCATTCACCGGCCTGCCCGGCACCGGCAAGTCGACGCTGGCCGAAACGTTGGCCGAGGAGTCCGGCGTACCGGCTTTCGCCGGCGACTGGCTGCTCGGTGCCCTCAGACCGCACGGGGTGCTGAGCGGACTCGACCGGCCGACGTTCCTCGCGATGTATTACGACCTCCTCGGAACGTTGATCAGACGTCAGCTGATGATGGGTCAGTCGGCGATCGTTGACTGTTTGGTGAACGAGGAGATCGCGGGACGGTGGGAGGAACTGGCTGCGGAGTACGGCGGGCGGTTGGTGATTGTCGACTGTGTTTGTAGCGATGAACGCGTGCATCGGCAGCGGCTCGAAGCACGGCGGCGTGGGATCCCCGGGTGGCACGAAGTGGGGTGGGATCACGTCGAGCGGATGCGGAGTGAGTATGCGCAGTTGGAGCGCGAACGGTTGATCGTGGATGCGATGGAACCCGTAGTTGCGAACGTCTCGCGGGTGGGCGAGTTCATTCGGCGTACGTAAGACGTTGGTGAGGGGCGTGGGGTCGCGGGGCTGGAACCAGTAATGTGCTCCCGTGCCTCAGCTTCGGGTAGCTCTTGCTCAGCTCAATGTGACCGTGGGTGATATCGACGGGAACACCGACAAGATCGTCGCGTGGACCCGGAACGCGGTCGAGCGAGGCGCGCACGTGGTCGCGTTCCCGGAGCTCGGGCTGACCGGTTACCCGGTGGAGGACCTGGCGCTGCGGGCCTCGTTCGTGGACGCCTCGCAGACCCGGATCCACAGCCTCGCGAAACGACTCGCCGACGAAGGACTCGGCGACATCGTGGTGATCTGCGGGTACCTCGATCGCGCCAGCGGTACGGCGATGGGTATCGACCGGCTCGGCCGCCCGAAGGGCTCCCCCACCAACTCCGCGGCCGTCATCCACCAGGGTCGCGTGGTGACGAGCGCCGTCAAGCACCACCTGCCGAACTACGGCGTGTTCGACGAGTTCCGGCACTTCGTCCCCGGCAACACCCTGCAGGTCGTCCGGATCCACGGCGTTGACGTCGCGCTCGTGATCTGCGAGGACCTCTGGCAGGACGGCGGCCCGGTCGCGGTCACCCGCGCGGCAGGTGCCGGTCTGCTCATGGTCGTCAACAGTTCGCCGTACGAGGCCAACAAGGACGACGTCCGCGGTGATCTCGTACGCCGCCGCGCCCGCGAAGCCGGCTGCGCGCTCGCCTACGTCAACCTCGTCGGCGGCCAGGACGAACTGGTCTTCGATGGCGACTCGCTGATCGCTGACGCCGAAGGCACCGTGTTCGCGCGGGCTCCGCAGTTCGAGCAGGGCAGCATGATCGTCGACCTCGATCTCCCTGCCGCATCAGGTACTCCGTCCGGTACGCACGAAGGCATCGAGATCGTGCACACCGTCCTGCACGAGGAACCACTCCCGGAGTACGACGCGATGCCGCCGAACATCGCGCCGCGACTCAGCGACGAGGCCGAGATGTACGGCGCGATCGTCACCGGCCTGCGCGACTATGTGCAGAAGAACGGCTTCAAGTCCGTCCTGCTCGGACTGTCCGGCGGCATCGACTCCTCGCTGGTCGCCGCGATCGCCTGCGACGCGGTCGGCCGCGAGAACGTCTTCGGGATCTCCAACCCGAGCGTCTACTCCAGCGACCACTCCAAGGACGACGCCGCCGAACTCGCCGCGCGCACCGGCCTGAACTACCGCGTCATACCGATCCAGCCGATGGTGCAGCCGTTCCTCGACACACTCGGGTTGACCGGGCTGGCCGAGGAGAACCTGCAGGCCCGGGTCCGCGCCGTGGTGTGGATGGGATTGTCGAACGCCGACGGTCACCTGGTACTTGCCTGCGGCAACAAGTCGGAGCTGTCGGTCGGGTACTCGACGATCTACGGCGACGCGGTCGGCGGCTACGCACCGTTGAAGGACGTCCCGAAGACCCTGGTCTGGCGGCTCGCGAAGTGGCGCAACGCGGACGCCAAGGAGAAGGGGCAGCAGCCCCCGATCCCGGAGAACTCGATCGCCAAACCCCCGTCGGCCGAGCTTCGCCCGGGGCAGCAGGACACCGACTCGCTGCCGCCGTACGACCTGCTCGACGACATGCTGGACGACTACGTCGAGCAGGACCGCGGCAGCGCCGAACTGGTCGCGGCCGGATTCGACACCGAGCTGGTCACCAAGGTGATCCAGCTCGTCGACCGAGCGGAGTACAAGCGCCGGCAGTACCCACCGGGCCCGAAGATCACGCACAAGGCCTTCGGACGGGACCGCCGGTTGCCGATCACCAATGCATGGCGTGAGGACGCACGGAAGGCAGCCGAGCACTGAGCGACTCCTGGCGGTACCGCCCAACCCAACCCGACAATGGGGTCCAAGAATCCGCGTGGGGTTCCCCCGAGGACCTGCACGACCGTTCCGGCCTGCCCAAAGAAAGTTACGGCGAGAGTCGCGGTGACAGTTACCGGGACAGTCGCGGTGACGGTTACCGGGACAGTTATGGCGACAGTTACCGGGAGGATGTGAGCGATCGCTCACCTACAGGCGGTGGCGCTCACCCTCCGCATCGGTGGGACGATGAAGACATGGTTGACAACTTCACGTCGGCCGGTACCCAGGGTGATGACGAGGAGCTGCCGTCGCCGTACGGGACCGGACCGAAGAACCGGGCAACCGAGGAGCACCGCCGCTCGGACTACGACAACGACCCCTGGCACGAGCGCGGCTCCGGTCTAGGCCTCGACCCGTCGCCGTCGCTGCCGAACGCACCCCGCACGTACGAGCGCGGGCCGGTACCGCAGCAGCCGTATGTCCCGAAGCCACCGTTCCTGCCGAGCGCACCACCACCGCCGGGACAACCGCCGGCGCGGAGTGAGCGGCCGGAGTACTACGGAGAGTCGCGCGAGGAGTCGTACGGGTACCAGGAGCAGAGCCCGTTCCGGCCCCAGCCGCCGGCGCAGCAGCCCGCACCAGGGTCGCAGCCGCCGCCGCAGGGTCGGCCGAGTCCGTTCGGTCCTGGGTCGGGGAGCAATGGTGCGCCGGGTGGGCGGCAGCAGCCGCCCGGTCAACAGAGCAGCCAGCAGGGCGGCCAGCAAGGGAGTCAGCAGGCCGGACAGGTAGGCGGTCAGGCTGAGGGTCGGCAGGGCGGTCAGGTTGACGGTCGGCCGCAGGGTGGTTCGCAAGGTGGTTCTCAGCCTGGGCAGCAGTCGCCCGGTCAGCCGCCGCTTCGGCCGCCGGCGCCGCCGTCGAGCAACGGCGTGACTCAGCGGCCGCAACAGTCGTCGAACGGCAGCACCAACTGGGGCAGCCCGGCACCACAGTCCGGCACGCCTTCCCAGGCAGGCAGCCAGCCGCCGTCACAACCCCCGTCGCCATCGCCGTCCTCGCCGTCGCAGTCGTCGTCGAGCAACGGGCTAAGCCACGAACACAGCAACGGCTTGAGCCATGGGTCGAGCAACGGGCTCGGCAATAGCTCGAGCAACGGGTTGGGCAGCGGTTCGAGCAACGGGCTGGGCAGCGGCTCCAGCAATGGCCTGAGCCACGGGTCGAGCAACGGGCTGGGCAAGAGCTCGAGCAACGGGCTCGGTAGTGGTTCGAACAATGGGCTGGGTGCTGGTTCGAGCAGCGGGTCGAGCAATGGGTTGGCCGGTGGGTCGAGTAACGGCCTGAGCAATGGGATGAGTGGCGGGTCGAGCAACGGGCTGAGTAATGGGTTGGGTCACGGGGTGAGCAACGGCTTGAGCTCGCAGCAGCCGCCGCGGCCGCCACAGCGCCTGCAGCCCCCGAACGCCACCCACGGCCACGATGCGGGACGCGAGCAAGAGCCGGGGCGCGGGCAGGACCCCGTACGCCGGCACGAGCCAGGCCCAGGCCCCGAGCCCGTCTGGGGCCACGAACCGGACCGTGGGCAGGAGACTGCACGGGCGCACGAGAGCGGTCGGGCGCGGGACGAACGGCAGGCCCGCGAGGACGCTCAGCGCCGCGAAGAGCTGCTTCGCCGCGAGGATGCACCGCGCCGCGATGAGGGACAGCGGCTTGAGGACGGACAGTGGCGCGGCAACGTCCAGGGTCGAGACGACCTGCAGCAGCGGGACGATGCCGGGCGGCAGGACGGCGCGCAGCAGCGCGCGGATGGACAGCGGCGCGAAGAGCTGCAGCGGCACGAAGAAGCGCAGCGGGGCGACGGCGTGCAGCGGCGGGACGGTGTGCAGCCGCGCGACGAGGCGCTGGGGCGTGATGGTGTGCGGCAGGAAGAAGGGCAGCGGCAGGGGGATTTGCGGCGGCGGGAAGAGGCTCGGCGGCAGGAGGTTGGGGCTGAGGGGCGGTCGGCCCATGAAGGTGGGGAGGCGCCGGCTGGGCCGGTCGAGTCGCCGACGATTACGGCGTACCTGCCGGACATGATCGACGCGTATCAGCAGGCGCCGGGGCAGGACAGCGGGTATCCGTCCGACCCGAGTGCGGAGTACGAGAGCAACGCGCCGATGACCGAAGGAGCCGGTACGCCGAGGCGCTCGGTGGGTGCTCGTCGGCGCGCGGGCGTGCAGCAGGATGCGCCGAGTCAGGTACCGACCGAGCAGGTCACCTCGCATCGCGCGGCCCGACGGGCCCAAGCGTCCACGAACCCCGCGGCTGAGAGAGCCGCCGAGGTTCCAACCGCAGCCGCCGGCACCCCAGGCGGACCTGCCGCCAGCACTCCGAGCGCACCCGCTGCCGGACCGAGCGCACCCGTCGTTCAGGGCGCGACCGCTGCCGGGACAACCGCACCCGTTGCCGGGCCGAGTGCTGGTCAGGGTGCTGCGGGTGAGGGGCCGAAGCGGCCGCGGCGGTATCGGGTTCATCATTTGCGGGACTTCAAGAACCGTGGCGAGAAGTGGGCGATGCTGACGGCGTACGACCAGTACTCCGCCGAGATCTTCGACCAGGCCGGTATTCCGGTGCTGCTGGTCGGCGACTCCGCCGCCAACAACGTGTACGGGTACGACACGACGCTGCGGGTCACCGTCGACGAGCTCATTCCGTTGGCGCGGGCTGTGGCCGGTGCGGTCGACCGGGCGCTCGTCGTCGCGGATCTGCCGTTCGGTTCGTACCAGGCGTCGCCCGAGCAGGCCTTCCACACCGCGGTGCGGTTCATGAAGGAAGCCGGCGTGCACGCGGTGAAGCTGGAAGGCGGGCGCACCGTCGTACCGATGGTGGAGAAGCTGACGCAGTCCGGTATCCCGGTGATGGCGCACATCGGCTTCACGCCGCAGAGTGAGCACAGTCTCGGCGGATACCGGGTCCAGGGGCGTGGCGATCAGGCCGCGGCTCTGATCGACGATGCCGTCGCGCTCGCCGAGGCCGGTGCGTTCTCCGTCGTGCTCGAGATGGTCCCTGGGGACGTGGCCGCCGAGATCACCAAGCGGGTCCCGATCCCGACGATCGGTATCGGCGCGGGACGCGACACCGACGCCCAGGTGCTGGTCTGGCAGGACATGGCCGGCCTGCGATCCGGCACCATGCCGCGCTTCGTCAAGCAGTACGCCGATCTGCGCGGCATCCTCACCAGCGCGGCCGCGACGTACGCCGCCGAGGTGGCCTCGGGTGCTTTCCCGGGAGACGAGCACACCTTCTGACACGACTCCCCGTACCGCCCCGGTAGCTGTCCGAGAACTGTTCCGGGGCAACGCGCCGACCCCTTGTCCGACCGATGTCGTGGGTTCACGATGTTGGCGGCAAGGGGAGGCCACTGATGATCCGTCGATTCGTTGTTGCCACAGGGGTTTCGTTCGCGCTGGTCGCCGGAGCGTTGACTACGTTCCCGACCGCTACCGCGGCACCGGCTGCTCCACAGCCGGCGAGCTACACCCCACATCCGATCAAGTGGGGTCCGTGTACGGCGCCGAGCCTGGTGAAGCGTAAGGCTCAATGTGGGTTCGTCGAAGTGCCACTCGACTACAGCCGGCCGGGTGGCCAGAAGATCCAGCTGGCGGTGTCGCGGATCGCGCACAAGGCCGGGGTCAAGCCGCAGGGTCCGATGCTGGTGAACCCGGGTGGACCGGGTGGGTCCGGTCTGACGCTCGCGGTCCTCGGTGAGTTCGTGCCCAACCACGCCGGCGACGCGTACGACTGGATCGGTTTCGACCCGCGCGGTGTCGGCTCGAGCAAGCCGTCGCTGAGCTGCATCCCGGACTACGCCGGGTACAACCGTCCGCCGTACGTCCCGGTGACGCGGCAGATCGAGAAGGTCTGGCTGCAGCGCTCCAAGGCGTACGCCAAGGCGTGTGGCAAGGCCCAGCCCGCGTTGCTCAAGCACCTCACCAGTCTCGACACGGTGCGCGACATGGAGAGCATCCGGAAGGCGCTCCGCGCCCCGCAGATCAACTACTACGGGTTCTCCTACGGCACGTACATCGGCCAGGTGTACGGCACGCTGTACCCGAACCGTCTGCGCCGCGCAGTGTTCGACGGCGTCGTGGACGCGAAGCGCATCTGGTACCAGGCCAACATCGACCAGGACTTCGCCTTCAACAAGAGCGTCAAGGTCTTCTTCGCGTACGTCGCGGCGCACAACTCCACGTGGCACCTCGGCACCACCGAGGCCGCGGTCGAGCGGCTCTACTACGCGCAGCTGCACAAGCTCAACGGCCATCCGGCCGGCGGCAAGATCGGACCGGCCGAGTGGACCGACATCTTCACGGGTGCGGGGTACTACGTCTACGGCTGGGTCGACATCGCGGATGCGTTCGCGGCGTGGGTCCACAAGAAGGACGCGGCCGGGCTGATCGCGCTGTACGGTACGCCGCCGTTCGACGACAACGGGTACGCCATCTACCTCGGCGTACAGTGCACCGACACCCAGTGGCCGACCAACTGGCCGGCAGTGCGCCGCCAGAACTGGCAGGTCTACTTCAAGGCGCCGTTCCTGACCTGGGCGAACGCCTGGTTCAACGCACCGTGCCAGTACTGGCCCGCGAAGGCGAGTCACCCGGTGAAGGTCAACGGCAGCCGGGTCAAGAGCCTCTTGCTGATCAACGAGACGCTGGACGCGGCGACGCCGTACTCCGGTGCTCTGCAGACCCGTAAGACGTTCCCGAACTCGGTGCTGATCGAAGGTGTCGACGGAACCACGCACGCGGGATCGCTGTCCGGCGTGGCGTGCACCGACAACCGCATCGCGGCGTACCTGCAGACCGGTGCACTGCCACCGCGGCGGCCGGGGAACCGCTCCGACGTACAGTGCCCGCCGGTTCCTGCTCCGCAGCCGCCGAGTGCAGCCGCGGCGGCGACTTCTTCCGGCAGTACCAAGGCAGCGGCGCGGAAGGCGCTCGGCCTGTCAAATCCACGGCAGGGCTGAGCGCTCGGTCCAGTACTCCTCGGGTTGCTGGGCGAACTCGCTGAGCGGGCCGTCCACCCGATACGCGAGGTTGCTGGACAGTTGAGCGGCGGTGGTGGCTCCGCTGAGGACGATGTCGGTCCAGGGCTGAGCCACCGCGGCGCCGATGGCCAAGGCGTCGGGAGCGACGCCGTGCTGGTGAGCAAACTCGTTGAACGGGGTCTCACCAGCACGGGCCGTCAGGCGACCGTTGGCGACCGCTTCCTTGACGACGACGAACCACCCGGCGTCGTGCGCTTCCGCGAGCGCCGGGCCGGCCGACGGGTCGAGGACGTTCCACGTGGCCTGTACGGCGGAGAACGGCGTACTGCCGGACAGCGCCTTGCGGAGCGTCTCGGCCTGGCGCGGTCCGCTGGTGGACAGGCCGACGCGGACACCCGAATCAGCGAGCTCACGCAGTCGGTCGAGCAAGCGCTTGTCCGCGAGGGCGGGGCTGTCGGCGGTGAGGCTGTGCACCAGGTAGAAGTCCGGCGGTCCCCCGAGCGCCTCCAAGGTCTCGGGCCACTGCCGTTCGAAGGTTTCGAGGCTGTGGTCCTTCACCTCGTGCGTGTCGACGTCGTGCCGCCAGTCGGCGACGTACGTGTAGCCCCACTTGGAGCCGATGGTCAGTTCGGTACGTCGCTCCGGGGTCACCCACTCGCCGAGGAACTTCTCGGCCAGCCCGTACGAACGTGCGGCGTCGAAGTACCGAACACCGGCCTGCCAGGCCTGCTCCAGCAGCTCATGGGTCCGCACCCGCAGATCCTCGACCGCGCGCCCGGCCGGTAGGTCCTCGTCGTGCCCGAGGTTGATGTAACCGGGCCGCCCGACCGCGGCCAATCCGAGACCAATACGTGCCATGCCATCGATCGTAGATGTCCTCAGCAACCATGTCCGACAGAGTGAGACTCGCCGCACGACTCGACACAGCGACGGCTCTGTCCCTTAGCGTTTTGTGGTGTGAGCGAATCCCAGTTGCCACCACCAGGAACGGTCCGGCACCGTACGACGGCCCGCGTGCTGCCGGTGCGTCCGGACGGCAGGGTGCTGCTGCTGCACGGCTGGGACCCGCTGAAACCGCAGACGCCGTACTGGTTCACGATCGGCGGTGGCGTCGAAGCCGGCGAGACGGTTCTCGAAGCCGCGACCCGTGAGCTGCGTGAAGAGGTCGGCATCGTGTTGCCGACGGAAGCTCTCGGTACACCGGTCGCGACGAACACGATCGAGTTCGAGTGGGGCGGATGCCAGATCATCCAGCGCCAGACGTTCTTCGCGGTCGCGGTGGACCGCGTCGACGTGACGTTCGCGAACCAGGAGGAGCTCGAGCAGCAGACGATCAGCGCGCACGGCTGGTGGTACGGCGACGATCTCGAGGCGACCGGTCAGGCCGCGCACGTGACGATCCCCGGTCTGCTCCGTCAGGCCGCCGACGCGATCACGCTGCGCCGGGCCTCCTGAGTCAGCGCGCCCGCGCTTCTTTGAGCACCTTCTTCGGCACCTTCTTGTCGACCTCGTAGTGCACGCGATCGATCCGCTCGGCGCACCCGGCCTTGGACAGGCGCAGCAGGACCACCGGGCACTTCTTGCACCTCGGCTTGTCCTTGCAGCACTTCTTCTTCGCGGTCATCGACGGCACCCGGCAAGAGTAGGTGAGGCATACCTAACCGTCTAGATGACACGGCAGCGATCGTGGCGGACGTCACTCCAGCTGTCCGGTCAGCAGTTCCCGCGCTTCGACCAGTGACGGGCCGTACCAGGTGAGGTGCCGGCCCGATACACAGCGCGCGGGTTTACCGAACGCCTCCGGGCCGTCATCGGGAGAAAACGCATAAGGCTCGTCCGGCAACACCACCACGTCGTACTCCGGTAACGCGTCGGGATCGAATCGCGGATAACGTTCGCCGGATTCTTGGAACACGTTGTCGATGCCGATCCGGGACAGCAGATCGCCGGCGAACGTGTCCCGTCCCAACGCCATCCACGGCCGTCGCCAGATCGGTATCACGGCCCGCCGCCGCATTCCGGCGTACGGCGTGCTCCACACCTCGCGCGCATCGGTCAGCCAGGACGGTTCGGTGCCGATGATCGCGGACAGCATGCGACCGAGTGAGTCGAGTGATTCGGGCACCGTCGTCGGCGCCGTCACCCAGACCGCGATTCCACTACGCCGCAACGTGTCGAGATCGACCGCGCGATTCTCTTCGGCGTTCGCGACGACGACGTCCGGCAGCAGTTCACGGATGCGCTCGATGTCCGGGTTCTTGGTACCGCGAACACGCGTCACATCGAGGTCCGCGGGATGCGTACACCAGTCGGTCGCACCAACGATTTTCGCCGGATGCGTGGCAGCGATCGAGTCCGTCAACGACGGCACGATGCTCACCACGCGATGCACTTCGTCGGGTAGTTCGACGACGCTGTGGAGGTCGTCGTACGCGCTCTTCATCGGCTCTTCGCACCTCCTGTTCGCAGGACGTTGCCGAGGACAACACTGGCCGATCGGGGCAGTTCGACGCCGGATTGAGCGCGTGTCGCCAAGAAATTCTGAAGAGTATCCGGCATGCTCGGGCCTCGGCGGAATCCCTTCTGCACAAGGATTCTCGGCATTTGCCCGCCGCTTTGCCGCCAGTTCGCCTTAACCTGCGAACGTTTCGGGTGCTTTACGTGGGCCACAACTGTTGTCATCATCATGACGACGAGGAATCCACCGTGGTTTTCCTCAGCCGCACCAAGGAGGCAGAGTGCCAGCCAAGAAGGCAGCCGCAGGGAAGGCGACAGCCAAAAAGGCTTCTCCCGCCAAGAAGACTGTCGCGAAGAAGACCAGCGCCGCGAAGACGACGACCGCGCGCAAGGTCAGCGCAGCAAAGAAGACAGCGACGAAGAAGGTGAGTGCGGCCAAGAAGACCGCCGCCACGAAGACGGTGGCGAAGAAGGCGCCGGCCAAGAAGGCGACCGCGAAGAAGACCGTCGCGAAGAAGGCCCCCGCCAAGAGGGTCGCGGCGAAGAAGACCGTTGCCAAGAAGGCTCCGGCGAAGCGCACGACCGCGGCCAAGAAGACCACGGCCACGAAGACCGCCGCGAAGAAGACGACGACCGCGAAGCGGACCACCGCCGCCAAGAAGACGACGGCCGCGAAGAAGACCGTCGCCAAGAAGGCACCGGCGAAGCGCGCCACCGCAGCCAAGAAGGTCGCGGCGAAGAAGGCTCCGGCGAAGAAGACCGTTGCCAAGAAGGCGCCGGCGAAGAAGGTCGCCGCCAAGAAGTCACCGGCGCGGACCGCCGCGAAGAAGGCGCCCGCGAAGCGCGTCGCTGCGAAGAAGACCGCGGTCCGCAAGACGGCGGCGAAGAAGGCACCGGCGCGTAAGGCCCCGGCCCGCAAGACCGCGGCAAAGCGCGTCGCTCGTTGATCCGGGCGTCTGCCCGCGCGACGTCACGGCGTACCAAACCTGAGGGGCACCACCGGCTTCGGTGGTGCCCCTCGGTTCGTCACTGCAGCCGGACTCAGTCGTCGTCCCATTTCGGGTCGTTGTCCCAGTTCTCGTTGCGTTCCTGGACCTTGTCCATCGCGCGCGCGGCTTCTTCCGGCGAGCTGTACGGCCCGAGCCGGTCGCCGGACTTCGCACCTTGGTACGGCTCGACCTTGCCTGTCTTCGTGTTGTAGTACCACTCGTTGCTGTGATCGTCACTCATCTGGATGACCACCTCCTGGGAGTCTTGTCGCAGCTCACTAGAATGATGCCACCATGTCTGTCCTTACTGCTGGCGTCATTTCGCCGCGCCGCGACGTACCTGCATCCATCCCGCGACCGGAGTACGTCGACAAGCCGGCGCCGACGCCGTTCGACGGGTCGTACGTGACGCCGCCGGAGTTGATCGACAAGATGCGGGTCGCGAGCAAGCTCGCCGCGCAGGCGTTGCAGGCCGTCGGTGCGGCCGCGAAGCCGGGCGTGACGACCGACGAGCTGGACGCGGTCGGGCATCAGTACCTGATCGAGCGGGACGCGTACCCGTCGACGCTCGGCTACCGCGGATACCCGAAGTCGCTGTGCACGTCGGTGAACGAGGTGATCTGCCACGGCATCCCCGACGACCGTCCGCTCGAGGACGGCGACATCGTGAACGTCGACATCACGGCGTACCTGGACGGTGTGCACGGTGACACCAACGGGACGTTCCTGGTCGGCGACGTCGACGAGGAGAGCCGGCTGCTGGTCGAGCGCACCCACGAGGCGCTGAGCCGCGGCATCAAGGCGGTCAAGCCCGGTCGCCGGGTGAGCATCATCGGCCGGGTAATCGAGTCCTACGCGAAGCGCTTCGGGTACGGCGTGGTGCGCGACTTCACCGGTCACGGCATCTCCACGTCGTTCCACTCCGGGCTGATCATCCCGCACTACGACGACGAGCGCTTCGACGACCTGATCGAGCCCGGGATGACGTTCACCATCGAGCCGATGCTGACACTGGGCACCTACGAGTACGACCTGTGGGACGACGGCTGGACCGCCACCACGAAGGACAAGTCCCGCACCGCCCAGTTCGAACACACCCTGGTAGTCACCGACACCGGCGCCGAGATCCTCACCCTCCCGTGACCGTCACGCAGTACGACCGCGCCCGCCTGGCCGGCGTGATCGCACTGTCCGACGCTGAGGGTTGGCCAAGCCTCGTCACCGACACCGCGGAAGACTTCTACGCATCCTTCGAGCACCGAACCCTCTCGGGCTTCCGTATCTATCCGTAGCCGTTCCCGCGCCGCCAAGCTACGGCCAGGGCGAGATCGTGGGGGGGCTAGATGTTGCGCGCCGACCTCGCCATCGGCAGCGCATAGCGCCGTACCCCTCACCGGAGCCCAACGGGGAGGTCCTCGGATATCAGAGAATCCTGGGTGGGTGGTGGATCAGTCGAGGGATCGCCCCGGACTGCGAAGCGGGCGGCTTCCTGCATCGTGGCTTCGTCTGCGGACCACCGACCCGAACGCCGATTGCGCACCGCAGGTCCCGTGGCGGCATTGGCAGCTGGCCGCGGGGCAGCGGTTGCCGCGAGGAGAGCTGACACTGTTGGTCTCGGTTGGGGTGGTGGGTCGGCCCAGCTCGGGCGGGACACCTGGACGTGTCCATCGATGATGGTGATGATCCAGTGGCCGTCGTGGAGGGACCTATGGTGTCCGCGGCAGAGGAGAACAGGTTGTGGATCGCAGTCTCGCCGCCGTCGATCCACGACCTGAGATGGTGCGCGTCGCAGTGGATCGGCGGCGCACCGCAGACCACGCAGCCCTTGTCGCGGACGTTCAAGGCGCGGCGCATCGCCCGTGTCACCAGGCGTTCGGCCCGCCCGACGTCGAGAGGTTCGGAGTTCGAGCCGAGCACCAGCGGGATGATCTTCGCGTCACAGGCCATTCGACGGATCGCCGCGGCTGAAAGACCATCGCCGTACACCAGGTCGCCGGTCGCGCCGGCGGTGGCAGACTTCAGGTCCTCGAAATCGATGGTGACGGTGATGTTCGCCTTTGCACCTAATCCGGGCACCCACCTTTCCCGGTCGGATGCGGCCCGGTCATCGGCTACACCATCGAAGGGAAGGACCTCGGCACCCGTGGGACGCGTATCGGCGGTCGGTGGCTGGAGGTCCATGCCGGCACGGGCTTTGAAGTCAGTGTCGGTGGCTGCCGCGGCGATCGTCAGAGTGGACGTGAGCGCGTCCGCTTGGCGCTTCTCGCGGGATCGCGGGTCGAGCTCACCGTCGACGGTTTTGTGCGGTCGAGCCACCGCGTGGACGCGGGATCGGAGTAGCTCGGCGTGCTCGTTGGCCAGGTAGCCGCGAAACTTCACGCCGTTCTCGGCCTCGATCAGGGTCAGTGACTCGCGCTCGTACGCCGCGTTCTCGTCGGGCTCGGGGCCGTCGGAGTCCAGCAGGTCACAGATCTCTTTGGCGGCCTTGGCAAGCTCGCCTGGGCACAGGTGTCCGGCGAGGTTGACCAACTGTTCCTCTGCGACGTCGAGGTCTGCTACCGGGACTCTGGACCGAACCCGCTCCAGCGCGGTGACGATCGCGTTCGCCTGGGCCGGACGCAGCGGCCGGGTCTCGTCGGTCAGGGCTTTCGACACGGCGCCGTACTTCGGCAGTCTCCGGGCGAGCTTCAGGTCGCGGTGGGCCTCGCGGCGGTCGATGCGGTGGCGCATGGCAAACAACTCGGCAGTGTCGCGAGCGCCAAGTTCTTCGGCAAGACCGGTCTCGTCGATGCGGGCAACCAACTGCAGGCGGTAGGTGAGCAACCAGGCGACGGCAGCGTCGACCTGGTCGAGAGTCGGCAGCAGCTCGCTGTCGCCCATCGACCACACCGGCCGCTCGCCCAGAGGTTCCATGCCCACAACGATAGACATAGCCACCGACAGTTCTCGAACCAGAATCCTCTTGTTTTGAAGGAGATTCGGTTGTCAACAGATGGAAAGATCATCCGTCGCGGAAGCCCAGATCACGGTACAGTGAGAGTGCGGGCACGTTGTCGTCATCGACTCGCAAAGCAACGGTTGTCGCAGCACAGCAGGCGAGCAAGAACTGGTACGGCGATCGGCTCCGTCGCGCCGGGGTGGCGGATGAGGATCATCGGTTGGAAGACGCGGTGATGAAGGTGCCGAGGTCGGCGGACTGCTGGATGCGGGACTGTTCGTGGATGTACATCATGTGGCCGGCCGGGTAGTACTTCGTCTCGATGTTGGTTGTGAGTTCGGACGGGATCTGCAGGCGAGCCAGCGTGTGTTCGGTGGCGAAGTACGGCGTGGCGCCGTCGTAGTGGCCGGAGGCGACGTGGACCTTGAGGTGTGGGTTGACGCGCATCGCCTCGGCGAGCTTGTCCGCGACGGTGATCTGCTGGCCCTCGAACTCCTTGAAGGACCAGCCCCGCGCGGCGTTCATGTTGAGGATCTCGTACGGCAGGTCGTTCTCGTACCCGAGTTCGACGCGCACGTAGTGGTTGAGCGCCGCGGAGTACGGACCGGTGATCGCGTTCATCGACGGGTCCCGCTCCGGCTTCTCCGAGCCGTAGTCCGCGTTCCATCCGGTGAACCGCCCGTCGAGCCGCCCGACGGTCTGCCGGCGCGAGCGCAGCAGTTCGCCGTAGAACCGCTCGTGCTCGATCCGCAGGTTGACCCGGTCGATGTAGTCCTCGCTCAGCCCGGTCAGCGCCGCCAGCCGGGTGACCACCTCGGCGCGGTAGTCCGCCGGGATCCGGTTGCCCTGGGCAAGCGCATTCGGGTACCGCCCGGCCGCGAACCGTTCGGCGTCCGCGAGCACGTCCTCGAGCGACCGGTCCGGGATCAGGCCGTGGTAGTGCGCGATCGCGGCGTACGTCGGCAGGAACAGCGTGTACGGCAGGTCGTTGCCGGGCGAGAAGTCGAGGGTGCCGAATTCCAGCACCATCGAGATCAGCATGATGCCGTTCAGGTACATCCCGTAGCGCTCCTGCAGGTGCGCGGCGAGCCCCGCGGCCCGCGTCGTACCATACGACTCGCCGGCCAGGAACTTCGGCGACATCCACCGCCCGTTGCGCGACGTCCACAGCCGGATCACCTCGCCGACCGACTCCAGGTCGCGGGTGAACCCGTGGTAATCGCCCGGCTTCTCCCCCTCGGCGGCCCGCGAGAACCCGGTCGACACCGGGTCGATGAACACCACGTCGCTGTACTTCAGCAACGTCTCGGCGTTGTCGACGATCGCGTACGGCGGGGGCGCGAGCTCACCGACGTCACCGGACACGACGCGGCGCGGGCCGAGCAGACCGAGGTGCAACCAGATGCTCGACGAGCCCGGACCACCGTTGAACGCGAACGTCACCGGACGGTCCTTGGCATCCGCATCGTCCAGCGTGTACGCGGTCAGGAACACCTCCGCCTTCGGCTTCAGCCCGTCGAACGTACCGTCGGTGACAACCTCCTGGCGGAGCACGATCCGTCCCGTGGTCGCCGTGTACCGCAGCTCCTGCCCGTCGACGGTCACCGTGTGCTGAGTCGTCACCAGATCGTCGACCGGCGCAGCCGGCTTCGTCTCGGTAGTCGCGCCCGCCTCGGTCTTCGCTTCGGACCCCGGCTTCGATTCGGTGTGCTCGTCGTTCGCCATGTCGAGCACCTTAATCCACCCCGGCAGCGGCTAGCTTTGGGTTATGGCGACGATTCTGCACATCGCGTTCGTGGACCAGTGGGAGGCGGCGGTCGAGGCCGGCTGCTACCGGTGGTCGACCCGCGGCAAGAGCCTCGACGACGGCGCCACGTTCATCCACGCCTCCCGCCCCGAGCAGGTCGCGATGGTGGCGAACTTCGCGTACGACGACGTGGACGTGCCGCTGTGCCTGCTGGTGATCGACCCCGCGCGACTGGTGTCCGCGCTGTGCGACGAGGACCTGGAGGGCACCGGGATCAGCTTCCCGCACATCTACGGTCCGCTGAACCTGGACGCGGTGGTCGAGGTACGCCCGTACCGGCGCGGTGCCGACGGGCTCTGGCCGGAGGTACCGGCCGATCACTCGCTCCGTTCGTGATGCGACCGCCGAGGCCGTATCCTGAGGTGACGGAACGGGTCGGTCGGGCGATCGCGTCGTCCGCGTCAGCGGGCGCCGAGGAAAGTCCGGACTCCACAGGGCAGCGTGGTGGGTAACGCCCACCCGGGGCAACCCGCGGGACAGTGCCACAGAGAACAGACCGCCAGCGGCTCCGACGAACCCCGTGGTTCTGAGGAGTGCGGGTGAGGGTGAAACGGTGGTGTAAGAGACCACCAGCTCCGCAGGTGACTGCGGAGGCTCGGTAAACCCCACGTGGAGCAAGGCCAAGAAGGGCGGCGGGAGACCACCGCCCGCGCGAGCGTTCGAGGGCTGCCCGCCCGAGCTCGCGGGTAGGCTGCTGGAGGTGGCCGGCAACGGTCACCGTAGATGGATGATCGCCACAACAGAATCCGGCTTACGGACCGGCCCGTTCCCCCCAACCCGCCCGCCGTCGCGCGGGCGTAATTCGTTGGTGGCCGGCGACTGCGACGCCTTACAGTCGAGAGCAAGACAGACCTGAGTGGGCCGGAGTCGATCGGTTACCACTTCTCATGGGCGGGTCGCCGGTTCGAGTCCGGCCGCCGGGTGAGAGCCCGACGTAGCTCAGATGGCAGAGCAGCTAAACGCCGGTCGACGCACCACGTCCGCTCAGGCCTGTCTTTTCCATGCCCGAAAACGTCAGGAGAGAAAGGACATGTCCACAGACCCGCTGGCTCTGATCAGCACTCGGGAGACACGACAGGACGAGCACGCCGACCCGCGGCAGCAGAAGAACCGCGCCGGTGGGTACACCTTCGTCCAGGACGACCTCGCCCGGCTGCACCGGTTCCTCACGCTCGGGACGACCGGAGGAACCTACTACGCCTCCGAACGCGAACTGACGAGGGAGAACGCCGGACTGGTCCTGGAGCTCGCGACGAAGCGCTCGGCCGAGGTCGTGGCCGCCGTACTGGACATCTCCCTCGCCGGTCGCGCACCGAAGCAGGACCCGGCGCTGTTCGCACTCGCGGCCGCGGCGAAGCTCGGTGACGACGACGGACGTCGCGCCGCGCTGGCCGCCGTACCGCTGGTGGCGCGGACCGGCACGCACCTGTTCCGCCTCGCCGGTTACCTGGAGCAGTTCGGTGGCTGGGGCCGTGGCACGCGACGAGCGATCGGCAACTGGTACGTCGACCCGGATCGCACCGTGGACTCGGTCGCGTTCCAGGTGCTCAAGTACCGTCAGCGCAACGGCTGGTCGCACGCGGACCTGCTCCGCCTGTCGCACCCGAAGACGACAGAGCCGGTACGTCGGGAGCTGTTCGACTGGATCCACGGTCGGCCGGCGGATCTGTCGGGACTGCCACTGCTGACCGCCTTCGAGCGGCTCCAGGCCGCGACCGACGTCACCGAGGTGGCCGACGTCATCGCCCTCAACCGTGGACTGTCGTGGGAGATGATCCCGGACCGGTTCCTGAACGAGCCGCGGGTCTGGGAGGCCCTGCTCGCGAACGGACTCCCGCAGACCGCACTGCTCCGGCAGCTCCCCCGCCTCACCCGGCTGGGACTGCTCGAGCCGCTCGGTTCGTGGGCGCGGGTCGTCGCGGACCAGCTCGCGGACGCGACCCGGCTGCGGAAGGCACGGGTGCACCCGGTCAACGTACTCGTTGCCCAGCGCACCTATTCGTCCGGGCGCGGTGTCCGCGGCGGTGGGCAGTGGACGCCGTCACAGCCGATCGTCGACGCGCTCGACGCCGCGTTCTACCTCGCGTACGACGCGGTCGAGCCGACCGGCAAGCGGATGCTGCTCTCCCTCGACGTGTCGGGGTCGATGGCGGCGCAGGTGTCGGGGCTGCCGATCAGTTGCCGCGAGGCGTCGGCCGCGCTGGCTCTCGTCACGGCCGCGACCGAGTCGTCGTACGAGATCGTCGGCTTCACCAGCAAGGGCGACTACCGGAAGACCGCGCTGACGTCGCTGCCGATCTCACCGCGGCTGCGGCTCGAGACGGCGATCCGGGCGGTGTCGCGCCTGCCGTTCGGCGGGACGGACTGCTCGCTGCCGATGCAGTACGCGCTGCAGCGGAAGCTCGCGATCGACACGTTCGTGATCTACACCGACAACGAGACCTGGCACGGGCAGATCCACCCGCACCAGGCCCTGCAGCAGTACCGGCAGCGGATGGGGATCGACGCTCGCCTGGTCGTGGTCGCGATGACCGCGAACGGCAGCACGATCGCCGACCCGTCCGATCCGGGCATGCTCGACGTCTCCGGGTTCGACAGCGCGGTCCCGGGTCTGATCGGCGACTTCGCCCGCGGTACCTGATGTAGCTAGTGACAGTGCTCCTCGGCCGGCGGCCCTGGGATGCGGCCCGCGGGCTTCTCCCAGGGCTCCTGCCGGCCGAGGGCGGTGCGGTCGAGGGCCGTGACGGTGAAGGTCATCGAGTCCGGCCCGCGACCGTACGTCGAGTACGTATGGAAGACGTCCGTCCCGACGCGCAGGAAGCAGCTCAGACCGTGCAGGTCGAACGGCTGCTGCCCCTGGGTGTGGCCGTTGTTCGGCAGCACGTCCCACTCGGCCTTCGAGCGGTAGTTGTACTCGAACGGCTGCACCGACTCGTCGAGTGTCACGTGGTAGTCGTAGTTGAAGTCGTTCCCGTGCGACGAGTACCACGGGTAGCTCCACCCCCGCTCCGTCCGGTACGCCGCGAGCTTGTCGTACGGCGCCCGCGAGACCATCGCGAACGTGGTGTTCACCCCGTGCATCGCGTCCACCGACCCGATCTCGTCGACGAACCCGGTGCAGTTCGGGCAGCCCGCCTCCCACTCGGGCTGGAACATGAAGTGGTACACGACCAACTGGTCACGCCCCTCGAAAAGCTCCAGCAGACTGGCCGATCCGTCCGCGCGGTCAGGGCCGGCGAACACGTACGGTTTGTCCACCAGCACCATCGGCAGTTCCCGACGGCGCGTGTTGAGCGCGTCGTACTGCTTCGTGAACGCCTTCTCCTCCGCCAGCAACGCCCGGCGGGCCTCCAGCCACTCGTCCCGGGACACGACGTCCGGCAAGTTCATCGCTACTCCTCTGTCAACGGCGATCGACACCGATCAGCAGGGACGTCGGAGCCGGTACCCACAATTCGACATCAGGCTCAGATATCCGAGTGCAGGCGGCCGTGAAGGTGCCAGTCGTGCCAGCCGTCGGCGTGCTTGATCGCCCCCCGCAGCGTTCCTTCGAGCCGGTATCCGGTCCGCTCGGCGACCCGGCAGGACGCGGTGTTGGCCGTGGAGTGGTGGATGCTCAGCCGGTTGAACCCGATCAGTCCGAAGGCCCAGGCCGACAATGCATCCACGGACCGCGCGGCAACTGCTTTGCCGCGAGCCTCAGGCACCACCCAGTAGGACAACCCAGCTGATCCCTCGGCGAGCGACACGTCACGCAGTCCGACCTGACCGAGCGGCTGGTCGTACTCGTCGACAACAGCCCAACTCGCAGCGGTCTCGGCGTCCCAGCGATCGACCCACTGCCGGACCCACTCACCCGCCTCGTCGAGTGTGTCGAGCCGCCGGACGTGCCAGCGCTGGATGTCAGCGCCGGCGAACGCCCCTTGCACCATCACGGCATCGCTCCCCCGCCAAGGACGCAGTACCAATCCGTCGGCGGTCGCCAGACGCGGCTGCGAGGCGTCCCGCAGTGTTCCCTCGGGTAAGGCCGGATCCACGAGCAGAGGCATGCGCAGATGCTAGGCGCCTGTGGGTCGGAACGGGATTCGACCCAGTGAAGGTGCGAAACTTGAAGGTATGCGGAGACGGGTGCGTACCGGGATCGTGATCCTGCTCCTGGTCGTCCTGCTCGGCGGCGCCGGGTACGTCGGCTGGGTGCTGGTGCAACGATCCGAACCGGTCTCGCTGCCGGAGCCGACCGGAAACTTCCAGGTCGGCCGCCGCACGTTCGAGTGGACGGACACCCCGCGCCGCGACCCGTACTCCAACGGCCCGCGCCGACTGGCGGTCTGGCTCTGGTACCCGGTCGCGAAGGACACCACCGGCCGGCACGTCGAGTACGCGCCGGGCCTGTGGAGCGGCCTGCACCTCAAGTCCCCGGTCTCGGTGTTCCAGGGCCCGTTCGACACCCTGCAGGACCGCGCCCTCGACCGCGTCGCCGTTGCCCCCGGCCGCTTCCCGGTCGTCGTACTGATGCCCGGCATGGGCCTGTCCGCCCCGATGTACGCCGCCCTCGCGGAGGATCTCGCCAGTCACGGCTACCTGGTCGCCGGCGTCACGCCGACGTACAGCGCGAACCTCACGGTGCTCGGCGGCCAGGTCGTGGACAGCAAGCCGGAGGCCAACCCGCCGAACCTCGGCGACAGCACCGAGAGCTCGCAGCAGGTCGGCGATCACCTCGTCTCGGTCTGGGCCGCGGACGCGCGGTTCGCCGCCGGCATGGTCGCGAAGCAACTCCCGAACTCGGTCGAGGGCGGCGTTGGACCGTCGTACGTCGGCCACTCGTTCGGCGGCGCGGCCTCGCTCGAGGCCTGCCGGCTCGACCAGCGGTGCGCGGCGGCGGTCGACCTGGACGGCAGCCAGTTCGGCGACGTGGTGACGAAGGGCGTGAAGGCGCCGATCATGCTGCTCGGGGCCGACGACTCCTGCATCACCAGCGTTTGCGGCCCGGACGCCAAGAACGACACGGACCGGAACCGCGCGCTCTCGTTGCTCAAGGCGAGCAGCGGCGCCTCGTGGTGCGCGACGATCCCGGGCAGCCGGCACTTCAACTTCACCGACTACGGCGTCTACTACCTCGCGTATCCGCTGCGCAGGTTCCTGCCGCTCGGCAGCGTCGGCCCCCGGCACGCATTGACCGTCCAGAACGGCTACGTCACCACGTTCCTCTCGCACGCGATCTACACGACAGCGACGCCGGGCGCGCCCGCCTGCAAGTCCTAGAGATCCAGTTCGTAGGTCTGCCCCACGAGTTCATCGCCCCACATGTCGTGGGTCTCGGTCGCCGTGAGCCGGAAGCCGCGTGACAGGTAGATGTGCCTGGCCGCGACCAGCGGATCGTTCGTCCACAACACCATCCGCTTGTAACCGGCGCTCCGCGCGAACTCCAGGCAGGTGTCCACCAGCTCCGCGCCGAGCTTCAGGCCGCGCGCCGCGGGTGTCACCAGCAACAACCGCAACTGCGCGGTCGTCTCGTCCGGCCCGCGCACGCAGAAGATGCTGCCGGCCCGTTCACCGTCCACCTCCGCGATCCACGCGGCCTCGCGCGCGTCGTCATGGTCGGACGCGAACTCCGCCACGATCCGCGCGATCAACGTCTCGTACGCCGCCGCCCACCCGTACTCCGCGGCGTAGATCTCCGCGTGCGACTGGATCACCCAGCCGAGGTCTCCGGGCCGGCCCAGCTTCCTGATCAGTTTCGTCATCCATCCACCCGATCTACTGACACGACTGTTTCAGTAAGAGATACTAGCCCGGTGCCGACCACGAAGGAAGCTCCGTCCGCCCGCGAACAGGAACTGCTCGAGCGCGCGTACGCCTACTCGCTCACCCACGGGCTGGCCGACCTGTCGCTGCGCCCGCTGGCGACCGCGATCGGTTCCAGCCCTCGGGTGCTGCTGTTCCTGTTCGGCAGCAAGGACGGCCTGATCCGAGCCCTGCTCGCCCGCGCCCGCGCCGACGAGCTCGAACTGCTGCGCCGCACCGAGCAGCGGTACGACGAACCGCCCGGCCTGACCGTGATCGCGCGCGAACTGTGGACCTGGCTCGCCGCCCCGGAACGCCGGCCGCTGATGACGTTCTGGGTCGAGGCGTACGGGCGCTCGCTCGTCGCACCCGACGGGCCGTGGGCGGATTTCGCGCGGTCGACGGTCGACGACTGGCTCGAGCTGCTCAAGGCGAGTGAGCCGGAACAGCCCGAGACCCGGCGTACCGCGGTGCTGGCGATGCTCCGCGGCGCCCTGATCGACCTCCTCGCGACCGGCGACCTCGCCCGGACGACGGCCGCGGTCGAGGGGTACCTAGTGTCCTGAGTCGGAGGTTCGGCGAGAGATTTCGGTGGTCAGGTGCGTGCATCGCGGTGCGTGGTCAGTGGCCTCGATGCGGAGCATCGTGGGCGCTGGGCACGTGCCGTGAGGTGCGTGCCTGGGCGCCGAAAGCGCCGCCGAACCTCCGACTCAGGACACTAACCGACTAGCTCGAAGGCCACCGTGCGCTTGGCGATGTCGGCGTCGACGAGTTTCACGCGGACCTGCTGGCCTAGCGGAAGCGACGTACCGGTGACGCGGCCTTCGATCGCGACCGTGGTCAGCGCGACGATGCCGCGACCGTTGTCCTTCTCGTCGACGTCGGTGATCACGCCGTCGAACTCGGCGCCGATCTGATCGGCGACCAGCCCGGCCTCCACCATGCTGACGATCGACCGCTCGTAGGCGTGCGCGCGCCGGTCCGCGTCGTCCATGATCTTCGGGATCTCGTCCATCGACTCGCGCACCCAGGCCGGCACGTCGGCACCCGCCGACAGCGCGACGCAGATCTCACCGGTCCACCGGTCGACGAGCCGCCGCAGCGGCGCCGTGACATGGGCGTACTCCGCCTTCATCGCGGCATGCAGCGGCTGCTCCGGCACGCTCCCGTCGAAGGCCGTGTACCCGGCCCCGCGGAACAGCACCGTGCAGGCCGCGAGCATCGCCGCGTGCGCCGGCACCTTCGGGTCCAGCCCGTGGATGAACTCGGCGTACGTCGTCTCCGCGGGCCAATCGAGCCCGAGCGCCTTGGCGGTGTTGCCGAGCTTGCGGCGCAGGTCGTCGTGGGACTCCGGCAGCGTCCGCAGGATGCCGATCTTGCCCTTCGTCATCAGCTGCGCGGCCGCCATCCCGGTGAGCAGCGAGATCTGCGCGTTCCAGCCCTCGACCGGCAGCGGCGCGCGGAACTCCAGACCCCAGCCGTGATTGGAGGTGACGACCTCCTGGTCCGGGATCGGCAGGTTCACGCCGCCGCGGGCCAGTTCGCGCTGCTCGCGGAGCTTGCCGACCTCACGCAACAGTTGCAGCGACTCCGACGCCGTACCCGCGTCCAGGTCCTTCTGCACGCCGGCGTAGTTGAGCTTGGCCCGCGACTTCACCAGCGCGCGCTCGCAGGTGACGCCCGTTCCGTCGCCAGTGGCATCGACGGTGATTGTCCACAGCAACGCGGGACTGACCTGGTCGGGCAGCAGCGACGCCGCGCCCTCGGACAGCTCCGGCGGGTGCAGCGGGGTCCGCTTGTCCGGCGCGTAGAGCGTCTCGCCGCGGCGCCGGGCCTCAGCGTCGATCGGGTCGCCGGGCTGCACAAACGCGGCGACGTCGGCGATCGCGTAGTACACCGTGAAGCCGTCGCTGCTGCGTTCGATGTGCAATGCCTGGTCGAGGTCCATCGAGTCCGGCGGGTCGATCGTGACGAACTCGATGTCGGTCCGGTCCAGCTCCGGCAGCCGAGCATTCGCCGCCGCGGCCACCGCTGCGGCAGTCACCGCGGGCGGGAACTCCGCCGGCACCTCCTGCTCCCGGCGAATGTCCTGCAACGACGCCCGGAACACCTCCGGCACAGCTTCAGCGAAGTAGACCCTCTGCAGCGGCATGGGCTCAGAGTAGCGGGGGCTCCACATTGAATGAGCGCAAGGACGCCAGGCCGTCGGCGTACCAGTGGGCTTCGGTGATCGTCGCCGGGCGGAGTTCCATTCGGAAGATGGAGGCCATCGGGGCCTGTAGCACCGATCGGACCATCAGCTTGATCGGTGTCACGTGGGTGACCACGACGACCGTTTTGCCCGGGTACCGGGTCAGCAGACCGTCGCGTGCCGAGCGGGCCCGCCGCGCGCAGGTGTCGAACGACTCGCCACCGGGCGGCGCGACCGTCGTCGACTCCAGCCACGCGTTCAGCGCGTCCGGCCACTTCTCCTGGACCTCGGCGAACGTGTGCCCGTCCCAGTCGCCGAACGAGCACTCGACCCACCCGTCGTCGACCGCGACGTTCAGCCCGAGCTCCTCGCCGACCACGTCCGCGGTCTCGCGCGCCCGCCGCATCGGCGACGTCACCACCGCGTCGATCCCACCGAGCCGAGCCAGGTACGCCGCCGCGGCCGCCGCCTGCGCGCGACCGTTCTCGCTCAGCGCCGGATCGTCACCACCGGAACCGGAGAACCGCTTCTCCGCCGTGTGCGGGGTCTCGCCGTGCCGCAAGAAGATGAGGTGCGTCGGCGGCTCCGCCTCCGCGCCCCAACCACGCATCGCCTTCTGCTGATCGGTCGGTTGCGCGGCCGGCTTGGCCGCTGCCACCGGAGCCTCGGCCGGCTGCAACGGGATCGGTACGCCGTCGAGCGCGTTGTTCGCGAGCGCATCCGCCGCAGCGTTCTTCGCCCGCGGCACCCACGTCCACTCGGTCCCGAACGGCGCCAGGCTCTGCGCCTTGATCGCCAGCGGTTTCAGGTCCGGGTGCTTGATCTTCCACCGGCCGGCCATCTGCTCGATGACCAGCTTCGAGTCCATCCGGACCTCGATCGACGCATTCGGCGTGTACTCCGCGGCGAGCTCGAGACCCGCGATCAGGCCGGAGTACTCCGCGACGTTGTTGGTCGCGATCCCGATCGTCTTGCCCTGCTGAACAATCACCTTGCCGGACACGGGGTCGCGAACGAGTGCGCCGTACGACGCCGGTCCCGGGTTCCCGCGCGATCCACCGTCAGCCTCGACGATGACGTGCGAATAACTCATGCCACGCTCTCCGACGTCCGCACGAGAATGCGGCCGCACTCCTCACAGCGCAGTACGGCGTCCGGCGGGGCGGCCTTGATCGCGTTGATGTCCGACGGCGCAAGCTCCATCCGGCAACCCATGCAGCGCTTGCCGACCAGCGCCGCGGCGCCGATCCCGCCGTTGTGCTCACGGAGCCGCTGGTACTGCGCGATCAGCGCCGTCGGCAGCTCGGCGGCCACCGCGGTGCGCTTCTCGCCGACCTCGGCGCGCTGGTCGTCGAGCTCCTTGAGTGCGGCATCCCGCGTGGTCTCGAGCTCGGACTGCCGGCCGGTGAACGTCACGGATCGGCCGCGCAGATCGGTCTGCACCACCTCGGCGGCCTCGAGCTTCTCCATCACCTCGAGCTCGGCGTCCTCCAGGTCGGAGATCCGCCGGTCCAGGGAACCGATCTCGTGCTGCAGGTTCTCCAGGTCGCGCGGCGAGGTGACCTGACCCGAGTCGAGCCGCTGCTGGTTGCGGGCCCGGCGCTGCCGGACCTGCTCGACGTCACTGTCGGCCTTCTTCTGCTCACGCTGCAGATCGCTGACCTCGGTGTCGGCGGTGACCAGCTCACGGTCGACCACGGACTTCTCGGCGGCCAGGTCCTTGAGCGCCTGGTGCTCGGGCAGCGACGCGCGCTTGTGCGCGACCACATCCAGCTGCAGGTCAAGATCCTGCAGGTCCAGCAACCGGCGTTGGACGGCGGGCTCGGCGTTCAGAGTCGGCTCCTTAGATCGTGTCGGCGCGCTCAGATCCGCAGGGTCCATGCGTCCGTGCAGAGCGTTGAGATGTGAGTGTCCACGGTACTGCCTCGCTCCGCCAGTCCGTTGCGCAGGAGGCGGTCCGCGTCCGCGAGCCAGGGCCACTCACTGGCCCAGTGCGCGACGTCGACCAGCGCGGGATCGCCGTACGCGCGGGCCTCGGTCGCGGGGTGGTGCCGCAGGTCCGCGGTCAGGTAGGCGTCGACGCCGGCCGCGCGGACCCGGTCGAACTCGGAATCGCCCGCTCCCCCGACCACCGCGACGGTCTCGATCATCCGGCCCAGGTCGCCGGAGACGCGAACCCCGTGCTCGGTCCGCGGCAGACTCTCCGCGACCAACCTCGCGAAGTCGGCCAACGGCAACGGCTCCGCGAGTACGCCGGCCCGCCCGCCACCACGTTCGCTCGGGAGTTGCGCCAGCTCGTAGACGTCGTACGCGGGCTCCTCGTAGGAGTGCGTGGCGATCAGCGCCTCGAGGACCGCGCGGCGTTTGCGGCGCGGCAGGATCATCTCGATCCGGTTCTCCGGGACGACCTCGATGTCGCCTACGCTGCCGATCGTCGGGTTCGCGCCGTCGAGCGGACGGAAGGTGCCCTCGCCGGCCCCGCTCCATGCGGCCCGTTCGTAGTCGCCGATCCGGCCGGCACCGGCCTTCGCCAGTGCGTCGAGCATCGCCTGCGTCTCCGCGACCGGGACGAACACGACGACCTTGTCCATCGGCTCGTCCGGCATCGCCTTCAACGGGCGCGTGTCCCGCAGTCCGATGGCGGCGGCGAGCGCGTCACTCACGCCAGGGTTCGCGTTGTCGGCGTTCGTGTGGCAGACGTGCAGCGCGACGTTGTGGCGGATCAGGTCGTGAATGACCCGGCCCTTCGGTGTCGTCGCGGCGACACTGTTCACCCCGCGCAGCAACAGCGGGTGGTGCGTGACGAGCAGATCGAACTCACCGTCGATCGCTTCGTCGATCACTTCGCGCATCGGGTCCACCGCGAACAGGACCCGCCGTACCTCCTGGTCCGGGTCGCCGGTCACCAGACCGACCGCGTCCCAGGACTCCGCCCATGCGGGGTTGTAGAGCCGGTCGAGTACTGCGAGCACATCCGCGAGCGTCGTCACGGGCCTATCCTGACAGTTCCCTGCAGGTGTCATGGATCGTGACGGGTCTCATGGATTGTGACGGGGGCAACCGCCCGGTGCCCCCGCCACAACCATGTCCGCCGGATCGGATGCCGACGTGGTGGTGCGACCGCCCCGCCGCATCCACCACAGCACCCGCTCCGGCGGGATCGCCCCGGCCACAGGGGGAGGGCCGTCTCGGGACGGCTTGACCGGAGCGAGTCTGGAACGGCCTGGCTCGTGTCTAGATCAGCCAGGCCGTCGTGTCGCTCGGGAGCTTGTCGCCCTCGAGCGGGCCGCTGGACAGCACGACCGCGGCATCGGGCAGCTCAATCGGAGCCGCACCGAAGTTCGTCACGCACTGCCAGCCGCCGGAGCGGACGAAGTGCAGGACATCCTCGGTGGTGTCGACCCAGGTGAGCGAGCTACCGGTGCGCAGCCCCCGCCGTACGGCGAGCGCCTTGCGGTACAGGCTCAGCGTCGACTCCACGTCGTCCTGCTGCGCCTCGACCGAGTACGCGCCGAACCACTTCGGCTGCAGCAGGTGCGAACCGCCCGTACCGAAGCCGAACGACAGTCCGCCGACGGTCCACGGCAGCGGCACCCGGCAGCCGTCGCGGCCCTTCTCGGCACCCTTCGACCGGAAGTACGCCGGGTCCTGCAGATTCGCGGCCGGCAGTTCGCCGACCTCCTGCAGACCGAGCTCCTCACCCTGGTACAGGTACGCCGACCCGGGCAGCGCGAGCATCAGCAGCGTCGCGGCGCGGGCCCGGCGCAGGCCGAGCGCGACGTCGACGGTCGGCTCGGTGCCGTTGCTGAGCAGCCAGTCCTTACCGTCCTGCCAGCCGCCCTTCGGGTTCTTCGGCAGGCCGTACCGCGTGGCATGCCGGACCACGTCGTGGTTCGAGAACACCCAGGTCGACGAGGAGCCGTTCTCCGCGGCCAGCGCGAGGTTCTCCTCGATCACCTTGCGGAACTTCTCGTACTCGAAGTCGGCCTGCAGCAGGTCGAAGTTGAACGCCTGCCCGAGCCCGTCGGCACTCGCGTACCGCGCCCGGCGCGCGGCCGGCACGAACGCCTCGGCGACCGCGGACCGCGGCGGGTCGTAGGTGTTCAGCAGCGTGCGCCAGTCCTTGTAGATCTCGTGGACGCCGTCCTGGTCCCAGAGCGGGTGCTTCCCGTTGGACTCCGACTGCCGCGGCAGCGTGGTCTTCGACGGGAACGGCTCGGACAGGTCCTTCACGAGCGCGTGCGCCACGTCGACGCGGAAGCCGTCGACGCCGCGGTCGGACCAGAACTTCAGCGTCTCCAGGAAGTCCTCGCGGACCTCCGGGTGCTGCCAGTTCAGGTCGGGCTGCTCGGCCGCGAACAGGTGCAGGTACCACTGGCCGTCGTCGGTCTGCGCCCACGCGGACCCACCGAACACCGAGTCCCAGTCGGACGGCGGCTGGTCGGGCGCACCGTCGGGACCGTCGCGGAAGATGTAGCGGTCCCGAGCCGGGTGCCCCTTGGCGGCCTCCAGCGCCTCGACGAACCATTCGTGCCGGTTCGAGGTGTGGTTCGGGACGATGTCGACGATCAGCTTGATGCCCTCGGTGTGCAGCGACGCGACCAGCTGGTCGAAGTCCTCGAGGGTGCCGAGCCGGGGATCGACGTTCCGGTAGTCGTCGACGTCGTACCCGCCGTCGGCCAGCGCGGAGGGGTAGAACGGGCTCAGCCAGACCGCGTCGATGCCCAGCGCCACCAGGTACGGGACTCGATCGATGATGCCGGCCAGGTCGCCGACGCCGTCGCCGTTGGCATCGGCGAAGCTGCGCGGATAGATCTGGTAGACGACGGCCTGCCGCCACCAGTCGGGATCGGTCGTCTGCGGGGTCGTCACGATCGCCTCACTGTGAGTCTGGTTGGTACCCGGAGTTTATATATAGGCTCTAAATTTAGAATCTGCATGTATTCTGCGGTGGGTACGACGACGAGGTCAAGGGGCTTTCATGGCGAAACCACCGACTACCCCGCCCACGGCCACGCCGACGATGCTGCGCCGGGTGAACGCGGGCAAGGTACTCGGCGTGCTCAACCGCGCACGGGTGATGACAGGAACCGGCCTGATCGAGGCCACCGGCCTCACCCGGGCGACCGTGCACGCGGTCTGCAACGACCTGATCTCGATGGGCTGGGTGGTCGAGCTCGACCCCGGCCGGACGTCGGTCGGCCGCCCGTCGCGACGGTTCGAGTTCAACGGCCACGCGGGGTACGTGCTCGGCATCGACATCGGGGCGGCCAAGACGACGGTGCTGGTCTCCGACCTGCGCGGCGAGACGGTCGCCAAGGCCGGCCGGTCGGCGGCCGAGGTGAAGACCCCCGGCGACCGGACCGCGATCGTGCACGAGACGGTGGTCGAGGCCCTGGCGTCCGCGGGGGTGTCGGACGCGCAGATCCTCGCTGCCGGTGCCGGAGTCGCCGCTCCGGTCGACCGGGAGGGCAACATCCTGGTCGATGACGAGTTCTGGCGGCGCTTCGACGCGGGCCTCTCCCAGCGGCTGACCGACCTGCACGGCTGGCCGGTACTGCTGGAGAACGACGCCAACCTGGCCGCCCTCGGCGAGCACTGGCGGGGTGAGGCGCGCAACGTCGACGACCTCGTCGTACTGCTGGCCGGTGAGCGCTTCGGATCGGGCCTGATGGACTCCGGCCGGTTGCTGCACGGCAGCCGCGGCGGCGCCGGCGAGATGGTGTTCCTGAAACTCGTCGAGGGCGTTGGCGACACCCACGGCATCGCCCGCATCGCTCGTGAGAACGGCACGGCGGCCGTCGCCGACCCGGCCGTGGAGACGTCCTTGCGGAAGGTCGCGACGGACGGAGCGGTGACCGCCGAGCAGGTGTTCAACGCGGCCGGCGAGGGTGACGAAGTCGCCCGGGACATCCTTCAGGACATCACCTGCCGGACCGCCCGCGTGGTCGCGACGCTCGGCATCCTGTTCAACCCGGAGCTGGTGGTGCTCGGCGGCGCGGTCGCCGAGGGCGCCGCCGCGCTCCTCCCCGACCTCGAGCAACAGCTGGCCGGCTACACCACAACCCCGCCACGCGTCGCCGTGTCGTCACTAGGCGACGCGATCGTGTCGGTCGGCGCGGTCCGGCACGCCCTCAACTACGTCGAGCAACACGCCCTCGACCTGGAGCTCGGCTGCCGCCCGAGCTGACACGCGGACGCCCAGGCCATCACAATCGCCTCAGGCCGCAGGGTGTCGCGCTGGAACGCGACCCTCGCGGCCGATTGTGATGGCCTGGCGGTCCGCCGCTAGCGGGTCAGCTCTTTCGCAATCGTCTCGAGCACGACGACGTTGCGGCCCGAGGTCGTGGCGGACGGGATGCCTTCGGGGACGAGGGCCTGGTCCTCGGGGACCCCGGTACAGAGCACGAAGACGTCGTCGGGGTGGACCTTGACGAGGTGCGTGAGGGCTTCGCGCATCCACGGCGTACGGATGGCGTCCTGGATCGCGACTACCAACGGTCGGCCCTGCGCTGCCTGAGCGGCCTGGGCGATCGCGTCGTTCTGCGGTTCGCCCGACTGGGTGAGGTGGTGTTCGCCGCGCAGTACGACGCCGTCCGCGCCCGGGGCGACGCGGGTGAAGATCTCCGGGAGGCCGGAGAAGTACGGGTTCCACGCCGGGTGCAGGCCCTGCGTCAGGTCGATGACGTACGGCGTGGCGCCGAGCGCGGGGAACGACTGCCGCGCCACCACGCGGGCGGCGACCTCACGGATCGGCGCGCCGTCGAGACCCGGCTGACGGCTGCGCCGGCCGAGACTCGCCGCGAGCGCACGGACCCGGGCAGCGGCGTCGGCGACGCGCTCGGCGGGGAGCGTCCCGGTGCGGACCGCGTCGACCACCCGGGCGGTCAGCGCCTGCGGGTCCGCCGTACCGACCGCAATCATCGCGAGGTCGGCACCCGCTCCGATCGACGCGACCGCGGCGTCCTCGATCGAGCGGTGCCTGGTGATCGCCTGCATCTCGAGCGCGTCGGTGGTGATCACGCCGCCGAAGCCGAGCTCCTCGCGGAGCAGTCCGGTCAGTACCCGGTGCGACAGCGTGGCCGGCTGGTCGTCGTACGCCGAGAACACGATGTGCGCGCTCATCACGACGTCCGCGCCCGCCGCGATCGTCGCCCGGAACGGGGCCAGCTCGACATCCCTGACCTCCTCGATCGAACGGTCGACCCGCGGCAGGTCGGTGTGCGAGTCGACGGCGACGTCGCCGTGGCCAGGGAAGTGCTTCGGGCAGGCCGCGATCCCGGCGTCGTGTACGCCCTTGATGAACGCGACGCCGTGGCGCGAGACGACGTCCGCCGTCCGGCCGAAGGAGCGGGTCGAGATGATCGGGTTGCCGGGGTTGCTGTTCACGTCGACCGACGGGGCGAGCATCAGGTCGATGCCGAGCGCACCGAGCGTGGCGGCCGCGTCGCGCGCCGCCGCCCGGGTCAGCTCCACGTCGTCCAGGTCGCCGAGCAGCCGCGGTGAGGCGAGCGGCCACGGGTTGGCCGGCGCCAGGTGGCTGAACTCGCCGCCCTCGTGGTCGATCGCGACGATCAGGTCCGGCCGCTCGGCCCGCAGGGTCGCGGTCAGGGCCTCGACCTGGTCAGCGTCCGCCACGTTCCGGGTGAACAGGATGACGGCGCCGAGACCGCCGGCGACGGCCCGCCGCAGGTCGTCCGGTGCGGTGGTCCCGGTGAAGCCGACCACCAGGGAGCCGGCCGCGTCACGATCCAGTTGATCACTCATCCCCCAAGCCTCTCGCGACCCCGGGTTCGTGCGCCACCCGTGACGGCCCTCACGGACAGCTAATAATTAGCCGCCTCATACGGCCTTGAGGGGTATCGTTGTCAAGGGCTGTCATGGCAGTTAACTGCCGTCTTCCTGCGGGTTTGCCCGGATTACTTTGGATGACCCCTGTCTGTTCTGGCCGACTACGGATAACGTTGTCTCCCGACCTTGACCGCCCTGACGGGGGGATGATGAGCGACGACGCAACGACCGCGCGGGAAACCGTGCTGGGAATCGACATCGGCGGCACGAAGATGGCCGCCGCTCTGGTGTCTGCCGACGGCACGATTCTCACCGGTGACCGGATCCGCACCCCACCCGGCGGCGCCGACCAGGTGTTCGCCGCGCTCGGTGAGCTGATCACCCGCGTCCGCGGCGACGCCACTCCCCTCGCCGTCGGGATCGGCTCCGCCGGTCCGCTCGACCAGCAGCACGGCCTGGTGTCACCGGTGAACATCGTCGGCTGGCGCAACTTCCCGCTGGTCGACCGGGTCCGCGAACTGACCGGCGACGTACCGGTGGCGCTCGGGCTCGACGGGCACTGTTTCGCGCTCGGTGAGTACTGGAGCGGCGCCGGGCGGGACGCGAAGACCCTCCTCGGGATCGTGGTGTCGACCGGCGTCGGCGGCGGTCTGGTGGTCGACGGCAGGCCGTTGATCGGGCAGTCCGGCAACGCCGCGCACATCGGTCACGTCGTGGTCGACCAGGACGGCGAGGCGTGCGCCTGCGGGTCGTACGGCTGTGTCGAGGCGTACGCGAGCGGCCCGCGGATGGTCGCCCGCGCGCAGCGCAACGGCTGGCGGGCGGACGAGGACGTGGACGCCGAAGTGCTGGCGGCGGACGCGGCGGCCGGGGACGAGCTCGCCCTGGCGGCGTTCGACGACGGCGCGCAGGCGCTGGCCGCCGGGATCGTCGCTACCGCGGTGACCGTCGACCTGACGACGGTCGTGATCGGCGGCGGTGTTGCGAAGGCCGGGCCGGTGCTCTTCGACCCGGTGCAGGCGTGGGTCAAGCGGCTGGCGCAGCTGCCGTTCGTGACCGAGCTGACCGTGGAACCCGCGCAGCTGGACAACGCCGGCCTGCTCGGCGCCGCCCACCAGGCCTGGGCCGCCCTCGCCTGAGCTCGACTCTTCAGACCCTCGGGCAGGCCTGTTCAGATCCTTGGACAGGCCTGCCTGATCTTTTGCCTGGTCTTGTGGCAGGGAAAGCGCACTCTCGCGCATCTTTGCTCAATTTTTACGAATCTCAGGAATCTGTGTAACGACTGCCGCATTCCACGCGATGCAACGGATGGATGGGGTGGGGGCACCGTCATCCCCGACCGGTCGAGGGGGGCTCGGAACGGTCGGCAATGGTTGATCGGAGGGGGCTTCGGATCAACCGGCACACGTGAGCGGCGGGCGAGGGCACTCTCCCGCCGCAATCGTGTGAACCCGCAGGTCCGCACCAGGCAGGAACCAGAACACATCCGGCGCCGTCCGATCGACTCGGCAGCGTTCGATCTCTCGGAGGGATGGGATCGAGCGAGCTCTGCATCGTGGACGGCGGAGGTGGTCGCAGGGGGGCTGCTACCGGCGTGATCCCCGCCCACGGTGCAGATCGGATGATCTGGGCCCGGACCCTGCCCAGCCGGTCAAGGCCTGAGCCACTCCGGCTCGGGCAGCCGGGCACGATCGAGCCGGCCGTTGTCGTCGAGCGGGAGTTCCTCGATCGGGATCAGGTCCGCCGGCACCAGGTAGATCGGCAGTTCCTTGCCCAGGTCGAGCATCAGCCGCGCCAGTACGGCGGGATCGCTGTCCTCCAGAACGACGTACCCGATCAGGCAGGTGTCACCGGCCGGGTCAGAGCAGGCCACCACGACCGCGTCGACCACACCGGCCTGGTCCGCGAGCACGTGCTCGGTCTCGCCGGGCTCCACCCGGTGACCGCGAATCTTCACCTGGTCGTCCGCGCGGCCGAGGTACTCCAAGGTGCCATCGGCGCGCCAGCGACCGAGGTCCCGGCTGCGGTACAGCCGCGCGCCCGGGTGTCCCGGGTCCGCGACGAACGCGTGCTCGGTCTCGTCCGGCCGCCCGATGTAACCCTGCGCAACGGCGGCACCACCGAGGTGGATCTCGCCGACTGCACCGATCGGAACCGGCCGCAGCGCGGCGTCCAGCAGCCGTACGACGACCCCGTCGATCGGCCGCCCGATCGACGGCCGGTCCTCGGCCGGGTCGACCTCGTGGATCGTGGTCACGATCGATGCCTCGGCCGGCCCGTACTCGTTGAACAGCCGGCACTCCGGGTGCGCGTCGAGGAAGTCGCGCACCTTGTGCGTCAGCACCATCGCCTCACCACCCGCGACGATCTCCCGCAGCGCGGGCAGCTCGGGCAGCCGCCGCATCGTGGCCAGCAGCGCGGTCAGCGGGCTGAACGCCATGAACAGCCGCTCGACCCCGTGGTCACGGAGCGCCGCGACGACGGCATCCGGGTCGTACCGGTCGTCCTCGCCGATCAGCACCAGCGCGGCACCGGACGCCAGCGTCGTGAACATCTCCTGGACATGCACGTCGAACCCGAACGAGGTCCACTGCAGTGTCCGCAGCGACGACCGGGTCCGCAGGTAGTGCCGGACCAGGTTCACCGGGCCACGGTGCGGGACCACGACGCCCTTCGGGTTCCCCGTCGAGCCGGAGGTGTAGATGCAGTACGCGATGTCGTCCGCCGCGGCCCGCACCGGCGGCGCCTGCCGCGCCCGCGCGTCACCGTCGAGCGCCGCCACCGGAACCAGCCGCAGACCGAGCCGGTCCGCGAGCGCGGCGTCGTCACCGACGAGCGCCACCGTCGCCGCGTCCTGCACCATGAACGCCCACCGAGACTCCGGTACGCCGGGATCCAGCGGAAGGTACGCCGCACCGGACTTCAGGACTGCGAGCACGGCGACGACCATCTCGGTGCCCCGCGCGACACGGACGGCGACCAGCTGACCCGGCTTCACGCCCAGATCGACCAGCTGCCAGGCGACTGCGTTCGCGCGGCGGTCCAGCTCGGCGTACGTCAGCTCGCGCTCACCCTGAATCAGGGCGATCGCGTCCGGCGTCCGGGCTACCTGCTGCTCGAACAGGGTGTGCAGTCCGCTGAGTTCACCGGCGACGACCGCGTCCCGGCGTACCCGGCCGACCGGACCGGCGGGGGTGGCATCCGCCTCCAGCTCGCGGAGTGCTTCCAAGTCGGACTCGATCGGCAGGGTGAGTTCGGGCAGCCGGAGGTTCGGGCGGGTAGTTGCCCTGCGCAACACTTCGGCCAGGTAGTCGAGCAGGCGCTCGATCGTGCGCTGCTCGAACAGTGCGGACCGGTAGTCCGCCGTACAGGTGATGCCGGCGCCGTGATGCGTGAGCCGGAACCGCAGGTCGACCGTCGCGGGCAGTTCGTCGTCGCCGTCCTCGAAGTCGACCAGGATCTGGAACAGCGGGTCCCGCTCGAGGATGGCCAGATCGGTACCGGCGTGCTCGAACGCGGCCGTGGTGAGGTCGCGGATCCGCTGCGTGAGCTCGCCGAGGTCAGGCTCGCCGGACAGGTCGATCCGCAACGGCAACGGGCGGCGCGGGTCGGTCGACGTGTCACCCTTCGGCCGGATCAGCGCCGAGCCGATCGTCACGTCGTCCTGCGCCGCGAACCGGCCGAGCACGGTCGCGACCGCGGCGAGCATCGTCATCACCGGACTGAGCTTGCGCTCCCGGCTGTACGCGAAAACCGCGTCCCCGAGCTCCTCGTCGAGCTCCTGCTTCACCGAGGCGACATCGTCGTCACCGGCAGCACGAACCCGATCCGCGGGGAGCACCAACGGTTCGGCACCAGCCAGGACCTGCTGCCAGTACGCAAACTCCCGCCGCCGCGCCCCATCATCCGGGCCCGCCTCCGCCGCACCGCGAGACCCGCGCCCCTCGTCACCAACCCAGGTCTCCGCCGAGTCCCCGTCACCCGAGTCCACGCCAGCCGAGTCCACGTCGGTTGAGTCCGCGTCGGCCGAGTCAACGGCCGCTGAATCTGCGTCGGCCGAATCAACGGCCGCTGAATCTGCGTCGGCCGAATCAACGGCCGCTGAAACTGCGTCGGCCGAGTCCACGCCCGCTGAATCCACACCTGCCCGGTCCCCGTCAACCGAGTCCACGCCGACCGCATCCACGTCCACCGAGTCCGCGCCCGCCGACTCAACGTCGGCTGTGTCCACGTCAGCCGGGTCGACGTCGGCGGAGTCAGCGTCGTCACCGGCCAGGTCCGCGTCGTCACCGGCGTCAGCACCGGAGCCATCAGCCAGGTTCGCGCCCTCACCGGAGCGGCCTGTTTCGTCACCGGCCAGGTCGGCATCGTCGGCGGCGTCCGCGCCACCGGCCGGGTCCGTGCCGTCACCAGCTACGTCCGCTTCGTCACCGGCGGCGTCAGCGTCGTCGCCAGCCAGGTCCGCGCGTTCACCAGATCGGCCCGCTTCACCACCGGCCGGGTCCGCGTCGCCACCGGCGTCCGCGCCATCGGCCTGGTCTGCGCCGTCGCTCCGCGGGTCGTCGGCTGGTTGTTCGGTCGGCTCGACGAGTAGGGCGAGCTGTTCGCGCATCAGCTTGGTGACGCCATCGACCAGTTGGCCGGCGACTCGGAGCTGCTGGGACATGAGCGCCGCCATCCCGCTGCCCGGCAGCTCGGCCTCGCTGGTCGCCGCGGCGGCCTCATCGACCTTCGCCGCCAGCTCGGCAAGCCCGGTACCAAGAACAGCCAGCGCAGCACGCGCATCCGGCTCCTCGGAACCGCGCTCGTCGGACACCTGCCCCTCGGACATCTCCTGCTCGGACGTCCGCCCCTCGGAAACCTGCTCCTTCGAGCCTTGCTCCTTGGATGCCTGCGCCTTGGATGCCTGCGCCTCGGACTCTTGCTCGTCGGACGCCTGCACCTGGGACCGTCGCTCGTCAGACGACTCCTCGTCCTTGGCGACCTCGTGCTCGGCGACCTCGTCCTTGGCAACGTCGCCCTCGGCGACCCCGTCCGCTGCGGCCTCATCCCCCGCGGCCCCCGTCGGCTGCTCGGGCTCGGGCTCCGGCTCGGCGGTTAGGACGGCGACGGCGGTCGCGAGTTTGTGTGGCGTGGTGTAGCTGAGGAACAGGTCGTCCGGCGCCAGCTCCACCTCGAAGCGGCTGTTCAGCTCGTCGATCACCGGCGCCATCGACGCCGGCGTCGCCCCCAGCTCGGCAAACGTGTGATCCACAGTCAGGTCGTACGGGTCGAGGTTGTGAACCTCGCAAGTGATGTCCAGTACGACGTCCAGCGACTCGCGGTACCGCTCCGCCGACATCGCGTCACCCGACAGCGACCCCGCCTGCGCCAGGTAATCCGCATCGATCTGATGCGTCTCGGCGGGCAACGCGAACGGCGACCGCTCCCCGTCGTCCACGCCATCGTCAATCGTCCCGACCAGATCGCCCGCGACCGGCTCCGGCGGGTCGAGCGGGATCCGCTTCACCGCCGCGTTCGACGGCGGCTCGAACACCACGGCCTGCGCCCGCGCGGCGCGCTCGAACGGGTTCGGCTGCGTGCGCTGCGTGGTCTCCACGAGCATCGCCGTACCCGGGCCGCTGTGCACCGTCACCGACGGGTCGACCGGGTGGTGCACCCGCCGGAACGGGTACGTCGGCAACGGGACCCGGCCACCGTCCGCGTAGACCTTCGCCCACGCGATCTCGGCGCCCTGCTCGTACAGCTCGGCGAGACCGTTCATGGTCGCGAGCACCGGGTCCTGGCCGAGACGCTGCGCCGGGATCCACGTGCTGTTCGGCGCGATCCGGCGACCGGCGGGACTCAGTACGGCGTCCGGCCCGAGCTCGAGGAACCGCCGGCACCCGGCGGCGGTGACTGCCTCGACCGCGTCACCGAACAGCACCGGCTGCCGCAGCTGACCGACCAGGTAGTCGCTGTCCAGCACTGTCCCGGATTCGAGCAGGTCACCCGACCAGCTCGACACCATCGGCGTCCGCAGCGGCTTCAGCGTGATCTCGCGAACGATCTCCGCGAAGTCCGACAGTATCGGGTCGACCAACGAACTGTGGAACGCCCGGTCGACGTCCAACCGCTGCCACGCGACCTCCAGCTGGTCCAACTGCGCCGCGAGCTGGCCAACGATCACCTCGGACCCGGTCAGCACGAACGACTGCGGACCGTTGCCAGCGGCAACCTCCACGCCGGCGGTCCGGGCGATCTCCCGAACGCGGTCGGCGTCGGCGCGGACGGCAACCATCGCGCCCGGTACCGTGCCGCGCTGCATCAGCTCGCCGCGCTTCGCAGTCAGGCGTACGCCGTCCGCGAGCGAGAGCGCACCAGCAACGCACAGAGCGGCGTACTCACCGACGCTGTGGCCGACGACCAGCGCAGGCTGCACGCCGAACGACTGCCAAAGGCGCGCCAGGGCGAGCTCGAACGCGAACAGCGCGGGCTGCGCCGTCTCGGTCGGCCACACGCCCTCCGCCGTACCGGCCGGGGTGAGCAGGAGCTCGAGCAGGCTGCCGCCGGTCTCCTCGTGATAGACGCGGTCGCACTCGTCAAGCACCGAGCGGAACACTGGGAAACGAGCCGCGAGCCCAGCGGCCATGCCACGCCGTGCGGCGCCCTGCCCGGTGAACGCGTACCCGAGCGGGCCGGGCCCACCACGCGGGATCTCGGTCGCCTGCGCGGAGCCGAGCGCATCGACGAGCTCGGACTCCGTCGCACCGGCGACCGCGATCCGGTGCCGATGCGCGGGCCGCCCGAGGGCCGCCGTACCGGCGAGATCGATGAGGCGGTGGCCGGTGCCGTGGCCGAGGTCGGTGCGGTACAGCTCGACCAGATCCGCGAGCGCGTCCGGGTCGGGTGCGGACAGCGGCAGTACGACGGGGCCGTCGTCACCGCGGCGGATCTGGCGCGGCGCTTCCTCGAGGATCACGTGCGCGTTGGTCCCGCCCGCGTCCAGGGCGCTGACGCCGGCGCGGAGGGTCGTACCCGCTTCCCAGTCGCGCACCTCGGTGTTGACGACGAACGGGCTGCCGTCGAGGGCGAGCGCCGGGTTCGGCTCGGTGTAGTTGATCGTCGGCACCAGCGTTCGGTGCTGCAGCATCAGGATCGTCTTGATCAGGCCTGCCATCCCGGCGGCACTGTCCAGGTGGCCGATGTTCGACTTCACCGATCCGAGCGCGCAGAACCCGACCTTGTCGGTCTGCCGACGAAGCGCGGCCGTCAGCGCCTTCACCTCGGCGGCGTCGGCGGTCGGGCTGCCGATCCCGTTCGCCTCGATGTAGCTGAGCGAGTCCGCGTCGAACCCGGCCCGCTCGAGCGCGCGCCCGATCAGGTCGGCCTGGTGAGCAGGCGGTGCGTCGGCGTTGCTGACCGCCGTACCGCGGATCACGGCGTACACGGTGTCACCGTCGGCCAGCGCCTGGTCGAGCCGCTTCAGCAGCACCGCGGCGACGCCGTTCCCGCCCACGGTGCCGTCGGCGTCCGCGGCGAACGCCCGGACGTGCCCGGTCGGCGACAGGATCGACCCCGGCGCCGGGTGATAACTAGTTGCCTGCGGCACCTGTACGGCGGCGGCGCCGGCGAGCGCGAGATCCGCGTCCCCCGATCGCAACGCCTGGCACGCCAGATGCACCGCGACCAGCGACGACGACCACGCCGACTGCACACCGATCGCCGGCCCGGTCAGCCCCAACCGGTACGCAACCCGGGTCGCGAGCGAGTCCCGCGACTGGTGCTGCCGGTTGTACAGATTCATCCCCGAGCCCGCGAACACACCGACCCGGCTCGTCGTACCGGCGTACCCGCCGTGCTCCAGCGCCTGGTGACACACCTCGAGGAACAACCGCTGCGCCGGCTCCATCAGCTCGGCCTCGCGGTCGCTCAACCCGAAGAACTTCGCATCGAACGACTCGACGTGATCCAGCACCCCACTGACGGAGACAACCCCGTCCCCCGCCTCCGGCACCCCACGCCGAACGCTCTCCACTCCCCCGACCAGGTTGTCCCAAAACGCCTCCAGCGTCTCCGCCCCTGGGAACCGCCCGGCCACCCCCACCACAGCCACGGGCTCCACCACAACCCCAGCCCGCCGAGAGGCACCCGGCGCCCCCTTCTCCCCCCGCCCAGGCCCAACAACCCGCCCACCACTAGCAACCCGAGCAGGATTAGCAACCTGCCCAGCTTTCATCCCCTGCCCAGCAGGCTCCCCACCCTTCGCAACCCCAGCGCCCGCAACGTCCCCAGCCCCCTCGGACTGCTCGACGTTCTCGACCTGCTCGACGTCCTCAGCCCGCTCAACGTCTTCGCCCTGCTCAACGTCCTCAGCCTGCTTGGCGTCCTCAGCCTGCTCAGCGTCCGCAGCCGGCTCAACATCCGCGACCGGCTCAACATCCGCGACCGGCTCGACGTCCGCGGTCTGCTCGGACTCTGCGACCTGCTCGGCCTCTGCGACCCGTGCAAGGTTCTTCACCTGCACGTCAGCCGAGACCGCCGCCGTCGATTCCTCCGCCGCCACCTCAACCCCAGCAGCCGGCGCATCCTCGCCCGCACCATCCGCAGCCGCCAACCGACCAGCAGCCGTCTCCCCGACAGACTCCGCGCCAGCTACCGACTCATCAGCACTGCCCTCGACCAGCGCCGGCACACCGCCGTCTCCACCCGCCGCAAACACATCAACAACCGAGGCAGCCAGCACAACCTCAGCCGCAGCCCGCCGCTCCACGACCGAGCCAGCCGCAGCCCCACCCGCCACAACATCCGACTCGACCGCATCTGCGGCCTCAACAGCCTCAGGTACGTCGTCCCCACCACCCGCGGAGCCAGCGCCATCCTCGACGACCCGCGACGACCCAACTCCAGCAGTCTCCGCCTCAACGGCATCCGATACCGCCGGTCCGCCGTCCACGCCCGCGGACTCAGCGCCATCCCCCACAACCCGCGCGGACTCAACTCCAGCAGCCTCTACCGACTCCGCGTCATCGGCATCCGACGGCAGCGGTACGTCGTCCACGCCACCCGCGGACGCCGCGCCGCCAACCTCGCCAGACGCCGCGCCATCCTCCACGACCTGCGTCTGCTCGGCTCCAACAGGCGCCGTGCCCGCCGACTCAACCTCGTCGCCCGACGAGTCGTCCGCTGCAGACGCCGCCGTGCTCACCGGTACCGAGATAGCCGGAAGCTCAGTCGTCTCAAAGTCATCCTCGGCACCGTCCGAGCCAACGCCCTCGGCACCATCCGATTCCACGCCCGCACCGACCGAGCTCACGACATCGGCGCCGTCCGAGCTCACGTCACCGGAGCCCGCATCCTCGGAGCCAGCCTCGCCCGCCACGACCACATCGCCGGCCTCACCGCCAGCGTCGCCAGAAGCAACGTCCGGGGAGCCCGCGTCGCCAGACGCCGTCTGCTCAGCCAGCTCAACCTGGCCATCGACCTCGCCAGCCGCGTCACTACCGGAGATCACACCGCCAGCAACCGCGCCTTCAACAGCCGCGACCTCGGTGTCGATCCCGCCAACGACCTCGCCATCCGCATCCGTCTCGCCAGACGCAACGTCAGCCGAGGCCACAGCAGCGGATGCCACATCACCCGAGACTGCAGCGCCAGCGACCACCGGCTCAACTGCAGCGGCGGCGTCGCCGAGCGCGCCGGCTTTCTCGTCGTCGGCGCTGTCGGACGTCCCGCCGTCGGCGCTGTCGGACGTCCCGTCGTCGGTGGTGTCGACCGCCTCGCCGTCGGCCTCGTCAGCCGTCTCCTGAGACGCACCGTCCCCGAGGGTCTCGTCGCCGGAAACCGCCTCGCCGGCGACCGTACGGCCAGCCTGCTCGGTCTCGCCGTCGGTCTCCTCGGAGCCCGACTTCTGCACCGACGCCAGGTCCGCAGATGCTGCCGTCTCCGATGCCGGGGCTTCACCGTCGTAGACCTGCCCGGAGGAATCGTCAACGGACGTCGTGTCTTCTGAGTCCTCGGAGTCGTCAGAGGCGGTGCTCTCCGAAACGGTGCCGTCGGCAACGATCGGCGACGCAATGGCCTCATCCCCAGCTACTTCAGCGCTCTCGTCGTCAGCCGTATCAGTGACCTCGGCAGCCCCACCGGTCGTACCTGCAGCCACGCCAACCGTCGGTCCTTCACCTACGTCGACGGTCGTATCCGCGGTGGTGTCAGTGCCGTCGTCGGTCGCGTCAGCAGCTGCGTCGGCGTTCGTGTCCTCGGTGGTGTCAGTGGCGTCGTCGGTCGGTTCTGCCGACGCGATGGTCACCGCCTCATCAGCGGCGTCTGCGGTCCCATCGGAACGCGCGTCGATAGCTGTGGCGCTCGCCTCAGCATCTGCGTCAGCCGCCGTGACCGGGGTGGCGTCGACGGATGCGTCAGTACGCGTGTCGGTGTCGTCAGCGCTCGGCTCGGCGACAGCGTCGGCCGTTGCGTCAGAGGTCGTGACCGAGTTCCCATCGGCACGCAGGTCGGTGCCATCGGCGGTTGCCTCTGCGTCAGCCGTTGCATCTGCCGCCGTGCCCGCGGTGGCGTCGGTGGTCCCGTCGGCGGCCGCGTTAGCCGTTGGCTCGGCGTCGGTGGCATCGTCCGCTGCGGTCTCTGGAGTCCCGTCCGCAGCGGCGAGGTCCTCAGTTGCTTCGGCAGCCTTGTCCGCGCTGGCGTCGGCGGCTACCTCGGCGTTTGTCGCATCGACCGCATCGTCGGGGGCGTCAGTGGTTGCGTCGGCACCCTCATCCGCAGTTGCGTCGGTGGTTGCCTCAGGCACCGCTACGGCGGTCGCGTTGATGGTGGTTGGGGCGTGGTTGTCGTGAAGGTCCGCGCTAGTTGAGGGGGCGGTGGCCTTGACGGGCTTGGGGTCGGCAGAGGTGTCTGCTGGGCCTTGGCCTGCAGGCGAGTCGTCCGAGTCGTTGGCCGGCGCTGGCGGAGCGGCGTACTGGCGGCGGACGTCGGTTGTCTTGGAGCTGACGGTCGGCTGGGCAGGCTCGGGGTGCGTTGGTACCCGTTGCAGTTCGACGGTGTCTGCTTCGTCGTCTGCGGTCGGCTCAGTCTTGTCAGCCGTTTGCAGGTTGGAATCGGGTACGTCGGTTGTGGTTCCTCTGGATGCTGCGTCGGTCTCCGCAGTGTCCGCTGCCTGCTCGGTGGCCTCAGCGGTGGGTGCCGGAGGGCGGGCTGGCGCCAACGTGATGGGCGTTGCGGAGGCGGGTGGTCTTGAGGTCAGCTCGTGGCCGGGCGACGGCGCGGAGGCGGCCGTTGGCGCCTTGGAATCATCAGAGTCAGCCGCGGGCGCAGAGTCAGGTGTGACTGCAGAGTCCGGCGTCGCATCTGACAGTGGCGCGGGCCCAGAGGACGGCGTCGAGTCGGACGGGCGCGAGGGCTCGGACGGCGGTGCGAGCTGAGAGGGCGACGCGAGCTCGGAAGCCGACGCGGGCTCGGAAGAGCGTGTGGGCTCAGACGATGGCGCGGGCTCCGAGGCAAGTCGCGCGGATTCCGAGATCGATGGTGCGGACTCCGGGGCAACCGACTCGGACTCCGGGGCAGCCTGAGGGGGCTCGGAGGCAGACGGTGCGGACTCCGGGGTCGCCGGGGCGGGGTCCGGGGTGGTTCGGAGGGTGGGGCGTTCGGGGGGTGTGGGGATGGATTGTTGGAGTTCGCGTTTCCAGGCGAGGCGGACCACTGGGAGTTCGGTGGTGCGTTCGGAGGCGTCCTCGTCGGCGTACGGGGTGGTTTCGGGGGTGGTTGACGGGCCCTGGCCGGTGGGGCCGGAGCTGGAGGTGGCGCCGGCTGGTTCGACGTGGGGGGCGGTCTGGTGTTCCAGGGTGCCTTCGAGCCAGCGTTGTTTGAGCAGGGGGCGGAGGATCTTGCCGCTGGGGGTGGTCGGGAAGTCGCGGCGCGGTACGCCGACGACCTCGGCGGGCAGGCCGAGGCGGGTCTGGATCAGGCTGCGGATGGCCTGGTCCATGCCGGGGACGGAGTCCGGGGTCAGGGCGTAGAAGACGACCAGGCGGTCGGTACCGGTGACCTCGTCGGCGACGCCGCAGGCGGCGAGCAGGCCGTGTTCGGCGCCGACCACCGTGGCGGCGACGGACTCGATGTCGTGGGCGTAGTGGAGCTTGCCGGACAGGATGATGCGTTCGCTGTCGCGGCCGGTGATGACGACCTGGCCGCCGGTGATGAAGCCCTGGTCGCCGGTCGCGAGCCACTTGCGGGCCGGCCAGTTGCCGACCGGGAACGCGGCGCGGTCAGCCTCGAGATTGCCGAGGTACCCGGGCGTGACGCGCGCGGACGCGACCTGCAGCTGACCGATCCGGCCCTCGGGCAGTACGGCGCCGTTCGGTGCGACGATGCGCACCGTCGTACCGGGAGCAGGCGCGCCCACCGACACCAGGCTGAGGACGCCAGGCGCCTCGGTCCGCGGCTTGCCCGGGCGTGCGACCGCGACCTTGCCGGAGGACGGGCGCTGGTCGACCCACTCGACAACACCGGTCGGTGGGATGCGTACGCGGTGCACGTTCGGCGTCAGGCCAGGCCGGGCGAACGTGATCCCGGTGACCGTCTCGGTCATCCCCCACGCCGCGACGAACGTCTCCGGCACCACGCCGAACCGGTTCGTCACCCGCAGGAACTCCGACACCACCGGCACCGTGATCTGCTCGCCGCCGCTGACCAGACTGCGCAGCGCTGACAGGTCCCAATGCCGGTCCGGCTCGCCCGCGATCGCCTGGGTGGTGAGCCGGTACCCGAAGTTCGGCGACCACGAGTGGTTCACCCGGTGCTGGTCCATCAGGTCCAGCCAGCGCAGCGGATTCGCCAGCACCCAGTCGGCGTTCACGTGGATGTTCGTGCACCCCGTGAACACCGGCAGCAGGTGGTACAGCAGGAACGCGCCGCTGCGATCCAGCGGGAGCCAGTTCAGCGTCGTCTGACCGGGCCGCACCGGCAGCATCGCCGGCGTACCGGCCGCGAACTCGACCAGCCCGCGGTGCGTCAGCTGCACCATCTTCGGCGCGCCCGTGGTCCCGGACGACAGCATCAGTACGGCGACGTCGTCCGCCGCCGGTCGATGGAAGTCGGACGTCGGCTCATGCCCCGCCATCGCGTCCGGGTCGAGAACCGGCAGGCCGAGGTCGTTCGGCAGATCCGACGGGCGGCCGATCAGCACCGTCCAGCCGAGCAGGTCGGTGATCTTGCGGAGCCGCTCGCGGCCCTCCTCGGTACGGTCGCCGGCCGGGTGCGGCGCGACGAGCAGCGGCCGGATGCCACCGAGCGTGCAGGCCCAGAATGCCGCGAAGAAGCCGACAGGCTCCGTGCAGTGCACGACCGCGGGATCACCGGCCCGTACGCCGTTCGCGCGCAAGCCGGCGAGGATCCGCGCGGCCAGTTCGAGCAACGTCGGGAAATCGAGCTTGGTCTCGCGCCCGTCCGGCCCGATCTCGACGACGCCGGCGCTGCCGTAGTCACGCGCCGCCCGGAGCAACGCGCTCGGCAGGTCGCGGGGGTAGCCAGCAGGAATCATCAACGCCGGCCCGGTGGAGATCGCCGGCCGGTCCGCACCACTTCTCACGCCGATGCCACCACCAGCAGAGACTCACCCGTGAGTACGACGGGACGCGGGAAGACGCCGGCCGGTTGGCGACCCACGGACACGTGCCTCCCCAACTGGACGGAGCGGGTTCTGGGCAGACCCGCCTCACTTCACACCGACAGCAGCCCCGTTTTCCACCTGCCGGAACCATGCCGCGACCGGGGGCACCCGGTGCGTCATCGCGCCGACCGACAGCCGTGAACCCTACCAGCCGCGACCCGCCCTGGAGGAGTCCGTTCTCACCAGCCGAAGGTTAAGAATTCCGGCAGGAACCCTGGTACCGCCGACATGCTTCCAACGAGTGACGGCGGGTTCCGATACGCGCCGTACGAAAGCCGTGCACCCGTGCCCGATCAGCGGCCCGCGAGCGGCGTACCAGCTGCTCGTCGTCACGCCGCGTCAGCGCTGTGGCGGTCCCATGTCAGGGCTCCCGGGGAGTGTTGTCGACGTCAGCAAGACCACCGAATGAGGAGTACGAAACATGTCGATCCAGTCCCCGGACCACGGCACCGTCGAGCAGAACCGGGCTGAGCTGCAGAAGGCCGTGCAGGAGTTTGTCGACGCGGGGTTCGGCGGTCTCGAGCTGCGGGTGCACGACGAGCACGGCGAGTGGGTGCGTACTGCCGGGATCCGCGAGATCGGGCAGACCGAGCAGCCGCCGATGGACGGTCAGTTCCGGGTCGGCAGCGTGACCAAGACGTTCGTCTCGACGATCGCGCTGCAACTGGTGGCCGAAGGCAAGCTCGAGCTGGACGGCCCGGTGGCCGGTCACCTGCTCCGGTTCGAGCTGGACCCGCGGATCACACTGCGGATGCTGCTGAACCACACGAGCGGGCTGTTCAACTACACCGGTGAGTACTACCCGGACGGCACCGTCGTCATGGGCCTCCCCGCGACCGGCAAGGAGTGGGCCGACAACCGCCTGCAGGGCTACACGCCGGACGAGCTGGTCGAGTTCGCGCTCGCCAAGCCGGCCCGTTTCGAGCCGGGCGCCGAGTGGAGCTACTCGAACACCAACTACACCGTCGCAGCGCTGGTGATCGAGGCGGTCACCGGTCGCACCCTGTCCGAGGAACTGCAGAGCCGCATCATCGAGCCGCTCGGCCTGACGGGCACCATCCAGCCGGGTGATCGGACCGACATCCCCGGGTCGCACTCGCACGGCTACTTCCGCTACCAGGACGGCGAGGAGTGGAAGGTCGTCGACGTCACCGAGCAGAACCCGTCACTTCTGTTCGCCGCCGGAAGCATGCTCTCGACCACCCGCGACCTGCACCTGTTCGCCTCCGCACTCCAGGCCGGCAAGCTGATCCCCGCCGACCTGCTGGCCGAGATGCGTACCCCGGAGCCGAAGAGCGGACCGCTGAACTACGGCCTGGGCCTGTTCAAGCAGGACGTCGACGGCCAGACCCTCTACCACCACAACGGCAGCGCCCCCGGCGGGTACGGCGCCCTGATGTACAGCACCGCCGACGGCACCAAGACCCTTACCGCCGCCATCACCATGGCCGACGCCGACGTCAACCTCCTGGAGATCTTCCCCCCAGCCCTCGACCGCCTGGTCAAGGCCGTGTTCGGAAAGAAATAGGGGTGGGCGAAGAGGGGATCGAACCCCCGACATCTTCCTTGTAAGGGAAGCGCTCTACCGCTGAGCTATTCGCCCGGATCCAGCGACCGCAGGAGTCTACCTGAGGTCTGGCCTCAAACTTGCCAAGGCTGTTGCGTAGTCGTCTGGGTTGCGGGCCTCTGCGATTGGGTTGACGACTGACCAGCGGATGAGGCCGGTTTGGTCTATGACAAAGGTGCCTCGGCGGGCGCAGCCTTGGGTGGGGTCGAGGACGCCGTAGGACGACGCGATCGCACCATGTGGCCAGAAATCGGTCAGGAGACCGAAATCCAGCCGCTGTGCGTCGGCGTACGCCCGGAGTGTGAACATCGGGTCGCACGAGATCGCCAGGAACTCCGCGGCGGCCAGCAGGTCCGGCCGGTCGCGGAGTTCGGCCAGCTCACTCGTGCAGACCTGACTGAACGCATAGGGATAGAAAACCAGTACGACGTCCCGGTGGCCGGCGTAGTCGCTCAACCGGACCTGTTCGCCGTACTGGTTCCGTGTGCTGAAGTCGGGTGCCCGGCTGCCCGCAGCCGGGACCGTCACCCGCGGCGACCGGACTTCGGAACCACCAACTTGGTGGCCGACCAGTCGTCGGTGACGCTCAGCGTGCTCGTGGTGGCCAGCCCCGCGACCGGTGCGGCCTCGGTGATGTCGCTGGTCTCCACGTAGCCGTCGCGGCCGACCTTGGGGGTCAGCAGCCACACCACGCCACCGGCCTTCAGGTCGGTCAGGATGTCGAAGAACGCGTCGACCAGGTCGCCGTCGTCCTCACGGAACCAGAGCAGGACTGCGTCCACGACCTCATCGGTGTCCTCACCGGCGAAGTCCTCTCCGGTGATGGCCCGGATCGCATCACGCAGGTCGTCGTCGCAGTCGTCGTCGTACCCGATCTCCTGCACGACCCAGCCGGCCTCCAGGCCCAGCCGGGACGCCATGTTCGGCACTCCGCTCTTGCCGTCCGCGTGATCCGCGGTCGCGCTCACGTGTCCTCCTCCGTGGTCCCCGCTTGCCCGGGGGTAGGTGTCAAAGCCACTCAACTAGCGATAGTCCATCGTGACGTACCGCGTCGCGCAAGTATGCACCAGGGTTCCGTGACGTGTCCGGTATGCGCGTGCCGGGTACCGGGCGTGTCCGCTGGCATCACGCCTGGCGAGCCGGAATGGAGCCTTCTGGGAAGGCGAAGTAGAACGCATTCCGAACAGGTGACAGGATTGCGGGTGAACACAACCAGAGAGAACGGCAGGACACCGTGGCTTCCGGACACGAACCACCAGCCATCATCACCGAGGGGATGCCCACCCAGCTCCCCGACATCGACCCTGACGAGACGCGTGAATGGGTCGAATCGCTCGACGCCGTCCTGGACGAACGGGGCAAGGCGCGAGCGCGCTACCTGATGCTCAAGCTGATCGAACGAGCCCGGGAGCGACAGGTCGGAGTGCCCGCACTGCGGAGCACCGACTACATCAACTCGATTCCACCCGAGCGGGAGCCCTGGTTCCCCGGCGACGAGCACATCGAGCGCCGGATCCGGGCCTTCATCCGGTGGAACGCCGCGGTGATGGTGAGCAAGGCGAACCGCAAGGGCCTGGAGGTCGGCGGTCACATCGCCACCTACCAGTCGGCCGCCAGCCTGTACGAGGTCGGTTTCAACCACTTCTTCCGGGGCAAGGACCATCCCGGCGGTGGCGACCAGATCTTCATCCAGGGGCACGCCTCCCCCGGTATGTACGCGCGCGCCTTCCTCGAGGGCCGGTTGAGCGCGGACGCACTGGACGGTTTCCGCCAGGAGGTGTCGCGCGGGCCGCACAACGGCCTGTCGTCGTACCCGCACCCGCGGTTGATGCCGGACTTCTGGGAGTTCCCGACGGTCTCGATGGGGCTCGCCGCGCTGAACTCGATCTACCAGGCGCGCTTCAACCGGTACCTGCACAACCGCGGCATCAAGGACACCAGCCAGCAGCACGTCTGGGCGTTCCTCGGTGACGGCGAGATGGGTGAGCCGGAGTCGCTCGGCGCGATCGGCCTGGCCGCGCGCGAGGAGCTCGACAACCTCACCTTCGTGATCAACTGCAACCTGCAGCAGCTGGACGGACCGGTCCGTGGCAACGGCAAGGTCATCCAGGAGCTGGAGGCGTACTTCCGCGGCGCCGGCTGGAACGTCATCAAGGTGATCTGGGGCCGCGAGTGGGACAGCCTGCTGGCCCAGGACCACGACGGCGCGCTGCTGAACAAGATGAACAGCACGCCGGACGGCCAGTTCCAGACGTACTCCGTGGAATCCGGTGAGTACATCCGGAACAACTTCTTCGGCGGCGACGCGCGGCTGCGCCAGATGGTCAGCGGCCTGTCCGACGAGGAGCTGCGCAAGCTGCCCCGCGGCGGTCACGACTACCGCAAGGTGTACGCCGCGTTCAAGAGCGCGACCGAGCACGTCGGGCAGCCGACCGTGATCCTCGCCCAGACCATCAAGGGCTGGACGATCGAGGCGCTGGAGGGCCGGAACGCGACCCACCAGATGAAGAAGCTGACCTCGGAGGACCTGAAAGCGTTCCGCGACCGGCTGTACCTGCCGATCGAGGACAAGGACCTCGAGGACGCGTACAACCCGCCGTACTTCCACCCCGGCACCGACTCGCCGGAGTACCAGTACATGATGGAGCGGCGTAAGCAGCTCGGTGGTTCGCTGCCGGAGCGCCGGGTCGCGCCGAAGACCTCGCTGACACTGCCGGGCGACGCGGTCTACAAGCCGCTGAGCAAGGGCAGCAACCAGCCGGTGGCGACCACGATGGCGCTGGTGCGGCTGTTCCGCGACCTGATGAAGGACCCGGAGATCGGCGACCGGATCGTCCCGATCGCCCCGGACGAGTACCGCACGTTCGGTATGGACTCGATGTTCCCGACGGCGAAGATCTACTCGCCGCACGGGCAGCAGTACGAGGCCGTCGACCGCAACCTGCTGCTGTCCTACAAGGAGTCCGAGCAGGGTCAGCTGCTGCACGAGGGCATCAGCGAAGCCGGTGCGATGGGCTCGATGATCGCCGCCGGTACGTCGTACGCGACGCACGGCGAGCCGATGATCCCGTTCTACATCTTCTACTCGATGTTCGGCTTCCAGCGGACCGGTGACTCGCTCTGGGCGCTCGGCGACCAGCTCGGCCGGGGCTTCCTGGTCGGCGCGACCGCCGGGCGTACGACGCTGACGGGTGAGGGACTGCAGCACGCGGACGGTCACTCGCCGCTGCTCGCCTCCACGAACCCGGCGGCGGTGCACTACGACCCGGGCTTCGCCTACGAGGTCGCGTACATCGTCAAGGACGGCCTGCGCCGGATGTACGGCTACGGTCTGGACGACGCCAAGCCGTTCGGCGAGGACGTCTTCTACTACCTGACGGTCTACAACGAGCCGGTGGCGCAGCCGGCCGAGCCGGAGAACCTCGACGTCGCGGCCCTGCTGAAGGGCATGTACCGCTTCAACGAGGGTCAGACCGCGGACGGCGACGACGCGCCGCGGGTCCAGCTGCTCGGCTCCGGTGTCGCGCTGCCGTGGGTGGTCAAGGCCCAGCAGATCCTCGCTGAGGAGTACTCGGTGGCCGCGGACATCTGGTCCGTGACCTCGTGGAACGAGCTGCGCCGGAACGCGATCGCGGCCGAGGAGCACAGCCTGCTGCACCCGGACGAGCCGGAGCAGGTGCCGTTCATCACCGAGCAACTGAAGGACACCAAGGGTCCGGTCGTTGCCGTCAGCGACTTCATGCGCGCGGTGCAGGACCAGATCTCCCGCTGGGTGCCGAACGACTACACCTCGCTCGGTACCGACGGTTGGGGTCTGGCCGACACCCGGGCGGCGGCGCGGCGGCACTTCCACGTCGACGCCGAGTCGATCGTGGTCGCCACGCTGGAGATCCTCGCCAAGCGCGGTGACGTGAAGCCGGAGGTCGCCGCCGAGGCGGCCCGCAAGTACCGCATCGACGACCCGACCGCGGTCGCCGGCGTGAAGCAGGAGGGCGCCGGGGCCTGAGTCCCGGATCGCCTCGGCCACGGGCCGCTCACCTCACGGTGGGCGGCCCGTGACCGTTCTAGGCTCGGCGACATGTTCGAACTGATCGATCCGACCGTTGACCTGCGGGACTCCTGGCTGGAGTCGGCGGCCGAGTGGGACGGCGTCCACCAGGACGGCGCCGGGGTGTGGGAGGCGAGCGACCTGAGCACGCTCGACGGTTTCGCGACGTGGGTCGGGCGGTTGCGCGAGCAGTCCGACGAGACCCGCGAGATCGAGGCCGGCCGGGTGCACGCGTCGTACTGGTGGGTCGTCGAGGGCGGGACGTACCTCGGCGCGATCAGTCTCCGGCACCGGCTCAACGACCGCCTGCTCGAGGGCGGCGGGCACATCGGGTACGGCGTCCGCCCGTCGGCTCGTGGTCGCGGGGTGGCGACGTGGGCGCTGGGAGCCGCGGTGGAGCGGGCGCGGGGGCGCGGGATGGACCGCGTGCTGGTGACGTGCGACGACACCAACGTCGCGTCAGCGCGGACGATCGAGCGCAACGGCGGGGTGCTCGAGGACATCCGAGACACCTGGCTGGGCCGCGCCCGCAGGTACTGGATCACCCTCTGAATCACCCGCTGGATGGGGTCTACACGTCGGCGTGACCTTCTGTTGCTACGGTCGGACCGGCAGTCCGATCTCACGGGGAGTAGTCGAGCGTGTCCGTATCGCAACAGACCAGCGGGGAGAAGACCTTCCTCGGTCATCCGCGCGGCTTGATGACGCTGTTCACCACCGAACTGTGGGAGCGGTTCAGCTACTACGGGATGCGCGCGATCCTGCTGCTGTACCTGACCGACAAGGCGCACGGTCTCGGCCTCGGCGAGTCGCTCGGCCAGGCCGTGGTGTCGATCTACGGCGCGTCGGTTTACCTGCTCTCGGTGCTCGGCGGCTGGTTCGCCGACCGCGTCTTCGGCGCCCGCCGCACGGTCCTGTACGGCGGGTCCGTGATCGTCGCCGGCCACGTGTGTCTCGCGCTGCCCGCCACCGGACCGGCGTACGCCGGGATCGCGTTGGTTGCCCTTGGCACGGGTCTGCTGAAGCCCAACGTGTCGACGATGGTCGGCACGCTGTACGAAGACGGCGACAAGCGCCGCGACTCGGCGTTCTCGATCTTCTACATGGGGATCAACATCGGGTCGTTCACGGCGCCGTTCGTGGTCGGGTTCTTGCGCCGCGAATTCGGGTTCCACGTCGCGTTCGCGGCCGCCGCGGTCGGGATGACGCTCGCGCTGATCGCCTACCTGCTCGGCCGGCGGACGCTGCACGGACGCGGCGACACCCCGCCGAACCCACTGACTGCCGAGGACCGGCCAACGATGGTGCGGGTCACGGTCGCGGTACTGGCGCTGCTCGCGGTGGTGTTCGCGTGGTCGGCCTGGCGCTCCGGCGGCATCGGCCCGAAGCCGGTCGTGGACGCGATCTCGTACCTGTGCTTCCTGGCCCCGATCGCGTACTTCGTGATGCTGCTCCGGAGCCCGCTGGTGACACCGGTGGAGAAGCAGCGGGTGCGCGCGTACGTCCCGCTGTTCATCGCCGCGATGCTGTTCTTCATGCTGTTCGAGCAGGCGGCGACGACGCTGACCTCGTTCGCCGCCGACCGGACCGACCTGCACCTGTTCGGGATCGAGATCTCGCCGGAGTTCTTCCAGTCGGTGAACCCGTTCTCGATCATCGTGCTGGCGCCGGTGTTCGCGGTGATCTGGATCAAACTCGGCGACCGGGGCCCGTCGATCGGGCAGAAGTTCGCCACCGGCCTGCTGCTCGCCGGGATCTCGTTCGCGGTGATGGCGCTCGCGTCGTCGGTCGCCGGGGACAACCTCGCGTCACCGCTGTGGCTGGTCGGCGTGTACGTGATCCAGACCCTCGGCGAGCTGTTCCTGTCCCCCGTCGGGCTCGCCGCGACCACGGTGCTGGCGCCGCGGGCGTTCCTCAGCCAGATGATGGCTCTCTGGTTCCTCGCGCCGGCCGCCGGTCAGGCGATCACCGCCCAGCTCGTGCAAGCCACCGAGGGCGCCTCCGACACCGCGTACTTCGGCGGGCTGGCGATCGTCACGATCGTGGTCGCGGTCGCCGTGTATGCGTTCGCGCCGTGGATCCGCCGGCACACCGACGTACGACAAACCTCGTAGTCGCGCCCTGGGGCGAGTTGCGCATTCTGTCCGACGCGGCCCCACCGACATCTTCGCGAAACTCGACGTACCGTCCCGAACGGCCGCCGTGGCGTACGCCCACGACCACGACCTGCTCTGAGCTGTGCGGCGATCTAGTCCGTGAGGCGGTCGGCCAGCCAGGCGATCGCGAGCGGGTGGCGATACTCGACGGCGCGATGACCGCCGTCGAAAAGCTCGAAATGGACGGCGTCGGCGGAGACACCGACGTCGGTCAGCGTTCGGCGGAACGCCTCGGCACCGAGGTCCAGGAACCACTCGTCACTGGTCCCGGCGTCGATCCAGATCGCCCGCTGGGAACAGAGGGCCTCGGCGTGGTCCGGCGCCATCCGGACCGGGTCCCACCGCAGCCAGCGCGCCCAGACCTCCGGCCGGAGCGCGCCGGTCTGGGGGTCGAACGGCAGCCGCGGCGTACCGTACGGGTCGGGTGAGAAGCAGGCCGAGACGCCGAGCAGCTCCAGCAGCCGCTCGTCCTCGGCCTTGGTGAACGCGACCCGCTCGGTGAAGTCCGACCACCAGCGCATGATGTCCCCGTCGTAGGCCCGCAACTGGCGAGCCGCCCAGAGAAAGTGCGGGATGTACTGCGCCTCGGACAGCGCGTCACCCGAATGCGACGCGAAGGCGCCGAACAGGTCCGGCCGGAGCATCGGCGTGATCATCGCGCCGAGCCCGCCGCTCGACTTGCCGGCGATCGCCCGATAGTTGCGGTCGGCAAGCGTCCGGTAGCGGGCGTCGACCCACGGGACCACCTCGTCGCACAGGTACGAGTGATAGCGGCCGGTGCCCGGCGAATCGACGTACTGACTCCCGCCGTACTTCGTGAACGCGTCGACGTAGACCACGATCATCGGCGGGGCCCCGCCACTGCTGAAGAGCGAGTCGATCAGTTCGGGGACCGGTCGCCGGAACGGCATCCGGTTGCGCCACAGCGGCAGCGTTCCGCCGTACCCGAGGAGCAGGTAGACGACCGGGTAGCGCCGGGTGCTGCCGTCGTACCCGGGCGGGGTCTGGACCCAGATCGGTCGCTGGTGCGGATCGTTCAGTGGATTGCCGCGCAGCACCTGGCTGTCGACCACTCCCTCGTCGATCCGGCCGGTCAGCTCGAGCATGGCATCGCCTCCTCATTTACTACGAAACCATAGTATATGGATTCGTAGTAGTCTCCTGCTCGTGGCGGAGGACTCGATCGATCGGCACATCGCGTACTGGCGGGCCGAAGTACCCGACCTCGACGACAGCGTCGAGGGCATCGTGACCCGGATGCAGATGCTGGTCCGGCATCTGCAGCATCGGCGGGCCGAGGCACTCGAGGAGCACGGCCTGCGCGCCTGGGAGTACGACGTCCTGTGGCAGCTGCGAGCAGCCGGGCCGCCGTACCGGGTGGCGCCGACCGCGTTGGCGATCGCGCTCGACACCCATCCGGCGACCCTCACCAACCGTCTCGATCGGCTGACCCGCGCCGGCCTGGTCGAGCGCAGCCGCGACGTGACCGACCGGCGCAGCGTGGTCGTCGTCCTGACCCCCGAGGGCCAACGGGTCTGGGAGGCGGCGATCGATTCGCAGGCCGACGCCGAGCACACACTGCTGCAGCCGCTGTCTGAGCGCGAACGCGAGACGCTGACGAAGCTGCTGCGCAAGGTCGTGCTGTCCGCGGAGGAGGACGGACCCGCACTGATGGCGGTGCCGCGGAGCTGAACGCTCTCCGGAGGGAGCGGGTTCACTCCTGCGGGTGAGGTGCGGCGGGGTCGCGTGACCGGATGCTCTTGGGGTGACTACCACCGAGCGTCCTGTCCCCCGCTGGGCGTACCGCCTGGCTCATGTCATCCCGTTCCTGACCCTGCCGTCCGGCCTGTGGCGACTCGGGCTGGTCTTCGGATCGTCGATGGGCATGTTCGACGACAACGGCAACCCCGCCGACCTCGGCGGCGTGGGCGCCAAGGTGTACGTCGTCTCGCTGACGATCTTCTCCGAACTCGTCGCCCTCACCGCGCTGGGTCTGGTCAGCCGCTGGGGCGAGGTCGCTCCGCGCTGGATCCCGTTCATCGGCGGCCGCCGCGTCCACCCCTACGCGGCGATCGTGCCTGCCACCCTGGGCGCGCTGTCGCTGATCGCGATCTGGACGTACGGGTTCCGGGACGCCTGGACCGACCACTTCATCCCGTTCGCCGGCACGGGATGGAAGGTACTGATGTTCGCCTGCTACGCACCCCTGAACCTCTGGGGCCCGGCACTGCTCGTCCTCACCTGGGCGTACTACCGCCGCCGCGGTGTGTCACTCCAACCCGTCACCGAGAGCGTGGCCGGGGTCTGAGCGTGGTCGCCGGCAGCGGCGGCGCCGGGAGCGGGTCGCCGTCGTAGCCCGGGACCATCGGGAAACGGTCGTTCCCCTCAGCGGCGATCGCGGCCTGCCAGGCGTCCCGCGCGGCGACGATCTCCTCGTGACTGCGGCCGATGAAGTTCCACCACATCACGAGCTCTTCCTCGAACGGTTCACCGCCGAGCAGCAGGAACCGCACACCGTTGTCCGAGGCAACCAGATCGATCGCGTCCCGGCCGGCGCCGAGGTAGGCCATCTCGCCGAACCCCGGCGTCAGGTCTCCGACGCGCAACGATCCGTCGACCACGAGGACGGCGTACTCGTTGGACGGGATCAACGGGAGCGTCAGGGTGCGGCCGGCTTCGACGGTGACGTCGGCGCCGACCAGCGGCGTGTACGCCGGTGCGGGCGACGTGACACCGGCGACGGTGCCGATCATCACCGTCACCTTCGCGCCGTCGAGGTCGAGCTTCGGCAGGTCGGCGTACGCGTTGAAGGCGGGCGGGGTCGTCGTACGGACGTCGTCCGGGAGAGCGACCCACAGTTGCGCGCCGTGCAGCATCGGCGGGGCGTCCGGCGTGGAGACCTCGGAGTGCGCGATCCCGGGGCCTGCCGTCATGATGTTGAGCTCCCCCGGCCGGACGAGAGCATGCGAGCCGACGCTGTCCCGGTGCTCGATCTCCCCCTCGAACAACCAACTCACGGTCTGCAGGCTCGTGTGCGGGTGCGGCGGAACAAGCATCCCGCTCGCCCCCGGTACGCCGTACGAGTCGACCCTCCGGGTCAGGTCGTCCGGTCCGTAGTGATCCACGAAGCACCACGCACCGACCATCCGCCGATCCTTGTTCGGCAACAACCGCCGCACAGTCGTCGACCGCCCCAGCACAACCTCCCGCCCCTCGAGCATCTCCAGCGCGGGCCCTTCACAGTCCCCAGTACCGACAACTTCCGCCGGGTGCTTGTCCAGATCGCTCACGATGACGTCCATTCCAGGAGTTGTTGCTGGTCCCAGGTGTTGATGACCCGGTCCGGGGTGACGCCGCGGTCTTCGGCGCGTTCGCAGCCGTAGACCTGCCAGTCGAGTTGGCCGGGGGCGTGGGCGTCGGTGTCGATGGAGAACAGGCAGTCCATCTCCACGGCCATCGCCAGCAGGCGCTTCGGTGGGTCCAGGCGTTCGGGGCGGGAGTTGATCTCGACCGCCGTACCGAACTGGCGGCAGGCCTCGAACACCACCTCGGGGTCGAACTCGGACTCGGGCCGGGTGCCGCGACCGCCGGTGATCAGGCGGCCGGTGCAGTGGCCGAGGATGTCCACGTGCGGGTTCGCGATCGCGCGGACCATCCGTTCGGTCATCGGTTCGGAGGCCATCCGCAGCTTGGAGTGCACGCTCGCGACCACCACGTCGAGCCGGGCCACGATCTCGGTGTCGCAGTCCAGCGTGCCGTCCTCGTTGATGTCGACCTCGATCCCGTTCAGGATCGTGAAACCGTCCAGCTCGTCATTCAGCTTCTTGTTGAGTTCGGCAACGACCTCGATCTGCTGCAGCCGCCGCTCCCGCGACAACCCGTTCGCGACGGTCAGCCGCGGCGAGTGATCGGTGAGCGCGATGTACTGGTGCCCGAGCCGGTGCGCCGTCCGCGCCATCTCCTCGATCGGGCTGCCGCCGTCGGACCACTCCGAGTGCAGATGCAGATCCGCCCGCAACGCGCCCCGCAACTCCTGGCCGGCGGTCGTCAGCGCCCCCGCCGCTTCCTCCAGCTTCACCAGGTACGACGGTGTCGCGCCGTCCATCGCCTCGACGATGACCGCCTCGGTCTTCGGCCCGATCCCGGCGAGCTCGGTCAACGTCCCGGCCCGGCGCCGCGCCCGCACCTCGGTCGGCGGCAGGGCGGCGATGGTGTCGGCCGCGCGCCGGTACGCCTTCACCCGGTGCGTCGGCTGCTGGTCGCGCTCGAGGTAGTACCCGATCGCCCGCAGCGCCGCGATGGCGTCGTCCACACCCGCCTTGTCGGTCATACGCCCATCATGGCAGCGCGGACCCCCAGGCCATCACAATCCGGCCGGCGAACCCGGCGTCCGCGGGGACCCGCCGGGAACCGGCGATTGTGATGGCCTGGGGATCCGGGGTTTATGGTCTGGACGTGGCGACCAAGGAGCATCTGGCGCGGGCGGAGCGGTTGCAGGGCGCAACCGGTGCGCTGGCCACGGCCGCGATGGCGGCGATGGACGCCAAGCTCCCGTGGTTCGCCCAGCTGTCCGCGCAGGACCGGTCCTGGATCGGACTGGTCGCGCAGTCCGGGATCTCGGCGTTCGTCGAGTGGTTCCGCGACCCCGAGGCGCACTCCTCGATGCCGACCCGGATCTTCGGCTCCGCGCCGCGCGAGTTCACCCGGGTGATCTCGCTGCACCAGACCGTCGACCTGGTCCGCACCACGATCGAGACCATCGAGAACACCATCGGCACCCTGCTACCGCCGGACGACGTACCGGTCGTGCACGAGGCGATGCAGCGCTACGCGCGCGAGGTCGCGTTCGCCGCCGCGACCGTCTACGCGCAGGCCGCCGAGATGCGCGGCGCTTGGGACGCCCGTCTTGAGGCGCTGCTCGTCGACTCGGTGATCCGCGGCGAGGCCGACGAATCGGTCCGCTCGCGGGCCTCCGCCCTCGGCTGGACCGGAGCCGCCGGTACGACGGGATCCGCGGAGGTCGCCGTGGTCGTCGGGCGGGCCCAAGCCGCGGAGGTCCCGCAAACCGGCAACAACACCTCGAACGTGGCGGACATGGTCCGGCACGCCGCGCGGGAGGCGGGTGCTGACGCTCTGTGCGCGATTCAGGGCGACCGCCTGGTCGTCGTACTCGGCGGTACGAGCAAACCTGTCGAGATCGTACAAAAGCTCGCGCGCTGGTTCGGACCCGGTCCGATCGTCGTCGGACCGGTCGTGAAGGACCTGATGTCGGCCGTGACCTCGGCGCGGGCCGCCGTCGCGGGTCTGCGAGCGGCGGCCGCGTGGCCGGGTGCCCCGCGGCCGGTACAGGCCGACGAACTACTTCCCGAGCGGTCACTCTCCGGAGACGGTCACGCTCGTCGGCAGCTCGCGACAGAGGTCTACGGCCCGCTCACCGTGGGCGATGGCGTGCTCCTGGACACGGTCTCGGCGTACCTGGACTCCGGTGGTTCGATCGAGGCGACGGCCCGGGCGATGTTCATCCACGCCAACACCGTGCGGTACCGGCTGAAGCGTGTGGCGGACCTCACGGGGTACAACCCGCTGGATCCCCGCGACGCTTTCACAGTCCGTGTCGCACTGACCTTGGGTCGCCTGCTCAATCCCGAGCCGGGCAGCACGGTTTTGTAGGATCTCTACAAACCGGCCCCGAAGAATTCGTGCTCGCCCTTCGGCTCACGGCGGGTCCGGCTGAGGGAGAGTTGTCACGTGCTCGTCATCGCCGCGCCCGGTCAGGGTGCCCAGACTCCAGGATTCCTCGAGCCGTGGCTGGCGGATCCCGTGTTCGAGAGCCGGCTGAACTGGCTCTCCGCGGTCGCCGGTCTCGACCTCGCCCACTACGGCACCCAGGCTGACGCGGACACGATCCGCGACACCGCGATCGCGCAGCCGCTGCTGGTCGCGTCCAGCATGCTGGCCGCGCTGGCGGTGTTCCCGCACCCGGCCGACGCCTTCGCCCAGGTCGGCGCGGTCGCCGGTCACAGCGTCGGTGAGCTCGCCGCCGCGGCCGGCACCGGCGTACTGACCGCCGAGCAGGCGATGGTCATGGTCCGTGAGCGCGGCAAGGCGATGGCCGCCGCGGCCGCGCTGACGCCGACCTCGATGACCGCCGTCCTCGGCGGCGACCGCGAGGAGGTCCTCGCCAAGCTCGCCGAGCACGGCCTGACCCCGGCCAACGACAACGGCCCCGGCCAGATCGTTGCCGCCGGCACCGTCGAGCAGCTCGAGGCGCTGGCCGCCGACCCGCCGGCCAAGGCCCGGCTGATCCCGCTGTCGGTCGCCGGCGCGTTCCACACCAGCCACATGGAGCCCGCGGTCCAGACGCTCGCGAAGTACGCGACCGCGATCAGCACTCACGACCCGCGGACCCGCCTGATCTCGAACCGGGACGGCCACGTCGTCCACGACGGCCGCGAGGTCCTGCAGCGGCTCGTCAACCAGGTGAACGCCCCGGTCCGCTGGGACCTGTGCATGCAGACGATGTCCGACCTCGAGGTCACCGGCATCCTCGAACTGCCGCCGGCCGGCACCCTGACCGGGATCGCGCGGCGCGCCCTGAAGGGTGTCGAGACGTTCGCGCTGAAGACGCCGGACCAGCTCGACGACGCCCGCGCGTTCGCCGAGAAGCACGGCAGCCCGTCCGAGATCGACGCCTCCCCCACGTGGCGGCTGCTGGTCGCCCCGATCAAGGGCACCTTCACCCGCGAGGTCGACGTACGCCGGGACTCCGGTGACACCGTCGCCGCGGGCGAGGTCGTCGCGAAGGTGGCGAGCCTGCGTGACGAGGTCGCGGTCACCGCGCCGCACGGCGGCATCGTCGTCGAATGGCTCGTCGAAGAAGGCGACCCGGTCGCCCCGGGCCAGCCGCTCGTCCGCCTGCACCCCGCCGGAGGAACCGCATGATCACACCGTCGACAGGTGCGCAGTACGCCGGGATTCTCGGGATCGGGTCGTACCGACCGCGGCGCGTCGTACCGAACTCGGAGATCCTCGAGCAGATCGACTCCAGCGACGAGTGGATCCAGACCCGGTCCGGGATCAAGGAACGCCGCTGGGCCGACGACGACGAGACCGTGCTGATGATGTCGGTGAACGCCGCGAAGGAAGCGCTCGCGGAGTCCGGTATCGACCCGGCCGACATCGGCTGCGTGATCGTCGCCACCGTCACGCACCTGTACCAGACGCCGGCGATCGCGACCCAGATCGCCGTCCAGGTCGGCGCCCCGACGGCGGCCGCGTTCGACATCTCGGCGGCCTGCGCGGGCTTCTGCTACGGGATCGCGATGGCCAACGACCTGGTCCGCGGCGGCAGCGCGAAGTACGTACTGGCGATCGGCGTCGAGCGACTCAGCGACATCACCGACCGGACCGACCGCGGTACGGCGTTCATCTTCGCCGACGGCGCCGGTGCAGCGGTGGTCGGTCCGACCGACGAGCCGGGGATCGGCCCGGTGGTGTGGGGTTCGGACGGCACGCAGCACCAGGTGATCAGCCAGCGCGAGTCCTGGCAGGAGGTGTTCGGCACCTACAACTGGCCGCACCTGACGATGGACGGCAACCCGGTGTTCCGGTGGGCGTCGTTCGAGATGGCCAAGACCGCGCAGCAGGCGCTGGACGTCGCCGGCGTGAAGGCGGAGCAGCTCGACCTGTTCGTGCCGCACCAGGCGAACATGCGGATCACCGACGCGATGCGCCGGGCGCTCAAGCTGCCCGAACACGTCAAGGTCGCACGCGACATCGAGCGCCAGGGGAACACCTCGGCGGCGTCGATCCCGCTCGCGATCAGTGCCATGCGCGACAACGGCGAGGCCAAGAGTGGCGACCTCGCACTGATCATCGGCTTCGGCGCCGGGCTGGTGTACGCCGCCCAGGTGATCCGGCTGCCGTAACAAGCAGTAGTCCATAGTTGTCCGGGGCAGCTCAGGTGGCTGCACCCGGCTGTCACGAGCCAGCAGAAATCCGAAAGGGAACCAGAGAATGGCCAGCACCGAAGAGATCCGTTCCAACCTCGCCGAGATCGTGAACGAGATCGCCGGCATCCCGGTCGAGGACGTCCAGCTGGACAAGTCCTTCACCGACGACCTCGACGTCGACTCGCTCTCCATGGTGGAGGTCGTGGTCGCGGCCGAGGAGAAGTTCGACGTGAAGATCCCCGACGACGAGGTCAAGAACCTGAAGACCGTCGGCGACGCGGTCGCGTTCATCGAGCGCGCCCAGAACGGCTGACGGACCCGTCACCGTGCTGGCCGGTGCTCATCGGTCCCCCGTTCGCGCGAGGCGGTCCGATGAGCACCAGACCGGCACCCCGCAGTACCCACCCCTCGCTCCCAACCGCAGATCGCTCTTGTGAAGGATGAGGTAACCATGTCGAAGACCCGAGTCGTCATTACTGGGCTCGGAGCCACGACCCCGCTCGGGGGCGACGTGGCCAGCTCCTGGGAAGGTCTGCTGGCGGGGCGCTCCGGTGCCAAGCGGCTGACCGACGAGTGGGTGCAGCCCCTGGCGGTGCAGATCGCCGCACCGGCCGCGGTGGACCCGACCGAGGTCATCGAGCGGGTGAAGGCCCGCCGCCTCGACCGTACGGCGCAACTCGCCGTGGTCGCCGCCCGCGAGGCCTGGGCCGACTCCGGCCTGGAGGACTCCGGGCTGGACAAGGAGCGCCTCGGTGTCGCGGTCGCGTCCGGGATCGGCGGCCTGCACACCACCCTGTCGAACTACGACGCCCTTAAGAGCAACCCGCGCCGGGTCTCGCCGCTGGCGATCCCGATGCTGATGCCGAACTCGTCGGCGGCGTACGTCGGCCTGGAGTTCGGGGCGAAGGCCGCCGTCCACACCCCGGTGTCGGCGTGTGCCTCCGGCAACGAAGCGATCTGGCTGGGGCTTGACCAGATCCGGCTCGGCCGCGCGGACGTGATCATCGCCGGTGGCGCCGAGGGCGCGATCATGGCGCTGCCGCTGGCCGCGTTCGGGATGATGCAGGCGCTCAGCAAGCGCAACGACGAGCCGGAGCGGGCGTCGCGTCCGTGGGACGTGGACCGCGACGGCTTCCTGCTCGGTGAGGGCGCCGGGGTCCTGATCCTGGAGTCCTACGAGCACGCCAAGGCGCGCGGGGCGAAGATCTACGCCGAGCTCGCCGGCGCGGGGATCTCCGCCGACGGTCACGACATCGCACAGCCCGACCCGACCGGTTCGGGTGCCCGGCGGGCGATGGAGCGGGCGTTGTCCGAGGGCGACCTCACCCCGGCCGACATCTTCCACATCAACGCGCACGCCACCTCGACCCCGCAGGGCGACATCGCGGAGTCACTGGCGATCCGGCAGGCGCTCGGCAAGGACGCGGACCACGCGATCGCGACCGCGCCGAAGTCGATGATCGGCCACCTGCTCGGCGGCGCCGGCGCGGTCGAGTCGGTCGCCACGGTGCTGGCCCTGCACCACCGGGTGTCGCCGCCCACCATCAACGTGGACAAGCTCGACGACCAGATCGACCTCGACGTCGCGACCGAGCAGCGCAAGCTGCCCGAGGGCGACATCGCGGCACTGAACAACTCGTTCGGCTTCGGCGGTCACAACGCCGCCATCGCGTTCAAGTCGGTGTAGTTCCTTCACCACGTTCGATCGGTGCAGTTCCTTCACCACCCTCGGAGGACACCATGACCGTCGCCCCGGCGAAACCCGCCAAGCTGCCCCGTGAGCAGGACCCGCGCAACCCGGTCACCCGGCTCCGCAACCTGCTCGACCCGGACAGCCTGGAGCTGATCACCCCGGACAACCTGTCCGGGATGGTCGCCGCTCGCGGGACGATCGCCGGGGCGACGGTCATCGCCTTCTGCTCCGACGCGACCGTGATGGGCGGCGCGATGGGCGACGAGGGCTGCGACGTCGTCGTCGAGGCGTACGACGTCGCGCGCGCCGAGCAGGTGCCGATCATCGGCCTGTGGCACTCCGGCGGCGCCCGGCTGGCCGAGGGCGTGCTGAGTCTGCACGCGGTCGGCAAGATCTTCTACGCGATGACACAGGCCTCCGGGAAGATCCCGCAGATCTCCGTCGTGCTCGGGCCGGCGGCGGGCGGAGCGGCGTACGGTCCCGCGTTGACTGACGTTGTCGTCCTCGGGCCGGAGGGCCGGATCTTCGTCACCGGGCCGGACGTGGTCCGCTCGGTCACCGGCGAGGACGTCGACATGCTGCGCCTCGGTGGCCCCGAGCCGCACGGCCGGCGGTCCGGCGTCGTCCACATCACCACCGACTCCGAGGCGGCCGCGCTCGAGCAGGCGCGCCGGCTGGCCGACCTGCTCGCCAACCAGGGCACGATCTCGACCGACATCCCGGACACCGACCTTTCTGGGTTCCTGCCGGAGTCGGCGAAACGCGCGTACGACGTGCATCCGCTGGTCGGCGGTGTGCTCGACGCAGAGTCTGGCGTCGAGCTGCACCAGCGGTGGGCGCCGAACATCGTCACCACGCTCGGCCGGCTCGGCGGGCGCACAGTCGGCGTGATCGCCAACAACCCGCTCCGGCTCGGCGGCTGCCTGGACGCCCTGTCGGCGGAGAAGGCTTCCCGCTTCGTCCGGATGTGCGACGCGTTCGGCGTTCCCTTGGTCGTGCTGGTCGACGTACCGGGCTATCTGCCGGGTGTCGGTCAGGAGTGGGACGGCGTCGTACGACGGGGCGCCAAACTGCTGCACGCGTTCGCGGAGGCCGTCGTACCGCGGGTGACGCTGGTGACCCGGAAGACGTACGGCGGGGCGTACATCGCGATGAATGCGCGGTCGCTCGGAGCCACGCGGGTGTTCGCTTGGCCGCGCGCCGAGGTCGCCGTGATGGGCGCGGTCGCCGCCGTCCGCGTCCTGCACCGGCGCAAGCTCGCCGACGTCGACCCGGAGCTCCGCCCGCAGGTCGAGGCCGAGCTCGCCGCCGAACACGAGAAGATTGCCGGTGGCATCGATCGGGCCCGCGAGATCGGCGTCGTCGACGAGGTCGTCGAACCCACCAGCACCCGCACCGCACTGGCCACCGCGCTGGCGAAGGCCGAAGCGGACGGCCCGACCCGCGGGCAGCACGGGAACATCCCGCTCTAGCCGGACATCACGAAGGGCGCGAACCCTGGGGGTTCGCGCCCTTCACGTGGTGCGGCCGCTGTTGTTCACAACCACCGGGGGTGTCCCGACACCCGGTGGCCCAGCGGCCACGGCCCCTCCCACCCTGTGCAACGTCTGATGCTCAGTCTCATCGAAAAGTTCGGGGAAGTCTCCGGACTTCATAGGTTTCTTCTGAAGTTCTCAGGATCGCCTCAGACAACCTGATGCAGCCACCGCACCGGCGCACCGTCACCGGCGTACCGGAACGGCTCCAGCTCGTCGTCCCACGGACGCCCGAGCAGCCGCTCGACCTCTTCGGTCAGGTCGGCCTCGCCACTGGCCGCCTTCAGCATCGCGGCCTTCAGCCGGTCCTCCGGGACCATGATGTCGCCGTGGACGCCGGTGGTCGCGTGGAAGATCCCGAGGTCGGGGGTGAACGAGTACCGCTCGCCCTCGGCGCCGTTGCTCGGCTCCTCGGTGACCTCGAACCGCAGCTTCTGCCATCCGCGCAGCGCGGACGCCAGCTTGGCCGCCGTACCGGCCTCAGCCTGCCAGGACAGTTCGGCCCGGTAGGTGCCCTGGGCCGCTGGTTGCGGCGTCCAGTCCAGTTTCACGGGCACGCCAAGGATGCCGCCCGCGGCCCACTCGACATGCGGGCACAACGCTGACGGCACCGTGTGGACGTACAGAACGCCACGAGTTGTCGCCACCGGGACCTCCTGTGCTCGAGCTGCGCCTTCCCCAGCGTTCTCGAACAGTCCGTCGATCTCGGCGTACTGGTTTCTCTACTTCAGTCTCTCAGGGCACCACAAGATGACCCGCGAAACACTTGACCATCTTGCACCACTGTTACCACAAACACCAGTAACCTCGCCGTGTCAACCACATCACTGTCGTGTCGCGACCGGGGGTCAGGTGACGCGGCCCGGCAGGGCGGCGGCGTACGAGTCTGCGGCCCGCTGCACGGCTTTGACCGTCTTGCGCTGCCAGAGGGCGATGACGGGGTCCGGCCAACTGGAGACGTTCTCGAGGCGATACGTGACCTCGGTGCCGCCGGCGTGCGGCGCGAAGGTGTACTCGCCGCGGTACCAGAACTGGCCCTGCAGGCCGATCGTGGCGGCCGCCGGGTCGGCGTCCACCGAGACGCCCGCCGGGTTCCCCCCGTCGAGGCCGAGCAGCACCTTGCAGCGGTCCTCCGTGAGCAGCGGCTCGACCTGCTCGAAGGGAACGGCGGCTACTGCCTTGGCGGTTCCGAGAAGTCCCATGCCGCCAAGGGTAGCCTGTCTACTTATTGGATCACGGGAACCGGGTGGCGAGGGCGATACAGGCGCCGGCCGCGGCGAGCGTGAAGAGCATCGCGATCCCGGCGTACCGAGCGGTGACTTCCTTGTCCACCTCGTCGTACCCGACCGAGGAGCCGATGTCCTTGTAGACGTCCTCGAGCTCGCCGGCCGACTCCGCGGTGTACGCCTTGCCGCCGCTGATCTCGGCGACCGAGCGCAGTTCGGTGCGGTCCGGTGGGACGCGCTGCCGGATGCCGTCCATCTCGATGAAGCCGGAGTCGGTGCCGAAACAGATCGTGTACACCGGGGTGTTCTTCGCCTTCGCCGCCTGCGCGCCCTCCTGGGCGGTCCGGCCGACTGTCCGCTTCCCGTCGGACAGCAGCACGATCCGCGCCGGGGCGGGCTCGTTCGGGTGCTCGGGGTCCGGCGGGACCTGGGTGAGCGCCTGCAGCGAGGTGAAGATTCCCTCACCGGTCGCGGTCGACTCGGCCAGTTCGAGCCCGTCGATCGAGCGCAGTACCGTCGCCCGGTCGGTGGTCGGCGGCACGATGATCGATGCCGTACCGGCGAAGTTGACCAGCGCGACGTTGAACTTGCCCGGCAGCTGGTTGACGAAGTTCTTCGCCGACTTCTTCGCCGCTTCCAGCCGGTTCGGGTCGATGTCGGTGGCCATCATCGACAGCGAGACGTCGATCGCGACCACGATCGTGGCCCGCTCGCGCGGCACCTTGACCTTGTCCTTCGGCTGCGCGAACGCCACGATGCAGGTGAACGCGGCCACCAGCGCCAGCCCGACCGCGAGATGCCGCCGCCACTGCGGCCGCCGCGGCGCGACCCGGTCCAGCAGCGCGATGTTGGTGAAGCGCAGCGCGTACTGCGAGCGCCGGTGCTGGAGAAAGATGTATCCCGCGATGATCAGCGGGATAAGTAACAGGAACCACAACCGCCCCGGAGACAGGAACTCCATCAGCGAGCCACTCCCTTCGGCGGTTGGTGCAGGCGGGACGCCACGTGCCGGTAGGCGAGCACGAAACGCACCGTGTCCGCGACCCAGTCACGGTCGGTGCGCAGCACGAGATGACCCGCACCTACCCTACGCAGGGCGGCCCTGGTTCGTTCCCGCTGCGCCAGCGCGGCCACTCCGAACGCCTCCCGGACCTTGCGCCGCCGGGTGTCGATCTCGCGGACCTCGCCGGTCTCCGGGTCACCGATCGTGACCACACCGATGTTCGGCAGTTCGAGCTCGCGCGGGTCGACGATCTCGACCGCCAGCACCTGGTGCTGCGCGGTCAGCTTCCGCATCGCGCGCTCCCAGGACGGCTCGATCCCGCTGGCCACCTCGCCGTCCTCGGGGGTGAGGAAGTCGGAGACGATGACCCGCAGTCCGCGCTTGCGCTGCGTCCGCGCCATCGACTCCAGCGCCGCGGCCAGATCGCTACGGTGCGCCTCCTGGTCGGTGCCGAACTGTTCGGCGAGCAACGCGCGCAGCAGTCCGTAGAGCGCGAGCCGCCCGGACCGGGCCGGCCAGCGGCGCAGCGCCGAGTCGCGGAGCATCAGCCCGCCGAAGCGGTCGCCGAGCCGGTGGGTGAGGAACCCGACCGTCGCGACGGCCGCGACCGCGAGCTCGCGCTTCTCGAGGGTCGACGTACCGAAGTCCATTGAGCCGGACAGGTCGACCAGCGCCCAGGTCTCCAGCTCCCGGTCCGCGATCAGGTCGCGGACGTGCGGGACCGTGGTCCGGGCGGTGACCGCCCAGTCCATCCGCCGGACGTCGTCACCGACCTGGTACTCACGGGCCTCGGCGAGCTCGGTCCCGGGCCCGGGGAGCAGGCCCAGATGTTCCCCGTGCAGGTAGCCCTCGAGGCGCCGTACGACGGTCAGCTCCAGCCGCCGCAACGCACGCTCGGGAGCGAGCTGCGAGATCGTCATCGCAACTCGCGGATCGGGACGGTTTGGCATCAGTGCTCCGGGCCTGGGAGTGCTTGAGTGGTTGCGGCGGTCAGGTGCGTGCATCGCGGTGCTAGGCGAGCGTCCTCGATGCGGAGCATCGTGGATGCTCGGCTAGTCCCGTGAGGTGCGTGCCTGGGCGTCGCAAGCACCAAGCACTCCCGGGCCCGGAGCACTAGACGAACTCCGGGCGGCCGGTGCCGTCGGCGCCGTCGCGCCAGACCGGCTGGGGCGGCGGGACAGTCGCCAGGATGCGCTCGATCACGGCCCGGGGGTCGATGTTGTCCGCGACCGCGTCGAAGGTGAGGCCGAGGCGGTGGCCCATCACGTCCAGCGCGACGGTCTGGATGTCGCTCGGCAGCAGGTAGTCGCGGCCGTGGATCAACGCGAGTGCGCGACCGGCCGAGATCAGGCCGAGCGTGGCGCGCGGGCTGACACCGAGCTCGATGATCGGTTCGAGGTCAGGCAGGTGGAAGTCGGTCGGCGTCCGGGTCGCCATGACGAGGCGTACGGCGTACTCCGCGACCAGGTTGTGCACGAAGACCTGCTCCGCGGACCGCTGCAGCTCGAGGATCGTCTCCGGCTTCAGCACCTGCCGCGGCTCCGGCGGGTCGACACTCATCCGGCGGAGGATCTCGAACTCCTCGTGCCCCCGCGGATGCGGTACGTCGATCTTCACCAGGAACCGGTCCCGCTGCGCCTCGGGCAGCGGGTACACGCCTTCGGACTCGATCGGGTTCTGGGTCGCGATCACGATGAACGGCTTCGGCATCGGGAACGTCTGGCCGCCGATCGACACCTGCCGCTCGGCCATCAGCTCCAGCATCGCGGACTGCACCTTGGCAGGCGCGCGGTTGACCTCGTCGGCGAGCACGAAGTTCACGAACGTCGGGCCGAGCTCGATGTCGAACGTCTCACGGGTCTGCCGGTAGATCCGGGTGCCGACGATGTCGGACGGGACCAGGTCGGGGGTGAACTGGATCCGGGCGAACGTGCCGCCGACCACGCTCGCGAAGGTGCGCACGGCGAGCGTCTTGGCGACGCCCGGAACACCCTCGAGCAGGCAGTGACCCTTGGCCAGCAGTGACACCATCAGCGTCTCGACCATGTGCTCCTGGCCGACGATCACCCGCTTGACCTCGCCGACGGCCTCGCCGATCAGCCGGGACTGCTGGGCCACCGTTCCCGCCGGCACCGTGGTTTCGGTCATGCCTGTCCTTCCGGGGCCCGCGCACGGACCATGTCAAACACCGTCAATCCCCACTTCGCAACACCGGCCATTCCATCAGATCCCCGGGTTCAGCACCCGCAGGGCCCACCGGATCCCTCCCAATCCTCCCCCGCCCACCCAAATCCCGCCCGGTCTGCGCACTTTGAGCACCCACCGACCACCTCCGTGCCGGATCCGTGGTTGGTGGGTGCTCAAGGAACTCGGTGGCGGCCGTGGCGACAGTGCTACCAGGGATGTGGTGGGATTGGGGTGATGACTGCGACCGATTCCCAGCCTGAGGTGCAGCCGGCGGATGCGCCGGAGGAGCGGCCTGCGCTGGAGATTCCGGACGCCCTGCCGCTGCAGCCCGAGGACCCGCCGCGGGTCGGCGAGTTCTGGCTCCGCGGCCGCCTCGGCGCCAACGCTGCCGGATTCCTGTACGCCGCCACGGACGATTCCGGCCGCTCCGCCGTGGTCGCGATGATGGCCGAAGGCTCCGCCGACGACGCCGCGGCTCGGGAACGGTTCGTGCATGCCGTCGACGACCTCCCCGAAGACGCCGTCCTCGCACACAACGACTCCGATGACGACGACCTCGCACTGTGGGTCGCGGTCGGCCCGATCCGGGAGGACGACGGGTCGAGCGCCGTGTCCGACGAGCGGCTGCTGGCCGAGCGCCGCGGCGAGGACGTCCTGTCCTCGGTACTGATGGACCGGGTCCCCCAGATCGGGAAGCTGCGTGGGCCGGATTTCCGGCACTACTGGGAGAACCGCCGCCGCCCCGGCCTGTTCCGCATCTGGCCGCTGCCATGGCCGGAGGCGCTGCGCCCGGCGTCCCGGTGGGCGCTGGCGCTGGCGCTGTTGACGATGGCCGTGATCATGGCTCTCGCGGTGTTCCTGGCGTGGCTGCTGTTCCGGCACGCCCAGCCGCTGGAGCCGGAGCCGGTGATCCCGACCCCGACCGGCACGACGACCGTCACGGTCACGCCGACCACACCGCCGCCCGGCACCGGGTCCGTGAGCCCGAGCACCGGCGGCCCGTCGACGGTATCGCCGAGCCCCGGCGGCACTCCTCCGACGGAGGTACCGACGGGTTCGCCCCCAACGGCGACGAACCCCGGCGACAAGTTCTAGCGGTCCCTAGTGCTGCGGGGCCGCTGCTCGAGCTAGCGGTTCCTAGTGCTGCGGGGCCGCTGCCGGGCGGCCGCGGCGCAGGCCGATCAGCCCGATCAGGCTGATGACTGCCCAGCTGCCCTCCAGCAGCAGGAAGCCCCAGGACAGCTGTACGGCCGCGATCGCCGCGAGGACTCCTGAGCCGAGCAGGTTCAGCAGCTGATAGGTGACAGTGCGCTGCTGCAACCGACCGGCCTGGGCCGCCGCGAAGGCGACCAGAATCGTGAGCGCGCCAACGATCTCGAGAACATCCAGAACGTGCATGAGGACGAACCCCTTCCAAGAGGGTGAGGCGCCGTCTTGTCAGACCGGGTACGGCGCCGCTCGTCCGGGGAGCCGCGGAATGGCGAACTCCTACTCCGAGTCTAGCAAGCCCACGAAGTCCGGGTCGTTCCACAGCCGCTCCGGCACGGGCTGCCGGACGAGTGCCGCGTCGGCCCGGATCTCCGCCGGCGACGAGGCCGCGATCAGCACCGAGGTCACGGCGGAGTGCCTGCTCGGGTACGCCAGCGCGGCCTGCGGCAGCGAGACGCCGTACCGCTCACAGACCGCCGAGATCCGGCGGGCCTGGATGGCCAACGGGTCGCTGAGCTTCTCTGCCTGCATGACCTGCGGGCTGAGGACGCCGGACACGATCACCGACACTCCGCGTGCGAGGCAGCGGTCCAGCAGTGGTGTCGCCGAGCGGTCGAGCAGTGAGTACTGCGCGGTCAGCAGCACGCAGTCCAACTCGACGTCACGCACCAACTGGTCCAGCTCGCGCCACTCCCCCGACACCGTCCCGACCGCTTTGATCGCACCGTCGCGCCGCATCCGATCGAGCACCGGGTACGCCGTCTCGTCCTCGGCGAACACCAGATCGACCGCGAGCCCGAGCCGCTCGGAACTCGCGCGCACCGATGCCTCCGGATCGGCCCCGGCGGGCACCTTGGTCGAGACCAGGAACTCACCACGGGGCCGCTGCTGCAACGCCGTACCGAGTCGCCGCTCGGAGTCGCCGTACGCCGGTGAGCTGTCGAATAAGCGGATACCGGCCTGGTACGCCGCGTCCACGGTGGCGACCGCTGCCGCGTCACCGTCCGGGCCCGGGGGTTCGCCGAGATGCGAACCGCCGAGCCCGAAGCGTGGCGGCCGGAACCTGACCGTCGAGCGGGGCGCGAGCACCTGGCTGGGTGCGGGCATCGCACTCACCTCCGCTGGTCGGCTTGGGTACCTACAGGATCGGCTCTCTACGAGACTTTCGCATCTCGAAACTAGGATCCGGATTCGTAGAGTGTGCGCACCTCCGCGTCCGTGAGAGCGCGGTCGTACAGGTGCACCTGGTCGACCGTTCCGTCCAGGAAGTCGACCTGGTTGCCGCCGAACTTCGCCCGTCCGATCACCGTGTTGCCGGTCGAACCGGAGTCCAGGCTGCAGGCGGCCTTGGTGGCGACCAGGGCGCCGTCGACGTACAGCCGCAGTTCGCCCTTCACGACGTCGCGGACGCCAGTGACGTGGTACCACTGGCCCGGGTTCGGCTTGGTCGGCGCCAGTGCCCGAATGCCCGGGAAGCTCATCGCGAACCGCTGGTCCTGGCCGGAGTACTGCAGGAAGAACGCGCTGTCCCGCGCGCCGTCCTGGCTGACGAACGTCTGGAACGAGCCGTCCACCTTGTCGAGTTTCACCCACGCACTGGCCGAGTAGTTACCGCTCGTGTCGAGCAGTGCGGCGCCGGTGTCGACAAACTGATTGTCGCCGTTGAGTGCGACGCCTTGGCCGTTCTTGCCCTCGGCAAATACTGCGCCACCTTGGAGCGTGGCGTCGTTGTTGCCTACGGCATCTTCTCCGGTTCCGTTCAGCGGATAGAAGTGAATGCCGTCGGCGCCAGGGGTTCCCGGGCCTGGGTTCGGTACGCCGGTCCCGGTTCCGTCGGCGCCCGCGATGATCGCCTGGTTGACGGTCCGGACCTGGGCGAAGTCCATCTTCGGGATCCGCCGGTCGTAGGTGAAGAAGCCGTTCAGCTCCCCTTCGACATCGGTGATCTGGGTGTACACCGATCCGCTGATCCCACACTGCCGAGCCGACCTGAGGACGTCGTTCTGGTTCTCGACGTACCGTCGCGTAAGCGTCGCCGAGTCAGGCTCCATCTCGTACGCCGACCCGTCGCCGAACCACATGTGGTCGGGCACCTTCAACCCGAACCCGCCGTGCTCGCCGTCCACCGCCGCTCTCTCACCCGCCGGTGCTGTCGTCGCCGGGCCGAGGTAGGCATGGTTGTCGATCAGGTCGCCGCGGCCGGAGTCACCGTGGGAGTTGCAGCAGTTGACGCCGCTGTGCGCGTTGACCAACCGGGACGGGTCCTGCGCCTTGACGGAGTCGGCGATCCGGCCGGTCTCGGCCTGGTCCCACTCGCCCCAGCCCTCGTTGAACGGGACCCAGACGGTGATCGAGGTGAAGCTCTTGTGCTCCTCGACCATCTCGCGCAGCTCGGACTTGAACTGCGTCCGCCACGGCTCGGGCATCGGGTCGGTCTTCGACGCCGGCATGTCCTGCCAGACCATCAGACCCAGCTTGTCGGCCCAGTAGTACCAGCGATCCGGCTCGACCTTGATGTGTTTGCGCACCGTGTTGAACCCGAGCCGCTTGTGCTGCTCGAGATCGAACCGGAGCGCCGCGTCGGTCGGCGCCGTGTTCAGGCCGTCCGGCCAGAACCCCTGGTCGAGTGTTGACAGGTTGAACAGGATCTTCCCGTTCAGCGCCATCCGAAGCTTGCCGTCGGCACCTTTCTGCAGGCCGACCGACCGCATCCCGGCGTACGAACCGATTTGGTCTACCATTTTGCCGCGATCGACGAGCCGGACCTTCAGGTCGTAGAGGAACGGGTTGTCCGGCGACCAGGTCTTCGGGTGCGGGATCGGCAGCCGGAGCTCGGTGTTCGCCTTGCCCCGCACCTGACCGGCGACCTTGCGGCCGTCGTACGCCGTGACTTCGACGTCGAGGCCTGCGGGACCGGTCGTCTCGGCGGTGACCTTCAGGGACTGGTTCGGGAGGTCGGGCGTCAGCTGGAGGCGGCTGATCGAGGAGGCGTTGACCGGCTCCATCCAGACGGTCCGCCAGATGCCCGAGCTGCCCTGGTAGAAGATGCCGTGGTCGCTGACCTCACGCTGCTTGCCGATCGGCTGGTACGTCTCGTCGGTCAGGTCCTCGGCCCAGACGATCAGCTCCTGCGGGCCTTTGGCGTGCAGCGCGGAGGTGACGTCGACGTCGAAGCCGTCGTACCCGCCGCGGTGCGTGGCGACCTGCCGGCCGTTGACCCAGACCTTGGCGTCGTAGTCGACCGCGCCGAAGTGCAGCAGGAGCTGCTTGCCCTTCCAGTTGTCCGGGACGGTGAAGGTGCGGCGGTACCACATCCGGTCCTCGTGCTCCTGCAGGCCGGAGAGCGCGGACTCGATCGGATACGGGACGAGGACCTGATCGGCGAGGGTGCGGCCGAAGGGTGGTTGCTCGCCGGGGGTTGCGGCGGACCATTCCCAGAGGCCGTTGAGGTTGCGCCAGTCGGGGCGGGTGAGCTGCGGGCGCGGGTAGTCCGGGAGCGCGTTCGTCGGGGAGACGTCGGCGGTCCAGGGGGTGGTGAGGGGTGGGGTTCCTGCGTGCCAGTCGGTGGTGGTCTGGGTGGCCGCTTGAGGTGTTGAGGCTGTTGGGACGAGGGTGACCGACGCTGCGAGGACGGCCGCGGCGAGGACTTTGAGCATGGGCGGGAGGCTCCTCTCGGGGCGGAGAAAGGCGATCCCATGACAACGCTCTCACCACAAAACCGCAAGAGCTCGCGCACGATCAAACATTCACGCAGACCGGACTCGGGGTACTGAAGTCACTGACCTGGGTCAGCCCGCCACTCGTTTGGTCTACCAAAAACGTCGTGATGTTGTTCGACTTCTGGTTCGCGACGAACAGCAGCCGGCCGCTCGGGTCGAACGCGCAGTGCCGCGGCCAGTCGCCCCCGCAACTTGGCGTACCAACGGGCTCGAGCTCGGCGCCGTTGGTCCTGAAGATCGCGATGCTGTTGTGCCCGCGGTTGGTCACGTAGACGAAGGCTCCGTCCGCCGACACGACGACCTCGCCCGGGTAGTTCTGTGCCCCGGCGGGTGCGGTGGGCTGACTCGAGAGCGGGGTGACGACACCGTCCTCGTAGCCGCAGACGGTGACCGTGCTGTCGAGCTCGTCGGCGACGTAGGCGTACCGCCCGGATGGATGGAATACCAAATGTCGCGGGCCGGCGCCGGTCTTCACCTTCGCCTGGTGCTGCAGGGTCAGCTTCCCGGCCGCGAGGGTGTAGGTGTAGATCGAGTCGGTACCGAGGTCGACCGCCAGGACGTAGTCCCCCGCCTGCACCACCTGGTGCGCATGCGGCTCGGAACCCTCGTGCTTGACCAGATCGGTTTGTTGCCCGAGGCTCCCATCAGGATTGATCGGGTGTACGGCGATGTCACCGGAGCCGTAGTTCGCGCTGAGCAGGTGGTCGCCGATCTTGGCGAGATGGCAGGGCCCGGATCCCTTGTTGGATTGGCGATTCAGGACCTTTGGTATACCAGCGATATCGATCGCGGTGACCGCGCCGGTGTCTTGCTCGTTGACGGCATACAGAAAGCTGCCAGACCGGATGACAAACGACGGATCCGCGACGCCGGCGATCGTCCCCGTCGCGGTGATCTTGCCCTTGTCGTCGTACGTCGCGATCCCGATGCCGTCGCCGTACGTCCCGAGATACAACGTGTTGCCGTCCCCACGACCGACCGGAGTGCTGGACGCGGGGGCGGCTGGGGTGCGGGCAGCTGGGGTGCGGGCAGCTGGGGTGCTGGCAGGATCGCCAGGCCCCGGTGTCTCGCGGCTGGCGGCCTGGTGGATCGGGGCAAGCGCGGCCGCGGTGAAGCCGAGAAACCCTCGGCGACTGACCCTCACGACGCCACCAGGACGCGGATCCACGACGGATCCCCCGCCGGGGAACTGAATGTCACCGTCGACCCCACCGCGCTTCGCCCGAGGTACCGCGGGTCCACCGTGTCCACGACCAGTACGAGGTGATGCCCCGCCGGCACCTCCCAGCTCGTCGCCTCCAACGTCACGTCGAGCGGCACCGCCTTGCCGGGTGTCGCCCCGCGCAGCGTGTACGGCTTGTGTGAGATCAACGACCCGACCCCGAGCGCGTCAACGTCGTACAGATAGGCGAACAGCGAGGTGTCGGCTGCCGAGGGTTTCACGGTCACATGCACCTTCGGCGCCCCATTGACCACCGCGCCACCACTGCACACCGGCCCCGACCAAAGGCCCGCGAACGACCTGTCCACCAACGGCGTCGCGACCCCCGTCGGGATCGACAGCAAACCTTGCAGCGCTCCCGACACCAGGGCGACCCCACTGTCCGCGACGGTTGGTATACCAGCGCCGATCGCCCGGCTCCACCCAGTCGACGCCGAGCCCTGCAACGCGCCGCCCTTCGTGAGGTACGACGTCCGCTCGGACCCGACCGCGACCCAATCGGGATACCCACGCCACACACCACGCTGCGACTTCAACTCCACCGGGGCCTCGGCGTCCGCGCCGTTGTCCGCACCGGTCAGGTAATGCCGCAACCAGCCGGCCAGCTCGTCCCACGTCTCGTTTGGTAGACCAACCGCACCGCCGGCCTCCGGCGTCGCGTGATCGCCGTGTGCGAGCAGCAGCCGCTTCGGACCGGTCAGCCGGGTGAAGAAGTCGGTGTACTGCGACGGCGGGAAGATCGAGTCCTCGAACGCGTTCGCGAGGAACACCGCCGGATGCCGTGCGTTGATTTGGTCTACCATCGTCGCCGCCGACCGAACCGGCGACAGTTGCCTCGCCTCCGCGATCGCCCCGTCGAAGTCACCCGTGGCGAACTTCGTCTGCAACGCCGCCATCTCCGGCCCCGGCCGTCCCGTGACGTTGCCCAAGGCAAGAAGACCGGCCACGGCCTGCAGAGCGACTGTGTCGTTCGGATCCAGCGACCGGATCAGATCGGCCCATCCACTGAGCGCCCCGACCGCCTTGATCCGCGGATCCTGCGCCGCAGCGAGCAGCGATACGCCCGCGCCGTACGAGATCCCGACCGCCGCGACCCGGCTGGTGTCCGCCGGCGTGTGGCTGCCGGCCCAGTCGATCACCTTGCTGACGTCCGCGACAGTGGGCGGACCGGCGATGTCGATCCCGCCGCCGGTGTCCCAGAAGCCACGACTCGAGTACGAGATCACCTGGAACCCGGCCGAGGCCAGCTTCGCGCCCTGCCCGACGTACTCCGCGTTTGGTATACCCCAGCTCGACGGCATCACCACGAGCGGGAACGGACCAGAACCCTGCCCGGTCGGCGTGAGCACGACAGCGCCGATCTCGATCCCACCAGCGCCGGGAATGCGCTGGTATGCCGCACTGAAGCCCGCTGCGGTCTGACTGGCGTCAGCGGACGGCCCAACCCTGACCAGAGTCAGCGTGATCAGGGTCAGGGCGACTGCGAGGGCGGCAGCAAGTCTGCGCACAGGGGCCTCCGGCGTTGGGAACTACCGGAGGGTAACCAGAAAGTTGCCGCTGTGTCACTACTTCGGCACGGTGAGTGCCGGATCCACTCCGGTCGCGTCGACCGACCACGCCCAGAGCCGCTTCGCCAGCTCCGGGTCCTGCGCGGTCCGCGTCGGCAGCACGACCTTCGGCGCACCCCGGTATTCGAAGAAGCTCGGCCCGACGAACGACCCCGGCCGCAGATCCGGGTACGTCGCGGCGTACAGGCTCGGCCACGCGCCGGCGGCCGCGGACTGCGCGACGAGTCGAGTGGCGGTGGCCATGACCTGCGCCTGGAAGACCCGCCCGGCCAGCTCCGGCCCAGCGGCCTGCAAATGCGTCGAGGCGTACCCAGGGTGCGCCCCCACGCTCAACACATCGGCCCCGGCAGCGCGAAGCCTCCGGTCGAGCTCGAGCATGAAGAGCAGGTTGGCGAGCTTCGACTTCCCGTACGACTCCCACTTCCGGTAGCTGCCCGCCGGCCGCCGCAGGTCGTCCTGGCTGATGCCCCGAACGGTCTTGTGCATGAACGAGCTGACCGTCACGACGCGGCTTGCCGGCGTCTTGAGCAGCAACGGCATCAGCCGCCCGGTGAGCGCGAAGTGCCCGAGATGGTTGGTCCCGAGCTGCAGCTCGAACCCGTCGATCGTCTGCCGGTACGGCGGTGCCATCACGCCGGCGTTGTTGATCAGCAGATCCAGCCGGTCGGATGTCTTGACGACCTCGTCGGCCGCCCGAGCGACACTCGCGAGATCGGCCAGGTCGAGTTCGAGCACCGTCGGCGCCCGCCCGGCCGACTTCGTCAGTCGCTCCGCCGCCTGCGCCGCCTTCTCCGGGTTGCGCGCGGCAACGAGCACATCCGCCCCGTGTCTGAGCAGCTCCAGCGCGGTCTCGTACCCGAGCCCACTCGTGGCGCCGGTAACGAGCGCCCGTCGTCCGGTCAGGTCAGGAATGTCCGCCGTACTCCAGGTCATGGGGCCTCCCGGCCTGGACTGAGGAACGCAGGGAGCGAAGCGACCGGAGAGACGAGGGAAGGCCGGGAGTCAAAGCCCCATGACCCGCCGCGCCGGAGGCGTGGCATGAATACAGTCATGCGCCCAACAGTAGTGGTGGGCGCATGACCTGGGTCGTCACTTCAGGATCTTGCGGTCCTGGAAGGCCTTGGTGACCTGAGTGGCCGCGGCCTTGCCGTAGAGCAGCCGGGCCGCCTGGACGGTGTCCTGGGCCGCGGCGGCGAACGAGGTGTCGGGGTCGTAGAAGAACGTCGCCTCGAGGATCAGCTTGTTCGCCTTGGTCCGGCCGAGCGCCTGGTGGATGTCCCACAGGGCCCGCGACCAGATCTCGCCGTCGTCGTGCACCTCACCGTCGATGTCGTCGGTGGTCTTGGTGCCGTCCGTACGACGCAGGCAGTGCGGCTCGTCCGTCGTGTACGACGTGGCGTCCCAGTCCATCACGCACGGCAGGTTGAACCCCTTGCTGACCGGCACCGACATCGTCACGGCCCAGTAGTCACCGAAGCCCTCGCCGATCGCACCGCCCTGCTCCGACTCACCGAAGCCCGGCACCACGTCGTCCTGGATCGCGTGACCGTACTCGTGCCAGATCACCTCGGCGTCCTCAGCGTCGTCGACACCGCCTTCGCCGTACGTGATCATGTCGGTCGACGGGTCGTAGAACGAGTTGTCGTCGGCGTAGGTGTCGACGGACACGTCCTGGGACTCGTTGTTCACCTCGGTGAAGCCCAGTTGCTGGATGTACTCCTGCGCCTGGTTGATGTGGTAGTACGACATGACCTGCTCGAACTTGTCGTTCTGCCGCTGGTACACGAAGGTGTTGGTCTTGCTCTGCGCGAGACCGCCCTTGGCTTCCTTGATGTTGACGTAGCTGCCGTTGAGCTTGCCGGAGCCGTCCAGGTTGCGCAGGATCACGTTCTTCTGCGCCAGGAACAGCGCGTCCTGGTTCTTGTCGTTCTGATCGGTCAGCTTCTCGTTCTGCTCACTGACCACCGGGTTCGGGTCGAACACCGAGCCGCGCCCGTCGATGTTGTCGCTGATCACCTTCGACTCGACAACACTGCCGCTCTTGGCGTCGACCAGCGACCGGCTGACACCCTCGGTCGAACGGCTGGTGACGTTCCAGACCAGGCGGGCGTTCGGTCCGCCGATCACCGCGAGCTGCGCGGCACCGCTCGTCGCGGCCGGCTGCTTGACGAAGCTCTTGCCCGGCTCACCCGATCGGGACCGATTCGCCCGCGCGGTGACCGTGGCGTTCGCGCTCTGCGTCGCGGACGCCGAAGCGACCGTCGCGCTGACGTCCAGATTCGCCGGTACGGCGTCGCGTCCGTCGGCGACCTCCACCGAGCCGTCCTTCGCGACGTGCTTGGCGTAGTACCCGTTGATCACCGGCAGCCCCTTGAAGGTCTGCTGGTACCAATAGTGCTTGCCGAGCAGCGACGTCTTGGTCTTGATCAGCTGCAGCCCGTCCGGGTTCGCCGTCGCTGCCTGCGGCGCGGCCCCCGCCGCGCTGGTGAAGGACAACCCGAGCGACATCGTCGCCACTCCGGCGGTCACGGCCATCAGCGCCTTGCGGCGTCTCCTCATACGTTCCCTCCCACGCTCATGGTGCGTAACGCAATCACTACGATCCGTCGAACCCTAGTTCGGCACAGCACACCGAGGGAAGCGGAAAGCCGGACGCACAAGGGAAACCCTCCGATCGGTAGCGGTCCGATCCTGACCGCTACTCCGCCTAGTGTTGGACCCGTCGATTCGGAGAGGATCCCGCCATGTCCAAGCTGAGCCTGCAAGCCCTCAACCGCGCCACGTTGCACCGCCAGTGGCTCCTCGAACGCCACGACGCGACCGCGCTCGAGGCGATCGAACATCTCGTCGGCATGCAGGCCCAATCCCCGCAAGCGCCGTACGTCGGTCTGTGGACCCGGCTCACGAACTTCGACCCGGCCGACCTGGTCACGCTCCTCGAGAACCGCGAAGCCGTCCGCGGTTCGATGATGCGGGCAACGATCCACCTGGTGTCGAGCCGCGACTTCCTGGCCTTCCGCCCGCTCATCCAGCCGCGTCTGGAGCGCGAGGTCTACCAGAACATCACGTACGGCCGGCATCGCCTCGAGGGCCTGGACATGGACGCCGTACTGGCCGCCGGCATCGCCCGCATGACCGAGAGCCCCGCCACCGCCGTCCAACTCCGCGACCACCTGGCCAAGCTCTACCCCGACCGCGAGCCCGCCGCACTGGCGCACGCCGTCCGCTGCCTGCTCCCCACCATCCAGGTCCCGCCCCGCGGCATCTGGAACAAGGGCGGCAACCCCACCATGTCCACCGCCGAACTCTGGCTCGACTCCCCCGTCGACGCCGCCCCATCCGTCGACACCATGGTCCTCCGCTACCTCGCCGCCTACGGCCCCGCCTCGGTCGCCGACGCCCAAACCTGGTCCGGCCTCACCCGCCTCAACGAGATCTTCGACCGCCTCGACCTCCGCACCTACACCGACCTCGACTCCGGCCGCACCCTCTACGACCTCCCCGACCTCGCCCTCCCCGCCGAAGACACCGAAGCCCCCACCCGCTTCCTCCCCGAATACGACAACCTCCTCCTCTCCCACGCCGACCGCACCCGCTTCATCTCCCCCACCACACGAGCCGCCTTGTCCCTTCATGAGGTCCTGACCCAAGGCACCCTCCTACACGGCGGCCAAGCCACAGCCCTCTGGAAACTCACCAGGAAGAACAAGCAGACCGTGATGCTGCAGATCAAGCCCATCACCAAGCTCAGCAGCCACATGTACGAATCCATCGAAGCCGAAGCCAAGGAGCTACTCGCGTTCACGGCTCCAACTGCAGAGGCCACCGTCACCTTCGGCCCGTAGTCCGCACATCCGACCTGTGGACAAGAAGCGCGAGTCAGCGGCGTTGGAGATAGACCTCGAGAGCGCTGATGCGTTCAGCGACTGATGGTTGCCCGGTGAGCCAGTCCGGCTGTGCAAAGGCTCCTCGGCGTTGCCCGCGCTCGTGCTCGGCCTGCCACCCGTAGAGGACTTCAAGAAACTTTCGCCCATAGCCAAGGTCGGCGGTCGTATGGTCGGCCATCCGTTCCGCGAACTTGTTCGCGCCGATGAACAGCAGCGGCGAGAACAGTGGCGCGAGAAACGCCAGCGGCATGGCAAGGCTGTCGTAGAAGATCAGCGCGCCGAGGATCAGACCGAGATAGGCGACGAGCAAGAATCCGATGATCGTGCATCCGACGGCCGGAATCGTCCGACTCAGCTTGAGCAGCTGCCAAATCAGAAAGCCAATGATCCGAGCCGGCACCGAGTACCAATGCAAGATGCGGCTCACCAAGAGATGGCCGCGTCGGCGCACTGCCAGGTCGTGGGCCAACGCCGACTCGAGGTGGCCCGGAGGCAAGGTGTAGAGCGCCCAACTCGTCACCGAGAGTGTGTTTCCACCGGTAGACGAGCCAGTCGGAGTCTCGGCAGTCCGGATCCAGAGCGTGAACTTGCTCGGATCGGCTCCCGCTCTCTCGGCGAGTGCGAACCAGATCGGCGCCAGACGCTGACTCTCGATCATCGTCGGGCGGCGTAGTCCAAGCAGAAAGCGGGCGATCAGGCCGTCCGACTCGCGCCACAGCACGATGAAACCGGTGAGCAACCAGACGGCGATCACGACTACGGCGTTCCAGTCGAAGGTTCCTGACAGCCAATAGATGATGACAAAGCTCGCAGCGACCCAGAGCAACATGGCAATCCATTCGGCCGCAACCGTGCTTGCTCCACCAGGTACGTCAGCCTGAGGAGCTCCGCCGCTTGCACGCTCGGGGACCCGAGGAGTCTGTGGCAACGGCACCTGTGGAACGGCATTGTCCCCGTTCGATCCACTCGATGCCCAGTCTCGAGAGCCACGCTCACGAGAGCCCTCACCGGAGCGATCAATCGGGTCCTGCGAGCTGTTCATGTACCGCCTCGATAGTCGGAGTCAGTAGAGCGACACGTGCACGTGATCGTAGTGGCCGCCTGTCGCGTCGGTCGGGTTGTAGACACCGCCTCCGTTGTAGGCCTTCCACTGCCCGGTGCGAGCGCTCCAAATCTTTCCGTACCAGATGACGTAATGCACGCCGGTCGTGCCCCCGGTCTGTATCGCCCAGTTCGCGATGCGATCCCCCTTAGTTCTAGCGGGAGCTGACTGCCGCGAGTCACCGCCGACGAAGACGTCGCAAGCCTTACCTTTCGGATGGTCACTGGTCGGGTTCCAAGCGTGTGCATCCCAGCAGCTCATCGGCGGGTTGGCCAACGCGGCGCGCGCCTGACTCACCCATGCTGCGGTGCGCTGGGTCACCAGACCGCCGGTACCACTCGGATCTGTCACGCTTGCAGTCTGCGGTGGCCACACCCCGTTGACGGGACGTCCCGCAATCAAGCCGCCGCCGTTGTCGCAGCCGTCCGCGCCGGTCTGCTGAGCGGGACTGGCGACGGGCCGCCGAAGCCCGAGGCGTCCCGCGTACGGATCACCGGACCTCTCCACGTCGATGCCGGCCTCCGCCGCAATCTGGCGGGCAGTTCGCTCATGCCTGGCGTAGGCGTCGGGGAAAGCCGAAACCTGGACTGCCTGCGCGGCGTCCGTGAAGGACATCGACGGCCATCCGTCGATGTCGACCAGACCCCGGGGGCTCGGCGGATTCGATCCGCCGAAGAATGCCTCCGTCGCGTAGGTCGGATCCATGATCTGCTTCACGGTCCCCCAACCCGCGGAAGGACGCTGTTGGAACAATCCGACCGAGTCGCGGTCACCGTAGTCGATGTTCTCCAGACCGGATTCCTGAAGCGCCGTCATCAAGGCGATCAGAGTGGCCCGACCCGGAAGGCCTCGCGCGACGGCGACGCTGTCGATGATCTTCGCGAAGGCGACCTGGCTCGCCCGCGTCGGCGCATCGGCTGGCGGGTCATCTGCTCGGTTCCCATCGCTGGCTGGACAACTCGCAAGGAACTTGTTACCACCGGCACCGAAAGGGACGATCAGCACCAGGCCCATCAGGCCTACTACGACCATGACTCCAAGCGCTTTCAGACCCAGAAGTTTGCCTGCGGCTGCTCCAAGTACGCCGCCGCCGGCATCGCGATCCATGAACATCATTGACCCCGTTCGCTCACGGACCTGTTCCGCCATTCAGATCACTGATTACCCAATTACTGCCATCGGGCACCAGCGTGAGCAGCAAAGGCAGGATCATTCGATTGGGCCGCTTACCGGTGACATCGATGGTGATGGTGACCAGACGGCTGATACGGGTCGGCGTATCGACTGGGGCCGAGTCCGGCCTGGGCATCTCGACCTTCACGTTGGAAACGGTGGACTTTCCACCGTCAGTCTTCAGGGCGTCGTAGGTCGAGTCGCCCTCAGTCTGCAAACTCTCACCAAGCTCGGTGGTGATGTAGGGCGCGGTTTTGTCGATGAGATTCTCATATGTCTCGGCCGACGGATCGCGTGTGTAGAACGCCCTCGCCCAGGCGTTCACGGTGTTGAGTGCGGCGGTCGTCGCGGCCGCGGAAGGACGCTCTGTCAGGATCGGTGGCGTGGAGTTCTGCAGAGTCCCCGTGCCTGACGGCGTCACCGTCGATTGTGGCGCAACCGGAGTCTGCGCTTGGTCCGGTGGGCGGGACGGAGTCAATACCCCGACTCCGCCGCCAGAACGTTCATCGCCGCGGAGCAAGCGGGGCAGACCTCCGCCGAGACCGAGGACAACGATCGCAAGAATCACGACAGCCACGATCACAGTGACCGGGCTTGTCGGTTCGGCCCGCCGCTGCTGACGCAGCCACGCCACACGTTGGGCCTGATCGTCGCGGCGCCAGGTACGCCTCGCCTGACGGCGCTCCTTGCGAGTCAGGTCCTCCATCTCGTCCGGATAGTCGTATCCGGTTCGAACCATGTCGCGCCAATTCGCCGGCTGATCCGGCCGGGTCTTAGCCGATCCGTCCGCGCCCTCACGTCGCGATGAGCTGCTTCGCTTTTTCATCGCATCGTCACCTGCGGGTTGGCACCATGACTGTCACACCATCCTTTGTGACACTCGAGTACTCACGGAACCGCCGCCCCGCTCCGGATGCGGGCTTGCGGCGATCACGACTTGCCTTTGGAGGCCCATCGCGAAGGCTTGCTGAGTGCGTGTGAACTCGTGGTTCGAATCTGCTGTGAGACGCAGGGCGGCTGTCACTCTTGGACGCCTTCGCATGCCTAGCCTGTCGCGCTTCAGCTTTCGCTGATCCGCCGCTCGCGGTCGCGGACCGAGATACACCAGCGGCCGCCCCTGACTTGGACGACGCGGCGGGCAGTCCGACAGTAATCGCGCGACGCCGGCCCAGGGCTCCGTCTCCGCCTGGTGAAGCAGCGACCGTCCCTGCCGTCGCGCCGGCGACTGCCCGGGCCTGGTCCTCGAGACGTGCAAGCTGCGAGTCCTTGCGGGCGCCGGGAACCCCGCTCGCTCCCGCTCCAGCCGGATCTATGGCACGACGTTCAGGAGAGCCAAGTTCATAGCCCGGAGCCTGTCGCGGAGCCATGACACGTTGCCCAGCTCCGAGCGCCGGCGCCTGCCGGAAGACGCGGACGGACGTTGCCTGCTGGGCTTGCGTACCTTGCGCTCCGCCGCCTCTGGCAGCTCGCTCCGCGACCGACGGACTCGCTGCTCGACTGCCAACGGCGCCCAAGAGCCGTCGTACGGCGGTCGTCGCGCCTCGGCGCGCCAGGCCACCCATGACGAGGCTCCCCATCCCTGGCCGCATCATCGAACTCATGCTCTCGAAGAGCCGTCGCATGCGAAATCCTGCAATGAGAACAGCGATCGCGAGGCCGCTGACAGGCAGCCATCCAAGTGTGTCGGTAAGACTGAAGACCGCTGTGACGAGGGCCAACGTCGTGGAGAACACAAGTAGAGCGAGGATCGACTGCAAGACCAGGCCCAGCAAAGCCTCGAACCAGTTCATGCCCCACTGTCTGGTCCGACCCGGAATGGCCCAGAGGCAGGTGAACAGAACCCCGACCACCAGCAGGATCATGCAGCCTATGAAGGCCATCAGTGCGGTAAAAGCGAGAGACACGGTCAGAAATGCAAACAGAGTCGCCGCTATTGCGCCAAGAGTCAGTACACCGACACGACCGAACGGATTGTCGCCTTTCGCCCACTTCACGGTGGGCGCATTGCCCCCACCTTCAGCCTTGCTGACCTCCTGGTCGATGTAGCTCTTGCGGGCGTCGCCGTCTGTCCCCTTGTCGAGAATCGCTTTGCCGTAGCGCTGACAAGCCTGGAGGGAGCCGAACTCGGCAACGCACCACGGGGTTGCAGCAAAAGCCCGCCAGGTCGCGTCTCCGGACTTCCGCAGCAAAGTGTCCCGCTTCGAACCCGTGAAGGCCGGTTCAGACCATTCGATCGGCACCTTTGTCGTCGCCCCGAGAACCTCCGTCGAGGTTCCGACAACGGCGTCTGATCCAATCTGTCGCGCGCCGTCAACGCCGCGCAGCCAAGTTGCCGGTGCAACGGCGAAGCTGGTGGCGAGAAGCCCGGCGGCGAAGACCCACACCAGCTGACTCATTGCACTGCCGTTCGCTCGGCGTTGCGCATAAGCCGCAATTGCACCGAACGCCAGCGCAGACGGCAGCAACCAACCGGCGAGTTGTGTGTTCACCAACCCAATTGCCGAAGACGCGGTATCGGTCAGGGGCTTCATGTCGGTGAACGAGAACAGCCACCAGCCGACAGAGATAGCTGCCCGAGTAATCGCGACGATGTAGAGCATGACCATGTGCGCGTACCCGTTGAACACAGCCTCCATGGGATCGCGGAAGCTGGTTTCGAAGTCCAGACCATAGACCGTCGGGCTGTACTGCTCGAACAAGGTGCGCGTATCCCCGTGCGTCAGATCGGGAGTCGGCAGGAGGTCACCGAAGCCGGTGGGGTTTGTGGGGCCCTGGTTGGGGTCTGCGGCTAGGGCTAGTTGGGCGGAGACTATGAAGGAGATCGAGAGGACGAAGGCCGCTCTTCGGAGGCGGCGGGGCCACCTCATGCGACGTGCTCCTTGCCGCCGGGGCGGTTGGTGTTTTGGGGGTTGTCGGGGTCTTCGTAGGCCGGGTACATGGCCTCGTTGTAGGCCGCTTCGTCGGCTTCTTGGTCGTAGACCTCGTCGGGGCCGATCGGGGAGTCGTGGCGGAGGGGGTGGTGGTTCTCGTTGGGGGGCGTGGGGGGATGGCCGTTTTGCTGGGCCACCGGTGCGCCCGGTGCCTCCACTGGTGCCGACGACGCGTGCTGCGCGGGTGTCGACCGTTCGTTGTCTGCGGTCGGTGCCAGCGGGGTCTGCGCGTAGCCAGCGGCCGGCGGGCGCTGCGCGTGGCCGGGCGCCGGCTGGTTCTGCGCGTAGCCAGGCGCCGGCTGGTTCTGCGCGTAGCCAGGCGCCGGCTGGTTTTGCGTGTATGCAGGCTGGCCATTCGTCGCCTGGGCGTGGGCGGTCGGCTGGCCGTTCTGGGGCGCTGACGTCTGGCCGTTTTGGGCGGCCGGCTGGGAGCCGTGTTGTGCGGTTGGTTGGGAGCCGTGTTGTGCGGTTGGTTGGGAGCCGTGTTGTGCGGTTGGTTGGGAGCCGTGTTGTGCGGTTGGTTGGGAGCCGGGTTGTGCGGTTGGCTGCTGGCCGTTTTGGGTGGGGCCGGCCTGGGGGGACGTAGCGGTGGGGGCTGACGGTCCGCGGGTGCCGTTGGTGGGCGCCGGTGTGGTCGGCCCAGCCGATGGAGCCGGAGCCATAGTGGGCGCGGGGGTGGTCGACGCCGCCGGAGGCGCGGTGGGCTCGTTGGAGGTTGGTGCCGAGGGTGTGCGGGCTTGGGCGGTGGCGGCGGGCTCGAGGTCTTCTTCGTCGTCGGCGAAGGGGTCTTCGGGCTCGGGCGCCGTGGCCACTGGGTCGCTCGTGTCCTTGGAGTGTTCGGACTCCGGGGTGGTGCGGAGGAGGGCGGCGACCTGTTGGCTGGGGATGTCGATCTGGACGGTGGCTACTTCGTCCCAGCGGTCGCGCATGATGCAGTGGCCGTGGCGGATGGATTTGCCGTTGGCGGCGGTGTTGATGCCGCGGACAAGGGTCTGGTACGGCGGGGTTTGCGGGCGACCGAGGAGCTCCAGCAGGGAGTCGACCTGCTCGCGGGAGCGAAGGCTGAACGCGAACAGGGTGGTGATCTGCTCGACCAGACCCGGGAGCTTCAGGATCGACGCGGGGTCCTGGGTGTCGAGGACCAGCGATGCGCCCAGGGCACGGCCGACACGGGCGATGTAGTCGAGGAACGAGGCGCCGTCAGGCGTCTTCGTCAGCAGGTGGACCTCGGGGACGATGACGACCTTCGAGCGGCCGCGGAACTCGCGGCGGCCGGTCGTGCGGACCATCCAGGCGAGGCAGCCGCGCAGGCAGGCCATGCCGACACGTTCGATCGGGGACCAGGACTCGGGGGCCGCCTCGGGTGAGGGCAGCGTGAGGCCTGGCATCTGGACGACCCAGAGGCCTGGGTTCGTGGTCAGCGAGGAGAGGCCGGACGGCGGTCCGGCGACGACCGAGCCGAGGCCGGTTTCGACCAGGTCGCGCAACGCGAAACCGACCGTACGGATGGTTTCCTGTTCGGAGTTGCACAGTCGCTGGATCACGCCCCACGAGGACGGATCCGGTGACTGGATCTCCGCACGGGTGGCGGCGACGACCGGCGCCTCGGCCGCGCCGCGCAGGTGCGGCGGCAGCAGAAGCATCAGCTGCGAAGGTGCCTGCAGCAACGCATCGTCGACAGGCAGCACGCGGAGCAGGTCCGCGGCGCCGGAGAACTGTGCCGTGATCTCGATGACAGCAGTGGGTACGCCGTATTCGGCAGCGACCGCGGACACACCGGCGGCGTCGCCCTTCAGGTCCAGCAACGGAACCCATGCACCGGCGAACGCGGAGTCGAGACCGCCCATCATCGCGGCAGTCGTCTTCCCTCGACCCGACCGCCCCAGGAAGAGCGTCGTCGTCGCGTCACCAAGCGCAGAACCTGCGGCCGCGTCGAAACGCACCAGACCAGGCGTCGACCCCGTCAGATACCCAATCGCCGGACCGGTGGCGTCACCAATGGACGCACCGCCCCAGAACCAGGAGCCGAAGAACGCCGTCGACTCGCGCACATGCCCGAGGTCAGGCACGCGCAACTGGTCGCCCGGCAACGACTCCAGCCACAGGTCGCGCTGCTCGTCGGCGCCGGCGGCAACCGTGATGCCGCGATCCGCATAGTGCGCGATGACCGCGTCGACGTACGCCTCGAGGTCCTCGCGGGTGTCCGCGCTGACCAGCAGCCGTGGGTGATCCTCGACCAGGGTCAGACCGCTCCGGTTGATGTCGCGTTTGACCTCGCGCATGACGCGCTCGGTCTCGACGATCTCGTCGGCGGTCTCCTCCGCGGTGCCCTTCGCGGCCGATCGGCGTTGTTCCTTCGCGCTCTTCCGGGTCTCGTCGACCAGGTGGCGCGCGGTCTTCTTCGTCAGTACCCGGAAGCGGACCGACGCCTCCACGGTGACGTCGATCTCGTCGCCGTCGTCGTCGATCGCCTTGATCTCGGACAGCGTCCGCAGCCACTCCCCCGCGCCCGGCGTCTCGAGCTCCTCGGGGAAGTCCGTCATTGCCAGCACAGTCGTGTACGCCGCGATCTGGCCGCGGGTGTCGTAGATGCGCAGGTGGTCGGTGTACGGGACCACACGGCCAGACGTCAGTCGGGCCAGTGCAGCGCCGGTGATGAGGCCACGGCGCGGCGCCGCGACGGCGCCACGGTGCATCTCACGGCTGATCAGCCACGAGATCACCTCGGCCGGCGCGGTGTGCGCCCGCCAGACCGTCGAGCCGAGCTGACGAGCGAGCTTGCGCACCCGCTCGTCGAGGTGCGCGAGCTCCCGCGCACTGACCCGCCACGACGTCGTACCCAACGCGTCACTGATCGAGCCGCGGACCTGCGCGGTCGCCCGCGGGTCGCGATCGCTGAGGTGTACGCCGAGGGCGACGTACCGCTCCGGCATCCGCATCTCGTCGATGCGGTCGGCCCGGGTCTGCGCCCACGCCTCGTGGTCGCCGAGCCGGTAGTGACCGGCGACGGAATCGATGTAGTCCTGACCGGTCGAACGGCCCCAGACCACCTTGAGGTGGCTGAGCCGGTCGCCGAGGATCGTCGCGGCCGCGCTGACCGCCGCGTCGAGGGCGGCGTCCTGTTCGGCCTCGGTGGCGAGGTCGGTGTTCGCCACCGAGATCAGGAACCACGCCTCGGCACTTCGCTCGGTGACCAGCAGACCGTCGGCGATGGCCACCAGACGCGGTGGAGGCAGGCCGCGCTCGCGACCGACCCCCACCAGGTTCAGAAGCTTGTCAGCGATCTTCATCCAGGCCTCTTCCCTGATGACGTCCTGCGACTGACCCGTTGTACGTGATCCGAACCCAGCAGCCGGGCTCGCTGGTTGACGGTGATGTCCGCACCCGCGCGGACCATCGGGTCGAGCTCCACGACGACCTCGCGTTCCCACTCCGGCGTGACCCGCGCCTTGGCCAGGTCGGCGACCTTCCGGGTCGAGACGCGCTCACGCCAGGGCAGGTACTCCGACTTGTCGGCCGCCCGGGCACCGAGACCGATGATCGGCCGGTGCGCCCGCAACGCGTAGCGCACGGCGAGCGCCCACTCGGTCACCCGGCGGCGGCGTTCGTGGAACTTGCCCGGTCGCCAGCCGAACGCGGTGATCACGAACGGCGGCACGACGTACAGACTGACGGTGGGTTTCTGCGGTACGCCGATGAACGGGAACAGCAGCGCGACCCAGAGCACGATGATCACCGCACCGAAGATGATCATCCGGCGCCGGGCGCCTTCTCCGAGGTCGATACCGAGCAGGTCGTACTGCCGGGTCTCGATCTCGAAGTGGTGGGTAAGGGTACGGCCGACGCGCATCAATTACCCCCGGACAGCAATCCCCAAAAGCCCTTGAGCACGTTGATGGTCTGGTTGTTGGCGTAGATCAGCCCGCCGACCAGCACCCCGGCCGCGATGTGGCCGAACAGTTCGCCCCACTCGCGCTTGAAGTAGTGGCCGATGGCCCGCAGTACGAGGATGGCGATGAAGATGTTCCCCGCGATGACCAGGACCCAGTCCTTGAAGTCCGCACCGGTGGGGACGTTCGGGTCGGCCATCGGCACGGCAAGCTGAACCACGCTCGCAGCCAGTTCGTGCGTCGTCATTGAGGTGTCTCCCTTGTTGCCTCGGTCATCCGATGGCCAGTCGCTGGATTCATCCGACGGCAGCCACTTGCCATCGCTGTGCTCCGTCCGTGGCGACAGTACGCCTCAGCGTGAGCGTGTAGGTCTGGTCCAGCGTGGTGTCACCCACGCCGTCCCAGGTGACGGCGGCGGTCGCCCGCCGCTCGTCGTCGTTGCCGGTGTAGACCTGCCAGTCCTTCAGCACCCCGAACTTCACCGCACCGTTCAGGCTGCGGATCGTCGAGCCGGGCGAGGTCACGGCCGACACCTTGTTGTCCGACTCGGCGTACGCGCTGAAGAACGCTTCCGCGTCCTTCTGCGTCGCCGCGGTCAGGTCGTCGTCGGGCGCCCCCGCGCCCGGCATGTTGTCCGGCAGCGGAGCCCGGACGTCCGGCACGAACGTCGGCGGTCCGCTGACCACCACGCGCGCCGCCGTCCGGACCACTGGGACCGATACGCGGTCCCAGGAGACCGGACCGGCCGCCCAGCCCCTGCCTTGTTTGGTGAAGGAGTGCACGCGCACTCGTACGTCGACGGTGCCTGTGAGGCCGTTGGAGTCGGTCTTGACCTCCCCCGGGTAGGCCACGTCGGCAGTCTGCTTGCCGCGACCGTTCCAGCCCGCGCGGCTGTCCAGGCCGGCCGCGAGGTCGAGGCCGATCTGGGCCGGGCGGGCGTCGGGTGCGTTCTCGTCCCAGGTCAGGTACGAGACGGCGTACCGCGTCGCGACCGCGCGGGCCTCGTCGGCCGGGAAGCTGCTCTGCCCACTGACCACCGGTTGCTGCGTCCGGTTCGGGCTGACCCAGGAGCGGATACCGCTGATCGCGGCCAGCAGCAGTACGACGACCACGAGCCCGCGAAAGAACCGCCGGGCCCAGGTGGAGAACGACGACTCCGGCTCGGTCGACCACGGCGCCTGCCCGGGCCCCATCACCTCGCGGGCCTGGCCCGGCGCGGCGTGGGCGCCCTGTGCGCCATGCGGAGAACGCTGCTTCAAACGCTCGGGTGAGCGGTGTTCAGGGTCCTGCGGCGCGCCGTCCTGGCCGCGAGCGGCGGGACGACGGGGCGGAGCCATCACACCGCCGGGTGGCGGCGGGGTCTTGCCCTGCGGAGCGGAGTACTGCGCGGCCACGCCCTGCGCCTGGCGAGGACCGGGTGACACCGGACCACCGGGGTGGTCCCACCACTCCGGCGCGGTGCTCTGCGGGCGTCCCTTGCCCGGTTTCTTCGTCCGGCGCTGGTCCGACCAGTGCTCACCTTGTGGCGGCAGGTTCAGTAACGTTCGCCACCAACTCATCCCTACCCGCCCCTCAGACAGCAGTTACGCGGACAGTAGCCGCGAGGATACGGCACGCAACCATCCTCCGGGAGGCCTGAGCCCGGCATCCGGATGCTCCATCGCTCCCCGCAGCCATACTGTTACCCGACTCGCGGGCGGTGTCACCCTGAACGGCAAGCCGCGACACCTTCGGTACCGTCGTCATAGCTCCTCTCTCATGCCTACTCGGGGTCCGAGCAAGCAGCGCACACCATGCCACACGCCGCGGACAGGTTCGAAAATCCGTGCGAAGAACAGGGTAAAAGAACGCATCACCTGATCACGCATAGTAACCGATCGAGCGGGCCCGCCTGTGGAAAACTCTCCCGTGGCGAGGGGTCAAAATCGGCTTCGGACAACCGCTTGCCAGCAGGACTTCCGGGCATAAGGTCGGAGTGACCCCTGCTACCCCCTGGAGGACCAGGATGGAAACTCGCCGACTGGGCCGTCTCGGCCACGAGAGCTCGGTACTCATCTACGGCGCCGCATCGCTCGGCGGTGTCGACCAGGACCGCGCCGACGCCTCGATCCAGGAGGCCCTCGATGCCGGCATCAACCATTTCGACGTCGCCGCCGACTATGGCGACGCCGAGCTGCGGCTCGGGCCCCGGATGCCGGAGATCAGGGACCGCATCTTCCTCGCCACCAAGACCGGTCGCCGGACCTTCGAGGAGGCCTGGAGCGAGATCAACCGGTCCCTGGAGCGGCTGCAGACCGACCACGTCGATCTGATTCAGATGCACGCGGTCTGCGATCTGGAGAACCTGGATCTCGTCACCGGCAAGGGCGGTTCGCTGGAGGCGGCGGTCCGGGCCAAGGACGAGGGCATGGTCCGGGCGATCGGCATCACCGGCCACACCGCGCAGGCGCCGTCGGTGCACACCGAGGGCCTGCGCCGGTTCGACTTCGACAGCGTGCTGACGCCGCTCAACTACAAGCTGTCCACGGACCCGCAGTACGCCGCCGACTACGCGGCCCTGGTCGAGGCCGTGAAGGCCTCGGACGCGGCCCTGATGACGATCAAGATGATCGCCCGGCGGAACTGGGCCGACGGCGAGCAGAAGACGTACGACACCTGGTACCGACCGTTCGACGAGCAGCGTTACATCACGGCCGCCACCGCCTGGCTGCTGAACGGGCATCCGGAGATCACCGGCCTGGCTACCGCAGGTGAGACCCGGCTACTGCAGCAGATGATCGTCGCGGAACGCGAGCGGGCCGATCTCTCTCCGGAAGCGGCCGCATCGATCCTGCAAGAGGTCCAGGACTACGCGTCACCCTTCGTGGACATTCCGATCTAGGAGAGTGGCCCAGGTCACATTCGAGACTCCGGATTCCGGTCAGGTCGTACGGCGTACGACTTTCTGTCGGCATGCCCGGATGAGACACGTGCGGGGTCCGGGAACAACCGAGACCCCGCTCGGTGTTGACTGCGGTGTACTCATCTACTTTCGGAGGTCGTAGTGGCAACGGTCGAGCTGACCCAGGACAACTTCAACGAGGTGGTCGGTGGCGACGGTCTCGTACTCGTGGATTTCTGGGCCGAGTGGTGTGGCCCGTGCAAGATGTTCGGACCGGTTTTCGAGAAGTCGTCCGAGACGCACGAGGACATCACCTTCGGCAAGGTCGACACCGAGGCTCAGGCCGAGCTGGCGCAGGCCTTCCAGATCGCGTCCATTCCGACCCTGATGGCGGTTCGCGACGGCGTCGTCCTGTACTCGCAGGCCGGTGCGCTGCCGGCGGCGAGCCTGGAGGACCTGATCGGGCAGCTGCGCGCGGTGGACATGGAAGAGGTCAAGGCCCAGATCGCCGCCCACGAGGCGGAGCACGGCACCGAGCCGCACACGCACTGATCTACAAGCAGGTCAAACGCTTCAACGGATCCGGGAGTTCGCATCGAGCTCCCGGATCTGTTGTGCCAGGGCGATCCGGTCCGGGCCCATCTGGAGCTTCGGGTTGTGGTCGAGCGCGGCCAGCAGCTGATTGCGCTCGCCGGGCGTGAGCCGTCCCCAGCCGCTCTGCACCAGCTTCAACGCGTGGTACTGCTCGTTGGCGGTCAGCGGTCCGCGGATCGCCTCGAGCAGTACGTCGCTGTCGATCAGCGAACGGTCGCCCTCCATCAGACCGAGGGCGAGCACCCGGACCACCGGTGAGCCGGTGACGAACAAGTCCCGTACTTCGTCCTTGTCGAACTTCTCCACCGCGGCAGCGTTCGCGACCCGCTGGAGAATCCGGTCCATGATCAGGCCGCGCAACGGGGTGAGCTGCTCCTCACGAAGCTCGGAGTAGATCGTCGCGTACGCCGAGAGCTCGGGCCCCATCCCGAGCCGCTCCAGCGTTTCGGCCGTCTTCTTCGCGGTCTCCGCCATCTGGCGCAGCAGATCCACTTCGAACGAGCCGAGTTTCATCGTCCGGATCCGGTCGACGATCGACGGCATCACCAGGAGCAGCAGGCCGGCAGCGAGCACCGTCACCAACTGCCCTTCGCTGACGCCGGTGAACAGCCCGACGATGCCGGCGACAAGCAAGGCGCCACCCAGCAGCAGGCACAGAATCCGCGCCACCACGTCCACCACCGGCCGAGCCTTCGCCGCCCACGCGGGCGCACCCGTGCCGCCCACACGCCGCGGCGCAGGTGGTGGCGGTGGTCCGTTCACGTTCGACATCACGCCCCGCCTCCGTCCGTCGCAACCCGGTGTCCTGATCGTGCCCGCCTTGATCAGCAATCAGCAAGCGGTCAGCCGATGCACCCGGCACACCGGCCGTCAGCTCGTGGATCTAGGAGTCTCTGGAGCTGAGGACGCAGAATTCGTTGCCTTCGGGGTCGGTGAGGACGGTGAAGGTCGCGTCGGTGGGCTGGCCGATGTCGGCGCGGCGGGCGCCGAGGGCTTCCAGGCGGGCGATCTCGGCGTCGCGGTCCTGGCTGGTGTGTGGTGCGAAGTCGAGGTGCAGGCGGTTCTTGACCGACTTGCCCTCCGGGACCGGGACGAAGACCATGCCGGGGCCGATGCGCTCCCAGGGGGTGTCCTCGACGGTCTCGAGCTCGACCCAGGCGGGGACGTTCACGCACTCGTCGTCGCTCTCGTGGATCGTCTTCCAGCCGAAGGCCTCGGCCCACCAGGCCGCCTGCTTTCGGACGTCGTGACAGTCGATCACGACCGTGTACCAGCGCAGCACCATGACAGATCCTCCCCAGAACGTCGGAAAGCAGATGGTTGCACGCGACACCGACAAAACAGAGAGCGGGCCCCGGGCAGGGGATGTCAGCCAGGGCCCGCTCTCGGTGCTGACCGGAGCGGCAACGTGGTGGCCTGAGGAGGCGCGGGCAGATGAGGCGCTGCCCGAGGAGGGTCACCGAAAGGGCTGCTCGAGATGACGGTCAGCGGGATGGAGGGGCCACGTCGTTGGCGCCCCTCCAAGCCGTCGTCAGCGAAGTGGGTTGAACGGACGCAGCTCCGCGGGCGCACGGCCGGTGGTGATGGTCTCCGCGAGCAACTGGCCGGTGACCGGGCCGAGCGTGATCCCCCACATCCCGTGCCCACCGGCGGCGTACACCCGCGGCGACGCGGTCGCGCCGATCAGCGGCAGGCCGTCCGGGGTGCACGGCCGCGGGCCGACCCACTCGAACGTCCGGGCGTCCAGGTCGGCGTCCCGCAGCAGCGGCCGGGCGGCGTCGACGATCGCGTCGATCCGCCGCGGGTCGAGCTTCGCGTCGGGCTTGCGGAACTCCATCATCCCGGCGACCCGGAGCCGGTCCCCCAGCGGCGTGCAGGCGATCCGCTGCGCCGGGAAGTACACCGGGCCGGCCGGCACGTGCGCCATCGGCACGCTGAAGCTGTACCCACGCCCGGCCTGTACGACGGTCTTCACGCCGAACTGCCGCGCCAGGTCGCCGAGCCACGCGCCGGTTGCCATCACCACCGCGTCGAACGGGTCGGTCTCGCCGTCCCCGGTGATCAGCCGGACGCCGCGGATTTCGTCGACGATGTCCTTGACCACCACGCCACTGATGATCTGCCCGCCGCGGGCGATCACGGAGTCGGCGAGCAGCCGGACGTACTCACCGGGGTTGATGAAGCGCTGCCCGTGCAGCCGGATCGCCGCGCCGATCTCGTCGGACAGCGACGGCTCGATCTCACGGGCGTCGTCGCCGCTGATCGCCTCGAACTCGATGCCCTGACCGGCGGCGTGGATCTGCTGGATCTCCTCGAGCAGCACCTTGCGCTCCTCGACGGTGCGGTACGCGGCCAGGAACGACTTGGCCTCGTAGGTCTGCGCCTCGACGCCGGCCTTGGCCAGGAAGTCGAACGCGCTCAGGGACTGCCGGTTGATCGGAACCAGCGCCTCCATGGCGGTCTTCCAGCGTCCGGCGGTGCTGTTGCGAGCGAAGCGGGTGAGGAACTTGAGGAGCCGCGGGCTCGCGGTCGGTGGAACGTACACCGGTGAGGCAGGGCTCAGCACCGCGCGGACGCCGTACTTGAGGACCGCTGGTTCGGGCAGCGGGGTGGCCAGGCCGGGGGTCAGCCAACCGGCGTTGCCCCAGGACGCGCCTGCGGCGACACCTTCGCGATCGAGCACCGTCACCTCGACGCCGGCCTCCTGGAGGAACCAGGCGGTGGCCAGGCCGACCATGCCCGCGCCGACGACGGCGACGCGGTCGGGGACGATGTGGCTTGCACCAGGTACGGAACCAGCTGTGGTCATGTATCGATGGTGCGGCCGCCGCGCGCCGCTGTCATGGTGCGATCACACCATTGACGGGACAAATGACTGTGCTCAGCGCACAATAACCTCATGATCTCCGTGTCTGACCTGACCGCTGCCGTCGGCCCAGCGCTGTTCGAGGTGGTGGCGGCGGGCAAGGGCGACAGTGAGGTCCGGGACGTCTTCCTGGCCGATCCGCAGGAGCCTGCGACCGGTCAGCCCGGCGATCTGGTGCTCGGACTCGGTCTGCGCGACGCAGAGGACGCTGTCGAGCTGGTCGAGCGCTGCGCGGCCGGCAACGCCTCAGGAGTCGTTCTCCGTACGACGCTGGCGCACGAACCGACCGTGGCGGCCGCAGCGGAGCGGGAGGTGCTCGCACTCGTCGCACTGCAGCCCAGCGTCACCTGGGCGCACGTCGTCTGGCTGCTGCGCGGCGTACTCGACCGAGCCGCCGCACCGGACTCGCCCGCCGCTGGAGACGCCGGTGTGCACCAGGAGCTGTTCGCACTGGCCGATGCCGCTGCTGCCATCGTCGACGCGCCAGTGACGATCGAGGACAACCAGTCCAGGGTTCTGGCGTACTCCTCCGGTCAGGACTTCACCGACCCGACCCGTGTGTCGACGATTGTCGGACGCCGCGTCCCGGCCGAGGTGATCGCGCACTTCAGGGCCCGTGGCATCTTTCGGCGCCTGGCCCGGTCCAGTGAGCCGTTCCTGGTACCTACCGGACCGAACGGCATCCGCCCGCGTCTCGTCGTACCAGTGCGGGCCGGCGGTGAGTGGCTGGGGTCTATCTGGGCTGTTGTCGACGGTCCGGTGAGTGATGCGGTCACTGCGGAGCTCAGCAACGCCGCGTCGGTCCTAGCGTTGCACCTGTTGCGGCTGCGGGCTCAGGCCGACGTAGCGCGGCGGAGTGCGATCGACCGGCTGCGGACGATCCTGCGGCAGTTCTCTCCGGACAACCCGGTCGACGTACGGCTTCCACGTCAGCCCTGGCGCGTGGTGGCGCTCGGCTCACCCGAGGGGTACGACGTACCTCAGCAGCTCGACCTGTGGGAGTCGACCGGTCGTCGGCACGGCTGGAGCGAACCGCAGCTCGCGGACCTCGACGGAACGGTGCTGGCCGTGGTCACCGACACGGACGGACCAGGGTCGTGGATCTGGCTGCAGAAACTCGTCATCGAGCAAGCACCCGGCACGTACGCCGCGGCCGGTGGTCCGGCCCGCGGACCAGCCGATCTCCCGATGTCCCGAGCCGAGGCCGTCGAACTCCTCGGTCTGGTACGTCGGGGACTCGCGCCCGGCCCCGCACTTCGGGTGGAGGACGCCTGGCACCTGCTGACGGTGCATCGGGCCGTCACCTCGCTTGATACCACCAAGATGGATGGTCCGCTCGCAACGCTGCTGCGGCACGACATCGAGCACGACACGGGATTCGTGGAGACGTTGCAGGCCTGGCTCGACTATCCGGGGCAACCGCAGCGGGCGGCGCGCGCACTGCACCTGCACACGAACACGTTGCGGCACCGGATGAAGCGAATCGGCGAGATCGCGCACCTCGACCTGTCCGATCCGCGGCAGCGTCTGGCCCTGCAACTACAGATCGCGGCGGTCCGCACCGAGCACTGAAACCGGCACTGAGATCTTCGCCACAGCCCCATGTAACAAGGCTTCACATTCCGGCAACTGTTGAGCAACATCCGGCTGACAGAGTCTTCCTTGTCAGCCGGTCCGGCCTTTCACCAGGAGGCCGGAACGGCGGACCAAGGTCCGAGCTTTTCACCAGGAAGCTCGGCCCACCGTGGGCCCGGCGATTGTCTGAGCGATCGCCGGGCCAACGGCATTTCCGGGCCGATGTTGCCTACGACAACCGGTTGACGATGGCCGAGTACACGCCCGGCAGCCGTGTCGCCGCAGGCACGATCCGCGGCGCGAGCACGGAGCGGTTGCGGGCCCAGAGCAATGTCGCGGTCAGCAGGCGGCACTCCCAGGAGACCCGGCGCCAGGCGGCCTCGTAGTCCTGCGGGCGGTCGGCGCGGACGCAGTCGACGAGTTCGGCCGACGTACGAAGTGCTACCGCGATGCCTTCGCCGGTCAGCGCGTCGACGTACCCGGCGGCGTCGCCGACGAGCAGGACGCGGCCGGCGGTACGGGCGCGGACGCGTTGACGCAGCGGTCCGGCGCCCATTACGGCACTGGCCGTTTCAGCGTCGCGGAGGCGGCGTTTCAGTAGCGGGAAGGCGTCGAGGTGCGAGTCGAAGGTGCCGCGAGCCGAGGTGAGGACGGCGACGCCGACCAGATCGTCGGCGACCGGGGTGACGTAGGCCTCGCCGAGAGGAGACCAGTAGACCTCTACGAGATCGGTCCACGGTGCGACGTGGAAATGCTGTCGCAGACCGCGGCGGACTTCGCTGGGGTTCTCGGAGCAGAGACCGAGTTGGCGACGGATCGGTGAATGAAGGCCGTCGGCTGCCGCCAGATACCGCGCAGTGATGCCGGCAGCGGTGACCGAGGTCGTGTTCTGAGTGATCGGCCCGACCCGATCACGGATGACAGGGATGTCGAGAGCAGCCAAGCGCGAGACCAGACCTGCCTGCAGAGTGGTGCGGCGTACTCCAAGCCCAGGGCCCGCGGCGAAACGGGCGTCAACGGAGTGCGTCCCGTCGAGGTACCGGATGCCGTGGAACGGACGGCCGGTGAGTTCCACGCCCAGGCGGGAGAGGTACGACGCCGCGCTGTGGGCGATGCCCTCACCACACGCCTTGTCGATCGGAGCGGAGCGCGGCTCGACCACCACGACCGACAGACCGGCCATGGCAGCCCGGATGGCAGTGGCGGAACCGGCCGGTCCCGCTCCGGCGACCAGCAGGTCGATCACGTCACCAGCGCCGACTTCAGTGCCGTCTCTTCGCACCGGATCCGGACGGCCAGCAGCGGAATGTTCAGGACGGTGAAGACCAGCGCGGTGATCCACGCGGTGTGCACGAGCGGCAGCGCGATCCCCTCCGCGACGACCGCCACGTAGTTCGGATGCCGCAGGAACCGATACGGGCCCCGAGCAACCAGCTTGAGCCCGGGTACGACGATCACGCGGGTGTTCCACTGATGCCCGAGCACCGTGATGCACCACCACCGCAGCCCCTGCGCGAGCAGCACGACCGCGAACATCGTCCACCCCAACCACGGGATGAACGGCCGATGCATCGCCTCGATCAGGCACGCCGCGAGCAGCCCGGTGTGCAGCGCGACCATGAACGGGTAGTGCCCCCGCCCCGACTCCACGCCGCCGTGCGCGAAGCTCCACTTCGCGTTGCGCAACGACACCACGAGCTCCGCCACGCGCTCTGCAGCGACGAGCAGCACCAGTCCCACATACCAGCCGTACATCACCACTCCATCAGCACAAGCTCGGAACAGAACCCAGGCCCCATCGCCAGCAACACACCAGGTCCCTGGGGAGCAGGATCCAACTCGAGAGTGTCACCGAGCACGTGCAGCACCGAGGACGACGACAGGTTGCCGACCGCATCGAGCGACTGCCACGTCAGGTCCAGCGCGCCGGGCCGCAGCGCCAGCGTCTCCGCGACCGCCTCGAGCACCTTCGGCCCACCCGGATGACTCACCCAGGTCCCGATGTCCGGCACTGTCAACGCGTGCTCCCCCAGGAACCCGCGGACATCGCCGCCCAGATAGGTCCGCACCACGTCGGGTACGTCGGCCCCGAGCACGATCCGGAACCCGCCGGACCCGACGTCCCACCCCATCACCCGCTCCGAGTCCGGATACAACCGGCTGCGCGTCGCCACCACCGAAGGACCCGACGCCAGCGGATGCTCGGACCCGGTCAGCACCACTGCCGCCGCGCCGTCCCCGAACAGCGCCCCACCCACCAGATTCGGCAACGAAGCGTCGTCCCGCTGCAGTGTCAGCGAACACAACTCGACCGACAGCAGTACGGCGACCTGCGTCGGCCACGCCGTCAGATAGTCGTGCAGCCGCGCGATCCCCGCCGCTCCACCGACACACCCGAGTCCGAACAGCGGCAGCCGTTTCACGTCCTCGCGCAGTCCGAGCCGCAACGCCACCCGCGCGTCGATCGACGGCGCCGCCACTCCGGTCACCGTCGTGAACATCAGTACGTCCACATCGGCCAGCGTCAGCCCGGCGTCGCGCACCGCTCCCGCGACCGCCTCGGCGCCGAGGTCCACGGCCGTCTCGATCCACGCGTCGTTCGCCGCACCGAAGTCCTTGAGGACGGCGTACTCCTCCAGCGGCAGGGCCAGATGCCGGTACGACACCCCCGCGTTGGCGTGCAGCCGGCGCAACAACGCCGTACCCGCTCCGTCCGGAAGACACATCGAGGCGAACGCCTCGGTCAGCTCCGACTGCGGATAGCGGTACGGCGGGAGCGCGGGCCGGACCGCTGCGACCCGCGTCATCGTGGCATCGTTACGTGGGTGGGGATCCTCAAGACGCTTCGCGGACTGGCACTCGCCTGCCACCCCGGTCCCACCGTTGCCGTCACCGCACTGGTCACGGCCGTCGCATGGTCGGCCGGGCGCAGTCCGGCCGGGTGTCTCCTCGTCGCAGCAACGATCCTCACCGGCCACCTCTCGATCGGCTGGAGCAATGACGCGATAGATGCCGCCCGCGACACCATTGTGAACCGCCAGGACAAGCCCGTGGTCCGTGGACTGGTGAGTCGGCGGACACTCGCGATCGCTGCCGGCGTCATGCTGGTGGTCACCATCCCCGTCTCCTTGGCCAACGGAATCGCGGCCGGACTGGTTCATCTGCTGTTCGTCGGCTGTGCCTGGGCGTACAACTTGGGTCTCAAATCCACCGCGATCTCCTGGCTCCCGTACGCCGTCGCGTTCGGCGCACTGCCCTCGTTCGTGACGCTCGGCACCGCGGACGTCTGGGCACCGTGGTGGGCCACCGCGGCGGGTGCTCTCCTGGGTATCGGTGCCCATTTGGCGAATGTCGTACCCGATCTGGACGACGATCTCGCGACCGGCGTCCGCGGCTGGCCGCAGCGACTGGGCCGCTACGCCCGCCTGCTCGCCCCCCTCCCGCTCGCCCTCGCGACCGGGCTGCTGGTGATCGCCCCGGCCGGGCCGATCGGGGTGATCGGCTGGATCGCGCTCGCCCTCGTTGCCGCGCTGCTCGCCACGATCCTGCTCTGGCGGGACGCCCCGTTCCTGATCACGATCGCGATCGCCGCGGTCAGCGTGATCTCGCTGGTCCTGCGCGGAGACGCCCTCGTCTGACCTTCAGCGACTCTTCAGGTGCGGATCGTCGCTTCGTGTTTACGGTGGAACACATGCTCTTCCGACGAACGTTCGCTGTCGTGCTAGCTCTCGTGGTCGCGCTGGCCGGATGTTCCCGGGCCGATCAACAGCCGACCTCGGTCAACACCAGCGCCAGTGAGCCCGACCACCCGAACATGGTGTTCGTGCTCACCGACGACCTGTCGATGAACCTGGTGCAGTACATGCCCCAGGTACAGAAGCTGGCCAAAGACGGCGCGTCGTTCGCGAACTACTCAGTCACGGACTCGCTGTGCTGCCCGTCGCGGTCGTCGATCTTCACCGGCAAGTTCCCGCACGACACCGGGGTGTTCACCAACGGCGGCAAGGACGGCGGGTTCAAGACCTTCCACAAGCGCGAGAACGAGGACTCGACGTTCGCGACCGCGCTGCAGAAGGCCGGCTACCACACCGCGATGATGGGCAAGTACCTGAACGGCTACCAGCCGGACGGCAAGGTCGACGGGCAGGACAACTACGTGCCGCCGGGCTGGGACGACTGGGCGGTCGCGGGTGCCGGGTACAACGAGTACAACTACACGCTGAACGTGAACCACAAGCTCGAGAAGCATGGCAAGGAGCCGAGCGACTACCTGACCGACGTACTCGCCGGAAAGGCGCGGGACGTCATCAGTACGTCGGCCGACGCGAAGCAGCCGTTCTTCCTCGAGGTGTCGACCTTCTCGCCGCACGGTCCGTACACGCCCGCGCCGCAGGACAAGGACAAGTTCCCCGGGCTGAAGGCTCCGCGCGACGGTTCGTACGGCAAGCTGCCCGCGAACGCGCCGCCGTGGCTCGCGAAGCACCCGCCGCTGACCCCGAAGCAGCAGACCGCGCTGGACCAGGCGTTCCGCAAGCGGGCGCAGGCCGTGCAGTCGGTGGACCGGATGATCGGCTCGCTGCGGGACACGCTGGAGAAGAAGGGTGTCGCCGACAACACCGTCGTCGTATTCAGCTCCGACAACGGGTACCACCTCGGCGAGCACAGCCTGACCGCGGGCAAGCAGACCGCGTTCGAGACCGACATCCACGTGCCGCTGGTGATGGCCGGTCCGGGGCTCAAGGCCGGCAGCACGGTGCAACAGCCCGCGCAGAACATCGACCTCGCGCCGACCTTCGAGACCCTCGGCGGACTCACCCCCGCACCGGACGTCGACGGCCACACGCTGACCCCGCTGCTCGGCGGTACGGCGCCCAAGGACTGGCGTACGACGAGCCTCGTCGAGCACCACGGCCCGGACACCGACCCGAAGGACCCTGATCACCCGGAAAAGGGCAGCGGCAACCCCACGTCGTACGAGGCCCTGCGCACCGCGACCGCGACGTACGTCGAGTACTCGGACGGGACCATCGAGTACTACGACCGCTCGAAGGACCCGCTCCAGCTGAACAACACGGCGTCCTCGCTCTCCACCAGCCAGCGCGCCGCACTGCACGCCAAGGTCAAGGCGCTCAAGGCGTGCAAGGGCGGAGCGGCCTGCTGGAAGGCCGGCGCCTAGGCCGCGTCGGGCTTCAGCGGGGCGTTGCTGCCGAGGATCGCGGCCGTCAGCGCCTCGGCCGGCTCCTTGGCGGCGCGCGGGTTGGTGATCAGCACCAGGTCGATCGGCGGCAGCTCCGGCAGCCCGGCGCTCGGCGGCGGCTCGACCAGGTCCGCGGGCATCAGCGACCGAGCGAAGATCGCGATCCCGAGCCCGGCCCGAACCGCAGCCAGTACGCCGTTGACGCCGCGCACGATGCACGTGATCCGGCAGGTGCGACCGGCCTGCTCGAGCGACTGCACACCGAGCGAGCGGCTCAGCGACGGCGCCTGGTACGTGACCAGCGGGACTGGCCCGTCGGCCGCGATCCGGGTGCCCGAGATGCCGGCCCAGACGAGCGAGTCACGGCGTACCAGCCGGCCGTTCGGCTCGTAGCCGCCGCCGGCGCCGTGCTTGACGTAGGCGAGGTCGAGGTGACCGGACTCGACCCGGCGGAGCAGGTTGGGGCTCTGGGCGACGGTCAGCTCGAGGTCGATCCGCGGGTACAGCTGCCGGAAGTCCCGCAAGATCTTCGGCAGCGGCGTCAGCGCCAGGTCGTCGGTGACGCCGAACCGCAGCCGGCCGCGGAGCTCCGAGCCGGTGAAGTAGCCGGCGGCCTCCTCGTGCGCGGCCAGGATGGTGCGGGCGAAACCGGCCATCGCCTCGCCGTCCGCGGTCAGCGTGACAGTGCGGGTGTCACGGACGAACAAGGGTCGCCCAACCGCCGTCTCGAGTTTGCGGACATGTTGACTCACCGTCGGTTGCCGGATGCCCAGCCGCTCTGCTGCCTGGGTGAAGCTGAGCGACTGCGCGACCGCGAGGAACGTCCGGAGCTGGTCCGGGTCGTACATCGATGCACCTCCCATTACGTCACGCAATAAGACTAATAGGAGTAATTCGTTGGGGGAATCCAGCGTCCACCCCTGAGGATGGAGGGGTCCTCCCCTGACCAGTCCAATCGCGTAGGGATCGCTCTTGACCTCCCGGGCCACCGGTACTGTCCCGTCCACCGACTTCCACCTTCACCGCACCACCGACTCGACGAAACTCCGGGAAACGCAGGCGCGCCGGCCCGGTTTCAAGGACACCTTCAGCGCGCTGCGGGTCCGTAACTTCCGCCTCCTGGTCAGCGGTCTGCTGGTCAGTTCGACCGGCGGCTGGATCCAGCGCATCGCCCAGGACTGGCTCGTGCTCACGCTCACCGGCAGCGCCACCGCGGTCGGCATCACGACCGCGCTGCAGTTCCTCCCCACCCTCGTGCTCGGCCTGTTCGGCGGCGTGATCGCGGACCGCTTCCCGAAGCGGAAGATCCTGCTCGTCACCCAGATCACGATGGGTACCTGCGCCGGCATCCTCGCGCTGACCGCCTTCACCGGTTCGGTGCAGGTCTGGCACGTCTACACGATGGCGTTCGTACTCGGCCTGGCCACCGCCGTCGACAACCCGACCCGGCAGTCGTTCGTCACCGAACTGGTCCCCCGCGAGACGGTGCGGAACGCGATCAGCATGGTGTCGTCGACGTTCCAGCTCGGCAGCCTGATCGGTCCCGCGCTCGGCGGCGTCCTGCTCGGCACGATCGGCGCCGGCTGGGCCTTCGCGCTCAACGGCCTGACCTTCTTCGCCTCGATCAGCGCGCTGCTGCGGATGCGCGAGAGCGAGATGCCCGGGTTCCACGCCGCCCGCAAGGCGAGCGCGGGACTGCGGATCCGCGACGGGCTGCGCGACGGCGTCCGGTACGCGTTCCACGAGCCGGCCGTCCGCTGGGCGATCGCGCTGGTCGGCATCTACGGCATGTTCTGCATCAGCCTGCCGGTGACTCTGACCGCGTTCGCGGACCGGGTCTTCCACACCGGCGCCTCGGGGTACGGCGTACTGAACTCGGTCGTCGCGTTCGGAGCGCTCGGTGGTGCGCTGCTCTCGGCCCGCCGGGTCCGGCCGACCCGGCTGCGGAACCTGATCGGGATCGCCTGCCTGCTGACGATCACCGAGGTGCTCGCGGCGATCCAGCCGTCGCTGTGGACGTTCATCCCGGTGCTGGCCACGATGGGGATGGCGACGCTGATGTTCCTGACCGCGGCCCAGTCGATGGTCCAGCTGACCACTCCGGACGGCCTGCGCGGCCGGGTCTCCGGGATCTACAACCTGGTCTTCATCGGGGGCGGCGCGATCGGCGGGCCGACGGTCGGGTACCTCGCCCAGCACTTCGGGGCGCGCTCGGCGCTGGCGCTCGCCGGGCTGGTACCGGCGATCGCGACGATCGCGATCGGTCTGCGGCTCCGCCGGGACGGCAAGTTCCGGCTGGTCCTCGTCCGGACCCGGTCCCCGTGGCACCAGGTTCCGCTCCGGCTCAACCTGCGGCAGACCGAGATCCACCTGGCGGCTCCGCAGAGCACCCCGCTCTGGAACCGCACGTCCCGCCCGTTCGCCCTCGGCCGCCGGCAGCACGCGCGGATGGACTCACACGTCGGCCGGGTCCGCTCCCGCCGCCGCCCGCAACACCACTGAGTTCAACTCCCGAGTTCCCGGGGCAGGGCCGAGCGGCTGCCTTCCACCTCGCCCCTGCCCCGGGCCACACCTTGAGCCCCCACCAACCATTTCGGCCGCCTCACAATGGTTGGTGGGAGCACAAAGTCAGCCGACCTTGCCGCCGGAGCCGGTGGAGGTGGACGGGGAAGCGCCGAGGGTGGCTAGGTTTCCGCGGGCCGGATGGGTGCGGCCCATCGGACCTGCGGCCATCGCCCGGAGCAGGTTCAGCGTGACCGTCCGCGTGAACGCCACCCCGGCCGCGGTGAGTGAGAGCTTCGAGTTCGGCGCGCGCAGTGCCGGGACCCACTCCATCGAACCGGTGTCGAAGACCCCGGCTCCGGACGCGACCGTGTAGTACGTCGCGTCCGAGAACGTGTGCACTCCCGCGCCGCAGCTCACCGCCGAGTGCGCCACCACCTGCAGGTTGGCCGGCGTTCCCGCGATCGGATACGCCCGGTCGACCTCGGTCGAGGTGAGCCCTGGGAACGACGTACCTCGCGTCCCGCTGAACAAGAAGAAGTCGCGATCGTGCACCGTGAACGCACCGACCGCCGGGAAGCATTCGTAGAGCATCCCGGTCAACGAGTTCTCGGGGCGCGGATCCGGCTTGCTGCGCCATTTCGCGGTCGTGTCCGGCCGGTTCTTCACCGGGTCGGCATTCGCGTCCTTGTACCCGACCACGACCCGGGACGCCCCGAGCGGACTGTTCTCGTACCGGACCCGCCAGTAGACCGCGTTCGCCCCGAGGAACGCGACGTTCGTCCCCGTGTCCCGCGCCTTCGTCACCGCGTCGCGCATGGCAACGGTCCAGTACTCGTCATGCCCCAGCGACACCATCCCGCGCGCCCCGGCGAGTGCGTCCGGCGCGGTCGCGAGATCCACGCTCGTCAAATAGGCCAGCGGTACGCCGCTCCGCTCGGCCAACTGGATCAGCGGCATCTCGGACTGCACCAACGTGCGCGCGCCGTTCCCGTCGTACGGGCGGTCGAAGGTGACGCGATGGGCGCGACTCGCGAACGACTTGTCGGGCCCGTTGTAGAGCGAGTACCCGCCCCACTGGTTGTAGGCCTGGTACGTGTTCACCGCGTTCACGATCGCGACCGCGCCGCGGGTCGACTCCGAGCGGACGGTCATCGGGACGTACTTCTGCTTACCGTTCGCCGCGGTGAGGAGAAGCAGGTACGCGCCGGCCGGCCAGCCGGTCGTCGAAACGGTGAGGGACGGTTGCCATTTCGTACTGACCATCCGGTCCGCCGGCCGCACGGTCGGGGCGGGTTGCGCGCGACCGGGGATCGTTGACGACGTCCAGACCAGCCTCGCACCGGTTCCGCCGTACCAGCCAACGCGGAAGGCCCGCACCGTGAAGGCGCCTGCGGTCGAGGTGACGAACAGGCGGAAGGGTTGTCCGCTGCGGACGCTGACGTGGTCGGCGTACCCGGCGAGCTCCATCGGCCCGGCGATCCGGTTCACCGGGATCCGCCAGGCCGTCGTCCCCGGCTTCGCGTTCTCGGCCACCGGCGCGGCGGTCGACGGCTTACCCGTGGATGGCTGACCGGACGATGGCTGGCTAGTCGACGGCCCGTCGGTGGTTGGTGACGGGTCCGCGGCAGGCGGGCTCGCGCGGCACCCCGCCGCCGTCAACAGCACGACTACCCCCACCACCAGCCATCGGCGCATACGGTCAGTCTCTCGCATGCAACGGCGGGTGCTGCGTCATAGACCCCACCGGCCCGCCGGTCCCGCTCATCTGCGACGGCGATTCGCGCAGCGTCGACAGGTCGCCGAGCGCGGGATGCGTCCGCCCCAGCGGGCCTCCCGCCAGCGCCCGGAACACGGTGACCGTCACCTTCCGCGCGAACGCCACCGCCGCCGGACCCACACCCGCCTTCGGGTCCGGTCCCGCCAACGCGCGTACCCACTCGATCGAGCCGGTGGTGAACACGCCCGCCCCCGACTTCGCGGTGTAGTACGACGCGTCCGAGAACGTGTGCCGGGCGGGACCACAGGTCGTCGGCGAATGCGCGACCACCTGCAGGTTCGCCGGCGTCCCCGCGATCGGATACGCCCGGTCCGCCTCGTCCCCGATCAGCCCGGGGTACGACGTCCCCGCCCGCGCTCCCGTACCCGCGAACAGGAAGAACCCCGGGTCTCGGATCGTGAACGCACCAACCGCCGGGAAGCATTCGTACAGCATCCCGATCAGATTGTTCTCCGGATCCGGGAACGGGTTGCTCCGCCAGCGCACCGTCGTGTCCGGCTGGTTCTTCAACGGATCCAGCCGCGCGTCCTTGTACCCGATCAGCACGCGCCGCGGACCGAGCCGACTGGCCGCGTACCGAACCCGCCAGAACACCGAGTTCGCGCCGAGGAACGCCAGGTTGGTCCCAGCGTCACGCGCCTTCGTCACCGCGTTCCGCATCCCGGGCGTCCAGTACTCGTCGTGCCCACCGAACACGATCCCGCGCGCCCCGGCGAGCAGCCCCGGATCCGCGTCGAGATCCGCACTTGTCGCATAAGCCAGTCGTACGCCGCTCTGCTCGGCCTGCTGGATCACAGGCATCGCGAAGTCCATCAACCCGCGCGCGCCGCCGTCGTCGTACGGCCGGTCGAACGTCACCTCGAGCGAACGCTGCGCGGACAGTTCGTGCGGACCGTGGTAGAGCGAGTAGCCGCCCCAGGCGTTGTACGCCTCCTCGGTGTTGACCGCGTCGACGATCAGCACCGCGTCCCGGGCGGAGTCCGACCGCACCACGATCGGCACGTACTTCTCCTTGCCGTCGGCCGCGCGCAGCAGGAGCAGGTACGCGCCGGGCACCCAGCCGGTCGTGCGGACCGTCAGGGACGGCTGCCAGTTCGTCGTCACCATCCGCAGCTTCGTCAGCGCCGGCGCCGCTTGCTTCACGCCCCGTACGACGGGTGATGTCCAGACGAGTCGCGCGCCCGTTCCGCCGTACCAGCCGAGCCGGTAGGACTGGACGGTGAAGTTGCCGTCGGACGAGGAGACGAAGAGTTTGAAGGGCTCACCGCTCCGGACGCTGGTGTGATCAGCGTAGCCGGCCAGGTCGGCGGGACCGGCCATCCGGCTCGTTCTGATGACCCAGCTGGTCGAGCCAGATCGGCTGATCTCGACCGGACCTGGGGTGGTGCCGGCCGCCGCGGCGGCCGAGTGCTTCGGGGTCGCCTGGCACCCGGACACCAGAATCGTCGACAACGAGACCATGACAGCAAGGATTCCTGCGCGCACAGCCCCCTCCTCTCGCCATTTCGAGGGTAGGAGGGCGGAGCTTGGAACAGGCTGAGAAGCGTCGTCAGGGAGCGGTGATGACGCCGACCGGGAGCACCTTGACGGTGCGGTGGTGCTTGGTGCCGCCGAGTACGACCTGCCGGAGCGCGACGTTGTTCTTCGTGCTCGACTCGTAAAGCCGGTGCTCGGGGTTGGCGGTCACCTGGACGTAGTACGTGCCGTTGGCCAGGTTGGTGATGTCGAACGACTGACCCGGCAAGGTCTGCACGTAGGTGTCGCCGGAGCCGACGTCCAGGACTTCGCGGACCGACAGCGAGCTGTGGTCGCCGCACGCGGTGTGCAGGTCGGTGTTGTCCGGGTGCCAGTTCGCGTTCTTGACCGTGTAGTCGATCGAGTCCGTCGCGGCCAGACAGAACGCCTCCTTCTGGCTGCGGACCACCTCGGTCTGCCGCGCGTTCAGCAAGCTGTAGCGGGCGAAGTCGGTGAAGTGCCAGTGATTGTGGCCCTCCCGGCCGTCCCACTCCAGCGTGCCGGTGTTCTGGTACCCGACCTGCTTGCCGCGGGCATCGTAGAAGTACTGGTACGCGTCCATCAGGTCCTTGCCCTGCCGCCGGAACCCGTCCAGCACCAGCGGCGATGGGCCCGCGTTCCACACGGTCGCCGAGAACTGCAGGAAGTCCTTGTTCGCATCCGGCGTACCGGCGTCACCCGGCGCGACCTCGATCCCCCACGCGGGCACCGGCCGGAGGTCCGGCTTCGGGCCGTTCGGTATACCAGCCTTGCCCGTCGGTCGAGCCGCGTTCGGCTTCAGCGCCACCGAAGTCGCAGCAGCCGCCTTCCGACCGCCGACGCTGTCACCCTTCTGCACAGTCACGTTCAGAGCGACCGTCGAGTCCTTCGCAGAGATCTTGAAGAAGTCCCGGTACGCCTTGTTCACCGAGACGACCGCCTTGTACTTGCCTAGAGCAAGCTTCGCCGGAGCCCCATCGGTGAACGTCTGCGCCGACCAACCGGTCTGTAGCCCCCAGACCGCCCCCTGCGTGAACGGATTCGCCGTACAGCCGTCCGGGTACGGCGACGTCGCCGGCGCATCCGGGCGGGTCCGGGACCCGTCACCGTTCAGGCAGACCGTCTGGTCCTTGTCCACGACCTTCTTGCCCGCCGCATTGGTCAACGTGATGTGCAGGAACTTCCCGAGCCCGGAGAAGTCCGTGACCAGCCCCTTTGGCAACTGCCGCACCGCCTTGCCGTGCACGTACTGCGTCGCGACCACAGGCGACGCGTACGACGCCCGCGTCGCGCGCACCTCGATCGGTGCATTACCCGCCACCACATGGGTACCGAGATCAAGATCGACGCCGTAGTCCTGGACATCGGTCAGTGTCACGTCGATGCTTCCGGCAACCAACTTCAGTGGCGGCCGCGCGACCGTCGTACCCGACCGGCCGCTGGTGGCCGCCGATGCGCCGGTGGCCGCGAGTGCGACCAGTCCCGCTGCCCCTGCCACGGCGACCGCCGTCCGGCCGAGCCTGTATGCCTTCACGATGATGAAACCCCCTCCTGCACCCGCCGGCGTCCTCACGAGCCGGCCTCTTGCTGGTACGACGACTCGGCGGCGGACCGAAGTTGATCAAGGTTCCATGGCAGTACTGTCACGGGAGGTCAGGGAAAAGTCACCGTGGCTGAATACTTGACTGCGTAAATTAAGCACACCTAGGCTCGGCGAGGTCCGCTCACTCCTCCCCCGGAGGACCATCACATGTCCTTGAGACGCCGCACCACGTTCGTGCTGGCCGCCGTCGCCCTGGTGTCGACCGCAGCCGCCACCGCCCCGGCCGATGCGGTCCAGGCCAAGACCCCGCCATCCGCCCCACAGATCAACCAGCAAATCGCTGCCAAGCCCTACATGGGCTGGAGCAGCTGGAGTCTGCAGTCGACCAACTACCCGGGTGTGAACCCCGACGGCCCGGGCAGCTTCATCAGCGAGAAGAACATCCTCACCCAAGCGAACGCCCTGGCCACGAAGCTCAAGCCGTACGGCTACGAGTACATCAACGTCGACGCCGGCTGGCAGGACGGCGGCGACGAGTACGGCCGTCCGGTCGCCAACGCGAAGCGGTTCCCGCGCGGGATGAAGGCGGTCGGCGACGACATCCACAAGCTCGGCCTGAAGTTCGGCATCTACACCGTCGTCGGCCTCGGCACGGATGTGTACCGCGACGGCAACACCCCGATCTTCGACGCGCCCGGCTGCTTCACCCGCGACATCGTCTACCCGGACCTGCGCAAGACCAACGGCTGGGACGCGGCGTACAAGATCAACTACGCGAGCCCCTGCGCCCAGAAGTACGCCGACTCGATCGCCAAGCTGTTCGCGTCCTGGGGCGTCGACTTCATCAAGATGGACGGTGTCGGCCCCGGCTCCTGGAAGGGCGCGCCGGACGACCCCAACCACAACAACACCGAGGACATCGAGGCGTGGTGGCGCGCGGTCCAGAACGCCGGCCGCCCGATGATGTACACACTGTCCTGGTCACTCAGCCACCGGTACGCCGACGTGTGGAAGGCGAACTCGAACGGCTGGCGGATCGACACCGACGTCGAGTGCTACTGCGACACGATCGTCAAGTGGGACAGCTCGGTGAAGGCCCGCTGGTGGGATCTACCGCAGTGGATCGACGACGCCGGCCCCGGCCACTGGAACAACCTCGACGCCCTGAACGTCGGTGTCGGCGCGATGGACGGCTTGACCGACGCGGAACGCCAGAGCTACATGACGTTCTGGGCGATCAACTCGGCACCGCTGTTCGCCGGTGACGACCTGACCAAGCTCGACGCGTACGGCCTCAAGCTGCTCACGAACCGCGAGGTCATCGCGATCAACCAGTCCGGCAACCCGGCGCGACCGCTGAACCAGGACCAGCTGCAGCAGGTCTGGTACGCGCAGAACGCCGACGGCAGCACCACGGTCGCGCTGTTCAACCTGGCGGACTCCCCCGCCACGGTGACCGGCAACTTCGACCAGCTCGGGATCGGCGGCAAGGCGACCGTGCGCGACATCTGGGCGAACCAGAACACGCGGGACGTCAGCGGTTCGGTGAGCGCCGAGCTGCCCGCGCACGGGTCGAAGCTGTACAAGATCACGCCGGGCAACGTTCCGGTGAGCATCCCGGCGGACGTGACGGCGACCGATGCAAGCCGGACGACCGTGTCGCTGAACTGGCGGCCGAGCGCGGGCGCCACGTCGTACCAGGTGTTTGCCAATGGCAAGCAGGTGGCGACGACCACGAAGCCGAACGCAGTGGTCGGTGGTCTCGCGGCGCAGACGCAGTACACCTTCACGGTCAAGGGTGTGAAGGGCGGTCGTACGTCGGAGCCGAGTGCCGCCGTGACGATGTACACCGCGAAGGCCGGTGGACCGGTGCGGTACGAAGCAGAGGCACCGACGAGTACCCGGACCGGGAACGCGGGCGTCTCGGACTGCAGCCTGTGTTCGGGTGGCGCAAAGATCGGCAACATCGGGTACGGATCGACGGTGACGCTGAACGGCATCACGGTGCCGGCGACCGGCACGTACCTGGTGAAGATCGCGTACACCGACGGCGACACCAGCCGGCAGAGCATGCTGACGGTCAACGGCGCCGACAGCTACTGGGTGAACTACCACGGCCTCGGCGACAACGACTGGGGTACGCCGCAAGTCACCTACCTCCCGGTGAAGCTGACCGCGGGATCCAACTCCCTCAAGATCAGCAACCCGAACGGCTACATCGCCGACATCGACTGGATCACCGTGTAACCACCTGACCGCGGGACCGGCTCCACCAGGGCCGGTCCCGCGTTTTACTGGACGTATGAGCGCCTATCCCGAACCACTGATCCCGCCGGGTGGCACCGCACCGGTCCCCCGGCGGATCCGCGCACTGCTCGACGACCGCGTCGTCCTGGACACCACCGACGCGATCTACCTCTGGGAGTTCCCGCCGTACCCGCAGTACTACGTCCCGCTCGCGGACGTCGCCGACGGGGTGCTGACCGACACCGGCGAGACCAGGACCTTCGAGCACGGCGTCGCGCGCGTCCACACGGCCGGTACGGGAAAGGCCTGGGTGTACGACGACGGCGTCGCAAAGGACCGGGTCCGGTTCCAATGGGACGCGCTCGACAGCTGGTTCGAGGAAGACGAGGAAGTCTTCGTCCATCCCCGCAACCCGTACTCGCGGGTCGACGCGATCAAGTCGACGCGGCAGTACCAGGTCTCCTCCGACGGCGTACTGCTGGCTGACTCCTCGTCCATCGTCATCGTCTTCGAGACCGGGCTGCCGCCGCGCTACTACTTCCCGCGGACGGCCGTCCACCTCGAACACCTCACCGAGACCGAGACCGTCACCGCGTGTCCGTACAAGGGCCGGACCTCCGGCTACTGGTCGGTGCCGTCGGTGCCCGATGTCGCCTGGTCGTACGACTTCCCGACCGCGAACCTGTTGCCGATCGCCAACCACATCGCGTTCTTCAACGAGAATGTCGACATCACCGTGGACGGCGTACCGCAGGAACGGCCGGTCACACCGTTCTCGAACCCAGGTCAGCGACCAACCGATGGAAATGTGGACACTCGGTGAAGTCCGGGGCCTCACATCTCAACGCGTGATCGAGCAGTCGCTTGGATTCCTGTGCCTGCCGGATCTGCTCGTCGAGCAAGGCGTCCTGCTCGACGAGCACGGCCCGGCGTTCCGCGCCGCCGGACGCGTCAAGCATCCGGCGGATCTGCGCGAGCCCCAGGCCGGCGGCCTTCGCGCGCTGGATCATCACCACGCGCGCGACCTGCGAATCGTCGTACTGCCGGCGACCCGCGACGCGGGACGGAGCGAGCAGACCCACGTCCTCCCAGTGCCGCAGGACGTGGGTGGCGAGCCCGCAGCGGGCAGCGAGCTCGCCGATCGTGAGCATCAGATGCCCGCGGTGGTGGCGCCGTCCATCGTGATGATCGACGCGGTGACGTAGCTGGCCAGTGGGGACGCGAGGAAGATCGCGACGTTCGCGACCTCCTCGGGTTCGCCGACGCGACCCATCGGGATGTCGCGAACCATCTCCGCGAGCAGCTCCTCCTTCGGCCGGCCGGTCGCCCGGACCGCGGCCTCGAGCCCTTCGTCCACGCGCGTCGTCCGGGTCGTGCCGGGGTTGATCACGTTCACCCGGACGCCCTGCCCGGCGTACGCCTTCGCGTAGCCGACCGACGCCAGCATCAGCGCCGCGTTCGCCGCGCCGCCGCCGATGTGCAACGGGTTCGCGGCGCGACCACCCTGGCCGACGACGTTCACGATCGCGCCGCTCCCGCGCTCCGCCATTCCACGGATGACGGCCTCGGTCGCGTGCATGTACGTGAAGTACTTCGCCTCCATCGCCGCGTGCAGCGCCGTACTGTCCAGCTCGTCGACCGGCGTCCGTCGCGCCGCCCCGGCGCAGTTGATCAGGATGTCCGGTACGCCGATGCGCTCGAAAGCGGCCGTGGTGGCGTCGGCGTCGGTCAGGTCGACCGCCTCGACCTGGAACGTCAGGTCCGGCAGTTGCTGCTGCGCTTTCGCAAGGTTGGCCGGGTCACGGGAGAGCCCGGTCACCATCGCGCCTTCCCGCGCGAGCGCCGCCACACAGGCGAGGCCGATGCCTTTGCTGGCACCGGTGACCACGGCCGTCTTGCCCGAGAGTTGCAGGTCCACTCACTTCTCCTCGACGTCGATGTCCCGGGCAACGAATTGGAATTGTCGCTGTTCCGGCCTTGAACGAATCAGTACGATGGGTAACCAGATCGACACTCTTTGTTTCGACGCCTGATGCCCGAGCTGTAGGTCGGGTCTGGTGTCCCAGCGCCGTAGCGAGCAGGTGCTGGGACACCAGACCCGACCATTCCCAGAGCACCCGACGCCGGAGGACTTTCCTCGTGCCGACCACCCATTCCCCACCTTCTTCCAGTGAACGCATGTCCAGGCTGCGTTCGCATTCCTCAGCAATTCTCCATCACGACCTGCCGGCCTCGCTGGTGGTGTTTCTCATCGCGATACCGCTGTCGCTGGGGATCGCCGCCGCGTCCGGCGCCCCGCTGATCGCCGGCCTGGTGGCCGCTGTCGTCGGCGGTGTCGTCGCCGGCGCGCTCGGCGGCTCCCCACTCCAGGTCAGCGGCCCGGCCGCCGGTCTGACGGTCGTCGTCGCCGGACTGGTCAGCCAGTTCGGCTGGGCCGCGACCGCTGCCATCACGTGCGCCGCCGGCCTCCTGCAGATCCTGCTGGGCGTCACCCGCATCGGGCGGCTGGCGCTCTCCCTCTCACCCGCCGTCGTGCACGGCATGCTCGCCGGGATCGGCGTCACGATCGCCGTCCAGCAACTGCACGTCGTCCTCGGCGGCAAGGCCCAGAGCTCCCTGATCGCGAACGTCGCCGCACTCCCGGCACAACTGATCACCCACCACGGGCACTCAGTTGTAGTCGGCGTCCTGACGGTCGCGATCGTGCTCGCGTGGCCGCGGATCCCCAAGGTCAAAGCGGTTCCGGCACCACTTGTCGCCGTCGTCGCGGTGACCGCGCTGGCGGCGGTCGCGATGCCCGACGTGACGCGCGTCGACCTGCCGGACAACCCGTTGCAGAGTCTGATCATGCCGGCGATGCCCGAGGGCACCCCGGTCGAGATCATCACCGCGGTGCTCACGGTGGCGCTGGTCGCCAGCGTCGAGTCGCTGCTGTCGGCCGTTGCCGTGGACAAGCTTCATCGCGGCAACCGGAGCAACCTCGATCGCGAGCTGATCGGTCAGGGCGCCGCGAACGCGGTGTCCGGCGCGCTCGGCGGGATGCCGGTCACCGGCGTCATCGTGCGCTCGTCGACCAACGTCGCGGCCGGCGCGCGGACCCGGGCGTCCTCGATCATGCACGGCCTGTGGATCGCCGCGTTCGTGCTCGCGGCCGGATCGATGCTCGAACTCATCCCGATGGCCGCGCTGGCCGGCGTACTGCTGGTCACCGGTCTGCGACTGGTGCAGCTCGCCCACATCCGCACGCTCCGCCGCCACGACGAGTTGCTCGTGTACGTCGTGACCGCGGTCGGCGTCGCCGCATTGGGACTGGCCGAAGGTGTGCTGCTCGGCCTCGTCCTGGCGCTCGTCCGTCTGCTCTACCGCCTCGCGCGAGCGACCGTCACGGCGACCGAGTCGAACGACGTGTGGACAGTGCGGATCCGGGGCGCGCTCGTGTTCCTCGGGGTCGCGTCGCTCGTGCGCACCTTGCGGTCGATCCCCGCCGGGGCGCACGTCCGCGTGGTGCTCACCGTCGATCATCTCGACCACGCCGCGCACGAGGCGATCGAGGACTGGCAGCGCGGGCACATCGCGCGCGGCGGTTCGGTCGAGATGCACCGGCCGGGGTCGGGTCAGCAGGTGTCGATGCTGGACGGCGTCCGCGAGTTCGAGGCGACGGCCGATCAGATCCGGCCGCTGCTGGCGAAGCTCGCGGCCGACGGACAGCAACCGGAGCACCTGTTCATCACCTGCGCGGACTCCCGGATCGTGCCGACGATGATCACCACCAGCGGTCCGGGTGACCAGTTCTGCGTGCGGAACATCGGCAACCTGGTGCCGGCCAAGGGATCGAACAGCAGTTCCGTCGACGCCGCGATCGAGTACGCCGTCGACGTCCTCGGGGTGAAGTCGATCGTGGTCTGCGGACACTCCGCGTGTGGCGCCGCCGCGGCCGCGCTGGCCGCGGACGTTCCCGAGGGCTCGGGTCTGCAGAGCTGGCTCCGGCACCTCGAACCATCGGTACGCCGAGCCTTCACCCTGCCCGACGTCGTCGACCCCGCGAGCGGCGTGAAGCTGTCCCCCGCGGACAAGCTGTCGGTCGCGAATGTCGCCGTACAGCTGGAGAATCTGCGCAGTTTCGAGTGTGTCCGCAAGGCCGAGGATCAGGGCCGGCTCGAGCTGATCGGGCTCTGGTTCGACATCGGCGCGGCCGCGGCGCGCCTGGTCGTCGACCAGCCGCCCTTCCTGGTCCGCGCCGACGACGAACTGTCGAAGATCAGGAGCAGCGGTACGGCGAGCGCGATCGCCACGAACCCGTCCAGCCAGTAGTGGTTGGCGGTGACCACGACGACCGTGAAGGTGAGCAGCGGATGTGCGACCCACAGCCAGCGCCACCGTGATCTGGTCGCCCGGATCAGGAACACCGCGATCATCAGCGACCAGCCGACGTGCAGGCTCGGCATCGCGGCGAACTGATTCGCGACACCGGAGTGCGTGCTTGGTCCGTAGACCGACTGACCGAGCAGTACTCCGGTGTCGACCCAGCCCGGCATCATCCGCGGCGGCGCCAGCGGGAAGAACATGTGCCCGATCAATGCCAGCCCGGTCAGCGAGGCGAGCGCCCAGCGCGCCTTCCCGTACGCGGCCGGGCGTCGGATCATCAACCACAGCAACACCGCAGCGGTCAGCGGGAAGTGCACGCTCGCGTAGAACACGTTCGCCGCGCGGGCGAGTCCGTCGACCTGCAGCGCGTGGTGCTGGATCGTCGCCTCGCTCGGCAACCCGAGCCAGGCCTCCCAGCGGATCAGTTCGTGCGCGTGCTTGAACGCCGTACCCGAATGCTCCGCCGACAGGAACCGGCCCAGGTTGTAGACGCCGAAGAGCAGTGCGAGCAGTGCGATCTCACGGACGATCCGCCAGAACCCACTGTGCCCACCTTGTCTCTGGCCCAGTTCCGGGAGCGTGGGCTGCCCCACCCGGTCCAGAGTCACCTGCGCCATGCCGACCCCCAGCTCAAACCGAACGCGCGTTCTCTGAAAATCCACCCTGCGCCTGGGATCGCCCGCAGATCAAGAACGGTCATTCGTTTTCCGATGTGATCCTTGGCACCATTTCAAATTATCGCAATATGCTGATAGTTGCGAAGAATATGAAGCACCTCACATCGCGAGAAACTCGGTGGCGATGATCGTCCTGCGGCCGGAAGGATCGGCGTACCGATCAAGACGGAGGTGGCGTGGTGCGGGCATTGTGAGCGTGTTCATCCGGTGGACCTGGATGCGCGCGGTCCTGCACAACGGATGGTGGCTGGTCACCAGCGTCTACCTGGTCGTCGACGCCGGCCTGTCCCCCGCCCAACTGGTGCTGATCGGGTCGGTGCAGAGCGCGTTCGCGCTGGTCTTCGAGATCCCGGCGGGCGTCGTCGCGGACACCATCAGCCGCAAGTGGTCACTGGTGATCTCCCAGGTCCTGATGGGTACGGCGATGCTCGCGACCGGGCTCTTCGAGTCGTTCCCGGCGTTGCTCGCGACCCAGGTGCTCTGGGGAATCTCGTGGACTTTCGCAAGCGGCTCCGACGTCGCGCTGATCACCGACGAACTCGACGGGCCGGACCGGATCAACGGTGTGCTGGCCCGCGCCGCCCGGGCCCAACTGACCGGTGCCGCCACCGGCCTGGTCGTCACGGCGGACATCCGAGCCACGACGCACTCGTTCCTCGCGCAACTCGAGTACTTGGGCGAGATCGTCTGCGGCGTCACGATCTCCACGCTCGCCGGACTCACCTCGGTGTCCATGGCCCTCACGGGGTGCGCGGTCCTCTTCGCGGCGACCGCCGTACTCATGCGGTTCCCGACCCGGGAAGAGGCTGTCACCAGGTGATGGTGGTCCGGGCCGGGTCGGCGGTGACGTCCACTTGCGCGCCGTCGGGAATTGCGTCGTACGACGCGACCGCGACCGGCAGGTGCAGGTCGTAGAGTTCGGCGGCGATCAGGGCCCCGAGCGGGATGATCGTGTCCGGGCGGGTCAGGATGATGGCGGCGGGGGGCCGTGTGCGCACGGATCTGTTCGGCGAGGACGCTGGAGGCGGAGCTTGAACCGCGGCCGGACTCCATCAGCAGAACGCGTCCGGTGAGGATCGCGCCGCACTGCGGATGATGCGCGTCGACGATGCGGCCCTGGTTGTCGGTGCCGCCCCAGAACGACAGCGGGGCGGTGAGTCGGATGGGAACGCCGGTCGCGGTGCCGGGGTGCAGGGTGCGACCAACGATCATGCGAGCACCACGCGGCCGGCGCGAGCCGAAGCGACGCACTCGGTCAGCGATCCGAGCACCGCGGACACGTTGATGTTCCCGGGAGCGTAGTGCGCCCACTTCGCCGAGTTCGTCATCACGTGCTTCCAGTCGGGCGACAGAATCGCGGTGACATAGGTGCAGGTGTCGACGACCACTGTCACGCCGGCACTCTCCAGCACCCGCAGTACGCCGTCCGCGATCAGACGGTCCCGCGTCACGCGAGAAGTCGACAAGTAGAACGGCACCTTCAACGGTGGCCCCACCACCAACTCGGCCAGCCGAACGCACTCGTCGTACGACGCATGTGGCGTGCCGACACTCACCGCATCGAGCTCGGTTCCGACCGCCGACAACTCTCGCCGTACGCGCTGCAACGTCTCCACCGACACCACGCGCACCGGCAGCCCATCAACAGACGCCGGCGCTTCCGGCGTCACCCCGACCACATGGAACAGCGCGACTCCCCCGGCCGACGCGGCGGCCGCGCCGAGGGCCTTCAACGCGTCCTCGCCGACATCGTTGGGGATGCCAACCAGTACGGGGATCTCGGCCCCGACCACCGACCCGATGTGGTGTCCGAGCAGCGGGTACGCGAGTTCGGACCGCAGGAAGTCACCGAGCCGTCGGCAGTCGAACACCACGGTCCCGCGGCGCGCCTCGGTCGTCTGCAACCCGGCGTACGGCGCTCGTCCGGTGATCGCCGCGCAGACGTCGAGAAAGTCGCCGTACCGATCCGTCCGCGCGCCGAGCACCGAGTTCGCGAACACGATCGCGTTGGACTCCGCCCAGGCGATGTGCTCGCCGAACGCTGGGCGATTCGGCAGCTGGTACGGCGCGCAGGTGAACGTCGGCGTGCAGCCGAGTGCGACGTACGCCGCCATCAGTTCCCGGCCCGCCGCGGCGAGCTCCTGATCGCGAACGAGCCCTGGATGGATGAGGTCCATCGAGCCGACGTTCAACGTGGTCGGGACGCGCACCGTCGCGCCCAGCTCGACCAGACGCTGCGCGAAGTCGAGACTGACCTGACCGTGGTACAGGCAGGAGTCGACGTGCACCGAAGTGATCTCGACGAGCCGCGGCGCCTCCGAGATCCGCGCCTGACCGACGATCACCCGCATCGCGAGCGCCACGCCGTCCCCGTCCCGACCGCCGAGCATCGCCTGCTCGTCGGCGGTCAGGTGGAGACTCTGCATACCTCGAAACTAGCGGACCTGCAGCACTCATCAACCACGCTGGGCGCGGCACCGTCACGCTCAGCACCGCTGACGACCGGCGCGATTGGCGAGGTTGGTGAGTGCTGGCGGTCCGCGGTCCTAGACCGTCTGCCGTCGCGACGCGACCAGGACGCCCGATTGATAGCCGTCGGCGCGCAGGAGTTGGCCCGGGGTGACGTCCAGGATGTCGATGCTGACCGACGCGCCGAGGTCCTCGGAGCTGATCGGCCGGTCGTCGAGGTAAACGTCGACGCGATTGATGCCCTGCACATCGATCGCGACGGTGAGCGTCGTACCGTCGAGCGAGGTCTTCAGGTCGAGCCGGCGGACCGGCATCGCCGCGAGCAGCGCGCCGGCCTTGTTCAGCAGGTCGACATTGCCCTCGAGCAGGTCGGCCCGGGTCATCCGGTGCGTCTCCTGCGGTTTGACGCCGAGGTCCTCGACCGGCGTCCCGGCCAGCTTGCCGACCCGCAGGGTACGCCGGATCGCGACCCGCAGGTTCGCGCCGTTCGGCAGCGCGACGTACGGCGAGGTCTCGTCGGGTGGCGGCGGTTCGTTCAGCAGCTGCGCGAGCAGACCGTGCGTCCAGACGTTCGCGCCGCCCGCGCCGGTGTTGTCGTCGACGCCGAGGATGGTCCCGATCTCGTGGTCGGCGAAGCCGGCGCAGAAGATGTCGGTGGCCGAGTAGACGCGGGCGTCGGTGATCAGCACCACCGGGCCGTGGTACGTCTGACCGAGGTCGTTCGCGCCGTCCTCGGGCGTGATCGGCTTCGCGGCGGAGTACTGCGCGCCGGTCTCGATCGCGAGGTCGAGCGAGTCGAACCACGGGCCGAGGTCGATCCCGGACGGGTTGTCCTTGTGCCGCCGGCAGATCCGCAGGTTGAGCGGCGTACTGATGAACTGGACCGGCTCCGGCGCGACGCGCCGCGGCGTCATCGTCTGCAGGGTGAACTCGCTGGCGTAGATGTGCCCGCCGCCGTTGTCGCGGACGTCGACGACCAGGCCGTTCTGCGGCAGCGCGGTGGTCAGCCGGACGAACTCGTCCCGGAACGCGACCGGGTCCTGGACGCTGAACGTGAAGATCCGCAGATGCCCGAAGGTCCCGTACGGCGTGGAGACCTCGCGCGCCCGGAACACGCCGGGCATCGTGGTCGGCAGGTCCGCGCCCTCGACCGCGGCCGGCGTGGCGAGTTCGACCGAGCTCCGGCCGCGTTCGAGGTCGACGACGTCCCGGACGTACAGCGCCTTCTTCGCGCGGGACTTCTCGTCGGAGTCGAGGTCGAGACCCATCGACGCCGAGGCCACGCTGACCGCGTCCAGGTCCGTCATCGGTGGCAGGTTCGCGGTGACCTTCCACTGCTCGCGGAGCTCCTGGTTCGAGCCGTCGAGGCCGACGTACGTCAGCGTCACCCAGTCCTCGTCGGGCGGGGACTGGATGATCAGCGGCCGGAGCGTGAGCGACTCCAGACCGCGGGCGAGGTTGGCCGCCTGGTTGCTGCCCGCGAAGACGGCGCCGTTGAGGGCGACCGCGCGAGCGATCGGCGTACCGTTCCAGTGCGTCACCTCGGCGCCCGCTCCGAAGTGCGGCGCCTGGTAACCGGTGACCGTACGCGTGACGAGGTAGTGCTCGCCGCCGGTCTCGTCGTAGCACTTCTCGATCAGGAACGGCAGGTAGGCGACCATGCCGGCGAACGGGACCGGCAGCAGGTAGTTGGTGTGCAGGTCGCGGACCGAGTGGAAGGTGCTCGACATCTCGCGATGGAACAGCCACTCGGCCTCCATCGTGTCGGGCGTCTGGCGGGCCAATCGGGCGCGCATGACGCGCAGCCGTTGCAGCGGGTTGACGGCGTGCATCGCGATCTTCAGCGGCAGGTGCACGTAGTTCTCGCTCAACAGCAGCAGCGCCTGGTCCACCAGGAGCCGGCGCTGGTCGAGGGTCAGCGTTCCGGCCGAGTCGAGAAAGTCGGCGAGCGGAACAGCGGCGACCGGCACCGCGGCGGTCGGCCGCGGCGCCGCCGCCTCGTGCACAGCGGCAGAAGTGCTCCGCCGTACTGCGGTCTTCCGTGCTGCGAGCTTCTTCGCCGTGGCCTTCTTCGCTGCGGTCTTCTGCGCAGCGGTCAGCTTCCCCGTGCTCTTCATCGTGCGTGGTTGCGACATGGTTCCCCCATTGCGGCGGACCCTCCCCAGGGCCACGAATCCCTCCACGGTCGTCCGCGCCCCGAACGATGTCAACGGGCCCGCCACGCCGTTCCGCCAGGACAGCCGGACGCGTTGTCAATCACTATCGAAGTTATGCGGATCAGTCGTTTGTTGTTAACGGCGGCCCTCCTGATCGGCGTCCTGCCCGCGCCGTCCGCCCAGGCCGCGGCCGCGTTCCCACGCATCGACGCGACCGGCTTCCAGCTGGTCTCCGGCGACACGTTCACGACGTACGGCGAACGTGTCGCGCAGCTCGAGACGAAACCCCAGCTCGCACCGGTCGGCGTCACCGAAGTACTCGCGGCGTCCAACCGGACCGGGCGGGCGCTGTGCCACTCGACGTACCTCAACGCTGCCCTGAATCCACAGGGGTTCTGCTGGCAGGACGGGGAGGACGACGACGAGAACGTGTGGATCCCGCAAGGCGTCAGTGGCTCCGGCGACGCGCAGCCGGCCGGGGGCGCGCGGCGGGTCGCGGTCGCGAGCTGGCACAACACCGACGACACGGCGATCCGCGTGTCGTTCCTCGACCTGGCGACGAACAAGTACCGGCACGTGCTGCTCGTCGAGCCGACCGCGGACGGGAACTTCCAGGCGATCGCCGGACACGGCCACGGGCTGTTCTGGTCGGGCAACCTGTTGGTGGTGGCGACCAGCGGATCGGTACTGCGGGTGTTCGACCTCCGGCACATCTGGCGCACCGACACCTCCACCGGAGAGGTGGGGCTAGGTGTCGACGGCAAATATCACGCACTCTGGCACGCGTTCGCGCTCCCCCAGATCGGCGCCTACTGGTACGCCGGTGGCGGCTGCGCGAACACGACCGGGACCAAGCCGTGCTTCGCGTCGCTCGGTATCGACCACGGCGGGGCGGGCTCCTTCGTCGCGGCCGAGCACACCGAGCGCGGCGGTGGCCGCATCGTGCGCTGGCCGCTCGACGAGTCGACCGGATTGCCGCGCGCGGGCGCCGACGGCGTCGTCCATGCGGTCGAGGCGTTCGACTCGCCCGTGTGGGGCATGCAGGGCGCTGTCTCCGACAACAACAACTTCGTGATCTCCGGCGTGTGTCCGGAGTACGCCGGGAACATCGGCGACGGCGTCGACTACCCGAGCTGTCTGCACCGTGGCATCGGCGGCGAGTCGACAACGGCGTGGACCCAAGCGCCGAAGAACACCGAGGACCTGTCCTACTGGCCGGCGACCAAGGAGCTGTGGCTGATCAGCGAGCAACTCAGGGAGCGGGTGACCGTCCACATCCCGTTTCCCTGAGGGTTGACCACCCGCCTGCAAGGATGGGCGGGTGAGTGAGTTCTGGGACAGCGTCACGTCCGTCCAGCCCGAGCCGTCCCTGCGGTTGGTGATCGGGACCGGTGTGGTCGCGCTGCTGCTGATCGCGTGGCGGCCGTTCTGGCAGTTCACCCGGCAGGTCGTGACGATCGCGCACGAAGGCGCGCACGGTCTGATCGCCGCACTGGTCGGACGGAAGCTGTCCGGGATCCGCCTGCACTCGGACACTTCTGGCGTGACGGTGTCCCGCGGACGCCCGACCGGCGCGGGCATGATCGCCGTACTGCTGGCTGGTTACCCGGGCCCCGCTCTGTTCGGCCTCGCCGCCGCGTTCGTCCTGAGCCGCGGGTACGCCGTCGCGCTGCTGTGGGGACTGCTGCTCGCGCTGGTGATCCTGCTGCTGCAGATCCGCAACCTCTACGGTCTCTGGTCGGTGCTGGTGTTCGGTGCCCTCGTCTTCGGCGTGTCGTGGTGGGGCTCGCCGTCGGTACAGTCCGCGTTCGCACACCTGCTCACGTGGTTCCTGCTGCTCGCCGCGCCGCGAGCGGTCATCGAACTCCAGCACTCGCGCCGCCGCGGCCAAGGTCGTACGTCTGACGCCGACCAACTGCGCCGCCTCACTGGCGTGCCGGCACTGATGTGGGTCGGCGTGTTCGGGCTGGTGACCCTCGGCTGTCTGGCGATCGGTGTCGTGTGGTCCGGCGTACTGCCGAGCTAGGCAGGCGGCGGCAGCATGACGCCGAAGCCGGTCACTGCGAGCCGTAGCAGTACTTGTCCCGGCCGCAGCAGGTCAGCCACCTTGGCCGCACTCAGCACCTCCAGCTCGGCCAGCCGCTTCTCATAGCTGCCGTCGAGGCGCGCCTGCTGCAGCTCGGCGGTGTTGTGCCAGACCTTCTGCCGCGACTCGCGCAGGAAGCGTTGTGAGGCCAACCGGTTGAACGGTGTGAGGACGCGATCGACCAGACTGCGCGGACCGGTCGCCGCGAGTTCGTCGTCCTCGGCCCCGACCCGCTCCGCGAGCACACCGTCGATCCGTTCGTGATCCCGGCGGCGCCGATCCATCAGGTGCCGGTCGAGGAAGTCGTCGTCGCTGATCACCGCGAGCAGTGCCTGCGGCAGGTCGTAGTTCACATGCGCGTTGATCCCGAGCAGGACGTGTACCAGCGGCGGCAGATTCTCCGGCGCATCGAACGCCAGCCGCCAGGGCCGCGCCACCCGGTCGCCGTCGTGCGCCTGCAGGTAGAGCTCGGCGAATCTCACGTCCCACACCTCGACCCAGCGGGGGTCCTCGAACCGCGCCCGGTCGATCGCTCGCCCGACTGCCTCGGTGGTCCGCAGATAGGTCCCGAGGAAGTATTTCCGGTGCGCAAGCTCGGGCGGCACGTCGTCGAGGCGCAGCCGCATCCGAGAAACCACGTCCGCGATCGGTCTACCATCTTTCATCGGATCTCCGCAGGGGGAGGGATCATGTACGCCAGATCAGGACCACTGTCCTTCGACCCGGTGCTCGTCGGCAACCGTGAGGCCGATGCCTGGGCCGCGTATTACCGCCACGAATGGCGCACGTTTCTCACGGCCGCCGTCGGCATGGTGTCGGCCGGCTTCGGTATGCCACCGCATCGAACACTCCTCGGAGCATGGTGTGTACTCCGAGCGAACCAGGTGTGGTCGCCCTACCCGGACAACCAGCCGGACGCGGCCCGCGCCTACATGCGCCGCTTCTACGAACTCGTCGTCCTGTCCGGCGCGCTGGCCTTCGAGCCGGTCGAGGCCGCCCGGCTGGAGGTCGAGTGGTGGCGCGTTCACCGAGTGCATCAGCATTCGGACGATGTCACCGAGCCGCAGCTGGTCTCCGCACTCGTCGACCTGTACGCGTACGTGTTCTGCGCGGACCGCGGCGCGCTCGAGCCGGCCGCGCAGAAGCGGGTCGACGCGATGAACCTTTCGGACCAGTGGGTCCAGGCCGGTTGCGATCGCGACGACCCACTGCTGGCGGCGGAACGACAGGCCCTGGTCGCCTCGTACACCGCCCTCCGCGCCGCCGTGGAGCTCTAGGCGCGTCCGCCGGCGATCGGGCGCCCGCGTTGCGCCACGCCGGGACCGCCGTACGGATAGTCGGCCGCCCCTGGGTCGCTCGCTTCGTCGAGCTTCGCCGTCTCGTCCGCGGTGAGGTGCAGGTCCGCCGCGGCGAGGTTGTCGTCGAGCTGCTCGAGCGTGCGGGCGCCGAGGATCACCGACGTGATCGCCGGCCGGTCGACCAGCCAGGCGAGCGCGACCTGGGCCATCGAGATCCCGCGGGCCTCGGCGATCTCCCGGACCGCGCCGACGACGTCCCGGACCCGCTGGTTCGTACTGCGCCGTACCACGACTCGACGCCGCGATCCGGGTTCTCACCGAGCCTGGTGCTGCCGGTCGGCTCGTCTTCAAACGAGTACTTCCCGGTCAGCCAGCCGCCACCGAGCGGCGACCACGGCAGCAGACCGAGCCCGTTCTCCTGGGCGGCCGGGACGATCTCCCACTCGATCTCGCGAACCAGCAGGTTGTACTGCGGTTGCAGCGTGACGAGCCGCGACCAGCCGCGCCGGTCGATCAGGTCACAGGCCTTCTGCAGCTGCCATCCCGTGAAGTTCGACAGGCCGCCGTACCCGATCTTGCCGGACCGGACGGCGTCCTCGAGGAAGCTCAGGGTCTCCTCGAGCGGGGTGACCGGGTCCCAAGCGTGCAGTTGGTACAGGTCGATGTGATCGACGCCGAGGCGCTGCAGCGACGCGTCGAGCGCGCGCCGCAGGTGCCGGCGGGAGGTGCCGACGTCGTTCGGGCCGTCACCGGTCGGGAACCGGCCCTTGGTCGCGAGTACGACGCCGTCGCGCGCGGAGCTCCTCGCCAGCCAGCGGCCGACGATCTCCTCGGACACGCCGGCCGTGTACACGTCCGCGGTGTCGACGAAGTTGCCGCCGGCCTCGACGTACCGGTCCAGTTGCGCGTGCGAACCGGCCTCGTCGGTCTCGTTGCCGAACGTCATGGTGCCGAGCGCGTACGTCGAGACGACGGCGCCGCTCGCGCCGAGAGTGCGATATTCCACCATTGGTCCCTTCTCAGAACTGTCTCCACGGCAGACTACGGTGGCTGTCATGAAGACGAGTGAACTGCTGATCGACGCACACAGCCGGGTCCACGAGGTCCTGCACGACGTCGTAGAGGGGCTCGACGAGAAGACGCTCGCAACCCGGCCGGGTGATTCCGCCAACTCCATCGCCTGGCTGGTCTGGCACCTGACCCGGGTCCAGGACGACCACCTCGCCGACGCGGGTGGGTACGAGCAGGTGTACACGGCCGACGGATGGTTCGAGCGGCTCGCGCTGCCGCTCGACGCGGCCGACACCGGGTATGCGCACACGTCGGAGCAGGTCGCGCAGGTCAAGCTCTCGGCAGACCAACTCCTCGGGTACTACGACGCCGTGCACGCGCGGACCGCGGAGTTCCTGAGCACCGTGACCGACGAGGGCCTGGACCGGATCGTCGACCGCCGGTGGACACCGCCGGTCACGCTCGGCGTCCGGCTGGTCAGCGTCATCGACGACTGCGCCCAGCACTCCGGCCAGGCGGCGTACGTGAAGGGGCTGCTCAGCTGAGCGTCGTCTGCCAGAGGGACGTGCCGGCGATCAGGTAGAGCTTGTGGTCCGGCATCAGCACGGCGGCCGTTGGTGATCCCTCCGGCCCCTGGGAGTCGCGGACGGTCCAGTGACCGTCCTGACCGCTGATCACCTTCACCTTGTTGTCCTGAGCAACGACCTGGACGATCGTGTCACCGTCGCGCACGGGCGGTGGCAGTTTGTCCTTGTCCCCCACCGGGACCGACGGGAGTCCGTGCAGGCGTTTCGCCGTCCCGTCGGCGTCGAGCTGCCACATCGCGAGTTGGCCGTCGACGTACCCGGAGATCACGCAGTCCTTGGCGCAGGTGGCAGTGTTGGCCTGGCTGCGGTTGCCCGGCTCGGGCAGGACGATCCGGGTCCAGCCCGAGTTGAGCTTGGTGGAGCGCCAGACGGCGGCCTCCTGGGCGACCACGTTGGGTGCGAGCCGCACCTGCGAACCGACGATCACGATGCGCTCGCCGAGCGTCGTACCGAAGCCGGGGCCGACGAGGAGGGACGGCGTACTCTGCAGGACGGTCTTGGTCGGGTCCTGACGGGTCCACTTGTTGCCTTCGGGCAGCCAGACCATCGCGTCGTTGCCGGTCTGCACACCGCCCCATGAACCGAGCAGCGCCCGGCCGCTCGGCGTGATGACGGCGCTGTAGAGGTCGCCGGCGGTTTGGCCGCCGAACGTGAAGAAGTCCTGCGGGCGTTCGATCAGACCGGTCTGCGGGGTGCCGCTCCAGACCGTCCAGCGGGTGTTCGAGTGCGCGCCACCGGCGGCGCCGCCGAGAGCAAGCAGTTGCTTGCCGTCGTATGCAATCGAGTACCAGATGGCTTCGAACGCGTACGGGCTGGCGGGGTTGGGTTTGACGGTGATCGAGGTGCGCTTGCCGCTGCCGTCGAGGAGCTGCAGCTCCGGGACGACCTGGGCGCCGCGATGTCGAAGGCCGATCAGCAGCTGGTCGTCGTGCGCGGTCAAGGTGACGGGCTCGGCCGGGGTGTCGACCTTGGTCCACGCGACCGTTTGCGGCTTGGCGTCGTCACTGCAGGCGGCGAGGGTCGCGAGCAAGAGGATCGCGATCGCAGTGCGGCGGCGCATCTCAGCGGCTCTGCGGGAGCTTGGTCGTCTTCTTCCGCCCGGTCCGCGGCGCGGAGGGCGGTGGGACCATCGGACCGATGTCGCCGTCCGGTGCGGTGTCGAGATCGATCATCACCGGCGCGTGGTCACTCGGTCCGGTGCCCTTGCGCGCCTTGCGGTCGATCCACGCGGCCTTGACGCGCTCTGCGACCGAGTCGGTCGCGAGCATCAGGTCGATGCGCATGCCGAGGTCCTGATGGAACATGCCGGCGCGGTAGTCCCAGTAGCTGAAGACGCGGTTGTCCGGCCAGCGGTCGCGGACCACGTCGTGCAGGCCCTTCGCGGCCATCAGCTCGGCCAGCGCCTGCCGTTCCGGTGGGGTCACGTGCGTCTGACCGACGTACGCCGCCGGGTCGAAGACGTCGGCGTCGGTCGGGGCGATGTTCATGTCACCGCAGACGATCTGGTCGGCCGGCCCGTCTGCGACGACCTTCGTGAGCGCCGCAAGCCAGGCGAGCTTGTAGTGGTAGTGATCGGAGTCGGGAGTGCGGCCGTTCGGCACGTAGAGCGAATGGATCCGGATGCCGCCACAGGTCGCGGCCACCGCGCGCGCCTCCGGATTCGGGAAGCCGGGCGCGCCGGCGACGCCGGTCACCACGTCCTCGAGGCCGACCTTCGAGAGCAGGGCCACCCCGTTCCACTGCGGTTCGCCGTACAGGCCGATCTCGTAGCCGCGGCCGGTCAACTCGGCGCCGAGCAGCGTGGTGAACGCGTCGTCGGCGAGCTTGGTCTCCTGCAGGCACACGACATCCGGCTGCCGCTCGTCGAGCCAGTCGAGCAACCGCGGCATCCGCTGCTTGACCGAGTTCACATTCCACGTCGCCACTCGCATCCGACCAAGGTAGCCCCCGCCGGGGACCATTTCAGCCGAGCTTGGGTGCCCGCCAGACCAGAGTGTTCAGGACGTCGGTGTCCGGGCGGTCGACGCTGTTGTTGTGGCGGGGTTTGTCATGCCGCCCCCACGCGTCGTCACCCAGCCATGCCGGTACGCCGAACGGCAGGTCGCGCGGCGGGATCGGCGCGTAGTCGGCCTCGAGGAACTTCGGGCCGTAGTTAGGCCCCGTGGCGTCGCCGTCCGGGTCCGGAGTCACGATCGCGCGCAACTCGGTGATGGCGGCGCGCCAGCTGTCGATCAGCACCTTCGGCTGGTGGCTCGACGGATGCGGCACCTCGAACACCGGCACGTTCGGCTTGCCCGTCCACAGCTCGACGGCGGACCGTGCCTGGACGCCGAACGCCACGATCGCCTGCAACGGCGGACCGGTGATCAACTCGAGCAGCGTGTTGCGCCAGGTCAGTTGATCGGGCCTGGAGAGCAACGGAACCGCCTGCTGGGCGCAGGCCGGGATGAGTCCGTAGGCGTATGCGTTGACGAGCGCGTAGCTGCGCGTCAGGCCGAGCTTCGTCAGGAAGCCCTGCACCCGTTGACCGGCGTCGCCGACCAGCGTGCGGCCGGCGATGCGTTCGGTCGGTCCGGGGTCGGACGCGACCGCGAGCAGCCGGGCCGTGCGGTTCAGCCGGCCGCGGTAGAACACCGGACCCCAGTCGTACCAGAACAATTCCTTCAGCTCCACGTAACTCGGCACTTTCGCGAAGTGCCGCGCCACCGTGGCCGGCGGACCGGGATCGAAATCGGCCATCGAAGTCCTCCCCCTCGACGATCCACGACCTTACGCTCGTGACCAGGGGCGGCACGGGGAATTCTACGGGAGGCAATGCCATGTTTGTACTGCGTGGAACCGTGGTCACGATGCGACCGGGTGGGGAGATTCTTCCGGGCGCCGCGGTCTATGTCGGCGACGACGGGTTGATCGCCGCGGTCACCCCGCTGGACGCCGTACCGCCGGGATTCGAGAACGCGCCGCGCATCTCCGCCGGCGGATTGATCTGTCCCGGGCTGATCGATCTACACAATCATTTGATGTACAACAGCCTGCCGTTGTGGACGGAGCCTTCGCGCGCCGTTCCGTGGACGTCGCACAACCAGTGGGGACGCGCACCGACGTACAGCGCGCAGATCAGTCAACCGGCCCGCCTCCTCGGCGCCGCCGCGGGACGAGCACTCCTGAGGTACGTCGAGACGCGGGCGATCGTCGGCGGTACGACGTCCATCCAGGGGAACCCGCGGGGCGCCGTACCGCCGGACAACGAGCTGATCCGGAACGTCGACTCGGAGAAACTCGGGACGCCCGAGGATTTCATCCGGGTCAGCACACTCGTTGCCGATAGCAAGGACGCGCTGGCGCCTTATGTCGCGGCCGTCGCCGCCGGCCGAGGATTCATCGCGCACTCGGCGGAAGGATCGGATCCGAAACTGCGCGCCGAGTTCCGGTTGCTCGCCGACGTCGGAGTGGTGACGCCGCAACTCGTCGCGATTCACGGGGCGGCGCTGAATGCCGACGATTTCGCGACGATGAAGGCCGGGAATTCGACGCTGGTGTGGTCGCCGTTCTCGAACCTGTGGTTGTACGGCGCGACCGCGGACGTGAAAACCGCGCAGGCCACCGGGGTGCGCTTGTGCCTCGGGTCGGACTGGGGTCCGTCCGGCACCAGGAATGTGTTGTGGGAACTGAAGGTCGCGGATCTCTGGAACCGGACGGAATCGGTCTTCACTGACTCCGAACTCGTGCGGATGGTGACGTCGAACCCGGGCGACGCATTGACCGAGGTCTGGCCGCGTCCCGTCGGCCGGCTGGAGCCCGGTGCCCTCGCCGACCTTCTCGTACTGCGTCGCACCGACGTGGACGTCTATCGGAGCATCATCACCGCCACCGAGTCCGACGTACGCCTGGTCGTCGTCGGCGGCAAGGCCCGCTACGGCGTGCGCTCCTTGATGAAGCCACTCGCTCCGTTGGCCACCCCAATCAAGGTCGGCCGGCTGTCCCGCGTGATCGACTACGGTGATCCGGCCGTCACGTGGGACTCCGTCGTCGCCGCCCTGGAAGACGTCCGCGCCGATCCGCCCGGCGCCTCGGCGCGCGTGACGGCGACCTTCGCGAGGCTCGCCGCCGCTTTCCCCGCCGCTTTCACCCCTGACCCCGATGGGACCGCGGACGGCTTCGCGGCCGCCGCCTCGCAGCCCGGCGCGTTCGTCCTGCTGCCGGACATGCCGGCGCCCGAACTCGACGACGAAGTCCGCCGCCGCGGCACTGCCGGCGCCACCCCGATCCCGGTCACCATCCCGCCACTCGAACCACTCACCACCGGCTCCGCATGGTTCGACGCGGTCGACGCCAACCCGTTCCATGGCGGTCTGCTCAGCGGACTCCGTGCGTACGCCTGAGACAACTCGTCACCACCCCCGCCGGCCGGGGTAGCGTCCAGCCACGACTTCGTGAGGGCAAGGGGCAGGGGTGGCGATGCTGCATGGTCTCGGAATAGGTCAGCAGGACGAAATGGTCTACGTGGAACTGCTGCGCCGACGCAGGGCTACCGTGACCGATCTGACCGTGGCTGTGCAGTTACCGTCCGAGACCGTGACCGGTGCGCTCGTCAGGCTCGCCGGGTTCGGGTTGGTCACGGGTGACGAGACGGGCCAGTACAACGCCGTACCTCCGGACGTCGGGCTCGGGACGCTGATCGTTCAGCACCAGACGACGCTGCAACAGGTGCAGCACCGGCTGACCGAACTGGTGGACGTGTACCGCACCGGCGCGGCGTCGACGATGAGTGAGGTGGAGGCGCTCACGACACCGGAGGAGCTCGCCACCTGGGTGGACAACATCGAGCGGGGCGCCCAGCACGAGTTGCTGGCGTTCTTCCGGCCGCCGTACGTGCTGGACGGTGACTTGGAGGTCACCACCGACGTGCCGTCGTACCGGTATGTGTACGAACGGGCCGCTCTGGACGATCCGCGGACACCGGCCGAGATCGGCCGGTTCCTGGACGGCGGCTACCAGATCCGGATCGTCAACGAACTGCCGAGCAAGATGATCATCATGGACCGGACGATCGTGCTGCTGCCGATGCTGCCGGACCAGACCGGGATCGACCCCGGCTTCCTGCTGGTCCGTGGCCAGTCACTGGTCCGCTTGCTGGTGGACCTGTTCGAACGGGTCTGGCAAGTTGCGACGCCGCTTCGGCTGAGCGCTGCCAGCCTGGTCGAGGGCGGTCCGGCCTGGGACGACTTCGACATCAAACTACTGACCTACCTGCTGTCCGGAATGCCGGACAAGACCGCAGCCGGCCGACTCGGCACCAGCGAGCGGACTGTCCAGCGCCGGATCCGGCGACTGATGGAGCTGTCCGGCACCGACAGCCGCATGCAGCTGGCCTGGTACGCCGCCCGCTCCGGCCTGATCGCTCCGTGACGAAAGGTGTCCCCACCCGCGGCCGCGGGTGGGGACACCTCGGGGATCACCGCAGCTGGTAGGCCCGGGTCACGGTCTGCTCGACCGTGGTGCCGTCAGCGTCGGTGGCTTCGACCTTCAGCGCGACGAACCCGTTGGTCGTCCGCGGCGCCTTCACGACTCCGGTGGCGGTCGCGCCCCCGGTCGTCGTCACCGCGGCCGGCGTCCAGGTCGCGCCGTCGTCGTACGAGGCCGACAGCTTGACGCTCTTCAGCTTCGGAGCGGCCAGCCCCTTCGGGTACCGGAAGCTCAGGCCGATCGGCACTGCCTGGCCCGCCCGCACACTGTTGTCGAGAGCAACGTTCAGGTCGTAGTCGACCGACAGCACCGGCAGCAGGCTGCGGTCGGTGTGCGCCGACACGAACGTCCAGGCGGTGTTCACCTTGTTCGACGTCGCCTGCTGCTTGCTGACATCGAGCACCAGCTTGTACGTCGCCTGCTGCGGCACCATCGGCCACGACACCGAGCTGGCAGGTGCCGACCCGAGCAGCTGACCATCACGGTAGACAGTCGTCTTCTTCTGCTCCAGGTTGCTCGGCAGGCTGACCCACTGGCTGCTGTTCTGGCTCAGCAAGGCGGTCACATCCACCCCACCGAGTTCACCGATGCGTACGGCGCCGTCCGGGTGGTTCGGCGTGATGGCCGAGCGAACCACCGGCTTGTTCCACGCCTGGCTCGTGACCTGCCCCGGCTGGAGCACCCTCGGCAGAGACTGGACCGCACCGCCCATCGGCTCCCAGATACCGGACGGCGACACCAGCTCGAAGGTCCGCACTCCGGTGCTGACGTATTCGGTGAGCTTCCGCGGCATCGCGTTCCGCTTCAGCGTCATCACGATGAACGTCTGCGCATCCGACAGCAGCATCCGCGCGTAACCACCCGGTGCGGCCGGCGTCGCGGAGTAGAAGCTGCTGTCGACCGTTGCCAGCTCCCGCGAGTCGACGCGGTACTGCTGCGCCGCGCTGATGCCCTGCTGGGTCTTCAGCACCTCGTAGGTGTACGCCGGCACCGCAGTACCCCGGAACAACAGCTTGGTGTCGCCACGAGCGGCCAGGGCCGCCAGCTTGGCCCCCTGCTCGCCGGACAGCGTCAGCGCGGGGATAGCGGTCGGAGTGGTCTTCAGGACCATCGCACCCCAGTCGCCAGGCGTGTCGCTGTAGATGACGACCACGCCGGCACCTGCGGCGGCCGCGTTCGTGATGACCTGGTTGGTCGAGACGGCGTCACTCCGCTTGACCAGGGCCACGTTGCCGCGGACCGACGTACCAGCGAAGTCCTCTGGTCGGCCTGTGCCGGTGTTGACCACGCGGAGCAGGCGTGTGCCGTCGATGCGGGCGGAACCTGCCCAGCCGTCGATGTACTCCGGTGCGAGGCTGTAGACGCTTCGACCGATCACCTGCGTCGACAGCTCCGGTGCGTTGGTCGAGAAGTGCAGCCGGTGCTCGAGCAGCTCTTTCTTACCGGTGGACGGGATCGCCCAGAGCTTGGTGTAGCCAGGAGCGTCGGACTGCAGCTCGTACCGCAGCGGGTTGGTGTTGCTGAGGAACGACAGGCTCATACGGACCTGGTTGGCCTGACTCGGCTTCGGCGTCTGCAGACCGACCTGGTGCGCCTTGGTGCCGTCGAAGGTCAGCGCGCGGTCCTGGTCGAGTACTACGCCGGACTCCGCGCCGTACACGACCTCGCGGGCCTGCAGGTAGTCCGGAGTGAAGCGGTAGGTCATCGACTCGAAGGCGTACTCACCACGTGGCAGGTTGAGCTGCACCGTGCCCTCGGTCCCCGCGAAGTAGTACATCTCGGCCGGCTTCGGGTTCTTCAGGTCGAACACGTAGACCGTGCCGTACGACGACGCCGGTGCGTTCTTGTCGTGGTCCTTCACGTTGATCGTGACGTTGAACCGCTCGACGTCCTGCACGAAGCCGACGGCCGTGGTGACAACGGTCTTGCCGTCCGCGGACGTCGCGACCACGTGCTCGCCGTACGAGCCGGTGGGCATCGTGCCGCCGGTCAGCGTCACCGGTACGCCGGCAGTGCCGTGCGCCGGGATCGTGACGGAGTCCGCACCGAGCTTGAGGGCTCCGGCCGGGACAGTAGTACCAGCGGACTTCCACGCCAACGAGAGGGTGACTGCCTCATCGCCGTTGTTGGCGTAGGTGAGCTGCTTGACGTCCGGGTCGGTCGAGCCGAACGGACGCATCCCGAAGTCGACGACACCGTCGGCGGACACGGTCTGCTTGAACGCGCGGCTGACATCGACCCGGCCGGCACCCTGCAGGTAGACAGAGGTGTCAGCGGTGGTCTTCGCCGTGCTGATCAGCTGGTTCTTCAGCTGGGCAGGCGTCCAGTCCGGGTGCTCCTCTGCCAGGATCGCAGCGGCGCCGGCAACGTGCGGGGTCGCCATCGACGTACCGCTGGCCGCCGTGTAGTTGGCGTCCACCGGGTGGCCCATGGAGGTGCCGGCCGCGCGGGCGGCGACGATCTCCGAGCCGGGTGCGGTGATCTCCGGCTTGAGGCCGCCGTCCGCCAGCGGGCCGCGGCTGGAGAAGTAGGTGACCGCGTCGTCGTGGTCAACGGCGCCGACCGTCAGCGCGGACTGCGCGTCACCGGGCGAGCCGACCGTCGAGTCGGCGGGGCCCGAGTTGCCGGCCGCGATCGTGAACAGGACGCCGGTCTGCGCGGTCAGGGTGTCGACGGCGTCGACCAGCGGGTCCTCCTCCTTCGGACGGGCCGGTCCGCCGAGGCTCATCGAGACGACCTTGGCGCCGGAGTGCGCGGCCCAGTCCATGCCGGCGAGGATGTCGGACTCGGCGCCGGAGCCTTCGTTCGAGAGGACCTTGCCGATGACCAGTTCGGCGCCCGGCGCGACACCGCGGTACTTGCCGCCCGACGCCGCGCCACTACCGGCGATCGTCGAGGCGACGTGGGTGCCGTGACCGTGGCCGTCCTGGACCGTCTGGCCCGGGACGAAGCTCTGGCTGGTGGCGATCTTGCCGGCCAGGTCGGGGTGGTTCAGGTCGACGCCGGTGTCCAGGATCGCGACCTTGACGCCGGTGCCGTCGTACCCGGCCGCCCAGGCGTCGGGAGCGCCGATCTGCGGGACGCTCCTGTCGAGCAGGGCGTGCATCTTGCTGTCCAGCCAGACGTGGTCGACGCCGCCTGACAGCTTCGCCTTGGCGCCCGGCACCACCGAGTCCCAGAACGAGACGGTCGTCTTCTTGTCCGCGGTCAGCGCCGCACCGCTGATGCTCGGCAGACCACGCTTCACCTTGGTCCCCACGGGGGCGGTCGGCGCGACGCCGCGTGCAGAGGCCGAGCGGCCGGAGTACCGGACGATCAGCGGGATCGAGCCGCTGTGCGCGTCGTCGTACCCCTGCGCGACCAGGCCGGTGACGTTGAACAACTGCTGGTCGAGCTTTCCGGACGCGATCATCGGCTCGGCCTCGGCCGGGATCACATAGACGTCCTTGCCGACCGCGTAGCTGCGGAAGTTGCCCGCCGAACCGGCGTGCGGGGTCACCGCCACGGCCGGCTTCCCAGCGGACGTCGTCAGGGTTGCGACGTCACCGGTCACCAACGTGACCTTGGACGCCGGTTGCTGCGCCGCTGCCGTGGGCGTGACCCCGGCCGCGGGGGTCGGCGCGACCGCGGGGGTCGGCGGCCCGGCGGAGGCGATCCCGCTCCCCGGCACCACGAGGGCGGCGGCGAGCGCGACGCCGAGCAGCATCGATCTTCTGGTTGCCATCTGGGTGGCCCTCCTTCTTGCCGGATTCCTTTCCGGTGGCGGAAAGCCTCGCCGTGCCGACCGGGGTGCCGCTACGGATCCGCCTGGCGATCACCCGACATGACGGGTCGCCGCCAGCCTGTAGGCGGTCTCGCGCTCCGTAGTTATCCACATACTTGAAGTCACCGTGCTGGGAGCCGTCGAATCACGGCACTCTCTTGGGCAAGGAGATTGGCGGCGAAAGGGACGGGATGGGAGAGCTGGACTGTGAACCGGCGGACGTGACCGCGCTGGTGGCGTACCTGCGCGACATCGGGCAGCACGAACTACTGACGTTGGAGGAGGTGAACGAGCTCTCGCACTGGATCGAGGCCGGGCTGCTCGCGGCGGAGCGGCTCGGTGCCGGCCCGGGGCGGCACGATCCGGGTGACCTGCGCGCGGTGGTCACGCTCGGGCGGCAGGCGTGGCAGCGGATGATCGAGGGCAACCTGCGGCTCGTCGTGTCCCTGGCCCGGCGGTACGGCGGGAAGGGCATCTCGCTGCTGGACCTGATCCAGGAGGGCAACATCGGGTTGATGCGGGCGGTCGAGCGGTTCGACCACCGCCTCGGCCACCGCTTCTCGACGTACGCGATCTGGTGGATCCGGCAGTCGATCGGCCGCGCGATCTCGGACCGTTCCCGCCTCGTCCGGATGCCCGCCCAGGCGTACACCGACGCGTCGCGACTCGCCTCCACCCGGCACGAGCTGATCCAGGAACTGGGCCGCGAACCGAGTACGCCGGAGCTCGCGCGGGCGACCGACCTGACCATCGCGAGGATCGAGCGGGCGCAGGCCTGGCGGATGCATCCCGAGACGCTGGACCTCGACGACGCGGATCCGGTGATCGACGACGACCCGATCGTGCTCCGCGCCGCCCTGCGACGTGATCTCGCACACCATCTGCAGTTCCTCGACGACCCGCACCAGTCCGTGCTGCACCACCGGTACGGGCTGCTCGACCACATCCCCTGCACAGTGGAGGAAACCGCGACCCACCTCGGAATCACCCCGGACAAGGTCCGCACGCTCGAACGCGAAGCGCTGCGGCACCTGCGACGCCGCGCGCTCCCGCAGCTCCGTGACTACGTCGCCTGACAACGGACTTGGAGGGGCTGGAATGATGTGGGTGTGAGACTTCTGCGTACGGCCTGGCCGCGTGAGTTGACCGATGCCGTCGCGGCGAAGGCGCGTGCGGTGACCGGGCGCAAGGAAGACATCCTCGCGGCCGTGCAGCTGGCCAACGGGCGCTGGGCCGCCGGCACCCGAGCGGCCGTGTACCTGCCCTCCGACTCCGCGGACGCCGACCGCCGGGTCGGTTGGGAGACGATCGAGCGCGCCAACTGGGACTCCGAGGCGTCGGTCCTGCACATCTTCGAGACGACCGCCTTCGGCACCCCGTTGCGGGCGACCGAGCTCAAGGTCGAGGACCCGGCGCGGTTCGGGCAGCTGCTGCGCGAGCGGGTCGACGCGAGCATCGTCGTACAGCGTCATGTCCCCCTCGCCGGCAAGCGCGGCGTACGCATCGTCGCGCGCCGAAGTCCGGCCAGCACGGAGGCCGAAGTCCTCTGGAACGCCGTTCTGGACAAGGGATTGGAGCCCGACCAGCCGGGCGTCCTGGACGCCGCCGACGCCGCGCTCCGAGAGGTCCGCGAGGAGTTCGGAATCTGACCCCGCAGGCAGCCGAATCCCGTTTTTGTAGTTCGTCACCTGCCTGCTAACCTACTCAGGTCCTCGGGATTCGGGGCCAAGCAACACCACGATCCCGCGTAGCTCAATTGGCAGAGCAGCCGGCTGTTAACCGGCAGGTTACTGGTTCGAGTCCAGTCGCGGGAGCAACACACCAGCCGGTCTCCTCCTCGAGGAGCCCGGCTTTCTCATGTCGAGGGTGGGCACATGTTCCGACAATCCTGGCTGGTCCTGCTCGGCGCTCTGGTTCTGCTGAGCGGCTGCGGCACAGATCCCGCGGCAACATCAGAGCCACCTCCAGGACCGCGGCTCGCGCCGACTATTGCACCGACCCCGTCGCCGACTCCCCCGCCGCCGCCCTGTCCGGCATCCGGCGCCGCCATCGCCGTCGGACCTGTGGAGGCGGCGCTCGGACATCGAGCCGTGGTTTTGAAACTGACGAACTGCCGCTCCACGCCGATCACCCTCAACGGATACCCCGAGCTCGCCGTCCTCGACGCCCGGCACCGGACGATGAACGTGAAGGTGACGCGCGGATCGTCGTACATGGCGATCGACAGCGGAGCCACGCGAATCGTCCTGCACAAAGGGCAAACAGCACTCGCCGCCGTCTCCTGGTCGAACACCGTAGAGGTTGCCGAGGACAAGGTCTCCGGCGCCTACCTGGCGATCACCGCCCGCGCGGACGACCGCCCTGTCGTCCGGCCGGTCGACACGGATCTCGGCACAACGGGCAAGGTCACGGTCACTGCCTGGTGCCTAACGTTCAAAAACTGAAAATTCGCCCCACCACTATTGGCCTAGACCAGCCCAGGCCGTAGCTTCCTCCCAGATCCCGAGGGGGGCCTCGGGGATGAAGGGGAAGGAACCCTGTGAACATCAAGAAGGTCTGGACCACCAAGGGCGGCCGGCTGCTGGTGGCGGCCGTGCTCGGGGCCGGCGTGCTGGTCGGAGTCACCGTGGCGGCGAACGGCGCCGTACGGCCGGACTGCAAGAGTCTGTCGTACCCGCTCTGCCCGCGGTCCGTCGCCGCCTCCCAGGTGGTCGACAACAGTCTGCCGGCCAGCAAACTCACGAAGACCGACCGGGACGCGTTCCTCAAGGACACCGACGCGTACGGGAAGTCCGGCGTGGCGGCCGACTTCAAGGCCAAGCCGATCGACAAGATCGGCGGCTCGTTCAAGACGAACAAGACGAAGATCGGTGAGTTCACGCTGAAGCCGGGCACCTGGCTGCTGAACTCGACCGCGTTCTTCGCGCGCACCACCGCCGGCGCACCCGGCACCCGGCCGGAGCTCGCCCTGCGCGTCGGCGCGACCGCCTCGGCCTTCGGCGACGACTTCGGCACCATCCTCGGCGCCGAGATCTCCCCGGCGAAGGACCGCGAACTCACCGGCTCCACCGTGAAGGTCGTGACCGTCGACAAGACCACCACCGTCGAGGTCTTCGCGTTCGGCTACAACGACGACGCCAGCTCCGCCGGCAGCGGCGAGATCGACGCCTCCGCGTCCGTCACCGCCGTCCTCGTCGGCTGAGACCGACAAGCTGAAACGCACGACTGGCTGAACCACGAGGCCCTGACCGCAGACAGCGGTCAGGGCCTCCGCGCACTCGGACGCCGCACGGGGCCACCTGTCGGCCCCGGCACCGTCGTGCTCCGGGAGGAAGCAGTCGCCTACTTCCCCTTCTTCCGATCGATCGCCCGCTGAATACGGTCCTGAGGCTGACCGAGGATCTTCGCAAGCAGCGGCACACGGTACTTGTACGCCGCGATCGCGCCCACCACGATCACCAGGAAAATGAACCAGCCCATCGGTGTTCCCTTCGTCCGGACCTGCCTCCATCATGCCCGGTCCGCCCTAACAACCCCTCAGTCAAACCCCTGACCGACCCCTGGTTTCACACCCCACCCCCACCGACCGGATACGATCTGCCGCACACGGGGCGGTAGCTCAGCTGGTTAGAGCAGGGGACTCATAATCCCTGGGTCACGGGTTCGAGTCCCGTCCGCCCTACTTTGCAAAACCGCAGCTCACGACCACATCCCACGGTGACCCCCAGCAGCAGGAAAGGATCGGGGGGGGGTATGAAGCCCGCGCCCTTCAGTGGGTTCACCACCCCGGAGTTCTGGGACGACGAGCACATCTCCGCACAGATGCTCGCCGCTCACCTCGACCCGGATACTGGCGCGGCGTCGCGGACACACGAGTTCGTCGCCCGATCCGCATCATGGATCGCCGCAGTGCTCGCGCTGGGACCTGGCTCGTCGGTCCTGGATCTCGGGTGCGGCCCGGGCCTCTACTCCTGCCACCTCGCGCGCGCGGGCATCACGGTCCGAGGGATGGACATCTCCAGGCGCTCCGTCGCCCACGCTCACTCCGTAGCACAAGACGAAGGCCTGCCTGCGACGTTCGACGTCGCCAGCTACCTCGATGGCGGGTTCTGGGCCGAACCGCCATATGAGGGAATCCACAAGCGGTTCACCTATCCAGACCAGCGGCTCGTACTCGACCGCTTCACCATCACGAAGGACGGCCACGCAAGGCAGTTCTGCAACTGGATGCACTGCCTCACGCCGGACCAGGTCACTGCAGAACTCACGGCCGCAGGCCTCGCGCTCCCTGACCTCTGGGGCGACGTCGCCGGCTCTCCGTACGACGCGACCTCGGAGACCTTCGCCGTTGTGGCGCGGCGGCCAGCGGCATAAACCTGTGCTGGCCGGCTTCGCCGCAGCACCCGGGGGTGCGACAGCAGATCGTGGCTGTCAATAACCCCGGATGGCCGAGCGTCACCTGACAGCGACGCCACGCATCGTGTCTGAGGCCTCCGGTCGGCCGAGCACCATGACCACTCCGAACGAAGGAGAGTGAAACCCATCAATCCGAAGAGCGGTGAGGGCGTCGGAAGTCCTCCGACGTACGACGACAGCGTCCCCGCTTCCGTGCTCGCCGCGTCCACGGCAGGGCTGTTCGACAACGGCACGACCACGGAGGCCATCACACCTGTTCAGGCCCACGGCGCACGCTATATCCCGAAGAGCAACGTGCTGCAGCTTCCGAACGGGCACTGGCGATACTTGCCGGCCGGCGGGACACAGCCGATCACGGTCGAGGCGAATGACCCTGGCGCGTTGCGGCAGATCGCGGAATCGACGGCGTGGCTCGAGCGCGGCAGCGTACCGGGCGAGCCCGGTCCGCAGCGGGACGCGGCCGCTCGGGCGCTGCTCTCCATGCGTGCGCTACTGCAACCGAACGGCGCCTCGGCAGCGGCCTGGCACTCGATCTGGAAATACTCGTGGCCACGTGACTCCAGCTTCGTGTCGGCGGCGTTCGCGCACACCGGACACTCGAGCGAGGCCTACCAGATCCTCTGCTACAACGCGGCGACGCAGCGACGCAGCGAGCCGACGGAACCTGGGAGGCACGGACCAAACTGGACGGGTCAGGGCCACCGGACGGTCGCGAATGGCAACTCGACGGAAGCGGCTGGGTGCCCTGGGCAACCTGGCAGTGGTACCAGACCGCCCCAGCCGAGAACCGGCAGGCCCGGCTCGCGGACCTGTACCCGATGATCAACGTGCCGCGAACTACATTGCGGGCTCGCTCGATCCTGAAGGCCTGCCGCCCGCGTCGCCCGACTATTGGGAACTCGGTACCGAGACCGCGAACATCGGCACCGCAGCGCCTCTGCTCAGCGGGCTGAAGTCGGCCGTCGACCTCGCCCGCGTGCTCGGCCACACCGCCGACGCCACCTGGTGGACGACCGCCGCCGGCCGCCTGTCCGTCGCAATCAGCAAGCACTTCGCCCCACTCGGATACCAGCGCACCATCGACGGGAAGCACGGCTACGACAGCGCCTTGGCGTTCATGGCACCCCCGTTCAACGAGGCGCCAGCCGACTTGCCCGCCGCGCTCGATGCGACATATCAGGCACTCGTTCGCCCCAACGGCGGTGTAGTCCCCGGCAACGATCCAGACTTCGACTGGGGCGAGTCCACCTGGACCCCGAGCACATCGTTCTTCGCATTGGCCTGGGCGGGCCTTGCCGACACGCCCAAGGCACAGCCGGTGCTCGACTGGGTGCTCTCCAAACGCAACATCCTCGGCGAGCTGCCCGAGCTTGTCGACGGTGATGGATACCCCGCGTCGACCGTGCCGCTGGGCTGGACCGGCTCCCTGCTGGTCATGACGCTCACCCAACTCCAAGACCACAGCATCGCGACACCACCACACGCCGCCTGAAGCCCGTACTGGTCCCACGTCCCGGGTGGGCGTGGGACCAGTGTCGCCTCTACTCAGGCCTACGTCCGATCAGTGGTGCATGCAGATCGACGCCGGATTGCTGGTCTTGCAGAAGTTGGCCCGGAACACGATGTTCTTGCCAGAGCGGTCCCAGAAGATGTCCAGGTGGTTCTTCTTGAAGAAGTTGCGCACGACCGCGACGTTCTCCGGGGCATCCGAGCCGGCCAGCGAGCCGTTGAGGACCGCGAGACCCGCTGACGGGATGCCACCGGGCTTGGACGCGTTGTTGCCGACGATCCTGTTGCCCGTCACCAGCACATGGTCGGCACCGAGCACGACGACGCCGTTACCGGACACAGCCGGTCCACCCTCTTCGGGATCGGCCGGGCAGAACCGGTCGTTGTCGGTGATCAAGTTACCGATCAGGGACCACGCGCCGGCCGGACGGTTGACCCCGCCTGGAGTGGTGCCGTTGGGCCCGGTGTCGAGAACCAGGGCGCCGATGCAGTTGGCCCGCATCACGTTGTGGGTCACCAGGCCATGCCGTGAGTCGCGCATGAACATTCCGAACGAATAGCCCTTCAGCAGGTTGTGCGCCACGTACGCTCTCGCGTTGTCGGTGTCGCCGACATACAGGCCTGCCTCGCCGCCGTTGCCGAGCTCCGTGTTGTGGGTGAAGACGATGCCCGTGGACTCGAACGCTGCCGCCCCGTACTCATGGTGCCTCAGCCCGGTGTGATGCGACACCTCGATCCCGCGCTTGGCTCCGGACGCCACCACGCCGATGGACGGGTGGCCGTCCGTGGTGAGGTTGCTGACCTTGGACCTGCGGTCCGGACCCATGAACGCGAAGCCAGAGACCTCGTCCGGTTTCGCCCAGCAGGCAGTTTTCGTGAACTTCTTGGGTGGTTTGACGACCGTACGACCCTGGCCGGCACCGACGATCGTGAGTCCCTTGCCGACGACGCAGACCGCGTCGTAGTACACGCCTTTCTTCAACCTGATGGTGTCACCTGAACGGGCCTTGTCGACCACTTTCTGGATCGAGTGGCCCGGTTGCACCACCCAGGTCGTCGAGTGGCGCGTCCCGGTGGCTGATGCCGGCCCCGCGCTCGCGACGATCAGCCCGACGATGGTGACCAACGTGACGACCAGCCACCGACCTGGTCGTCCCGCCCGGCCACTACCGCGCGAGCTGCGTCCTGTTCCTGCTGAAGATTTCGACCACGGCTGAACGCGCATGGTCCCTCCCTGTGCCTCGATGGCATGGTGGCCGACCGGGCCCGCGCCCGGTGACCGCAGACGGTAGCCGCAGTGCGAACAGGTGGCGACCCCCGCCATCCCCCGGCGACCTGGGCCGGGCGGAAGGGCAGGCACGGCCTTACGCGTAGCAAGCCCGCAGTGTGCAGCCGAACAGTCCGCCCCCGAACACCGCACAACAGCTACCCACCCCACTTCGGACCCTACGCAGGGAGGGCGCAAAGTCAACCCCTGAAGGGTTCCGGCCTCCGCCGAGGTCTATGCACACTGGATGTGAGTGACTCTGTGCTGGTGCTGGCCCGGCAGCCAGTCACCCGTCCCGAAGCTGGGTCAGCGCGCAGAGACGAGTGAGCGCGTCGTCCATAGGGGCCGTTAGCAAGGAACCGGCCGAGCCGCACCCGCCGGCGGCGATTACATCCGCTCAAGAACGAGCGGGTTTCCCTGCTCACCCCTGCCCCGCATGACCGTCGCGGGTATCGCACCCATTGTGACCACCACGCCCCGCATGATCGTCAGACCAGGTCTGCCCGAACTGATCCCGCTTGTCACCAGGTACGTAGCGCCGGAGGCTGGATAGGTACACCCGGCGGCCAGGGAGCCGACCACGGTCGGCAGATCCCCGGCGTGCCCAGAAGATCAGGACCGGCCGTCGAGGCCGTTAGCACGCGAGCCGGTTCGGTGAGTCGGCGACGAAGCGGGTTGCGAACCCGACGTCCCGGCGTTCCGCAGCGGGGAATCCTGCTGCAGGAAGCGGCCCAGGTCCGACGCCTCAGGGGTGGCGCCGGTGTGCATGGTGAAGGCCGTCGATCTCTGCATTGTGGCCTCGCGCACCAACGGTTCCCGAGCTATATCGACCTTCCGAAATTCTCGATATGCCTCGGCCGCCTGTGCGAGGGCCCACTCGGTGTCACGCGGGTCCGGAGGACCTGTGACGTTCTCCCGGGTAACGAAGCCGGCTTGCAGCAGTAAAGGACGGCTGTGCTTGTCGAGCAGAGCCTGGTGTGTCAGGTGAGTCCTTCCGACCGCCGGCACGGGAAGGCCTTCTAGATGCTTCGGCGTCAGCCTTTGGGTGGTCGTAAACCCCGTGAGCCGCCCGCCCTCGGTCTCTATGGTGAATCTTTTCCACTCGCCCTCTTCGGGCGCGGGGCCTCTGTTTTCTATCAGCACATGCTGATCGCGCTGCGAGAGTATCTCCGGCCCGAGCACCATCTGGTGCCCGAGGTGGACACCCCGCCCATAGCCGAACGCCCAGGCCTCAGCCGCGGAATTCTCCTGGGAATCCTTCTGCAGGAAGCGGCCCAGCTCCGACGCCCCGGGGCTGGCGCCGGTATCCATGGTGAAGGCCGTCGACCTCTGCAGTGGGGCCGGGTCTCCATACTTTCCCCCAGCTATGTCGACGTTCCGAAACTCTCGGTACGCTTCTGCCGCCTGTGCGAGAATCCGCTCGCTGTCACGTTGGCGCGGAGCACTTGTGACGTTCTCCCGGCTGATGAAGCCGGCTTGCAGCAACAAAGGACGGCCGTGCTCGTCGTGCAGAGCCTGGTGTGTCAGGCGAGTCTTTCCGTCTTCCGGCACGGGAAGGCCCTCGAGGTGCTTCGGTGTCAGCCTCTGGACGGTCGTGTACCCGGTGACCCGGCCGCCCTCGGTCTCCATGGTGAATCTGTTCCATTGACCCTCTTTGGGTGCGGGACCTCGGGACCTTTCCAGCATGATCTGTTCGCGGTCCGAGAGTATTTCTGGCCCGAGCACCATCTGGTGCCCGAGATGGACACCCCGCCCATAGCCAAACGGCCAGATCTCAACCCCGGCTCGGCTTTCCGCGTTCGTACGGTCCACTCCGGCTCCTATCGCAGGACCACATCACTCAGGCGCCGAAACGCTATCCGCCGACGAGGTCACCGCTCCGGCGCGATCGGAGCGGGTCGTTGTAGGGCGGTTGGGGTTGGTCAGGATTCCTCGATGTCGGCGAAGACGACTCGGACTCCCCCGGTGGCCGACTCGAGGGCGTGGGGGAACAGCACTCCCATTTCCGGGGTGGTGACCGCCGCGTTGGCTGCGTCGTAGTCGGGGAAGTACAGGTCGATCAAGCGGTACGCCGGGGTGGGCGTGCCGTCTTCCTTGGGCCAGACCTTGGACGTCTCGAGCTTAAGGGTTCCCGGGATCTTTCGGGCGAAGTCGAGCAGGTCGGCGTACGAGGACTCGAACGCGGCCGGGTCGACGGGGTTGTCGAAGATGAAGGTGATCTTCGTGGTCATGGGTAACTCCTTGGATTGATCGGTGTGGTGATGGGTCAGTGATCTCGGCCGTCGGCCTCGAGGAGGCGGAGCCAGATCTCGCTGATGGTCGGGTACGCGGGAACGGCGTGCCAGAGCCGGTCCAGCGGGACCTCGCCGGCGATGGCGATCGTCGCGGCATGGAGGAGTTCGGCGACATCGGGGCCGACGGCGGTGAACCCGATCACGATGTTGCGGTCCGCGTCGATGACGAGACGCGCCTGGCCGTGGTAGCCGTCGGCATGCAGCGCGGCACCGGAGACCGCGGCGAGGTCGTAGTCGACCACCCGAACGTTCTTTCCGGCTGTCTCGGCCTCCTGTGCGGTGAGGCCGACGGTGGCGACCTCGGGATCGGTGAAGATCACCTGGGCGCGGGCCAGCTCGTCCGCGGTCGCGGCGTGGCGTCCCCACGGCCGCAGGTCAGCTGTCGTGCCGTTGGCTCGTGCGGCGATGGCATCGCCCAGCGCACGGGCCTGGTACTTGCCGTGGTGCGTCAAGGGCGCGCGGTGGTTCACGTCTCCGGCGGCGAAGAGCCAGCCAGTGCCGGGATCGGCGGCGGTGTCGTCCCCGATCGGCTTGCCGTTGCCATCCAGTACGGCGAGCGCGTCGTCGACGGTCAGCCAACTGCCGGGAACCAGACCGAGCCGATCCAGGCCAATGTCCTTCGTGTTGGCCGTCCGACCGGTGGCGACCAGAACTTCGTCCGCCGTCACTGTTTTGCCGTCGGACAGGTCGATCTCGACGATGCCGGAATCGTTGCGTTTGGCACCGATAGCGTCGACGTCCAGATGCAGCGCGACACCCGCCGTACGGAGCGCCGCTGCCACCTGCTCGCCGGCGAACGGCTCGGTGGCCGGTAGCAGGCGCGTCTGAGAGATCAGCGACACCTGAGATCCGAGGGCATTGAAGGCGGTTGCCAGCTCGGCGCCGACGACTCCGCCACCGATGATCGCCAACCGGTTCGGAATGCTCTGCGCGGCTGCGGCTTCCCGGTTCGTCCACGGCCTCACGTCGGCCAGCCCCTCGATCGGCGGCAGGTGTGCGCTGCTGCCGGTCGCGATGACCACGGCGTGGCGTGCCCGCAGTGTCGTCGTCGTACCGTCGCCGGTGTGGTCGGTGACAGTCACCGTACGGGCGCCTGTGATCCGGCCGTGTCCGCGTACCAAGGTGATGCCGGCGCTGGTCAGCCATTCGACCTGACCGGAGTCGTTCCAGTCCGCGGCGAACCGATCCCGGCGGGCGAGGACGGCAGCCGGGTCCAGCACACCGCTGACAGCCTGACCAGCAGCGGGTAGCGCACGGGCGGCGCGAAGGGCAGCGGCGTCCCGGAGGAGTGCTTTGGTCGGCATGCAGGCCCAGTAGGAGCACTCCCCGCCGACCAGTTCGCGTTCGACGACGGCCGCGGTCAGACCGCCCTGGACGACGCGGTCGGCGACGTTCTCGCCGACCGGGCCGGCGCCGAGGATGATCACGTCGACGACGGAATCCACGTCCGCCTCGGAGCTCGAGTTCAGCCCGGTCATGATCACTTCGCCGCCTTCCGGATCACGACGTGCAACCGGATCGCCGAGATCAGGAAGAAGATGCCACCGAGGATCGCGTACCCGCCGACGCCGCTCAGCGCGGGGTTCGAACCACCGGCCATCGCGAAGAACGCCGTACCGGCCAGGACGGAGATCCCGCCGCTGAGGACCATCGCCAACTGGCCGCCGAGGCGCCAGCGGAGAATCGCCACGATCAGCTGCACGATGCCCGCGGTGATCGCCCAGACACCCCACACCCGCAGGACATTCGGGATGCCGGAGGCAACGGCCACGGCCAGGCCGATCGTGGTCAGCAGGCTCAGTGCGATGTTGACGTAGAGCGGCGCCTTCGGCCGGCTGGAACCGGACGAGCGGTAGTCGCTGATCGCTGCCGCGACGTCGAACAGCGGGTAGATGACGATCAAGGCGACGGCGCCTGGATTGATCGACTTCGCGATCGCCATCACCAGGATCGCCCAGACGATGGCGAACCCGAAGCGTACGAAATACAGGTTTCGCAGGGCCGTCGTATTCGCGGTGGTCTCGGCGACAGCAGTTGCTTGCGTTGAAGCGGACATCAGATCCTTCTTCGATTTGGTAGATAGAACGATCGGTACACCTGAGCTTGCAGCAGGGTGCCGGCAGATGTCAAGACCGATCGTTCTATCTACCTGCTACGATCGAGGAGACACTTCACGAGGTCAGGAACGAGGAACACATGTCGGAGGCCCGCGCTCGACTGCTCAACACCGCCACTCGGCTCTTCTACGCCGACGGCCTGCACGCCGTGGGTGTCGACCGCGTCATCGCCGAGGCACAGGTGACCCGCGCGACGCTCTACCGGCACTTCCCCAGCAAGGACGACCTCCTCGTCGCCTACCTCACCCAGGCCGACGACGCGATCCGGACCCGGACCGACGCCACGCGATCCTCGGGCGCCGACCCCGACGACATCATCCGAACCGTCGCCCAGGCCATCGCCGACGACATCCGAGGCCCGGGCTTCCGGGGATGCGCGTTCCTCAACGCCGCGGCCGAGTACCCCGACCCCGAGCATCCGGTCCACCAAGCGGTCCTCAAGCATCGGGAGTGGTTCCTGACGACCATGATCGAGCTCTTCTCCACCACCGCGAAGACCGACGCCGAACCCGCGGCGCGGCACTTCGTCATGCTGAGAGACGGCGCCATGACCGCCGGCTGCCTGACCGACCCAGAACGAATCTGCACAACCTTCCTCCGCGGAGTCGAAGGACTGCTGACGTACCGCAGCGGCCTGGAATCCGACCCCAGCTAGGTGGCTCGGTTTCCTAGAGACACGACTGGGTGATCGCCTGCGCCGCCCCGCGGTCGGCCGCGGTGATCGGTAGTTGGTATTTGCGGGCGACCTGGAGGTATCGCAGAACGTATGTGCATCGGTAGCCGCGGTTGATCGGTAACCACTCGCCGGGTCCATCGTCATTCTTGGAGGCGTTGGCCGGGCCGTCGACAGCCAACAGATTCGACGCCTGGTCGTTGGCGAAGTCGACGCGCCGCTGGAGGGGCCAGCGCGCCGCGCCCATGTCCCACGCTCGGGCCAGCGGGTACACGTGGTCGATCTGCACCTTGGTCGCGGCCGCCTTGCGGAACTCGATCCTGCGACCTGTGTAAGGGTCGACGACCAACACGCCCGCAATCACGACGCACTTGGACCGACCGCGATACTGCACCGCGGTCAGCTGAGCCGCCAGTACGTCGTTGCGGGTATCGCACCCATTGTGACCGCCCTGCCCCGCATGATTGTCGGACCAGGTCTGCCCGAACTGATCCCGCTTGTAACCAGGTACGTCGGGCCGCTCAGCGATGACCCGGATCTGGCGGAGTTCGGCCGAGATCACCTTGGCCGTTCCGGCCGCTGGCTGAGTGGTCGCGGGAACGCTCGGGCGTGTGGTCGCAGGCAGTGGGCTCGACCCGACCGGATCGGCGCCGGCCCCTGGATCGGTGCACCCGGCGGCCAGGGAGCCGACCACGGTCAGGGCTATGAGGAGAGCGCGCATCACGCGACCCTAAGGCCACCACCTAGGTCTCGCCCGCTCCGCCTGAGGCGTGTTCGCCGATGCTGGGTCTGGTCGAGCACTATCGCTCCTGGGCCACTCCCCCTCGGAGGATGACGACGGGCACCGGGGACGTCGCAAGACTGGCCTCCGCAGGACGCGGCTGCCCGCGCCGGGCTGTCGCCGTCATCGTCAGGCGTTGTCCCAGGGGGTGGGTCGGTGTGAGCAAGCCGTTCCGAGGCAAGATCGACATTGACATCAAGGATTCGGTCCCGGACTGGGGACCGTACACTCAGCCGATCGCGCCGGACGGCGCCCCGAACGTGTTGTACGTCGTACTGGACGATGTGGGCTTCTCGGCGATGGAGCCGTTCGGAGGCGTGATCGAGACACCGAACGTCGGCCGGATTGCTCAGCGCGGACTGACGTACACGAACTTCCACACGACGGCGCTCTGCTCGCCGACCCGGGCCTGCCTGGTGACAGGACGCAACCACACCACCAACGGCATGGGCTGCATCACCGAGGCGACGTCGGGGTTCCCGAACGCGAACGGTCACATCCCGTTCGAGTGTGCGAACGTCGCCGAGGTGCTGGGCGAGCACGGCTGGAACACGTTCATGGTCGGCAAGTGGCACCTGTGCGCCGAGGACGAGATGAACCTCGCCTCGTCGAAACGGCAGTGGCCGCTCGGCCGGGGGTTCGAGCGGTACTACGGCTTCCTCGGCGGCGAGACGAACCAGTGGTACCCCGACCTGGTCTACGACAACCACCCGGTGCCGCAGCCGGCACTGCCGCAGGACGGGTACCACTTGACCGTCGACCTGACCGACAAGGCGATCGAGTTCATTCAGGACTCGAAGGCGATCGCTCCGGACAAGCCGTTCTTCCTCTACTACTGCCCCGGCGCGGCCCACGCGCCGCATCACGCGCCCAAGGAGTGGGCCGACAAGTACAGGGGCCGCTTCGACATCGGATACGAGGCGTACCGCGAGGGCGTGCTCGAACGCCAGAAGGCCTTGGGCATCGCACCACAGGGCGCCGAGCTGTCGCCGATCAACCCGTACGTCGAGACGACGAGCCACGACGGCAAGCCGTGGTCCGAGCTCGACCGGGTCCGGCCGTGGGACTCGCTGTCCGAGGACGAGCGGCGGCTGTTCGCCCGCATGGCGGAGGTGTACGCCGGTTTCCTCAGCCATGCAGACCACGAGCTCGGCAGGCTGCTCGACTACCTGGAGCACACCGGCCAGCTCGACAACACCATCGTCGTCCTCGTCTCCGACAACGGCGCCTCGGGCGAGGGCGGCCCGAACGGCTCGGTCAACGAGAACAAGTTCTTCAACGGTCTTGCCGACACGATCGAGGAGAACCTGAACGCCCTGGACCAGCTCGGCGGGCCGAACACCTACAACCACTATCCGACCGGTTGGGCCTGGGCGTTCAACACCCCGTTCAAGATGTGGAAGCGCTACGCGAACTACGAGGGCGGTACGGCCGACCCGCTGATCGTGTCCTGGCCGCGTGGGTTCGCCGCGAGCGGCCAGATGCGCCGTCAGTACACGCACGCGGTCGACATCGTACCCACGCTGTACGAATGCCTCGGAGTCGAGCTTCCCGACGTCGTCAACGGGTACCCGCAGAAACCGCTGGAAGGCATCAGCTTCAAGTACACCTTCGATGACGCGTCCGCGGCGACCCGGAAGGAAACGCAGTTCTACTCCATGCTCGGAACCCGCGCGATCTGGCACCAAGGCTGGAAGGCCGCCACCGCGGTGCCGGCCGCGCCCGAGTCCTGGGGCGACTTCCATCTGCAACGGTGGGAACTGTTCGACACCGAGGCGGATCCGAGCGAATGCGAGGACCTCGCCGGCAAACACCCGGGCAAACTGCAGCAGCTCGTCGCCCTGTGGTGGGCCGAAGCCGGACGCCTCCAGGCCCTTCCGCTGGAGTCACGCGACGCCGTGGAGATCCTCACCACCGAGCGCCCCCAGCTGTCCAAGCCGCGGACCCGTTACGTCTACTACCCCGGTGGCGCGGAGGTCCCCGAGTCGGTCGCACCGAACATCCGCAACCGCTCGTACACCATCGCGGCCGAACTCGAAATCGCGACGCCGGAAGCCGGCGGAGTGATCTTCTCGCAGGGTTCGAAGTTCGGCGGCCACGCGCTCTACCTCAAGGAAGGAAGCCTCCGGTACGTCTACAACTTTGTCGGCGAACTGGTGCAGACGATCGAATCCGACGAGCCGGTCCCGACCGGTCACGTCGTCGTGTCGGCCTCCTTCGACATGGACAGCACCACCATGCCCGCCGAAGGCGTTCTCAGTCTCCACATCCTCGACCGCAAGGTCGGCGAGGACCGGATCCGGACCCAACCCGGGAAGTTCGGTCTCGGCGGCGGAGGACTCGTCGTGGGCCGAGCGGGAGCCGAACCCGTCAGCACGGACTTCCCCGGAGACCGCCCATGGACCTTGGCCGGCGCAACCGTCAAACGCGTCGTCATCGACGTCAGCGGCGCCCCCTTCGCAGACCTCGCCCTCGAGGCACGAGCTGCATTCGCACGCCAGTAGGAGGGGGCGATGACCTCCGTAGCAGAGGGTGCGACGGATCGTCCGTCGCTGCCGGTTCCGGCGCGTGACTGGCGGTCGCGTCGTGCTGACGGTCGCGCGGCCAGAAGGCGCGCTCCCCGTCGCGACTTCGGTCGGTGGGACGCGGACAACCGCGGGCAGGATGCGATGGACATTCTGCTGGCGCAGAACACGATCCGCGCAGAAGCGCTCTTGCCGATGCGCAACGGCCGGATGGCGGCCACCCCGTGGACCTTCTACCGCGGAGCCGCCGCGGTCATGGCGGCGGATCTGGGTTCTCGTCCACACAGTGGGCTGATCGTGCAGCTCTGTGGTGACGCGCACCTGCTCAACTTCGGGCTGTGGGCTACGCCGGAGCGGAATCTGTCGTTCGACTTGCGGGATTTCGATGAGACATTGCCTGGCCCCTTCGAATGGGACGTCGCTCGGCTGGTGGCCAGCATCGTGGTGCTGGCGCGAACCTACGACGTACAGGCCGACCGTGGGGAGAGCGCGGTTGCGGCTTGCCTGCGCACCTACCGGGAGCGGATGGCCGGTTACGCCGGCGCCCGCTGGCTCGACATCTGGTACGACCTGATCGCCGTCGACCAGTTCCTCGGCGTGTTCGACGACCCCGACAAGATCCGCGCCACCGCTCACATCGAGCGCAAGGCACGGAAGCGGACCCACCGGGGGGCGTTCAAGAAGCTCACCGAGCACCGCGACGGGCACCTGCGGATCACCGACGACCCGCCGGTCCGGCAACATCGCGACGACGGCCTGGCGGAGGAGCTGTTTGCTTCATACCGCGATTCCCTGCCCGATGAGCGCCGCCACCTGTTGGACCGGTTCGCGCTCGTGGACACCGTCCGCCAAGTGGTCGGGGTGGGCAGCGTCGGGATGCGGGTACACCTGATCCTGCTGGAAGGCCGCGACCGGAAAGATCCGCTGTTCCTGCAGATCAAGCAGGCGGGCCCCTCCGTGTACGAGTCCTCCTGCGGGCCGAGCCGCTATGAGAACCACGGGCGCCGGGTCATTGAGGGCAAGCGGCTGGTGCAAAGCGCCACGGACATCTTTGTCGGCTGGACCGAAGGCCGCGGCCACGACTATTACGTGCGCCAGTTCCGGGACATGAAGGTCATTGCCAACGGCGAGCTGATCGCCCCGCAGCTCGAAGCGTTCGCCACCGCCTGCGGCAAGGTGCTGGCCCGCTCCCACGCGCGCACCGGCGACCCGGTCGCGATCGCCGCCCACATCGGCAAGGGCCGGGCGTTCGACGAGGGAATGGTCGCGTTCGCGCACGCCTACGCCGACCAGACCGAACGCGACCACCGCCAATTGGTCGACGCCATCGCATCCGGACAACTGCCCGGCGCACCCGGCTGGTAACCGTGGCCGGCGGCCGGATCCTTGTCATGGGCCTCCCATGAGTACGGCCTCAGCCAAGTCGCGGTCGATGACGATCCCGTTGATCAATCCGGACTTCAACGTTGCTCGAACGGCGTCACTCTTGCGTACGTCAAAGGCGATGCCGATCCGCGTGGGTACCGAACGCAGCTCGGCTTCGGAGATACCGATCATCCTTTCGTCGAGCGGCGTCTGCACCTTGCGACCTTCATCGTCCAGGAGGAATCCGACGACCTCCGCACACACCCGCAGGTCTCGAGCAGTTTCCCGGTCGTACGCCGACGCTGCCTCATAGACCGTCGACAGTCCGTCGCCCCAGGCACCGATGCCGATCACGCAGACTGTCAACTCATGGAACAGCCGATGACATCGCACGAAGTCGGCTTGTTTCCGGTAGATCTCCGGACCTGAGTCATCTGGGCACACCATCGGCGCGTAGTAGAGGTAGGCCGGCCCGCCACCAGCCCGCGTGAACCGGCGCACTGCTTCCATCACATCCCACGCGTCGATCCGCGACACCGCACCGGTGATCTGCACGACAGCGCACCTGCTGAACCCGCCCGGAAGGTCTGGTAATCCCATCAGCGTGCGGGTCGACGAAATGCCCAGGACGTCCCGATCGGTCACGATCTCTTGTAAAAGGGAGGTTGCGGCTTGCCCGACACTGCTTCGTAAGAGCTGCGGAGAGTCGTCCGGCGCCTGAGTCACGGCGCAGTACCGCAAGCCGAAGCGATCCTGCAACTGGCCGGACAGATCCATCTCCAGGTCATCGGGCAGGCCGATCTCGATCCGTACCAAGCCAGTCTCCCGAGCCCGTTCCAGCAGCCGGCCGACCTGGAACCGGGACAGGCCGAGTTCCTCCGCGATCTGCACGCGAGAACGCTGCTCGAGGTAGTAGCGTCTCGCCACCCCAGCCATCAGCAGCATCTGGCTCTGCTTGCCGCGCACCCGCCGGCCGTCGATCTTGGGGATCTCAGAGCCATCGTTCATATCGCTCATGTGAGCATTCTAGCCCTCATTTCTGAGCGGGTCATTGCCAGGCTGACGAGGCTGATGCATTAATTCAGTGCCGTCTGCTTCAACCCTACTGATCAGATGAGCGATAACCGAAAGGCCCTTCATGGAACGACAGCCCTCACCCGCCGGCGCGCGCTGGCGGCGGCGATCTCGACCGGCGGCGGCCCCGTGACCGACCTTCTGGCCGGCTCGACCGGCACTACCGCAGCGACGGGAACCGCGAAGGCTGCTTCCCACTGGAAACGTGCCTTACGGCGCAACGGCAAGGATTACCTTCTCTTCGCGGCATTGGTCGGCCCGAACCTCGCGCTGATCCTCGTCTTCTCCTACTGGCCAGTGATCTACAATTTCTACCTGAGCTTCACCTCGTGGGACATGATCTCGTCGACTCCCACGTGGGTCGGCACCGCGGAGTACCGCGAGCTGTTCACCAGCTCCGACTTCGGCCATGTGCTGCTCAACACGGTGAAGTTCGTGGCACTGGTCGTCATCGGTGCCGTCGTCGGAGGCCTGGCGACGGCCTTGGTCCTCAACCAGCGACTCATCGGCCGTGGTCTGGTTCGAACGGTCAGCTTCGCACCGCACATCGTCTCCGGGGCCGCGATCGCCACGCTCTGGCTGTTCATCCTCGATCCGAGTTTCGGCCTGCTGCGTGCAGTTCTGGAGCCGCTGGGGATCACTTCACCCCAGTGGACGACGAGCTCTCACTACTCACTGTTCGCCCTGGTGATGGTGTACCTGTGGAAGGGAATCGGGTTCTGCGCGATCATCTACGTCGCCGGCCTGCAGAACCTCCCCAGTGAACTGTTCGAGGCCGCGAAGCTGGACGGCGCGGGTGGCTGGTCGCGCTTCCGCTACATCACGCTCCCGCTGCTGTCCCCCGTCAGCTACTTCCTGATCGTGACCTCGATCATCGGCACCTTCCAGGCCTATGACGTCACCGCCATCATGACCGGAGGCGGTCCGGGGATCTCTTCGACGACATTGAGCTGGTTCATCTATCAGAAGGCATTCCAGGCCTCCGACGCCGGACTGGCAGCTGCCGCGGCGATGGTCATGCTGATCATGCTGCTCGCGATCACCTTCCTGATGACCCGCTTCGCCGAACGGAAGGTGACCTATCAGTGAGCGCCAACGTCTCACCACGGCGACAAACTGCCGGCAGGACAGCGCCCCGACAGATCGTCCTCTACGCACTCCTGGTGCTGATCGCTGCTGTCTTCGTCATGCCGCTGTACTGGCTGTTCAGCTCAGCGGTAAAACCCAGCGGCGAGATCTACCGCTTCCCACTCCAATGGATCCCGCGGGACCTGCACTGGTCGAACTTCGCCAACGCCTGGCACGACGCGCCGTTCGGGTCCTTCTTCGTCAACTCGATCATCGTCACCGTCATCGGAACCACCATCAAGATGGTGCTGGCAACCGGGTCCGCCTACGCATTCACGTTCCTGCCGTTTCCCTTCAAGCGGGGCATCTTCTTCCTGCTGCTCGGCACTCTGATGACCCCGGGCACGATCACGCTCCTGCCCAACTACCTCACCGCCTCCCACCTCGGCTGGGTCGACAGCTACGCAGGGCTGATCGTCCCCGGGGCTGGATCAGCATTCGGAATGTTCCTGCTACGCCAGCAGATGATGACCCTCCCGTACGAGGTGTTCGAGGCCGCCAGGGTCGACGGGGCCGGCCACCTACGGATCCTTGCCCAGCTGGTCGTGCCCATGTCTCGACCGATGATGATCACGGTCACGCTGATCTCCGTGATCGAAGTGTGGAACGACTTCATCTGGCCTTTGATCATCACGACCTCAACCCAGATGCGCACCTTGCCGATCGGCCTGCTCTACCTGAAATCCCAGGAGGGCTACAACGACTGGGGCGCCATCATGGCCGGCACCGTCATGGTCGCCGCACCCATGATCGTCATCTTCCTCCTGACGCAGCGCTACATCGTCGCCGGATTCTCCGGCGGAGCGATCAAGGGCTGACCAACTCAATGCCGTCGCCGCTGAAAGGACACCAACACATGTCAGGAAACAGCTTCCCGCACAGCGGGTTGCGCAGACGCTCACTGCTCAAACTGGCCGGCGCCAGCGCTCTCGCAGTACCGGCTCTTGCAGCCTGCTCAGGTGGTGGCGGCGGAGGAGCAGGAGGGCAGGGGTTCGCTGCAGTAGACGTCAAGGTGCCGGAGAAGTACAGGAAACGCGGTCAGAAGGTCGTTCTCTGGAGCTCGTGGAACGGAAAGCCCGGCAACATCCTGAACGACCTGATCACCAAGTTCAACGACTCACAGGACGACATCTACGCCCAAGCACAGTTTCAAGGGAACTACTTCGACGCCACCTCCAAGGTCACCGCGGCCTTGCGAGCCAAATCGGTCCCCGACATCATGGCGTTCGGTCAGACTGCCTGGCAGATCTTCTTCCTCAACGAAACGCTCGAAGAGCTCGACAGCTACGCCGACGACGCCTTCAAAGCGTCCTTCTACCCGAACCTGTTCGACGCCGGCGTGATCAAGAACAAGCTGTACTGGGTCTCGTTCGCCCGCAGCACGCCGATCATGTACTACAACAAGGACCTGTTCGCCAAGGCCGGACTGCCCGACCGCGGACCGAAGACCTGGACCGAGCTGCGGGAGTGGGGACCTGCGCTGATCAATCAGAAGGCCGCCGGCAAGCCCGTGAAGGTGACCGAACTGTCCGGTGGTGACAGCTGGGAATTCGAAGCCAGCGTGTGGCAGTTCGGCGGACGCATCTCCAAGGGCCTCGACGTCACCGTCAACAAGGACGGGGCCGTCGAGTGTGCCGACTGGATGCGACGACTCATCTTCCAGGACAAGATGGCCATCCTTGCCCGTGACTACGGGACCAACTTCAACAACGGCCTGGTCGGCACCTACATGAACTCGACCGGGGCACTGTCCGGCACCTACGAGGCAGCCAAGTTCGACGTTGGCGTCAGCCCCCTGCCCACGCAGGTCACCCATGGAGTACCCACGGGTGGCGGTGGGCTTTCGATCTTCAAAGGCATACCCAAGGAGCGCAAGCAAGCAGCCTGGGAAGTGATCAAGTTCCTCTCGTCACCAGAATCGGCCGCAACCTGGTCACTGGGAACCGGGTACCTACCGGTCGTGAAGGAAGCAGTGAACCGGCCCGAGTACAAGACCGCGCTGGAGAAGGATCCCAACCGGGGCGTGGCCATCGCCCAGTTGGCGCAGACCGGTCAACTCGACGAGGTCGACGCCTACGTGCAGAACGCATCCCCCATCATTTACGGAGGATTGCAGAAGATCTACGGCGACAACCAACCAGCCCAACAGGTACTCGACAGCGTGGCCGAGCAGCTGAGGGCCGGCGAGCAGAAGATCAAAGCGAAGTACGACAAGCTCGTCGGAAGCGAGGGCTGACACCGGTGGCACCGTTTCGTATCACCGGCCACCGGGGCGCCATGGGCTACATGCCCGAGAACACCATCCCCTCCTACGTTCGCGCCGTCCAAGACGGCGTCGACGAAGTCGAACTCGACCTGCGCCTCACGAAGGACGGTCACATCGTCCTCATCCACGACCCGACAGTCGACCGCACAACCAACGGCCACGGCGCGGTCGAAGACTTCACCCTCGCCGAGCTGCGCCGCCTGGACGCCGGCAATGGTGAGCACATCCCCACGTTCGAAGAAGCAGTCGAAGCCGTCGACATCACCATCCTGGCCGAGATCAAAGCCGACGCGGCAGTCGAACCACTCCGCCGGCTGTTGGCCGACCGCCCGGAGCTGCGACAGCGGGTCCAGCCGATCAGTTTCCGCGCCGAACGGCTCGTACCACTCGTCGACGCCTTCAGCGACCTTCGCTGTGCGCTGTTGTCCGAAACCGGGTCCGAACAACTGCTGGAGCAGGCGCTCTCGATCGGCATGCGCTGGGTCGGGGTCGGATGGCAGGGCAGCAGTCCAGAACTCATCAAGCAGGCCCAGAACAAAGGGCTGGAGTACTGCCTGTGGCCGGCCCCGACCCGAACCGAAGTCGACCGAGCCATCGCCTGGGGCGCCAACGGTGTCACCACCGACTACCCGGAGCGAGTCATCCGGCCCGGCAGCGGACCCCTTCCTGTCCCCTGAACAACTCGGAGCACTGCCCTGGCAATGGCTTCGGAACCGAAACTCACGGCGTACTCGCGAGGAGAACCAACCTTGAACCACGCAGCCCTCGAAGCGGTTCTGTTCGACATGGACGGAACCTTGTTCGACAGCGAACGCATCTGGGACGTCAGCCTTCAGGACCTGGCGAGCAAGTTGGGTGGCACGCTGTCCCCAGAAGCACGGCTCCGGATCGTCGGCAGCAACCTGCTCAACACCGTCCGCATCGTCCAAGACGACATTGGTGTGCACGACGATGACCAACGCCTGGCGAAATGGCTGCTCGACCGAACACAGGAACTCTTCTCAGTCGGTGTTCCCTGGCGTCCGACGGCCCCGGAACTTGTTGCCGGCGTACGTTCCAACGGGATCCCCGCCGCATTGGTGACCGGGAGCTACCGGGTGCTGGTCGATGTCGTACTCGACCAGCTTCCAGCGGATACATTCGACGTAGTGCTGTGCGGTGACGAGGTCACACACCCCAAGCCCCATCCGGAGCCGTACCTGATCGCGGCTTCCAGACTCGGGGTGAACGTGCACAACACGGTCGCGATCGAAGATTCACAGAACGGGATCGAGTCAGCTGTCGCCGCTGGATGCGTGGTTGTTGCCGTCCCGGAGGACCCGCAGACCCTTCCCGAAGGACACGGCGCCACCGTCACCCCCTTGTCCTCGCTCACCGTCGATTGGCTGAGCACGCTGATGGACAGCCAACCCCGCGGACGGCCATAGCCTGCGCGTCGCCCCCGATAACTCAGCTGCCCCCGGGCGTCGTACGGCGGTATTGGGTCAGGGTTTGGTCGGCTGGTTGAGCTGGTACGCGTGGAGTTGGTTGGTTACGCGGAAACCCTGTCGTAGATAGAGGTGGTGGGCGCCGGTTGGGCTTTCGGCGTCGACGGTCAGGGTGATTGCGGTGGGGTGGGTGGCGCGGCAGCGGGTGAGGGTTGTGGCGAGCAGGGCTGATGAGATGCCGCGGGCGCGCCACCGAGGGACGGTGCCGATGGGGCCTAGTTCGATGCCACCGTGGTGGTCGGTGAAGGCGAGGACGAAGCCGGCTACGCGCCGTCTGGGGACAGGGCTAGGGACGAGAGGTCTGTGGCGAAGGTCTTGTCGGTGGTCAGGCGGTGCAGGGCCTCGGCGGCGTGGGGCTCGACGAGTCGCTGGTCGCGGTACGACGCCTCGTAGGCAGCGTGGAAGTCAGTCGGGGGTACGTCGTTCCAGTGCGCCGGGCGCAGAGGTGCCGGCAGCTCGACTGACGGCCAGGTGGTGTTGTTGTGGGTCATGGTCCACAGCGGGTACGCCTCGACGAATCCTTGGGCAAGGAGTTCGCCGCCTCGCTCGGAGTCCACGGTGACCTACAAGACCGGCGCAGTCGCCAGATGGATCAGCCGGGCGATGGCCTCGGCGTCCGTTGCGGCGCGGGACCACCAGGCGCCGTACGCGCGGTGCTGGCCGCTGGGTGGTGGGAGTACGGCGACGACGGCACCGGCGGTCTCGGCGATTTCGACGTGCCAGGTCTGCAGGAAGGCAGACGCCACAGCTGATGTGCTGGATGCCAGATCGGCCAGGAAGGGCGCGTCGGCGGGAACGGCTGGTCGCCAATCCATCAGCGGTTTGGGTCGAGGCGGTCGGTTAGTTGGTGGAGAGTTGATTGGAGGCGTTGGACTTCGGTGTCGGTCATGCCCAGGGACTCGCCTACGTGGCAATAGGCCTCGTGGAGGACGGGGCGGAGGGCTTCGCCTTCGGGGGTTAGAGAGACGGTGACGGAGCGGGCGTCGGTGGCGGAGCGGTCGAGGGTGATGAGGCCGCGGTCGGCCAGGCGGCGCAGGAGCGGGGTCAGCGTGCCGTGGTCGAGTCGGGTGGCGCGGCCGATGTCGCCGATCGAGCAGGTGCCGAGGCGGGTCAGCGAGGTCAGGACCAGGTACTGCGGGTAGGTCAGGCCATGTGGCTCGAGGACCGGGCGGTAGAGCGCGGTGACGAGCCGGGACAACGAGTACAGGTCGAAGCAGAGCAGGTCGTGCAGGACCCGGTCCTCGGTCATGGCTGCTCCTGTGGTCGGCGTCGCAGGGCGGTGGACTTGACGAAAGGATATCTTGTGCACAAATATCTTGTACACAAGATAACCTCCCAAGGAGAGCCGATATGCCGACTCGTACTGCGCGTACCGCCTGGAACGGGACCCTCGAGCAGGGATCCGGGCAGGTGGAGCTCACCAGCTCGAAGGTGGGGACGTACGACGTTTCGTTCCCGAAGCGTGCCGCCGACGACGCGGACGGAACCACGAGCCCCGAGGAACTGATCGCGGCGGCGCACACCGCGTGCTACGCGATGGCGTTGAGCGCGGAGATCGCCGGGCGGGGCGGCGCACCACAGGCTCATGAGGTGACCGCGGCGGTGACGCTCGGGCCGGATCAGGCCGCGGGCGGCTTCAAGCTGACCGGGATCACGCTGACCGTGCGGGCCGAGGTGGACGGTCTGGACGAGGCGGGCTTCCTGGAGGCGGCGCAGGCCGCGAAGGCGAACTGCCCGATCAGCAAGGCCCTCACCGGGGTCGAGATCACCCTGGACGCCGCACTCGAGAGCTGACAGACGTGCCGCTCGTTGAGCGGTACAACCATCGGGGTCGTGCACTGCCCGGAGACCGTCGAGTCTCCGGGCAGTGCGCGTACCACTCCGGGCCATTGACAACCAGTCCACAACCAGGCTTGCTAGCCCTGGGGGTGGGGGGAATGACGGAACTCGAATCGCTGGCGCATGCCGGTGCCGCCGCGGTCACAGCCGCCGAGCGGATCTACGTGGACTCGTTTCCGGTGCGCCAGCGGGAACGGTTCGCCAGCTTGCTGGAATCGATCCGCGACGGCGAGGTCCTCGGCTGGGTGCAGGTCGAGAACGGCGCGCCGATCGGCATCGCGGTCGTGCTGCCGCTGGAGTCGGTCGCCTGGGACTTCCTGGAGTACTTCGCGATCGACGGCTCGATCCGGAGCAAGGGTCATGGGTCGGCGTTGTGGGCGGCAATGAACCAGCGGCCGGAGATTCGCCGGCTGATCTTCGAAGTGGAGGATCCGGCCGACGCGCACGACACCGAGGAGCGGACGATCCGGGAGCGGCGGATCGCGTTCTACCGACGGGTGGGCGCGGAGCTCGTCGAGGGCGTGGAGTACGTCGTACCGGATGTCCAAGGCACCGGCGACGAACGCCTACTGCTGATGTGGCACGACCCTGATCGCGTGGGACTCGACCGGCAGACGTTGGCCGAGGTGGTGACGGCGTTGTACGTCGAGGGGTACGGCCTCTCGCCTGATCACAAGTTGCTCAGTGCGGCACTGCAGAGCCTCGACGGTCGGGGGTGAGGTCGATGGCACAGACGTTGGCAATCATCGCCCTGCTGGTGTCGGTCGCGTCCGCAGCAATCGCCTGGCGGATCGGGATGCGGACCGTGCGGATCACGACGTACCGCAGTGCGACTGATCTGATGCTCGAGGTCGACCGCGTGTTCATCGCGCACCCGTGCCTGCGACCGTACTTCTACGACGACCAGGTCTGCGCGAAGGGCGACAAGGACTACGACCTCGTCCAGGCGGTCGCCGAACTGGAGCTCGATGTTCTCGAGTGCATCTGGGACGGGCGCGACAACTACTCGTACAAGGATCAGGTGTCGTGGGCGAAGTACATCAAGGACTCGCTCGCGGCAAGCCCGGCGCTGAAGGCGATGCATGCGGACGCCGAGCGGGCCAACTGGTATCCGACGCTCGACGACCTGTTGAGCGGCAAGACGGAGCCGCCTCCGGAGCGTCCCAACTGGTGGGGCCGTCGCCGAAGGCTCGCGGCACGCCTGAGCCCCTGATCTGCTTTTCTGACTTCATGGAGTGGAGAGATCTGCCGAAGGCTCACTGCCCGCGGGGCGGCGAGGTGGAGACGCTGCAGTTCGCGCTGGATCGGGTGCGGCAGCAGTTCGCGTGGAAGACCGGTGGACTGACCGCGGAGCAGCTGCGGCGCCGGCATCCGCCATCGACGATGACGTTGGCCGGGTTGGTCAAGCACATGGCGTTCGTCGAGGACGGGTTCACCGCGCGGGCCGCGGATCGACCGCTCCCGCCACCTTGGGATACCCGCACCTGGAGCGAGAACGGCGAGTGGGGCTGGGCGTCCGCGGTCACCGACGAGCCCGAGGAGCTTTACGAGCTCTGGTACGCCGCTGCCTCGCGCTCCCGCTCCGCCTGGGAACAACTCAGTGCGGACGGCGGCCTGGACGCGCTCGTCGAGGACCCGGATCCGGCGTGGACGAGCAATCGGAGACGTGTCCTCATCGACCTGCTCGAGGAGTACCTGAAACACACCGGCCATGCCGACGTACTGCGTGAGGCGGTCGACGGTGTGAGGGGCAACGATCCTGACTGACACCCAGCGACTCACCGACGTACTGGCTCTTTCGTACGACGTGCACGCGGTCGAACTGACCCAGATCCAGGCCGGTACGGCGACCATCAACTTCCGCGTCGTCGACGAGAGCGGGCGACGATGGTTCGCGAAGATCTATCGCGGCGAGCTCGAGCGGGAGCGCGCGGCGATCGAGCTGACGGCGTACGCCGGGCTCGGGAAGGTGCCGGTTCCCGCGGTACGGCGGACGCTCGCGGGCGACCTCGTCGACGAGCGGATGCCGATGTCCCTGTGGGAGTTCATCGACGGCGAGACGGCCGAAGGTGGGATCACGGGCCGGCGATGGGAAGCGGTCGGCACGATGCTCGGCCGGCTGCACAAACGTTTGTCCGAGCACCCCGCAGCGACGCCGACCCTGCGTCCCGCGCGGGAGGTCCGCGATGTCGACCGGTCAGCACGGAACTTCGACCAACTGATCGCGGACTTCCAGTCACGTGAGTCCTTGAGTCCGTTCGAGGAGTGGGCCTGCGAAGCGGCACAGGAGCGACGGGCGCTGCTGGGCCGCGCCGGCGCGATCCTCGCCGGCCTGCCCGCCCTGACCGTGCAGGTGATTCACGGCGACCTCGCCTCGCCGAACCTGATGCTGCGCGGCGACACAGTTGCCGCGGTCATCGACTTCCAGCCGCCGAATCCGGGCTTCGTCGCGTGGGAGATCGCCCGGATCGGCTGCGACCCGCGGACGGTGGTTCTCGGCGACCAGTGGATCGACGGGCTCGCCGTACTGATCGATGCCTACCGCAACGAGTGCCCGGCCGCTCGCCCCGACGACCTGCTGTCGACGGTCGCCGTCGGCTGCGCCCACACGCTGGGATCGACGTTCCCACTGGCCGAGCCGTCCCCCGTCTCACCCTCGCTCGAGCTCTACGCCCGCGCGCGACACAAGGCAGTGCTCCTCATGCTGGAGCGGCTGACCGACGTGCGGGAATCGCTACGTTGAACAACCGCTCGGCGTTGTGCAGCGACTCCGTCACCGCGGCCTGACCATTGGCGACCATCTCGAGCTGATACGCCGCGAGCCCCTCCCCCGACACCAGCGCCCGCGTCAGCCGCGCTGCGTCCCACAGCGCAGTGTTCGCGCCGGCTCCCGCGGCCGGCGTCATCGGGTGCACAGCGTCGCCGAGCAACGTCACCCGCTCCGACGACCACGTCGGTACGTCGATGCAGGTCCGCAACGTGATCGGGAACGCCGCCTCGACCTCGGCCGCCGCGACCAACGCCCGGACCGTCGGATGCCAACTCTCGACAAGGCCCGCCACGATCCCCCACAGCTCGGACGGACTCATCGAGAACAGTTCGTCATCGGACGCACCGAGCCTGTCGTTCGTCCCGGTGAGTACCGCCATCAGATAGTCGCCGTACTCCGCCGGCGGCTCGCGGAACACCACGGGCGCGAACGCCGTACCGATCCCCGCGCCGTCACTCGCGAAACAGAACCCGCGCAGAAACGCCGACGGCGCCAGCTCGCTCACGGCCGATGTCAGCGGCACCTTCCCGTAGATGCACCGCACGCCGATATCCACGACATCGCTGTCCGGCACCAGTTGACCGCGCACCCGCGACGCCACACCATCCGCCCCGACCAGTACGTCGGCCACTGCGGAACTCCCGTCCGCGAACCCGATCTCAACGCCGTCCCGAGTCTCGACGTACGACGTGAACTGCTTGCCGAACCGCAGTACATCGTCGAGCCCGGTCATCAGCGCGCGCCGGAACGCGTACCGATCCACCGACGTGATCGCGTCCGGCCCGGCGACCGGATAGACCTGCTCGAACTGCGGAGTGAGTTGCGCGTCGAACCCCGCCACCAGGTCCCCCGGCCGCGTCGCGGTCGCGATCACACGGCGGCGTACCGCATCCGGCAGCACTGCCGCGAGCGCCTCCTCCCCCACCGGACTGATGTGGATCCGATAGCCCTGCTTGCGGTACGCCGGATGCGGGTCGCGCTCGTACACCGCGACGTCGACGCCCGACTTCAGCAACCCCTGCGCCAGGGCCAGCCCACCGATCCCGGCCCCCATGATCGCGACCTTCATCATCGACTCCAATCATCCATACGTTGAACTTTATCATCCGTCTGGTTGATTAAGTTAGCACGCCGGATGGCAGTCGGCTAGGATGAGTTCGTGCGGAGATCACCGGGACCGGACGAGCGGCAGCGGGACGCCGAGCGCAGCAAGCAGCAGTTGCTCGACGCGGCGGTCGTCGAGTTCGGCGCACGCGGCTTCAGCGGCGCGCGGGTCAGCGAGATCGCGGCCCGGGCCGGCGTCAACAAGCAACTGATCTCGTACTACTTCGGCGGCAAAGAGGGGCTGTACCGTGCCGTCGCGGACGGCTGGCGCGCCAGCGAGCCGACGATCACCGCCGACGCGGAGACACTCGGCGAGGTCGTCGGCGCCTATGCCCGCGCGACGCTCGAGCAGCCCGACATGCTCCGGCTGCTGATCCGCGAGGGCGTCGACCGCGACACCGGCGGCAACGACGAGGACGCGCAGTACGCGCGCTTCCAGAACATGCTCGCCGACTTCCGCCGTCGGCAGGCGGACGGCGAACTCGCCGCCGACCTGGACCCGGCGTACGCCGGTCTCGCGCTGTTCGGTCTCGCCGCGGCGCCGGTCGTCTTCCCGCAGATCGCCCGCGCGCTCGGTCTCGACCCGGACGACGAGGACTTCACAACGAAGTACGGCGAGGAAGTCGCGCGCCTGGTGTCACACCTGAGGGACTAGAGCGCGCCGGAGATCGCGCGGTTGCGGAGCTCGGCCTTGTAGGCCTCGAGAGCGATGAGTTCGCCGAACATCCGGTTGTACTCGTCCGCGCGGTCGATCGGGTTGGTCCGCTGCAGCTTCGACTTCAGGTCCGCGATCCGGCGCGCGCAGGTCAGCTCCTGCAACCGCGCCATCAGCGCCTGCGCGTACTGCTCGTCGGGCTCCCGGCCGAGCCGCAGCGGGTCCACTGCGAGCGCGCCGACCACCGCGGCGGCCGGGTCGTTGCCGATGGCGTCGCGGACGGCGACCACCCAGGCCTCTCCGGGCGGCGCCGCGGACGGGCCGCCGACCTTCGCCATCGCGGCGCGGACCGCGCCGAGCCACGGGTGGGTGAAGTCATGGTCGTCGAGCTCGTCGAACGCGACCCCGACGAGCGCCGGGTACTGCATCGCGACCTTCAGCGCGTCCCACTCGATCACGAACCGCTGGTCGCGCGGCGACGGGACATCGGTACGACGGACCGGTTGCGCCGCATCCCCTGACGGCGCCGCGGGCTGCGCGTTCGACCGGGACGCGGCGCGGTAGACCTCGGAGCGCACTTTGTCCTCGTCCATCCCGAGATGCCCGGCGAGCTCCCGGGTGAACGCGTCGACCTTCGAGCGGTCGCGGATGCTGATCACCAGCTTCGCCGCCTCACGCAGCGCGTCGACGCGGGTGTCCGCGCGGTCCAGGTCGTACTTCGACAGCACGTTACTGAGCACGAACCGGTACAGCGGGACGCGCCGCCCGATCAGCTCGCGGACCGCCGCGTCGCCCTTCTGCAACCGCAGGTCACACGGGTCGAGACCGTCCGGCTCGACCGCGACGTACGTCTGCGAGGCGAACGCCTGGTCCCCCGCGAACGCCTTCAACGCCGCGCGCTGACCCGCCTCGTCACCGTCGAAGGTGAAGATCACCTCGCCGCGGAACTGGTCGTGGTCGAGCAGCAGCTGCCGCAGGACGCGGGCGTGGTCGTCGCCGAACGCCGTACCGCAGGTGGCGACCGCGGTCTGGACGCCGGCGAGGTGACAGGCCATCACGTCGGTGTAGCCCTCGACGACCACCGCCTGGCGGCCCTTCGCGATCTCGCGGCGGGCGAGATCCACGCCGTACAGCACCTTGGACTTCTTGTAGATCGGGGTCTCGGGGGTGTTCAGGTACTTCGCTTCGATCCGGTCGTCGTCGAACAGCCGGCGCGCGCCGAACCCGATCACGTCCGAGGACGCGTCCCGGATCGGCCACATCAGCCGGCCGCGGAACCGGTCGTACAGCCCGCGCTGGCCCTCGGCGGACAGGCCGGACGCGACCAGCTCGGCGTTCGTGAAGCCGCGGCCGCGCAGGTAGTTGGTCAGCGCCTCACCGCCGCGCGGCGAGAACCCGACCCCGAACTGCACCGCCGCGTCCTTGTCGAAGCCGCGCTTGTCGAGGAACTGCCGCCCGATCGAGGCCTCGGCCGCGCCGAACAGGTTGTCGACGTAGTACTCCGCGGCGACCTTGTGCGCCTCCACGAGGCGCGGGCGCTGGTTGCCCGGACCGCGCTGGATCGGCGCGCCGGAGTCGTCGTACCGCAGCTGGATGCCGACCTTCGACGCGAGCGTCTCGACCGCCTCGGAGAAGCTGATCTGGTCGACCTTCTGGATGAAGTCGATGACGTCGCCGCCCTCTTGGCAGCCGAAGCAGTAGAAGAAACCGCGCGACGGGGTGACGTTGAACGACGGTGACTTCTCGTCGTGGAACGGGCACAGCCCCTTCAGGTTGCCACCGCCGGCGTTCTTCAAGGTCACGTACGAACCGACGACCTCGTCGATCCGCGCGCGCTCGCGCACCAGCGCGATGTCCTCTTCCTTGATCCGGCCTGCCACCCCGCGAGTCTAGCCGGGCCGATCACGTAGGTTAACGGGTATGCCACGTACCCTTCGCCCAGGTCAGCGGTCCGAGCTGTACGTCGTCGACGTCGCGAGCGGTGACCGCCGGTCGGTGTTCAGCTCGGCGGAGGTCCTGTTCGAGGCGCCGAACTGGCTGCCGGACGGGACTTTGGTTGTCAACGGCAATGGGTTGCTGTTCCGGGTCGCGGACGGCCTCGAGGAGATCAAGCTCGGCGGAGTCCCGGCCATCAACAACGATCACGTCGTCAGCCCGGACGGGCAGACGGTCTACGTGTCGGCCGAAGACGGTCACTTGTACGCCGTGCCGATCGCGGGCGGAGCCGGGCGGCGGGTGACGAACGATCGCGGGCCGAGGTTCCACCACTATCTGCACGGGGTGTCGCCGGACGGTACGACGCTCGCGTACATCGGCCTCGAGTGGGTCGGCGAGCGGCGGGTCACCAACGTCTGGACGATCCCGAGTGGCGGCGGGGACGACGTACAGGTCACGAACGACGAGTTCGCGGACGACGGTTCGGAGTACAGCCCGGACGGTGAGTGGATCTACTTCAACTCCGAACGCGCGGCGCGGGCGCCCGGGCACGCGCAGCTGTTCCGCGTCCCGACGCGAGGCGGCGAGCCGGAGCAGTTGACGTTCGACGATCGCGTCAACTGGTTCCCGCACCCCGCGCCGGACGGCTCCGCGATCGCTTACGTGAGCTTCCCGCCGGGGATCGAGGGGCATCCCGCCGACGTGGCCGACGTACGACTCCGGCTACTCACCGCAGCCGGCGAGATCCGTGAGCTCACGACGCTGTTCGGGGGCCAGGGCACGATGAACGTGCCGAGCTGGTCCCCGGACAGCGCCGCGATCGCGTACGTCGCCTACCCGGTCTAGACCTCGGCGAGATCCACGGCGGTGTCGGCGAGGCGGGACGGGTCGACCTGCTTGCCGGAGCGGATCAAGGCGCGGACCGCGTCGAGGCCGGTGTCCCACTCGTTGACGTGCATGCCCGCGAGCAGGTGCCGGTCGCCGTCGAGCCAGAAGGCGAAGTACGCGCCGGACTTCGGGTCGCCGCGGAACACGACCTCGGTGGAGGTGCCGCGCGGGACCTCGCCGGCGTACTCCATGCCGAGGTCGAACTGGTCGGTGAAGAAGTACGGGATCGCGTCGTGGGACGCGTCCTGGCCGACCATCGCCTTGGCGACGGTCTTGCCGGTGTCGATGGCGTTCTGCCAGTGCTCGACGCGGACCGACCGGTTGTACAGCGGGTGGTCCCAGCGCACGACGTCGCCGGCCGCGTACACATCGGCCACCGACGTGCGCAGATCCGGACCGGTGACGATCCCGGAGCCGTTGTCGGGCGTCGCGACCTCGATCCCGGCTTCCTCGGCGAGCTCGGTGTTCGGGCGGACGCCGACCCCGACGACCACCAGGTCCGCGGGAACGACCTCACCCCCGGACAGCTTGACGCCGGTCACCTTGTCGGTGCCCTCGAAACCTTCGACGCCGGCCCCGAAGCGGAACTGCACCCCGTGCTGCCGATGGAACTCGGCGAACACCTCTCCGACCTCCGGACCCAGCACGGAGGCGAGCGCCGTCGCCTGCGGCTCGACCACCGTCACCTCGCAGCCACGCTCCCGCGCGGCCGACGCAGCCTCGAGCCCGATCCATCCGGCACCGACCACGACCACCCGCGGCTTGGCGGCGTACGCGTCGGTCAGCGCCTGCGACTCCTCGGCCGTCCGCAGGTAGTGCACCCCAGGCAGGTCGTTCCCCGGTACGTCGAGTTTGCGCACCCGGCTGCCCGTCGCGATCAGGAGCTTGGCGTAGGACACCTGTGATCCGTCGTCCAGCGTCACCGTGTGCGCGCTCGGGTCGATCGCGGTCACCGTCGTCCCGAGGCGGAGAGCGATGGAGTTGTCGTCGTACCACTGCTGGTCGTGGAGTTGTGCGGACTCGGTCCCGTCCTTGCCGAGCAGGACGCCCTTCGACAACGGCGGTCGCTCGTAGGGCAGCGCCTGCTCGCTGCCGATCAGCACGATGCCGCCAGTCCAGCCTTCCTTGCGAAGGGCCTTGGCCGCGGTCGCACCCGCGAGGCTCGCACCGACGATCACGATCTGCTCTGCATCAGCCATGAAACGACCTTAGTACCCCACGAACTCTTGCCGTGCGCGGCACGTATGGCTATTTTTCGGAGGACATAATACGTCCTATGTCCTCCTTGGAGAGTCATGCGCGTACTCACACCAGGCCGTCTCGCGGCCGCCGCCCTACTGGTGTTCGGAAGTCTCATCACCCCTACCGCTCACGCTGCCCAGCCTGATCAGGGCGACTCGGCCGCCCCGTTCGTCGAGGACAGCGTGTTGTTCCAGCAGAAGACCGAGGGTTACTCGTGCTTCCGGATCCCGGCCATGGTCCGGGCCGCCGACGGCGAGGTACTCGCGTTCGCGGAAGGCCGGGTCGCGGACTGCGGCGACGACGGTGACATCGACATCGTGCTACGCCGGTCGTCGGACGGCGGCAAGACCTGGGGACCGCTGCAGGTCGTCTCCGACGGCAACGGCAGCACCCACGGCAACCCGGTTCCGATGGTTGACGCCCGGACGGGCCGGATCGTCCTTGTGACGACACACAACGGCCCGCAGCCGTGCACCAACGGATGCGACCGCGACCCGTACGTCCAGACCAGCGACGACAACGGCAGCACCTGGACCGCCCCGCGCGAACTGACCGACGCCAAACTGCCGAGCTGGAACTTCTGGTACGCGACCGGCCCGATGCACGGCATCCAGCTCGAACACGGCCCGCACGCCGGCCGCCTGATCGTCGGCGCCAACTTCGAGACGTACGACGGAGTCGGCCCCCACGTCTACGGCGTCCACCTCTTGTACTCCGACGACTCGGGCGAGACCTGGCACATCGGCGCGACCACCTCCCGCGACGACGGCTCGGTGATCGCCGGGGAAGTCACGGTCGTCGAGCTGACCGACGGCCGCATCTACGCGCTGGCCCGCGAGCGCGGCACCGACCCGGGCAACCGCGCGTACGCGATCAGCAGTGACGGCGGCGCGACGTTCGACGCACCGTTCCGGACCATCCCGCAACTGGTGATGCCCGACGTCCAGGGCTCGCTGCTCCGCTTCAGCGCCCGCAACGACGGCGACGAGCGCAACCGGATCCTGTTCTCGGCACCGGCGCACCCCGCCGCGCGCGAGGTGATGACGGTCAGGTCGTCGTACGACGAGGCGCGGTCGTTCGGCACCTGGCAGCAGGGGAAGGTCTTCTACTGGGGACCGTCAGCGTACTCCGACATGGTTCGGCTGGACGGCGATCAGGCAGGTCTGCTGTACGAGGCCGGGGTCGCGAACCCGTACGAGACGATCCGCTGGGCACGCTTCAACGAGGCGTACCTGTCGACACCGAACGGCACGCCACCCGGCATCCCCGGTCCGCCGGCGCCGGGTCCGACAACGCCCGACACCGGCCCGGCGCACAACCCGGCGTACGTTCGCGGTGGCGCAACCGTTGCCGAAGGCAAGTTCGGGAACGGGCTGGCGCTGGACGGTGTGGACGACTACGTCGAGGTGCCGTTCGACCGGTCGATCGATCTCGGCGCCGACGACTTCACGATGATGACGTGGATCAAGTACGGCGCGACGACCGGATCACGCGCGATCCTGTGGGCCTATCGCACCGGCTCGGGTACGACGCCACAGGTCTGGCTCCGCGCCGAACCGGAGAGCAATCGCATCCGGGCGTTGCTGTCGGTCGACCGCTTCAACGTCACGGTGCAGTCCACGTCGGCGTACAACGACAACGCCTGGCACCACGTCGTACTGCAACGGGCCAACGGCAAGCTGCGACTGGTGATCGACGGCGCCGAGGTCGGCTCGGCGACGGCACCCGCCGGCTCGGTCACGGCCGGGAAGGAGTTCGGCGTTCAGGGCATCCATGTCGGACAGCGCGTGGACGGCGCCAACCGCTTCCAGGGCACGCTCGACGAGGTCCGGGTCTACCGGCGAGCGCTGTCGGACAGCGAACTGCAGCAGATCCGCAAGACGAACCGGCCGGTCTGGCCGCGGCTGGGTCTAGACCTGCCGTTCGACCAGGTTGGCATGCCAGGCCTGGGCTGACGGGTCGGTCAGGGACGCGACCTGATCGACGATTACGCGGAGGCGGGCGTTGTCGTCGCTCGCCTCCGCGAAATCGGAGCGGAACGGGACGTCGAGGTGCCGCGGCGCGGTCTTCCACAGCGCCTCGACAAGCTCGGTGAGCAGCACGCGCTGCGTCGCGCGGCGGGCCTGACGCTCGGGCGAGTTGAGGACGTGGAACATCCCGACGCCCTTCAGCAGACCGATCTCGGTGCGAACACCGTCAGGGACCACCAGATCGGCTTCGTACCGGATCAAGCGGGAGCGACCGAAGACGGCGTGCGTGGCCTGCTCGGCTGCGGTCGCGAATCGGCCGATCAGCTGGCTGGTCAGGTCCTTCAACCCGCCGAGCGCCCGGCGGCTGTCGTCGAACGCGGCGGCCGGCCAGTAATTCAGCGCCTTGAGCCGGTCCCAGCTCTCGTCCAGCTCGGCATCGCTTGCCTCCGGCAAATACATCTGCCGGACGGTCTCCCAGTACGGCGCCCGCTCGGCGTCGACCGCGGCGAGGTCGATGTGATGCGCGACGATCCCGTCCTCGACATCGTGCACGGAGTACGCGACGTCGTCGGCGAAGTCCATCACCTGCGCCTCGAGACAGCGCCGCTCCCCCACCCCTGGACGCAACCAGGTGAACACCGCGAGATCGTCGTCGTACACCCCGAATTTCCGTGCGCCGGGGCGCCGGGCCCACGGGTACTTCGTTGCGGCGTCGAGGGTCGCGCGGCTCAGGTTGAGGCCCACGCTGCGCCCGTCGGCGTCGAACGTCTTGGACTCCAGCCGGGTCAGCAGTCGCAGGGTCTGCGCGTTGCCCTCGAATCCACCGATCTCGGCGGCGACCTGGTCGAGCGCGCGCTCGCCGTTGTGCCCGAACGGCGGATGACCGAGGTCGTGCGACAGACAGGCCGCGTCCACGATGTCCGGGTCGCAACCGAGCGTCGCGGCCAGCTCGCGGCCGATCTGCGCGACCTCCAGACTGTGCGTCAGCCGGTTGCGGACGAAGTCGTCGCTGCCCGCCGTGACGACCTGCGTCTTGGCCGCCAGCCGGCGCAACGCGGCACTGTGCAGAACGCGCGCGCGATCCCGCGCGAACGCCGTCCGCCCCGGCCGCTTGACCGGCTCGGCGACCCACCGCTCGGCATCATGCTCGTCGTAACCATCATGCTGCTTCCTCATCACCACTCACAGTACCGACGGCGACCGACAGTTCGGCGACGTTCAGATGTCTATGCAGTACCGCATCCAAAGGACCCCGTCGGTGAAGACTTCGGTGCCGCTGTGCCGGAGGTGGAGCCGGCGGGTGTCGTACCAACGTTCACCACCGACCAGTACCGGATGGACGAGCAGGGCGAGTTCGTCCACCAATTCCTGGTCGAGGCAGGTCCGAAGGAGGGTCGGCGACTCCACGCGCACGGTCTGAACGCCGCGTCGGCCCAGCACTGTGAGGGCTTCCAGCAGGTCGACTTCTTCGTAGCCCGTCACCAACTCACGGGTCGTCGCGTCTGGCGGGCGGGCCGGTGTCTGGTCGGCGTAGAGGGCGAGTACGTCGGACCAGTAGCCGAGCTCGCGTAGCGACGTCCAGCTCTGCACTCGCGCTCGGCTGTCGACGACCGCCAGCAGCGGGCCTTCCGCTCGGGGCGCGCGCCGCGGTGCTGCGCGGACCGCGGATTCCTGGGCGAGGATCGTGTCCGCGCCGATCAGGGTCACGTCCTCCTGCCAGAGCGTCGCCAGCGCATAGAACCGCGCGAGGTCGACGTCGAATCCCGACGCCACCCCGTCCAGCGAGACCGCCAGCTGAGCCACTACATGAGGCCGCATACCGCCCAACCTAGGGAAGCCCACCGACAATCCATGGTTGCAGAGACTCCTCTGCAGAGATTACTCTGCAATTATGCGACGGATCGACGCCCGAAGCCTGCGCGGACTCGCCCACCCGCTCCGGATGCGCATCCTGGAGGCGATCGAGCTCGACGGAGCGGCGACGTCCAGCACGCTGGCGACCCGGCTCGGCGAGAACACCGGCACGATCAGCTGGCACCTGCGACTCCTCGCCGAGCACGGGTACCTCGAGGAGGACCCCGACCGCGGCACGAAGCGCGAGCGCTGGTGGCGGCTCCCACCCGGGCCGACGGTGCTCGACCCGTCCGAGTTCCTCGACGACCCGGAGACCCGGCGCTCCCTCGACGTGTACCTGCGCGATCTCGTGGAGCGCTACTACGACCGAGTTCGCGCATACGTCGACGAGGACTGGCCGGCCGAATGGCAGCACGCGGCCGGACTCTCGGACTGGCGCGACCTCAACCTGTCCCCGGAACAGCTGCACAATCTCAACGAGGAGATCGCGGCTGTCATCGATCGCTACAGAGCCACCCAGCCGGCGGACGGGGCCGAACGGGTGATCGTCCAGCTGCAGTCGTTCCCGCGCCGCTCATGAGCCTGCTGCGGACGCACCGCGACTTCCGGTTGTTCTGGATCGGCGAGACGATCAACCGCTTCGGCAGCGCGGTCACCGCGGTCGCGCTCCCGCTCGTCGCGATTTCGATGCTCGACGCAACGACTTTCGAAGTCGGTCTGCTGACCGCTGCGTCGTGGGCTCCGTGGCTGCTGATCGGCCTGCCGACCGGCGCCTGGATCGACCGGGTACGTCGTCGGCCGGTGATGCTGGTGTCCTCGGCTACCTCCGGTCTCCTGCTGGTGACGATTCCGCTGGCCGGCTCCTTGTTGACCATCCAGTTGCTGCTGGTGGTCGCGGGACTCGTCGGCGCCGCGGCGGTCGTCTTCCAGACGGCGTACACCGCCTATCTCCCGACGTTGCTGGACCCGCCCGACCACGCCGAGGGGAACGCGAAGCTGCACGGCAGCGCGTCGGCCGCGCAGATCGCCGGACTCGGATGTGGCGGGCTGCTGGTCCAACTCGCCGGTGCGGCCAACGCGTTGCTCGTGGACGCGGCGAGCTTCCTGATCGCGCTCGGCTGTCTCGCCGCGATCCGCTTCCGGGAACGCCGTACGACGAATCCTCGGCAAGCCGGCGCGATCCGGGAGGGCATCCGGTTCGTCGTCCACGACGTCTGGCTGCGGACGTTGACGATCTTCGGAGCCGTCTCGAACCTGGCGCTGATGGGTTATCAGGCGATAGCCGTCGTCTTCCTGGTCCGCGAGGCCGGACTCACCGCCGGCGCGGTCGGCACCCTGATCGCAGCGGCCTCCAGCGGCGGCGTCATCGGCGCCTTCGTCGGCCGCCAGGCCATTCGGCTCGGTACGGCGAGGGCGCTGCTGCTGTGCGAACTCGGCCTGCCGACGCTGGCGTTGCTGATCCCGTTGAGCGGCGCGAGCCCGTGGTTCTACCTGGTCGGCGCGTTCGGAGTCAGCCTGGGCGTGGTCGGTGGAAACGTCGTGAAGGCGACCTTCCTGCAGTCGTACTGCCCGCCGGATCTGTTCGGGCGCCTCACCGCGACGACTGCGTTCGTCAACTACGGCACCATCCCGCTCGGCGCACTGCTCGGAGGGGCGCTCGGTCAGACACTCGGTCTGACGCCGGCGCTCTGGATCACGACAGCCGGCGTACCGCTGGCCGGCCTGACCCTGCTCGCCTCACCGATCCGCACGCGCCGCGACCTACCGACTCACCAGGGCACCGCAGCGCCAGGAACGACAGCCGATTCCAGCCGGGTCCGCACGGCCTGACGCGCGTGCTCGTACGTCGTGTTGTCGTTGTGCAGGATCGACGCCAGGTTCGCGGCCTCGTAGTACGCGTTCAGGTCGAACGCGAGCTGCTTCGGATCACCCGCCAGCTCTCCGCGCTCGACGGCCTCGCCGATCGTGGTCTCGATCAGGTCCATCCACTCGCGGTGCACGGCGGCGAGCATCTCCTGGACGGCGCCGTCGCGCGCGGAGTACTCGTGGGAGACCTTCTGGAAGAAACAGCCGCCCGGGAACACCCGGCTCTGCGAGTAGTCGAGCCAGTGCCGGCTCAACGCCCAGACCCGCCCGAGACCGGGCTCGATCTCGAACGCCGGGAGCACCACGTTGTCGGCGTAGATCCGGCGCGCGGCCCGGATCGTCGCCAGCTGCAGCTCCTCTTTCGAGCCGAAGTGCGCGAACAGACCGCTCTTGCTGATCCCGAGCTCGGTCGCGAGCCGCCCGATCGACAGCCCCTCGAGCCCGTCCACCGACGCGATGTCCACCGACCGGCGCAGCACGGCGCGGCGGGTCTGATCACCGCGCACCAGCCGTCCGTCCACTTTCTCCACGAGTCCTGATCCTAGGTCTTGATTGACGCCGACCGTCTGACAAACTAATAATACGATCGTTCGTATAGTTTGCTGGAGGGGTTCTCATGCAGAAGCTGGTCAGTGCCGGATTGCAGACAGTCGGAGCGTTGTCACCGCGGATTGCCGGCAGGCTCGCGTTCGCGCTGTGGCGCCGGCCGCTCGCCCGCGGCCGGGTGCGCTCCGCGGAGCAGGCCGTCCACGACGCCGCGCGGGTCGAGATCGTCGACGGCGTCGTCACGTACGCGTGGGGCGACGGCCAGCGGCCGGTGCTCCTCGTCCACGGCTGGCGCTCCCGAGCCTCGCGGTACGCCGGCTTCGTGACCCGCCTGCTCGAGCTCGGGTACAGCCCGGTCTCGTACGACGCTCCCGCGCACGGCGACTCCGACGGCGCGGTGACGTCGATCCTCGGGCACCAGCAGATCATTCGCGGACTGGAGGAGCGGCACGGACCGTTCGAGGCGGTCATCGCGCATTCGCTCGGCGCATTGTTCGCGCTCTACGCCGTCCGGGAGGGCGTGGCCGCGAAGCGGATGGTGATGATCAGCGGTGTCGCGGACTTCGCGTACCTCGCCGACACCTTCTGCGCCGCCCTCAACCTGGGACCGAAGATCAACCGGGAACTGCGGCGATCGATCGAGCGCAGGTACTTCGACGGCGACGACCAGATCTGGACGCGGTTCTCGGTGCAGTCCGGCAAGCAGGAGCTCCTCGTGATCCACAACGACGAGGACGACGTGGTCGACCCGCGACAGGCTCAGGTGCTGCTGCGCGGTTACGGCGAGCGGGCGCACTTCCATCCCACGACCGGCCTGGGGCACCGCCGGATCCTCTCGGACCCAGCGGTGATCACCCAGGCCGTCGCGTTCCTGCAGGATCAGGACTCAGATGTCGCCTCAGATGTCGCGGAAGGTCTCGATCTGAGCGCCTAGCGAGTTGAGCCGGGCGGCGAGGTCCTCGTACCCACGGTTGATCACGTAGATGCTGCGCATCACCGACGTGCCCTTCGCGGCCAGCATCGCGATCAGCGTGACCACGGCCGGGCGGAGCGCCGGCGGGCACATGATCTCGGCGCCGGAGAAGTGCGTCGGGCCCTCGACCATCACCCGGTGCGGGTCGAGCAGCTTGACCCGGCCGCCGAGCTTGTTCAGGTCGGTCAGGTAGATCGCCCGGTTCTCGTACACCCAGTCGTGGATCAGCGTCTGCCCGGTCGCGGTCGCGGCGATCACCGCGAAGAACGGCAGGTTGTCGATGTTCAGGCCCGGGAACGGCATCGGGTGGATCTTGTCGATCGGCGCGTGCAGCTTCGACGGGCGGGTGGTCAGGTCGACCAGCCGGGTCCGGCCGTTCTCGGCCAGGTACTCCGCGCTGCGGTTGTAGTCGAGCCCCATCTCCTCGAGCAGCGCGAGCTCGATCTCCAGGAACTCCACCGGCGCCCGCCGGATGGTGATCTCGGACTTGGTGACGATCGCCGCGGTGAGCAGGCTCATCGCCTCGATCGGGTCCTCGGACGGGGCGTAGTCGACATCGACGTCGATGTCGGCCTTGCCGTGCACGGTGAGCGTCGTCGTACCGATGCCGTCGATCGTCACGCCGAGCAGGTCGAGGTAGAAGCAGAGGTCCTGGACCATGTAGTTCGGGCTGGCGTTGCGGATCACGGTGACGCCGTCGAAGCGGGCGGCGGCCATGATCGCGTTCTCGGTCACGGTGTCGCCGCGTTCGGTCAGCACGATCGGCTTGCCCGGCGCGATCGCCCGGTTCACCAGCGCGTGGTACTGCCCACCGGTCGCCTTCACCTCGAGACCGAACGGGCGGAGCGCGGTCATGTGCGGCTCGACCGTCCGGGTGCCGAGGTCGCAACCACCGGCGTACGGGAGCTCGAAGGCGTCCTCGCGGTGCAGCAGCGGGCCGAGGAACATGATGATCGAGCGGGTCCGGCGGGCCGCCTCGGCGTCCATCGAGCCCAGGTCGAGGTGCGCCGGCGGCACGATCTCCAGGTCACCGGCGTCGTTCAGCCAGGTGGTCCGGACGCCGATCGAGTTCAGGACCTCGAGCAGGCGGTTGACCTCTTCGATCCGGGCGACCTTGCGCAGCGTCGTACGGCCCTTGTTCAGCAGGCTGGCGCAGAGCAGCGCGACGCCCGCGTTCTTGCTCGACTTGACGTCGATGGCGCCGGACAACTGGCGTCCACCGACCACGCGAAGGTGGACCGGGCCGCCGCCGAGAGAGACAATTTCGGAGTCGAGTGCCTCGCCGATCCGGGCGAGCATCTCGAGGGTGAGGTTCTGATGACCCTTCTCGATCCTGTTCACCGCACTCTGGCTGGTGTTCAGTACTTCCGCCAGCTGCGTCTGCGTCCAGCCGCGATGCTTGCGGGCGTCCCGGATGAGGTTTCCGATCCGGCTCAGGTAGTCATCGGTCATGGCCCGGACCTTATCTCACATGTGAGATATCACTGCATCGACCCGCCGGTGCCAGCGTAGCGAATGTCACGCACGCGCCTTCGCCAGGGTCGCCGAGGACCCGTGTGACCTGGTGAAACGCACTCCGCCTACAGTTACTCCAACTCCCGCCGCCCTCCGGAGAGGACCCCAGCAGATGCCCGATGAGACCTCCGCCGCGGTGGCCACCGAGTTCGAGGCGGAGTCCTGGCCGCTGGAAGCAGCCGCAGACAGCCTGCACCAGGTGATCGAGGGGTTCCACAACGGCGACACCCGGCCGCTCGTGATCGGCGACGGCGACCAGCCGGTGCTCGTGGTGCTGGCGATCGCCGACCTGGCCGACTTCCGGTCGCGCATCGCGGAGCTGCTCGGGAACCCGGTCGACGCCGGCTGGCTGCGGTATTACCTGCGGTCGAACTTCGACATGAGCTCCGAGCGGCTGGTCGAGCTGCTCGGAGTGGACGCGGACCACGGTCTGTCGTCGCTCGCGAGTCAGGTGAAGGTCGAGCAGGCCGCGACGCTGATGCCCGACCACGTCCGTCGTACCGAAGCCGGCGGGAATCCGCTGATGCTGATCGGCGACGGGACGATGGCGACCGCCGCGCTGCTCGCGTTCCAGGCGTTCCAGGTGCTGCTCGCGATGGAGGGCGAGGGGAAGACCGACGACGACTCCTGCGCGCACGACGACGAGGAGAAGCCGACCACGCCGCTGGAAGTGCTCGCCGAGCGGATCGGTCCGGTGTCGACGCAGCTGGTCGCGCAGATCAACGCGGGCCGCGAGCCGGGCCTGCCGCGGTACGAGCTGCACTTCGAGGACGACCTGATCGAGCACCTGCGCGACCTCGAGACCCGCGCGCAGAAGACGCCGGGCGGCGGCGCGTACGACGAGTTGAACGCGCTGCTGCACCAGTTCGACCAGATGCGCAGCGGACTGGTCGCGGCCGAGGCGGACGAGGAGCCCGACGAAGCGCCGTACCTGGAGGCGACCGATCTCAAGGCGGCACTGGCGGACATCCGCGATGCGTTCCGCGACGGGACCGACGACCCGTACCTGATCGGTCTCGACGGCCGACCGATTGCCGGGCTGATCTCCTACGACCTCTACGAGGAGCTCCAGAAGGTCTCGGTCGAGATGGACGGCACCGACGAGGCGCCGGTCCTCCCGCTCCCCGCGCCCCGCTGGGAGAACGGCCCGCGGCTGGTGCCGTTCGAGCTCGCGCTCGAGATGTGCGAGGCGGTCATCGAGGACCTCACCAACGGCGAGGCCTCGATGCTGTTCATCGCCGACGAGGACAACGATCCAGAGCTCGTCCTCGCTCCCCTGGCCTGGCTGTGGGCGTACGTCGATCACCTGGACCTGGAGAACGCGGAGGGCTGAGCCACGCTGCGAGACCGCCTGCAGTGAAACCGCGGGATGTCACTCTGATGGTGTGAACCGTCCACTGTCCGCTGCGGCGTTGACGGTCGTCGCATGCCTGGTGACGGCCGGATGCTCGGCACCGGGGCATGTCGCGGTCACCGTCGATCAGGCAGTCACGCTCGCTGACCAGCAGGTGCACCTGAAGGTCACCGGTCTACCCGCTCAGAAGCCGGTGACTGTCGGCGCGGACGCGGTGAACCGCGACGGGAAGAAGTGGCACGGCGAGGCGACGTTCACCGCTGACAAACACGGCACCGTCGACCTCGACTCAACCAAGCCGACCAGCGGCAGCTACCAGGACACCGACGGCATGGGCCTGTTCTGGTCAATGAACCCACCGGACGGAAGCCCGGACGACCAGTCGTACATCCCGCCGCTCGAAAACGGCAGTCCGATCGAACACGTCGACCTCTTCGTCGACCGCCACGGCAAGCACCTCGGGCGTACGACGATCACGCGGACGTGGACGTCCCCCGGCGTGACCGCGCAGCCGCTCACGATGGCGAAGGACAAGCTCACCGGCCTGTACGTCGCCCCGAAGCCGGACGGCGCGCGGCATCCCGCCGTACTGTTCCTCGGCGGTTCTGAAGGCGGGATGCCGCCACCTGCGAGCACTTACCTGCTGGCAGCGCACGGGTATCCGGTGCTCGAGGTGGCGTACTTCCACGCGGCCGGCGTACCGCAGGAGTTGCGTGACATCCGGCTCGAGTACTTCGCCGCCGCGGCGCAATGGCTGCGCCAGCAGCCGGCGGTCGACCCGGCACACGTCGTGGCGCTCGGCACGTCGTTCGGCAGTGAACCTGCCCTGCTCGTTGCCGACCATTTCCCGGCGCTCGTACACGGGGCGATCCTGTTCGCACCAGGCGCCGCGGTCACCGGATCCTTCCCGCATCCGGGCGGCTCGGCCTGGACGTACCGAGGCAAGCCGTTGCCGGTGGACGACCCGATCCCGGTCGACGGTGTGAACGGGCCGGTCCTCGCGGTCGCCGGCGGCAGCGACCTGACGTGGGCCTCGAAGCAGTCGGCGGAGTTGATCATGCAGCGGCTCGACGAGGTGCACGGCAAGTTCCCGCACACTGCGGTGATCGTCGACGGAGCCGGCCACGGTGTCGGCGGAGCGCCGTACCTGCCGCGCGGCACGACGATCGACCACCCGATCGTCGGTCCCTTCGATCTGGGCGGCAGCCGCCCCGCCAACGAATCCGCGCTGCTTCAGGGATGGACGAAGACGCTGGCGCTACTCAGCTCGCTCCGTCGCTGAACGGAAAGAGGGACTGCCGCTCGGCGAGGGTGGCGATCTCGTAGACGTTGGCCGCGACTCAGCTCACTTCTCTCCGAACGGGAACAGGGACTGCCATTCGGCGAGCGTCGCGATCTCGTAGACGTTGGCCGGGGTGTACGGGTCTTTGGCGAGGATGTCGCGGAGCTCGGCCTCGTCGGCGACGTCGTACACGAGCAGGGCGCCGGTCTGGTCGGCGAACGGGCCGGCGGCGACGAGCTTGCCCGCCTCCCGCAGGGACGCGAGGTACTCGCGATGGGCCGGACGGACCTCCATCCGGCGGTCGGTCTGGGCGACGTCGAAGCGCAACTGCACGACATATTGAGCCATGGCCAGAAGCCTACAACGGCCTTGGAAACAAGGAGATTGGTGCGGGGAAGGGAGTCGCGAGCCGCCACAGCGGCTGGTTCAGGTCAGACCCGAAAGTCGACGAGCGATCTCCCTTCCCGCCCGGATATTCTCACCAGGTCACGCACCGCTACGCAAGGGGTTGGTTAAGGAAATTCCTACGGACAGTTGGTTGAGGTAACGCTTCGTGATGGAACCGCCAGCGGCGTCGATCCGAGCGCCGATGCAGTCGTACAGTCCGTCACGCCGCGGCGTTGTCAAGGCTCGATGACCCGAATACGACGACAGAAGTTCGAGATAGTCGGCCGTCGAATAGTCCGCATCCCAGACATACCTGCGGAACTCCACCGTCGCGAACAACCCCGCCTCCGCGAGCCCGGCCGGATCCTCCGGTACGTCGTCCGCCGCCGGCAACCCACCCTCGGTGGCATCGTCGGTGAACCGCTCGTAACAGGCCTGCACGTCGGCGAAGAACTGCGAACTGCCACCCGCCACATGATGCGTCGACACCACCGCGAGCGTCCCGCCCGGCCGCAACACCTGCACACACCGCTCGAGCCGCGTTGCCGGATCGAGCCAGTGGAACGCGGTCGCGGAGATGACGAGGTCGAAGCTCGCGGGAGGCAACTCCCACGTGTCGAAGTCCGCCACCACGACCTCGACCTGCGGGAGCTTCCGCTGCAACACTCCCGCCAGGTCCGGACTCAGCTCGACCGCCGTGACCGACCAGCCGCGCGCGAGCATCGCCGCCGTCGCCTGGCCGGTTCCCGGGCCGATCTCCAGCACCTTCGGATGCGCGCCGACGAGCCCCGCGAGGTCGTCGTACAACTCGCGGGGGTACGTCGGCCGGACGCGGTCGTACAGCTCCGCGTCCTCTCCGAAGGTCTGGCGCAGGGTCTGTCTGGTCACCCGGCCAATGCTGCCCGGCCGGCCTCCAAACGGGCTACCGGAATACGGAACGGCGAGCAGGACACGTAGTCGAGACCGACCTCGTGGAAGAAGTGGATGCTGTCCGGGTCACCGCCGTGCTCGCCGCAGACGCCGACCTTGAGGTCCGGCTTGGTCGCCCGGCCGCGCTCCACACCGGTCCGCACGAGCGCGCCGACCCCCTCGCGGTCGATCGACTCGAACGGCGACACCGCGAAGATCCCCTTCTCCAGGTACGACGAGAAGAACGCGCCCTCGACGTCGTCACGGCTGAAGCCCCAGGTGGTCTGCGTCAGGTCGTTGGTGCCGAAGGAGAAGAAGTCGGCCGCCTCCGCGATCTGGTCCGCGATCACCGCGGCCCGCGGCAGTTCGATCATCGTGCCGATCGGGATCTCCTGCTCCATGCCGACCTCGGCGAGGACGCGTTCGACCTCGTCGCGCGCCAGGTGCAGTTCCTGGACGGCACCGACGAGCGGGATCATGATCTCGGGCTGCGGGTCCTTGCCCTGGGCCCGCAACTCGACGGCTGCCGACGCAATCGCCCGTACCTGCATCGCGAACAAGCCGGGGATCACCAGCCCGAGCCGTACGCCGCGCAGCCCGAGCATCGGGTTCTGCTCGTGCAGCCGCTCGACCGCCGCGAGCAGCGCCGCCTCGTGCCCCGGGTCCTCGCCGCGCTCGCGCGCCACCGCGACCTTCACCGCCAGCTCCTCCATCGACGGCAGGAACTCGTGCAACGGCGGGTCGATCAACCGGATGGTCACCGGCAGTCCGTCCGTCGCGGCCAGCAGCTCGAGGAAGTCGCCACGCTGCAGCGGCTCCAGCTCGGCCAGCGCAGCCTCCCGGTCGGTGTCGTTGTCCGCGAGGATCAACCGCTCGATGGACTCCCGCCGCTCCCCCAGGAACATGTGCTCGGTCCGGCACAGCCCGATCCCCTCGGCCCCGAACCGCCGCGCCCGCGCCGCGTCGTCCGCGGTGTCCGCATTGGTCCGGACGCCGAGCCGCCGTACCTCGTCGGCATGTGTGATCAACCGGTGCACCGACGCGACGAGCTCGTCACCCGCGTCGGGCGCCAGCGTGCCTTCGAAGTACTGCACGACCGGTGACGGGACGACCGGGACCTCGCCGCGGAACACCTCGCCGGTGGTGCCGTCGATCGAGATCAGCTCGCCCGCCTCGAGGACCGCGCCCTTCACCGTAATGGTGCCCTGGGCAACGTTCACGTCGAGTTCCTCGGCGCCGCAGACACAGGTCTTGCCCATGCCGCGCGCGACCACCGCCGCGTGCGAGGTCTTGCCGCCGCGGCTGGTCAGGATGCCCTGTGCCGCGATCATGCCGTGCAGGTCGTCCGGGTTCGTCTCCTTGCGGACCAGGATCACCTTCTCGCCCCGCTCGGCGGCCTCGACCGCGGCAGCCGACGTGAACACGACCTTGCCCGACGCCGCACCCGGCGACGCGCCGATCGCCTTGGTGATCAGGTCCTTCGAGGCGTCCGCGTCGAAGCGCGGGAACATCAGCTGCGCGAGCTGCGCACCCTTCACCCGCTTGAGCGCCTCGTCGGTGTCGATCACGCCTTCGTCGATCAAGCTGGTCGCGATCCGGAACGCCGCCGCCGCGGTCCGTTTGCCGACCCGGGTCTGCAGCATCCACAGCTTGCCGCGCTCGACCGTGAACTCGATGTCGCACAGGTCGCGGTAATGCCCTTCGAGCGCGGCCATGATCCGCATCAGATCGTCGTACGACGTCTTGTCGATCTGCTCGAGGTCGGCCAGCGGGACCGTGTTGCGGATGCCCGCGACGACGTCCTCGCCTTGCGCGTTCTGGAGGTAGTCGCCGTACACGCCGGGCTGGCCGGTCGACGGGTCACGGGTGAACGCGACACCGGTGCCGGAGTCCATGCCGAGGTTGCCGAACACCATCGAGCAGATGTTGACCGCCGTACCGAGGTCGGCCGGGATCCGCTCCTGGCGACGGTAGAGGACCGCGCGATCGGCGTTCCAGGACCGGAACACGGCCTCGGTCGCGAGGTCCATCTGGGTCCGCGGGTCCTGCGGGAACTCGCGACCCGTGTGGTCGTGCACGGCCTGCTTGAACGTCGCGACGAGACCCTTCAGATCGTCCGCGTCCAGGTCCAGGTCGTTGCGGGTGCCCTTGGCCTGCTTGGCGTTCTCGATCGCGTCCTCGAACACGTCACCGTCCATGCCGAGCACGGTCTTGCCGAACATCTGGATCAGCCGGCGGTACGCGTCCCAGGCGAACCTTGGGTTGCCGGAATGGTGCGCGAGCCCGTTCACCGAGTCGTCGTTGAGGCCGACGTTCAGCACCGTCTCCATCATCCCGGGCATCGACACGGCAGCCCCTGAACGCACCGAGACGAGCAGCGGATCGTCGGCCTGACCGAGCTTCTTACCCATCTTCTGCTGCAACAACGCGACATGATGATCGATCTCGTCGGCGAGGTCCGTCGGCACCGCCCCGGTCTCCAGGTACGCGCGGCAGGCGTCGGCGGTAATCGTGAAGCCGGGCGGAACCGGCAGCCCGAGGTTGGTCATCTCGGCCAGGTTCGCCCCCTTCCCGCCGAGGAGCTGCTTCATGTCCTTGTTGCCTTCGGTGAAGTCGTAGACGAGTTTCGGCACGGTCACTCCCTGGGTTTCAGGTGCGGCTGTCTTGCACGCGGGACGGTGACCCGCTGGCCCATCGACTTCGGCGGCGGGGGCGTGTTTTCAGAGTAAGCCCAAAAACCAGTCCAGTTGAACACTGGTCTCACCATGCCGACGTGACCCTGCCCACAGGTCGAAGGCCGGAAAACCCTTCCCCCATTGACAACGCGAGACAATCGCCGCATCCGACGACAATTCGCAAGCCACCCACTTCACGACGTTCCTGTCGGGTTTTCGACAGTTCCCTAGCCACCCCGACGGCGCCGCGGCAACCCACCACAACCAGCACCGATCCGCCACTTCGGGCGGCGCGCCGACTCCGCATTTGGCGGCTCCCTCAACAAGCCAGCAGCAGACACCCACCTACGCCCTCCAGCGGCTTCTCCCACGAGGGGATAACCCGTCGTGTTGGGGGTTCTCCGCTGGTACACCGACGAAGAACCCCCAACACGAACCCACATCCCCCGCGCTCGGGCCCGAATCCGCCGTACGCCGGCAGGAACAAGCACACCGCACGCACAGCAAGCCCCAGCAGACGCGCGTTCGGCGAGAACGTGGAGTCGGTGGGCGCCGCGGGGGCTGAGACAGGAAGTGGTGGGTGCGGACCTGTTATTACCTGTCCCAAGTCCCGGGTGCAGGTCTCAACCCCCGGGTGTCGGGGCGTGGTTAGAGTCCGGGGATGCGGATTGTTTCGTTGTTGCCTTCTGCGACTGAGGTTTGCTTTGCGTTGGGGGCTGGGGAGGACGTGGTGGGGGTGACGTTCGAGTGTGACTATCCGGCGACGGCTCGTACGCGGCGGATCGTTTCGGGTACGGCGTTGCCTGCGGGGCTGACGCCGGGTGAGATCGACACCGTCGTACGTCGGATGGTGGCGGCTGGGGAGGATCTCTACCACCTGGACGCGGGGGTACTGCGGGAGCTCGATCCCGAGGTGGTGATCACGCAGGATCTGTGCGCGGTGTGTGCGATCGATGTGGAGGATGTCGGGGAGGCGCTCGCGTACCTCGGGTGTCGGGCGGAGGTGGTGAGTACCGACCCACACACTCTGGACGAGGTACTGGAGTCGATCGCGACGATCGGGAAGGCGATCGGCCGAGACGCGACGGGGTTGGTGGCGAACCTCAGGACGCGACTGGACGCTCACCGAGCCAACTCGATCGGCGGCCACGCGGAGACAGCCAGCGGGCACGCGCAGGCAGCCCGCGGGGCGGAGGGTGGCGACGAGCCGGTGCGGGTTGGGTTGCTTGAGTGGACTGAGCCGCCGTTTGCTCCGGGGCATTGGTTGCCGGAGATGGTGGCGTTGGCGGGTGGGGTCGATGTGCTGGGGCGGGCGGGCCAGCGGTCGGTGGCGATCTCGTGGGAGATGGTGCGGGAGGCGCGGCCTGACGTGATTGTGGCGGCGCCGTGTGGGTTCGACCTCGAGGGTGCGGCTCGCCTGACCGAGGGAGTACTGCACGAGTTGCCGCCGGGTATTCCGGTGTGGGCGGTCGACGCGAACGGGTACTTCGCGCGGCCGGGGCCTCGCCTGGTGGATGGCGTCGACGTACTAGCTGCCATCCTCCGTGACGAGGCCCCGGAACACGCGATCAAGGTGCGTTAGAGCTTGCGGCGGGTTCTCAGGTAGTCGCCCACTACTGCGGCGCCCAGGCCGTCGGCGTCAGGGGCGAGGACTCGGCCGCTGCTGCGGCGGGCCAAGAGGTCAACGAACGCGTTGAGGCGTGGGTCGTCGCCCAGCCGGAAGACGGTCAGCGAGGCTCCGAGTTTGGCGAGTCGGTCCACTTCGAAGATCGTCTTGCGGAGAGTGGCCGGCTCGGGTGGGTAGGAGAACTCGGCGGTGCCGTCGGGCTCCAGGTGTGCGGTCGGTTCGCCGTCGGTCACCATCAGGACGACCGGCTGGGCGTCCGGGTGGCGACGGAGGTGGCGGCCGGCGAGGAGCAGGGCGTGGTGCGCATTGGTGCCCTGTTCCCAAGTGCCTTCCATGCCGATCAGCTGCGGTAGCTCGACAACTCCGGCGTACCGGCCGAAGGTGATGAGCTGGAGGGCGTCGTTGCGGTAGCGGGTCGAGATGAGTTGGTGCAGCGCGAGCGCCGTCCGTTTCATCGGCAGCCACCGGCCCTCTTGGACCATCGACCAGGAGGTGTCGACCAGCAACGCCACGGCGGCCCGTGCCCGGTGCTCGGTCTCGGCGATCTCCACGTCCGCGACGTCGAGCCGTACGCCACCACCGCCGCGATGAGCAGTCCGCAGTACGGCGTTGCGCACCGTCCGCGGCACGTCCCACGGCTGGGTGTCACCGAACTCCCACCGACGCGAGGAGCCACTCAACTCACCCGCTGCACCCGCGTTCGCCGCATCGCGCTCACCGGAACCACGGGCGGTCCGCAGTACGTCGGCCAACGCGGTCTGACCGAGTTGACGCAAGGCCTTCGGAGACAACTGCAGCGAGCCGTCGGGCGCCCGCTCGATCAACCCCTGATCGCGTAGCTGCCGCTCGAGTTCACTCAACCGGCGCGCATCGACCGTTGCCTCGTCACCCAATTGCCGCGTGAGAGCGTCGAGATCGATGTCCTCCAGTCGTGCACCCGGATAAGACTGCGCCAACTGCTCGGCGAGTGCGTCGAGCTCCGCGAGATCGGACATCGCCCGCGCGCCGTCGGCGAGACCGAGCGGATCGTCACCACTCATCTGCTCCGACCCGGACCAGTCCTCCCCCGGCCGCAGCCCTTGCAGCTGGGCATCCAGCTGCGCCAACTGCTGCGCGAGTTGCGGACTGCCGAACGCCTGCTGCGACAACTCCATCAGCTCGGCCCGTTGCTCGGGCGTCATCGAGTTGAGCATCCGTTGTGCCGCGGCCGCCCGCTGCGCAAGTACGTCGATCAGCTCGTCGACGTTCTGTGGATTCTCCGGGAAGAACTCCCCGTGCGCGGCCATGAACTCGTCGAACATCTGCGGTACGTCGGGACGCCCTTGCGCATGCGCCGCGAGCAACGCGTTGAGGTCGGTGAGCATCTCGTTGATCCGCTCGATGTCCTCAGGCGTGGTCTGCTGCAACGCCTCCTTCATGCCCTCGAACCGGGACCCGAGCAGCTCGCGCCCGAGCAGCTCACGGATCTCCTCGTACTTCGCCCGCGCTTCCGACGACTCCCATTGGTAGTTGGCGAGCTCGCGCACCGCGGCCGCCGTACCGGACGGGAGCGCGTCGAGCTCGGCCTCCTTGAAGCGAGCGTCGTCGGACGGGTTCGGGAACAGCTCGCGGCGCTCGGCCGCCAGTGCCTCGTCGAGCAGCCGCTGGACGTCCTGCAACGTGCCGTCGAGGTTGTGCCGCCGCTGGATCTCGCGGCGACGCTCCCACAGCCGGCGGGTCAGGTCGTCCAGGCCCTGGGTGTTCCGCGTGCCGCGCCGGAGCATCTCCTCCAGCGCGGACCGCGGTGACGACCCGTTCATCACGTCCCGGCCGATCTCGTCCAGCGCGTCCCGCAGATCGACCGGCGGCTTCAACGGATCGGGCCCGTCATGCCACGGCCCGTAGGACCAGCCTTCCGGAATCGAGCTCATGTCAGGCTCCGTAGACCGTTGTGTCTTCGTCAGCGTCCTTGGCGACGCGTTTCGAGAGATAGAGCATCTCGAGGGCGAGCTCGATGGCGGCGGCGATCCGGCCGGACGAGTCGTTCGGCTCTACCCCGGCCCGGGCGGCGACGTCGTGCAGCACCGGCAGCTCGGGCAGCGCGGCCAGTACGTCGCGGCCGGGCACCCGCTCACCGGTGGTCACAAGGTTGCCGTCAGCAACAGCGTGGGCCAGTGGGCTGAGGTCCAGACCGGCGAACCGTTCGCGCGCCGTGTCGGCCACCGACCGACGCAGCAGGTACTCGAGCAGTTCGATCTCGCGTCCCTCTTCACCGGGCTCGAACTCGAGCTTGCCGCGCAGTACGGCGGGCACCGCCTCGAGGTCGACCGGTCGCGCAACGGCCGGCTCCTCGCCGGTGATCGCGGACCGGCGCAGCGCGGCGGCGGCGATCGTCTCGGCCGCGGCGACCGCGAACCGCGCGGAGACGCCGGACCGCTGGTCGATCGACGTCGACTCGCGCAGGTGCCGGACGAACCGGGCCAGCACCTCCAGCAGCGGCTCGCCGACCTCGGCGGTGAACTCGGCCTCCTGCCGGATCACGTCCACCTCGGCGTCGATGTCGAGCGGGTAGTGGGTGCGGACCTCGGCGCCGAAGCGGTCCTTCAGCGGGGTGATGATCCGGCCGCGGTTGGTGTAGTCCTCGGGGTTGGCCGTTGCCACCAGCAACACGTCGAGCGGCAGCCGCAGCGTGTACCCGCGGACCTGGATGTCGCGCTCCTCCATCACGTTCAGCAACGCGACCTGGATGCGCTCGGCGAGGTCCGGCAGTTCGTTGATCGCGACGATACCGCGGTGCGAGCGCGGGACCAGTCCGAAGTGGATGGTCTCGGGGTCGCCGAGACTGCGGCCCTCGGCGACCTTCACCGGGTCGACGTCGCCGATCAGGTCACCGACCGAGGTGTCGGGGGTGGCGAGCTTCTCGGCGTACCGCAAGGAGCGGTGCAACCAGGCGACCGGCAGGTCGTCGCCGAGTTCGGCGGCGCGGCGGCGCGAGGCCGGCGTGATCGGGTCGAGCGGGTGCTCGGGCAGTTCGGCGCCCTCGATCACCGGGGTCCACTCGTCGAGCAGCCCGACCAGGGTGCGCAGCAGCCGGGTCTTGCCCTGACCACGCTCACCGAGCAGTACGACGTCGTGTCCCGCGAGCAGGGCACGCTCGAGTTGCGGTATCACCGTCCGGGTGAATCCGACGATGCCCGGCCACGGGTCGCGCCCGGCGCGGAGCTCTTTCAGCAGGTTGTCACGGATTTCGGCCTTGATCGACCGGGGAAGGTATCCGGCGGCCCGGAGGTCACCAGCTTTACGAGGAAGTTCAGCAGGTGCACTAGTCACAGGTGCGACGTTAGCTCGGTCACCCCAACCAGCACCTCCCATATCTCAGATTTACCGCTTGGGGGTGAACCGTCCCGAGGTGAACAGGTGGTTCGGCCGGAAGGTCAACGGCACCCAGGGATGCTCTGGGGAATACCGGGTGACGAAATGGTCGCCGTCCGCGGGTTCGGTCGGCCGCAGCTCGGACTCGTGCTCCGGTTCCTCGGCGAACGCCAGCCGGTCTCCGGTCGCCTGCTCCAGCAGCACCAGGCGGTCGTCCCGGCGCACGACGTCGAGCCGGACGCTCGTCCGTTCGTAGCGTCCGACGTGGCGGTCGTCGATCGGTACGTCGATCGGCTGCGGCGGCGCCGGGTGGCTGACACCCACATAGTGCTGGAAGACCTCGCTGGCCAGCGGCTCGAACAGGCGGGTGCCATTGCCGGAGTTCGTCAGCAGGCACATGATCAACCGGGCTTCGGTGTCGACGCGGAGGAAGGCGAGCTGCGAGATCGTCGAGCCGTCGTGGCCGAAGATGCGGCGGCCGTCCCAGTCGTAGATCCGCCAGGTCAGGCCCAGGTCGACGAACCCGCCGATCCCACCGGCGGACGGGACCTGCGGCTCCTGCATCGCGGCGTACCGGTCGTCGGACAGGTGCATCCGGGCGAACGTGAGGAGGTCGCCGGCACTCGCCGTGATCGTCCCGGCGGGGCCGATACTGCGCGGTAGTTGCCAGGTCTTCACCGACGCACCGTCGGCGGCGACGTGGCCTCGTGCCGCGCGGAACAGGATCGCTTCCTCGGGCAGCGTGACGGTGTGGGTGAGCTCGAGCGGTTCGAGCAGGCGGGCTTTCAGGGACTCGTCCCACGTCCGGCCGTCGAGTACTTCGATCAGCCGGCCGAGCAGCACGAATCCAGCGTTGCAGTACGAGTACGCCGTCCCCGGCGCGAACAACTGGTCGACGCCGGCGAGCAGAGCGACGTACCGCTGCAGGCAGTCGTCGCCGCGGCCGGTGTCGGCGAACAGGTCGCCGTCGATCCCGCTGGTGTGCGTGAGCAGCTGACGGACCGTGATCCGGTCGTCGACAGGTGCCTCAGGCAACAGTTTGACCACCGGGTCGTCGAGCCGCAGCCGGCCCTCGGCGGCGAGCTGGACGATCATCGTCGCCGTCCACGGTTTGCTGATCGAGCCGATCTGGAACAGCGAGTCGGCGGTCGCCTCGACACCGGTCGCCGTGTTCAGGACGCCGTACGGCGTGATCGTCGTCGCGCCGTCGTGCCAGACGCCGAGCACCGCCCCGGTGACCTCGGCGGCCACCGCCAACTCGTTCAACCGCGCAGACCAGTCAGGCATGCGCCAAACCTACTTCGTGAACCCCTCCAGCTGGACCCGGATGTCCTGCCAGGCGGCGGCTTCGTCGAGTCCCTGGTCGAGCAGGATCTTCGTCGCGATGCCGGCCGAGTCGCGGAAGAACGCCAGCAGGAGGTGTTCGGTGCCGACATAGTTGTGGCCGAGCGTGACGGCTTCGCCGACGGCTCCTTGCAGAACGTGCGCGGCGCGGCGGGTGTACGGCGGGTTCTCGGCGTCGAGGCCCTTCGGCGCGGCCTCCGCGGCAGCGGGACTTTCGGCGGCGGGGCTCTCGGCGGCCGGGCTCTCGGCGGCCGGGCTCTCGGCGGCGGGGCTTTCGGCGTTGACGGCTTGGAGGACCGTGGCTTCGGTGATGCCGTGCTGGACAAGCACCTTCGTGGCGACGCTGTCGGGCTGCTTGTACAGCGCGAGCAGGAGGTGCTCGGTGCCGACGAAGTTGTGGTTGCGATCGCGGGCGATGTCGGCCGCGGCCTGAACGACCGCGCGGGCGCGCTGCGTGTAGCGCTCGAACGCCGGGCGAGCCGTCCACGAGTCGGCGAAGCGCTTGTGGGCGGCCTGCTTGCTGACGCCGAGGACGGCGCTGATCTCGACCCACGACTTCCCCGCGCCGCGGGCCCGGTCGACGAAGAACCCGAGGGCCGCGTCACCGGTGCTGGTCAGTTCGCTGATCGTCACCGCGGCGGTGGCGAGCTGCTCCAGCTCGTCGTCGCTGCCGGTGTCGGTCTTGATCGTCGTAATCAGTTGCTGCAGATCTGGTCCGGGAGTCATGCGTCAACCGTAGGTTGACGATCTGGCGGCGTCAACCCTGGGTTGACAGAGTCGGTGCTGTACCGAAGAACGGGTAGTGGTCGCCGAGATCGCGGGGCCGTGAGCGTGGGCGGGTTGGGCGGGCGCTCCAGGATGGGCACCACTACCCGTTCTTCGGTGCGCGTCTAGGGTTTGGCCTCGTGGACGGGATTCCGGATGTCATTGCGGGCGGGCTGCGGGTGCTGTTCTGTGGGATCAATCCGGGGCTGATGTCGGCGGAGACCGGGCATCACTTCGCGCGGCCGGGGAATCGGTTCTGGCCGGCGCTGCAGCTGAGTGGGTTCACGCCGCGGCAGCTGCGGCCGGACGAGCAGCGGGACTTGCTGAACTACGGCCTCGGGATCACCAACGTGGTCGATCGGCCGTCGGCGAAGGCCGCTGAGCTGACGCGGGCGGATCTCGTGGCCGGCGGGGAGAACCTGGTGCGGAAGGTGCACGAGTACCAGCCCGAGTGGCTGGCGGTGCTCGGCGTCACGGCGTACCGGGATGCGTTCGCCGAACGTACGGCGGCAGTGGGCAAGCAGGACCGGATGATCGGCGCGACCCGGGTGTGGATCCTGCCGAACCCGAGCGGCCTGAATGCCCACTACACGTTGCCGAAGCTCGGTGAAGCGTTCGCGGAGCTGCAGCGCGTTAGTTGAGCGCCTTACGCAGCGTCGAGATCGCCAGTTCGATCGCGGCGTTCGCGGCGTGGGTGTCGCGGAGCGCGTCCAGCATCACGAAGTCGTGGATGATCGCGGCGAACCGGACCGCGGTCGTCGGCACACCGGCCTCGAGCAGCTTCGCGGCGTACGCCTCGCCCTCGTCACGCAGTACGTCGGCCTGCCCCGTGACGACCAGCGCCGGCGGCAGACCCTGCAGTTGCTCGGTCGTGGCGCGCAGCGGTGACGCGGTGATCTGGTCCCGCTCGGTCTCGTCGGTCGTGTACTGGTCCCAGAACCACTTCATCCCGTCCAGCTGCAGGAAGTACCCCTCGGCGAACTCCTTGTACGACGCGGTGTCGAAGGACGCGTCCGTGACCGGGTAGAACAGCACCTGCTGCACGAACTTCACGTCCCCGCGCTCCTTCGCCAGCAGCGTGAGGGCGGCCGTCATGTTCCCGCCGACCGAGTCGCCGGCGATCGCCAGCCGCTCCGCGTCCAGGCCCTGGTCCTTGCCCGAGGTGAGGATCCAGCGGGCGACCGCGTAGTTCTGCTCGAGCGCGTGCGGGTACCGCACCTCCGGCGACAGGTCGTACTCCGGGAACACCACCGCGGCGCCGGCGCCGACCGCGAGCTCACGGACCAGCCGGTCGTGGGTGTGCGCGTTGCCGAACATCCAGCCCGCGCCGTGGATGTAGAGGATCACCGGGAGCACGCCGGTGGCGCCTTGCGGCTTCACGATCCGGGCCTTGGTGCCGTCGGCGGCGGTCACCCACTCCTCGTCGACCGGAAGCTTCGGGTAGTCGGTGGTCTGCACCTCGTCGACGGCCTTGCGGCCCTCCTCCGGGGTCAGCTGGAACAGGAACGGCGGCTTGGCGGTCGCTTCGGCGAAGGCCTGGGCAGCGGGTTCGAGCACAGTCATCGGAATGCCTTCCTGGCGGGATCTGAAGTGGAGAACGAGCGTTCTCCGAATATCGGGTACTCTAAGAGAACGGTGGTTCTCCGCGCAAGGTGGCGCGGGTCACTTGGGAGGCGAGAGATGGCCCTGGACACGAAGACGGCGCAGCAGCAGGTGCTCGACGCGGCTGACGCGCTGTTCTACGAGCGCGGCGTGCAGGCGGTCGGCATGGACGCGATCCGGGCGGCGTCCGGCGTATCGCTGAAGCGGCTGTACCAGCTCTTCGCGTCCAAGGACGAGCTGATCGAGGCCTACCTGGAACGCCGCGAGATCCTCTGGCAGTCGATGCTCGGCGAGCACGTCGAGGTGCAGACCGACCCACGGCGCCGGATCCTCGCGGTCTTCGACTTCCTTTACTCCTGGTCCAGCCAGCGGGACTACCGCGGCTGCGCGTTCATCAACGCGTTCGGCGAGCTCGGCGCCGTCTCGCCACGGGTCGCCGAGATGGCGTCCCGGCACCAGGAAGGCTTCCGGCAGGTCCTCTCCCAGCTCGCCAAAGAGGCTGGGGCGGAAGACCCCGACCGGCTCGCGGACCACCTGATCCTGCTCAGCGAGGGCGCGATCACCCGCGCCGCGATTTCCGGCTCGGCGGACCCGGCACTGCGCGCCCGGGAAGCTGCCACCCTCATCCTCGACGCGTCGTTGAAGAGCTGACACCGGTCGTTCGGCAGGATGGGCGCATGCGTCTGCCCGACCTGCTGCGTTCGATCGACGGTCTCTCGTACGGACAGCGCGTACGCCTGCTCGCCGACCAGGCGCCACAGCTCGCCGGGCTGCTCGACGAGCTCGGCCGCGGCACCACCTTCGAGCGCGTCCTCGGTCTCCAGATCGCCGAGGTCACCCGCGACCCGGCGTACGTCACCCGGATGCTCCGCGACGCCGATCCGGCCGTCCGGTCGCGCGCGCTCGCGGCGGTCGCCCGTGGAGTGCCGGTCACGGACGACGACCTTCGGATCCTGTACGACGACGCGCCGGCGACACTGCGTTCGCGACTCGTGTCCTTGGTACGCCGGCAGCGGCGTGAGCATCTCGCCGTACGGCTGATCGACGAGCACCGGGCGCGGTGGGGCGACGTCGCGGCGACCGGACTGCTGGACGCGACGGACCACGCGACCGTCGCGCGCCTGCTGCCCGAGCTGGCGTACTGCGTGTCGCCGAGCGGCTGGCGCGGACTCGCGAAGCACCACCCGGATGAGGTGCTGACCTTCGCGCGGGAGACGTTGCCGGCCGACGACGAGTGGTGGCAGAGCGTCGGTCATGGCGTCACCGGGATGCTGCGCCACGACCCGGACGCGGTGCTCGCGCTGATCAAGCAGGCGGTCCCGGCGCACGATCTGCCGGTCGCGGTGCTCGACATCCTCGGTCCGCTCACCGATCGCGACCCGGGCGGCGTACTGGAACTGGTGCTCGCTCCCGACCGGCGCGGCGTGGTGCGACGGGCCCTGACCCCGGCGTTCCGACGGCGGCTGCACCGGTACTCCGACGACGAGCTCATCGCGCTCGGGCAGATCGTGTGGCCGGATCTCGCCGAGCTGCTGCACGCGTTGGCTCCGGCGCGGCGCGCGCGGATCTTCGCGGGCGTGACGCAGGGCATCGATCTGGGTCAGGCGCAGCTCAGCAGCTCGTTGCTCGACGTACTGCCGCACGCGGTGCGCTTCGAGCAGGCGCATCGGATGCTCGCCCTGCCGACGGTTCGGGAGGACGCTTCGGTGCGCCGCAGCATCACCGGACACCTGCCGTACGACGAGGCCTTCGCGCTGCTCGAACCGGACGCGGGCGACCCGGACGCGAGTGTTCGTACCTCGGTCCATCAGTCGATCGTCCGGTCGGCGCGGCGGCCCGAGCAGGTTGTGCAGGCCGTGCAGTGGACCGCCGAGCGGGTGCGCAACGATCAGGATCCCGTTCGGCTCAACGTGGTCAACGCGATCGCGCGACTGTCGCCGACGCTGCTGACGAACGAGCTGCTGGCATCACTCGACACCTTGCTCGACGATGCGCTGAATGCGCGCGACACGTCCTGGTCGACGCGGCGCGCGCTGAGCCGATTGGCCGAGCGTTCCGTCGTGGAAGGTGCCGTAGGCAACCGTCCCGCGGTCCTGGAATGGGGCCTGCAGGCGCATGCGCGGCTCGCGGAGAACATCGGGACCCTCACGCTCGACGGACTCGTGGAGAACCTCCCGCGCGGACGTGAGGTCGAGGTGTACGACGTCCTGCGCCCGGCGATCGAGGCGGCGGCGAAGCGGAACGAGTTCGGGCTGGCGCTCGCGGTGGCGGAGGCGTTCGGCCGGCGGGCGTGGGCGCTGGAACCGCTGCAAGCCGTGCTCGAGCAGGCGGTCTGGTCGAACCAGGACAAGACCGTCCAGCCTGCGTGCCGGCACTGGCTGGACGCGCCCTCGACGCGACGTGAGCGGGTCGAGCAGATCATCACGCGCGACGTCCGGATGGCGCGCTGGCACGCGGTGTGGTGGCTCGTCACCGAGTTGCGCACCGACCTGCTCGATCCGGTGTTCGCGGCGGCCGACCAGATCCGCCGGTTCGGCCGGAACAGCCCGTCATGGGAGGTGCCGAGCTACGCGCTGCGGCTGTGGCTCCCGCGCCAGCAGGCCCGGTACGCCGAGTTGCTGGTCGGCGTAGCTCGTGACGAGGGGATGCCGGACTGGTATCGGGCGTCGGCGGTGAAGACGCTCGGGCGAGTGCCGAGCGCTGGTCGGCCGGCGCTGGACGAGTTCCTTGCGAGTGACGACGTACTGCTGCAAGAGGCTGCGCTGGCGGCGCTTGCCTGGACCGAGCGGCCGGATCTGGCGATGCGGTTGCTGCAGGCGCATGCCGGGGACGACCGGGCTCGGGTCGCGGTGTACGCCGCGGCGCGGGCGGCGCGGTTCGTCCGGCCGAGTTTGTTGCCGGGGTTGCTGCAGCCGGTACTGACTCGTGAGGGCGTGAAGGTCACGTCGCGGAAGGCGGCGGTGCGGATGCTCGGCGAGCTGCGTGCTCCCGGCGCGGGCGCCGTACTGACCGAGACGTGGTCGGGCGCGCACCGGGATGTGCGGGCCGCGATTGCGCGGACGGTGTCGCAGTACCTCTTGTATGACGCGGCGGCGTGGGCGGTGTTGGAGCAGGCGGTGCATGATTCGCCGGCGACTGCGCTGGCGTTGACGGGGCGGCGAGCTTACGACGTACCGCTCGGGTATCGGTCGCGGTACGCCGACCTGTTGATCGCGGTGACGACGCGGGCCGAGCCGGAGGTGGTCGGGCCGGCGTTGCTGGCGTTGCGCGGGTGGGCTCGCTACAACACGGCTGCCGCTCAGGTGTGCGCCGACTTCATCAGCAACCTGTCGCTCCGCAGCCGAGTCTGGCGCGACGCGATCACCGCATTGGTCGCGATGGTGACGAACAGTCCGCCGACAGGGCTGGACGAGCTGGTCGAGGTGGTGCGGTTGCTGGTGCGGTTGGAGGCGAATCCGTCGCTGCCGAACGCGACGGCGGACCGGGATCATCCAGCCCGGCAACGGTTGGCGTACCTGATCTCCGAGCTGACTGCTCAGCTCAGTCGCCGCTCGGCCGAGGACCGTCAGCTGGCGATCTCGGTCGCTGACGAGCTGACTGCCGTGGAGTTCCTCGACTTCCGGCTGGAGCTACAGGTCCTTGCGTCGATCGATCCGCTGGCTCTGCGGGACCTGGTCGCCGACGACCCACTGGCCGCCGCAACAGCAGCCGACCTCCTGGCCGCCCGCCTCGCCGCGACCGAACCCACCTGGACGCCCGCCGACCTACTTCCCGCCGCCGAGTCCCTCACCCGCTCCCCCGACCCATCCTCAGGCCTCCTGGCCCACACCCTCATCACCGCAGCCGCCACCCGCACCAACTGGTCCCCCGAGTGGCGCACCCTACTAATTGCCCTCCGCAACCACCCCCACCCCCACATCCGCCGCCAAGCCCTAACCCTCACCACAGCCCCGGAGTAACCCCACCACCCGCCAGCACCAACTCACCCGACGCGCCGCTGGCCAACTCCCATCTCGGCCGCAGCGGCGAGCAAGTGAAGGCGTCCTCCCCGGCCGCACCAACCGCGGACGTTTATTCGGAGGCCTTCTGTTCTTCCGCCTCGCGGGCGCGTTTGCGGCGTTTGCCTTCGTGCATCGCGGCGACTCGGGCGACCGGGATCGCGCGACCTTCCTCGAGTACGTCGGCGGGGATGGACTGCGGCGCCGGCAGCTGATCGGCCCACGGGTCACCGGAGCCGAGGAGCCGAGCGGCGTTGCGCACGGTGAAGTCGCGCGGGCGGACGTTCTCGAGCTCGTCCCAGCCCACCGGGAACGACACCGTCGTGCCAGGCCGGACCCGCGGGCTGTACGCCGCCACGATCGTCGCCCCGCCGCTGCGCGTGGAGTCGACGAACACCTTCCCGTGCCGGTCCTCCTTGATGTACGCCGTCGTCGCGACCGCCGGATCGAGCTTCTCCGCCCGCGCCGCGATCGCCCGGGTCGCGGCGGCCGCGTCCTCGATCGACACCGTGTCGTCGATCGGCACGATCACGTGCACGCCCTTCGCGCCGCTGGTCTTGACCGCGCCCGCCAGACCGGAGTCGGTCAGCGCCTGCCGTACGAGCAACGCGGCCCGCACCGCCATCGTGAACGTCTCGCCCTCCGGTGGGTCCAGGTCGAGGACGAGATGCGTGACCCGATCCCACCGGTCGGCCCGCATCAGCGTCGGGTGGTACTCGACCGCGCGCTGGTTGGCGAACCACAGCAGCGTTCGCCGGTCGTCGCACAGCGCGTACGACACCTCCCGCTTGGACGCCTCCGCCCAGACCTGCACGGTCTTCACCCAGTCGGGTGTGTACTTCGGGACGTTCTTCTGCATGAACTTCGGCTGCCCCGGCCGTATCCGCACCACCGAGAGCGGCCGTTCCCGCAATTCGGGGATCATCCGCTCGTGCACGGCGTCCAGGTAGTCGACCAGATCCCGCTTGGTCGCCTCGGCCCCGTCGAACAGCGGTTGATCCAGGTTGGTCAGATCGACCCCGTCCCGCGTCTCATCCGGCTTACTCGCCATTCCCAGAGCTTAGAAGGCGGAGCAGGGTATCGAGAACCACCTTTTCTTCTCCGGATTGGAGAGTCTGCGGGTTGAGCGCGATCGCGTCGGCGGGGAGACCGAACGTTCCGACGGAGATGCGCGGCTCGCCATCGAAGAGTTGCTGGACCAGCTCGTCGCGGTCGCGGTCGAGTCGGAGTACGGCGCGACTGTGCGGCTGACCGGCCTCACTCGGGTACCCACGCTCCACCGCAACGCCCGGCAGACCCTGCAGTCCCGCGATCCACCCGTCGACCACGCGTTCGTAGCCGGCCAGCATCTCCTCCTCGTCCTGTTCCAGCGTCCACTCCACGGCCGCGAGCAGACCCATCAGCTCCTCCTTCCCCACCTTCATCCCCCGCCCGATCTCGTGCTTGGGCGAGGTGTGCGCCCGGATCCGCTCGATCAGCCACCGCTTCCCCAGCACCAACCCGCTGGCCTGCGGCCCACGCAGTCCCTTCCCGCCGCTCACGATCACCGCATCCGCGCCGACGTCCCGAGTGAACCGCCACAAACTCGCGACGGGTGGAATCTGCGCGGCCGCATCCACAAGCACGGGTACGCCGACCTCGCGAGCAACTCGCACCACGTCCTCGATCGGGAGCGCATCCTTGGCGTAGTGCGCTCCCGCCATCCACAGAACGCAGGCGGGTCGGCGAGCGAGCGCCGTACGCAACTCGTCCTCCGACGGGCCCACCTCGACGACGCCGGGGCCGATGAAGCGGGCGGAGTAGTCGTAGTCGTTGCGTTGGCTCGTGAACATGACGATCTCGGCGTCAAGCGGGAACGCCTGCGAGTCGGTGGTGATGCAGGCCGCAACAGTCAGCGTGATGGCGGCCGCTGCGCCGGAGGTCACGTACCCCGCCTCGTTGTGAGTGAGCTCAGCCAGCCGCTCCCCCACCCGCTCGTTCAGCTCGGGCAGGTCGACGAACTGCGCCGCCGCGTCGGCCATCGCCTTCACGACAGGCGGCGGCATCAACGACCCGCCCAGCACGGTGACCGTCGCGTTGGCGTTGATGACGGGACGGACCCCCAGCGGATTCATGCGACGAACTTCGACATCGCCGGTACGCCGGAGCGCTCAGCCAGCCACGCGTCGAGGAAATCGTTGTCGGTCCCATCGAGGTGAGTCACTTTGTATACCTCAGGATCCGGCAACGCGGAGAGCAGCGCCGTACACCAGTCCTCGTCATCCACAGACACCAGTGTGCGACCGGCGACCGCCGGGGCGTGCCGCGCGGGATCGAAGTACGACAGGGTTGTCGACAAGGCATCAATCGACGAGCCGGCGCGGAGGTGATCGTTCAGCTCCTCCAGGGGGTAGAGACACGACCTCAGCCGCGCCTCCATCGCGCGATAGAACAGCAAGTCGGTCACCCGAACCGAACCGAAGCCGGGCCGCCGCGCCGCCGTCAGTACCGCCAGGTCGTCACCGCTCACCGCGACCCGCGCCGGATCCACCTCGCCCAGCCCCATCAGGAACTCCGCGGCGCGCAGACAGTCCGCCGCGATCCCGCGATAGATGTACGTCGACGCGTCGTCGACTCCGACCGTCAACAATCCCGGGTACGCCGCCGAGAACCCCTCGTCCGCGAGCCGTTGACCGCGGTGCATCAGGCTCAGGACGACGTACCGGCTCCGGTCGTTCGGGTGCGGGATGTTGTTGACGCTGCCGTAGCGCGGGGTGATGAGCAGCCCGGGGAACGGCCCGTCGCCCTTCGGGATGCTGAGATTGCCGTAGACGCGGTACGGGCCCGTGCTGGTCAGGCGGACGCTGTAGAAGGTCGCTTCGTCGGTCGTGCGCGCCGGCACCACGTCGAGCACCGGCCGACCGGGGATCGCCGCGAGTTCGTCGTCCACCGCGGCCCAGTAGCTGTCGAAGGTCATCAGTTCACCGTCCCGGGGTGAGGTGCTCGGCAAGGAAGTTCTCCACGATCCGCATCACGTCCGGAAGTCCGGCGTGGTGCGCGCAGTGCGGGTACGTGTGCAGCGTGGTCTCACACGTCAGCACGCGCTCCAACGCGAACCCGGTTTCCGGCGGACACACGTCGTCCTCCATCCCGAGGTACAGCAACGTCGGCGCCAGCACCTTCGGCGCGAAGTTCAGCCCGTCGTAGTACGCGACCGTCTCCCGCACCCGATCGACGTCCTTCGGGTGGATCCGCAGGTACTCGTTGATCTCCTCGTACGGGTACGACCGGGTCAGCGTCGGCGCGGTCATGATCCCGCACAGGTACGGCGCTCCCGCCGCGACGCACCGGATCACGTCCGGCATCAGCGCGGCCGTGGAGATCCCGAGGCCACCACCTTGGCTCGACCCCTGCAGTCCGATCCGCTGACTATCGACCTCCGGGTGATCCAGCAACACCTCGACCGCCCGGACGACATCGAGATAGAAGCCGCGGTACCCGTAGGTGTTGGGGTCCACGATGTTGTGCGTCAGCAGCCCCGGATAGCCCGGGTTGAACACGTCGTTCGACCGCAGCTTGCCGCGCGGCGCGACCGCGAGGGCGACGTACCCGAGCTCCGACCACTCCTTCGGGATCGTCGGCTCGGAGATGTAGCCCGGGATCGTGACCAGCGCGGGGAACAGCGCGGGTCCGGACCGCGGCACGGTCAACCAGCCCGCGATCCGCAGACCGCCGTAGCTGGTGTAGTGCAGGTCGTAGACCAGCACCGTGTCGGTGGACAGGTTCGGCATCTCGGTGAGCACCGGGTCGAGCGGGTACGACGCGCAGTCGGCCAGGCCGGCCGCCCAGAAGTCGTCGAAGTCGGCCGGTAGTTCGACCTCGACCGTCGCGTTCTCGGGGTCTCTCAAGAGTGTTCCTTTCGCTGGGGTGCATGGAGGGCGGTGCCGTCGGACGCCGTGAACAGGTGCAGGCGGTCCGGGTTGAAGCCGACGTACACCGAGCTGTCGTGGCCGAGCCGGAACGGGGTCGGGACACGCGCCTTGATCAGCTCGCCTTCGATCCGGACCGTGACGAGGACGTCGGGGCCGAGTGGTTCGGAGACGAAGACCTTGCCGGGCCGATAGCCGTCGACCGGGGTGGTCGACAGCCTGATGTCCTCCGGCCGGATGCCGAGCACCACGGCGCGGTCGTCGGGCGGTGTGATTCCCAGAGCGCCGGCCCTGAGGGGTTGGCTGAGGGTGGCGGAGCGGAAGGTCCGGACGCCGTCGACGTCCGCGAGCTCGCCGGTCACGAAGTTCATCGGCGGGGAGCCCATGAACGACGCGACAAAACGGTTCGCGGGCCGCTCGTAGATCTCTTCCGGGGTCGCGCACTGCTGGACGACGCCGTCGCGCATCACGGCGATCCGGTCCGACATCGTCATCGCCTCGACCTGGTCGTGCGTGACGTAGATGAACGTCCGGGCCACGTCGACGTGCAGCCGCTTGATCTCGGCCCGCATCAGCACCCGCAGCTGGGCGTCCAGGTTCGACAGTGGTTCGTCGAGCAGGTACGCACCGGCGTCGCGGACGATCGCGCGTCCGAGCGCGACCCGTTGCCGTTGACCTCCGGAGAGTTCGCGGGGCTTGCGGTCCAGGAGATCCTCGATGTCCAGGGTCCGCGCGGCCCGCAGTACCTGCTCGTCGATCGTTGCCTTGGGCACGCGCATCATCTTGAGCGCGAAGCCGATGTTCTGCCGGACCGTCTTGTGCGGGTAGAGCGCGTAGTTCTGGAACACCATCGACACGTCCCGCTTGTTCGCCGGCAGCCAGCTGACCGGCTTGCCGTCGAAGAAGATGTGACCCTCGGTGGCACGTTCCAATCCGCAGATCATCCGCAGGGTTGTCGACTTTCCACAGCCGGACGGGCCGACCAGCGTGAGGAACTCCTGGTCCTCGACGGTGAGATTCAGATCGCCGACAGCCACCTTGCCGCCGAACGCCTTGCTGACACCTTCCAAACGCACTTCAGCCATGTCGTCAGCCCTTCACGGATCCGGCGGCCATGCCCTGCACCAACTTGCGCTGGAAGAGCAGGGCGAGCAGCAGGGGTGGGACGACCGCGAGCACACCGGCCGCGGCCATCACGGTGAACTGGGTGTTGAAGTCGGTGGCGAAGTTTGCGGCCACCACCGGGATCGTCTTCGCCGCCTTCGTACTGGTCAGGAACAGCGCGAACATGAACTCGTTCCAGGCCGTCATAAACGCGAACACCGCGGCCGCGACCAGCCCCGGTGCCGCCACCGGCAGGAACACCGTCCACATCGTCCGGAACCAGCCGCACCGGTCGACCCGCGCGGCCTCCTCGAGCTCCCGCGGTACGGAGCGGAAGAAGTCCTTGAGGATCCAGATCGTGATCGGCAACGCGAACGTCGTGTACGACAGGATCAGCGCCAGGTAGGTGTCCAGCAGCCCGAACGACCGCATCAGCAGGTAGAACGGGATGATGATCGCGATTCCGGGCACCATCCGGGTGAGCAGGTACAGCAGGAGCAGCAGCTGACTCCCGCGGAACTTCAACCGCGAGAACGAGTACGCCGCGAACGTCGCCAGTACGAGGTTCAGTACGGCGGTCGACGACGCCACGATCAAGCTGTTCCGCAACGAGTACGGCGTCTCCGACACCGCCCGCCCACCGACCAGCTGTTGCGACTCGTTCGGGTGCACGAAGCCGAGGTAGTTCTGCAACGTCGGATGCACCGGAACCCAATGCGGCGGCACCGCGATCGCATCCACCTCGTGCATGAAACTCATCGCGACGATCCAGTAGAACGGCAACGCCAAATACAACGCGAAGCCCACGGCCAACACGTAGAGCCCGATCTTCTTCCAGGGAATCCGATAGCGCAGCGGAGCGCGGACGAGAGTGCTCATACTTCGAAATTGCCCTTTCGGTACAGGAGGCCGATGTAGGCGATCGAGATCAGCAGGGTGATGGTGGTGATCACCCAGGCGTAGGCGCTGCCGAGGCCGACGTCGGTGAAGGTGAGGACGGTTTGTACGTCGAGGAGCGCGATCGTGGTCGTGGCGTCGCCGGGGCCGCCGCCGGTGAGGACGTAGATCGTGTCGAAGGCGCGGAACGCGTTCATCGTCTCGAGGATGAGGACGATCAGCAGCGGGTGCAGCAGCCAGGGCATCGTGACCTGGGTGAAGCGTCGCCAGGCGCCGGCGCGGTCGACGGTCGCGGCGTCGTACAGCTCCGAGGGGATCGTCGACAATCCGGCCAGCAAGATGATGACCGAGAACGGGAGCGTGTTCCAGACCTGCGCCAGTGCGGTGAAGAAGAAGGCGCCCGTACCTGATGTCAGCCAGGCGTGGTAGTCGTCGATCAGTCCGAGTTGCGAGAGCAGGCCGTTCAGCGCGCCGGTCTTCGCGTCGAAGATCGTCCGCCACATCAGGCCGTTCACCACCCCGGGCATTGCCCAGGGCAACAAAGCGAGACTGAGCAACAGACCGCGGCCGCGAAACCGCTCGTTCAGCACCAGCGCCAGGATCAGAGCGAGTGCGACGGTCAGCCCGAGCACCACGAGCACGAACAGCGCGGACACCTTCAGTGCGGACAGGAACGCGTGGTCGGTGAGCAGCGCCTTGTAATTGTCGAAGCCGATGAACCGCTTGGCCCGTGGGCGTTTCAGGTTGTTCTTCTGCAGGCTGACGTAGAAGGAGTACCCGATCGGATAGGCGACCAGCAGGGCGATCACCACCATCGCCGGGGCGTTCAGCGCCCAGGCCTTGGCGTTGTCGCCCAGCGGCCGGCGTTCAGCGAGCGCGACCATGCTCAGGAGTACTTCTTCTTCAGGGTGCCGACCGTCTGCGCGAGCGAGTCGACCGCCGCGCCCGGCTGGGTCTGATTGCTCAGCACTCCTTGGACGACCTTGTGCATCTCGGTCTCGAACTCGGTGTACCAGGGCACGCCGAGCACGTTGCGCGGCTTGGCGATCTCCGCGAGATGCGAGTAGACGGCCGGATCGGCGAACTTCTTCAGCGCCGCGGTGATGGCCGGATCGTCGACCATCCCCTTGTAGGCGAACCCGAGCCCACGCTGCAGGAACCAGAACTTCGCGGTGTACGGCTGCTTCTTGTCGTCGTACCCGCCGAGATATGTCAGCAGCTTGAACGCGTTGTCCTTGACCTCGGTGTCCTTGGCCAGCCCGTACATCCGGGTGTTGCTGACCGTGGCGTGCTCCTTGCCGTCCAGACTCGGTACCAGCGCCATCCGGATCTTGCCCGCGGCCTTGGACTTCGCCGGGTCGTTGTAGTCCCGGCTCGCGTACCGCGCGCCGATCGTGTAGGCGTACCGGTTCGCCTTCATCGCGTTGTCGACCGGGACCGGCAGCAGCTGCAGTGACGCGGGATCGATCACCTTGGACTTGTTCGCGGCCTGCTGCAGCCAGGCGAACACGTCCTTCACGACGGTGTCCGACGTGTTCATGATCGGGTTCTGCTGGTCGTCGAACAGGTTCCCGCCGCTCCCGAAAACGAGCGCCCACACCCAGGACCACCAGGTGTCGGACAGCTGCGCGGGCAGACCGATCGGGTACTGCAGCAGACCGGCGTTCTTGATCTTCACCGCCTGCGCCTCGAGCTCCTCGAGACTGGCCGGCGGTTTCGTGATGCCGGCCTTCGCGAGGATGCCGGAGTTGTACGTCAGGCAGTTCGCGTCGGTGTAGTACGGCAGTCCGTACCGCTTGCCGTCGTACGTCATCGCCTCCGCGTTGCCCGGGTAGATCGCGCTGTAGACCTCGTCGACGCCGGGCAGGCCATCGAGCGGTTGCAGGTAGTCGCCCTCGACCCAGGCCGCGAGCGAGTCGTCGTACACGTAGAGCGCGTCCGGGCCGCCGCCACCGGTGAACTCGGCGACGACCTTCTGGACGTACTGCGCACTCGTGATCGGGGTGTAGTTGACCTTGATCGTGCTGGTCTTGGTGAAGTTGTCCAGGTTCTGCTGAACCAGCGCGGCCTCGTAGTCCCAGCCTTCGAACTTCACGCTGCCGTCGCCGGAACCACCGGCTCCGGACTTGTCGTTCGAGCAGGCGGCGAGCAGGGCGGGTGTCGTGAGTCCGAGACCGGCTAGCTTGAGGATGTGGCGGCGGGTGAGCTCCATGGTTGTGCCTCCAACGCTTGGGCGATGCGCAGTCGGTACAGACGCGTCGGGCGTCCTTTGGCGTGGTGCTGGGCGGTTCCCTCGACGCTCACCAGGCCGCCTGCGTCGAGAGTCCGGATCAGCCGGCGTCCGCTCTGATCCGTGATGCCGAGATGACCGGCAAGCTCTCCAGGCGAGAGCGTGCGGCCTTGCAGTTCCTGGTCCAGCGCGGCCAGCCGCGAGACGGTGGTGGCGCTCAGACCGACGGACTTCGCGAGCTGTTCGACGTCGTCGCCGTGCTCCCGGTACGAGAACCGGAGCGCCTCGCCGGCCGGCCCCATCGGGCCGATCACGACGCCGCTGTCCTCGAACAGGTACGCGCACGGTTCGTCGGCGAGCTCGGCCCGCGCGGCGGCCTGCTCGGCGAGCAGGACACAGTTGCGGGCCGACACACCGACACCGAAACCGGCCGAGACCTGCGCCCCGAGCGCCGCGGCGGCCTCGGCCAGCGCGGGTACGGCGACCCAGTTGCGGGTGATGCGCTCGAACAGCGCCTTGTGGGCGAAGACGACCACACCGCGGCGCCCGCGGTTCTCGATCCAGGCGCCGGCGAACTCGGGGGTGTTCAGCAGATGGTTCATCAGGCCGATCCGGGCGCGGTCGGAGTCGACGGCCTGCGAGATCAGGAACACGCCGGCGGCGAAGCGTTGCGCGCTGGCCCGCTCGGACTCGATCCGGAGCGCGAGCTCGTGCAGTTCGGTGCGGATCGTGGCCGGCACCGGCATCCCGCTCATGATCGGGATCTGCCCGGCGAGCTGGTCACGTACGGCGGCGCGCACGCTGATCACGTAGCTGCGCTCACCGAAGCGCTCGAACGCCTCACGGTGGAACGCGACGATCTCCTCGACGCTCTGGGTCGGTGCGTAGGGCAAGCAGTCGATCTGGTCCTGGTCGAGGTCCAGCGCGGTGGCCACCGCGTCGACCGCTTCGGCGGGCAACGTGTCGATGCTGACCGGCGTCCGGCCCCAGCCGCGTTCCTGGGCGCGGTAGAGCGCGAGCGTCAGGTCGAGCGCGGACGAGCGGATCACGCCGACCGGTAGGCCGGGCGGCAGCAGTTCACGGCTCGCCGTGTACGGCACCGGACCGGCGAGGAAGCCGTCGAGCCGCGTCGTACTCAGGAACTCGGCGACCTTGTCGCGGACCTCGTCCTCGTGGTCGTAGCTGACCCACTCGAGGTCCACACCGCGGAGCGTGCGCGCGGCGTCGTGGAACAACTCGTGGTGGGTCACGTGGGTGACGACCCCGATCACGATGTCCACGGGCACTCCTTTAACGAACCATGTTCGGAAGTGACTCGTAAATCCAATGCCGTCCAAGGTCCCCCGAAACAAGTGTTTGGGTCAAGGGATCGTGCAGGTTTTGTTCAAGAACCCCACCCGTGGTCTCTCCTACGATCTGGTCCATGCCAGACAACGGAGCAGTGCTCGTCACCGGTGGGCTCGGGATGATCGGCGCCCAGACCGCCCGCGCGCTCGTCGACCTCGGTCGCGACGTCATCGTCACGTCGCACCGGCGCGCCGACGTACCGTCGTTCCTGGAGGGCCGGGTCACGGTCGAGTCCGTGGACGCGACAGACCGGGACGCGTTCCTCGCGCTCGGCACGCGGCACCGGATCGGCGACATCGTGCACCTCGCCGGGAGCATCCCGGGCGCGTACTTCCGCGCCGACACGACGGCGCTGCTGAACGCGCTCGATGCCGCCCGTGAGTGGGGCGTCCGCCGGTTCGCCGTGGCGAGCAGCATCGGCAACTACATCGGGCGTCCCGAGATCCCGTGGCACGAGGATCTCGCGCTGCCGGCCGCTGACCTGCCGCTGCTGATCATCGCGTTCAAGAAAGCGGTCGAGCCGCTGACGACCCACAGTCTGCAGGGCACCGGCGTACAACCGGTCCTGTTGCGGATCGGCAGCATCTGGGGACCGCTGATGGACCCGGAGTCCCCGTTCAACCCGATCCCGCCGTACATCAGCGCCGTACTGCGCGGCGAGACACCGAAACCCTTGTACGCCGACGACGGCGGCGACTCGTGCTACGCGCCGGACGCCGGCCGGGCGATCGCACTACTGACCGCCGCGGAGGACCTCCCGCACACGATCTACAACGTGTCGAGCGGCCGCCCCGTCCACAACCGCGAACTCGTCGAGGCCCTCCGCGCCCTGAAGCCCGACGCCCCACTCGACCTCCTCCCCGGCCGTGCCAACGGCCCCGGCGAGGACCCGTACCTCGACATCACCCGCCTCACGAAAGACACCGGCTTCACCCCCGAGTACAACCCAGCCAAAGCCGTCGCCGACTACCTCACCTGGCGCGCCGCCAACGCCCGCTGAAGGGGTCGAAATTCGGGGTGCTCGGCCAGGGCAAACAGCTCCTCGCCGACCTCCCCGCCATCCGCCTCGAGTCCACCGGCGGCAGCGTGTCCCCCACCGGCCACCTCCTCGCGGACTACCGCGTCCTGCACTAGATAACGCGTCGGCGCTTCGGTTGGATGGTGGGGTGGAGCTTGTTCTGCTGTGCGGTACTGCGTTCTCCGGGAAGAGCACCGTGGCCCGGGCGCTCGCGCCGATGCTGCCCGCGAGCATCGTCAGTCTCGACGAGATCAACGAACGCCGTGGTCTGTGGGGCGGCGACGGGATCCCGGTCAAGGAATGGCTGCGGACCCACCAGTTCGCGTCCGACGAGGTGCGCGCGTTGCTGGCGGGCGGTACGTCGGTGATCGTCGACGACACCAGCTCGCCGCGCTTCCTGCGCGATGGATGGCGGGCCCTGGCAGCGGAGGCGGCGGCTCGGTTCACGCTCGTGTACGTCGACGTGGATCACGAGACCGTACGTCGTCGGCGCGCGGCCAATCAGGCGGATCCGCGACGTCGCGATGTCGCGGATGGCGTCCTGGACCAGCACCTCGCCGACTTCGAACCGCCGGCCCCGGACGAGCACGCCGTACGGATCAGTCCTGCTGACGACCTGGAGGACGCGCTCAGGAGTGCAGGGTGGGGCGGTAGGTGAGTTCCATGGTGTTGCCGTCGAGGATGTGGGACTCGAGGAGTTCCAGGTCGTAGTCGGCGGCGTTGTGGAAGATCGGGTCGGCGCCGGTCTTGCCGCTGATCACCGGGAACACGGTCACCTGCACGCGGTCGACCAGGCCGGCGGCCATCAGCGAGCGGTTGAGTGCGACGCTGCCGTGCGAGCGCAGCGGTACGTCGGACTCTTCCTTGAGCCGGGCAACGACCTCGACGGCGTCGCCGGGGACGAGCGTCGCGTTCTTCCACTGCAGCGGGCCCTCGAGCGTGTTCGACACCACGGTCGTCGGGACGGTGAACATCCGCTGGTTCACCGGATCGTCGACCGTGGACTCGTTCGCGTTCGGCCCGAGGATCTCGACGAACTGCCGGTAGGTGTTGCCGCCGAGCACGACCCGCTGGTCGGCGCTGACCTGTTCGAGCCGGCGCTTGAGGAACTCAGGCCCCTGCTTGCCCCAGTACCCACCCCAGTCGCCGTTCTCGTCGTACGACCCGAAGCCGTCCAGCGTGCAGAAGATGTCGAACGTGTACGTCGCGGTCATGATCTCTCCTCAGTACGTCGTGGTGTCCTAACACCCTCCCTACGAACGAGTCGAGCCAAATCCGACAAGCCGACTCCGAGCATCCACCAACCACTCTCCAGCCCGCCAACAAGACCCCGCCCGCGCGACCCCGCGCCCGCGCCGCCGCATCGACCACATGCCTGTGCCGCCGCCACCCGCGCCGGTCCCGCTGGCGCGTTTGAGGGGCCGGCCCCTCAAACGGTGGGAGGACCCGCCAAATTCTCGGGGGTCAATTCACACTTTGAGGGGTCGGCCCCTCAAAGTGCCCGTGGCCGGCGCGGGGTCGGGCGGGGCGTTCGTGCCGGGCGTTCGTGCCGGGGCGTTCGTGCCGGGGCGTTGGTGCCCGGGGCGGGTTAGCCGCCGGAGACGCCGAGTTCTGCGTCGGCGAGGTCTGCGGTGAGGCCGTCGGTGTCGTCGAGCCAGCCGTGTGGGAGCACGATGTGGTCGCGGGGACTGCCCTGACGGCCGCGCGGCGCGCCGAGCTCGGCGACCGGGAACCGCACTGACGGGTCGAGCTCGGAGAGCAACGAGTCCAGCCGGGCCAGCGAGTCGACCATGCCCAGCGCGGCCCGCAGCTCGCCGCCGGCCGGGAATCCCTTGAGGTACCACGGCACGTGCTTGCGGAAGTCGCGCAGCCCGCGCTCCTCCCCCATCAGGTCCGCGAGCAGCTCACCGTGCCGGCGCATCACGACCGCGACCTCGCCCAGCGTCGGCAGGTTCAGCGCCTCGCCGCCGCCGAACGCGACCGCGAGATCGCGGAACAACCACGGCCGCCCCAGACATCCACGCCCGACGATCACACCCGCGCACCCGGTCTCGGCGACCATCCGCAGCGCGTCGCCGGCTTCCCAGATGTCGCCGTTGCCGAGCACCGGGATGTTCACGTGCTGCACGAGTTCGGCGATCTTCGTCCAGTCCGCCTGACCCGAGTACGCCTGCGCCGCCGTACGTCCGTGCAAACCGATCGCCGCGGCACCGGACTCCTCCGCGATCCGCCCCGCGTCGAGGCACGTCTGGTGATCGCTATCGATCCCGATCCGGGTCTTCATCGTCACCGGGATGCCGTACGGCGTCGCCGCCTGCACCGCCGCGCGCAGGATCGCGCCGAGCAGGTTCCGCTTCCAGGGCAGCGCGGCGCCGCCGCCCTTGCGCGTCACCTTCGGGACCGGGCAGCCGAAGTTCAGGTCGATGTGCGCGACGCCGTACTCGTTGCAGAGGATCTGCACCGCACGCCCGATGTAGAAGGGATCCACGCCGTACAGCTGCACGGACCGCACGGTCTCGCGGGCGTCGAACGTCAGCATGTCGAGCGACTTCTGGTCACCCTCGACGATGCCGCGGGACGTGATCATCTCGCAGACGTAGAGCCCGGCGCCCTGCTCGGCGCAGAGTCGCCGGTACGCCGCGTTCGTGATGCCCGCCATCGGCGCCAGCACCACCGGCGTCTCGATCGTGAGGTTGCCCAGCGCAAGCATGTCAGGCCTTCGCCACCAGCACGCGACCGTCACCGGAAACCTGTGCCTTGTAAGGCTGTACGGCGTTCCCGGTCGTCGTCACGTCGCAGGCGATCGGCTCGCCGGAATGCTTGACCACGGCAACATCATCCATCGTGCAGGTCACCTTCGCGGCGTCGGTGACGGTCCGCAGGACGGCGTCGACGACCTTCGCCTTGACGATCGCGACCGACTGCGAGGTGAACTTGTACGACGCCGAGTACTGCTTCGCGTCGACCGTGAGCGTGCCCTGGTAGGACTTCCCGGCGTACGTCACCGTGCAGGTCAGCTCGTGGTCGCCGGCGGTCTCGACCTTGTCGATGCCGGGGCACTTCACGGTCGTGGTGGCCGCCTTACCGGCCGCGACCTGGGCCTGCTTCGAGATCGCGAACGTGATCCGCTCGGCGAGCGGCGCGTCCTCGGCCGGCTCACCGGTGACCTTCGGCGTCGGCCACGGCTTGGACGGCGTCGGCAGCGCGGTGAGCGTCGGCGTCGACGCGGTCGGAATCGGGGCGCTGGACGGCGCTGTGCTGGACGACGGTGCCGAGGTGGCCGGCGAGGAACCGGCGTCCGGCTTGCTGTCCGAGCAGGACGACAGCGCGAACACGGCCACGGCGGACAGCCCGAACACGACCGCCCCGAAGCGAACCCGACCCCGCAGCAGCTTCATCGTCAGCAACCCACCAGGCGCTGGGCGAGGTAGCCGGTGACCTCGGTCAGGGCGACCCGCTCCTGCTTCATCGAGTCCCGCTCCCGGATCGTCACGGCCTGGTCGTCGAGGGTGTCGAAGTCGACGGTGATGCAGTACGGAGTACCGATCTCGTCCTGCCGGCGGTAGCGGCGGCCGATCGCGCCGGCGTCGTCGAAGTCGACGTTCCAGCTCTGCCGCAGCTCGGCCGCGAGATCGCGCGCCTTCGGCGACAGGTCCGCGTTGCGGGACAACGGCAGTACGGCGGCCTTGACCGGCGCGAGTCGCGGGTCGAAGCGCAGTACCGTCCGCTTGTCGACACCGCCCTTCGCGTTCGGGGCCTCGTCCTCGGTGTAGGCGTCGAGCAGGAACGCGAGCACGTTGCGGGTCAGGCCGGCCGCGGGCTCGATGACGTACGGCGTCCAGCGCTCGCCCTTCTCCTGGTCGAAGTACGACAGGTCGGCGCCGGAGTGCTTGGAGTGCGTGGTCAGGTCGAAGTCGGTGCGGTTCGCGATGCCCTCGAGCTCGTCGAACTCCTTGCCGCCGAAGTTGAACCGGTACTCGATGTCGACGGTGCGCTTCGAGTAGTGGCTCAGCTTCTCCTTCGGGTGCTCGTAGAACCGCAGGTTGTCCGCGCTCAGCCCGAGGCCGGTGTACCAGTCCCAGCGGGCCTTCAGCCAGTACTCGTGCCAGTCCTCGTCGGAGCCGGGCTCGACGAAGAACTCCATCTCCATCTGCTCGAACTCGCGGGTCCGGAAGATGAAGTTGCCGGGGGTGATCTCGTTGCGGAAGCTCTTGCCGACCTGGGCGATACCGAACGGCGGCTTCTTCCGCGCGGTGCCCATCACGTTCGCGAAGTTGATGAAGATGCCCTGCGCGGTCTCCGGGCGGAGGTAGTGCAGACCGTCGGCGGACTCGACCGGGCCGAGGTAGGTCTTCAGCAGGCCGTTGAACATCTTCGGCTCGGTGAAGGTGCCCTTGTTACCGCAGTTCGGGCAGGCGATCTCGGCCAGCTTGACCTCGTCGACGTCCTTGTTCTTGCGGCGCGCGTAGTCCTCGCGGAGGTGGTCGTCGCGGAACCGCTTGTGGCAGGACTGGCACTCGGTCAGCGGGTCGACGAACTCGGCCAGGTGGCCGGAGGCCTCCCAGACCTGGGTCGGCAGGATCACCGAGGAGTCCAGGCCGACGATGTCGTCGCGACCGGTCACCATGCTCCGCCACCACTGGGTGCGGACGTTGTTCTTCAGCTCGACACCGAGCGGTCCGTAGTCCCACGCCGACTTGGTACCGCCGTAGATCTCGCCGCACGGGTACACGAAGCCTCTCCGCTTACTGAGGCTGACGACGGCATCGACGCTTTCCACGGGCACTTCGACTCCAGAACGGGCACAGTTGGGGTACGGAAGGGATCAGGCTATCGGTCCGGGGCGGCACCCATCGAATCCGTGCTAAGGAAGCAAGTCTTCGTAGGCAGACGGCTCGTCGAGCGCCTCCGACAACAACGGCACCGCCGTCATCTTCACCTCGAACGGCGACAATGCCCGACGGTAACTCCCGACGTTCTCGAACTCCAGCGTCAGCGCCAGCAACTCGGGGTCGTCCACGTTCCGCCCGGTCCGCGCGGCGACGAACCCCTTCTGCTGTCCCAGCACCTCGACCGCGGCCTGTAACCGCTCCCCGAACCCGGCCTGTTCGGACTCCGCCACCCGGAACCTGATCACCACGAACACCCGGCTCACCTTACGCGAGGCACACGGCTCGCGATCAGCGCTTCCCCCGCGCCGGACCGCAGCCGCACAGTGGGGTATGCCCGATCGTGTGGTCGGCCGGATCCGGGAGCTCAGCACCCTGACGGGCCTGCTGGCCGAGGTCGAGCGCGGCCACGGCCAGGGCGCGCTCCTGATCGGTGACGCCGGCATCGGGAAGTCGGCAACGGCGACGGCCTTCGCGGACACCGCCAGTGAGCGTGGGTACGCCGTCGCGTGGGGCCGGTGTCCCGAGATCGAGACCCTGCCGTACTGGCCGTGGCGCCAGGCGTTCCGTGCACTCGGCCTCTCGACCGCGCTGCCCGACGACCCTGGAACCAGCCGGACGGGTGTGTTCGCCACCGTGGCCGACCAACTGGCCGCCGCCACCGCGGAGCGGCCTGTGGTGATCATCCTGGAGGACATCCATCTCGCCGACCGACCGGCGCTCGCACTGCTCCGCTTCGTGGTCGGTCTGCTGCCCGAGCTGCGCTGTCTGCTCCTAGTCACCAGCCGTGACAACGCAGTGGACGTCACTGAGTCAGCTGCCGAGGCTCTCCGCGCACTGCCGCCGTCCTTCGTCCGGCTGCCGCTTGCCGGCCTCGATCGGGCCGCCACCGGCCAGCTGGTCACGCAGGTGCTCGGCTCCGCGGAGTCCGACTACACCGACGCCGTACACACAAGGACCGGTGGCAACCCGTTCTTCGTCCAGGAACTCACCCGCTGGCACGCGGCGCGCGGTACGACGTCCTCCGAGATACCGACCGGCGTACGCCAGGTGCTGGAGCGCCGCCTCGCGCGTCTCCGCCAGCCGACGTACGACGTCCTCGCCACGGCCTCGGTGCTGGGCGAGGACGTGCCGCTCGACCTGCTAGCGGATATCGAGGAGACGACGCCGGCGGACCTGCTCGATGTTCTCGAGGATGCGGTCGCGGCGCGGTTGGCCGAGGTCGAGGGCAATAGGGTGCGCCTCGCCCACTCGCTGGTTCGTGAGGTGGTGTACGCCGGCCTCGGTGTGCACCGCCGGTCAAAGCTGCATTACCGGGCCGCTGAGTTGCTGAGTGATCAGAAGGACTCTGACGCGGGGCAGGTCGCTGCGCACTATCGCAACGCAGTTGGCCAATCAGATGCGGCTGAGCGGTCTCGAGAGTTCGCACTGGTCGCCGCACGTGCTGCACAACGGCAGTCCGGCTACGAACAGGCAGTCCGGTTCTACAGATGGGCCGACCTCGACAATCCGGTCGTCCAATTGGAGTTGGGTGCAGCACAGGTGTTGGCCGGCGAGCTGGCGACCGGACGGGACACGCTGCGAGCCGTAGCTCGTGCAGCCGCCGCAGATGGTGATGCGGAGACCGTGGCGCGGGCAGTGCTCGCGATGGGCGGTGGTGTCGGCGGTTTCGAAGTAGACCTCAGCGATGGCGAGCAGACAGCGCTTCTGGCAGACGCCGTACCGCTGTTGCCGGACGGTGCGCTCAAGGCCGCGACGATTGCTCGTCTTGCGCTTGGCCTGAGTCCGACCGATCGCGGAGACAGGTTGCGACAGCTGGCCGACGAGGCGGTACGAATGGCTCGGTCGGCAGGTGATGTCCGGGCCGAGGTGGCTGCGTTGGCCGTGTGGTGCGATGTGTTCACTGGGCCTGACCACGTGGCAAAGCGGGCAGCTGCGGCCGCGCGGATGTTGGCGATCGCCACTGGGGACTTGGCGTTGGTTCTCCTCGCCCGACGACTTCTCGTGGTTGCTCTGCTGGAGCAGGGGCGGTTTGCCGAGGCCGACGTACACATTGCTGCCTTTGCTCGGGCGGTACTACCTCTGCGACTTCCGCTGTACAGCTGGCTGGTGCCTATCTGGCGAGGCATGCGGGCGTTGATGAGCGGTCGGCTGGACGAAGTGCAGTCATGCATCGCTCAGGCCACCGAGTTGGCCGAGGAAGCGGACAGCGTCAACGCACGACTCATGGTGTTCGCCTTGCGCACAGCGCATGCCGATGCCATCGGCACCGTCACAGAGCTGCGGTCGTACGTCGAGTCGGTGATGGCACCGTTCGCCGGTAATCCCATGGCCGACGGGCCGTCCGCCTACTACCTCGCCCGAGCCGGAGCGACGGAACAGGCTCGCAGCATCGTGCGGTACCGCGTGCATGACGGCCTGGACGCCATCTCGCGGGACGCAGAGTGGCTGGAGTCGTTGGCGTTCCTCGGTGAGGCAGCCGGAGTACTGGGCGAGGAGGAGGCCGCGCGGCTCGCGTACGACGCGCTGACGCCGTACGCCGGGCTCTGGGTGGTCGACGGAATCGGTGGCGCGTGTCTGGGCAGCGTGGAATTGTTCCTGGGACGACTGGCCGCGCAACTCGGCAAACCGGAGGCGCGGCAACTACTGGAGACTGCACTAGAAGCGCACCGGACGGTTGGCGCGGAGACTCTGGTTGCCAAGACCGAGAAGGCCCTTGCTGAGCTCGGCGTCACTCCTGTGCGTACGTCGACGGACACAGGTGAACTGCGACGGCTCGGAGCGAGCTGGGAAGTGATGTGGCGTGGCGTCACCGCACATGTCCCGGACTCCAAGGGCATTCGTGACCTGGCCACCCTGCTCGCGCGGCCGCGCACTCCGGTGAGTGTTCTCGACCTCTCAGGTCCGGGCCGGGTCCAGGATGCTGATCTGGGCCCAGTGCTCGACGACCAGGCGCGAACGGCGTACCGGAAGCGGCTGCGAGAGCTGGAGGACGACCTGGCCGACGCAGCGGCCGACAACGATCTGGGGCGCGTTGAGACGCTCAGCACCGAGAGGGACTTCCTGGCGCGGGAGTTGGCCGGTGCACTGGGGCTCGGCGGTCGAGCGCGCTCCGCCGGCGATCCGGTCGAACGCAGCCGAAAGGCGGTCTCGATGCGCATCGGGGTCGCGGTGAAGGCGATCGAGCGCGCCCATCCCGCACTGGGCCGGCATCTGCGCGTGTCGGTGCGCACCGGTCGCCAGTGCGTGTACGAGCCGGAGAACGACGTCACTTGGCATTGCCAGTCGTCAACTGGCGCCTGAGGGGTGAAGGCAATTCCAGCAAGGAGGGGCGAGATGACCACGACTGACATCAGCAAGGCCGACCCGGCGGCGGCCGAGGAACTTCTCGGGCGGTTGTTCGGTGCGGCGCTCGGTGCGGCCGAGCTGTTCACGACCTACCTCGGCCACGCGCACGGGATCTACGGTGCGATCGCCGAGAGCGGCCCGATCACGGCCGAAGAGCTTGCCAAGCGGACCGGGGTCGACCATCGGTACCTCGTCGAATGGCTGCAGTCACAGGCGATCAGCGGCCTACTGACGATCGACGGCCCGGAGGTCTGGACCGACCGGTTCGATCTGGCGCCAGGTGTGCGCGAGGCGCTGCTCGAACCCACGAGCCCGTTCTACGCGGGCGGTCTGGCGGCGATCGTGCCCGCGGTGGGCCGTGCGTTCCCGCAGCTCGTCGACGCGTTCCGGACCGGCGCCGGCGTGCCCTACACGGCGTACGGCGAGGAGGCAGTCGAGGCGCAGGAGTCGCTGAACCGGCCCGCCTACGTGAACTCACTGGTGGCCGAGTGGATCCCGAAGGTGGCCGGACTGCACGACCTGCTCAGCAAGGGCGCACGGGTCGCGGACCTGGGCACCGGAGCAGGCTGGTCGGCGATCGAACTCGCCAAGGCGTACCGGGCCGTGCAGGTGGACGGGTACGACAACGACGAGGACTCGATCAGCCGGGCGCGGCGCAATGCTGCCGAACAGGGCGTCGCGGACCGGGTGGACTTCGAGGTCCGTGACATCACCGCGGTGACGGCCGAGGGCACGCGGTACGACCTGGTGACGTTCTTCGAATGTCTGCACGACTTCGCGCATCCCGTCGAGGCATTGGTCGCCGCACGGGCGGCGCTGGCGCCAGGCGGGTCCGTGATCGTGATGGACGAGCGCGCGGACGACGTACTCGCTGCACCCGGTGACGAAGTGCAGCGGTTCCTGGGCGCGGCCAGCGCCATCTGGTGTACGCCGCAAGGCCTGGTGGACCCCGACTCGGATGTCGTCGGCGCGATCATGCGACCGGACAAGCTCCGGCACCTGGCCGATCACGCTGGGTTCGGACAGGTCGACGTACTGCCGATCGAGCACCCGTTCTGGCGGTTCTACCGGCTAGTCCCCTGATGAGGCGGCACTGGGGACTCGTGACACCTGGAACAATGGGGTCATGAGTTCCCCCAGTGGTCAGCCGGTGAGTGCGTTGCGGCAGCGGCTCACCAAGGTGAGTTACCCGTACGTCGCGAAGCTGCATGCCGCGCCGAAGCTGACGCTGCCGGGGATCACCCTGCTGCTCGCGCTGGTCGGCGTGTTCGGTCCGGTGGCGGTGGCCGTGGTGGCGCTGCTGCTGCTCGCGCTGTTGCTCGGGTGGCTGGCGTTCCTGTCGTGGCCGGCGGTGACGACCGGTCCGCGGTTCCTGCGGATCTTCTCGATCGTGCTCATCCTGCTGTTCGCGGTCTCCCGGATCGCCAACGGCTGATCACGGCCTGCCGAGACTGTCGTACGCCGCCTCGACAGCGGCCTCGCGGAGTTCGGCGACCGGCTCGTGGTCGATCATCACGGCGCAGTCGGACAGACCGCCGAGCGCCACCATGCACCGCACCACGTCGGACAGTGACGGCTGCGTGCCGATGAGCAGCGCGGCGAGCGTGCCACGCCACTCGATGAACCGGTCCGCCAGGTTCAGCTCGTGCAGCACCGAGAGGTCGCGGATGGCGAGCTGGATCAGCCTGCGGTGCCGGTAGGCGAGATCGAAGTAAGACCCGAGCAGCTCGCGTGCCTCGACCGGGGCGGCCGCCTGCTGCGCTGCGGCGTACGCCTCGAAGTCGGTGATCATCGGCTCGACGAGGCTGTTCAGCAGGTCCTCGCGGGACGCGAAGTGGTAGTACAGCGCCGGCTTCGTCACGCCGAGCCGGTCGGCGATGTCGCGCAGGCTGGTCTGCTGCATCCCGCGCTCGGCGAACAGCTCCAGCGCGGCCTGCTGGATCCGCGCCCGGGTGTCCCCGGTCCGTTGTCTCGGCATACCCGGAAGATTAACTGACCTTCCGGTAAGTAAGCCATTGACAACACAGCACTCGTTTACTTACCTTCCGATAAGTAAGCAAACGTCAGGGGATGTCATGAAGGTCCTGATCTCAGGCGCGAGCGTGGCCGGTCCGGTGCTCGCGTACTGGTTGCACCGCTACGGCTTCGAGCCGACGCTCGTCGAACGCACACCGGCCCTGCGGCACGGGCTCGGCGGTCATGCCGTCGACCTGTTCAGCTCGGCCGCCGATGTCACTCGCCGAATGGGCTGCTGGGACGCGATCGCCGCGGCCCGCACCGGGCTCGACGCGATGACCATCGAGCGCTTCGGCAGGCCACCCGTCGAGGTCGACCTCAGCCGGATGTACGCCGGGCTCTCCAGCCGGCACGTGGAGATCCTCCGCGGCGAGCTGACCAGAATCCTGTACGACGCCACGCGCGGCACCGCCGAGTACGTGTTCGGCGACTCGATCGCGAACCTGCACGACGACGGGAGCGGCGTCGACGTCACGTTCGACTCCGGCACCGAGCGGCGTTTCGACCTGGTGATCGGCGCCGACGGCCTGCACTCGAACGTCCGCCGACTGTCCTTCGGACCCGAGGGACCGCTGCACCGGTCGCTCGGCGGCTACCTCGCGGTGTTCTCGCTGCCGGACGTCTTCGGCGTCGGCAGCCACACGCTCACGCACTTCTCGGTCGACAAGCTGGTCGGGATCTACGGCGTACACCAGACCGGTCAGGTCCGCGGCGGGTTCCTGTTCCGGGCGCCGGAGCTGCAGTACGACTACCGCGACAAGGAGGAGCAGAAAGCCCTTCTGGCCAAGGAGTTCCGCGACTACGGCTGGCGGGTACCTCAGCTGCTCGAGCACCTGGACGCGGCCGAGGACTTCTACTTCGACTCGATCGCGCAGATCACGCTGGACACCTGGCATCGCGGCCGGATCGGCCTGGTCGGTGACGCAGGCTACTGCCCCGGACCGGCGGTCGGCGGCGGTACGAGCCTGGCTGTCGTGGCGGCGTACATCCTGGCGGGTGAGCTGGCTGCGGCACGCAGCGATCTGCCGTCGGGGCTGCGCAACTACGAGCGGATCATCCGTCCAGCGGTCGACCGGAGCCGTCAGCTTGCCCCGAAGGTCATGAGGACGATCATCCCTGGCAGCCCGCTCGCACTCCGGGGGATGCCGTTCGCAGCGTCAACGCTGACAAAGCTCCCTACGCCCGTACAGCGCTTCATCTGGTCGCAGAACGCGGTAGGTAAGGCACTGAGCTCAGTCCAGCTGCCCGACTACTCCGACCTGACCAGAGTGGCCGCTTAGCGCACCTCCTCCAAGCCGAGCCCGGTCAGCCGATCACGCACCCACGCCAGCTCCTTGGCGACCCGTTTCGCCAAGCCCTGCTGGCTTTTGGGTGCACGCGGCCACGCGTACACCTCTGACTCGAGGTGATGCGTCAGCGGATGGCCACCACCAACCAGTCTGGTCAAACAGTCATCCAGTACGCCGGTTGTCACGCTCAACGGATCTGGTGGCGCAGCGTGGGCCGGCAGGTGCGCATGCATCCGCCAAGCCGTGTGACCGGACAGATCGTTGGCCTGTGCAACGTCATCCACGCCAGGCCCACCCCACTCGCGCACCTGGCGGAGATACTTCGCTGACCCGAGCCGACCGAGCAGATAGCGGCCCGCGGCGTCGTACGGGTCGACAAGTGTCGGCGCGACAGCCAGCTGCGCCTTGACCACGTCCACACCCGCACGCCGCAACAACTCGAAAGACTCAGCCGGCTCCTCGAACTGCACTGCGAGATGACACGTGTCGAGTCCGACTCCGATGCGCGACGCCCCGCCGTACGGGCTGGTGTAGCGGTCGAGCCACGCCGCGGCCTGGCCAACCATCTCCAGCACGCAGCCCGGCTCGGTCTCGACGGCGATCCGGATCTTCCGGCCGGTCCTGGTCTCGGTCCGGGCGATGTGTTGCTCTACGCGGTCGAACGCCTCGCGCGCCGCCCGGTTGCGCGCCCTCGACCAGGGCACCCGCCAGGCGAGCGGCGTGGTCGAGATCGAGCCGTACGTCGCGTCGGACGGGAGCAGGTCCGCGAGGACGTCGATCAGGTCGAGGGTGTAGCGGAGCCGCTCGGGTTCGGTCCAGTCCGGGCAATAAAGTTTGCTGCCGACAACCTTCTCGGTGAAATTCGTGTGTGGCGTGCCATTGAGTGTCACCACCTCCAGGCGGTTGCGGTGCAGCGACCGCCGCAGCTTGCTCAGCGACGCCGGCGAGTTCGCCAGCCGATCAGCGAGCCGGTGCGGGAGCCACAGCCCGACCCCCAGCACGGGTACGCCGAGCGCGGACCGGACCGCACCGGCGCATCCGTCGAGCCCCGCGATCAGATCGTCCAGATCGGTGGCCGGATGGACCGTCGCGCAGTACCCGAGATGGACGGTCGAACCATCCTGATGACGAAACCTCATCAGCGCTCCTCACCCCGTGTAGCCACCGAAGGTAGTCATTGACGGACTCTCGGTGACCTATGAGCACTGTAAGGGGCGGAAGGGTTGATTTTCGCTTAGGGCGTGTCGGGTGCGGTTTAGGCCGCGTCGGGGGCGGCGACGAGGTCGCGGGAGCGGTCGGCGACCGCCATCGCGGCGAGCGCGGTGGTGAGCGGGACCGCCGCGATGATGCCGAGGCTGCCGACCAGGCCGCGGACGATCTCCATCGCGACTGCCTCGGTGGAGATCACCGACAGCACCGGCAGGTCCTGGATCGCGAACACGAGCAGCACCGGCATCGCCGCACCGGCGTACGCGAGCACCAGAGTGTTGACCACCGAGGCCACGTGGGTGCGGCCGATCCGCAGGCCCGCGGCGACGAGCTCACGCCGACTGGCCGCCGGATTCGCGGCGGACAGCTCCCAGACCGCGGCCGCCTGCGTGACCGTGACGTCGTCGAGCACACCGAGAGCGCCGATCACCATGCCGGCCACCAGCAGCCCGGTCAGGTCGAGATCAGGAGCGAACGACTTGGCCGCCGACGCCCCTTCGGCGGCGAGTCCGCTCAACTGCGACAGCTCAGTGAAAAACCAGCCGAGCAGCACCGTCAGCCCGAGCGCCGCGATCGTGCCGGCCAACGCGATCGAGGACTCGGCATTGATCCCATGGGTCAGGAACACCGCGATCGTCATGATCACCGCGCCACCGACTACCGCCACGACCAGCGGATTCGACCCACTGAGGATGGCCGGCAGGATGAACTTGGTGAGCATCACCGCGGTCACGGCGAGAGCGATCAGCGCCGCGAAACCACGCCACCGGGACAGCGCTACGACGGCGATCGCGAACACCACCGCGATGATCAGCAGCGGCTTGGCCCGGTCGTGGTCGACGTACTGGTACTTCTGGTCCAGCGGCGCGCCGTCCTGGACGCCGAGCATCACCGTCTGACCGGTCTTGACCGGGATCGGGGTCTGGCCGGCCATCGGCACCTGGACCGGCACCATCTTGCCCTTGTCCGGCCCGTTGCGCAGCTTGACCGACGCGACGTCGCACTTGTCCTTCGGGTCCGGGCACGCCTTGATCCCGGTCACGTCACCACGGGCCGCACTCGTCTGGTACGACGTCACCTTCACCCCGTCGCCCGGCCAGAGCACGATCATCAGGACCACGGCCGCGACGATCAGCGGGGCAAGCACGGCGGCGACCACGATCCGGACCCGGCGGGCGACGACGGCGTCGGAGTTCACCACCGAGGTGTCGACCACGTGATCGCCGTGCCCATGACCGTGTCCGTGCCCGTGACCCTGCGGAATATCGAGTTTCCGGGCGCGGTTGCCCTTACGGTCGGCGCGGCGGCGCCCGACGGTGCGGCTGGCCATCGTCAACTCCCTGTTTTGACAATCAGTTCCAATTAAATGAAAATGATTGTCATGAGATCTGGTCTTCGAGTCGTCCTCGCCGGCGCCACCGCCCTGGCCGCCGTCACCCTGGCTGGGTGCGGTGGCTCCACCGCCAACGGCTCCGGCAGCGGCAAACTCGACGTCGTCGCATCGTTCTACCCGCTCGAGTTCATCGCCCGCACAGTGGGGGGCGACGCGGTGAACGTGACCACTCTGACAGCCCCCGGCGTGGAGCCGCACGACCTGGAGCTGACCCCGAAGCAGGTCGGCTCGATCGCCGAGGCGAAGCTGGTCGTCTACGAGAAGAACCTGCAGCCCGCCGTCGACGAGGCCGTCGCGCAGAACGCGAAGGACGCCGGCTTCGACGTCGCCCCGGCCGCCAAGCTGGAGGCCACCGGCGCCGACTTCGAGGAGCACGAGGACGGCAACGCCGCACCGGCCGCGCACAAGGACAACGCCCTCGACCCGCACTTCTGGCTCGACCCGGTGCGGTATGCCGATGTCGTCAAGGCCGTCGAGGAGAAGCTCGCGAGCGTCGACAGCACGAACGCCGACGGGTACCACGCGCGGGCGAAGGCCCTGCTCGACCAGGTCGGCGCGCTCGACACGGAGTTCAAGACCGGTCTGGCGCACTGCAAGCTGACGACGTTCGTGACGAGCCACGAGGCGTTCGCCTACCTCGCGAAGCGATACGGTCTGACGATGGTCGGGATCGCCGGGTTCACCCCGGACGCCGAGCCGACCCCGGCCCGGATCAAGGAGGTCCAGGACATCGTGAAGGCCCAGCACGTGACGACGATCTTCTACGAGGAGCTCGTCAGTCCGAAGGTGGCCGAGACGATCGCGAGCGACGTCGGCGTCAAGACCGCCGTCCTGAGCCCGATCGAGGGCCTGTCCGACGCGAACTCCAAGGAAACGTACCTGACTCTCATGCGGGAGAACCTGCAGGAGCTGAAGAAGGCGAACAGCTGCTCGTGACAGATAGCTCTGCCCAGGCCGTCCAGGTCGACGATCTCTCCGTCGACCTGGGCGGTCGTCTCGTGCTTCGCGGGATCGATCTGGGGATCCGCCAGGGCGAGGTGCTGGCCGTGCTCGGCACCAACGGGTCCGGCAAGTCCACGCTGATCAAGACCATCGTCGGGCTGCTCCCCGCGGCCCGCGGCCAGGTCAAGCTGTTCGGCACCCCGGTCCCCCGGTTCCGCCAGTGGCGCCGGGTCGGGTATGTCCCGCAGCGCATCACCGCGGCCGGCGGCGTACCGGCGACCGTCTACGAAGTGGTCTCGTCCGGGCTGCTGTCGAAGCGGCGGCTGTTCACGCCGCTCGGCGCGCCCGGCAAGCAGGCGATCGAGGAGGCGCTCACGGTCGTCGACATGGCGGACCGGCGCAAGGACGCGGTCGCCGAGCTGTCCGGCGGGCAGCAGCAGCGGGTTCTGATCGCCCGCGCGCTGGTGTCCGATCCCGACCTGCTGATCCTCGACGAGCCGACGGCCGGGGTCGACCTGGCCAGTCAGCAGATCTTCGCCGATGCCATCCGCGAGCGGGTCGAGCGCGGCACCACCGTGGTCATGGTGAGCCACGACCTCGGCCCGATGGACGCACTGATCGACCGCTCGGTGGTGCTCCGCCGCGGCCGCATCGTGTACGACGGCCCGCCGCACGCCTCCCAGACGCACGCCCACGTCCACCACTCGCACACCGAAGAAGAAGGCGGGTGGCTCACCTCGTGACGATGTTCGAACTCGAGTTCATGCAGCGGGCGCTGATCGCCGGGCTGTTGACCGGGCTGTCTGCGCCGGCCATTGGGACGTATCTGGTGCAGCGGCGGCTGTCGTTGATGGGTGATGGCATCGGCCACATCGCGATCACCGGTGTCGCGCTCGGTCTGCTCACCGGGGCCGCCCCAGTGCTGACCGCCGTCATCGTGTCGATTGCCGGTGCGACCGCGATCGAGCTGGTCCGGGCCCGTGGGAAGGCCACTGGTGACGTAGCGCTCGCTCTGCTGTTCTACGGCGGCATCGCGGGCGGCGTACTGCTCATCGGTCTGGCTGGTCAGGGTGCAGCCACTCTGAACACCTATCTGTTCGGTTCACTCACCACGGTCTCGCAAAGCGACCTGTACGTCGTCGTTGGCCTAGCTGTCGCCGTACTGGTCGTTGCGATCGGTCTGGGCCCCCAGCTGTTCGCGGTGTGCCAGGACGAGGAGTTCGCCCGTACGACGGGACTCCGCGTCCAGCTGCTCAACCTGGTCATCGCCGTGATGGCCGCAGTCACCGTCACCGTGGCGATGCGGACTGTCGGTTTGCTGCTGGTCAGTGCGCTGATGGTCGTGCCGGTGGCGACGGCGCAGCAGATCACCCGGTCGTTCCGCAGCACGTTCGTCACCGCGTGCATCATCGGCGTGGTCGCCTGCCTCGCGGGCATCATCACGTCGTACAACGCGAACGTGGCGCCGGGCGCGACCATCGTCGTACTGGCGCTGGCCGGGTTCGTCGTGGCGGCCACGGTCGGGACGTTGCTGCGCCGGCGGTCCGGTCGGGCCCGACCGCTCGCGGACGAGGAGCCGGAGGTCGGCGTACCCGCGCCGGAGCCGCATGTGGTGAGCGCCGGACACCCGCACGCGCACAACAAGGCTTGCGGTCACCAGAAGGTCGAACACGGCGATCACGTCGACTACGTCCACGACGGCCACCTGCACGCGGCACACGGGGATCACTGGGATGAGCACTGAGTTGGAGAGTTCTGCGAGAATTGGGCGCGGTGAAAAGATGACAGGAGGAACGGTGGCTATCGGAACACGCTCGACCCGTCAGCGCGCGGCGGTCGCGCACGCGCTCGACAAGATCGACGACTTCCGGACCGCCCAGGAGATCCACCAGGAGCTCCGGTCCGCCGGTGAGGCCGTCGGCCTGACCACCGTCTACCGCACCCTGCAGGCGCTCGCGGACTCCCGCGAGGTCGACGTCCTGCGCACCGCCGACGGCGAAACGGCGTACCGGCGGTGCTCGCAGGGGCATCACCACCACCTGGTCTGCCGGATCTGCGGCCGCACCGTCGAGGTCGAGGGCCCGGCCGTGGAGCGCTGGGCCGACAAGGTCGCCGCCGAGCACGGCTTCGCCGACATCAGCCACACCCTGGAAATCTTCGGGACGTGCGCAGAGTGCCAGAAAGCCTCGTGACCTAGCTCACCTTTGCCTTTGAGCGCGCTCTAAGGCGTACGGTCGGTGACATGAACGCGACCGACCTGCTCACCGCCCCGGACCGCCGCGCTGCCATCGCGGCCCACCACCCGGAGCTGGAGCCGATCGACCCCGATCTGCTCTGCCTGCTCGAGCTGCCCGAGGACCTCCCCGAGCGGCTGTCGATCGCCGAGGCCGCCGAGCTCACCGGCCTCACCGCCCACACCCTGCGGTACTACGAGCGCATCGGCCTGCTCGACGTACGCCGGGACGCCGCGGGGTACCGCAGCTACGACCAGCGGGCGATGGCGCGGATCGTGTTCATCAGCAGGCTGCGTGCCTCCGGGATGCCGATCGGCACGATCAGCCACTACCTGGAGCTGGTCCTCGCGGGCGACCACACCGCACCCGAGCGACTCACCCTGATGCAGGAGCACCGCGCACGGATCCAGCAGCAGCTGCGCGAACTGCAACTCGCCCTGGCGGTGACCGACTACAAGATCACCGTGTACGGCGGCACTGCCACTCCATAACGACCCGCCTCTGCTTCCGGCCGTGCACGCGGTCGGTGGGCGGAGCCATGCCTAGAACTGGGAGATTCTGATGAAACTGGGTAGCCAAGGCGCCGAGGTCAGCCGGCTCGGACTCGGCTGTATGGGAATGAGCTTCGCGTACGGCGAGGCCGACGACAACGAGTCGGTCGCGACCCTGCACCGCGCGCTCGACCTCGGCATCACGTTCCTCGACACCGCCGACATGTACGGGTTCGGTGCCAACGAGGAACTGGTCGGCCGCACCATCGCCGACCGCCGCGACGACGTGTTCCTGGCGACGAAGTTCGGCATCACCGGCGATCCGCGACAGTCGCAGGAGCGCGGTGTGAACGGTACGCCGGAGTACGTCCGGTCCGCGATCGACGCGTCCCTCGGACGGCTCGGCGTCGACCACGTGGACCTGTACTACCAGCACCGGATGGATCCCGACGTACCCGTCGAGGAGACGGTCGGCGCGATGGCGGAGCTGGTGGCGGCCGGGAAGGTGAAGTACCTCGGGCTGTCCGAGGCGTCGGCGGAGACGATCCGGCGGGCGCACGCCGTACACCCGATCACCGCTGTGCAGTCCGAGTGGTCGCTGTTCAGCCGGGACATCGAGGAGTCGGTGCTGCCGACCTGCCGCGAGCTCGGTATCGGGATCGTGCCGTACTCGCCGCTCGGTCGCGGGATGCTCACCGGAGCGCTGCCGACCGATCTCGCGGCCGACGACTTCCGCCGTACCCTGCCCCGCTTCTCCGGCGACAACCTGGACGCGAACCTGGCCCTGGTCGAAGAGATCCGAGCGGTGGCCGGCCGGTACGACGCGACGCCCGGGCAGGTCGCGATCGCCTGGGTGATTGCGCAGGGCAACGACGTGGTACCGATCCCGGGAACGAAGCGGCGCAAGTACCTCGAGGAGAACTTCGGGGCGCTGTCGATCGAGCTGTCGCCGGAGGACCTGGCCGGGCTGGCCCAGCTGACGCCGGTCGGCACCCGGTACCCCGACATGAGCTGGGTCGCCGGACAGACCGCCGAGCAGGGTTGATAAACTGACCGTAGTAAGCCTTCTACCGGACTCTTCCGGCGGGAGGCTTTTCTGCGTTCTGATTCCGTCTGAGGAGAACCATGTCCGATCTCGTGGTACGCCGTGTCCAGCCGTCCGACCGACCGGCGATGGAGCGGTTGTGGTTGATGTTCCGCCACGACCTGTCCGAGTTCCAGGGGCAGCTGCCGCGCCCGGACGGCAGCTACCGCGGCGAGTGGCTGGAGAACGTCCTGACCGGGGATCCGGAGTGGGCCGGGTACCTGTTCTCGCTCGGCGAGAACCCGGTCGGTTTCTGCTTCATGCGCGCGTTGCAGCAGCCGGTGCACGTACTCAACGCCTTCTTCATGGTCCGTCCGGTACGCCGCGGCGGGCTCGGACTCCGAGCGGTCCAGGAGGTGCTGTCGCATCACCCCGGGCCGTGCGATGTCGCGTTCCAGGGGAACAACGAGAAGGCAGTCCGGTTCTGGCAGCGCGTCGCGACCGAGGTGTCGGGTGACGTGTGGACCCAGCAGGCCCGGCCGATCGCCAGCAAGCCTGACGCGACGCCGGACCTGTGGATCTCATTCCACGTGTAGCGGCAGCCCGAAGTAGCCGAACAGGCTCTGGTCGAAGAACGTGATGTTGTGCGTGATGCCGGCCTTGCCGACGGCGAACACCTGAAGGCTGTGGGCGCGGTACACCCCGTCGTCGGCGCGTGCGTACGCGCCGACGGCGGGCTGGTCGTTCGCCCCGGTGACGAGCATTCGCCAGGCCGGGCCGCGCATCGCGTAGACGCGCTCCATGAAGTCGCCGTACGTGTCGCGACCGACGAGCCACAGCGGGGCCGGCGGCATCTCCAGCACCACCTGCTCGGCCAGTAGCCGCTTGAGCCCGTCGACGTCGGCCGCCTCGAACGCGCGCACGTAGTCGTCGATCACCTGCCGGATCTCGCGATCGGTCGGCTCATCGACGTCGTCCTCGGTGATACCGATCTCCGCCAGCCGCGCCCGGGCGCGCTGCAACGCGCTGTTGACCGAGGCCGGCGTGGTCTCCAACGCCTCGGCGACGTCGGCCGCGGGCCAGTCCAGCACGTCACGCAGTACCAGCACCGCCCGCTGCCGGGCCGGCAGGTACTGCATCGCCGCGACCAGCGCGAGCCGGAGACTCCCCCGCTCCGCGAGCGCGACCGCCGGGTCGTCCTTGGTCGGGAACGGCTGCAACCACGGCACGTCCAGCGCCGGTTCGATCGCCGCGTACGCGTCGTCGGCCGCCCCCACCAGCCCGGACGGGAGCGCTCGGCGGGCCCGCCCCTTCATCGCGGTCAGGCACGCGTTGGTCGCGATCCGGTACAACCAGGTCCGCAGCGAGGCCCGCTCCGCGTCGTACGTGTCGATCGCCCGCCAGGCCCGGAGCAGCGTCTCCTGGACCAGGTCTTCCGCATCGTGCACGGACCCGAGCATCCGGTAGCAGTGCGCCAGCAGCTCCCGCCGGTACGGCGCGACTCGCTGCTCGAACTCGTCCCGGTCCGTCACGTCACCCCTCCACGCGTCCACGCGTCCACGCGTCCACGCAGGTATGTACCGCGCGGACGCCCCCGATTAATCGCTCCGCTCAGAAAACGACCACAGAACGCAGTACGTCGCCGTGGTGCATCTTCTCGAAGGCGGCCTCGACCCCATCCAGCGCGATGGTTTCGGAGACGAAGCGGTCCAGCGGCAGGCGGCCCTGGAGGTGCAGGTCGACGAGCATCGGGAAATCCCGGGTCGGCAGGCAGTCGCCGTACCAGCTGGACTTGAGCGAGCCGCCGCGACCGAAGAAGTCGAGCAGCGGCATGTCGAGGCGCATGTCGGGCGTGGGTACGCCGACGAGCACCACGGTCCCGGCCAGGTCGCGGGCGTAGAACGCCTGCTTCCAGGTCTCCGGCCGGCCGGCCGCGTCGATCACGACATCGGCACCGAACCCGCCGGTGAGTTCCTGCACCGCCTCCACCACGCCATCGTGGTCGAGCCCCTTCGAGTTGATCGTGTGCGTCGCACCGAGCTCGGTCGCGGTCGCCAGCTTGCGCTCGTCGAGATCGATCGCGATCACCTTCGCCGCACCCGCCAACCGGGCACCGACGAGAGCCGCCGTACCGACTCCGCCGCATCCGATCACCGCGACGGTGTCCCCGCGTCCGACGTTCCCGGTGTTGATCGCGGCGCCGAGACCGGCCATCACGCCGCAGCCGAGCAGGCCCGCGACCTCGGGCTTCGCCGCCGGGTCCACCTTCGTGCACTGCCCGGCCGCGACCAGGGTCTTCTCCGCGAACGCCCCGATCCCGAGCGCCGGGCTCAGCTCGGTCCCGTCCGCGAGCGTCATCTTCTGCTTCGCGTTGTGCGTGTTGAAGCAGTACCACGGCCGCCCGCGCAGGCAGGCGCGGCAGTTCCCGCAGACCGCCCGCCAGTTCAGGACAACGAAGTCGCCCGGGGCAACCTCCGTGACGCCCTCGCCCACCGACTCGACCACGCCGGCCGCCTCGTGCCCGAGCAGGAACGGGAACTCGTCGTTGATCCCGCCCTCTCGGTAGTGCAGGTCCGTATGACAGACCCCACAGGCCTGCACCTGCACGACCGCCTCGCCGGGACCCGGGTCCGGGATCGTGATCTGCTCGATCGTCACCGGCGCACCCTTGCTCGCCGCCACCACACCACGCACAGTCTGAGCCATCCCCCGAACCTAGCCGCCGCACCCCGCCCGCGTCAGCCCCCTTCGGCGTGTACGCAACAACGGGACGTAGTCGTCTACGCATACCGCTCCCCACGCCTGGCCCCCACTCCAAACCCTCCGGTGGACACCACCCACTACCCGTTCTTCGGTACGTCGCTGTCCACCGGTCGGGGGACAAGCAGTCACCCGGCCGGTGCTCCCCGCGCACCCCGCCCGGACGGGAAGGTTGAGGCATGGAGAACAACGCAGTGCGGGTGCGCGGCCTGGTCAAGCGGTACCCCGACAAGGTCGCGGTCGACGGCGTCGACCTGGACATCCACCGGGGCGAGGTGTTCGCCCTGCTCGGCCCGAACGGGGCCGGTAAGACGACGACCACGGAGATTCTGGAGGGGTATCGCCCGGCCGACGAGGGTGAGATCAGCGTGCTGGGCAGCGACCCGGCGCGCGGCGACCGGGTTTGGCGGTCCCGGATCGGGATCGTCGCGCAGACCACTCGCGACGAGGCGGTGCTGTCGGTCGCCGAGATGGTGACGCACTTCGCCGGTTACTACCCGAACCCCCGCGACCCGGACCAGGTGATCGCGGCGGTCGGGCTCGAGGAGAAGCGCAAGACCCGGATCCGCACCCTGTCCGGCGGTCAGCGGCGCCGGCTCGACGTCGCGCTCGGCGTGATCGGCAACCCGGAGCTGCTGTTCCTGGACGAGCCGACGACCGGTTTCGACCCGGAGGCGCGCCGCCAGTTCTGGACCCTGATCGAGGAGCTCCGCACCGAGGGCACCACGGTCCTGCTCACCACCCACTACCTCGACGAGGCCGAGCACCTGGCCGACCGGGTCGGCGTGATCGCCGACGGCCGGATGGTCGAGATCGCGACCCCCGAGACCCTCGGCGGCCGCGGCGCCCGCACCGCGCGAGTCTCCTGGCTGGCCGCCGACGGGATGCGCGAGCTGCGCACCGACCGGCCGAGCGCCGAGGTCGCCCGGCTGATGGCCGAGTACGGCGGCGAGGTCCCCGAACTGCAGGTCCGGCGGCCGAGCCTGGAAGACATCTACCTGGAACTCATCGGGTCGGCCACCGCCGCTCCGGAACTGGAAGGAGCCGCTCGATGAGCGCCGTACTGCCCTCACCGCTGAAGGTCGGTCTGTCCCGGGCCGGGATCGAGGTCAAGGAGTTCTTCCGGGAACGCGAGCAGCTGATCTTCACGTTCTTCTTCCCGATCATCTTCCTCGGCATCTTCTCGGCCGTGTTCAGCGGCACCGACTTCTCCGGCGGCGTCACCGCCGCCACCTACTTCACCCCCGGAATGATTGCCTCCGGCATCTTCCTGACCAGCTTCCAGTCGCTGGCCATCGCGATCGCCATCGAGCGCGACCAGGACGTGCTGAAGCGGCTCCGCGGTACGCCGATGTCGCCGCAGTCGTACTTCATCGGCAAGATCGGCATGGTCCTGGTCACCTCGGTCCTGCAGTTCACGCTGCTGCTCGCGATCGCCGGCCTGCTGCTCGGTGTCGACATCCCGTCCACGCCGCAGCGGTGGCTGAACTTCCTCTGGATCTTCATCCTCGGTACGGCGTCCGGCTCGGTGCTGGGAATCGCCTTCTCGGTCGTCCCGAAGTCCGGCCGCGCCGCGTCCGCGGTGGTCACCCCGGTCGTCCTGCTGCTCCAGTTCATGTCCGGCGTGTACTTCGTCTACAGCAGCCTCCCGAGCTGGATGCAGACCGTGGCCTCGTTCTTCCCCCTGAAGTGGCTCGCCCAGGGCATGCGCTCCGTCTTCCTGCCCGACGGGTTCGAGGTGAACGAGCCGGGCGGGTCCTGGCAGCTCGGCACCGGCGCGATCGTGCTGTCGATCTGGCTGATCGTCGGCCTGTTCCTCGCCCAGCGGGTGTTCCGCTGGACCCGCCGGGACGCGGGCTGATGAACGGCCTCACCGGTACGACGTCGGACCTTCCGGACCGGCGTCGTACCGAGCTGTCCCGGGCGCCCGCGTGGACCGGGCCTCGTGTGTGGATCCTGGTGTGGAGGAAGATGGGATCCGTGCAGAGTTCTCACGGTGGCGCCGGGCAGCCGGTCTGGACCCGGGCGTTGGTCGGGTGGCACATCGTGTTCTGGGTGCTCCTCGGGATGACGCTGGCGCTGTCGTTCCTCGGGCACCTCGACGCGCTGCGGCAGTCGGTGTTCGCCGGTACGGTCGTCGTGCTCGCGGCGGCGTACCAGTTCCTCGGACTGCCCGCGATCCGGTCCCGGCGCGCGCTCCCGTCGTACACCTATCGGCTGGTGCTGATCGCCTGCCTGATGGTGCTGATCGGGATCTATCCGCAGTCGGTGTTCCTGATGTTCATCGCGTCGGCGCAGATCTGGCTACTGTGCGAGGACGTCCGCGAAGGGATCGCGCTCAGCCTGCTGCTGGTGCTCGGCGTCGGTACGGCGCAGTTGTGGAGCGCGGGATGGGGCTGGGACGCGTTCTGGAGCATCCTCCCGTGGATGCTGGTCAGCCTCGTGGTCAGTCTGCTGTTCGGGATCTGGATCGAGAAGGTGATCACGCAGAGTCAGCAGCGCGCCGAGCTGATCGACCAGCTCGAGTCCGCGCGGGACGAGCTCGCCGAAGCGCACCACAGCGCCGGCGTGATGGCCGAGCGGGAGCGGATGGCGCGGGAGATCCACGACACGCTCGCGCAGGGGATGACAAGCATCGTGATGCTGGCCCAGGCAGCGTCGGCCGAGCTCTCGCGCGGCGGCACTCCGGGCGCCGCGGCCCGGCTCGCCGCGATCGAGGACACCGCGCGGGAGAACCTCGCGGAGGCGCGGGCGCTGGTCGCCGCGTTCACCCCGGTGGCGTTGTCCGAGGCAACCTTAACCGAGGTACTGCGCCGGCAGGCGGAACGTTTCGCGGCCGAGACCGGGGTCGACGTACAGGTCGAGCTGGACCTTCCGGACGAGGAGGTCGCGGCGCTGCCGCAGGCTCAGCAGGTCGTGCTGCTACGGTCCGCGCAGGAAGCATTGGCGAATGTCCGCAAGCACGCCGCGGCGACGCAGGTACTGATCACACTCGGGTTGTCGGACAGCGGGGTGTGGATCGAGATCCGCGACGACGGGTCCGGGTTCACGCCAGGGTCGGTGTCCGGCGGGTTCGGGTTGAACGCGATGCGTGGGCGGGTCGAGGAATCCGGTGGCTCGGTCGAGGTCGAGAGCGCGCCGGGACGTGGTACGCGGGTGCAGGTGCTGATCCCGGCTGTGCAGGAGGGCGCGTGATTCGGGTTCTGGTGGTCGACGACCATCCGGTGGTGCGGTCCGGGCTGACCGGGATGTTGTCGGTGACCGACGACATCTCCGTGGTCGGTGAGGCCGGCGACGGGGCGGAAGCCCTGGCAGTGGTGGAGTCGACCAAGCCGGACGTCGTACTGATGGATCTGCGGATGCCGCGCATGGACGGTGTCGCTGCGACCGGGGCGATCGTGTCCGGTTATCCGTCGACGCGGGTGCTCGTGCTGACGACGTACGACACCGACACGGACATCCTGCACGCGGTCGAGGCAGGCGCTGCCGGGTACCTGTTGAAGGACACGCCACACGCCGAGCTGCTGAACGGGATCCGGGCCGCCGCTCGTGGTGAGACCGTTCTCGCTCCGCCAGTCGCGGCACGGTTGATGTCTCGCCTGCGTACGCCGGCTCCGCCTCCCGCGGCGCAGCCTTCGCCGCGGGAACTCGAAGTACTGGCTGCTGTGGCTCGCGGACTCAGCAACGCGGAGATCGGGCGGGAGCTGTTCATCGGCGAGGCCACGGTCAAGACCCACTTGCAGCGCCTGTTCGCCAAGCTCGACGTCGACGACCGCACCCGCGCCGTCACCGTCGCGATCGAACGCGGCCTCCTGCCTTCACCGGGACGCCGAGGCTAGAGCTGTACGCCGGGGCTCTGCGACTGTCCGTCCGGCCGGTTGCGCACCTCGGGCTGGGCGCTTCCGGGCGCGTGCTGCGCCGACGTAGGCGTGGGGTTCGCCGCGGCCTCAGCGGTCTTCGCCAGGTTCCGCGCGTCGTTGGCCGTATTGACCGCGAACTGCACCGAGGTCCGAGCTGCGGCCATGCGCGGTCGCAGCCGGTCCCGCATCTCTTGCCGAGCCGCCGGGTTCGCTGCAACTGCATCGACGGCCCGCTCGGTGTCCGTCACCAGTCGCTCGACGCTCTCGACGTTGTTCTTCAGCTCGCCGTACTCCGGGATCTCGCGGAGCGCATCGACGTGTCCGAGCGCGTCGCGGAGCTGTCGCCCGCTGCCCATGAGCTGCTCTCGCACTTCGAACAGTTCCTGGCGCGGAGGCGGCGAGTCCGCATCGAGCAGGCGCTCCGCCCGCCCGAGCTCCATCCTCGTGTTGTGCATCGCCTGCGCGACCCTGTCGGTGCGGCCGGCGATGTCGCGCACGTCGAGCGTCAACGCTGGGCCCAGCGACCGGTCGTCGGCCATTCGGGTTCGCCCGGCTGGTCGTCCTGCGCCGCGGGCGTGTGCTGCGTCGCGGGCGTGTGCTGCGTCGCGGGCGCGTCCTGCGTCGCGGGCGCGTCCTGCGTCGCGGGCGCGTCCTGTGGAACGGCTGGCGGCCATTCGGGGCTGGCCGGCTGAGCTTCCTGGGGAGCGGGCGCCAGCTGTTCGCCGGTCGCCGTACGCTCATCGGGTGCCGGAGCCTCGTCCGCTTCCAGCCGGGCGCGCATCGTCTCCGCCATCTGCTGCACTTCCTCCCGCACAGCGAGCAGCTCCCGCTCGGCAACCTCGCTCGGCGTCTCGTTCATCGCCTGCTCCGGCACGCTTCTACTCCTGTCGTCGCGGTGTTCCTCCAACGACCGTAGACGCGACCAGGTCCTCCCCCGTTCCGCAGTGGTTGCCCGCGGCCCGGTCATCCCTCGCTCAGGACCTCGTTTGGTACCGCTCCGCCGTACCTGCGGTCACGCTGCGCATACATTTCGACGGCTCGCCACAGATCGCGGCGGTCGAAGTCCGGCCAGAGTGTGTCGAGGAACACCATCTCGGCGTACGCGAGTTGCCACACCAGGAAGTTGCTCGTCCGCTGCTCCCCCGACGACCGGACGAACAGGTCCACCTCGGGGATGTCCGGCGCGTACAGGTGCCGCGCGATCGTCTGCTCGGAGATCCGGTCCGGTTTGATCTTGCCCTCGGCAACCTCCCGCGCGATCGACCGCATCGCGTCCGCGATCTCCGCGCGGCCGCCGTAGTTCACACAGAACTGCAGCGTGATGGTGTCGTTGTCCTTGGTCCGCTCCTGCGCGTACTCGAGCTCGTCGATCACGCTCTTCCACAACCGCGGCCGGCGCCCCGACCACACCACCCGCACCCCCATCGCATCCAGCTCGTCCCGGCGCCGGTGGATCACCTCCCGGTTGAACCCCATCAGGAACCGGACCTCCTCCGGCGAGCGGGCCCAGTTCTCGGTCGAGAACGCGTACGCCGAGATGTACTTCACCCCGATCTCGATCCCGCCCTTGATCACGTCCAGCAGCGCCGCTTCCCCCGCCTTGTGCCCCTCGGTCCGCGGCAGCCCCCGCTGCTTGGCCCACCGCCCGTTCCCGTCCATCACGATCGCCACATGCCGCGGCACCAACTCCGCCGGCACCTGCGGCGCCCGAGCCCCCGAAGGATGCCCCTCCGGCGCCACCACGACCTTCCGCTCCCCCCGAGCCCCCACCAACCCACGACCCCGACGACGACCAATAGGCGACATACCCGCAGTCTCCCACCCGCCCCGACCCCCGACTGCAGCAACCTGCAACCTGTGGATAACCCACCCCGCCAACACCCTCCGTATGCAACCCTTACACCAACAGCACCCAAGATCGGAGCCCCCTCCCATGCGCCGCCGACCCCTAGCCACCGCCGCAGCCACGCTCAGCGCCCTCACCGCCCTGACCGCCTGCAACGGCTCCCCAGAGGCCGGCCAACCCAACACCACCCCACCCTCGACGTCGGCAACCCCCACCCCAACCCCAACCGCCCCCTCCACCCCCACTTGGAGCGCGGAGCAACAGACCGCCATCACCGCCGCCAAGGCTCGCTATGTCGCCGCGACCTCAGCGGCGGATCAGGCGTTCGCGAAGTCGACCACATTCAACCGAGCCGCACTCGAGAAGGCAGGCATTGGGGGTGAGTGGATTATCGACCTTATCGACCAGTCAAGGTCCTTCGAGCGGAGCGGTTGGTACCAGACCGGGTCCACAATCATCGTGTCCACGAAGGTGAAGTCGGTGAAGCTCGATGGCGAACAGCCAGAGGTGATGCTGTCCAACTGTCTTGACACCTCGAAGCTGATCATCAGGTTCCAGAAGGATGACAAACCCATCCCGATGACTCCCGCGGATGGACAGCGTCACGAGTTCGCTTCCCGCCTTGTCTATGCGCCGCCCACGCCAGGTGCGAAGAAGATGTGGTACCTGATCTCCGATGAGAGCGGCGCCAAGTGTTAACACAGCGGCTCCGTCGGACCGGCTTCCTCATCATGGTCGTTATGGTCATTTCGAGCGGCGCCGCGATGGCGAAATGGCAGCCACCGTCCGGCCCTCCGCCGGGTCCAGGGCTTGAGTGGTACTGCGGGGCGCGCGGCTGCGGCTGGATTCCCTCGAATGTCATAACGCCGACAACCACACCAGGTACTCCGGGCACTAAGGGGACCAACGGGAAGCAAACAAAGGCGGTCTGCCAATATCATGGTGCGCCGCAGAAGTGTGTGGACCCTTCTCTCGGTTCTTGGTCAAACTCTCACCAGTGCTATTTGCGTCGCGAGATGCCTGATCCGCCGTTCAGCGACGTCCGCTGGAAGGGTCACACCGACGGCAGCATCTGGGCCTGCGTAAGGGAACAGGGATACGACGCTGGGCGGCACCTCGTCACCGAGTGGGTGTGGCTTCCGGGCAGACCTGACACCGTCGTGATTGATCCTGAGGTCCTCGTTTACCGAGCGATCGCCACGATGCGATTGTCTCCACCATTGATCAAGACAGCTCCCGGAACCGGCCAGATCGGTCTGGTGAACATGCCAGTCTGGATGTGGGTGACCAAGACGGAGAACACCTGGGGTCCAATCGTACGCAGCGCCAGCGTGCCAGGGCTTTCGGTCACAGCGACGGCGCACGTCAAGGCGATCAACTGGTCGATGGGCGACGGTAAGACGGTCCGTTGCGACGGTCCTGGGACAACGTATGAAAAGTCGATGGGTGTGAAGGCCTCGCCTACGTGCGGTCATCAATACGCGAAGACCTCTCGCAAACTACCGAACTGCAAGTACCCGGTGACGGCGACCGCGCAATGGGACATCACCTGGCAGAGCACCCTGGGTGACAACGGTCAGATCTCGCTGACTCAGAGCGCCGCGACTCAACTGCGGATCGGCGAGGCCGTGCCGGTGCTCGTTGATCCAAACGGTGGGGATGCTGTCGCGCCGAGTAAAGCCGGCTGCTGACGGGCAGATCGCGAGGACGGTTGGACCGGCTCTGCGCGAACTGCTTCGCTCAGCACCAGCGACGAGCCGTCGGATGCCGCCCGTCGCGTGATCGGGGTGTGTCGCAACCGGCGGCCGGCATCTTGCCAGGAACGATGCATATCCGCTTCTCACAATGTCTTACCGTCGAGCCTAGGACAGGAAAGAGATCGCATGACCCGTCGACCGGTGCTCGCGGGTGCCGCTGCGCTCAGCGCTCTCGTCTCTCTGACCTCTTGCGCCGGCTCCTCCAAGGCGGACAAGCCGGCCAGCGGAGTCGCGACAGGTTCACCGACTCGCGTCTCCGCCACAACCGCAACCTGGACGTCCCAAGAGCAAGCTGCCATCACCGCGGCCAGGGCGCGTTATGTCGCCGCGCGGGCCGGCGTTGAAGCTGCGCTCAGTCAGCCGGCCAAGGCGACCGGCGCCACAATTGCAGCGTCCGGGAACGGCGGCGGGTGGGCGAGAACAGTGGAACAAGAGATCAGCTTCCGAGTTGAGAACGGTTGGTATCAGACCGGGGCTGCCAAGGTTGTGGCTATGAGCGTTCGCTCCGTGAACCTCAAACTCGAGCAACCGGAAGTTGTGCTCACTACCTGCGTCGACAGCACGCCGGTTGTTCTGCGCTACCAGACGAATGGCCAGCCGATCCCGATCGAGAGCGACAACGGCAAACGTCATCGCTTTCAGTCTCGGCTCGTGTACGCAAAGGGCGCTATTCCGGGAACAAAGATGTGGTTCCTGATCGAAGAAAAGGCGATCGGAAAATGCTGATCGGCCCGCCTCGCCAACGGTCACCGGCTCATCAATTGCGTCGATGGTTCGAATCTCGTCCTGAGGTTCGAGAAGGACGGGAAGGGGGTGCGCTCGGCGGCGGGTGGTGATGGGGATCGGCGCACGGTCGAGTTGCGTCTCGTGTTCGCGCTTCCAGGGGCGGCGGGTAGACGAGGTGGATGCTCGTGGCTGACGACGACCGCGGACCGTGCTAAGGCGTTGAGTGAATCGGCGACCGCCCGACGGGCGGTTCGACGTCCGGTTGATTGATTACTGGAGTTCGTTGGGGTCGCGCTTGTTGCTCGGGGTGTGGTTGCGGGCGGCGGGGGTCGTGGAAGTGGCGGTGGCCTGGGTCGGAGTGGTGCCTGGCTTGGCGAGGCCGTCGGTGGTGACGCGGAGGGCGTGCTCGGTGTCTTGGCGGGCCTCGTGGCCGGGGAGGCGTTCGATGCATTCGGACAGGGCCTGGCGGACGGGTTCGGGGCCGACACCGAAAGCTTCGGCCATCACCTCGTTCTGGCGGTCGGCGATCCGGGTCCAGTTGATGCGGTAGCCGGCGGCCTCCGCGGCCTGGTCGAGGAAGATGCGCTGCGTGCGACCGTTGCCCTCGACAAAGGGGTGGAGCATGTTCACACCGGAGTACGTTCTCGCCAGCACGTCGACAACTTCCGCGGTCGGCCGGTCACGAAGGTCGGCCGGGTCGCCGAGCTGCGAGAAGACCATCGGTGCCAGGCGCTCGATGTCCTCCGGCTTAACGAATTCGTGCCCTGGCGCGTCGGGGTCCTCGGACGGCCGGACCAGCTCCGTGACGCGAAGGTCACCTGCCCAGTCGTAGACGTCCTGGAACAGGTGCCGGTGGATCGCCCGGAGGTGCTCGAGGTCGAACGTCCTCGGGATCTCTGCTTCGCCGGTGATGATTTCGGCCGCGCGGCCGGCGGTGCGGACCCGTTCGGCGGCCTCCAGCCGGGTGGCGTCGTGAATGTTGAGTTTGTTGATCCGGCAGTCGTCGATCTGGCCGGGCCAGAAGTAGTCGCCCCAGTTCTCGAACGTCGGCATCAGAGAAGTTCGTCCAGCAGGCGGGTGCGTTCGTCGGCGGTGATTTCGCCGAGGATGTAGCGGGCGAGGATGTCGATCTCGGGGGCGCTGAGGGGCATGTTCTCCATGCGCCAGGAGGCGATCAGGTTGTCGAGCTGGTGACGTTTTTCGGCGTCGAGGCGGTCCACGGCGCGGTCCGACGGCATCAGGAACCTCCGGGGGTCAGGTCTAGGTGGGGTAGGGAGCGGAGTTGGTTTTCTTGGTGGTAGGTGAAGAAGGCGGCTGTTAGGCCGGTGGCTTCTCGGCGGGTTCGGGGGTCGGCTTGGAGGGCGGTGGGCCAGTCGCCGGTGAGGAGGGCGGCGAGGTGGGCGACTGTGGTGGGGGATGGCATGGCTGAGGCGGGTGGGCGGCAGGAGGTGCAGACCATGCCGCCGGCGGCGGGGTTGAAGGCTCGGTGGGGGCCGGGTTCGCCGCAGCGGGCGCAGTCGTCGAAGGACGGGGCGTAGCCGGAGATCGCCAGCGAGCGGAGCAGGAAGGAATCCAGGACCAGGGACGGTTCGCGTTCTCCGGTGGAGAGGACCCTCAAAGCGCCGGCGAGCAGGAGGTGCTGCTGGGTGGCGGGTTCCTTCTCCTCGACGACCAGGCGGTCGGCGGTCTCCAGCAGGACGGTGCCGGTGGTGTAGCGCGCGTAGTCGCCGACGATGCCCTCGCCGTACGCCGCGATTGATTCGGCCTGCGTGACGACGTCGAGCGTGCGGCCGGTGGCGAGCTGCAGGTCGACGTGGCTGAACGGTTCGAGGCGCGCGCCGAAGCGGGACGACGTACGCCGGACGCCCTTCGCGACCGCGCGGACCTTGCCGTTGGCGCGGGTCAGCAGCGTGGCGATCCGGTCCGCTTCACCCAGCTTCTGGGTGCGCAGCACGATCGCCTGATCACGGTAGAGCGGCACGCCCTCAGTGTCTCACTCGCGACCGACAGACGCCTCGAGGCTGATCGGGTCGTGACCGGTGAGATCGGCGACCGCGGTGGAGACCTGGCTGAGCTCGCCGCTGGCGATGGCGGCGTACGACGTGACCCAACCGGCCACCTCCCACGCGGGAGCGCCGTAGCTCTCCCGCGAGCGGTATGCCTCGTCCAGCGTCTCCGGCTCGTACCGGATCTTGCGCCCCCACGCCTCGGTCAGCACCGCCGCGGCCTCGGCCAGCGTGAACGCAGCGGGCCCGGTCAGGTCATAGGTGGCACCGGAATGATCAGCCGACGTCAGCACCTGTGCAGCGACCGCAGCCACGTCGTCCCGCGAGACGGCGGCGACTCTGCCGTCACCCGCCGGGCCGCGGATCACGCCGTCCTCGCCGACGCCGCCCGACACGAAGTCGAGGTACAGATTGTCCCGCAGGAACGTGAAGTCGACGCCCGACGCACGGATGTGTTCCTCGGTGTGCCAGTGGTCGCGCGCGAACGTGAACGTCGCGCCCGGCGATGCCCCGACGAACGACGTGTAGACGATCCGCTGCACCCCGGCGGCGACCGCCGCGTCGACGGTTGCCTTGTGCAACTCCACCCGATCCGCCGACTCCGTTGCACTGAGCAACATCAGTACGTCGACCCCGTCCAGCGCGGACAGCAGCGCGGCGTGTTCGCCGTACGCCGACTGCGCCACCGAGGCACCGGGTAACGCGGGCGCCCGGCCCGGGTCGCGCACGATCAACCGCTGCGGTACGCCGGCCGCGGCCAACCGCGACGCGATCCGCGATCCGAGCTGCCCGGTCGACCCGGTGACGCCGATCACTTGCCCACCAGGTCCATCCCACCCTGGGTGTACCGCTGCCCGGCCACCGCGTCTGCCGGGAACGCCGCGTCCAGCGAGGCCAGCTCCTCGGCCGACAGCGTCACGTCCACCGCGCCGAGGTTCTCGGCCAGGTACTTGCGCCGCTTCGTCCCCGGGATCGGCGCCACGTCATTGCCTTGCGCAAGCAACCAGGCGAGCGCCAACTGTCCGGGCGTGACTCCCTTCGACGCGGCCAGCGCCTGGACCTGCGCGACCAGATCGAGGTTCCGCTGGAAGTTCTCGCCTTGGAACCGCGGCAGTCCGCGGCGCATGTCGTCGTCCCCGAAGTCCGCCTCGGACTTGATCTGCCCGGTCAGGAACCCGCGCCCGAGCGGGCTGAACGGGACGAACCCGACGCCGAGCTCGCGCAGCGTCGGCAGCACGACCGTCTCCGGGTCGCGCGTCCACAGCGACCACTCGCTCTGGACAGCCGTGATCGGGTGTACGGCGTGCGCGGCGCGAACGGTCTCGCCGTTGACCTCGGACAACCCGAGGTACCGCACCTTGCCGGCCTCGACCATCGCGGCCATCGCACCGACCGTCTCCTCGATCGGCACCTGCGGGTCGCGGCGGTGCAGGTACCACAGGTCGACGTGGTCGACGCCGAGCCGCCGCAGCGACGCGTCGATCGCCTGCCGCGCGTACTCCGGGGACCCGTCGACGACCGTCGGCACCGTCGTGGCACCGGCGGGACGCTTGAAACCGAACTTGGTCGCGAGCACGACCTGGTCGCGGCGACCGGCCAGCGCCCGGCCGACGAGTTCCTCGTTCGCGCCGTCGCCGTACACGTCGGCGGTGTCGAGGAAGGTGCAGCCCGCGTCGATGGCCGCGTGCAGGGTGGCGATCGACTCGGTCTCGTCCGTGGTGTCGCCGTACGACTGGGACATGCCCATGCAGCCGAGGCCCAGGGAGGAAACGGTCAGGTCGCCGAGGTGGGATTCACGCATGCCCCGAACCTACCGCCGGGACCCGGTCCAGGGGACGAACGGGGCCCCGGACACCGCCGGGTTCCTGTCTGGACAACATTAATGTGACATTTTTCCGCCGCCCGGCCTGCTGCCCGAAACATTCCGTACATTCGGCGGGCGACACGGAATCTGGGGGTGGCATGTTCCTGCGACGGGCGCTGCGGTACCGCTGGGCACAGGCCCTGGTGCTGACCGGCATCAGTCTGTTGATCGGTAGCTGTGCGGTGTTCGGGCCGTGGTTCGCCCGCGCGGTCGAACAGACCGTGATGACCGAGACACTCTCGGTACAACGCCTGCCCGCGTCCTGGCGGATCGCGTCGCAAGGCGACGTCCAGCCGGAGCAGTTGGACAAATTGCTGCCGAAAGACCTCCAGCCGCTGTTCACCAAGCCCGTGCACGGCGTCCACAACGACGTCGCCTGGGTCACGCCGAGGGCCGAGGCGCCGCCGAGGGCGCGCCTGCGCTGGCGGGACGGGTACTGCGCCCAGCTCACCGTGACCGCGGGCCGCTGTCCACGCGCCGCGAACGAGGTGATCGCCTCCGCCGTCGACCAGACGACCTGGGACCTCAAACTCGGAACGACTTTCACCGCGGCGCCGAGCGACGTCGGCAAGGGCGGCGGCCGCCTGACCGTCGTCGGCTTCTACACGCCGAAGGAGCCTCGCGGTGACTACTGGTACGGCGACTACCCGACCGGCCAATCGCATCAGCCCGCCGACAAGGACCCCGGTAGCGCGGACCAATTCTTCACCGACAGTACGACGTTCAGCGCCGGCGACTGGCAGCAGACGGTCACGTCGGACGCCCGCCCATTGCCCGGAGTAGCGCGGCTCGACGACCTGCAACGCCTGCAGGAGGCCACTCGGACGGTCAACGGAAACGCCGGCGAGCTCGGCATCCCCGCGCAGACCACGTCGTCACTCGCCACGCTGGTCGACCAGATCCAGGCGGAGCGGAAGCAGGCGACCACGATCATCCCGCTGGTGATGGTGCAGGTCGCGCTGTTCGCAGTCGTCGTACTGGCGCTTGCGCTGGCGGCCGTGGTGGATCAGCGCCGGCCCGAGATCGCGCTGTCGCGATTGCGTGGCGCGTCGGCTCGCCGTACTCATCGTGCGCTCGCTGTCGAACTCGGCCTGCCCGTGCTGGTCGGGACGTTGCTCGGTGGAGTGGTGGGCTTCGCGGTGCTGTTGATCGTCCGCGCCACCTGGTTGCGCAACAGTGCGCCGCTCGAGCTCCCGTGGACGGTCCCCGCCGCGCTCGCCGTGGCAGCGATCATCGCGTTGGCCGTCGTGGTGCTGCAGATTCGATCCGCGGTTCGGCAGCCGATCTCGAGTCTGCTGCGGCGGGTCGCGCCACGGCGCGGCGGGTGGCTGATCGGTGTCGCCGACCTCTGCATCATCGTGTTCGCGGTGGCCGGTCTGTTCGCGGCACTCACCGGCGACGGCCGTGGCCCACTTCCGGTTCTCACGCCCGCGCTGCTCGCGCTCGCGATTGGTCTGACGTTTGCGCACCTGCTCCTGCCGACCGCCGGTCTGATCAGCCGGCAGGCGCTGCGCCGCGGTCGTCTGGGTCTCGCGCTCGGCGCTCTGCAGATCTCCCGCCGCCCGGCCGTGACCCGGATCGTGGCGGCCGTTGCCGTCGCCGCCGCGCTGCTCACCTTCGCCGGCCAGGCGTCGTCCGTCGCGGCCAGCAACCGCGAGACGCGCTCCGGCTACGAGACCGGCGCCGAGGGCGTCCTGCGGATGAACGCGCTGTACCTCGCCGACTTCCTGCGCGCCGCCGATCAGATCGACCCCGACCGGCACTGGCTGACTCCAGTCGTGATCTCCAGCCCGGGCTCCCCCGACGCGCTGAAGTCGCTGATGATCGAGCCGGACAGCTTCCGGCGGGTCGCGTTCCGGGGCGATCGGCTCACCGACGCGCAGGGCTGGCAGACGCTCCAGGCGCCGAGCGACGTGAAGCCGATCGAGTTCCGCAGTTCGCAGCTGACCGCGACGGTCTCGGCCGCGGACGTCAAACGGCTCGTGAGCCGCACCCCGCGCGGCGAGGAGATCGGCTCCGGTGCGCCGAAGTCCGTCGTACTGCGGGCGAATGTCGTCAGCCACCGTGACGGCGCGAGGTACCTGGTCTCGTTCCCGCCGTTGCCGCTGCCGTCGAACAAGCCCGTCGAACTGCGCACCGCGGTCGACTGTCTGGGCGGCTGTGACCTGCTCCGGCTCGGCATCGGCCGCGAGACGCTCGACCCGGCCGGTCTGGAAGGCGATCTGGTGATCAGCAAGCTCGCCAGCGACGACCATCCGAGCATCGGACTCGGCAAGCCGGACGACTGGAAGCCGTTCGCGCAGGTCGAGTCCGACCAAGGCTCACTGGCGGCGAAGCCTGGCGGGGCGCTGACGATCGCGATGAAGAGCTTCGGCAACGACGAGTTCCTGCAGTACGCGACCGTGCCACCGGTGGCGCCGGCCTTCGTCACGCCGGAGTACCGGTACGCCGACAACACCACGACCAGCCCGGCAATCGACGGTACGCCGATCACGCTGGCCCGGATCGACCGGCTCCGCGGGCCGGTGAACCGGTACGGCGACCGCACGGCCGTCGTCGATCTCGAGACGGTCCGCCGGCTCGGTGGGGCCGTCGACGAGGGCGGGACCGACTTCGAGCTGTGGCTGAACAAGGACGGTCTCGCGAACGTCGACGCGATCACCGCGAAGCTGTCGAAGGCCGGGTTCAACGCCGACCTGGTGGACCGCCGCGACGACCGGATCGCGTCGTACGGGCGTTCCGCCAGCGCGCTCGCCCTGCAACTGACGCCGGTGGTCGGGATTGCGGCCTGGGTGCTCGCGATCGTCGTACTGCTGCTCACCGTGGTGACGTCGTGGCGCTCGCGGGCCCAGGACTACGCGAGCCTGAAGATCACCGGCGTACCGGCGAGCACCACCGGCCGCGCCGCACGCTGGGAGCAGACCGGTCCGGTCGCGCTCGCGGTGCTGCTCGGAACGGTCTGCGGGTTGATCGGCGCGCAGGTCGCACTGCCGCTGATCCCGTTGTTCGCCACCAGCGGCGGGCCGGTGCCACTCGACCTCGGCACCAGTTGGCCCGTCGCAATCGTGCTCTGGATCGCGGGTACGGCGGTCCTCGCGGCCGTGACGCTGCTCCTCGGCAGCGGCGTCAACAGACGCTCCAGCTACGGCCGGATCCGGGAGGAGCTGACATGAGCGGCCTCGCGATCAGTACGACGGGACTCGTGCACATCTACCGCGCGCACGGTCACGATGTCGCAGCGTTGTCCGGGATCGGGATCACCGTCCGCCCGGGCGAGCTCGTCGGGCTGCTCGGGCCGTCCGGAGCCGGGAAGTCCACGCTGCTCCAGCTCTGCGGCGGTCTGCTCACCCCGAGCGCGGGCCGGCTGCAGATCGGCGAACACAACGTCGCCACGATGACCGAGACCGAGCTGGACCGGATGCGTTCCGGCGACGTCGGCATCGTGCTGCAGGGCGCCGGGCGCAACCTCGTCCCCTACCTCACGCCGGCCGACAACATCCGGTACGCACAACGGGCCGCCGTACGCGGCCGCGACCTGCCGGCCCCGACAGACATCCTCGATCTCGTTGGCCTAGGCAACCATTCCGGGACTCCGCTCACGCAGCTGACACCGGGACAGGTCCAGCTCTGCGCGGTCGCGGTCGGCATCGCGACCCGGCCCGGTCTGCTGCTGGCCGACGAGCCGACCAGCCAGCTCGATCACCACGCCCGCGACGAAGTCCTCACCGCGATCCGGACGGTCAACCGCGAGACCGGGATGACCGTGCTGCTGGTCACGCACGACCCCGAGGTCGCCGCGACCCTCCCCCGGACGATCACGATCCGGGACGGCCGGATCGCCTCCGAGGGACGATCGGGCGAGGAGTACGCCGTGGTCGCGGTCGACGGATCGCTGCCGCTGCCGCCGCACGTGGCCGAACTGCTACCCGCCGGGACGCTCGTCCAGGTCACCACCGACAACGGCGAGATCCGCATCACCCCGGTCTTGCAGGAGGGGAACCAGTGATCAACCTCAGCCAGGTGACGGTCCGGTACGGCGATCTGACCGCGGTGTCGGACGTGTCGTTCACGGTCCCGCCGGGGTTCGTGCTCGCGGTCAGCGGGCCGTCCGGGGCCGGCAAGAGCTCGTTGCTGTGGGCAATCGCCGGGGCGGTGCCGGTCGCCAAGGGGCAGGTCGAGATCGACGGTCTGGTGATCACCGAGAGGCCGGCCGCGGCCGCGCACGGCGTCGTACTGATCCCGCAGGGCAACGGGCTCGCCCGGGTGCTGACCGCGCGCGAGAACCTCACCATCCCGTTGCTGGCGGCCCGTCACAAGGATGTCGAGCGGTCCATCGAGCACGCGCTGGCGGGAGTCGGGCTCGAGGAGAGCGGCGACCACCTGGTCGAGGAACTGTCCGGAGGCGAGCAGCAGCGCGTCGCCGTGGCGCGCGGGATCGCGCAGCAGGGCCGGGTGATCCTCGCCGACGAGTCGACCAGCGAACTCGACAGCACCAACCGCGAGCGGGTTCTCGACCTGCTGCACGCGGAGGCCCGCCGCGGTGCCGCCGTCGTCATCGCCACTCACGATCCCAAGGTCGCCGACAGCGCCGACGGCCACGCCGTGATGGACGAGGGCCACCTCAGCTGGCTACGGCGCCTCTGACCGGTGTGGCGACCGTCGTCGGATCGAGCTGGATCCGGCGGATCCCCAACGGTCCGAGCAGGTCACGCAACGCGGTCTCGGACATCCGCATCCACTCCTGGACGCCGCACGCCGCCCGCAGTCCCGTCAGTGTCCGGAACGCGATCCCGACCCGCACCCCGTCCGGCAACCGCCCGGTCTGCACCGTGGCGATCTCCCCCAGACACCGGACCGGAACGAACAAATCAACGCAATGTCGAGTGCTCACACCCCGAAACTAGGCCGCTCCGTTGCCCCCGTCCCCCTTTCTCACACCCTTCGCACAGACCTCTCACACCGGTAAAATGGATCCATGGCGGACGAGAAGAAGCAGCTGACCGAGGACGAGATCGAAGCCGCGCTGGAAGGCGCCACCGCGGGTCACCGGCTGGCCGAGCACGAGCCCGACGAGGAGTCGATCGACCTCGCCCGCCGCCAGCTCCGCGGCGAGATCACCGCCGACGAGGCCGTCCAGCAGGAGATCGCCCGAACCCTCGAAGAGTTCAAGCGCGACTGATGGCGAAGTACGACGACTACGTCTACCCGAACTCCACCGTCCTGCGGAACAAGTTCGGGCTCCAGGACGAGCTCGCCGCGCACACGATGGAGACCCGGCTGGCCTACGTCCGGATCGCCGAACTGGTACAGAACCCGGTCCAGGGCGACTACGACCTCGCGCATCTGCTCGAGATCAACCGGCGCGCGTTCCAGGACATGTACGACTGGGCGGGCAAGCTGCGCGACGTCCCGACCGGTACGACGAACACCCAGCTGGTGCATTGTCTCCCGGAGCACCTGGAAGAGCAGTCGAGGTACGTGTTCCGGATGCTGCAGCGGGACGACCTGCTGCAGGGTATGGGCGACGACCAGTTCAATGATCGGCTGGCCTACCACTGGGGTGAGCTGACGGCGTTGCATCCGTCGCTGAACGGGAACACTCGCAGCCAACGCGTCTTCGTGGATCAGTTGACGCAACAAGCCGGCCGATCGATCAACTGGGCTGCCGTCAACCAGAACATCGAGGCATTCAAGATGGCCCGGTTGCATGCGCACGCCGGTAACCATCTGCCGCTTCGCGACCAGCTTGCGCAGGTCGTCCGCCCGGCCGGTCTGAGGACAGACGGTACCGAGCTCGCCGGGCCTGCGGTCGATCCCAAGGTCACGCAGGCCGCGCTGTCGGGGCTAGCGGCTCCCACGACGTCCTCGGCCCAGAGCAGCACGGCTACGAAGGAGCGGACAGCGAAGCCGCGTGGCCGGGACGGGCAGGAGCTCAGCTGAGGCTGCTGGGTCAGAGGCTCAGTTGGGTCGGGGTGGTTGGCGGGCCGGACTCCAGCGCTGAGCGGACCAGCGCGGGTAGGTCGCGCGGGGCGAAGCGGCCGTCGTGGGCCTCCAACTCGGCCTGCGACCACCAGCGCATGGCGTGCACGTTCTCGGCGCGCATCTCTTCCGGGGTGAAGGTTCCGGCCGGCTCGAAGTGGTCGGTGCGGATCAGGAAGAAGTCGTGGAGTACGCCGTCGTAGCCGGTGGCGTGGTCCTCGGCAACGACTTCCTGGTGCCAGAGCTGCGGCGGGTCGGCGAAGTCCCGGAGGCCGACCTCCTCGACGAGTTCGCGGCGCAGGCCTTCGATCACCGTCTCGCCGGGCTCGAGGCCGCCGCCGGGCGTCGCCCACAACGGACCGTCGGCGAACTCGAAGCGGACCAGCAGGATGCGGTCCTCAGGATCGACGATCACCGCGCGGGCCGCGGGGCGCAGACGCGGCAACCGCAGTTCGAGTTCGCGGTGCTGCTCGACGGCGCGGAAACCGAAGCGGGTGTTGACCTTGCGCATCGCGACGTTCGACAGCGCGGTCCAGGTGTGCAGGAAGCGTTGCGTCGTCCGGTGCTTGGCCAGCTGCTCGAGGTTCGCGAGCTTCATAAAAGTCCCGAGGTTGTGGCCGCGGTGCTCGCGCAGTACGAGGGTGTCGTCCTGCTGGGCGTGCTCGGCGTCGGCGCGGGGCAGGTAGATGAGCGTGTAGCCGGCCGGTTCGCCCGCGTCGGTGTGGGCCATCGTGACCAGCGCGAGGTAGTTGCGGTCGACCCGCGTCTCGCTCGCCTCGAGCTTCTCGACCGTCCACGGCACGACCTCACGGGTCATCCCACCGGTCGGTACGTCCCGATCCATCGCGGTGTGCAGATCGGCGTACGCCTGCTGGAGCTCCGGCGGACACAGCCCGGCCCACGACGTCAGCCGGTACCCGTCGAGCCGTCCGGCCGCTTCCCGCAGTTCCTCGAGCCGCAGGTCGTCGTACGGCAGCGGTACGACGAGATGCTCCTCGACATGCTCCGTCCGGAACCCGAGCCGCTCGGCAAACGCCGCACCCGCCCAGGGCTCCCCCGGTACGCCGAGCTCGGTCTGGACGATCGTCCGTCCCAGCTGCGCCGCCCGCGTCACGGTCCACTGCCACAGCGCCGTACCGATCCCGCGCCGCCGGTGCCCCGGCGGTACGTCGACCTCGACCTCGACCGTGTCGAGATTGTCCGTCAACCGGTACTCGAACAGCATCCCGCCGAGCACCCGGTCGTCCTCGAACGCCCCGACCGGGATGCGGGTCTTCAACGGTCCCGGGTTCCGCAGCGAGAACCCGAGGGCTTCGCGGGCGGCCACCAGCGGGGCCTCCCGTCCGGCGATCGCGCCGGCCCGGAAGGCGTCGTACCACTCGTCGAACAGGGCCAGGTCGGCCGGGTCGATCTCGCGAATGCTGATCACCCGGCCGACCCAACCAAACAAACGGGTCAGTCCGCCAGTCGGTTTTCCTTAGACCGGTGCGACCTTGCCCTGGTACATGTACATGATCACGAAGTTGTCGGCGTACGGCGCGTTCTTCAGGATCGGGTCGTCGTCGGCCGGGAACTTCGCCACCCGGGTGCCCTCGAGCGCCGGGTTGTTCCCGTAGCGCTCCCAGAGCGGGATGATCGGCAGCAGTTCGTTGAAGGCCAGCGCCGCGGCGGTGACGTTCTTCTTCTGCTCGTCGAGGTTCAGGCCCTGCGCGGACTTGTCCACCACGGACTGCAGGTCGATCGGACCGGCCGAGGTGGTCTGCTTGAGCGGGAAGTTCATCCCCTTGCCGCCGGAGTTCGCCGCGGTCACGTAGTTGAACGTGTACAGGTCCTGGACGAACGCGAAGTACGGGTGCGGGTGGTTCGACGCGCCCCAGGTCTGGATCGCGATGTCGAACTTGCCGGCCAGGACGTCGGGGTTCAGCTGGGTGAAGGTGATGCCCCGCTTGGTGATGTTGAAGCCGAACTTGTTCAGCTGGTCGGCCGCGTTGGTGGCGGCCGGGTTCCAGTCGGCGAACTCGGTCGGGAACTTGATGTCGTAGGCCGCGGGCTTGCCGGACGGCAGCGTCCACTTGCCGCCGTTCTTCTTCCACCCGGCCGCCTGCAGCAGCTCGGTGGCCTTGGCCTCGTCCTTCTCGTAGGCGTTCAGCTTCTTCTGGTCGGCGTCGGAGACCCAGTCCGGGACCGAGATGTCGGAGAAGCCGGCCATGAACTTGCACGGCTTGCCGGACTCGCCGAGCGCGACGGTGCCGTTCTCGTTGCGGTCCAGGACGTAGGCGATCGCCTGCCGGACGCGGACGTCGGCGAGCTCGGGGTGCGTGGTGTAGTTGAACACCAGCGACGGGCCCGAGTACACCGGCGGCCGGAGGATCCGGAAACCGCTGCCCTGCATGGTCTTCTCGCTGGCCACCGCGAAACCGTGGGTCGCGTAGTCGACGTCCTTGTTCATCACGACCGGCGTGATGTCCGAGGTCTCACCGTTGTACAGCACGACCTTGGTGAAGCCGATCTTGTCGGCGAACAGGCCCTTGTCGTTCTTGACCAGCGCCATCTGCGCGTTGGTCATGTTCTTCGAGTCGAAGTTGAACGGACCCGAGACGACCGGGTTCTCCGGACGGAACTTCTGGAAGTCACCGTTCAGCGCCTTGCCCTCGGCGCTGTCCAGGCTGGTCTTGGCCTTGCGCATCGTCTCGGCCTTGGTCGCCCACTCGCCGTACACCGAGTCCGGCATGATCGGCGCGCGGAGGATGTAACGCTCCAGCACGGTGGACGGCGTACCGATGGTGAACAGCACCGTGGTGTCGTCCTTGGCGCTGACGTCGGACAGGAACGTCCAGGACTGCTGACGCATCAGCCAGTGCAGGTTGAACGTCGAGACGACGTCCTTGGCGGTCACCGGCTTGCCGTCGCTCCAGGTCAGCCCGGAGCGGAGCTTCATCGTGTACGTCTTGGTCGCCTCGTCCAGCGTGCCGGACTCGGCCATCATCCATTCCCACTTCTTGTCGGCCCAGTAGTACAGGCCGCCGCTGGGGTAGATCAGGTCGAGGTAGGGGCTCTGCTGCTGGATGCCGTCGGTGACACCGGCCGCCAGGTTGAAGTGGCCCTTGGGCGGCAGCTGGTACGGGTACGCGCCGTGGAACTCCTTGTTCCCCGACTTGCCGTCACCACCCGAGGCGGCGTTCGGCTTGCTCGGGGAGCACGCTTCCAGCGACCCGATGCCGGCCACGCCGACACCGGCGATGCCGAACAACTGGAGCACGTTGCGGCGGGAGATGGCGTTGGTCCGGGCGTTGGCGCCCGAGTCGGTGCTGCCGGAATCGTTGGTGCCGGTGGGACTCATTCCTTGGTCCTTTCTGATCTGACGCACGCCCGTGTGCGTCAGGCACTACTGGTTCGTTTTAACTACCGCCCTCGCGTTTTTCCCGACGCCGCGTCAGAACCACTCCGACGACGACCACCAGGCCCAGTAGCAGGCCCAAACACAAGGTGAACAGGGTGACGACGAACTCCGGGGTACCCGGCGACAGCGTGAGCAGCAAGGCTCCGCTCGCGAGCACCAGGAACGCCGCCCAGCCGAGCGCCGCCCGGCCGATCTGGGGCCCCATCAGGCCCCCGGCTCATCCGGCCGTCCTTCGTGGGCGCCGTCGCGGGCCACCACGTGGCATGCGGCGGACTGCCCGGATCGGATCTGGGTCAGGGCGGGCACCGCACCGTCGCACAGCCCGTCCTCGAACTGCGGACAGCGCGGGTGGAACGAGCAGCCCGACGGCAGGTGCGCCAGGCTCGGGATCTCCAGGCTGCGCAGGGATTCCCGGCCCTTGGTCTTGGTCAGGTCCGGGTCCGGCTCGGGGATCGCGTCGATCAGCGCCCGGGTGTACGGGTGCGTCGGTGCGTTGATGATCTTCGGGGTCGGCCCGAACTCGACGATCCGGCCCAGGTACATCACCGCGGTCTTGCCGTTCCAGCCGAAGTACTTCGCGATCGCCAGGTCATGGGTGATGAACAGGAACCCGACGCCGAGGTCGTCACGCAGCCGGCCGAGCATCGCCAGCACGCTGATCCGGATCGACACGTCCAGCATCGAGGTCGACTCGTCCGCGATGATCAGCTTCGGGTCCAGGGTCAGCGCTCGCGCGACCGCGACTCGTTGCCGCTGGCCACCGGACAGCTGGTGCGGGTACTTCGGCAGGTAGTTCTCGGCCGGCGTCAGGTCCACCTTGGTGAGCAGCTCGGCCGCGCGCTCGGCGGCCGCCTTCGCACCCTTGACGACACCGTGCTTGAGCAGCGGCGCGGTGATCGTCTGCTGGATCGTCCGGGTCGGGTTCAGCGACGCGTACGGGTCCTGATGGACGTACTGGACGCTGCGGCGGAAGGTGGTGAAGTCGTTGCGGTTCTTCGACCAGATGTCCTGGCCGGCGAACTCCACCTTGCCTTCGGTCGGCTTGGCCAGGCCGGCCGCCATCCGCGCCGCGGTGGTCTTCCCGGAGCCGCTCTCGCCGACCAGGCAGAGCACCTCACCCGGGTTGACCGACAGGTCGACGTTGTCGACCGCGCGGATCGGTCCTGCCTTGGTGTCGAACACCTGGCTGACACCGGCCAGCGTCATCAGCGGTGCGGCGCCCGTGGTCGCGGGCGATTCCTCGAGCGCGGTCATGAGGCGGTTCCCAGGGTCTCGTTGGGCACCTGACGGTCTAGGTGCACGTCCTTCACATGGATGCAGGCGACGTCGTGGGCGTCACCCGGCTCGTCGGTCACCGGAGCCAACGGCGGCTCGGCCTCCCGGCACTCGTCGGTGACGAACTTGCACCGCGGGCTGAACGTGCAGCCCTTCGGGAGCGACGCCAGGCTCGGCGGTCCGCCGGGGATCGACTCCAGGTCCGGCAGGTCGCCGACGATCGGCGGCACGGCCTTGATCAGGCCCAGCGTGTACGGGTGCCGGGGCCGGTAGAACAGGTCCCGGACGCCACCCGTCTCGACGATGCTTCCGGCGTACATGGTGGCCACCCGGTCGGCGAGCTCGGCGGCCAGCGACAGGTCGTGGGAGATGAAGATCATCGAGAACCCGAGCCGCTCGCGCACCTCGTGCAGTACGTCGACCACCGACCGCTGGGTGAGGATGTCGAGCGCCGTGGTGGGCTCGTCGAGGATCAGTACCTCGGGTTCGAGCAGCAGGCTCATCGCGATCAGGACCCGCTGCCGCATCCCGCCGGACAGTTCGTGCGGGTAGCTGTCCATCACCCGCGACGGCTCCAGCCGCACCAGCCGGAGCAGCTCGCCGGCGCGGTCCTCGATCTCCTGGCGGCTCGCCTTGGTGTGCGCGCGCATCGTGTCGTGCATGTGCGCGCGGATCTTCAACACCGGGTTGAACGCGTTCATCGCGCCCTGGAACACCATCGCGGCGTCCCGCCAGCGGAACTCCCGCAGGTCCCGGCCGTCCAGTGCGAGGACGTCGATCTCGGAGCCGTCGCCGCGGTTGAACACGACCTTGCCGCTGGCGTGGCCGAGGCGCGGCAGCAACCGCAGCAGGCCGAGGCCGAAGGTGGTCTTGCCGCAGCCGCTCTCCCCCACCAGCGCGAGGCTCTCGCCCGGGTAGAGGTCGAGGTCGACGCCACGGACCGCCTGCACGGTGGATCCGGAACCGGTCCGGTACTCGACCTTGAAGTCGCGGACCGACAGCAGTGGCTTGCCCTGGCCGCCGCGCACCGCGCGGTCCTGGCCGGAAGTCGTCGTCGTCATGCTCACCGGTCCCGGAGCCGCGGGTTGAGGATCTCTTCGAGGGATCTCGTCATCATTACCAATCCGACCAGCAGCAGGACGATCGCGACGATCGGGCTGAGGATCCAGGCCAGGCTCGCGTCGTTGAAGATCGCGCCGGCAATCCAGGCGCGGTTGAGCATGATGCCCCAGTTGGAGCCGGTCAGCGGGGCCAGACCGAGCAGGTAGAGGCCGACCAGCTGGTAGATCGCGTTGGTCACGCCGATCATGAAGTTCATCAGGATGAAGCTGGCCATGTTCGGCAGGATCTCGACGAACACCACCCGGGCGGTGCCGAGGTCGAGCAGCCGGGCCGCCTCGACGAACTCGCGTTCCTTCAGCGAGAACACCTGGGCCCGGACGGCCCGGGTCAGCACCGGCCAGGACAGGGCTCCGACCAGCAGCGCGAGCAGGAGCGGCGAGTCGAGCTTGAAGAACGCGCCGAGCACCGCGAGCAGGACGATCTGCGGGACCGTCAGGAAGACGTCGGCCAGCGTGACCACGACCGAGTCGACCCAGCCGCCGAGGTACGCGGCGAGCGAGCCGAGCACGATCGCCAGCGCGGTCGAGATCAGGGCGGCGAAGAAGCCGACGAAGATCACCGTCCGGCCGCCGCCGATCATCTGGATCAGGACGTCCTTGCCCTCGTTGTCGGTACCGAGCAGGTGACCGGGCGAACCGGCCGGGAGCAGGATCTCCTTGACGTTCGGCGCCACGTCCGGGAGGAAGAACGGCACGATCGCGGTGACCAGCACCATCAGCGCGACGATCACGAACCCGATGAAGCCGGCCGGGCTGCGGCGCAGCGACTTCAGGATGCCCGCGAACCGGGAGACGCCGGTCGTACCGATCGAAGAAACGGGAATTGTTGCCTCGGCCATCTCGTCACCCCTTGCCCTGGACGCGGATCCGCGGATCCAGCCGGCTGTACAGCACATCGGCCAGCAGGTTGGCGACCACGACCGAGATCGTCACGACCAGGAAGATGCCTTGCAGTACGGCGTAGTCGCGGCCGTTGACCGCGTTGTACAGGCTGAAGCCGATGCCCTGGTAGCCGAAGATCCGCTCGACGAAGATCGAGCCGCCGACGACGAATCCGAGCGACACCGCGAGCTGGCTGAACAGCGGCAGTACCGCGTTCCGCCCGACGTACCCGGACCGGATCCGGGAGTCGGCCAAGCCGCGCGCGCGGGCCACCGTCACGTAGTCCTCGCCGAGGGTCTCCACCGTCGACGACTTCATCACCAGCGCCCACGAGCCGACCGTGGTCAGCGCATAGGCCAGGATCGGCAGCATCGCGTGGTAGAAGATGTCGTTCAGGAAGCTGAGGCTGAACGACGGTGTGACGCCCGGTGTGTACGAACCGCGGGCCTGGGTCAGGTCGAAGATCTGCAGCTTCACACCGAGGAAGACCACGATCAGGATCGCCAGGATGTAGTTCGGGATCGCGTGCAGCAGTGAGCCGATCGAGGTCAGCAGATGGTCGATCCAGGTCTCCCGGCGGTACGCCATGATCATCCCGGCGATGATGCCGATGACGAAGCTGAAGACCGTTGCCACCCCGACCGAGAACAAGGTCCACGGCAGGTAGGTCTTGATCACCGAGGCGACCGTGGTGCCCGGCGACAGCAACGAGTTGCCGAAGTCGCCGTGCAGCATGTTGACCATGTAGTGGAAGTACTGCACGAGCAGCGGCTCGTTCGGGTCCAGCGAGAACAGGTTCTTCGCCTGCGCGGCGGCAGCCTCGTACGAGATGCCGGTCTGCGCGATCTGGGTCTGGATATAGGTGTCGACCGGGTTACCGGGCAGCAATCGGACCAGGAAGAACGTTCCCGTCGTGACGATGAAGATCGTCAGGACCGCCTTGAACAGTCTTCGGACCAGCCAGGCGTTGAAAAAACGCCGGACAGCCGAGGGTCTCGGTTCGACAACCGGTCCTTCGATCAGATCAGACGCGGATGTCTCGACCGCACCGCTCACTGCTCACCTCCACGCGACTGCAGGGGAAAGTCGGTGGCGCAGACCTTTCAACAACAAGACTTAGTAACGCTGTCTTGCAAGGATCTGCGCATAGTGACGACAGTGTGCGCAACCTCGGTCACCGAGTCAACGACTTGAGGCAACGTTGAGACAACGTTGCAGAGTGTGACGTAACGGTACCGGGGCGTACAGGAATTGCCCGCCCCCAACACGGGGGACGGGCAATTCGAGGTTAAGAATGCGGCCTGATCAGCGGGTGGCGCGGTTGACAGCCGACACTACGGCCTTGAGCGATGCGGTGAGGATGTTGGCGTCCCGGCCGACGCCCCAGAAGACCTCGTCGCCGACCTCGCACTCGACGTACGCCGCGGCCAGCGCGTCGCCGCCCGCGGAGAGCGCGTGTTCGTGATAATCCAGGACACGGACGTCGTACTTCAGCGGCTGCAGCGCGTCGACGAAGGCCGACACCGGACCGTTGCCCTCGCCAACCAACTCGTGGGGAACACCATTGGCATAGACCTGTACGCGGAGCTGGTCGCCCTGGCCTTCGCCCGAGGTCGAGTTGACGCTCAGCAGCGACAGCTTGCCGGGCGCCAGGTACTCACCCGCGAAGATGTCCCACATCACCTGCGGGCCGACCTCGCCGCCCTCGTCGTCGGTGTGCTGCTGGATCACCCGGCTGAACTCGATCTGCAGCCGGCGCGGCAGGTCGAGCCGGTGCTCCGACTTCATGATGTACGCGACGCCGCCCTTGCCGGACTGCGAGTTGACCCGGATCACGGCCTCGTACGACCGGCCGACGTCCTTCGGGTCGATCGGCAGGTACGGCGCCTCCCAGGTGATCTCGCCGACCGGCTTGCCCTCGGCCGCGGCCTGCTTGTCGAGCGCCTCCAGGCCCTTCTTGATCGCGTCCTGGTGGGAGCCCGAGAACGCGGTGTAGACCAGGTCACCGGCGTACGGCTGGCGCTCGGGGACGCGCATCTGCGTGCAGTACTCGACCGTACGGCGGATCTCGTCGATGTCGGAGAAGTCGATCTGCGGGTCGATGCCCTGGCTGAACAGGTTCATGCCCAGCGTCACCAGGTCGACGTTGCCGGTCCGCTCACCGTGGCCGAACAGGCAGCCCTCGACGCGGTCCGCGCCGGCCATCAGGGCCAGCTCGGTGGCGGCCACCGCCGTGCCGCGGTCGTTGTGCGGGTGCAGGCTGATCGCGCTGTGCTCGCGGCGGGTCAGGTTCCGGCCGAACCACTCGATCTGGTCGGCGTACACGTTCGGGGTGCACATCTCGACGGTGGCCGGCAGGTTCAGGATGATCTCGCGGCCTTCGGCGGGCTGCCAGACGTCGCTGACCGCCTCGCACACCTCGAGCGCGAACTCCATCTCGGTGCCGGTGAAGATCTCCGGGCTGTACTGGTAGCCGAACTCGCAGTCGCCCAGCAGCTCGTCGGCGTACTTCATCACGGTCTCGGTGCCGCGGACGGCGATCGTGCGGCACTCGGCCTTGTCGACGTTGAACACCACGCGGCGGAACAGCGGCGCGGTCGCGTTGTACAGGTGGATGGTTGCCTTGGGCGAGCCCTGCAGCGACTGCACGGTGCGCTCGATCAGCTCCTCACGCGCCTGGGTCAGCACCGAGATCGTCACGTCGTCCGGGATCGCGTCGCCCTCGATCAGGCTGCGGACGAAGTCGAAGTCGTACTGGCTGGCGCTCGGGAAACCGACCTCGATCTCTTTGTAGCCCATCTTCACCAGCAGGTCGAACATCCGCCGCTTGCGGGCCGGCGACATCGGCTCGACCAGCGCCTGGTTGCCGTCCCGGAGGTCGGTGGACAGCCAGCGCGGGGTGTGGTCGACGGACTGGGCCGGCCAGGTGCGGTCGGGCAGGTCGATCGGCGGGAAGGGGCGGTAACGATGGGTCGGCATGCCGGACGGCTGCTGGACGGGCTTGGGCTGGTTCTTCGGTGCCACGGGGGTGCTCCTCGGGATACGTCTTACTGCACAGGGTCGCTGGACGACCGGCGTAACGACGAAACTCCGCGGCGAGGGAACCGGCCTTGTCAGGCCTCGCCGCGGCAGCGAAGGAGGAGAAGCTGGTGCCGCATGATGCCTGCGACTATATGCACAACTCCCCCGGGCCGTCGAACCGGGGGTCTCGACGGGCGAGATACGGACAGTGACGGCGTCCTCGCTGAGGATGTGCTGAAGATTCCGTCCGGCTGTGACAGAGCGGTCTGATCGCGGTGCGAGGATGGCCCGCATGACGGCGCGGGTACTGGTGGTCGAGGACGCGGAACCGATCCGGACCGCCGTCGGGATCGCCTTGACCGAGGCTGGCCACGACGTGCGCACCCGGCCGGACGGCGAAGGGTTCGAGCGCGAGCTGGCGGAGTACCGGCCGGATCTGGTGCTGCTGGATGTGATGCTGCCCGGGCGGGACGGGTTCGAGCTGTTGGCGGTCGCGCGGGAGACGTCGAACGCCGGGGTGATCCTGCTGACCGCGCGGGACGCCGTTGACGACCGGCTGCACGGACTGCGGACCGGCGCGGACGACTACGTGGTCAAGCCGTTCGTGCTCGCCGAACTGATCGCGCGGGTTGAGGCGGTGCTGCGCCGGATGGGGCGGCTGCGCACCGTTCTCGCGATCAGCGACCTCGAGGTGGACGTCGAGGCGCGAGCGGTACGCCGGGGCGGGACCGAGATCGAACTGACGGCGACCGAGTTCAAGCTGCTCGCGTTCCTCGCCGGCCGCGCGGAGAAGGTCGTCGGCAAGACGCAACTGCTGACCGCGGTGTGGGGGTACGACGACTACGCCGACAACCTCGTCGAGGTCTACGTCAGCGGCCTCCGCCGCAAACTCGAAGCCCACGGCCCCCGCTTGCTCCACACCGTCCGCGGCTCCGGCTACGTGCTACGCCCATGAGCGGATTACGAACCGCATCGCTTCGGGTCCGGGTGACGCTGACTGCTATTGCCGTGTTGCTGGTGGTTCTGCCGATCACCGGGTTGACGGTGAAGGCGGTGTTCGACGCGCAGGCCGAGCGCAGCCTCGACTCGCTGCTCACCGGGCGGGCTCAGCTGGCGCAGCAACTCGCGCGGCAGAACGTTGCGCCCGGCAACTTGGTACGGCGGGTCGACGCGGACGGGGTCCGAGTGACGTTGACCCTGCGGAACGGACGGCAACTCGGTGCGCCTCCCGTCGACGCCGGCGGGACCGTCCGGCAGGTGAAGGCGACGCTGCAAGCGGGCCAGCAAACAAAGGGCGCGACGCTGCTGCTGTCCGCAGACACCGGGTTGCTCGCCGATGCGAGTGCGCGACTGCGGACCGTTCTCCTGCTGTCCGGCGTCGCGGCGATCCTGATCACGGCGCTCGCGCTGGTCATCGGTATGCGGTTCGCGCTGGCACCGTTGGACGCGATGACGGGGTTGGCGCGATCGATCGCGGCCGGACGGCGAGGTGGGCGCTTGCAGCCCGAGCGCGCCGACACCGAACTCGGCCGGACGGCGGCCGCGTTCGACGAGATGCTCGACGCACTCGAAGGCGCGGAGGACACCGCGCGACGGGCCGAGGGGACGGCGCGGCAAGCGGAAGGTACGGCGCGACGTGCCGAGGGTGCGGCGCGGCAAGCGGAGGGCGTGGCGCGGCGGTCCGAGGACCGGATGCGGGAGTTCATGGCGGACGCTGCGCACGAGCTGCGTACTCCGGTCGCCGGGTTGCAGACCGCCGCGGAAACACTGATCCAGCTCGGCCCCGAGGCGACGGCCGAGCAGCGCGAGGAGCTGGAACTGCTGCTGGTCCGCGAGTCCCGCCGCGCGGGCACGCTGGTCGGCGATCTGCTCGAGCTGAGCCGCATCGACGCCGGCCTCCAGCTCCACCTGGCGCAGGTCGATCTTCGCCATCTGGCTGATGCTCAGGCGGCTCGCCTGCGGCTGGTGGCACCCGATGTGAAGGTTCAGGTCGACGGCACCGCAACCGTCAGCGCCGATCCCGAACGCCTCACCCAGGTCCTCGCCAACCTGGTCGACAACGCCCTCCAGGCAGGGGCCCACAGCATCCACATCACCGTCGCGCAGACCGGCGTACTGGTCGAGGACGACGGTCCCGGCGTCCCACCCGAGGCCCGCGAGCGCATCTTCGACCGCCTCGTCCACGGGCCGCACAGCAAAGGCGCCGGCCTCGGCCTCGCCATCGCCCGCGGCGTAGCCCGAGCCCATGGCGGCGACCTCACCGTGGAAGACGGCAAGGTAGGCGCCGCCTTCCACCTCCGCCTCCCCTAGGTACGGAGGAGGTTCGGGATGGTGGTCGTGTGGTTCGCGAGGATTTGGGCGGGGTCGGCGCCTAGGACGTGGTGGAGGACTGTGGCGTAGACGTCACGGAAGTCGGTGCCCGCCTTGAGGTCGCCGTTGGAGAGGTCCGTGAGGCTCGGCTGATCGCCGAAGAAGCCGCCGGACACCTTCTCGCCGAGCACGAAGACCGGACCGGCGGTGCCGTGGTCCGTGCCGTCACTGCCGTTCGCCTGCACCCGGCGGCCGAACTCGGAGTACACGAGGACGACCGCGTTCTTGCCACGATCGGTCTTCTGCAGCCGCTGCGCGAACGGGGTCAGTGCACCGTCCAGCTCGGTCAGCAACCGCTGCTGCGTTCCGCGTTCGTCCGCGTGAGTGTCGAACCCACCGAGCGAAGCCGAGTACGCCCGCGTCGGTACGCCGGCCTCGATCAGCCCGGCGATCAGGTCCAGTTGCGCGCCGAGCTGCGACGCGCCACCCGCCGACGCGCCCTTCGTCCGCTCCTCGTCGTCCGGGACCTCCTGCTCGTGACCACTCCGCACCGCCTTGCCCAGGACCTGCGTCGCATTCTGCAGATCCAGAACCGACTTCGCAGCCCGCGCTTGCCAGGGCCCCTCCCCCGGGCTCGGCTTGCCCAACGCGGCGTACGCCGTCCCCAAAGCCCCACCTGGTAAGGCCAAACCACGTAACGGCAACGACGCGGCGGCCGTGGTCGCACCCGCGAGCAGCGGGGGAAGCGTCGGCTCGACCGACACCGCGCGCAGCGGATCCGCGCCGGTCGCGTCCAGCCACCGGCCGAGCCACCCGGTCGGGACGGGTGACTTGGGTGACGCCGTCTGCCAGATCGCCATCGAGCGGAAGTGACTGCGGTCCGGCTCCGGGTACCCGACCCCGCGGACGATCGCGAGCCGCTTGTCGTCCCACAGGCCCTTGAGCCCTTTCAGGCCAGGGTTCAGTCCGAGGCCCTCACCGAGATCCAGTACCTCGTCGGCGCCGTACGCCAAATCCGGCCGGGCCTTCTGGTACGCCGGGTCCGCCGCGGGCACGACCGTGTTCAGCCCGTCATTGCCGCCGTACAAGGTGATGACGACCAGTACGGAGTCGTCGCTCGGCAACGGATCGTCGACGGCCGCGGCCATAAGGTCCGACCAGTTCACCTGCGTGGCACCAGCCGCCAGCGCGCCGGCAGCGGTCACGCCGCTGAGCGTCAGGAACCGCCTTCTCGTCAGGTTGTCCATCGGTCCTCCACTCATCCGCTCACGACGTACTCGGGTGCGCAGGCAGCGACCGCCGTCAGCTGCGCAGGGTTCTTCACTCCGGCCAACGCACTCTTCGTTCGATCGGACCAGCCGTCCACACCGAGCAGTACGGCGACCGCGGCGACCTTGTCGCGAGGGTCCTCGACCGCCGACAGATCGGCCTTCTTCGCCAACTGCTGCGCGAGTTGCAGCCGCGTCACGCCGGCCGACGTGGTCAGCCAACTCGCACCGGCCGGCCAACCACCCACACTCGGGGGCCGGTACGGGAGCTGTCCCATACCGCGCAGACCGGCGAGCAGTTTGTTCTGCTCCTTCTCCTGCAGCTTGCCGGGCCGCAGTCCGAGCGCCCGCATCAGTCCGACCGTCCACTCCACCGGCTGCTTCACCAGCCCCGACGCCGGATCCTTGAACCCCGGTTCGGCAACCATTGCTGTGAGCAACGACCGGATGTCGCGATTCACGCCGTACGCCGCAGTCAGCCGCGCGACCGTCGCGGTATCGGGTGGAGTCGCCGACACCAACCGGAACCACAACCGCCCGATCACGAAACCGGCCGACGCGGGTTGCGCCAGCGCGAGCCCGGCGAACGCCTTCGCGTCGAAGTCACCGGTCTTGCCGAGCACCGTCTTCGTGCCGGAGTCGAACCGCTTGCGCTGGAACGTCGCGGCGCGACCGTCCTTGCGCAGCACCCACCCGGTCAGACAGCGGGCGCCCTGCGCGACGTCGGCCTCCTGGTAGTGACCGATGCCGAGCGTGAACAGTTCCATGAACTCGCGGGCCAGGTTCTCGTTCGGCGAACCCTTGCGGTTCCGTTGCCCGTCCAACCAGCGGATCGTCGCAGTGTCGACGATCATCGCCTGCGCGAGATCGCCGAACCGGCCGAGCGCGAGCCGGCGCTGGGTCTGGTTCTGCGCCAGCATCCAGGCCGCGTTGCGGACCTTCTGGTTGCTGGTCGCGAAGTGGCCGTGCCAGAACCAGGTCAGCCGCTCGCCCGCGGTCCGGCTCACGACCATCCGGTCGAGCCACCAGATCGTCAGCTTGCGCTCCTGCGCGGCCCGCTGCCGGTTGGCGGCCTTCTTCGCGCCCTGGTCGTCCTTCTTCGGCTGCGCGGGCGGTTCCAGTGCGGTCGGCGGTGGTATCGCGGCGGCGGCCGCATCCGTCGCGTGGCCGAGCAGGCGCCGTACGGTCGCGTCTGCGGTGGCATCGAGGTCACCCGGCGCGGGGCCGAACCCCAACCGATCGTTGAGCCGCCGGAGCACGGCCCTCTCGCTGATCTCGGTCATGCCCCCGATCGTTTCCGTCGAGCCGCCCTCGGACCAGGATCCGGCGGCTTTCTTCAGGTGATCCACAGGTGCCGGGTAGACAGCGTCTATCGACATCCGGTAGACACTGTCTACGTGATCGCCCTGGGTCTGCTGACCGCCTCCGCCGGCTGCCACGCCGCCTGGAACCTGTTGCTGAAACGAGGCGGCTTGGGCGGTCCCGCGTTCGTCTGGTTGTGCGGGCTGCTGACCTTGCCGATCTCGGTCGTGCTCCTGCTCCGCGGGTCGCTCGCCACGAGCTGGTGGGCCGGCCTCGTGAGCATGGCCCTTCACACGACGTACGCCGTGACGCTGCAGAAGGCGTACGGCGCCGCGGCGTTCTCGACCGTCTACTCGGTGAGTCGCGGCGCCGGCCCGGCGTTGGTAGCGGTGGCGAGCGAATCCGGGACACGGGTCTTCGGCGGCGCGGCGTTAGTGCTGGCCGGGGTCCTCATCATGGACCGGCCGCGCTCGCGGACGCCGGCGCGCGGGGTCGTCCTCGGGTTGCTGGTCGGCGGATGTACGGCGGCGTACACGCTCTGGGACGAGTACGCCGTCAGCTCGCTGCACATCGACCTGCTGACGTATCTCGCGGTGGCCAACGTGGCGCAGGTTGTCGTCTTGTCGGCCATCGTCCGCGATCACCAGGGAGCCCTGCGGAACTGGCGGCAAGCGCTGCCGATCGCCGTACTCATGCCGGCCAGCTACGGCCTCGTACTGCTGGCGCTGTCAGTCGCCTCGGTCGGAACCGTGGCGATCGGGCGGACGCTGAACGTCGTTCTCGGCGCGCTGCTCGGAGTCGTCGTCCTGCGCGAGCGGCTGGATCGCGCTCGCATCGTTGGTCTCGCCATCATCATCGGTGGCGTCCTATTGGTGAGTGTCTGAGGGGAACAACGTGAAAGACCTGGTCTGTCTGCATGCCGGCACGAGCGGGCCGTCGACCTGGGACCGCTTCGTGCCCGCGTTCGAGGAGCTCGGATACCGGGTGCACTGCCCGACCCTGCCCGGCCACGGCACCGCGGCGCGCCAACGCCCGTACCGCCTGGACGCCTTCTGCGATCAAATACTGCGCGATCAGGTACTGCGTGAGCTCGGCGGGCCGGTCACCTTCGTCGGGAACTCGCTCGGGGCCTTCGTCGCGAGCGCGGTCGCGGTCGCCGAGCCGGATCTTGTCGAGCGCATGGTCCTCGAAGAGCTGCCGGTCCCGCCGAGGGACTCCGACGATGCTGGTCCCACAGTGCGGTCGATTCCGCCGTTGGCGTTGCTCGCGGCCGGCTGGCTGAGTCGGCGCCGGTGCGATCCGGTTCTCCTTCGAGATGTGATCGCGGATCTCCGGCGCCCACAGACGGCCTGGTGGGACGGCTTGGCGGCGGTCAAGGCGCCCACGCTCCTGCTGGCGGGCGGCCCCAAGAGTCACCTGGATCAAACCCGCTTCGCCGCGGTCAGCGAAGTGATGCCGGCCGCGACGGTCACCACGATCGAGGCGGGCCACCGCATCCACAGCCGCCAACCCGACCAGTGGCTCGCGACAGTCCGGGAGTTCCTTGCCTTCAAGGGCGCTTGAATTTCTAGAGTGTCGGTATGACGGAAAACCTCCTCGACCGGATCGGGACCCACGGGCTCTGCGTACTGGTCACCATCAAGCGCGACGGCCGCCCCCAGCTGTCCAACGTCACCTATGTCTTCGACGGCACCCGCCTCGGCGTCTCGCTGACCGACGACCGGGCCAAGACCAGGAACCTCCGCCGCGACCCGCGCGCCAGCCTGTACATCAACGGTTCCGGCGGGCGCTCGTACATCGTCCTCGAGGGGAAGGCCGAGCTCAGCCCGGTCGCCGCGGACCCGCACGACGCCACCGTCGAGAGCCTTGTCGACTACTACCGGACCGCATCCGGCGAGCACCCCGACTGGGACGAGTACCGCGCGGTGATGGTCCGGGACAAGCGGTTGATGCTCACGATGACCGTCGACCACGCCTACGGGATGCCTAAGCCGTAGCAGCGACTTCCGTTTCGGGTGTCCCCCGCGCCGCCCGCGCCGCCTCGCGGTACCGGCGCGGCGCGACACCGTTGACGCGTTTGAAGGCATTGCTGAACGCGCTGTTGGACATGTAGCCGAGCGAGCGCGCGAGGGCCGACAGCGGCTGATCGTCGTCGCGCAGCGCTCGCTCGGCGAGGCGCATCCGCCAGTTCAGCAGGTACGTCAGCGGCGGGACGCCTGCGACCGAACGGAAGCGTTCCGCGAACGTGGTCCGGGACATCGCGGCGGCCTGCGCGAGTTCCTCGAGCTGCCAGACCCGCCCGGGCTGGTCGTGCATCAGGTGCAGCGCCGGTGCGATGCGGTCGTCGGCGATCGCGCGCAGCCAGCCGACCGGGAGCGCGTCGGACGCGTCCAGGCAGGCCCGGAGCGCCTCGAGGAACAGCAGGTGCGCGACATCGTCGGCGGCCAGGCTCGCGCCGGGCTCGGCGGTCGACACCTCGCGCAACAGGCGGTTGAGCAGCCAGTGGAAGGTCGCGGCCCGCTCGTCCGCGGCCCGCAGATGGATCACCGGCGGCAGCGCGCGGAGCAGCAGTTCCTCGCCGGTGCGATTCAGGGACACGTGGCCGCCGACGCCGACCACCCGCTGGCCGATGCCGGACCCGGCTCCGCTGCCGAAGCGGGCGATCGGACCGTCGGTGGCACCGAACGCGGCCACCGCGTCCTCGACCGGCACTGCGTCGGAATTGCCCTTCACGAACTCGTGCCGACCGTCGAACAGCACGACGTCCCCCGCCGCCAACTCGATCCGGTCGGCCGTCAGGTCGTCGTCGAAGTCGATCCAGCACGTGCCCTCGACCGCGGCGGTGAACTTCAGCCGGTTCGTGGCCGGGTACCGCAGCCGCCACTCGCCGATCGCCTCGAACCCGCGGGAGACGTGGCAATGCGCCTCGGTGAGCGCGAGGGTGTCGGTGAGCGGATCGGCCATTATCCGTACTATCGCGCAAGTAATCAGCACTCTCAAGCATTCAGAGTCCGAGTACGGCGGCCTACTGTCGAAGTATGCAAACACCAATGGGATCAGGATTCACCGCGGCCTCCACGACGAACGACGTACTGGACGGCATCGACCTGCACGGGAAGGTCGCGATCGTCACCGGTGGGTACTCCGGTCTGGGCAAGGAAACCGTTCGCGCGTTCCGGTCAGCCGGCGCGGATGTCGTCGTACCGGCGCGGGATGTCGCCCGGGCGAGCGCCGAGTTGGCCGATGTTGGTGGAGTCGCTGTTGAGGAGATGGACCTACTCGATCCGGCGAGTATCGACGCGTTCGCGGACCGGTTCCTGGCGAGCGGGCGTGCGCTGCACATCCTGGTGAACAGCGCCGGGATCATGGCGAACCCGCTGACCCGCGACGCCCGCGGGTACGAGTCGCAGTTCGCGACGAACCATCTCGGGCACTTCCAGCTCACGACGCGGCTGCTGCCGGCGCTGCGGAACGCTGGTGCCGCTCGGGTGGTGTCGGTGTCGTCGCGCGGGCACCGGTACAGCGACGTCGACTTCGACGACCCGAACTTCGAGCAGCGCGAGTACGCGCCGTACCTGGGGTATGGGCAGTCGAAGACGGCGAACATCCTCTTCGCGGTCGAACTGGACGAGCGCGAGCGTGCCAACGGCATCCGCGCATTCGCCGTCCACCCGGGGAGCATCGTCACGAACCTCGCGCGCTTCACGGATCGCGAGACGCTGCGGCAGGGCGGGATCCTGGACGCGAACGACGAGCCGGTGATCGACCCCGCCCGCGGCCTGAAGACGGTCGAGCAGGGCGCGGCGACCCAGGTCTGGTGCGCGGTCAGCCCCCAACTCGAGGGGTACGGCGGCGTGTACTGCGAGGACGTGGACATCGCGAAGGTGCACACGTCGGACGAGCCGGACGTCGGTGTGCTCGCGGTGACTCCGGGCGCGTTCGGCGTACTGCCTTATGCGATCGACGCCGAGAACGCGCGCCGGCTGTGGAAGCTCAGCGAGGAACTTCTCGACCGCGGATAAACCAGTCGCGGTAAACCGGTGGTTCGTGGACGCTGAGGGTGTGGAGATCACGAAACTGTCGCCCGACAACGAAGCCGGGTGCGTCGAAGCCGTCGCGATCCGGAACGCCGCGTGGAAGCTGGACTGCCCGGAGATGGTCGAGGCCACGCCCCGCGGGTTCGCGAACATGCTGCGCTACGGCTGGGACCTCGAGCCGCAGGACGCCTATCTGGCGCGGGACGATGACGGAGTCGCCGTCGGCCTGCTGGGACTGTCGGTGCCGACGTACGACAACACGAACCAGGTGTGGGTCGACATCGACGTCCACCCGGACCACCGCGGCCGGGGCGTCGGGTCTGCGCTCGTCGAGTACGCCGAGCAGGTGGCGCGCGAGCTCGGCCGGGACACGGTCGGGTACGGCTGCATCGATCTGCCGAAGGCGGACGCGTTCGCGCGGCGGCACGGGTTCGAGCAGAAGGCGATCGAGGTGAACCGCCGGCAGGACCTCGCGACGCTCGACTGGGACGTCGTCCAGTCCTTGTACGACGAGGCGGTGGGCGCGTCGACGGCGTACGAGCTGACGACGCTGACCGGGGCGCTGCCGGAGGAACTGCTGGAGCCGATGGTCGAGCTGACCGGCTCGATCAACGACGCCCCGAAGGACGACCTGGACATGGAGGACGACGTCTTCAGTCCGGAACGCCTGCGCGCCTACGAGGAAGCGCAGGCGAAGAGCGACCACACGATCTATCGCGTGATCGCCCGGGAGAAGAGCACCGGCGCACTGGCCGGGCACACGGTCATCGCGGTCGAGCGCGAGCGCCCGCACATCGGCGAGCAGCACGACACGGCCGTCGACCGGGCGCACCGAGGCCATCGGCTGGGCGCGCTGGTCAAGTCCGCAATGCTGCTGTGGCTCCGGGAGGCCGAGCCGGCCGTGACCCAGGTCGACACCTGGAACGCGGAGTCCAACAACCACATGATCGGCATCAACGAGAAACTCAACTACAAGATCGTCGCCCGCATCCTCGCGTACCAGAAAACGATCTAGTCGGGAGAATCGGCAGCTCGACAGGAGGTGTCGACGATCCGCCCTCGATTCCAGCTCTTCTCAGGCGTGCGCACGCCAGCAGTGGGCATATACGTACTGTCGAGCTGCAGGTCGGAGGACGGTTCGGGCTCGGCAGGCACAGACAGACGGCATGGGCGCTAGGTTGCTGGGTGGCCAAGGCCGAAGAGGCTGGCCACCCGGTCGACCAGTGTGTCCTCCGTGGTGGCGATCGCGACGTCGACACCGGTCAGGCCGAGCCGTGCAACGTCCGCCGTCAGCCGCTCGGTGAACATCCGGTCCCGTTCGAGCAGGTTGCCGAGCGCCCGCTCCGGCGCACTGGTCCGCCCGGCGATCGCCCACAACGAACCGCGGTGCTCGATCGCCATCCGCCGGAACTCCGGTGTCGGCAGCAACCAAACCGCCCGCCTCCGATCGGCAAGCAACGGTGCAACGAGCTCAGGCAACAGCCGAAACCCTTCCACCACAACCGGCTCCGGCGGCAGCTGCAGCAGGTCGTCGACGATGAGCTGGAAACCCTCGCCCCGGAACCAGTGGAACGTGTCGAGCATGACGCCGGGTGCGCGGTTCGCCCAGCGTTCGTCCATGTCCATCGCCAGGAACTCGTGCAGGTACGGGCTGTCGGTCGCGGTCGTTCGCGCCGAGTGCTCCCCCATCATCCGGTCCGTGTCGTACAGCCGCAGGCCGAATCGGGCGGCGAGGCGGTTTGCGACTGTTGACTTGCCTCCACCGGTGCCGCCGCCCAGCCAGTGGACGTGGGTGAGGCGGGCGGCGGCTGTCATGCGGGCTCGACGAGGGTGACCTTCATGCGGTTCGAGACGGTGAAACCCATCGACTCGTACAGGCGGATCGCGGCGGTGTTCGTGCCGCCGGTGTGCAGGAACGGGCTGCTGCCGGTTGACGTGATGTGGGCCGCGACAGCTCGGATCAGGCGAGTGGCGAGGCCCTGGCCGCGGGCCGACTCGTGGGTGCAGACGGCGCTGATCTCGGTGTACCCAGGCAGGTTGAACCGCGTGCCGGCCATCGCGATCAGCTCACCCTCACGACGGATCCCCAGGTAAGTGCCGAGCTCAATCGTCCGACTCCGGAACGGACCGGGATCGGTGAGCGCTACCAGCGCGAGCATGTCAGGCACGTCGTCGACGCGCAGCACGACCGCCTCGGGATCATCGGCCGCGAGATCCGCCGGCGCGGTGAACTGCACGAGATCGAACACGCGGTCGAGCTTGAACCCGTCCGGCACCGGGAACTCGGGCCGCATCAACGCGCCGACGGTCCCCTGCCCGAGCAGTACGGCGGCATCCGCCCAGTCCGCCGCCGTCGGCTCGTCCGGAAGACCGAGGAACGGCGCCACCGCGGACGGGTACCGCCGGGCGTTGCCCCGGACCTCGGCGAACGACGCGTGCGGCCCGGTCAACGCGGCGTACACGGGATTCTGCAGGCTCATCAGAAGCCCAGCTTGCGAAGGTTCTTCGCGTCGGTCTGCCAGTTCTTGGCGATCTTGACGTGCAGGTCGAGGTAGACAGGCGTCCCCAGCAGGGCCTCGATCTGCTTCCGTGCGGCCGCGCCGACCTCGCGCAGCCGGGCGCCCTTGTGACCGATCACGATGCCTTTCTGGCTCTCGCGCTCCAGGAAGATGTTCGCGTAGACGTCGAGCAGCGGCTTGTCCTCGGGCCGGTCCTCGCGCAGGTTCATCTCGTCGATGGTGACGGCGATCGAGTGCGGCAGCTCGTCCCGGACACCCTCCAGCGCGGCCTCGCGGATCAGCTCGGCGACCAGCGTCTCCTCGGGCTCGTCGGTGATGTCGCCGTCCGGGTAGAGCGGGAAGCCCTGCGGCAGCAGCTTCACCAGTTCGTCCGCGACCAGGTCCACCTGAAAACCGGACGTCGCCGACACCGGGACGATCGACGCCCACTCGATCCCGACCGACTCGCCGAGCGCCTGGATCTCGGCCAGGTGCTCGACCATCCGGTCCGGCGCGACGAGGTCGGCCTTCGTGGCCAGCGCGACCTTCGGGGTCTTCGCGACCTTCGCCGCCTCGCTCACCAGGAACCGGTCACCGGGACCGATCTTGTCGCTGGCAGGCAGGCAGACCGCGATCACGTCGACCTCGGCCCAGGTCGTCTTGACCAGGTCGTTCAGCCGCTCGCCGAGCAGCGTCCGCGGCTTGTGCAGACCGGGGGTGTCGACCAGGATCAGCTGCGCGTCCGGCCGGTGCACGATGCCGCGCACGGCGTGCCGCGTGGTCTGCGGCTTCGACGAGGTGATCACGATCTTCTTCCCCACCACTGCGTTGGTGAGGGTCGACTTCCCCGCGTTCGGCCGGCCCACGAAGCAGGCGAACCCGGACTTGAAGTTCTCAGGTGTGGACGACATCGCGAACCTCTCCACTTCCTTCGGCCAGGACGACCGGGACGTTCGCCCCGGCGAAGTGGCGTACGACGTTCACGTCGACGGAGTCCCCGGCACCGACCCCGTCACCAACCACCGCGGCGGCCTCCAGCCCCTTCACACCCGACGCCAGCGCCATCGCGACCGCCAGCTGCAACGCGGTCAACTCGACCGTGTCGAGCGCGACGGTGCAGGCAGCGTACGTCCGGCCGTCGGAATCCCGTACGGCGGCGCCCTCAGCAGCCCGGGTACGGGCCCGGGCAGCGCGAGCGAGCGTGACGAGTTTGGCGTCCTCAGCGGAGAGGTCAGGCAACACAGGCTCCTAGGCGTGCTGGTGATTCTGGTCTTGTGGCGCGGGGGTGGGCTCCTCGCGTCGTACCAGAACCGTACCTACCTGGTTGCGGCGACCCGACGGCCGCTCCGCCGTCAGCGACAGACCCTCGAGCGAGACCTCGGCGCCGGGGATCGGCACCTTGCCGAGCAGCTTCGCCATCAGACCGCCGACAGTGTCGACGTCGTCGTCGTCCAGCGGCACGCCGAACAGCTCGCCCAGCTCGTCGATCGGGAGCCGGCTGGAGACCCGGTAGCTCCCGTCCGAGAGCTCCTGCACCGAGTCCGGGTCCTCGTCGTACTCGTCGGTGATCTCGCCGACGATCTCCTCGAGGATGTCCTCGATCGCCACGAGTCCCGCCGTACCGCCGTACTCGTCGACGACGATCGCCAGGTGCATCCGGGCCGCCTGCATCTCGCGCAGTAGCTGGTCGACCGGCTTGGAGTCCGGCACGTACATACACGGCCGCATCACCGACTCGACCCGCTCGGTCGACTCGGCCTGGGCGTTGTCGTAGACGCGACGCATCACGTCCTTGAGGTAGACGACGCCGAGGATGTCGTCCAGCGACTCGCCGATCACCGGGATCCGCGAGTACCCCGAACGCAGGGCCAGCGAGGTGAGCTGGCGGAGTTTCTTGTGCTTCTCGATGTAGACCATGTCGGTCCGCGGCACCATCACCTCGCGGACGATGGTGTCACCGAGCTCGAACACCGAGTGGATCATCTGCCGCTCGCCGGACTCGATCACCGCGGACTTCTCCGCGTAGTCGACCAGCGCGCGCAGCTCGGCCTCGGTCGCGAACGGTCCCTCGGCGAACCCCTTGCCCGGGGTCAGCGCGTTACCGATCAGGATCAGCAGCTTCGGCACCGGCCCGAGGATCCGGGTCAGCGCCATCACCGGACCGGCGGACAGGATCGCGAACCGGTCCGAGTGCTGCCGGCCGAGCGTCCGCGGCGCGACGCCGATGATCACGTACGAGACCAGCACCATCACCACGGCGGTGATCAGGATGTGCTCCCAGGTCACCTCGAAGACGCCGGACAGCGCCTGGGTGACCAGCACGATCGCGGTGATCTCACAGATCAGGCGGAGCAGCAGCAAAGAGTTCAGGTACCGCGGGGCGTCCGACAGCAGGTCGCGCAGCTTGACCGCGCGCAGGTTGCCCTGCTCGACCTGCTCGTTCGCCCGCACCTTCGAGTACGACGACAGCGCCGCCTCCGCGCCGGCGAACAACCCGGCGAGCAGCACGAGCACAGCGGCCACAACCAGCAGAACGAGGTCGTGGTAGGTCATGGGAACGTCACTCCTGACCGGCAGAGGGCGCCATCAGGCACCCTCCAGTCTGTTTCCAGGTGCGCGCCATGCTTCCAGCAGGCGACCCTGAACGTCCCACATCTCGGCTTTCTCGGCGGGTTCAGCATGGTCGTACCCGAGCAGGTGCAGGATGCCGTGCACCGTCAGCAGCTCCAGCTCGGCCCACGTGCCATGCCCGGCCTTCGCGCCCTGCGCGGCCGCGACGGTCGGGCAGAGCGCGATGTCACCGAGGTGGCCGAGCGGCAGCTCGCCGTCGTCCTCCTCGGCCGGCCCCGGCCGCAGCTCGTCCATCGGCCACGACATCACGTCGGTCGGACCCGGCAGGTCCAGGAACTCGACGTGATACCGCGCCATGGTGTCCTCGTCGACCAGCTTGATCGACAACTCACACTCCGGGTGCAGCCGCAGCGACGACATCACGAAGCGGCTCAGCCGCATCAGTCCGTGGGCGTCGATCTCTACTCCGGACTCGTTGTTGACCTCGACGTTCATCGCTGGTGATCAACACTGCCTTCGTAGTTCTCGTACGCGGACACGATCCGGCCGACCAGCTTGTGCCGGACGACGTCGTGCGAGGTCAGCCGGCAGAACGCGAGGTCCTGCACGCCTTCGAGGATTCCCTGGACGACCCGCAGACCCGAGTTCGTGCCGTTCGGCAGGTCGACCTGGGTGACGTCGCCGGTGACGACCATCTTGGAGCCGAACCCGAGCCGGGTGAGGAACATCTTCATCTGCTCCGGCGAGGTGTTCTGCGCCTCGTCCAGAATGATGTAGGCGTCGTTCAGCGTCCGGCCGCGCATGTAGGCCAGCGGCGCGATCTCGATCGTGCCGGCGGTCATCAGCCGCGGGATGGACTCCGGGTCGAGCATGTCGTGCAGGGCGTCGTACAGCGGGCGCAGGTACGGGTCGATCTTCTCCGACAGGGTGCCGGGCAGGAACCCGAGCCGCTCGCCGGCCTCGACGGCCGGCCGGGTCAGGATGATCCGGTTGACCTCCTTGGCCTGCAGCGCCTGGACCGCCTTGGCGACCGCCAGGTAGGTCTTGCCGGTACCGGCGGGGCCGATGCCGAAGACGATGGTGTTCTTGTCGATGGCGTCGACGTACCGCTTCTGGTTCAGCGTCTTCGGCCGGATGGTCCGGCCGCGGCTGGACAGGATGTTCTGGGTGAGCACGTCGGCGGGGCTCTCGACCGTGGCGGCCTTGATCATCGCGATGCTGCGCTCGACCGAGTCGGCGGTCAGGCCGTGCCCGGTGCGGATCACCGCGATCAGCTCGTCGATCAGCCGCTCGGCCAGGGCCAGCTCGGCGGGCTCGCCGATCAGCGTGATCTCGTTGCCGCGGACCATGATGTCGGCGGCGAACTCCTTCTCGACGATGCGGAGGAACTCGTCCCGGGCTCCGAGCAGGGCCACCATGTCGATGCTGTTCGGCACGACGATCTTGTGCGACGCCTGCGTGCTGGTGGCAGCCTCACGAGCGGTGCCGTTCGCGCGCGCCTCCGGTTCGATACTGCGTGGCCTGGACAGGCTCTTCCTCCTGAGTACGGGTGATGTGACTTTCTCCATGCTAGCCGCCTCGTCCGACACCCTCACTCGGAATTCCCCGAGACACGCCTACCCGGGGCGCCGGAGCGCCGTACGAACGGAACCTTCGGTGCTGCGTGACGACCCGGCCACTCCCCGTCAACGCACCTGTCCGTCCGCTGAGAATTGCACTGACCGGGGCCTGCTTGTTGTCAACCTGGGACGCCATCTTCGCGTCGTCTTTTCGTGGCGCAACCGGCTGTGGTGTACGAAGAGTGCGTGACACCTGAGTCCTCGTGGGATGCCGACGAGGCGCTGACGGCTGTGTACACGGCGCACTACACCTCGCTCGTCCGCCTCGGCGCACTGCTGTTGCGCGACACCGGAACGGCGGAGGAGATCGTCCAGGACGCGTTCGTCGCGATGCACGGCCGCTGGAACCGGCTCCGCGACCCTCACAAGGCTCTCGCGTACCTGCGGACCGCGGTGGTGAACCGCTGCCGGTCCCGGCAACGCCACCTGATCGTCGTGGACAAACACACCCCCAAGGCCCTCCCCGACGAGCCGAGCGCCGAACAGGCGGTACTGCGCAGCGCGGAGACGGACCGCGTGATCGAGGCGATGCGGACGCTGCCGGAGAAGCAGCGCACCGTGATGGTGCTCCGGTACTACGGTGACCTGTCGGAAGCCGAGATCGCGGACACGATGGGCATCAGCCGGGGCTCCGTGAAAAGCCATGCCGCGCGCGCGACGAAATCGCTGCGCCAGCTCCTGGAGCAGAACGCATGAACGACAGCACGCCGAACGACCCGTTCGACGACCTGATGCGGCGGGCGTTGCACGACGAGGCCGACCGGATCGAGCCCGCCGACGCCCTGCCGGAGATCCGCGCCCGCGCGCACGCCCAGCGCCGGCCCGTCCACCGGCGCCCCTGGCTCCTGACCACCGGTGTGGCCGCTGTCGGCACCGCGGCGGCGATCGGCGCCTTCACTGTCTTCACCGGCAGCGACAACACCGCCAACGACGGCGACACGGTCGCCGGTTCTGGTACGACGGCCACCGCGTCCGCCGTACCGCAGGGCCGGACCCCGTCGGTCGCGCAACCCTCGCCGGCACCGTCGGTGGTCTCGCCCGAGGCCTCGTCCGAGGCGTCGACCGGGGCGTCGATTGGGGCCACCACCATCCCGCCGTACAAGGCCATTCCGCCGACCACAACCGGCGCGCCCGAGCAGGCCGTCAGCAACGCGCTCGTTCCGGTCTACTGGATGGGTCAGCAGGTCGGCGCCCGGAAGAAGACCGCGACCCGCCTGTACCGCACCTGGGCCAAGGTCAGCGGCCGGCCGGCCGAGGAGGCGGTCCGGATCATGACCACGAAGCGGCCGGACGACCCGGACTACTTCACGGTCTGGCGCGGCGCCGCGGTGAACACCGTGACGCGGTCGAACGGCCTGGTGACGGTCGACTTCAAGCAGCTGCCGAAGACCACGCTGGACGCCGACGTCGCGCAGGTCGCGACGCAGCAGCTGGTGTACACCGTGCAGGGCGCGTTGAAGGACGACCAGACCCCGATCCAGGTCACGCAGGGCGGGCAGTCGGTGCCGAAGCTGTTCGGTCAGGTCGACGCCACGGCGCCGCTCGGGCGCGCGCAGGCGGCGGACGTGCAGGCCTTCGTCTGGATCGAGTCGCCCGCAGAGGCCCAGGTGCTCGGGGAGGACCAGGTCACGGTCCAGGGCGTGGCGAACACGTTCGAGGCGACGGTCAACTACCAGGCGACGAACCTGAAGACCCGCGAGACGAAGAAGAGCTTCACCAGCACGAAGGAAGGCATGAAGTTCTCGCCGTACGCGTTCCAGCTCACGCTCAGCCCGGGCCCGTGGCAGATCAGCGTCTACCTGGTGTCCGCGGCGGACGGCACGATCACCGACACGGATTCCAAGTCGATCCTCGTGAAGTAGGCCTGGTGAAGTAGCTAGTCCGCGCGGTCGATGGTCGCGGCGAGCAGTCCCGGGAAGGCCTGGTCGAACTCGGTCCGGCGGAGCCGGTTGAGGCGGCGGGCGCCTTCGTCGCGCTGCTCGATCAGGCCGGCGGAGCGCAGTACGGAAAAGTGGTGACTGGCCGTTGCCTTCTTCACCGGGAGGTCGAAGGTGCCGCAGGCGCGCGTCCAGTCGTCGTGGACGGCGAGGTCGCGCAGGATCGAGCGGCGGACCGGATCCGCGAGCGCGTCGAGTGCCGTCTGCAACGGCACGTCGACCGGTGCGACGTGCTGCAGGGTTCGCGCTCGCGCTGACTCGACAACCATGGTGTTCGAAGTCTACCTAACAGCTCAACGCCAGCGGGAACGGGCGAGCAGCGCGGCCGCCGCAGCGACGCCCGCGGTCGAAGTACGGAGAACGGTGTCGCCGAGGCGGACGGAGTCGACGTCGAAGCTCTTCAGCTCGGTCGGCGCGATCCCGCCTTCGGGGCCGATCACGATCACAACGTCACCGGCGGGGGGAACCTCCAGGGACGCCAGCGGGGTAGTCGCCTCCTCGTGCAGTACGACGGGCAACGCCGCGCCGGCCAGCAACTCGGCAACCTCGGCCGTGGTCGCGACCGGAGCCACCTCCGCGAACCAGGTACGGCGTGACTGCTTGCTCGCCTCGAACGCCCACGCCCGCCACTTCGCGAGCATCTTCTCGACCCGCTCCGGGTTGGCCCGGAACTGACTCCGCTCCGCGTTCCACGGCACGATCACGTCGACGCCGACCTCGGTCAGCATCTCGACCGCGAGCTCGGCCCGCTCCCCCTTCGGCACAGCCTGCACTACGACGACCCGGGGAGCCGGCGCCGGCTCACTCCCCCGCACGTCGACTGCCACCGTTACGCCGGCCTTGGAAGCGGAAACCACGGCACCCTCGGCCCAGGCGCCCCGCCCGTCCGTCAGCCGAACGCGCTCGCCCGGCCCAATCCGCCGTACGACGGCTGCATGCCGGCCCTCCGGTCCGTCGAGCGTCAGCTCCTCGCCGGCCAGATCGGCACGGAAGAACACCGCGACCCCCATCGTCCCAACACCTCCACCATCCGAGCGTGACCGTCCGAGCGTCCACCGTTTGAGGGGCCGGCCCCTCAAGGGGTGGGTTCTCCCCCCGAATTTCCAGGGGCCTTCCCGCCGTTTGGGGGCCGGCCCCTCAAACGCTGGGTGCGCGACCCGAAATCCCAGGGGCCCTCCCGCCGTTGAGGGGCCGGCCCCTCAAAGGATGGGTCCTCCCCCCCCGAAATCCCAGGGGCCCTCCCGCCGTTTGAGGGGCCGGCCCCTCAAACGGCACCGGGCGCGGAGCGGGCGCGCGGGTGGGTGGGTGGGTGGGTGGAGGTGCGGGTTAGTGGGCGCCGAAGGCGTCGCGGAGGCGGCCGAAGACGCCCTTGTGGGTGGCCTGGACCTGGCCCTGCGGACGCTCCTCGTCGCGGGCGACGGCGAGTTGCCGGAGCAGCTCGGCCTGGTCGTCGTCGAGCTTCGTCGGCGTCTCCACGATCACCTGCACGATCAGGTCGCCGCGCCCCGCGTGCCGCAGCCGCGGTACGCCGCGCGCGGTCAGCGTGACCGCGGTGCCGGACTGCGTGCCGGGGCGGATCTCCAGCGGGGTCGTCTCGCCCTCGAGGGTCGGCAGGTCGATCGTCGTACCGAGCGCGGCCGCCGTCATCGGCAGCGTGACCGTGCAGTGCAGGTCGTCGCCGTTGCGGGTGAAGATCTCGTGCGGCTCGACCTCGATCTCGACGTACAGGTCGCCGGCCGGACCGCCGCCGGGACCGACCTCGCCCTGACCGGACAGCTGCACCCGGGTGCCGCTGTCGACGCCGCCGGGGATCTTGACCGTGACGGTACGCCGGGAGCGGACGCGACCGTCGCCGGAGCACTCGACGCACGGGTTCGGGATCGTGGTGCCGTAGCCGCGGCAGTTCGGGCACGGGCGCATCGTCCGCACCTCGCCGAGGAACGACCGCTGCGTGTGGGTCACCTCGCCGCGCCCGTGGCAGATCTCGCAGGTCACCGGTTCGGAGCCGGCCGCCGCGCCGGATCCGCTACAGGTCGGGCACAGTACGGCGGTGTCTACCTTGAGCTCGCGGGTGGTCCCGAAGGCCGCCTCGGCGAGATCGATCCGGAGCGGGATCAGCGCGTCCTGGCCGCGCCGGGTCCGCGGCCGCGGCCCGCGGGTGGCCCCGCCGGTCTGGCCGAAGAACGCGTCCATGATGTCGGTGAAGGTGAACGCCTGGCCGAAGCCCTGACCACCCGGCCCGCCGGCCCCGGCGGTCGCGAACGGGTCGCCGCCGAGGTCGTGCATCTGCCGCTTCTGCGGGTCGCTGAGCACCTGGAAGGCGCGGCCGATCTCCTGGAACTTCTGGTGCGCGTCCTCGGAGTCGTTCACGTCCGGGTGGTACTGGCGTGCCAGTTTGCGGTACGCCTTCTTGATCTCGTCCGGTGACGCGTCGCGGCTGACACCTAGGACGGCGTAGTAATCGGTGCTCATACTCCAGACCAGTGGTTGTTGTCGTTTAGGAGTCGGCCAGGATCTGGCTGACGTAGCGCGCGACGGCGCGCACGGCGCCCATCGTGCTCGGGTAGTCCATATGGGTCGGGCCGACGATGCCGAGGGTGGCCAGCGCCTCCGACTTCGACCCGTATCCGGTCGCGACCACCGAGGTGGTGGCGAGCTCCTCGAACGGGTTCTCGTGGCCGATCCGGACCGTCAGGGTCTGCGGATTGGTGGCCTCACCGAGCAGTTTGAGCAGGATGACGTGCTCCTCCAGCGCCTCCAGCACCGGCTTGACGTTGCGCTCGAAGTCGTCGCCGTACCGGGTCAGGTTGGCGGCGCCGCCGACCGCGATCCGCTGCTCGCCGACCTCGTCGGTGAACGCCTCGAGCAGCGTGGTGACGATCGACGCGACCAGCGACCGGTCGGCCGGAGCGAACAGCTCCGGGACCCCGGCCAGGGATGTGGTCGCATCGGTCAGGCGCTGGCCGGCCAGCACCGTGTTCAGCCGGGACCGCAGGTCCGCGATCAGCTGCTCCTCGACGTCGTGCGGGTGCTCGACGAGGCGCTGCTCGACGCGGCCGTTGCTGGTGATCAGCACCAGCAGCAACCGCCGCGGGGTCATCGTGACGACCTCGATGTGCCGGACACTCGACCGGTTCAGCGAGGGGTACTGCACGACGGCGACCTGGCGGGTGATCTGCGCGAGCAGCCGGACCGTCCGCCGGACGACGTCGTCCAGGTCGACCGCACCGGCCAGGAACGACGTGATCGCCTTCTTCTCGGCGACCGACAGCGTCTTGACCGTGCTGAGCTTGTCCACGAACAGCCGGTACCCAGCATCGGTCGGAATCCGCCCCGCGCTGGTGTGCGGCTGGGTGATGTACCCCTCCTCCTCCAGCGCGGCCATGTCGTTACGCACAGTGGCCGGGGAGACTCCGAGGTTGTGACGATCCACGAGCGTCTTCGAACCGACCGGCTCGTGGGTCGCCACGTAGTCCTCGACGATGGCGCGGAGCACATCGAGCTTGCGTTCGTCCAGCACGCGCGCACACCCTCTCTCGATCGACACTGGCACTCGAAAGTTCCGAGTGCCAGTCTACCGAGCCGTAGGAGCTCGCACTGACGCGTGGCGGCGTGGGGCGGGTCTCAGGCGGTCTCGGGGGACGCCCCCAACGGTACGGCGGCCGGACGCTCGACCGTACTCGCGACGTCCACGGGCTGGTCCTGGACCGCCGCCTCGAGCAACGACTCGAGTACGTCGAGCACGTGGTACGCCAACGCTCCGTCAGCGCGATGCGGCTCACCGTTACGGAGGGCCCGGGCCATGTCCGCGACGCCGACGCCGCGGCCCGCTCCGGCGTACCCACCGGCGACCGGGACCTCGGTCCAGTCACGCTGCGCGGCCGTCGCGATCTCGACGGTGCCGTCGAAACCGTTCGGGTCCGGCACCGACAGGCTGCCCTCGGTCCCGTGGATCTCGATCCGCGGCAGCCGGGCCGCCCAGACGTCGAAGGACATCAGTACGGTCGTCAGCGCACCGGACTCGTGCTCCAGTACGCCGGTGACGTGCGTCGGCACCTCCACCGGGAACTTGGTGCCGGCCCGCGGACCCGAGTGGATCTCGCGCTCCTGCTTCGACTGGCCGGCCCGTGCGGTGACCCGACGTACCGGACCGAGCAGTGTGACCAGGCTGGTGACGTAGTACGGGCCCATGTCGAGCACCGGGCCGCCACCGGGCTGGTAGTAGAACTCCGGCGCCGGGTGCCACAGCTCGTGGCCGGGAGTGGTGAAGGCAGCAAAGGCTGCATGCGGTACGCCGATGTCGCCACGGTCGATCACTGCTCGGGCGGTCTGGGTACCGGTGCCGAGCACGGTGTCCGGTGCGCAGCCGACCCGGAGGTTGTTCGCGGCGGCGTACTTGAGCAGCGGCTCGGCCTCGGTACGGTCGACGGCGAGCGGCTTCTCGCCGTACACGTGCTTGCCGGCTTCCATCGCGGCCTGGTGCACCGGGGCGTGCGCGGCCGGGATGGTCAGGTTGAGGACGATCTCGACGTCGTCGGCGGCGTACAACTCGGCCGGGGACAGCGCGCGGATGCTCGGGAACTTGTCGGCGATCGCCTGGGCGCGGGAGACGTCCAGGTCGGCGACCGCGACCACGTCGACGCCAGGGAGCTTGCCCAGGTGGTCGAGGTACGTGCCGGAGATGACACCGGTGCCGACGATGCCGATGTTGGTCACTTGCTCGCCCACAGCAGCCCCCGCTCGATGATGGTGCGAACCTCGGGCGTCTCCAGGTCGTCCAGCTTGTGGCCGACGGTGCAGACGAAGACCTTGCCCTCGCCCCAGGTGCGGGTCCAGATGGCCGGCATCACGGCACCCTCGATCCACGGGTAGTCCGGGTGCGCCTCGAACGTCGTGGTGGCGAGGACGTTGTTGGTCGGGTCGGCGTGCACGTAGTACTGCTCGGTGTGTACGTCGAAGTGCTTGATGCCCTCGACGATCGGGTGATCGGCGACCACGTCGACCCGGTAGTCGTTGAAACCGTGCGGGTGCGAGATGAACTGCCCGCCGGTGATGAAGCTGTAGTCGGAGTTCTTCCGGAACGAGTCGACGATGCCGCCGTGCCAGCCGGCGAACCCGGTGCCGCGGCGGATCGCGGCCTCCAGGCCCTTGAAGTGCTCGGGCTCGATGTCGCTCATCGTCACGCACTGCAGCACCAGGTCGACGCCGTCCAGGTCCAGGTACGCCGCGGTGCTGTCGGAGACGGTGACGTCGTAACCGCTCTCCTTCAGGAAGGGGATGAACAGGTCGGTCGCCTCGACCGGGGAGTGACCTTCCCAGCCACCCCTGACCACCACAGCACGTCGTGTCGTCACACCGGCCACCCTTCGAAAGTTTCGGAATTCCGTTCGGAACACTTGCGACTCTAGGTCCGCGGGAGAGCCTTGCCAACCACTACTCTCAAGGGATGGGCTGGAAGTTCTGGAAGCGGACGAACTCGATGGATCCGCAGGAGATGCTGGCGCGCGGGCACTCGCAGCCGAACAGCTTCCCGGAGCCACCGCGGCCGCAGGACACGTTGCCGGTTGGGGCGTTCGGGATGGCGGTCGAGGACGTGTTCTCGATCACCGGGCGCGGCACCGTCGTCACCGGGCGGGTGCAGGCCGGGACGGTGATGGTCGGCGAGCAGGTGCTGATCAGCCGCGCCGGGCAGCCGCTGCTGCAGGTCGAGGTGGCCGGTCTCGAGATGTTCCGCAAGATCGTGCAGACCGCGCAGCCCGGCGACAACGTCGGCGTACTGCTGCGCGGCGTCAAGCGGGACCAGGTCGCGAGGGGCGACGTACTGAGCAAGTAGCGCCCCAGTAGTGTCGGGGCCATGAGTACGTGGACGGAGCTCGGCGACCGCACTTGGGTCCGCCGGTACGACGAGTGGGACCTGAACGTCGGCCTGGTCGTCGGGTCGGACGGCGCCGTGGTGATCGACACCCGGGCCACCACCGAGGAGGCCGAGCAGCTCCGCGAGCACATTCGCGAGCTGACCGACGTACCGGTGAAGTTCGTCGTCAACACGCACGCGCACTTCGACCATGTGGTCGGCAACAGCGTGTTCACCGAGGCCGAGGTCTACCTGCACGAGAACGCGGCCGCCGAGGAGAACCTCGCGGGTACGACGTTCGCGGCGGCCAAGGTGATCGACCTCGGCGACCGCCGCGTCGAGCTGGTGCACGTCGGCAACGCGCACACCTCGGGCGACGCGGTCGTGGTCGTCCCCGACGTCGACGTGTTCTTCGTCGGTGACCTGCTCGAGGAGTCGGCGCCTCCGTCGTACGGCGCGGACTCGTTCCCGCTGGAGTGGCCGGACACGATCCAGGCGGTGGTCGGGATGATGCCGGCGGACGCGAAGATCGTCCCCGGGCACGGCGCCGTCGTGGACCTCGAGTTCGCCCACGACCAGGCGATCGAGCTCGGCAAGGTCGCCAACACGATCTCCACGCTGCACCACGCCGGCACCTCCCTCGACGACGCGCTGAAGCACACCGAGGACTGGCCGTGGCCGGTCGACAAACTCCAGGACGCGATCCGCCGCGGCTACCAGGTCCTCGGTACGCCGCAACGCCCGAGCCTCCCGCTCCTCGGCCCGAGCTGAGCCTGCGTTTCCCTAGTTGTCCGTTGACACGGACAACGGTCGTCGCGCAACTTGTTCGGAACGGACTTCGCCCAACCGGATGAGGTGGGACTTGTGGTCACGACCGAGCAGACCGTGCACTCCGACGGACGTGTCGAGCTAGCTGATCCCGAGGCCCTCGGCGGGAGTCCGTACGCCAACGCCGAGCTCGCTCCGACACGGTTGCCGGAGCGGACCTGGACGACGTACAACTATGCGGCGCTGTGGATGGGGATGGCGCACAACATCCCCAGCTACCTGCTCGCGGCCGGGCTGGTCGCGCTCGGGATGAACTGGCTGCAGGCGTTCCTGACCATCACGCTCGGGAACCTGATCGTGCTGGTCCCGCTGCTGCTGAACAGTCACGCGGGCACGAAGTACGGCATCCCGTTCCCGGTGTTCGCGCGGGCGTTCTACGGCGTCCGCGGCGCGAACTTCCCGGCGTTGCTGCGGGCATTCATCGCCTGCGGCTGGTTCGGGATCCAGACCTGGATCGGCGGCCAGGCGATCTACGTGATCGTCGGCGAACTCTTCGGCAAGGGCTGGACCGACGCGTCGGCGATCGGCGGGCACCCGTGGACGATGTGGCTCAGCTTCTTGTTCTTCTGGGCGCTGCAGATGGTGCTGATCTTCCGCGGCATCGAGGGCCTGCGCCGGTTCGAGAACTGGGCGGCGCCGCTGGTGACGGTCGCGTTCCTGGCGCTGATGGTGGCGGTCCTGGTGAAGGCCGGCGGGTTCGGGCCGATCCTGTCGCAGCCGTCGAAACTCGGCTGGGGCGCCGACTTCTGGAAGATCTTCCCGCCGGCGCTGATGGGCATGATCGCGTTCTGGGCGACGCTGTCGCTGAACATGCCGGACTTCACCCGGTTCGGGAAAGGCCAGCGGGCGCAGGTCTGGGGTCAGGTGATCGGCCTGCCGACCACGATGTCGTTCATCGCGCTGGTCTCGATCATCACCACCTCCGGCACCGTCGTGCTGTACGGCTCGGCGATCTGGGACCCGGTCGAGCTCACCCGCCGGTTCGAGAACCCGGTGGTCGTGACGATCGGTCTGATCATGGCGATCCTCGCGACGATGTCCTGCAACGTGGCGGCCAACGTCGTCAGTCCGTCGTACGACTTCGCGAACGCGTTGCCGCGCTGGCTGAACTTCAAGACCGCGGGACTGCTGACCGGCGTGATCGGCATCGTGATCCAGCCGTGGCGGCTGATCTCGGACCCGTCGATCTACATCTTCGTCTGGCTGTCCTTCTACGGCGGTCTGCTCGCATCCGTGGCCGGCGTCCTGATCGCGGGCTACTGGATGATCGACCGGACCAACCTGTTCCTGGCCGACCTCTACGGGCCGAACGGACGCTACTGGTACGCCGCCGGCTGGAACTGGCGCGGTGTCGTCGCGACCCTGCTCGGCTCGCTGCTCGCGGTCGGCGGCGCGTACTCGAACCCGGGCGCCGGCCCGTTCCCGACCGACGGCCTGATCCCGTTCCTCAAACCCCTGTACGACTACTCGTGGGCCGTCGGTCTCGTCGTCGGGTTCCTCACGTACCTCGTGCTCACACTCACCGCGCCGAGCCGACAGGCAACGGCCACGCATGCGGCTCCCACTTATTAACATTGCCTGGTGGCTGACAGGTATGGGAACGACGTCCTCGCGGGCGACTGGCGGAAGCCGAAAAACGGGCGGACCGTCGAGGTCGAGATCGAGAAGGGCATGGTCGTCGAGGAGCCCAGCTCCGGGTTCGTCGGCGCGATCGTGCGCTGGGAGCACGGCGTGGTCGACCTCGAGGACCGGCACGGCAAGATCCGCACGTACCCACTCGGTCCCGGGTTCTGGCTGGACGGCAAACCGGTCAGCCTGAAACCCCCGAAGAAGGCCGGTCCGGCCAAGAAGACCCGGACGGCGTCCGGCTCGGTGGCCGTCGACAACGTCCGGGCGAAGGTCGCGCGCGCCAGCCGGATCTACGTCGAGGGCCGGCACGACGCCGAACTGGTCGAGAAGGTCTGGGGCGACGACCTGCGGATCGAGGGTGTCGTCGTCGAATACCTCGAGGGTGTCGACGACCTGGTCCCGATCGTCAACCGGTTCCAGCCCGGTCCCGGCCGGCGGCTCGGCGTACTGGTGGACCACCTGGTCGAGGGCTCGAAGGAGTCGAAGATCGCGGCGCAGGTGAGCAACCCGTACGTGCTGGTGGTCGGGCACCCGTTCATCGACATCTGGGAGGCGGTCAAGCCGTCGGCGGTCGGGATCAAGGCCTGGCCGCGGATCCCGCACGGGCAGGACTGGAAGAAGGGCGTGCTGCAGGCGTTCGGCTGGCCGGCCACCGACCAGGCCGACGTGGCCGCGGCCTGGAAGCACATCCTGTCGAAGGTGAACAGCTTCGCGGATCTCGACCCGGCGCTGCTCGGCCGGGTCGAGGAGCTCATCGATTTCGTGACTCTGGACTGATCTCCGGCATCTGCTTCTCCAGCCACGCGCGGATTCGCCGGCGCGCCCGGCGTACGTACCAGGTGACCACGCCGAGTACGGCGCTCAGCGCGAGCACCGCACCGGCGAGGACGGCGGCCAGGACGCGGACCGAGTCGACGAGACCGGAGACGATCAGCAACGCTACGCCCACCGCAGCTGTTGCTGCGGGCAACCATGGCTCGAAGATCGGCGGCCGGTGTGCGGGACTCAGCTTCGCGCCGCGCACCAACCGCTCCCACATCGTCTGCCGGGCAGGCTCCGTGAACCAGCGAGCGGTCCGCAGCAGCCACGCTGTCGGCTTCTCCTTGCGGCCCGCGGATGCCTTCACCCAGTCGCCCACCTGCGGGCCGAGACCGCCCGAGACGTCGACCATCCGGTCCACGATGCCCTGGGTGATCGCCCGGCCTTCCGGCGACACGTTGAGCTCGTTCCGCATCGTCACCAGCGCGCCCATCCCGGCCTCGACCGGGAAGTCGCGCGCCAGCCGTTCGATCCGCTCGGCGACCGCGCCGAGCTCCCAGCCCTCGGCCTGCAGCACCTGACGCTGGGTCTCGCGGATCCAGTCGACGTCCGCGCCGAGCATCGAGCCGAGGTGCGCGACGCAGTGCAGCCGACCCATCAGCCAGTCCCACCGCCGCCAGTCCGCCGCGCCGAACGCGCCGAAGTGCCCGACCTGGCTGCCGTACAGGATCCGTTCGCTGAGCTGGTTCGCGATCGACCCCGCCTCCAGTTCATCGAGTACGGCGAGCGGGATGTCCGGGCCGAGTCGCAGGAACTGGAACGGTGCGCTGCGCTGCTCCGGCGTACGGGCCGACGTACAGCGGGACACGATCTCCACCTCGAGCGCGGTGTCGACGAGCTCCCGGCCGATCACCGCGACCAACTCGGCGAGCGCGTCGCCGAGGGCGCGCTGGATCTGCAACTGCTCGAAGATGTCGTTCAGCCCGACCGCGACCGCGTCCGCGCCACCGGCCGGCCGAAGATCCAGATGAGCCGCAGCCAGTTGTACGTCGAGAGCGTCGCGGACCGCCTGCACCTTCAGCAAGCAGTCACTCGCCGCAGATAGTTGCTTGTCGAGCGCCACCCGATCGTCGCTGGAAGCCGCACTGATCCGGAACCGCAGCGAGCGCAGGATCAAACGCACGACCCGCTCGGCCGCACCGGTCCCCCACAACCAGCTCGGATTGCCGTCGGCGTCGTCCCGCAACGCGGTCGTCGAACCATCCGGATCCGGAACCCACGGATGCTCGGTCGCGAGGATCTCGTCGATCTCCGTCTCCGACAGCGCGGTCGCCGCGTCCAGCACCGTCGACTGGTCGTGGCCGGCGATGGTCACCGCTTCCCACACCCCGCCGGCCGCCCTGCCACGCGAGTAGGCCGGCTGCAACGCCGTCGCGGCGGCCTTCAACCGGGCCCGCTCTTCAGGTTGCTGCAGGCAACGGTCGAAGAGCCGCTGGGCGTCCGACCAGGACGCGTCCGCCTCGAGCAGCAAGCGCTCCAGCAGTTCCACGTCGGAGCGGAAGTCCACCTCGCGCGGGAACTGCACCGCGGACAACGCCGCGACCCGCCAGCTCGGCTCCTTCGCCCCCGCCAGCGCGGTCGACGCGCGACCGATCCCGGCCGAGGGTACGACGTACAGCACGTATCGGGTCGCCTTGCCGTTCACCGGCCGCCGGGCGACCACGTCGAGCACCGGGCCGAACGGTGCGTTGTCGAGGACGCCGCCGTCCACCAGCCACGAGCCGGACTCCGCGGGACCCGGCTGGATCCGCGGCGGCTCCGCGGCGAGCTCCGGTGTCTCCAGCACCGGCCCGAACGCGGCCGGGAACGACGCCGACGCCCGCGCTGCCCGAGCGAGCAGTTCGGTGTCCTTCAGCCCGTTCTTGTCCTCGACCGTGAACGTCCGCGCCTTACCGTCGTACGTCGGCGCGTCCTCACTCGTGAAGCCGTACAGATACCGATGATCGGGTACGACGAACGCTTGCCCCGCCGCGTCCTTCGCCTCGAACTGCTGCACCCCGAGCCCGGACGCCGTCACGAACAGCGTCACCGGCTCCTCGGCGTCATTGTCGCCCGCGTCGGCCACATCTTTCAGCAGCTCCTCGACCTGCTGCAGGAAGTACTTGCCGTCCAGCACCGACGTCGACTTCACGCCCGCGGACGGGACCAGCTTGCCGACGTCGAGCGAGCCGAGGGCGACCCATTTCTGTCGCAGCCACGGGCCGTTGGCACCCTCGGCGCTGTGCGAGCCGTCGGGGTCGAGGGTCGAGCCGTTCGCGATCGCGGTGGCCAGCAGCGATCCGTTGAGGCCGCCCGCGCTCGTTCCCGCGATCACGTCGACGACCACCCGCCGCCGCTCCTCGCCGCGCCGGCACAACTCCCGCCAGCGGTCCGCGAGAACAGCGTCGTACGGCTGTGGGCCGGGCGCATCCGAGGCGCCGGACGCCCGCCGGATCAGGTCCAGCTCGTGTGTCACTCCGCCCATCCAGACCGCCAGGCTGACGCCACCGTTCAGAACCAGCGCGATCCGGATCTCATGGTCGGTCATGAAGCCCCCCTTTCCTTCAGAAATACCACGCGTGTGACCTGAATCGACAGTTGTCGCAGCGGAGCGTGAACAAAAGGTTGTCGCGGTCTGCGCGCGGGGCCATCCTGATGCTGGGGGTGGTCGGTATGCGCGCCTGGGCAGTGACCGTTTCCGTGATCGTCCTGCTGGTCTCGGGATGCTCCGACACGTCTAGCGGGTCGTCACCGCCGGACGCCACCAGCACGGCGGAGAACACCAGCGAGCCGGCGCCGAGCCCGGAACCGACCACTGCGGAGTCGACCCAGCAACAGCAGGCCAAACCGTCGCTCGAGATCGCGTCCCTCCCGATCGGCGGCGTCCCCGACGGTGGATCGAACTGCAACCCGATCAGCTGGCTCGCCGGCGACATCCCCGACGGCGTGACGATCAAACTCGGTACGCCGTTCTTCGACCCGAAAGGAATCTTCGAGGTCGACCAGTCCGGATGCACCGGCAACGAGCAGTCCTGCGAAGGTCTGGAGTGGACGGCGCAGAACCTGCCGCAATGCTGGGTCGGCTTCAAGCAGGTCGCCGACAGCGGCAGCGTCACGCTCGTCATTCCGGCGGTCGCGACCTGCCAGACCCAGCAGCAGTGCGACGATCTGAAGGGCCTCGGCGGCAGCCAGATCGGTCTGACCGCGCAACCTCGCGAGTCATCGCCGACCGAGACAGTGCCGACCGAGACGACGCCGACCGAGACAGCGCCGACGCCCTCTGGCGGATGACCGATGGCGGACGAGCGGTCGCAGGCCGAGCGCTGGGTCAGTTTCGCCGCCGGCATCATCACGCCGGTGACGCTGCTCAGCGCGCTCCTGTTCTACTTCGGCTACGTGTCCGCGCGTTCGCAGTACGAGTACTTCGGGATCGACGTCGACACGATCGGCCTGAGTACGCAGGACTACGTGATGCGCAGCCCCCAACCGCTGCTTGTCCCGCTCCTCGTGATCACACTGCTCGCGGTCGCCGCGCTCCTGCTGCACAACGCGATCCGCCCGACCGCCGTCACCGTACGTCGTGCCGCGCGGGTCACGGTCGTCGTACTCATCCTCGGCGTCGCCGCGCTGCTCGCGTTCCCGCTGCTGCGGCACCTTCCGTACTACGCGCTGATCGTTCCCGCCGTCATCGGTCTGTCCGCGGCGGCGCTCGCGTACCTCACCTACCTTCGCCGCAAGACCGACCCGACGCTCGGTCCGCAACGGATCCTGATCGTGCTGCTCGCGGTCGTGACCGTCACGTGCGCGTTCTGGGGCACCGCGACCACGGCGCAGTACTCCGGGCGCGGTCTCGCGAAGGCCGACGCCCGCGACCTGAACCAGTTCCCGGTCGTCATCCTCGACACCAAGGAGAAACTCGCCCTCCGCTCCCCCGGCATCGAAGAAACGGTGCTTCGCCCCGGCGCCGGCCAATCCTTCAACTACCGCTACCGAGGCCTCCGCCTCCTGGTCGTAGGCCAGAACCGCCTGTTCCTCGTCCCCCAACACTGGAACCCCTCCGACACCACCCTCGTCCTCCCCCTCAACGACACCATCCGAGTCCAGTTCCAATTCCAGAACGACCCGCCGTGAGTTGGGGAGTGCTGTTCGGTCAGGCGCTGTCGCGGATTATTAGTTCGGTGTTGTAGATCTCGGGGGTGGTGAGGTGGGCGCCGGCTATTTTGGCGAGGAGGATTTCGGCGAGGCGGGCGCCTAGTTGCTGTACCGGTTGGCGGACCGTGGTGAGTTTCGGGGTGGTCGTGGTGGCCAGGACCGAGTCGTCGAAGCCGACGACCGCGACGTCGGCGGGGACGCGGCGGCCGCGCTGGGACAGGACGCGGAGGGCGGCGGTTGCCATCAGGTCCGAGGCGACGAACAGTCCGTCGAGATCCGGGTGGTCGTCCAGCAACCGCAGGGTCGCGTGTTCACCACCGTCGGCCGTGAAGTCGCCGTACGCGACCATCTCCGGCAGACCGGCCTCCTTCATCACTTCCTGGTACCCGGTCAACCGGTCGATGCCCGCCGTCATGTCGAGCGGCCCGGCGACGGTGGCGACCTTCCGCCGCCCGATGTCCAGCAGGTGCTGTACGCCGGTCCGCGCCCCGGCCACGTTGTCGACGTCCACGCTGGCGACCGCGACATCGACCCCGAGCGGCCGCGCGCTGAACACGATCGGCAGCGGCAACTGCGCGAGCTCCTGGAGGATGTTGTCGCGCCCGTGGTGGCTGATGATGATCGCCCCGTCCACGTGCCCGCCGCGCAGGTACCGCAGCAGCCGCTGGTCGTCGGCTCCGGTCGGCTCTGAGGCCGGCTCGATCAGCAGCACGAGCTGCGACGACGTCGGCGCGAGCGTCCGGCTGACACCGCTCAGCATGCCCGCGAAGAACGGGTCGGAGAACACCCGGCTGTCCGGCTCCGGCACCACGATCGCGATCGAGTCCGTACGCCGGGTCACCAGCGCGCGGGCCGCTCGGTTCGGGACGTAGCCGAGCTGGCGGATCGCCTGTTCGACCGCGGCGACCGTCTGGGGAAGGACTTTCGGCGAACCGTTCACGACCCTGGAGACGGTGGCCCGCGACACCCCCGCGACGGCGGCGACCTGTTCCAGCGTCGGAGAACCAGACTCGTTCATCGGCCCTCCTCAGTTCTCGATTGGCTCGCGTTCACACCGTAGTACCTCCCCGGTCGATCGCGCGTCAGTCATTGGCCGCCTGAAGGGGCGTGTTGGCAGTTTTCTCCCGCACGCCCGGTTCCGCTCCGGCGCTCAGCTTCCGGCGCGGGTGTTCGCGACCGTGTCCGCCTGGTCGACCGCCTGGTCCCACGCGGAGTCCGGGGACTGCTTGCCGTTGTCGACGCGGGCGAGCGCCGCGCTGAAGATCTGGTTGATCTCGCCGTCGCGCGGACCCTTGTGTTGCTTGAGGATCACGTTCTGCGCCCGGTTCACGAAGATCTTCCCGACCGGCGCGTTGTTGAAGTACGCGTTGACCTGCGAGGTCACCTGCGGATCGTCGTACGCGTCGAGCGTGGACGGGAACGAGCCGATCTTCTTGAACACCTTGATCTGCTGCTCCGGCGCGGTCAGCCAGGCGGCGAGCTTCGCGGCTTCCTCCGGCTCCGGCGACTGCACCGGCACGGTCAGGTACGAGCCGCCCCAGTTCCCGCCGCCGCCGGGGAACACATCCGCGACATCCCATTTGCCCTTGCCGTAGCTGCCCGCGTTGTCCTGGATGACACCGAGCAGCCAGCCCGGGCACGCCATCGTCGCGAACTTGTCGGTCCGGAAGGCAGCGTTCCACGCGTCGCTCCAGGCGGGTAGCCGCGCGGACAGGCCGTCCTTGCTGCCCGCGACCACCTGGTCCCAGGTCTTCCTGAGCAGCGGGTTCTCGTCGCCGAGGAAGCGGTCCTGGTTCGAGTAGTACGCCTGGATCAGCTGGTTGCGCATCGCTTCCCAGGTCAGCACCGCGGAGTCGTACCACGCCGAGCCGGGCACCTTCTGCTTGAACTTCCGCCCGGTGGCGAAGTACGACGGCCAGTCCTGGAAGAGTTTCGCGACCGCGGCGCGATCGGTCGGCAGCCCAGCCTTCGCGAACAGGTCGCGGCGGTAGCAGATCGCTTCCGGCCCGATGTCGGTGCCGTAGCCGATGATCTTCCCGTCGGCCGTGGTGGCGCCGGCGACCTTCCAGTCCAGCCAGCGACTCTTCAGGTCGTCCCCGCCGTACTGGCGCAGGTCGACGAACTTGTCCGCCTTGGCCAGGTACTTGTAGATCCAGCTGACTTCCATCGCCTCGATGTCGGCCAGGCCGGATCCGGAGGCGAGGTTGGCGTCCAGGTTCTTGACGTGGTCGTCGACGGTCTTGGCGTGCTGCTCGACGATATTGATGTTCGGATGCTGCGCCTCGTACTCCGCGTACAGGTCGTCGTACCCGAACTCGTTGAAGGTGGCGATGGTCAGTTCGATCTGCGGCCCGTCGGCGGCCTTGCCGGCACCGTCGGCGCCGGATCCGCCACCGCAGGCGGTGGCGAGCAGGATCGCGGCACAGCCGAGCAGTCCGGCTACGGGGCGATAGCGGACACTGGGCCGCATGGTTCAGGCTCCCTGAAACGTGAGGGGATTGAGAGCGCTCTCGGATCGCGAAAGTGAGCTGAGTCTCAGACGTCCTCACCGGTATGTCAAGCACTCCATCGTCACGCTGAGACACCGGACGCACATGGTCCTGACATAGTGTCACCGCTGATCACGCTGTGAATTGCGCTGGTCACCGAGGGCGGCAGTTCCTGGGAGTTAGCTGTGCGTGATCATCGCGACGCCGGCGGCCCGACCGAGTCGCGGACCACGACGACGGTCCCCAGTGTCGTCATCGGCTGCTGGTGCGCGAACGGGTCCGCGCTCGGCTCCTGACCGGCCAGCCCGGCCCGGACGGCGGCCCGTCCGAGTTCCTCGAGCGGTACCCGAACGGTGGTCAGCGCCGGCTGCAGTTCGGTGGCCACGGGTACGTCGTCGTACCCGGCGACCGAGATGTCCTCGGGGATCCGCAGGCCGCGCTCGCGCAGGGCGACGTACACGCCGGCGGCGACGATGTCGTTGGCGGCGAAAATCGCGGTGAAGTCGAGGCCGTCGTCGAGCGCGCGCAGCGTCTGCTCGTAGCCCCACTGGCGGCCGAACGCACCGGTGCGGATCAGGGCGGGATCGTGCTCGAGCTTGCGGGCGGCGAAAGCCTGCCGGAACCCGGTCAACCGGGCCGTCGTCGTGGAGAGCAAGGTCGGGCCGCCGAGGTACAGGATCTTGGTGTGGCCCGCGCTGAGCAGCAGATCGGTGATCGCCGCGGCGCCGCCGATGTTGTCGTACTCCACCGCGTACGCCGGTACGCCGGTCTCGAGCCCGGGCCGGCCGCAGAGGACCAGGCTCGAACCACTGCTCGCGAGCTGGCGGGCACGCTGGCCGACCGCGGCGAAGTACTCCTTGTCCTCGACCGCGCCGCCGACCAGGATCACCGCGTCGGCACGCTGCTCGAGCAGCAGGTCGACGAACCGCAGCTCGGCGGACTCACCGCCCTGCGTCGAGCAGACCAGGCAGAGCCGGCCGGAGGCGAGCGCCTCGGACTGGACGCCACGGGCAATGTAGGCGAAGAAAGGGTCGACGATCTCGCTGACGACGATGCCGACCACGCGGGTGGTCGAGCCGGCCAGCGCGCGGGCGTGCGCGTTCGCGACGTACCCGAGGTCACGCATCGCACGTTCGACGGCCGCGCGGGTCGAGGCGGCGACCGGATAGTTGCCGTTGACAACGCGGGAGACGGTGGCGGTGGAGACACCGGCCCGGGCGGCCACGTCGCGGATCGTCCGGGCGGCCTCGGGGTCACGCCGGCGCGCCCGCGACCGGGGCTGATCCGCCGCCATCACCCACCTCCTCACCCAGCTGTACGTCGGCCCTCGTGCCGTCGGCGAACCGGATGGTGACGTGCAGCCCGTCCACCGTCACGGCGATGCTCTCGGCCAGCGCCTCCGGCCAGACCGTGTCGCCGGACAGTACCACCGCGGACACCAGCACCTGCGGACCTTCTCCGCGGTGCTGAGCCTCGAGGTACGGCGTGGCGGAGTGCGGGCCGAACGCGTTCGTGTCGAGCCCACGCCGTACGTCGACCCGCTGGTACCCGTGCAGTCCGACCACCACACTCGTCAGCCGATCGATGCGGGTCGCCTGCGCCCATCCGTCGGCGACTGCCTCGGCCGGCATGTCCTCGTGCGCCACCGCATACCCGCCGTGACGCACGATCCCTTCCGGTCCGTCGACCAGCACACAGCGCACCTCGATCCGGCCGTGCACGACGCTCGCGACCTCGATCCGCGCGTCCTCCGTCGTCCACCACGAGGCCGCTCCACTTGCCGCCACGGCGATACGTCTGATCCGCCGTCGGCCGGCGGGCGCGCTGTCGAGGACGATCGAGTTGTCGACTGCGTGGTCGGTGAACTCGGGGCCGGTGCGCGTCGAGTACGCCAGGCGGTTGTAGTGCGGATCGCCTTCGGCGTTGTGGTCGCCGCCGTGGTTGAGGAGGCGGACCAGACCGTCGTGCTGGGTGGACTGGATGAGGAAACCCGGCGCCGGCATCGGGCGGATCTGATCGTGATTGTCGAGCGGGAGCGCCTCCTCGCGGTCGGTCCAGACGGCGTGATCCGCTGGGAGGAGCAGGCCGAGGAAACCTTTCGAGGCCCAGTACGGCGAGCCCGGGCCGGAGTACGGCTGAGTTGTGGGCAGGTAGTGGTGATGCCAGCCTAGATTCAGCAGACCGCGCTCGTCGGGGACGCCGTTGTCGACGAAGTGGCGGAGCGTGCCGGAGCAGAGCCGACGAGTCTGGCCCGGGGTGAGCGGGGTGGCGTCGAGGAGCGCACCCATCCAGTACGGCGCTGCGGTGGCCATCCGGTAGCAGAGTGAACGACCGAAGTGGATCGGCGCGCCATCCGTACCGGTGAGGTGGACGGCGTCTTCGAGGAACCGGTGCAGACGCTCGCGATAGAGCTTCAGCCTGCCATCGGCCGAGGGACCGGCCATGCGGGTCCATAGCCCCGGGTAGAGGTGCATCGCCCACCCGATGTAGTGGTCGAAGTTCTGCCCGGGGCCATCGGAGTACCACCCGTCACCGACGTACCAGTCCTCGATCCGGTCGAGGCCCGCATCGATGTCGTCCTGGGAGTACGGCGCTCCGACCGACGCGAGGAACTGCTCGCCGACCACCTGGAACAGCCGCCAGTTGTTGTCCCACGTCCGCGACCCGACGAACCCGCTCAGCCAGTCGACCACGTGCCCCTGCTCGCGATCGTCCAACCGATCCCACAACCACTCGCGCGATTCGTGGAGCCCGACCGCGATCGCCGCCGCCTCGACCATCTGCTGCGAGCACGGCGTCAACCGCGGCCAGTCCCCCGCCGCACCGGCCACGAGCCCCCGCGCGTACCGCTCGACCAATCGCTCATCGACTTGACCGGCCGCGATCCGGAACGCAGCCAACAGGAACGACCGAGCGAACCCCTCCAGCCCGTCACAGTCCGCCCCCGACCAACTCCCCCGCCCCGGCAACCGCACCTGCGCCCCACTCGCCGAGAACCACGGCACCAAGGAGTCGAGCAGCTGATCAGCCACCTTGAGCCAGGTCTCCCGCGTATACCCCGTCCGCGAAGACACCAGCCGATCCGGCGCCGGCAACCGCATCCCGCCACTCATGCGTCCCCCATCCACAACCAGTCCACCTGCGCCGGCCCCCGCAACCGCTCGGCAGCCCCGCCAGCCAGAACCCTCACGCCCACCTCGTCCCACTCGACGCCCTGCACTCCCACACGCGCCACACGAGGGGTTATCCCCGCCAGTTGGGGGTTCTCCGTTGACATACGGGGGTAGAACCCCTGAAACGAGCGGATAACCCCACGCCGTACGACGCACCGCGCCCCGCGAAGCTCCCGCGCACCGCCGGGGGTTATCCCCTCCAGTCGGGGGTTCTCCACTGGTCTACGAACGCAGAACCCCCGAAACGAGCGGATAACCCCGCGCCGTGCGACACACCGCGCACCGCGAGGCTCGTGCGGACCGCGAGGCTGGTGCGCGCGGGCTGGGGTGGCGCCCTTGGCCGGTTGGTTTTTCATGCGATGCGGTTGAGGTCGTCGCGGGTGATGGCGTGGGCCAGTGGATGGCCGGCCGCTAGGCGCTCGACTTCGGCGGCTGCGGCGTCGCCCAGGCGGGTGGTTTCGTTGCCCATGGCACCTGCGATGTGCGGGGTGATGAAGACGTTGGGCGCGTGGAGGAGCGATGAGTCCGGCGGCAGGGGTTCGGGATCGGTGACGTCGAGTACGGCGTCCAGTCGGCCGGACACGCATTCGCGTTCCAGCGCGGCGTGATCGACCAGCCCACCGCGGGCCGTGTTGATCAGCACACCGCCGTCGGGCATCGACGCGAGCAGCTCCGCCGACACCAGCCCCTCGGTCTCGGGCAGCAAGGGCGCGTGCACTGTCACGATGTCGCTCGCCGCGAACAGGGTCGGAAGGTCGCACCACTCGGCCCCGAGCGCGGCCGCTTCCGACGGGCTCAGGTAGGGATCGCTCACCAGCACCGTCACGTCGAGATCCCGCAACCGCTCGAGTACCAATCGGCCGATCCGCGATGCGCCGAGGACGCCCACCGTCGTACCGAGTGCGCCCAGAACCGGGGCCCCGGGCAACGGTCGTTTGACGCCGGACTCGCGGAACCAGTCGCGGTGCCGGAAGGCGCGTTTGCCCGCGAGCACGATCGCCGCCAGCGTGAACTCGGCGACCGGGATCGCGTTCGCCGCGGCCGCAGACGACACCTCGATCCCGCGCTCGAACACGTCGGCGTCGACGAACGTCTTGATCGTCCCGGCCGCGTGCACGATCGCCCGCAGCTTCGGCGCCGCATCGAGTACGTCGGGAGTGATCCGCGGGCAACCCCACCCGGTCAGGAGCACCTCGGCCTCGGCCAACTCGTCCGCCACTTCAGCAAACGACGACACCAACCGCGGCCGCCCAGCGCCGGCCGAACTCCCGCCGACCGAACTCCCGCCGGCCAGGTTCTCCTCGTCGCAGCCGGCGCAGTCGAGGCCGAGCAACTCGGCGGACGCTTGCAGGCGCTCGCGGGTTGCTGGGGTGAATACCTCCGACCAGGTCTCCGCAGGCATCGCCACGAGGGTGCGCAACCGCGGACGGCTGCCCGGGTCGGTGTCAGGATTCGGCACGACTCACTCCTAGTAAACGGTTACTAGAAACCGTAGGCAGCTCGACGGCCAATGGTCAAGACATGTTCTCCAAGTCCTTGACAGCAAGGCGGTGAACGTTTCATGGTTACTGCCACCCGGGATAGCAACCGTTTACTATCAGGAGGCGCATCATGCATCGCGTCAGCCGATCCTCCGGCCGCGCACCGGACCGCGCCGCGAGTCGCGCAGCGAGCCGTTCCGCCCGCAAGGCCGCCCGTCCGGCCAAGCCCGGCGGCGGGCTGTTGGCGCGGCTGCGGCGTGATCGCGTGATGCTGCTGCTGGTGCTGCCCGGCTTCCTGTTCTTCGTGGTGTTCCACTACGTGCCGCTGCTGGGCAACGTGATCGTCTTCCAGGACTACCAGCCGTACCTCGGGTTCAAGGAGAGTCCGTGGGTCGGCTTCGGCAACTTCGCCGTGTTCGCCGAGCCGGACTTCTACCGCGCGCTGCTGAACACGCTGAAGTTCGCCGTACTCCAGCTGGTGCTGTTCTTCCCGGCCCCGATCGGACTGGCGCTGCTGCTGAACAGCATTGTCAGCCCGAAGATCAGGCGATTCGTGCAGAGCGTCGTGTACCTGCCGCACTTCATCGGCTGGGTGATCCTGATCTCGATCAGCCAGCAGCTGATCGGCGGCACCGGCCTGCTCCCCCAACTGCTCGGCGATCTCGGGCTGCCGCGCGTCGACCTGATGACCAGCTCGGGCTTCTTCCCGTGGCTGGTGACGTTGCAGCTGATCTGGAAGGACGCCGGCTGGGGCACGATCATCTACCTCGCCGCGCTGCTGAACATCGAGACCGAGCACTACGAGGCCGCGGCGATCGACGGCGCGGACCGGTGGCGGCGGCTGTGGCACGTGACGCTGCCGGGCATCGTGCCGGTCACGTTGCTGCTGCTCATCCTCAACCTGGGCAGCATCCTGTCGGTCGGCTTCGAGCAGATCCTGCTCCAGCGTGACGCCGTCGGCGCGGACGCGGCCGAGGTCCTCGACACCTACGTCTACTTCCACGGCGTCCTCGACGGCCAGTGGGGCCCGGCGGCCGCGGTCGGTCTGGTCAAGGGCGTGATCGGCCTGGTGCTCATCCTCGGCGCGAACAAACTCGCCCACCGCTTCGGCCACGAAGGGATCTACAGCCGATGAAGACCTCGCAGCGGCCGCCGTGGATGGAGGCGCCGACGAAGGCCGGGCTCGCGCTCAAGGGTGTGGTGATCGCGGTCGTCTGTCTGCTGGTGCTCTACCCGTTCGTCAACATCCTGGCGACGAGTCTGGCCGGCGAGTCCGAGATCACGCGACGCGGCGGCATCATTCCGCTGTTCCCGAGCGAGCCGACGCTGGCGGCGTACCGGACGATCTTCGCCGGAGGCGTGGTCAGCCATGCGTTGCTGGTCAGCGCGGCCATCACCGTGGTCGGTACGGCGCTCAACATGGTCGTCACGATCGCGCTCGCGTACGGACTCAGCCGGCCGATCGTCGCCGGACGCTTCATCCTCACCGCCGTCCTGTTCACCATGTTGTTCGGCGCCGGCATCATCCCGAACTTCCTGCTGGTCAAGGCGCTCGGGATGTACAACTCGTACACGTCGCTGATCGTCCCGGGCCTGGTCAGCGCCTTCAACTTCCTGGTCCTGCGCAACTTCTTCCAGAACATCCCGGCGGAACTGCTGGACAGCGCCCGGATCGACGGCGCCGGCGACTTCGCGATCCTGATCCGGATCGTGCTGCCGCTGTCCAAGGCGGTCCTCGCGGTCGTCGCACTGTTCTACGCCGTCAGCCACTGGAACGCGTTCTTCAACGCACTGCTCTACCTGAGCGACACCGGCAAGTGGCCGCTGCCGCTCGTCCTTCGCCTCTACGTCCTGCAGGGCCAGCCGGTCGGCGGCGGCACCGAGTCGCCCGGCGAGGCGGTGGCGTCGATCCAGGCCGTGCAGATGGCGGTCGTCGTCGTGGCGCTCGTCCCGATCCTCTGCGTCTACCCGTTCCTGCAGCGCTACTTCACCAAGGGCGTACTCACCGGCGCCATCAAGGGTTAGGAGAAAGACCGTGACCACCCCATCACTCAGTCGCCGCAGCTTCCTGCGGAGCGCCGTAGGTGTCGCCGTGATGAGCGCCACCGGCGTCCCGACGCTGGTTGCCTGCAGCAACGGCAGTACGGCGGCCGGTACCGCGCGCGCCTCCTCGGTGGCGCTGCCAACGTACGTCGCCTTCGAGGGTCCGAAACCGGATCTGGCCGGCACCGCGGACGGCGTACCGCCGGGCTACCGGACGTACCCGAAGGACCTCGTCACCACGGTGAAGTCACCGCCGCTGTCCGGCGGCAAGGTGAGCGTGATGACCGACATCTTCGACCCGCTGCCGCCGGCCAAGGAGAAGAACGCGGCCTGGCAGGCGGTCGAGAAGCAGCTCGGCGGCACGCTCGACCTGACGATCGTTCCGGACAGCGACTGGGCGACGAAGTTCCAGACGGTGCTGGCCGCCAACGAGCTGCCGGATCTCGTCCTGTTGTCCGATTCGAGCCTGGTCAACAATCTGCCCGCCTTCCTGTCGGCGAAGTGCACCGACCTGACGCCGTACCTGTCCGGTGACAAGGTCAAGGACTACCCGAACCTGGCGAACATCCCGCAGGTGATCTGGCAGGCCTGCGTGGTCCAGGACAAGATCTACGGGCTGCCGATCCCGCGCAGCATCACCGGCGGTGCCGGGTTCTACAACCAGCGGCTGTTCGATGCCGCCGGCATCGAGTACCCGGCCACCGCGGAGGACTTCCTGGCCGCCTGCAAGGAGCTCACCAAGCCGCAGCAGGGCCAGTGGGCGATCGTGAACTCCAAGGGCAACACGTTCTTCACGATGGTCCAGCAGATGTTCGGCGTCCCGTACGGCTGGAAGCAGGACAACGGCAAGCTGGTGAAGAGCTTCGAGACCGAGGAGTACAAGGCGGCCCTCGAGTACGCCGTGAACTTGGTCAAGGCCGGCGTCCTGGTCCCCGGCTCGGACGGGATCGACGGCACCGCCCGGAAGAACGCGTTCCGCTCCGGCAAGGGCGCACTGGTGTACGACGGCTTCCCGGCGTACTCCGGCTACGTCAAGGACATGGCCCGCCTGAACCCGAAGAACGACCCGCGGGCATTCGTCCCGATGGCCCCCAAGGGCGGCAAGGCGAACACCTGGTCGGACAACATCCTGTTCGCCTACACGCTGATGAAGAAGTCGGACGACGCGCGGGCGAAGGAGCTGCTCAACGTCGCGAACTTCTTCGCCGCGCCGTTCGGCAGCACCGAGAACCTGCTGCTCAGCTACGGCGTCGAAGGGGTCGACTTCACCCGCGACGCGCAGGGCAACCCGACGCTGACCAGCAAGGGTGAGGCCGAGATGACCGTGCCGTGGAAGTACATCACCGCCCCGCCGCAGGCGCTCTACAACGCGCAGTCCCCGACGTACGTCGACCGCGCGCACGAGGACCTGACCAAGCTGATCGGCCTGGTCGTGAAGGACCCGACGGCCTCGCTGATCTCGCCGACGAACGACAAGTCCGGGAGCGACATCGGGCAGAAGCTGAGCGACGTACGCAACGACGTGATCGCCGGACGCAAGCCGATCAGCGCGTTCGACGCCGCCCTGGCGAAGTGGAAGAAGGACGGCGGCGACAAGATCCGCGGCGAGTTCGAGTCGGCGCTGAGCGGCGGTGCGAGCCCGCGATGAGCTGGTTGACCGAGGCGCGGTTCGGGCTGTTCGTGCACTGGGGCATCTACGCGGCCGCGGCGCGGCACGAGTGGGTGAAGTCGTACGAGCAGCTCACCGACGCCGACTACCAGCCGTACTTCGACCACTTCTCGCCGGACCTGTACGACCCGGTGCGCTGGGCCGACGACGCGTGGAACGCCGGGATGCGCTACCTGGTGATCACCACGAAGCACCACGACGGGTTCTGCCTGTGGGACACCAAGCTGACCGACTACTCCGCGCCGCACACGCCGTGGGGCAAGGACCTGCTCGCGCCGATGGTCGATGCGTTCCGGGCGCGTGGTTTCCGGATCGGGCTCTACCACTCGCTGCTCGACTGGCACCATCCGGAGTTCCCGGTCGACCTGTACCACCCGCAGCGCAAGGACGTCGACTTCATCGACCGTACGGCGGACCGCGACGTCTCGAAGTACGCGGACTATCTGCACGGCCAGGTCCGCGAGCTGCTCACGGAGTACGGGAAGATCGACGTGATGTGGTTCGACTTCTCGTACGCCGATCGCGGGTTCAACGCGAAGGGTCCGGACGAGTGGCGGTCCGAGGAACTGCTCGCGATGGTCCGCGAGTTGCAGCCGGGGATTCTCGTCAACAATCGCCTGGGTCTCGGCTCGGGCGACTTCACCACACCGGAGCAGGTGCAGCCGCCGGGCAGTGAAGTTGCGGCAGGCAACGGTACGCAGGTGCCGTGGGAGGCGTGCCACACGCTGAACGGCAGCTGGGGTTATCACCGGGACAACCACGACTGGAAGTCGCCGGCGTTGCTGATCCGGATGCTCGTCGACGCGGTGTCGAAGGGCGGCAACATGCTGCTCAACGTCGGCCCGAACGGCCGCGGCGCCTGGGAACCCCGGGCTCTCGACGTGCTGACCGGCATCGGCGACTGGATGCACCTGCACGAGCGATCGGTGCGCGAGTGCGGGCCGAGCTCGTACGTTCCGCCGGCCGACTGCAGGTACACGCAGAACGGACGGCGGCTGTATCTGCACATCTTCGCCTGGCCAATGGGGCATCTGCATCTGCCGGGGCTCGGCGACCGGGTCGAGTACGCGCACTTCCTGCACGACGCGTCGGAGGTCAAGCGGGTCACGGTCGACCCGTCGGCGCCCGGCCACACGTACCTGGCCGGACTACCGGAGAACACGCTGACGCTGAAGCTGCCGAACCGCGCCCCCGAGGTCGACAGTGTCGTGATCGAGCTCTTCCTGCGCGACTGAGCTCACCCCGAACGACGAAGGCACCCACCCCGACCCGGTGGGTGCCTTCGTCTTGTTGTCCTACTGGCGGATCGTCGTCGGGTCGACAGCCGGCGGTGTCAGCTGCAGCGCCGCGAGCTGAGCGATCGCCTCGGCGTCGACCGGCACGCCCCATGCGCGGAAGAAGTCGCTGAGGTCGTGACCGGCGACCCGGCTGGACAGCACCACGAGATTCCGCAGCCGCACCGCCTCGTCGGTGTAGTCGCTCGCGTACGGGCGCTCGACGCGGACGAGCTTGTGCAGGTTCGGCCAGAAGCTGTCGCCGAACGCCAGCCGGAGCTGCTCGAACATCACCAGCTTCTCGTACGCGTCGAACGTCGTACCGTAGGTGACTCTCGGCGATCGCAGTTTGCCGGGCGCGCTCTGCCACGGTGTGAGGCCGGTCTTCGCGTCCGGTGCGTGCAGCCGCGGCTGCTGGCCGTACTTCGTTGCGAAGACCGCGTTGACCGCGAGCGAGTAGATGTTGACCGTCACCTCGGTCAACGAGCTGGGTTTGTAGGTGATCTGCTGATGCTGGTGCCCGAGCTCGTGGTAGATCCCCCAGCCGCGCATCCGCAGCCCCTCGACGGTCAGCATCCGGTCCTGGATCGGCGGCGGGAACGACATGTGGCCGTGCGTCGCATACGCGCCGACGCCCGTGATCGCGGACGGATACCCGACGAAGTGGTACGGGTGCACCAACCGCGCGTGCACCGGCGCGGACCCGTCGTACCCGCTGGTGGTGTCCTCGATCCGGATGATGTCCTCGTAGGTGGACAGCAGATCGGTGTGATTCTCGCTGCGGTACGTCAGGGCCGAGGCGCGTTCGACCGTGATCGTCGCGTGCGGCGAGACGAGCTCGACGTACGGCGTGGTGCGCTCGTCGAGCTGGCCCTGGAACTCGGCCTCACCGGTGCGGCCGAGGACGAAGTACGGCATCGGCTGGGCCTGCTCACCGATCGTCACCTTCGCCTGGCCGGAATCGCCGATCAGCTTGAGGTAGACGACACCACCGCCGGCGTCGGTGATCGTGTTGCGGCCCAGTTGGAGCGGGTACTCACGGGACGACTTGAACTCGGCGCGCGCGTCGGCGTCCGGTGCACCGATCACGAGCGTCGGGAGCAGGCTGCCCTGGTGTACGACGACGTTGAGCGCGGTCGCGGACGGGAGATAGAAGCCCGTCGAGCGGAGCTCGGTGGCGCTGAGCGAGTTCTGGGTGCGGTCGAGCTCCGTCGTGCGGGCCGATGGCAGAGCGGGAATCGTGATGGTGTTACCACCGGTCTGCGCGCTGGCCACCGTGGGTACGGCGGCGAGCGCCAGACCGGCGCCGGTGATCTGAAGAACACGTCGCCTGGTGAATTGCATGGGGCGGGCGTGCGGCATCATCGAACAACCTCCTGGTTGAACTTGCCAGCACCCGGCGACCCGGCCGGCGCATGATCGCCGGCCCCGGTTGCTTGCGGAAAATCAGTGGAAGGACGCGGTGTGCGTCGCTCCTCGGGTACCACCGACGGCGATGTCGAGCACCAGCTGCTTGCCGGTCGCGACCACCGTCACGGTGGCGTCCTTGTCGACAACTTCGCCGATCGGCTTGTCGACAATCAGCCTCAGCGTCTGCACCGTGCGGCTCGGATCCGACACCGCGACGGTCGTCGTACGGCCGTCCTTGCCGACCACGACGGACGCGGGCCCGTCGACGGTGAGTTCGCCGACCTGTCCCGCGGCCCAGAAGTTCGCCAGCGTCAGTTGCTCACGGTGTGAGCGGATCGCCTGCACGGCTGAGGTGTTCGCGAGGATGCTCAGGCCCGGATCCGCAGCGCGCTCGGCGGTCTCGCGACTGGTTGCTCCGGGCAACAGGACGTAGGCGTAGCCGCCGGTCGCGGTGCCGTGCTCGACGATCAGCTTCGCGTACCGCCGGGTGTACGGCGTGGTCGAACCGGCCGTGTCGTTGCCGATGTTGATCTCCGACCAGGACGCGGTGCGATCTTCCCGCTCGGTCCGGACCCGTCCGCCCTGCGGGAACACGTAGCCCGCGACGCCCTCCAGATGGGCCCACCGCGGATCGTCGTACGTCCCACTCGCGGTCCGCCCGTCGACGAGCAGCGCAGCGGTGCCGTTCTCGTGAAGGTTCCGGTTGTCGACGACCGTCTCCACCGGATAGCCGTCGGTGCCGACGATTCCGGCGCCGAGGGCAACGACCGAGTCGCGCAGGCAGAACCACGACTTCCGGGCTTGCAAGGTCTTGTCGTAGTTGATCAGGTGCATACCGACGGCACCCGCGATCTTGTTGTACGACGCCCCGCCGACCCACTCGGCGTAGGCCGCGACCGTGCCGGTGCCCGCGCCGCTGCCACCGGGATCGCGCGGTTTCGTGCTCACCGTCGTACCGGGCAGGCGCTCGGCGTCGACCGTCGGCCAGTACGCGTCGTTGAACTGCGCCTGGTCGTCCGTGTACAGGTAGGTCATGCCGTCGCCGACGTACCAACCGCGAAGGTTCTCGCCGTTGCCCCACTCGTACCGGGCCATCCGCTTCGACGACATCGCGATCGCGAACGTCCAGCCCGGGCGCCGGTGCACGACGCGGTCCTGGTTGTAGAACTGGAAGTGCTGCGGAGTCGCCGGCGCCGGCGTCACGGCGGTGTCAGCGAGGAGTGTCTTCGCGCGGGAGATCTGGGGAATGGAAGCGCCGGGAAGGTAGTCGTTCAGGCGGTCACGGGTGATCCAGCCCTTCGCGAGCGCCTTGTAGCGCGAGGCGTACGGTTCGGCGACACCGCTCGCCAGCAGCAGCACGGTCGACGTGGTGCCGTGCCCGTTGCTGTGGTCGCCGGCCTGCTCGCGGGAGATCGCGCGACCGGAGACGCAGTCCATCATCAGGCCGTCGGTCATGAACGGGGCGAAGCTCGCCTCGACCGCGTCCAGCAGTACGGCGCGGTTCGGGTCGGTGATCTCCCATGTGGAGCCGCCGAGCAGCGCGATCAGGTTCGCGACGCCTCCGAGCGCGACGTTGCCGTACGTGCCGACGTACGCGAGATTGCCGTGCTGGACGAAGGAGCCGTCACGGTAGAAGCCGTCGCCGCTCGTGACATAGGTGAAGATGCTGTTCTTGCCGGCCTCGACGACATCACTGAGCGCGTCGCGGGCGGTGGCGAGCTTGTCGGCGGACTTCCCGACGATCCCGCGGAGCGCGACGATCAGCGCCTTGTCGACCCGGTTCGCACCGGTTTCGCGCAGCGACGGGGAGTTCGTCCGGCGGTTCGGGTCCGGGACGAAGTGGTCGACGGCCCGCAGGTACGCCGTGATCTGGTCGGCGGAGAGCACGTCGTACGCGAGGATGCAGGTGTCGAGGAGGGCGCGTGGCGCGCCGATCTCCCAGAACCACCAGTTGCCGGTCTCCTTGAGCGATTCGTTGAAGCTCTTGGCGTTCAGGAAGTCGAGCGCACTGCTCAACTGGTCACCGGCGTCGGTCACCGTGGTGCCACTGGTCGCGCGAGCCATCGCGATCGTCTTCAGTCGCGTGTAGCTGATCGAGAAGTTGCCGCTCGCCGCGCTGAGCGGGAGATCCGGCCAGAGCGCGGTCCGGTCCGCCGCCGTGATCAGCGTGTCGACGAAGCCCTGAGCCTGCTCGCTGAGCGCGGCGAGCGCATCGGCGTACGCGCTGTCCGCGGCGTCGATCGCACCGCCGGTGTTCAGCTCGGCCCAGCGCGCCCGGAGGACGTCGAACTCGTCCTCGGCGAACGCTCGGGTGGGCAGGCTGAGCGCGCTCAGACTGCTCAGAGCGCCGGCGGCCAGCCCGGCCTGGAGCAGCAGGCGGCGACGGATGAAGGGCGGCATCGCGACTCCTCGGAAGGGGTAGTAAACGCTTACCACCAAGCCTGCCGTCTGCGCACAACAGTCGTCAACAGGTCACTGTGATCAGTTCTGATCACTTACGGCAGGGGTCGCGGATCAGTTACGGCAGCAGGTCGCGGACCACCGCGTCCGCCAGCAGCCGACCCTTGTCGGTCAGCACAAGCCGCTCGCCACCCACCGCTCGACCGCTCGCCTTGCGAACCTCGCTCGCCTCGCGCGTCAACGCGCCGTCGGCGATCACGGCGAGGCCGTCGGCGACCACCTGGTCGATCGCGGCTCGGCCCGCGTCGTCGAGGACTTCCAGCGGGAGGCCGGCCGACAACCTGACCTCGAGGAGCACTCGCTCGATCCGACGCGTCTCCTCGTCCAGCGTCTCGCGGGCGTACGCCGGACTCTCGCCCGCACCGATGCGCTCGGCGTACGCGCTCGGGTGCTTCACGTTCCACCAGCGGATCCCACCGACATGGCTGTGCGCGCCCGGCCCAATCCCCCACCAGGTGTCGCCGCGCCAGTACAGCTCGTTGTGCCGGCAGCGCGCCGCGTCGGTCCGCGCCCAGTTGGACACCTCGTACCAGCGCAGTCCCTCGGCCGTGAGCAACTCGTCGGCCAGCACGTATTTGTCAGCGAGATCGTCGTCGTCCGGCATCGGCAGCTCACCGCGCCGGATCCGCCGCGCGAGCTGCGTCCCGTCCTCGACGATCAACGCATAAGCGCTGACGTGATCCGGCTGCACCGACAACGCCGACTCCAGCGACGCCCGCCAGTCGTCGAGCGTCTCCCCCGGCGTCCCGTAGATGAGGTCAAGGTTCACGTGCTCGAAGCCGGCCGCGGCCGCCTCCTTGACCGCCTGCAGCGCCCGGCCCGGGGTGTGCTGCCGATCGAGGATCTTGAGCACGTGCGACGACGCGCTCTGCATCCCGAAACTCACCCGCGTGAACCCCGCCGCCAGCAGACCCTCGAGATACGCCGGGTCCACCGACTCGGGATTCGCCTCGGTCGTCACCTCCGCACCGGGCGCGAGACCGAACTCGTCCCGGACGGCGGCGAGCATCTTCCCGAGATCCGCGGCAGGCAGGAGGGTCGGCGTACCGCCACCGAAGAACACCGTGTCGACGGGCCGGTCCAGGTCTCCGAGCACGCGGCGCGCCTGCCGGACCTCCTCGACCGCGGTGTCGGCGTACGACGCCTGCGAACCACCGCCGCCCAGTTCTTTGGCGGTGTAGGTGTTGAAGTCGCAGTACCCACAGCGTGACGCGCAGAACGGGACGTGCAGGTAGAAGCCCAGCGGCCGCGAACCGGCCTCACGCACAGCGGCATCCGGCAACGCCCCATCCCGGGGCGCAACCTCCCCCTCGGGCAGTGTCGACGGCACCCACCCATCCTACGGAACCCCGACAGCGGCGAACCGAGCAACGGGTAGTGGTCGGTCTGCGCCAGACATTCACGGAGGAACCCAGGCGATCGGAGGCCGGTGAGGCCGACCACTACCCGTTCTTCGGTGCGGCACTATTTCTTGACCGGATCGCAGCGCTGATGCTGTAGCAGAAAGTGCTGAGACGGTTACATTCGGCTTATGGACACCGAGGCTCAGCCAGTCGGACGCGGCACCCGGAACGCGGTCGTCGTCGCGATCATGCTCGGAATGCTGCTCGCGGCCCTCGACCAGACGATCGTCGCGACCGCGTTGCCGACCATCGTGAGTGACCTGGGTGGCGCCAACCATCTGTCCTGGGTGGTCACGTCGTACCTGCTCGCCGAGACGATCATGACCGCGCTGATCGGGAAGTTCGGCGATCTGTACGGGCGGAAGCCGATGTTCCTGCTCAGCGTCGTACTGTTCCTGGCCGGCTCCGCACTCTGCGGGATGGCGGACTCGATGCTGTGGCTGGTCGGGTCCCGCGCGATCCAAGGCCTCGGCGCCGGCGGCCTGATGGTGACCGCGATGGCGGTGATCGCGGACGTCGTACCGCTGGCCGAGCGCGGCCGGTACCAGGGCGTGATGGGATCCGTGTTCGGGGTGTCGACCGTCGCCGGGCCGCTGCTCGGTGGGCTGTTCGTCGACCACCTGAGCTGGCGGTGGGCGTTCTACGTCAACCTGCCGCTCGGCATCCTGGTGCTGATCGTTGCCTCGATCACCCTTCCGTCGGTGAAGGCCGCCGTCGGGCCGAAGATCGACTACCTCGGGATCCTGTTCATAGGCCTCGCGGCGACCGGGTTGACGCTGGTGACGACGTGGGGCGGCAACGAGTACGCGTGGACGTCCACGGTGATCATCGCGATGGCGGTCGGGTCGATCCTCGCGCTCGGGATCTTCGTGCTCGTCGAACAGCGGGCCGCCGAGCCGTTGCTGCCGCTGCGGTTGTTCCGGTCCGGGGTGTTCACGGTGTGCTCGGTGATGAGCTTCATCATCGGGTTCGCGATGCTCGGCGGGGTGACGTATCTGCCGACGTACCTGCAGTTCGTGCACGGCGCGTCGGCGACCGAGTCCGGGCTGCAGATGCTGCCGCTGGTGTGTGGGCTGCTGGTCGCGTCCGTGCTGGTCGGGCAGATCATCAGCAAGACGGGACGGTACCGACTGTTCCCGATCGCCGGCACGGTGCTCATCGGAGTCGGGCTCTTCCTGCTCTCACTCCTCGACAACTCCACGCCGTACGTCGTGACCGCGGCGTACATGATCGTGCTGGGACTGGGCGTCGGGCTCTGCATGCCGGTCCCGACCGTCGTCGTGCAGAGCACGGTCGACTACGCCGATCTCGGGGTGGCGACCTCCGGGGTCAGCTTCCTGCGCACAATGGGCAGTTCCTTCGGCGTCGCGGTGTTCGGCTCGATCTACGCGCACCAGTTGCCCGAGAAGCTGGGCGTCGCGGTCCAGACGGCCCAGGTCGATCCGCGCTTGGCGTCGACCGTCGCGGGCGTCCGCTCGCTCCCTGACGCGGCACGCTCCGTCATCACCGCGGCGTACGCCGACTCTCTGCACGTCGTGTTCCTCTGGGCGGTGCCGGTCGCGGGCTTGGGTTTCCTGACCGCGTTACTGCTGAAGGAGGTGCCGCTGCGTGACACCGCCCGGATGGCGGCCGCCGACGTCGGCGAGAACTTCGCGGCGCCGGCGTCGTTCGACTCCGAGCACGAACTGCAGAAGCTCGCGGCCCTCGTCGTCCGTCACCACAAGCGGAACCCCGCGCCCGAAGTACTCGCGGAGTCCGGGCTCCCGCTCAGCGCCGCCGAGGCCTGGATGATCATGCGCGTCTTCCGCGGCGGCGCCGAGTCCGGCTCCGCCACCCTCGCCGAGATCACCGGCGACCTGCGCGTCCCACCCGGCGCCTTCGAACCGCTCGCCACCCAGTTGGTTGCCGACGGCTACCTCTCCGAGACTCTCGGCCACTACCGCTTCACCACCCTCGGCCTGGAGATGTTCCAGCGCTTCGTCGGCGCCTTCCGCGTCTGGATCCTCAACCACCTGTCCGACTGGGACCCCGACAACACCGACTCCTTCTCCCAAGCAGTAGACCGCCTCGCCGAACAGATGATCGACCAAGGCCAATCTCTCACCACCGGCAAACACGCAGCCCTCACCCACTGAGCAGCTCCCCTCGCGACGGCCGGCCCGTTATTTGAGAAACGGTGGACGGCGGAGGGTTTGGCGGTGATGGATAGGTGCGTGGGGTGCGCAGATTGAGCTATGTGGGGACTTGGGGCGAGCGTCGCGCGCAAATGGGGTGCGAAAGTTGCGCGAGATGAGCAGGAATTGGGGTTCTGGCTGCGCGGAACGCTAGACAGCGCGCGATTCGCGCAGTAGCGTGCTCCGCACAGTCTTCAGCGAGCTGCAGGTGATGGGGGTACGGCAGGAATGCCGTCGGGTGCCGGGGTCGGACGACCTCCGCCGCCGCGTACCCGCCTGCCTTTGAAACGTTCCCAGCGTGTTCCCAGCATGAAGGAGTACCCACATGAGGAAGATCCGGTTCGCCCGTGTTCTCGCCTCGGTCGCGGCCATCGGTCTGGTCGCCGGCGCCTGTTCGGGCCAGAGTGACGAGGGGTCGGGCGGCGGGTCCGACACCCAGTTCAGTTACCGGCTGCCGGACCGGTTCAAGGCTTGGCTCGACGACCTCAACTGGCTGCCGGAGCTGGAGAAACAGTCCGGCGTGAAGGTCGAAACGATCGACGGCGGGCCGGAAGACGGCTACTACCAGCAGCTCGACCTGGCGCTCAGTTCGGGCAAGGTGCAGGACGCGGTGATCGCGAACATCTCGCAGACCGAGGTGTACGGCGAGCAGGGCGCCTTCCAGGACCTCGCGCCGCTGATCTCCAAGGAAGCGCCGAACCTGCAGAAGTACATCGACGCGCACCCGAAGTACAAGCAGCTGATCACCGCCAAGGACGGCAAGATCTACGGGCTGCCGGCCGAGTCGCCGCGGATCTCGCCGGTGACGTTCTACCGCTCCGACATGCTGACCGCGGCCGGGATCACCAAGGCGCCGACCACGACGGCGGAGCTCACCGACGCGCTGCGGGCGCTGAAGAAGAAGTACGCGAGCACCAAGAACTACTTCCCGCTGACCGGCCGGGACGCCTTCCTGCGCTGGGCGTACGCGTACGACGCGGCGTTCCGCGCCGACGAGAGCGGCAAGATCCACGGCATCTACGACGACAAGCTCGGCAACACCGATCTGCAGGCGCCGGGCTTCAAGGACATGATCACCTGGTACCACCAGCTGTACACCGAGGGTCTGGTGGACCCCGAGTGGATCGCCGGTGCGAACACCGAGGACAGCTGGCAGACCAAGATGCTGACCGGTCGCGGCACCGTCTCGGACGACTTCTTCACCCGGCCGAGCTGGTTCCTGGAGAACGGCGGCCCGAAGAACGACCCGAAGTACGCGATCGACGTGATGCCGGCCTTCAAGACCCAGACCGGTGCCCAGGGCAAGGTTCCGGCGAACCAGCAGTGGAACCTGAACCGGGTGTTCGCGATCAGCTCGTCGGCCAAGAACGCCGACGCGATCATGAAGTTCGTCGACAACCTGTACTCCGAGAAGGGCGAGACCGCGATGCACTTCGGCGTCGAGGGTACGTCGTACAAGGTGGTCAGCGGTAAGCCGGCGTACACGCTGGACTTCGCCGTCGAGGGCAACAAGCCGGCCGGCACCAAGGCGTGGAACTTCCTGCAGGACCGGCTCACGTTCCCGGCGCCGGTGGACAACCAGGCGTACTACCAGTGGATGGACAAGAAGACGAAGTCCTTCGCCGGTGACTACTTCAACGCGTACCTGACCGACACTCCGGTGATCAAGTACGACTCCGACCAGCTGAAGAAGCGCACCGATCTGCTGGCCGCGGTGGAGCCGTACGTGCTCGCCGAGGTGACCAAGTTCGTCAACGGCAAGCGGCCGATGAGCGAGTGGGACCAGTTCGTCACGCAGGCGAACCAGAAGGGCTACCAGCAGCTCAACGACATCGAGAACGCCGCCTGGTCCGCGACGAGCAAGTGAGTCGATGATGGCGACGACTGAACTGACCCGCCCGTCCACCCGGCCGGCCGCTTCCCAGCGGCCGGCCGGTGGCCGCGGCCGACTCGCCCGGCTCGGGCGGTCGCTGCGCCGCGACAAGTTGCTGTACCTGATCCTCGTCCCGGGCCTGATCCACCTGGTGGTGTTCAAGTTCGCGCCGGTCGGCGCACTGGTGATCGCGTTCCAGCAGTACAGCCCGTTCCAGGGCATCAGCGGGAGCCACTGGGTCGGGTTCGACCAGTTCCAGCGGTTCCTCAGCGACCCCGGGGTCCTCAAGCTGGTGAAGAACACGGTGCTGCTGGCGTTCGGGACGCTGTTGTTCTCGTTCCCGATCCCGATCATCTTCGCGCTGTTCCTGAACGAAGTACGCACCAAGTGGCTGAAGAAGTCGGTGCAGACGCTCAGCTTCGTGCCGTACTTCATCTCGTCGGCGGTGCTGGTCAGCATCCTCTACACCTTGCTGTCGCCGCAGGGCGGTCTGGTGAACAAGGTGATCGAGGCGTTCGGCGGGCACTCGGTGTTCTTCTTCGCCGAGCCGAACTGGTTCCGCCCGCTCTACATCGGGATGAACGTGTGGCAGACGTTCGGCTACGGCACGATCATCTACATCGCGGCGATGGCCTCGATCTCGCCGGCGCTGTACGAGGCGGCGCAGATCGACGGCGCCGGGCGCTGGAAGCAGATGTGGCACGTCACGCTGCCGTCGATCCGGCCGATGATGATCGTGATGCTGATCCTGGCGATCGGGCAGGTGCTGACGGTCGACCTGGACAAGATCCTGCTGATGTACAACCCGAGCGTGTACGAGACGGCGGACGTGATCCAGACCTACGTCTACCGGCAGGCGTTCGCGTCCCGCGGGTTCCCCAACTACAGCTACGGCGCGGCGGTCGGTCTGATCCAGGGCGTGATCGCGCTGGTGATGGTCGTTGCGGCCAACCGGGCCGCCAAGAAGGTCAACGATTCGGGGTTGTTCTGATGGCTGTCACGTCCCAGCGATCCCGGATCAGCGCGTTCGGCGTGGTCAACACGACGATCCTGGTGATCATCGCGCTGCTGTGCATCTACCCGTTCCTGTACATCATCTCGGTGTCGCTGTCCGACGGCCGGTTCGTCGCCGCCGGGCACGTGTTCGGCTGGCCGCGCGGCCTGAACATCGAGACCTACCGCTACGTCCTCGGGACGCCGCGGCTCGGCATCCTGCGCGGCGTGCTCAACTCCGCGTGGTACACCGCCGCCGGTACGGCGTTCTCGGTCGTGATCACGTTCCTCACCGGGTACGCGCTGTCGAAGAAGCGGCTGGTCGGCGCCGGCGTGATCCTGATGGGGTTCATCGTCACCTGGATCTTCGACGCGGGCATCGTGCCGGCGTACATCGTCAACCAGAAGCTCGGCTTCGTCGACAACTGGCTGGTGATGGTGATCCCGTGGGGGTTCAGCACGTTCCTGCTGATCGTCACGATCTCGTTCCTGCGCACGATCCCGGACGAGCTGGAGGAGTCGGCGTTCGTTGACGGCGCCAACGACCTGCAGGTGATGTGGCGGATCTACCTGCCGCTGTCCCGTCCGGTGATCGCGACCATCGCGATCTTCTACGCGGTGCAGATCTGGAACTCGTTCCTGATCCCGCTGATTTACTTCCGGGACCGCTCGCTCGCCCCGATCCAGCTGGTGCTGTACAACCTGCTGATCGCCGGCGACGCGGACTCGGCGTCGTTCCAGCAGATCCAGTCGCACGGGCACCAGATCTACCCGGTGAACATCCAGGCGGCGACGATGGTGTTCGCGATCGTGCCGATCCTGTGCTTCTACCCTTGGGCCCAGCGCTACTTCAGCAAGGGCATCCTGACCGGCGCGGTCAAGGGGTGACCCGATGATCCGGGTGAACTCGAGTGTCGCGGTGGCCTGTGACTGGATCGCGCGGCTGGCCTGGCTGAACCTGCTCTGGCTCGCCACCACGCTGGCCGGCGGTATCGTCGTCGGCGCGTTCCCGGCCACGGCCGCGATGTACGCCGTACTGCGTCGCTGGCTGACCGATCCGGAGAGCCGGGAGCAGCGGACCGCCCGCCTGTTCTGGACCGAGGTTCGCGCCGACCTGCTGCGCGCGAACCTCCTCGGGTACGCCGTTGTGCTGGTCGGGACGCTCCTGGTCGCGGACGCGATGATCGCCCGCGGTCAGGGCGGCCCGCTCGGCCAGGTGATGTTCGCGCTCGCCGTGGCAGTCGGGGCGATGGTGATCGTCACCGTCGTGCACCTCCCCTACTTCTACGTGCGCGACCGCGGACCGGCCCGGGACACGATCCGGACGGCGTGGTGGTACGCGCTGTCGCACCCGGCCGCGACGTTCCTGATCGTCGCGGTCGCGGTGGTGCTGTCGTTCGTGATGGGCCGATACCCCGCACTGGCCGTATTCTTCGGTGTCAGCGTGGTGGGTGGATTGACGGTGTTCCTCGACGAACGGGGGTTCAGGTCCGCGTGAGGAGACTGCCGGGAGACGAACGCCGGGCGGATATCGTCCGGCGGGCGAAGAGTGTCGGCATCGGAACCGTTGCCGAGTTGGCCGCCGCCTATCAGGTGGCGGCCTCGACGATTCGCCGGGACCTGGCCGAGCTGACCCGCGTGGGTGAGCTGGCCCGCACGTACGGCGGCGCGATCCCCGTGCTCACGTCGCACGAGGCCTCGATGAAACAGCGGCTCGGCGAGGCCTTCGAGGCCAAGCGCGCGATCGCGCACCGGGCCGCGGCCGACATCCAGCCGGGTGAGACCGTGCTCCTCGACGCCGGCTCGACGGTCAGCGCGCTGGCGCACGAACTGCGCGCGAGCGAGGGCGTCACGGTAGTGACCGCCAGTCTTGACGCGATGATGATCCTCGCCGACTCCCCGCAGGTGCACGTGGAGTGCCTGGGCGGGACGCTGCGGCATCTCAGCCACGGACTGGTCGGTCCGTTGACGGAGATCGCGCTCGAGCGGATGACGTTCGACCGGGTGTTCCTCGGCGGTGACGGGATCTCGGCCGTCGACGGGATCAACGAGGCCGATCTGCGGCAGACCCGGGTCAAGGAAGTGATGGCCGCGCAGTCGGCGAAGACCTATGTTCTGGCGCATGCCGCGAAGCTCGGGCATCGCCCGTTCCACGCCTGGGCGCCGCTTCCGAACGGCTGGACCTTGATCACGGACGAGGCCGCCGACCCCGTGGCCGTTGCGGAGTTCCGCAGGCACGGGGTCGACGTACAGATCGCCTCTGTGTCACGCGACTGAGCCGCTGACCACCGCTCGCGACATCTCGGCCGCCTGGCGGAGCGCCTCGATCATGCTGTCCACCGTGACCGTTCCGGTGCCGGCGATGTCGAAGGCCGTCCCGTGGTCGACCGACGTCCGGATCACCGGCAGGCCGACGGTGATGTTCACGCCGGTCTCGATGCCGAGCACCTTCACCGGGCCGTGGCCCTGGTCGTGGTACATCGCGACGATGAGGTCGTAGTCACCCCGACCGGCCAGGAAGAACGCGGTGTCGGCGGGCAGCGGTCCGCGGGCGTCGATCCCGTCGGCGCGGACCACGGTGATGGCGGGCTCGATCTTCTCCGCCTCCTCGCCGTACCCGAACAGGCCGTTCTCGCCGGCGTGCGGGTTGATCGCGCAGACGCCGATCTTCGGTTCGGCGATTCCGGCGCTCTGCATCGCGGCGTACCCACGGCGGATCGTCCGCTCGACCAGGCCCGGCTCGATCCGCGCGACGGCGTCGATCAGGCCGATGTGCGTGGTCACGTGGATCACCTTCACCTTCGGCGTCGACAGCATCATCGACACCTCCTCGGTACCGGTGAGGTCGGCGAGCATCTCGGTGTGGCCCGGATACAGGTGGCCGCCGGCGTGCAGGGCTTCCTTGTTCAACGGCGCCGTACAGATCGCCGAGACCTGGTGAGCCTGGGCGAGCTCGGCCGCGACCCGGACATAGTGGTACGCCGCGTCGCCGGCGACCGCGCTGACGGCACCCCACGGGAGGTCGGCGGGCAGCAGCGCAAGGTCGACGACGTTGATCCGACCGGGGGCGAACTGCGCGTCCTCGACCTTCTCGACGGCGACGATCTCGGCGCTGACACCGAGGATGGTGGCGGCCTGACGGAGCCGTTCCGCGTCACCGATGACGATCGGGCGGCAGAGCTCGGCGACCTCGGGCGCGATCAGCGCGCCGACACAGACTTCCGGACCGACACCGGCGCCGTCGCCCATGGTGACGGCGATCCGGGGCAGTTCCTGAGGGGCTGGGGTTGTCACGATGTGGTGGCCTTCCGGACGGAGTACGGGCGGAGTACGGCGTGGATGGCGGCGAACGAATCGCGTTCGCCGAAGCTCCCGGGACGGGTGACCACTGGCCGACCGTCGCGGGTGTGGGACAGGACCGCGCCGTGATGGATCTCGTCGACGACCGTGAGGTGATCGATGCCGAGACTGTCCAGCACGGTGCGGGCGGTGTGACCACCGGTCAGCACGAGGGCCGGCTGACCGTTGCTCTGGGCAAGAAGCTCGTAGGTGGCGGCGGCGAGCGTGTTGGCGACGACAGCGGCGTCGGACGGCGTGACCGGGGCCTTCAGGATCACGCCGGCGCCGGAGTCCAGCGCTGCGGCCAGCCGGTCCATCGGGAGCAGTTCGTCGAGAGTGACGGTCGCGCACTCAATGTCGGTGCACTCGCGCAGCGCCTGGATCTGCTCGTTGACGACGGGTTCGGCGGTGCCGACGACGTACAGGACGCCGGTCGCAGCGCTAAGCGACGGCGTCGGTGGGGCGCCGGTCGCCAACCGGCGGGCGATCGCGGCGGCCAGCCCGCCGGCGCCGACGTACCGGATGCCGGGGACGTCCCAGGTGGCGTCGACCAGACGGTCGAGGTCCTCGTCCGTGGCCGCGTCGGCGACCGCGATCCCGCTGGGCGCCACCTCGAACGACGGGCCGATCACGGAGGTCGGGAGGTCTGCGAGTACGTCGGACACGTCGATCGAAGCGCGGTCGGGAAGGAGGAGCCGGCCGTTCACGACGCTGCGCCCGGCGGCCGGGAGTGCGGGTGTGAGGACGACCGGGTGCTCGGTCGGGTCGAGCGCGCGCAGGTGGGCGGCGTAGTTACCGCGGAGCATTGAGTCGAGCTTGGTGAAGATCGGGGTGCCGGCGGCGAGCGCCGTACGGGCCGAGCGCTCGGCCTGGTCGGCGGGCAGGTGCCTGGTGTCCAGGTCGATCACGGTCAGGCCGTCGCCGGGTGTCGTGGAATGCAGGTGCAGGGACGTGCCGTGCAGGCTGACGTGGCGGAACAGGGCAGCGGTTTCGGCGGCCCCGGTCAGGTCGTCGGCATGGATGACCAGGGCTGTCATCGGGAGGACTCGCGAGGCACGACCACCAGATCCCGGCCGGCGCGGCGGAACTCCTCGACCACGTCGGCGGGCGCCTCGTCGTCGGTGACGATGGTGAACGGACCGTCCAGCCGCGCCCAGGAGCGGAACGGGCGGTGGTTGAGCTTGGCCGCGTGGACCAGCACATACACCGTGTTCGCCCGGCGGGCCATCAGTTCCTTCAACCGGGTCTGCTCGAGCTCGGCCTCGCAGATCCCGCCGTCACTGGTCACGCCGTCGGCCCCGAGGAACGCGGCATCGAAGCTCATCCGGTCCAGCGCGGCCTCCGTCAGCGGACCGACGAACGCGTCGCTCATCGCGCGCAACCGGCCACCGAGACAGTGCGTGGTGATGTCGTCGCGGCCCTGCACGTGACCGAGCACCGGGATGCTCGCGGTGGTGACCGTCAGGTTCGCGTCGGTCTGGAGCTCGCGCGCGACGAGGGCGACGGTCGTGCCCGCATCGAGCAGGACGGAACTCCCGGGCTCGATCTGCGCCGCGGCCCAGCGGGCGATCGCGCGCTTCGCGGAGTGCGCCTCGGTGTCCCGCTGCGACAGCGACAACTCGGTCCAGCTCGGCACGGCGATGGCGCCGCCGTACGTCCGCGCTAGTCGGCCGCTCTCGCTGAGCCGCGCGAGGTCGCGCCGGATCGTCGACGCGGTCACCCCGAACCACTCGGCCAACTGCTCGACACTGGCCAGCCCGCTCTCGGTCGCCAGCCGGAGGATCTCCTCCCGCCGGTCTCGCGAACGCAGCGGCTTGACGACTTCTGCTGCGGTGTGGCCTGTCCTGGCGTCGACCATGGGTGGCTCCTTTCCTCCGGTAGCACCCACCTTAGCAAAGACTTGCGCGAAAGACGCTGCTAGAGTTGCGCGAAGAGCGCGACTTTTCCGCCGATTCGAGGAGCAGACGTGAGCACTCCGAGTGTCCGGGCCGACGGTGCCGTCCGGCCGAACGCCGCCGATCCCGACCTGTCCGAAGCCCTGATTCCGACGCCCTGCGCCGAGAATCACGCCTCGTTCCTGGCCTGGCTGCCCGATGGATCGCTGGGCTGTGCCTGGTTCGGCGGCTCCACCGAGGGCCGGCCGGACATCTACATCTACTTCTCCCGGCTGCCGGCCGGTGCGGACACCTGGACGCCGCCGGTGCGCGTTTCGCGCGACGATGCGCGTTCCGAGCAGAATCCGGTGCTCGCCACCCTGCCGAACGGCGACCTCTGGGCGCTCTACACCGCGCAGGAGTACGGCGCGCAGGACACCGCGGTCGTCCTGCAGCAGCGGTCCACCGATCTCGGCGCCACCTGGAGCGAGCCGGAGACCCTGTTCGGGACCGTGGGGACGTTCATCCGGCAGGGCGTCGTGCAGCTCGGTGACAAGCACTGGCTGCTGCCGATCTTCCACTGCCACCAACTGCCCGGGCGGCAGTGGCGGGGTGACGCGGACACGAGCGCGGTGGCGATCACCGAGAACGGTGGCGCGTCCTGGTCCGAGGTCGAGGTGCCGGACAGCACCGGCGCCGTCCACATGTGCATCGTTGCTCTGGACAACGGTGAGCTGGCCGGGTTCTTCCGGAGCCGGTGGGCCGACGCGGTGTATCGGTCGACGTCCACGGACGAGGGCAAGACCTGGACAGTGCCTGCGGCGCTCGACGTACCGAACAACAACTCGTCGATCCAGGTCACGAACGCGGGCGGCGGCGTGCTGCTGATGGTCGCGAACCCGATCTCCGCGCCGGCCGAAGCGCCGCTCGGCGACGGTCCGGTGGTCGGCGACAAGCACAAGGTCACCGCGCCGGGCGAGGCAGTGCCGCTGGAGAAGCACGCGGTCTGGGGACAGCCGCGACTTCCGCTGAGCCTGTTCAGCTCGCGCGACGACGGCCTGACCTGGACGAAGGTGCTGGACCTCGAGAACGAAGACACCATCGGCCCGGAGAAGGACCTGCCGCGCAAGCGCCCCGGCGCCGAGATGTCGTACCCGACGGTCGTGGTCGACACCGCCGGTGACGCGCACATCTCGTACTCCTACTACCGGGACGCGATCAAGTACGTCCGCGTGCCGCGCGGGAAGTTCGCATGACGCTGCCGCCGATCGTGCTGGGCACGATGACGTTCGGCGACACCGTGGACGAGCGGGTCGCGGCCGAGATGCTCGACATCGCGCTCGAGCTCGGCGTCACCGCGATCGACACCGCCAACGGGTACGCCGGTGGCGCCAGCGAGTCGATGCTCGGTGAGCTGCTGCGGACGCGGCGCGACCAGGTCGTGCTCGCGACCAAGGCCGGCATCCCGCATCCCGACGCCGGCGATGCGGCACCGCTGTCGAAGGACGGCGTACGGCGGTGTGTCGAGGCGAGCCTGCGACGGTTGCAGACGTCCTCCGTCGATCTGTTCTACCTGCACCAGCCGGACCGGTCGACGCCGTTGGCGGAGACCGTCGGCGTGATCGGCGAACTGCTTGCCGAGGGCAAGATCGCGGCCTGGGGCGTGTCGAACTTCGCCGCCTGGCAGATCGTCGAACTGCGCCGGCTCGCCGCCGCGGCCGGCGTCCCCGACCCGGTCGTCGCGCAGCAGCTGTACAACCTGCTGGCCCGGCGGATCGAGGAGGAGTACGTCGAGTCCGCGCTCGTCGGCGGTCTGCAGACAGTTGTCTACAACCCGCTGGGCGGTGGACTGCTGACCGGTCGGCACCGGTTCGAGCAGCGGCCCGAGCACGGCCGCTTCGGCGACTCCCGGCTCGCCTCGATGTACGCCGACCGGTACTGGAACGCGGACCTCTTCGAAGCCGTCGACGAACTCGGCAAGCTCGCCGAAGCCGAAGGAATCACGCTCGCCGAGCTGTCGATGCGTTGGGTCGCCCATCGACCGGGAGTCAACTCGGTGCTGATCGGCGGCTCGCGGACCGAACACCTCCGCAGCAACATCGCCGCCCTGCGCGCCGGTCCCCTGTCCCCCGCCACGCTCGAGGTCTGCGACGCCGTCGGACTCCGGCTGCGCGGCCCGATGCCGTCGTACAACCGATGAAGGAGAAGCTATGACCGCCAACAACTTCGCCGAACGGCTGCGGGCCCGCGAGCAGCTGATCGGGTACTGGGTCGTGCTGGACGCGCCGGTCGCGACCGAACGGATCGCACGGATCGGGTACGACTACGTGGCGCTCGACGGTCAGCACGGCCTGCTCGGGTACCAGGGCCTGCTCTCCGGCCTGATGGCAGTCGACGCGGGCGCCACGCTGAGCACCGGAGCGGCCGGCGCGGGCGCAGTCGGCCTGGTCCGAGTGGAAGCCAACGACGCGACCCCGATCGGCCGGGCGCTGGATGCCGGCGCGGCCGGTGTCATCGTTCCGTTGGTCGACACTGCCGAGGACGCGGCCCGCGCCGTCGCTGCCGCCAGGTATCCGGGCGCCGGCATCCGGTCCTACGGTCCGATGCGGTCCGGCCTGCGCTTCGGTCCGGTTCCGGCGGAGGCCGACGCGGCAACCGTCGTCCTCGCGATGATCGAGACACCGCAGGGCCTGGCCAACGTCGCCGAGATTTGCGCGACCCCCGGCCTCGACGGGATCTACGTCGGCCCGTCCGACCTGTGCCTCGCGGTCGGCGGACGCTACCCCAACGACCCCGACGTCGCGGACGACTTCGACAACGCCCTGGAAGTCATCGCCAAGGCCGCCGCCGAGGCAGGGGTCGCCGCCGGCATCCACACCCCGGACGGCAAAACCGCCAACCTCCGTCTCACCCAGGGCTACACCTTCGCCACCGTGGCCTCCGACCTCACCCACCTCGAAGCCATCGCCACCGACCACCTGAAGGCCGCGCGGCAATGAGCTAGCCGATCGAGCGGTTCGACAGTTCGGCCAGCTCGGCGAAGAACGCGCGGAACAGCGGCTCGTCGGTCACCGGGATCTCGACGGTGGCCAACGAGCTCACGCTGCTCATCAGGTGCGCGTAGATCGGCTCGTCGAGGTCCACGACGTACGAGAAGTGCAGCATGATGACGCCGCGTTTGCGTAGCTGAGCCCGGACACGCACCCAGCTCAGCGGCGTCCGGTAGGACCTGATCACGGTGGAACGCTCGAACAGCTCGAAGACCCCGTGATCGACGCGCATGTGCACGCGATCGTGCTCGAAGACCAGCGTCCCGGTCATTTGAGCCCCGAGTGCGCCAGGCCTTCGACGAAGTGCCGTTGAGCGACGACGAACACGATCAGGACCGGGAGCACGGTCATCGTGGCGGCGGCGAGTTGAGTGTTCCACATCTCGCCGCCGTACGCGTCGGTGAAGCGGGTCAAGGCTTGCGGCAGGGTGAAGAGCTCCGGTGAGGTCAGGTACACGGTGGGCTCCAGGTAGAGGTTCCACGAGGCGAGGAAGGTCAGGATCGCGACCGCGGACAGCGCCGGCCGGGCCAGCGGCAGGCAGATCCGCCACCACAGTCCCGGTCGGCCGAGTCCGTCCAGGCGCCCGGCTTCTTCCAGCTCCGCAGGCAGCGCGATGAAGAACTGCCGCATGATGAACGTCGCGAGCACGCACGGCGCGGCCAGTGCGGTCACCAGGATCAGTGGCCAGTGGGTGTTGATCATCCCGGCCTGCTTGAAGAGCTGGAACAGCGGCACGATCGTCACCTCACTCGGCACCAGTAATCCGGTCAGCACCACCAGGAACAGCGCGTTCGCACCCGGGAACTTGATCCGCGCGAAGGCGTAGCCGGCGAGGCTCGACACCAGCAACGTGATCAGCGTGACCAGTACGGCGATGTACAGGCTGTTCACGTACTGCCGCGCGAACGGCTGGAAGCTGAACGCCTCGCCGTACGCCGCCAGCGTCGGGTGATCGGTCCACAACGACGGTGGCGACTTGAAGATCTCCGGCAACGGCTTCACCGACGCGGCCACCATCCAGACGGTGGGCACCACGAACGGAACCGCGAGCACGGCGAGTGCTGTCACCAGGAGCGCCCGCCGGAGCACCGATGGTCTACTGCTCATGGAACACCCATCTCTTGCGCAGCTGCCATTGCAGCAGGGTCAGCACCATCACGAAGCTCAGCAGCATCAGCGCGAGCGTCGACCCGTACCCGATGTTGTTGAACTCGAAGGCTTGCTGGAAGACGTAGTACACGAGCACTGTGGTGCTCAGCTCCGGCCCACCACCGGTCAGTACGGCGATCTGCGCGAACGACTGCAGCGCCCCGACCACCGTGATGATCGCGGTCAGCAGCAGCGTCGGCGAGATCATCGGCAGCGTGATCCGGGCGAAGATCGCCCGGCCGCGCGCACCATCGATGCGCGCGGCCTCGTACAGCTCGGACGGCACGCCTTGGAGGGCCGCCAGGAACAGCACCATGTTCACTCCGACGCTGCGGACCACCTGGCTGACGATCACCGACACCATCGCGGTGTCACCGTGCTGCAGCCAGTTCGGCCCGTCGAGCCCGATCGCGCCGAGCAGTCCGTTGATCCCGCCGTTGTCCTGGAGCAGGAATCCCCAGACCAGCGTCCAGGCCACCACCGAGACCACGACCGGCGAGAAGAACAAGGTGCGGAAGAAGGTCGCACCGCGGAACCTCCGGTTGAGCAGGACCGCGATCAGCAGCCCGAGACCGATGTTCAGGACGACGACACCGCCGGAGAACAGAACCGTTGCCAGCAGCACCGAAGGCAGCTGCGGGTCCGACGCCAGCGCGGCCCAGTTGTCGCCGCCGGCGAACGTCTGCCGACCGGTGAAGACGTTCCACTTGTTCAGGCTGTACCAGATCGCCATCGCGACCGGCACCAGCACGAACACCGCCACACCGAGCAGCTGCGGCGCGATGAAGACGTACCCGGTCAGGACGTCCCGACGGCGCGTCGTCCAGTACGCCATCACTTCCCCAGGATCGGTTGGATCGCGGCGCAGACCGAGTTCAGCACGGCAGGAATATCAGCGTCCGGCTTCCACAGGGCGTCCAGCGCCGTCTTGCCCTTCTGGGCGATCTCGGCCGGCTTGGTGTGGTTGGGGAGCGTGACCGCGTTCGGCAGCTGGTCGACCACGACTGCCTGCAGTTGCGCCGCGGACAGCACCTTGTTGTTCGCCGCCAGCTTGGTGCCTGTCAGCAGCGACTTGCGGGGCGGCGGGAAGAACTGGGCCAGCTTCTCCGCGTTCGCCGGATTCGTGAGGTAGGCGAGGAAGTCCGTGGCCTGCTCAGGATGCTTGCTCGCGGCAAGCACGCCGACCCCGGCCTGGCCGAGTACGGCGTACCGGCCGGCCGGCCCGGCGGGCAGTGGATAGAGGCCGAACTTGAACGATCCGGTGAGCAGCGACGCCCGCGAGACCTGGGCGACGGTGAAGGCCGCGTCGCCGGCGAAGAAGTCCGCCTTCGTGCCGGGACCAGGCATCGCCTTGGATTTGAACGCGGCGTCGTGCAGGAACGTGAAGGCCTGCTGCATCTGTGGGCTGCCGAACGTGCAGGTCTTGCCGTCGGGGCTCCAGGCCGCCGCGCCGAAGCCGGTCCAGACCGTGGCCAGCATGTTCCAGGCGTTGTAGTCGAAGTCGCGGATCACGAGGCCGGCCTTACCGCTCTTGGCGTGTACGGCGGCGCCCGCAGCGGCGACCTGGTCCCAGGTCAGCATCTTCGGGTCGATCTTCTGGCCGGCTTTGGCGAGCAGGTCGGTGTTCACGTAGAGGGCGAACGGCGAGTTCGAGAACGGGTACGCGTACAGCGTGCCGTCGCGGCTGAACTCCTTGGTCGCGCTGTCCTCCAGGTCGTCGTACTTCCAGCCGTCGGTCGCCTTCAGTTTGTCGGTCAGACCGACCAGAGCGTCGGCAGCGATCAGGTCCTTGGACAGGTCACCCATCCAGGCCAGGTCGGGCGCGTTGCCGCCGGCGATCTGTGTGGTGAGCGTGGTGTTGTAGTCCGCGAACGGGAGACTCTCGAACGTGATCGAGGAGACCTCCGGGTGCTCCGCACGGTACGCGGCACCGATGGCGTCGAAGAGTTTGAGTTGATCCTCGTTCGAGGTCCAGACCGTCATTCGCAGCTTCACGTCCGTGCTACCCGCCGACGAACCGGCGTCGGACGCACCGCAAGCGGCCGTGACAGCCAGCGCAGTCATCAGCGCCAGGGCGCCGAGCGCCTTCCTTGCTGTGATCATCAGATGGTCCTTCGTACTCGCGGCGCGACAGCGCCTCGGGGCTAGTAGCCGGCGATCTCGGGCCAGTGGAGCTCGACCCCGGCCTCGGTCAGCCGGCTCTGGAATCGCTCGACCAGGGCGTCGTCGGTCGCGATCTGCTGCGGGCTCAGGCCACGCTCGAGGCAGAACGCCACGAGTTCTCCGGCCGATTCGCCGATGTTCCACTCGACCGGATGCAGCCGGTAGGCGCCGTTGGTGATGTGGGTGGTACCAATGTTCTTGGCGGCCGGCACCAGGTTCTGGGTGGCCACCGGGACGAGCGCGCCGAGCGGGATCTCGAACGGCGCGCACTCGACGTCGATGTAGTTGTCGCCGCCGGTCGACGGATGCAGGTCGATCCGGTACATCCCGACTCCGACCGATCCGTCGAACCGGGCCGGACCGTCGTACCCCCGGGCCTTGATCGACACGTCCTGCTCGCGCACCGTCGTGAGGGCCTTGATCCGGCGCGACTCTCGGATGTACGGCGCTTGCGCGAACCCGTCGGCCGTACCGACCAGGTCGCCTCGCAGCCGCAGACCGGGCCAGCCGCGACCGCCGTCCGGACGTGGCGCCTCGGTCTGCAGCCAGTGCACGTATGCACGGGACTGCGCCTTCGCGGCCCGCAGGTGCAGCTCGCGGTCGTCGGTGTCGATGATCGAGCCGCTGACGTAGTCGAGCTGCGGCCAGTTCGCCAGCACGATGTCGCTGTCGTAGAAGCCGTCGGCGAAGTTCTGCCGGGCAGCGATCCGCCGGAACTGCCACAAGTCGCGATCCCCCGCGTCGAAGCGCGGATCCCCCGTGACATCGCCGACCGGGTTGACGTTCATGGTCCGCTCTTCGGGCACGAGCGTCCGCGGGTTCGGAGCGGTGAAGGACAACATGGGCGCACCCCAGAACGGCAGTTCGAACGAGCGCCAGTACTCGTAGTCGTCCGGCCGCGGGATGGTGTGGTCGCCGGCGACGTGGTCGAAGACGAAACACCACGCGATCGACTGCACGTTGCCCGGATCCGCGACCGCGGCCGCGCTCGGCTCGCCGGTGTCGGCGGCCGCCTCCGCTCCGACGACGTACGCCGTCCCCGTGAGCGGAAGCAGGTCGCCGGTTTCGGTCCCGTCCAGGACGAACTCGGCGGCGATCTCGGTCTCCTCGCCGGTCCGCGGATCCGCCACCGTCACGCTGCGCACGACGCCGTCCCGTACGTCGGCCGCGATCGGCACCCGTGGCTGCAGAACGGTCAGCCGCCCGGTCGACCGGTACGGCGCCAGCAGCGCGGTGATGACCGCGTCGGCCACCCGCGGCTCGTGGCACAGCCGGCTGACCCGGCCACGCCCCGGATTGAGCTCGCGGTCGGCGCGAGCCGCGACGGTCAGCGGGTAATGGTCGCGGTAGTAGCCGCGAATCCGGTCCCGCAGCGCGCGGTACCGGGCGGTGACGCCGAACTGCTCGACCCAGATGTGTTCGTCGGGCGGCACTGCCTGCGAGGTCAGCTGCCCACCGAGCCAGGCGTACTCCTCGGTCAGGACCACGCGCCGGCCGCGCTGCAGCAACGCGAGCGCGGCGGCGACAGACCCGAGACCGCCCCCGATGATCGCCACGTCGGTCCTGATCACGGCCCGGCCCGCCATCACGCTTCCTCCGTCCGCGTGACGATCGTGTCGCCCGGCTCGACGTCAGCGACCAGGAACCGCTGCGTTTCCAAACCGGACCACTCCTGTGGATCGGTCGTGATCAGCAACTGCAGGAGGTCGAGGGCCTCCGCCGCCAACTGCTCCCGAGGCACGTGGAAGCCGGCCAGCCGGCGCCCGTCGATGCGATGGCCACGCACCTCGCCGAGCGCGGCCACCGAGATCTCCTCCGGTACGACGACCCCGGCGGCCGTCAGCGCGTGGACGACGTCCTCGGTGAGGAACGCATCCTCCGCGACGATCAGCGTGGCGCCGGTCGCGCGGGCCAGCCGCGGCAGATCGGCAATCCGCTCCTCGCCGACCAAGAGGAAGGCCAAACGCCCGTCGGCAGAGGCGGCCTCGACGGCGCCGCGCCGGTCGCGGGCCGTCGGAGTGTCCCGGCCGCGGTGCACGTAGAGCGCCTGCTGATGTCCCGCGGCGGCGGCCTGATCGATGAGGGCGGTGGTCGGAGTGACGTAGTCGATGGCGACATACGGCACCGCGGCGGCCGTCTCGTCACGGCGCCCGATCGCGACGAACGGGAACTGCTCGGCGACCAGACGCTCCAGCTCAGACGCGACCATCTGCTGTCCGAGCAGGACGCAGCCGTCGGTGAGCCGGAGCCGGGTCTTGCGGTGGAACAGGCTCCGAGTGCCGCTCTCCACCGGTGAGGAGGTGAAGAAGAGCAGGTCCCAGCCGATCCGCTCGGCGGCGCGCTCGATCCCGTTCAGCAACGGGCCGTAGAAGTCCATGCTCTCGGGCGACAGCGCTGCCTCGTACGTGAAGACGCCGATGATCTCGTTGTCGAGTCCGGCCAGCCGGCGCGCGGCGGGATCAGCGACGTACGTCAGCTTCTCGATGGCCTGCTTGACCCGCGCCCGGGTCGCGTCGGGGATCCGCACGTTCGTGCCGTCGCGGTCGTTCAGCACCACCGACACGGTGGTTTGGCTGACGCCGGCGAGCTCGGCGATCTCGCGCTGGGTGACCCGGCGAGGTTTCGATGCCATCGTTCCTCCGTGGTGATAATGCCTATCTTCAGCGATTGCCGGAGACCTTAGTACAGCCGACCCGCCTGTGGCAATGAGCTCTTGACGCAAGGAGATGGTTCTGACAGCGTTCCGCTCACCGAAGTGAAGATAGGCATTATCAACTCGGACGAGGAGCATTGCCGATGACACTCCCCCAGCACGACGGTCCCAGGCTCGGCAGGCGCGGTTTCCTCGGCGCGGCGCTGGCCGCGGGCGTCGTACTCGTCGCCGAGGCGACCCCGACTAGTGCGTTCGCGGCGGCCGGTGACGTGACTCTGACCGCCGGTGGCATCAGCCTGCTGGCCAGCCCCGGTGGCCGGCTCGCGATCCGTGATGCTGGTGGTGTCACGCGATCGGCCGGTTCGAAGTTCCAGGTCAAGGACAGCGTCACCGGGATCCACCTGTCGACCGGCGGTACGCCGGCATTGAGCGTACTCGCGGACGGGACGCCGGCGATCCGGATGGACTACACGTTCGACGCCGCGGCCGGCGCGACGACCGTCACCGGCTGGTTCAGCGTCAGCACCAACCACGCGCGACTGGAGTGGCGGACCAGCGGAGCCGGCACGCTCGTTCCGGACGGGTTCCTGTTCAGCCGCGCGATCCAGGCGCCGACCGCGCCCGACGACTACATCCCGGTCACCGAGTGGGTGCGTGACGCGGGCGGTGGCATTCCGTACGAGGACACCGTCGGCATCGCGCACACCTCCACGTGGGGCGGCCTGCACGGTCTGTTCCTTTTGGAGAGGTCGCGCCAGGCCTGGACGAATGCGACCTGGGTGCACGCGCCCGGCGTACCGGATCCGAGCGGTGGCTGGGTCAGCGAGGCCGACTTCTACTTCTCGGACACCCGTCCGTCGGCCACTGCCACGATCGGCCGGGGGCAGGAGCTCGGCCTCGAACTCACCACGGACCGGGATTTCAATCTGTACGAGTCGGCCGGCGAGACGATGCGGCTGACCGCGCTGGTGGCGAACGGCGGCGCGGCGAAGACGGTCCAGCTCGAGATGGTGATGCGGAGCTTCGACGGCGTACAGCTCGCCGCTTCGACCGTGACCGGCAGTGTCGCGGCGGCCGGCACTTGGCAGTACACCTTCAACCTGACGGCTCCGGCGAGTGGGATCGCGCTGGCCGAGGTGACCGTTCGATCCGGTGCCGACGAGGCTTTCGCGCGCACCAATCTCGCGGTGCTCCCGGCGTACACCTATCAGGCCGGCGCCAACAGCATGTTCGGCATCGCGAACTATCCCTGGCTGCAACGCCCGAGCGCGGGCGCCGTACTGGATCTGTGGGAGCGGGCCGGCATCAACCTGGTCCGGATCGCGTACGACGGTGGTCCAGGGCTACCGCCCGCAGACTTCGACGCCCGCGGGATGCGCCACAACGTCGAACTGCAGCCGTCGCTCGACGCGACTGCAGCGGAGGCGAACGCTTGGGCCGCGGACAAGCTCGCGGTGGCGGCGGCCGCCGGGGCCGGGTACTTCGAGGTGGGCAACGAACTGAACCGGCCGTTCAACACGGGCACCGCCGCGCAGGCCTACCTCGACAAGGCGTTGCGACGGGTGTTCGACCGCCGGGCCGCCACCGGCGACGCCGTCAAACTGATGAACAACGGACTGGCCGGCATGGACAAGCCGTGGGTCGAGAACTTCATCGCGGCCGGCGGCTGGGACCTGATCGACGCCTTCGCCTACCACCCGGGGCGCGGCAACTTCACCCCCGACTACGTGCCGCCGGGCGACGACTGGACCACCGACGGGGACGGCACCTACTGGAACTTCGCCGGTGGCCTGCGGCAGCTCAAGGCACTGATGGCCGTGCACGGCGAGAAGGAGATCTGGCTGACCGAGGCCTACGCGCCGACCAAGCCGAACAGCTGGTGGCACGACACCTATCGGCACGCGGCCGAGAACGTCGTACTCACGCTGGCACTGGCGAAGGCGGAGGGCGTGAAATGTGTTTGCTGGTACCAGTTCCACGACAGCGTGCTCGGGATGCCGCAGGTCGCCGATCCGGACAACGTCGAGTACCACTACGGGCTGATGAACCGGGACCTCAGCCCGAAGCCCTCGCTGCTGGCGTACGCGACGGCCGCGCGGGCGTTCGACCAGGCCACGTTCCGGGGCCGGTTGACGTTCGCCGATCCACTCACCTTCGGTTTGTGGTTCGACACACCGGCCGGACCGAAGGTCGTGCTGTGGAACAGGGCTGACGGGTACCTGCTGAACACCGACGGTCCGCGCACCGACTGGCACTTCCCGGCTCCCGAGGTCTGGGTCGATCCGTGGCCGACGAAGACCGCGATCACGGTCGCGGCCGGCGCCGCCGTACAAGAGCTGGATGCGGTGGGGCAGGTCCGCGAGTTGCCGGTTGCCGACGGCACCGTGACGCTCACGCTGGACGGCGCGCCGCGGATCTACTCCGGTCTGATCCCGCACCCGTCCGGCAAAGGCACCCAGACGCTGGCCGGCAGCCGTCCCGCTCGGCGCCGCGAATGAGCCCGAGACGCGGCGCGTATCCTCGCACGCATGCTGACTGACGGAGTGCGGACGGTTTCCGTGGGCGGGGTCGATCACTGGGTGCGGGTGGCCGGGGCCGGGAACGGTGGGGTGCCGTTGGTGTTGTTGCACGGCGGGCCTGGCGAGAGCTCGTACTCGGTCGAGCAGTCCGTGGGCGACGCGATGGCAAAGGGCGCGCCGGTGGTGTTCTACGACCAGCGAGGCTGCGGCCGGTCCGCGCGGCCCACGGACTCCGGCACCTACACGATGCCGCAGCTCGTCGCCGATCTCGAGGAGCTGCGTACGGCGCTGGGTCTGGAGCGGATCGTCCCGTGGGGCAGGTCGTTCGGTTGCCTGCTGGCCGCGGAGTACGCCGTTGCTCATCGCAACCATGTCGACCGGCTGATCCTGCACGCCCCGCCGATCGCCGATCCGCTCCACCCCGGCCTGTGGACCATGCGCCCGGGCGCCGTCGACCCGTTCCTGACAACCACTGAACGCGCCGCCCTGCGTGGTCAACTGGAGGAGCTCACGGACCCCATGGAGCGCACGATCGCCGCCATCGGCGCGATCGCGCAGAGCGAGAACGCGGCCCAGTTCTTCTATTACGACCCCGCGAACATCCCACCGGCCATCGACGACGCGCCGGAGTCGAACCTCGAGGTGGCGATGGCTTTGGTCGGCAAGGAACGTCCCGATCTCGCCGACGATCTCGCCGCCGTGGACATCCCGACCCTGATCCTCGCCGGCCTCTGGGACCGCCACATCGGCTTCGACATCCCGCGCGACCTGGCCGCCCGCCTCCCCCGCGCCGAACTCGAGATCTTCCCCCGCGCCGCCCACTCCATCGACGAGGAGCAGCCGACGGAGTACGTCGCCGCAATCCACGCTTTCCTGGGCCGGTAGCCGCCGACCGGCGGCACTCACCAACTTAATGTTCAGGTGCGTTGCGCGGCGGGCGCGCGCGAGGCTTGGGGCGGTGAGCTGCGGTTGGTGAGTGTTGTAGGTCCGCCTAGTCGTACATCTTGTCCAGTACGTCGGCGTACTGCGTCTCGACGTACTTGCGTTTGAGTTTGAGGCTCGGGGTCATCTCGCCGGACTCGATCGTGAGGTCGCGGTCGAGGATGGTGAACTTCTTGATCGTCTCCCAGCGGTTCAGGCCGGCGTTGAGTTCGTCGACGTACCCCTGGACCATCGTGTGAGCCGCGTCGGAGGTGACGATCTCGGCGTAGGTCCGGCCGGCCAGATCGTTGGCCGCGGCCCAGCCCTCGATCGCGTCGGGGTCCAGCGTGACGAGGGCGGAGACGAAGTTGCGCAGGTTGCCGTGCACGATGAACTGGCTCGCGTACGGGCAGATCGTCTTGAAGCGGCCCTCGATCACCTGCGGCGCGACGTACTTCCCGCCGGAGGTCTTGAACAGGTCCTTCTTCCGGTCGGTGATGAAGAGGAACTCGTCCTCGAAGTGCCCGATGTCGCCGGTGTGGAACCACCCGTCGGCGTCGAGTACCTCGGCGGTCTGCTCCGGCTGGTTGTGGTACCCGCTCATGACGCCGTCGCCATGGATCAGGATCTCGCCGTCCTCGGCGATCTTGATCTGCGTCCCGGGGAAGGCCGGCCCGACACTGCCGAGTCGGTACCCCGTGGGGCGGTTCAACGTCGACCCCGCCGCGGTCTCGGACAGCCCGTACCCCTCGAGGATCAGCAGCCCGGCCGCGTGGAACCACTCCGCGAGCGACTTGTCCAGCGCCGCCGACCCGGACACGAAGAACCGGATCCGTCCGCCGAACCGGGCCCGGATCTTCGACAGCACCAGCCGGTCGGCCGCCGCGTACTGCGCCCCCAGCAACCCACTCGGCTCCCGACCCTGCTGCCGTACCGCGGACACCTTCGCGCCCACGCCGAACGCCCAGTCGAACAGCTTCGCCTTCACGCCGCCTTCGGACTTGATCATGGTCTGGATCCGCGCGTGTGCCTTCTCGAAGATCCGCGGCGCGGCCGCCATGAAGGTCGGCTGGACGACCGCCGCGTTGTCGACGATCTTGTCGATCCGCCCGTCGACCGCGGTCGCGAACCCGATCTGGAACTGGACAGCGAGCAGCACCTGCCCGAACACGTGCGACAACGGCAACCACAGGAACTGCAGGTCATCCGGTGACAGCACCCGCATGCCTTCGACCGCCGCGCCCTCGTACGTCCACACCGAGTGCGGAAGTCGCACGCCCTTCGGGCGACCCGTCGTACCGGAGGTGTAGATCAGCGTGCAGAGATCGTCCGGCTTGATCGCGGCCAACCGCTCGTCGACCGCGGATGCGTGATCGGCCAGCCACTCGTCCCCGAGGATGTCGAGGTCGCCGAGGCCGATCACCCAGTCGCCGTCGCTCTCCTCCGGCACCCCGTCGATCAGGACGACCTTGCGCAGTGACGGCGTCTCGGAGCGGTGCGCGCGGAGCTTGTCCACCTGCGCGGCGTCCTCGGCGAACACGACCTGTACGTCGGCATCCGCGACGATGAACGCCACGTCGGGCGAGATCGACGACGGGTAGATCGTGGTCGTCGCGGCGGCCGCGAGAACGACGGCCAGGTAGCACTCGATCCACTCGATCCGGGTGCCGGCCGCGATCGCGACCCGCTGCTCGGGTTCGACCCCGAGCGCGATCAGTCCCGCGGCGCGCCGCCGGGTCAGTTCCTCGGTCTCCCGCCAGGTCACCGACCTCCACTGCTCCCCGCGCGGGAACCGGAACGCCTCCCGCGCAGGCGTCGCCGCCACCCGGTCCAAAAACATCTGGGCCATGGTGTCCTTGCGGTTGCTGAGGAGCGCGAGCTGGCCGGAATCGGCGACAGACTTCATAACTGGCCTCCAATGGGGGTCAAGTGACTGGAGGGTAATCGCAACGCCCTACTCATGACCATGGCACTCGCTTGCCCACCTGCACCTTCTCCATTACGTTTCCGCAACATGCGCGCACGGCCGGTGGCCCTTGTCTCACTGTCCGTCCAGGGCACGACGGGCCACCTCGGCGTCAGGATGGTCGAGTTCGTCCAGGATCTCGAGCGCCGCGGACCAGCTGCCCCGCGCCGCTTCGGTGTGTCCGGCCCGGTCCTGCATTTCGGCCAGTGACATCAGGCAGTCCGCCGTGTCATTGCGCCGGCCGAGACCGCGCATGATGTCGGCGGCCGCCGCATAGCTGGCGATCGCCTCATCGAGACGCCCCAGTCCGGCGAGCGCATAGCCGACGGTGTCGCTGACGACGCCGCGCCCGAAGTCGGAGTCCTGCTCCGAGTACAACTTCAACGCCTGCTGCGCATAGTCCAGGCCGGCCTGGTGCTCGCCGAGCTTCGCGTGGTACCAGCCGAGGTTGTTGAGCGCGTTCGCCCGCGCCGACCCGTGACCGGTGCGCTCGTAGATCCGCAGCGCTCGCGAGGTCTTCTCGATCGCCTGCCGATCATCACCGATCCGGGTCAGTACGCGGGCCAGGCTGAGCGAACCGTGCGCGATCGCCGCCTCGTCGCCGATCTCCTCCGCGATCCCGAGCGCGAGCTCATGCTGCCGGATCGCCTCGTCCCACTCGCGCAACGCCATGTGCCCGCGCGCGAGGTCGCGGCGCGTCTGTGCCTGTTTGGACGGGTCACCGATCCGCACCGCCGCCTCGAGCGCGAGCCGCTGCGACTGCATGTACCCGGACCGCCCCCGGAAGTCGAGATAGTCCGCGATCGTCCACACAGACAGCCACAGCAGTACGTCGGCCCGCCCGGCGGCAGCCCGCAGTACGGCGAGACTGTTCGCCTGCTCCGCGTCGAACCAGGCGAACGCCTCGTCCCGCGTCGTCGGTACGGCGAGCTCGACCCTGTCCGGACGATCCGGCAACTCCACCGGCACCCGCCCGGGCGCGAGCAACAGCGCCGCCGCATGACCGGTGTGCACCAAGTACCCGAGCAGGCGCTCGAATGCCGCTCCTGTCTCCTCGTCCGCACACAACTCCTGCCCGTACGCACGCAGCAGATCGTGCAGTACCCAACGGTCCGGCGCGATCTCGATCAGCTGATGATTCGCCACGAGTACGGCGACCATCCGGCGAGCCTCTCGCAGCGGTACGCCGGCCAACGCGGCCGCCGCTCCGAGCGTGATCTCCGCGCCGGGGTGCTGTGTGAGCAGGCGGAACATCCGCGCGAGCTCCGGCCGCAGTTGCCGGTAGGACCAGGAGAAGATCGTCCGCACGTCGACACCGTCGCTGGTGGCGAGCGCGTCGAGCGGACCGTCGCCGAGTGCCGTGACGAAGGACTGCAGCGAACGCCGCGGCCGGAGAGCAATCTGCGCCGCGAGCAGGGACAGCGCCAGCGGCAGTCCGGCGCAGCGTTCGACGAGGGCCTCGACACTCGCCGGGTCCGCGTCGCAGCGTTCCGCGCCAACTCTTGCCACCAGCAACTGTTTCGACTGCGGTGGATCGAGGACGTCGACCCGGACCGGTTCGGCCTGCTCGGTAGCGACCAGGCCGGCGAGCTCGTTGCGACTGGTGACAACCGTGCAGCACCGGGTCCCGGTGGTCGCGAGCGGCCGGACCTGCTCGACCGTGCGGGCGTTGTCGAGGACCACCAGCACGGACCGGTCGGCGAGCAGGCTGCGGTACAACGCGACCTGTTCGTCGACGGTGGACGGCAAGCGTTCGGCCGGGGTGCCGAGTGCGCCGAGGAACCGCGGCAGGACGGCGTGCGGGTCGGCCGACTCGGCCGCGGGCGAGAAGCCGAGCAGGTCGGCGTACAGGATGCCGTCGGGGAAGCGGTCCGCGACGCGTCGGGCCCAGTGGATCGCGAGGGAGGTCTTTCCGACACCGGCTGGGCCGATCACGAGAGCCAGGCTCGCGGTCGGCAGCAGCTCGTCGAGCCGGCGCAGGTGTTCAGTTCGGCCGGTGAAGGCACGGATGGCCGCCGGCAGTTGCCTGGGTACGACGCCTGCCTCGGTGTCGGCCGCGGCGAGGAGTTCGGCGTGCAGGCGCTGGAGCTCAGGACCGGGGTCGGCACCCAGGAGATCGCGCAGCCGGTCGGCGACGACGCCGTACGTCGACAGCGCGAGCGCGGGGCGACCGGAGGCTCGGTGGGCGCGGATGAGCTGCACCCAGAAGCGTTCTCTGATCGGATGGCGTTCGGTGAGCTCGGTGAGTTCCGGGACGAGCTCGCTGGACTCGCCGACGGCCAGGCGCGCGTCGAAGTACAGCTCCTGGGCTTGGAGGTGTTCCTCGTCGAGACGCGGGAGCATCTCGCGAGTGAGGGTGTTGGTGTCGAGGCCCGCGAGCGGTTGGCTGCGCCAGAGGGCCAGCGCTCGGGTCAGCGGTTCGATCCGGGCGGCCGCGTCGTCGAGCTCGGTCGCGCTCCGGACGAGCGACCGGAACACCTCGAGATCGACCTGCGCCGGATCGACGTGCAGCGAATAGCCACCGGAGTCGGTCCGGATCACCGTGCGCTCGCTGTCGCCTAAGGCGGTCCGCAGGCGGGAGACGTAGATCTGCAGCGCCGCCCGCGAGTTGCTCGGCAGATCGTCGGCAGCCCAGATCAGGTCGACCAGTTCGTCGATCCACACGGTCCGCTTGACCCGCAGGACCAGCGCGGCCAGCAGCACGACTGCCCGATGCGACGGCAGCGGTACGACGTCACCGTCGGCGGACCGCACCTCCACAGCGCCCAGCACCCGAAACTCCAGCCCGGCCACCTCCCTCACAGGACACTAGCGGCACGCCGGGCCTGCGGGTCAGCGCTTGGCGAGCAGCTCGGCGATCTGGACCGCGTTCAGGGCCGCGCCCTTGCGGAGGTTGTCGTTCGACACGAACAGCACCAGGCCGCGGTTGCCCGGGACCGACTGGTCCTGGCGGATGCGGCCGACGTACGACGGGTCCTGGCCGGCCGCGAGCAGCGGGGTCGGGAGGTCGGTGACGGCGACACCCGGCGCGGAGCCGAGGATCTCGGTGGCCTGTTCCGGGGTGATCTCGTCGGCGAACTCGGCGTGGATGCTCAGCGAGTGGCCGGTGAAGACCGGGACGCGGACACAGGTGCCGGCCACCGGGAGGTCCGGGAGGTGCAGGATCTTGCGGCTCTCGTTCCGGAGCTTCTGTTCCTCGTCGGTCTCACCGGTGCCGTCGGCAACGATCGAGCCGGCCAGTGCGAGCACGTTGAAGGCGATCGGCCCGGCGTACACCTTGGGCTCGGGGAGCGTGACGCCGTCGGTGCCCCGGGCGAGCTTGCCGCCCACTGCCGCGAGCTCCCGCGCCTGGTCCTCGAGCTCGCTCACGCCGACCCCGCCGGAACCGGACACGGCCTGGTACGTCGAGACCACGAGCCGGGTCAGCGTGGCCGCCCGGTGCAACGGGGCCAGCACCGGCATCGCGGCCATCGTGGTGCAGTTCGGGTTGGCGACGATGCCCTTCGGGAGCGTGTCGAGGTCCTCGGGGTTCACCTCGGAGACGACGAGCGGTACGTCGGGGTCCATCCGCCAGCCGGACGAGTTGTCGACGACGATCGCACCGGCCGCGGCGACCTTCGGGGCGAGCTCCTTGGACGCCGTCTTCCCGTTGGAGAACAGCGCCAGCTCGAGCCCGGCGAAGTCGGCCGTCGCGGAGTCCTCGACGGTGATCTCCCGGTCCCCGAACGGCAGCGTCGTCCCCGCCGAGCGCGCCGAGGCGAAGAACCGCACCTCGTCGACCGGGAAGGAGCGCTCGACGAGCAACTCCCGCATGACCCCGCCGACCTGACCCGTGGCACCGAAAACACCTACTCGCATGCGCCCGAGGGTAGTTGGTCGGCCCGCCCGGCGCCCCGGGGTTTCAGGGAGCGGACCGCCAGCACTCACCAATCGGCGTCCACCGAGCGGTCGCACGCTCAGCACCACCCACCAGGCAGCCGCCGGGCGGGGTTGATGAGTGCTGGAGATCCGGTTCCGGCAGTTCCCGGGGTGAAGCGGGCTGTCGGACGGTCGGTCAGGCGTCGGCGACCAGGGTGCCGCCGTTGGCGACGTCGGTCTTCTCGATCTCGGTGAACACGATCCGGACCGCCTCGCGCTTGGCGCCGAGGATGGCGATCGCGGAGTCGGTGACGGCGGCGACGAACTCGCGGCGCTGGTCGAGGGTCCGGCCGGAGAGGAGTTCGACGGTGATGTTCGGCATGAGGCGGTTCTCCTGTGATTGTCGGTTCCGTGACGTGGGACAGTGTTTCATCTGCGCTAGCCGAGGGCCGGGGCCTTCCGCGTGCTGACATCGCCGGGGTCGGTGTTCAGCGAATCGACCAGCTCGTCGACCTCGGTGCGCTGCTCGGGCGCGAGCAGCCCGAGTCCGACGTACACCACTAGCGAAGTTGCCAGCGGCAACGCGACGACCAGGGTCTGGTCGGTGGATCCGACGCCGTACTTGACGATCACCCACGCGATCAGCCCGATCGCCCAGGACGCCAGCGCGGCGCGCGATCCGCTTCGCCGGAACCACGGCAGCAGGCCGAGCATCAGCGGGATCGCGATCGGCCCCATCGTCGCAGCCACCAGGTCGACGACGATCTTCAGGACGACGCCCTCGCCGTTGGTCGCGATCGCGATCAGCATGCTCCCGGTGACGAACGTGAACGTGACGATCCGCGCCATCTTCAGCGTCGCGGCGTCGGTCATCCGGCGGACGCGCGGCACCAGCACCGGCGCCAGGTCCCGGGTGATCACCGACGAGATCGCGTTCGCGTCGGAGGCCACCATCGCCATCGTGTGCGAGAAGAACCCGGCCAGCACCAGGCCGATCAGTCCGCTCGGCAGCAGCAGTTGTGACAACTCGACGTACGACTGCTCGGGCTTGCCCGGGTGCACGAGCAGCGGGGCCGCGCACATCGGGATGAACAGGATCAGCGGCCAGACCAGCCAGAGGGCCGACGACAGCAACGCGGACCGTTTCGCCTCGGAGCCGGACGGCGCGGCCATGTAGCGCTGCGCCAGGTTCCACATCCCGCCGTTGTACTCGAACGTCTTGATGAACAGGAACGCGATCAGGAAGATCGGCGTGTACGGCCCGTTCAGCGCGTGACCGTGCCCGGCCGGCAGCTCGTCCCACATCTTCCACAACGTCGGTACGCCGTCCAGATGGCCGAGCACCCCGATGAACATCGCAACGCCGGCCCCGAACTGGATCACGAACTGCCCGAAGTCGGTCAGTACGTCGGCCCACAGTCCACCGAGAGTCGCGTACAACATCGTCACCACACCGGTGAGCAGGATCCCCCACCGGATCGGGACCCCGGTGAATCCGTTCAGCAGTACGGCGATCGCGACCCACTTCGACGCGATGTCGACGACCTTCAACGCGGCACCCGAGTACGCGAGGGCCTGCTGCGTCGGCAGGTTGTACCGCCGCGCGAGGTACTCCAGCGGTGAGACGACACCGTGTTTGGCGCGCAGCCGGTTCCATCGGGCCGCGAAGAGGAAGGCGCCGATGCCGACACCGACGCCGATCGTCATCGCCCACCAGACGTAGACGGTGATGCCGTAGCTGTAGGCAACAGCGGCGAAGGCGACGAACATGACGGCGCTGTAGCCCGACATGTGGTGCGAGATGCCGGACAACCACCAAGGGATCCGGCCGCCGGTCGTGAAGTAGTCCACGACGGTCTTGATCTTGGTGCGCGACCAGACTCCGATCAGCACCATCAGTACGAAATAGCCGACCAGGACTGTCCAGTCCAGAGCGGTCATAGCGGTCCTCCCAGGGGCGTGGGGTGAGTGCTTGAGAGGTTCCATTGAACAGAACCAGGTGTCAAGACACGGAACTTGGAACATTCGCGGGATGTGTTCCAGCGTTGACAGGGTGTTCTGCTGAGTAGAACCTAGTTCCGTGACTCTGCAGATCAGGCATGCCACCCATCCCGAGCAGCTGCCCGGCCTCGACACCGCCGCGCTGCGCCGCCACTACCTGGTGGACGACCTCTTCGTCCCGGACGCCGTTACCGCGGTGCTCACCCACCACGACCGGATCGTGCTCGCCGGCGCCCGCCCGGCGAACGGGCCGCTGACGCTGGACACCTACCCCGAACTGCGCAGCGAGTACTTCCTCGAGCGCCGCGAAGCCGGCATCGTCAACGTCGGTGGACCCGGCACGATCACCGCCGACGGCACGAAGTACGAGCTCACCACCGGCGCCTGCCTGTACGTCGGACGCGGCGTCCGCGAGGTGATCTTCGAGGGTTCGGAGTCGGCGTTCTACCTGTTCTCCGCGCCCGCGCACACGACGTACCCGACCGCGCAGATCAACCCGGGTGAGGGCAACCGGCTCGAGCTCGGTGACCAGCAGACCGCGAACCGGCGGACCATCGACCAGTTCATCCACGCCGACGGCGTCCAGAGCTGCCAGGTCGTGCTCGGTGTCACCACGTTGCACGCCGGCAGCACCTGGAACACCATGCCCGCGCACACCCACGACCGCCGCACCGAGTGCTACCTGTACTTCGGCCTCCCGGAGACCGAGCGCATCGTGCACCTGCTGGGCGAACCGGACGAGACCCGGCACCTGATCGTCGCGGACCGGCAGGCGATCATCTCCCCCAGCTGGTCGATCCACTCCGGCTGCGGTACGTCGTCGTACAGCTTCGTCTGGGCGATGGCTGGCGAGAACCAGGCGTTCGGCGACATGGACGGTGTCGACGTACAGGATCTGCGGTGACGTCCTTCAGCCTCGAAGGACGTACGGCGCTCGTCACCGGGGCCCGGCGCGGCATCGGCGCGGCGATCGCGGCCGGGTACGCCGCGGCCGGCGCCGAGCTGATCGTGATGGCCCGGGACGCGGCGCTCGAGGACACTCTCGAAGCGATCAAGCAGAACGGCGGCGGTGACGCGACAGTGGTCATCGCCGACTTCGCCGACCCGGCCGCGGTCGAGACGGCGGCCACCGAGCTGGTGAAGTCCCGCAGGATCGACATCCTGGTCAACAACGCCGGCACGATCCGGCGCGCGCCGGCGGCCGAGACCACGACCGCGGACTGGCAGCACGTGATCGACGTGAACCTCAACTCGACGTGGGCGGTGACCCGCCCGATCGGCGCCGCGATGGCGGAGCGCGGTACCGGGAAGATCGTCACAATCGCGTCGCTGCTCAGCTTCCAGGGCGGGATCAGGGTCCCCGCCTACACTGCCAGCAAGCATGCGGTGGCGGGACTGACCCGGGCGCTGGCCAACGAGTGGGGACCGGCCGGGGTGCAGGTGAACGCGATCGCGCCCGGATACATCAGCACCGACAACACCACCGAGCTGCGCGCGGACCCGGACCGCGAGGCGGCGATCCGGGAGCGGATCCCAGCCGGTCGGTGGGGGCGGTCGGAGGATGTGGTCGGCGCGGCGGTGTTCCTGGCGTCGTCCGCGGCGGACTACGTGAACGGGCATGTGCTGGCCGTCGACGGTGGCTGGCTGGCGAGATAAGGAGTGGCAGGATGTCCGACATGAGTTCGCCCTCGGCCATCGACAAGACGTTGATGGTGTTGGACGCCGTACTGGAGCATTCGCGGTTCACCGACGTGGTGAACGCGACCGGCCTGGCCAAGTCGACGGTGCACCGGATCATGGCGTCGCTGGTCGAGCACGAGTTCGTCACGCAGTCCGAGGACGGGTCGTACCACCCGGGTCCGAAGGCGCTGCGGTTGGCGGGGCACGCGCTCACCAACGTCGACCTCGCCACGGTCGCGCGCCCCGTACTCGCCGACCTGGTCGCACAGACGCGTTGCACGGTGCACGTCGGCCTGCTGAACGGTGACGAGGCGATCTACGTCGCGCGACTCGACGGCCCGAAGCCGTACCGGATGCCGTCGCGCGTCGGCAAGGCGATCTGGTTGCACTGCACCGGCATCGGCAAGGCGTTGCTCGCGGAGGAGGACGAAGACGCCCTCGACGTCCACATCACCCGCACCGGCCTGCCCGCCCGTACGCCGCTCACGCACACGACGGCCGCCGCGCTCAAGACCGATCTCGCGCAGGTCCGCGCCCGCGGGTACGCGCTCGACGACGAGGAGAACGAGCCCGGGATCCGCTGTGTCGCAGCGGTCATCCACGACCACACCGGCGCCGCGGTCGCCGCGGTCAGCATCTCCACGTTGTCGCTCGAGCAGTCGATCGCGCAGGTCGCGCTGATGGCCCCGGCCGCGATCGAGGCGGCCCGCAAGATCTCAGCTGCTCTGGGGTACCGCGAGCCGGTCGGCTGACCGCGCCGCCGCCCAGCGCACCACCGGCACGAACAGCACGCCGATCACCGCGAACCAGACGCCCAGGATGATCCAGCCGGGTACGCCGAGTCCCAGCGGCAGCAGTGCGAGAACGGTCGGGGCGAGCATCGTGCTGATCGACATACTCGTGTTCCACACGCCCTGGTACTGACCCTGCGCGTGATCAGCCGCCAGGTCGAAGCTCAACAGGAACGAGCCGGACGACTGCAGCAGCTCGCCGATCACCTGGACGAGTGCACCCACCGCGAGCAGCCCGATCGCGATCGCGGCGTTGCCCCACGTCGCGCCGGCCATCAGGACCATCGCGGCCAGCAGCAGCAAACCCGCCGTACGCGTGGCTCGGGCCGCGGCGGTCGGATCGGCGATGCCGCGGGACGAGCGGACCTGGAACAGCGAGACCACCACGGTGTTGATGATCAGCAGCAGCGCGACCGTCCAGCGCGGGGCGTCGGTGTGGTCGACCACCCAGAGCGGGATCGCCACGTCGAGTACGGCGTAGTGAATGCTCATGCCCGCATTGAGCGCGGCCACCGCGAGGTACCCGCGATCGCGCAGCGCGACCCACACCGGCCCCTCGTCGTCGTGCGGCTGCGGCGCCACCCGCGGGATCGCCAGTACGACGAACGCCGCGATGCTGCTCAGTACGGCGTCCAGCACGAACATCACGCGGTACGCCGTACCGGTGTCGAAATGCAGCGCGAACGCACCGATGGCTGCGCCGACCGTGATGCCGATGTTGGTGACCGCCCGCAGGTACGCCCGCGCCGCGACGCGGCCCGCACCGGTCGTGACGGCGGCGATCAACGCGGCCCGGACGGCCCCCGCGCCGCGGTCGATCATCGTCAGCACGATGCTCACGACCAGGAACTGCCAGAAGTTCTGCACCACCAGGTAGACGAGCGACATCGCACACACCATCAGGCTCAGCACGACGAACAGGCCGCGCGGCCCGCGCCGGTCCGCCAGGTGGCCGAGCGGTACGGCGGACAGCAGCCCGAACAGTCCGGCGACGGTCAGGCCGAGCCCGACCTGCGCGATCGACAGGCCGATGATGCGGTTGAAATAGAGGACGCTGACCGTCATCAGCAGGCCGTTGCCGACTCGGCTCAGCAGGGTGGCGAGGGCGAGTGGGCGCAACGGTCCCGGGGCCGGCAGGATCCCCCGGCCGGTCGATGCCGGCGCGCTCATCCGCGGGTCACGACGCGCTGCGCGATCTCGCGGAGCTCCTCCATCAGGTCGACGTTCGAGTCGAGCATCCCGCGCATCTTGATCGGGTCCTGCGCGCCGAACATCTCCGCGACCGTCACCTCGTGGTCGGGGCGGCTGACGATCTCGATCGGGTCGCCGGCGCCGATCGTGCCCGCGTGCAGCACCTTCAGGTAGGCGCCGGATCGACCCGCCTGGTGGAAGCGTTTGACCCAGCGCGGTTCCTGCATGCGGTGCTGGAAGGTGATGCACGGGATGCGCGGTGCGCGGACCATCACCTCGACCTCGTCACCGATCCGCCAGACCTCGCCGAGCAAAGCCCCGTTCACGTCGAGTCCCTCGGTCCGGAGGTTCTCGCCGAACAAACCGGTCGGGATGTCGCGGCCGAGCTCGCCGGACCACCAGCGCGCGTCCTCGTCGGCGTACGCGTAAAGAGCCTGGTCGGGACCACCGTGGTTCTTGGTGTCGCAGACGCGGTCACCGGCGAGACCGAGCTCGCCGACCTGGACGCGGCCGGACTGCGGACGCTTGTCGATGGCGGTGAGTCCCGTCTCCTTCGGACCCGGAATCAGCTTCTCCACCACATTGACCGTCAGCAACCGCATGGCGGCATCCTCTCCCGAGCGCTCAGGCGGTTCCACCGGTTTATCGGGACTTGAGCGGCAGTATGGCGATGATCACCAGGGTCACCGCTGTCGCCACCACGCCGATCCAGGCCGCGACGGCGTACCCGGACTCGCTCGGGTAGACGCCGGTCGTGTGGGCGGCGAGGATCAGGCCGCCGAGGGCGCTTCCGGTGGAGAAGCCGACGCTGCGGACGACCGCGTTCACGCTCATCGCGCTGGCGGTCTCCGCGGCGGGCGTCACCGCGAGGATCACCGCGGGCATCGCGGCGGAGAACGCGCCGACGCCGAAGCCGAGGATGCCGATCGCGATGATCGGCAGGAGCAGGGGTGAGCGGGCGAGCGCGAAGAGTAGGAACGAGGCGAGCACCACCGACGTACTTGCCCCGAGCAACAACCGGGCACCGAGCCGCGTCCGCCAGGCGGGGACCAGTCGGCCGGCGACAAAGCCGAGCACCGAGAACGGGACCAGAACGAGCCCAGCCTCGAAGGTGTTCAGACCGAAGCCATATCCGGCGGCCTCGGGGGTCTGCACATAGCGGGTGATCAGGCTGAACAGCAGATACATGCCAACGCCGCCGGTGAGCATCACGAGGTTGGCCGCACCGACGGCTGGATGCGTGAGCAGCCGTACGTCGACCAGCGGTTGGTCGGTGCGAGCTTCGAGGAAGGTCCACCCGATGAGGATCAGGAGCGCGGCCGCGAGGATCGTGATCGCCAGCGCGGTGTGGTCGCGCCAGAGGCTCGTCTCGCCGATGACCAGGAGTAGGGCGGGAAGGGCGATCGCGAGCAGGATCGCGCCCCGGACGTCGAGGCGGGTCGATGGCCGGTCCGGCGCGGTCGGGAGCACGAAGACGGCGGCGAGGAATGCCGCCGCGGTGATGGTGAGCCCGAGTCCGTACGCGGCGCGGACGCCGGCGAGGTCGGTGAGCAGGCCTGACAGCGGGTAGCCGATGCCGATGCCGGCGGTCGAGGCGACGGACAGCAACGCGATCGTCCGCGCGGCGCGCTGCTCGTCGAGATGGTCGCGGGCGACGCCCATCAACAAGACGATGAGGCCGATCCCAGTGCCTTGCAGCGCCCGGCCGACCAGCAGTACGGCGAACGGCGACGGGAGCACCGTCAGCAGACTGCCGACGACTTCCACGCCCAGCATCACGAGCACGACGGTCCGCCGGTGCGGGCCTGATCCGAGCCGGCCCAGCACCGGCGTTGCGACCGAACCCGCGAGGAGCGCGAGCGTGAGCGTCCATTGCGAGGCGGCGAGCGAAACGCCGTACGCCTCGGAGACCGCGGTGATCAAGGGAGCGCCGAGGCTCCCGATCACCGCGGTGGTCAAGCCGACGAAGATCAGGAACCTGACCAGTAGCTGAGGCGACCGCACCGGGGCGGCGACTCCCGAGGTCATTGGTTGGTCTCGGTGTTGATGTGGTTGAAGAGGCCGGGTTTGATCCGGGTCCGGACCTGGTGGGACCACGGCTCGTCGACCTGCGGGAGGTCGAGCGCCGCGTTCGTGTTGAGAAGCATGCCGAAGGCAAGGAACGCCTTGACGGTCACCGGGTCCACGTCCGCAGTCTCGGCGACCGCCTGCCAGAGCCGGGCGAAGCTCGCGCGGACGGCGTCCCGTACCTCACCGTCGCCCGCCGCGGCCGCGGCGGTGCCCTGCAGTTGGAGCAGCAGCGTGGTGCGATCGGCGAGCATGTCGTTGTACTCCTGCCCCATCGCGGTCAGCGCCTCGATCCCCCGCGCCCCGCCCGCCGCCGCGAGCATCGCCGTCGCCATCCGCCCGAACGCGGCATCCACGCACTCCACGAACAGCTGCTTCTTCGTCCCGAACAACCGGAACACGTAGGCCTGCGTGATCTCCGCGCGACGGGCGATCGTCTCCGTCGAGGCGCCGTACAGCCCCGCCGTCGCGAACTCCTGCTCCGCGATCCCGAGAATCTGCTCCCGCCGCTGCTGCTGGGTCATCCGCGCCACCATGACCCCGAAGTTAGTAGGTAGTAACTACTAACTACAACAGAATGTCTGCCACCTCACGCCCGACCGGAGCGGTCTGAGATGGCGCGATCGGGGGCTGAAGACAGGAACTGGTGGGTGGAGACCTGTTATTGCCTGTGCTCACCCACCAGATCCTGTGTTCACCCACCACGCCCGCCCGGGCCAGCTGGTGGAGTCAGTCCTGGATGGCTTTGACGATGGCGATGTTGCGGGTGAGCCAGTCCTGGGGCAGAGACTCGTCCGTACTGGCGCTCTCCAGCGTCCACAGGACGTTGAGCATCTGGCGGACGATCACCCAGTTGCGGGCCCGCTCCTCCTCGAAGCCGGCCGCGTCGATCGTGGTCCAGAACCGTTGCCGGACGGCGAAGCGGAGGTCGTGCGCGGCCGTCACCTCGTCCCAGCGGTTCCAGACCAGCGGCGCGACCTCGAAATGCGGGTCACCGGACAGCGGCTTCGGGTCGATCACCAGCCACGGTTCACGGTCGGCGGCGAGCATGTTCTCGTAGTGCAGGTCGGTGTGGATCAGCGTGCCGTCGGTGGCCGGATCCGCGATGAAGTCCTCGGACAGCGAGATCGCCTGCTCGACGTACCGATGCGGGACCGGCGCGGACGCGGGCAGCTTGCGGAACCGCTCCACCCACCGGGCCAGCTCCCCGGACAGGGTCCGGAACTGCGGTCCCGCCGGGACATGCAACCGCTTGTAGGTGCCGCCAACGATCTCGCACGCGTCCAGCGTGTCGATCGTGGTCAGGTCCCGCGGCTGCAACCGCTCGAGCAGCATCGCGAACCGGCGCGGATCCGCTCGCAGCAGCTGGACCGCGCCGTTGCCGGCCCAGGTCCGCAGCGCGAGGTGCTCGGTCTCCGCCTCCCAGTGCGGGAACTGCACCTTCAGCACCGCCCGCTCGCCGTCACGCGTCAGCACCGGCACGACCAGCGCACAGTTCCCGTACGCCGACGCGCCGTCGACCCGCAACTCCCACTCGTCGAGCAGGTCACGCGTCACCCGCGGCAACCGGTCGAGCCAGTCGGCCCAGTCCTGACCGCGCGACCCGACGACCAGCAGGCCCTCGGGGATCGCGACGGCGGACACCTACTTCTTGCCGGCCTTCTCGGCGGTGTCGGACGTCCGGAGGGCGGCGATGAAGGCCTCCTGGGGGACCTCGACGCGGCCGACCATCTTCATCCGCTTCTTGCCTTCCTTCTGCTTCTCGAGCAGCTTGCGCTTCCGGGTGATGTCACCGCCGTAGCACTTGGCCAGCACGTCCTTGCGGATCGCGCGGATCGACTCGCGGGCGATGATCCGGGACCCGATCGCAGCCTGGATCGGCACCTCGAACTGCTGCCGCGGGATCAGGTCCTTCAGCTTGCCGGCCAGCGCGACGCCGTACGAGTACGCATTGTCGCGGTGCACGATCGCCGAGAACGCGTCGACGGTCTCGCCCTGCAGCAGGATGTCCACCTTGACCAGCTGAGCCGCCTGCTCACCGGTCGGCTCGTAGTCCAGCGACGCGTACCCCTTGGTCTTGGACTTCAGCTGGTCGAAGAAGTCGAAGACGATCTCGGCCAGCGGCAGCGTGTAGCGGAGCTCGACCCGGTCCTCGGACAGGTACTCCATGCCCTGCAGGTTGCCCCGCTTGGTCTGGCACAGCTCCATGATGACGCCGATGTAGTCCTTCGGGCTGAGGATCGTCGCCTTCACGACCGGCTCGTAGATGTCGGCGATCTTGCCTTCGGGGAACTCGCTCGGGTTGGTGACGACGTGCTCCTTGCCGTCCTCCATCTCGATCCGGTAGACGACGTTCGGCGCGGTCGAGATCAGGTCCAGGTCGAACTCGCGCTCGAGCCGCTCCCGGACGATCTCCATGTGCAGCAGGCCGAGGAAGCCGCAGCGGAAGCCGAACCCGAGCGCGCCCGAGGTCTCCGGCTCGTACTGCAGCGCCGCGTCGTTCAACTGCAGTCGCTCCAGCGCGTCACGCAGCGTCGGGTAGTCGTCACCGTCGATCGGGAACAGCCCGGAGTACACCATCGGTTGCGGGTGCTTGTAGCCGCCGAGCGGTTCGGTCGCGCCGTGCACGGCCGCGGTAACGGTGTCACCGACCCGGGACTGGCGGACGTCCTTCACGCCGGTGATCAGGTAGCCGACCTCGCCGACCCCGATGCTCGGCGACTTCGCCGGCTCCGGCGAGATGACGCCCACCTCGAGCATCTCGTGCACCGCGCCGGTCGACATCATCTTGATCCGGTCCCGGTGGGTCAGCTCGCCGTCGACGACCCGGACGTAGGTGACCACGCCGCGGTAGGTGTCGTAGACGGAGTCGAAGATCAGAGCCCGCGGCGGCGCGTCCTTGACACCCTTCGGCGGGTCGACCTGGGCGACGATCTCACTCAGCAGCTCCTCGACCCCCTCGCCGGTCTTGGCCGAGACCTTCAGCACGTCCGACGGGTCGCAGCCGATGATGTGCGCCAGCTCGGCGGCGTACTTCTCCGGCTGCGCGCTCGGCAGGTCGATCTTGTTCAGCACCGGGATGATGTGCAGGTCCGCGTTCAGCGCGAGGTACAGGTTCGCCAGCGTCTGCGCTTCGATCCCCTGCGCGGCGTCGACCAGCAGGACGGCACCCTCACACGCCTCCAGCGACCGCGAGACCTCGTACGTGAAGTCGACGTGCCCGGGCGTGTCGATCATGTTCAGGATGTACGTCGTACCGTCCGGGGCGAGCAGGCCGCCCGGGGTGTCGGGGCCCGGCGTGAACGGCAGCCGGACCGCCTGCGACTTGATCGTGATCCCGCGCTCACGCTCGATGTCCATCCGGTCCAGGTACTGCGCCCGCATCGAGCGGTCGTCGACCACCCCGGTGATCTGCAGCATCCGGTCGGCCAGCGTCGACTTGCCGTGGTCGATGTGGGCGATGATGCAGAAGTTCCGGATCAGCGACGGGTCGGTACGACCCGGCTGCGGCACTGTCGTGGGGCCAACGGGCACGGAGTGATCCAAATCTGGTCTGGTACGTGGGTATCTGATCAATCATCCCATGGGGGTCCAGCGGATTCGAAAATCACTGGCGCGGGACCGCTAGCGTGGTGACGCATGGCGCATGCTGCTGGGGTCCGGTTGCCGTATGAGGAGTTGCCCGCCGCCGTGCGGGCCTGGGTGGAACGCACGCTCGGTTCGGTCGTGATCTCGGCCGACAACCAGCAGGGCGGCTTCTCCCCCGGCACGGCCGCCCGCCTCGTCACCGCGTCCGGTCGCCGAGCCTTCGTCAAGGCCGCCGGTACGCCGCTGAACCCGAAGACCCCGGAGCTGTTCCGCCAGGAGATCACCGCGATGCGCGCGATCGGCCCGCTCCCGATGGCCCCGCAGATGTACGACGTGTACGACGACGGCGAGTGGGTCGGGCTGCTGTTCGAGGACATCTCCGGTCACCTGCCCCGGCACCCGTGGTCGCAGGTGGAGGCGGACCGGGTACTCGGCGCGCTGGACGAGCTGACCGACGCCCTGGACCCGTCACCGTGGTCAGAGGCGCCGGTGATCGCCGTTCGGAGCCACGACTTCCTGAGCCGGTGGGAGAACGTGCTGGCGGACGGTCTCGCCGTACCGTCCTGGGTGGATCCAGAGGAGTTCGCCGAGCTGGCGCGAACGGGGCTGCGGGCGCTGGCCGAGGGCAAGGCGCTGGCGCACTACGACCTGCGGGCGGACAACATCATCCTGACCGACGACCGGGTGGTGTTCATCGACTGGGCGCACCCGGGGCTGGCGCCACGCTGGACGGACACGGTGATCCTGCAGGCGGAGATGCGCGAGTCGGTGACCCTGCCGGAGCTGCCCGACGATCCCGGGATCACGGGGCTCATCGCGGCGATCGCAGGCGGGATGTGGTGGGGTGCGGCGCAGCCGGCGCCACCTGGGTTGCCGACGGTCCGCCAGTGGCAGCGCCAGAGCGCACTGGTCCACCTCGACTGGGTCCGCGAACGAATGCAGCGTTTCTGAACGCCGCGCGTCTGTAGAGGTGTGACGAATCCCTTGGTGAGCATCAGACCCCCGGCGCAGGTGCATGCGCGCGTGGCGGTGTCGGCGCTGTACCAACAGCATTGGGTCGGGCTGCTCCGGCTGGCGGTGCTGATGGTGGACGACCGGCCGGCGGCGGAGGACGTCGTACAGGAGGCTTTCGCCGAGCTGTATCGGCGCTGGCCGCTGCGCGGGTCCGATGCGGCGCTCGCCTACCTGCGAACCGCCGTGGTGAACCGGAGCCGGTCGGTACTGCGACGGCGCAAGGTGGCGCGGCTCTACATCCCACCGCATCAGGCGCCTGGTGACTCCGCCGAGAGCGACGTCGTACTGGGCGAGGCGCGGTCGGAGGTCCAGCGAGCGCTCCAGGCGCTCCCTCGGCGGACACGCGAGGTGCTCGTCCTCCGGTATTACCTCGATCTCGCCTTCGCCGAGATCGCCCAGATTCTCGGGATCAGCGAATCCTCCGCACGCGCCACCTCGTCGCGCGGCATCGCGGTCCTGACCGAACGCCTGAAGGAGCTCCGATGACCGACACCGAGACGCGGCTCCGCGACTACCTGAGCGCCGAGGCCGCCACCGTCCCCGACGACGCCGAAGGCCCCGGCCTGGACCTGACCCGCCGGCGCCGCCACTGGCCGGTCCTCGCGGCCGCCGCCGCGGTCGTTGTGATCGCTGTGATCGCCGCCTCCTTGCTGACCCGGTCCGGTGACAACAGCGCGCCGGCGCGCCAGCCGGCACCTCCCGTGTCCGGGGCCGCGCCCGAGCTCCCGTACATGAACCCGGCGACGTCGACGCTGTACGACGGCACGCAGAAGGTGAAGCTGCCGAAGGGTTTCGGCAACTCGTACTTCCAGCGCGTGGCCGGCGGCTGGATGGGCATCCGGATGGCCAAGATCGGTGCGTTCGAGACCGGCATCCTGCGGCCGAACGGTACGTTCCAGCAGCTCGGTCCGGAGCGGTCCGACCAGAACACCCTGTCGCCTGACCGCAAGCAGGTCGCGATGTGGCACTACCTGTCCAATACCAAGGGCCAGGTCATCGTCGTCGACGTCCAGTCCGGCCGGCAGGTCGCAAAGCTGCCCGCTGGGTCCTGGCACCCGGACATCGTCGGCTGGAACCAGGACGGGGTCTGGATGACCACCGGCAAAGCCGAGCTGATCGTCTGGAAACCGTCGACGGGCGCGAAGCGCACCGTGGCGATTCCTGGTTTCGACGGCAGCGCATCGGTTCCCAAGGGCGCCGGGACCATCGCTGTGTCGACCCAGGCCGGCGGCAAGCGGTGCATCAACGCCGGCGTGCTGCGGGAGGAGAGCTTCAAGGTGCTGCGCGAATACTGCGACCAGGGCTCGGAGCACCTGTATCCGGTGCTGTCCCCTGACGGCCGGACGATGGTCCAGGGTGCACTGGGCGTGGCGATCGACGTGAACACCGGTCAGGTCACCAAGCTCCAAGTGCCGGGTCGCATGTGGGACGTGCTGCCGGAGCCGGCCTTCGAGAACGGGACGCAACTCCTGACGCTCAACGAGGCCAAGGACGGCAGCCAGATCCGCAACGAGCTGTACCGCTGCGACGTCACGTCCGGTTCGTGCAAGCTGCTCATCAAGGAGGCGGACAGCTTCACTTTCCTGCAGCAGTGAAAACGCGGAAGGGCGGCCCGGTGGTGTGCCGGGCCGCCCTTCTGCGTTGTTCAGCTGTCGGCGTTGTTCAGCTGTCTACGCGGACGATGGTGGAGCCGGAGCCGTCGGCGCCGTCGGAGAAGTGCAGTTGGCCCAGGTACCTCGTGCCTGCGGTCAGACCGGTCCAGGACGCGGTCACGCTGGTCAGGCCGGCGACCGTCACCTGCTGGCTGGCCGGTGTGGCGGTCAGATTGCCTTCAGCCTTCTGCAGCTCCCAGTGGTCGAGTTTGACCACCTGCTCGCTCGCTCCGGCGTACAGGTCGACGTACACGTCCACTTGGCCGCCTGCGGGCTGGGCGAGGTTTACCTGTTCCTCTGCTGACCCGCCGGTGCTGCTGCCGAGCAGAGACGTCGTACCGGCCTTGTAGACGAAGACATCCAGGTCGGTGCCGGCCGGGTAGTCCGCGTCGAACGTGGAGAACCGGGCGTACGTCGTACCCGCCGGGACGTTCACGGTGAACTTCGCGACGTGGTCGTTGGCTTTGGGTGCCGTCGTCGGGAACGACACGCCGCCCGGGTCCTTCAGCGTCGCGTCGTTCACGGTCGCCGGGGTCAGGCCCACTGCGGTGGTGTTGAGCGTCCCGGCGTACCCGGAGGTGATCGGGACGTCGACGGAGCCGGCCGTGCCGGTGCCGTTGACCTGGACCGGGGCCTTCACCGTGAGCGGCTTGATCGCGAGGGTGCTGGCGACCGAGTGCTGCGCCGACTTCCAGACCAGGCGACCGAACGAGTACTGCTCCAGCGGGGCGCCGTCGTTCTCGACCGTGACCTTGTACGTCGTGCTGTGGCCGGGCAGCGTGATCAGGATCCGCGGCGAGACCGTCACCTTGAGACCCTTCAGGCCCTCGACCTTCGGGAAGTAGACCTCGGGGGTCTTGCCGACGTTCGTCACGGTCCGGGTCACGGTCTGCTTGCCGGCCAGATCACCGATCGCGATCGTCGGGTAGTTGAGGTCGCTCAGGTCGATCTTGCCTCCTGCGCACAGCTCGTGCGTGCTCGGCACCTGACCGGACCCGCAGATGAACTTCGTCCAGTCGGTGTACGTCGAGTCGTAGACCAGGCCCGGGTCCATCCCGAGCTTCGGCTGCACCTCGCCGGCGCCGTACCCGAACGGGTTCGCGGGCGAGCCGGAGTCGTTCTGGATCGGCTTGCCGCTGGTGTCCCTGTCGGTGGCGGTCGTCATCATCGCGGACTTGATCGCCATCGGGGACCAGGTCGGGTGCTTGCTCTTGAGGACCGCCGCGATCCCGGAGATGTGCGGCGTGGACATCGACGTACCGCTCATGAACGCGTACTCGCCACCGGCCGCGCTGAACGCGGTCGTCGCGGCCAGCACGTTCGTGCCCGGCGCCATGATGTCCGGCTTCAGCAGGTCGCCGTTGCCGGCCGGGGACGGACCACGGCTCGACGAGGCCGCGACCTTCGGCGCGGTGACGCGGACCGGCGTACCGGCGCTGATCGTCGCGGTCGCGTTGGCGGTGCCGCCGACGTACGCCTTGACCTCCGGCGCTTTGGTGTCGTCGAGGTGGACGGTCGGGACCGAGTGCAGGTCGGAGTCGAGGGTGCCCGGAGTGATGTTGAGCAGGATCATGCCGACGCCGCCGGCGTTCTCCACCTGCAGGCTCTTGTCGACGCGGGCGTTGACGCCGCGGTCGCAGACCACGATCTTGCCCTTGACCTTCGCCGGGTCGAGCGTGTTCGCCTGGCAGAGCACGAGGTTGGCCGGGTCGGCTCCGTCCAGGCCTGCGTCCTTGGCGAGGACCACCGGCGCCTGCGGTACACCGGCACCGATACCCGCGCCGGTGTAGGACTTGCCGTTGCCCAACGTGACCGTGGTCTGGATGTCGCGGTCATGGGTGCCGTTGGCAACCGACGTGACCCAGGGGTACGTCTTGCCGACCGTCGCGTCACCCGGACCGGTGTTGCCCGCGCTGGTCGCGACGAACACGCCCGCCTTGGCAGCCCGCAGGAACGCGAGCCCGGTGGCGTTCACGTACGTCGACCCGCTGCCGGAGATCGAGTAGTTGATGACGTCCACGCCGTCGGAGACCGCGGCGTCGATCGCGGCCACGATGTCGGCGTCCGTACCGCTGCCGCCGCCGGTCGCGTCGACGGCCCACAGCGCCTTGTAGATCGCGAGACGGGCGTGCGGCGCCATACCGGAGCCCTTGCCGTAGTCGCGGCCCATCACGGTCATATCGACGCCGTAGTTGCCGGCCGCCGTACTCGCGGTGTGCGTGCCGTGGCCGCCGTAGTCACGCGGAGACTTGAACTCCTCCGGGATCGGGCGGTTGCCGATGCCCTTGTCGAAGTACCGGGCGCCGATCACCTTGTTGTTGCAGGTGACGGGCGCCTCCTCGCCGGCCTGGCAGGTGCCCTTCCACTTCTTCGCGATCAGCGCGTCCGACTGCTTGGAGGTCTTGATCGGTGCGAAGCTCGCGCGCTCCGGGACGTAGCCGGAGTCGATCATCCCGATGATCACGCCGTCGCCGGCCTTGTCGACACCACCCGCCTGCTGCCAGGCGCCGCCCTTGCCGGACAGGCCGAGGAAGCGCGGCGTGTCGACGGTGTCGGCGTGCTCGATCTCGCTCGGCTCAACACTCTTCACGCCCGACGACTTGGCCAGCTTGACCGCGTCGTCGTACGACATCTCGGCGGAGAAGCCGGCGTACGTGTAGCTGTAGTCGTACAGCTTCTTGACGGCCGGGACCTCGGCGAGGACGCCGTCGCGCTCGGCGGCGAGATGCTTCACGTAGTCGACGACCGGCGCGGCGGTCTTCAGCAGCTTGGCGCCGGGCAGGACCTTGGTGGCGGCCAGGCCGGCGATGTCACCGTCGTACTCCGCGACCGGGGAATCGTCGAGCTGGACGATGTACGAGCCGGTCTCGGAGCGTTTCACCGCCGGGTCGGCGGTGGTCGCCGCCGCGGGCTGGTTGGCGTGGGCGGCACTGACCAGGACGGGGACACCGGCCATGGCAGCGATCAGCGCGGAGGCGACGAGAATCGCCTGGCGTTTGCGGGGCAAGGGAGTTCCTCCAGGGCTTGGACGGAGCGATGGTGGAGCTTTGGCTCGCGGACATCCCGACACCGCGGTGATCGGCGTCACGGGGCCCCGAGTATGCCGTCACGTCCCCGGCGATGTCACGCTCAGCACAACAGCTGACTGCCGACAGCAAGGGAAATCCCGATGCCCGATCTGGCCGAGTCCATCACAGTGCAGTCGAGCGCTGACGCACTGTATCGATTGGTCAGCGATCTACCCCGCATGGGCGAGTGGAGCCCCGAATGCACCAAGGTGACCTGGTCGTCTGCTGGTAGGCCCGCGCTAGGTGCCCGGTTCGTCGGGCACAACCGCGTCGGGGTCGTGCGCTGGTTCACCTTCGGGAAGGTGGTGGCCGCGGACCCGGGCCGCCGCTTCGCCTTCGAGATCACCTTCGGCCCGATCCCGATCTCGCTGTGGGACTACTCCTTCACCCCGACCGCGGACCGCTGCACAGTCACCGAGTCCTGGACCGACCACCGTCCCGCGGCCCTGAAACTCCTGTTCCGCCCACTCTTCGGCAACCGCACCCCACGCAACGCCCACGGCATCCACACCACACTCGCGAGGCTGAAGTCCGCCGCCGAGACCACCGCACGCGCGTGAACCGGCGGCTCCCGGCTGGAGTTAGTCCGGTGGCTGGTTTGGTGATGGCTGAGGGTTGTTGGTAATCTGGCTCTTCGCGCGCCAACGGGTGGTGTTCAGCCGTGCGCGCAACACCATCCTGTATTGACCGCACAAACCTGATCGAGGCACTGCTCCGTGGCGAACATCAAGTCCCAGATCAAGCGCAACCGCCAGAACGAGGCGGCGCGACTTCGCAACAAGTCGGTGAAGTCGACCCTCAAGACGGCGGTTCGTCGCTTCCACGAGGCCGTCGAGGCCGGCGAGGCCGACAAGGCCCAGGAGACCGCGCGTAGCGCCGGCCGCCTGCTCGACAAGGCCGTCAGCAAGGGCGTCATCCACGCCAACCAGGCTGCCAACCGGAAGTCGGCCATCTTCAAGAAGGCCGCTTCCCTCTGACACCTGGGGCGCGTCTCTGACGCGACCCAACAACGATCGGCCCGTCCCCAAAGGGCGGCCGATCGTTTTTGCATGCCTGAAAACGAGCGCCAGCTCCCCACCCAGGCAGCCGCCGACCTACCAGCTCCCCCGAATGCTCATTCAGCAGCGGGCCGTTGGCTTGGGTGTTAGCGGCGGCCGTGGGCTCGGGTGACGGTGAGGACCATGCGTTCGAGGGCGTAGCCCGCGTCGCCTGAGGCGCCTTTGACGTCCGCGTCGGCTTGGGCGACCGCCTTGATCGCCGTCGCCAGGCCGCCGGGGGTCCAGCCGCGGACCTGCTGCTTGAGCTGCTTCAGCTTCCACGGCGGCACCCCGACCTCCCGCGCCAGGTCCGCGTCCCGCATCCCGCTCGCAGCACTCGCGTACTTCGCCAGCCCGCGCAAACCACCCGCCATCGCGCTCGTCACGAGCACCGGCGCCACGCCGCAGTCCAGCGCCCAGCGCAGCTGCTCCAGCGCCGGCTCGGTCCGACCGGCGATCGCCGCGTCCGCGACCGCGAAACTCGTGACCTCGGCGCGCCCTCCGAAGTACTGCCCGATCAGGTCGGTCGTCACCGCCTGGCCGCCCGAGTCGGACACCAGCTGCGAGCACGCGCCGGCCAGCGCCCGGAGATCGTGCCCGACCGCGTCGACCAGCGCAGAGGCCGCGCCCTCGTCGACCGTCCCGCCGTGCAACCGGATCTCGCCAGCCACGAACTGCGGCAACTCCCACGCCTTCGGTGCCGTCGCGACGACCTCGTTGACAGATGCCTTCCGCAACTTGTCGAGGACGCCCTTGCCCTTCTGCCCGCCAGAGTGCACGAGCACGACGAGTACGTCGTCGGCCGGCGACCCGGCGTACTCGATCAGGTGCGGCGCCATCTCGCTCGGCAGGTTCTCCAGCGCGCGCAGCACCAGCACCCGCTCGGTCGCGAACAGCGACGGGCCGGTCAGCTCCGCGAAAACACCGACGTCCAGCGTGACCGCCTCGAGGTCCGTCACCTCGACCCCGGAGTTGTTCTTGGACACCGCCGCGATCGCCGATCGCACCGCTCGATCCGCGAGGAACGACTCGGATCCGGTCACCAGCAGTACGTCACCGAGCTTCGGTGCAGAACCCCTACGAGCAGCCACCCGGTCAGCATCCCACGCCGGACGGACAATCCCGGTGCGGGCCCTCGGCAAACCCGCGAGGATAGCGCCATGACGTCATCCCCAGCGCCGACCGACGCACTGATCGTGGTGGACATGCAGACCGCCTTCGTCTCGGGCGACGAGGCAGTTCCGGGCGCGGCGCAACTTCTGGATCGGGTCGGCGGCCTGCTGGACCGCGCGCGGGAGGCAGGCGCTGTCGTCGTACACCTGCAGAACGACGGACCGCCCGGTGCGGACGACGAACCGGAGACGCCGGGCTGGGAGCTGTACCTGCCGGTGAAGCCCGGGCCGCGCGAGCACGTGATCCGGAAGCCCCGGGACGACGGTTTCGACGCGACTCCGCTCGGCGAGGTTCTCGTCTCGGCGGGCGTGCGGTCGATCGCGATCTGCGGCGTGATGTCGGAGATGTGCGTGCACGCGACATCGAAGACTGCCCTTGCGCGGGGCTACCGCGTCGTCCTTCCGTACGACGCGCACGGTACCTATGACGTCCCCGCCGTCGAGGGCGTCGCCGACGTCATCCCGGCGCACATCGTCTCGCGCGTGGCCGCTTGGTCGCTCGGTGATCAGCCCGAGAACACAGTCCCGGCCGAGGTCGTGAGCTTCGCGCCGTCACGGTGAGGGATCGGTAGTGAGCGCCAGATGGTTGCGCTCGTTGGTCACGACGAGCGGGCCGCTGACATTGGTTGTGGCCGTACGGATCGCGTTGTGGGACAGCAACTCCAGGGTTCTCGGGGCTGGGTGGCCGTAGTCGTTGTCGCGGCCGGCGGAGATCACGGCCAGGCGCGCATTCGTCGCCGCGATGAAGCCGGGATCCTGCTGCGCCGAACCATGGTGCGGAACCTTCAGTACGTCGGCCCGTAGGTCGGCGCCGGTGGCGACGACGGCTCGCTGCGACTCGGGTTCCAGATCGCCGGTGAGCAGGATCCGGAGACCGGCGAGCTCGACCATCATCGCGATGCTGGCGTTGTTCTCCGGCGAGCCCTCATCGGTCGAGGTCGCGGACGACGTACCGGGTGGCGGCAGCGCCGGGACCTTGGCGGGCCAGAGCGTTGTCCAGCTCACCGCGCCGACCGTTCGGGTCTCGCGGAACGCGACCGTCCGGAGGGCGACCCGATGCTGTGCCGCGAGGTCGCTCACGCGGTCGTACTCGGCGCGCGGCGAGAAGTACGGTGTCACCTCGATCTCGTCGACGCGGCGACCGTTCAGCACTCCCGCCAGACCACCCACGTGGTCGGCGTGGAAGTGGCTGAGCACGACGACCGGGATGTGCTTGACGCCGAGGTTCTTCAGGCAGCGGTCCATCGGTTCCGGATCGGGGCCGGTGTCGACGACAACCGCCGTACCCTCGCCGGCGCGCAGGACCAGACCGTCTCCTTGCCCGACGTCGCAGACCACGAAGAGCCAGTCGTCCGGCGGCCAGCCGAACCGGCCGACCGGTCGCAGGATGACGACAGCCAGCAGGATCACTGCGAGGACCATCGCGATCGGGCGAGCGAGGATTCGGTGCAGGCCGAGCACGAGCGCGACGCAGAGCAGGGTCAGGACCACGATGCCGACGACAGTCGCCGGCCACGTGCTCGCCGCACCCGGGAGGTCGGCGCCCTGCTCAGCGACAAGGATGATCCAGCGCGCCGGCCAGCCGGCTGCCCAGCCGAGGAGGTGCGCCGCTCCGCTGCTGATCAAGGCGACTCCGGCCGCGACGAATCCGAGGATCGTCGTCGGCCCGACTGCTGGTCCCGCCAGCAGGTTGGCGCCGACCGCCACCAGCGAGACCTGACCCGAGAGCCAGGCGACGACCGGCGTACAGGCGATCTGCGCGGCCAGCGGACACGAGATCGCTTCGGCCAACCACCCCGGCATCCACTTCGCCAGCGCGTCACGCCATCCCGGCCCGAGCAGGACGATGCCCGCTGTCGCGAGCACCGACAACGCGAACCCGGCCGAGCGCGCGAGCGATGTGTCCAGCAGAAGCAGCATGATCACTGCCGCCGAGAGACTCCGTACCGCGCGCCGCCGCCCTCCCCCGCCGGTCATCGCCGCGAGAGCGATCAGTCCCATAGCGGCCGCTCGGAGAACGCTCGGTTGTGGTCTCGCGAGGACGATGAACACGACGACGGTCAGCAAGCCGACCACGGTCAGCCCGCGGGCTCGAACGCCTGAGACCCGTGCGAGTGGGAGGAGGAAGGCGAGCAGCAGCGTCAGGTTGGTGCCGGAGACCGCGGAGAGATGGGTGAGGCCGGTTGTCCGGAAGTCGGCGTCGAGCTCGGGCGACACCCGGGAGACGTCGCCCATGACGAGGGCAGGTACGAGTCCGCGGACGTCGTCGGGCTCGCCCGCTACGGCGTCACGGAGTCCTGCTCGTACCTTCTCGGCTGCTCGTAACCACCATGGCGGTGCGTCGACCGCCCGCGGCGGTGACCGGGTCGAGAGCATTGCGGCGACGTCTGATCCGTTGTCGACCCGTTCGAGTCTCCCGGTCGCGTCGACTGGCTCGCCGTACCTGACGGTCTGCCATTTGGTGGTGCCCACGACGAGGACCGGGGTGCGTACCCGGATTGTTCGCAGGTGGTCGGCGCCGGCTCGGGTGTGTACCTCCTCGATGGTTGCTTTGAGCACGACGTACGGCGGGCGGCGGCTGGTGGTGCTCTGGCGGACGGAGGGATCGCTGTCGATCTTCAGTCGGACGGTGACGGAGGTCGAACCATCTGCGAGTCCGCGCACCGGGCCGGCCCGAAGCGTCGCCGACTGCAGCGCCGCCGCGAGCGCCAGTCCGCCGACGACCACCAAAGCTCCTGCCGTTGCCCAGCCGACGTTCTTCGACCGGTGGTTCAGCTGGCGCCGTCGCAAGAGCACTGCGAGGGTGGTTGCCGCGACCAGAGCGAGCACTCCGACGAGCACGCCGGCGTGCGGCGATCGGCCAACCAGCACCACCGCCGCCAGCCACCCAGCCGCAGCCGGAACGAGCAGTCGAGCATCCAAAGCCTCCACAACAGGCGAGTCCGAAGCAGGCTCCCCCGGAGCAGGTGCGTTGGGAGCGGGCGTGTTGGGGGCGGGCGCGTTGGGCGAAGGCGCGTCCGGTGCGGACGCGTCCGGTGCGGACGCGTCCGGAGCGGGCGTGGCGGGGTCAGAGGTGGACATGGGGTTTTAGGGAGTCGAACTTTTTGGGGCCTACGCCGGGGACCTCCTGGAGTTGGTCGATGGTGGTGAAGGGGCCGTTCTGGGTGCGGAAGTCGAGGATTCGCTGGGCGAGGACGGGGCCTACTCCGGGGAGGGCGTCCAACTGGTCGAGGGTTGCGGTGTTGAGGTTGACGGAGGCGTTCGCGGCGTTGGACGGCGAGGACGAGGTCGCGGCTGATGGGTTGGTGGGTGCGGGTTGGTTGAGTTGACCAACGAGGATTTGTTCGCCGTCGGTGACCTGGCGGGCGAGGTTGAGGGTGGTCAGGTCTACGCCGCGGAGTGCGCCGCCGGCCAGGGTCAGTACGTCGGCGACGCGGGAGCCTGCCGGTGCGCGGATCAGGCCGGGACGGCGCACCTTGCCGGCGACGTGCACGACGACTACTGCTTGACCTGGGGTGGTGGCAGCACCCGGTGGCTGGTTGGTGCCTGCGGGCTGGGTCTGGCCCGATCCAAGTGAGCCGGTTTGGAGCTCCTTAGGGGTGACGGGTGAACCGGTGGCTGCGGTGCTCGGGCGGGTGTCGGGGAGGGCTTCGGGGCGGGCTCGGAACAAGGACCAGCCGGCCCAGGTCAAGCCGACTGCAAGTAGAACCACGAGGACGACGACGTGCCGTGGGGTGAGGGTCCAGCGCGCGTCACGTAGCCGCTCGGGCCGGACCTGTTCGGGAATCCATCCACCGCGCACCTGTTCATCACGCTCCTCCGGTTCGTCCTCCTGGGGTTCGCCGTGAAGGTGACCGTCGGCGGCAGGCGTGGCCGGCCGCACGCCCAGGCGGGACAGGGCGCGGGCCCGGGCGTCGTCGGGGCTGGGGTTGGGGACGCGACGGAGAACCTTCACGCCCGGAGAAGGTACGAGTTCGCGAGCCCCGCGAACCGACGAATCGAAACCTGTGGAGAACTACCTAGCGCGGACTGACGACAACCGCGATCAAGCCGGGGCCGACGTGGGCACCGATGACGGCGCCGACCTCGCGGAGGACGACCTCATCGGCCGCGGGCAGGCGGTTGGACAGGTCGTCGGCGAGCGTCTGCGCCTTCTCGAGATTGGCCAGGTGATGGACGGCCAACTGGACAGGAGCCTCACCGGCCCGCTGGACGGCGATGTCGGCCAGCCGGGCGATGGCGCGGCTCGAGGTTCGGACCTTCTCGAGCGGGACGATTCGCCCGCCGCTGATCGTCAGCAGTGGCTTGACCGCGAGCGCCGTACCGAGGAGGGCTTGGGCGGCGCCGATGCGGCCGCCGCGGCGGAGGTACTCGAGGGTGTCGACGTAGAAGTACGCCGAGGTGGACTTCATCCGGGCCCGCGCGGCCGCCTCGACGGAGGCCGCGTCGGCACCGGCGGCGGCCGCCGTGGCCGCGGCGAGGACCGGGAAGCCCAGGCCCATCCCGAGGGAGCGCGAGTCGACCACGCGGACCGGGATCGGGGACTCCTTGGCGCCGATCATCGCGGCCTCGAACGTGCCCGACATGTCGCCGGACAGGTGGATCGACACCACCGCCTCGGCGCCGTCCGCGGCGCGGGCGGCGTACGTGTCGGCGAAGGTCTGCGGCGCCGGGCGGCTGGTCGAGACGGGGGTGAACGTCTTCAGCGCCTCCGCGACCGCGTCGGCCGAGGTGGCGCCGTCGTCGTACGACGTCCCGCCGATCACGACCTGCAGCGGTACGACGGTCAGCGGGTGGCGGAGCACCTCGTGCGTGGACAGGCCAGCCGTGGAGTCGGTGACGACGTGCACGCGGGCTGACATGCAGCGAGGTTACCGGACAGTCATATGTCGGCGCTCGGTGCCAGAGTGCTGAAGATGAGGGAAACAGCAGCGGAAGTCACCGAGTTGCAAGCGCTGATGGACGCCGTCTACCCGACGACGACCGAGCACCTGCGCACCATCATCAAGGACCAGCGGCAGCTCAGCGCCGACGTGCTGGTCCAGGTCCTGACCGGGATGTGCACGTTGTCGCTGGCCACGGTCACCGCGCACGGCGAGCCGCGGATCAGTGCGGTCGACGGCCATTTCCTGCACGCCAGGTGGGTGTTCACGACGTCCGGATCGGCGGCGAAGGCGCGGCACCTGAGAGCACGGCCGGCAGCGAGCGTGGCGTATATCGACGGCGAACGGATCGGCGTGTTCACCCATGGACAGGTCGAGTTCCTGACCCCCGAGCACTCCGACTTCGCGGAGATCGAGGAGTACCTGGTCGGCCACTACGGTAGCTCACCGTCGAGCTGGGGCGACGACATCGTCTACTGCCGTCTCAGACCCACCTGGGTGGTCGGGTACGGCGACGCACGCCAACTGCTCGCCCCGTGAAAGAGGACCGCGCGGCGGGGGGCGGAAGAGGGGCGCCGCGCGGTGGCTTCTGGACAAAACGTCAGCGAGGTGAAGGCACCCCTCCCGGGCCTTCACCTCGCTCCGGACAACGGCCGGGCCAATGGCGTCCCCTCGTGCGCCACAGACACGACCTAGTCCTGCTGACTCCCCCTGGCTGTCAGCGGAAGCAGGTGGGTCCTCGGCGAGCTACTCCCCGTATCCGGTTCCGTGAGAACCGGCCTGACCGCGAGCTCGACGAGGTCCCGGGAGGTCCCAGCGGCCGGCCCGCCGGTGGGTGACCAAACCCACCGGTTGATCGGCGCCAGCCGGGTCGTGGCACTCGTCCCCTGTGTCGTGTGCCTGACCCTGTGCTGGGACCCCGCCCCGGAAGCAGTGCCCTGACGGTGCACCGCGTCCGGTTCAGGCAGGACAGATCCGCACTGCACAGCACCCCGGAGCTCTCGGCAGCCGCTCGGCGCCCCCACCAACCAGCCGCCGGATGCCCTCCGCGTCGCCGCCGCCGCGCGCTTCGGCAGTTCAGCGGTGTGCCATGGCCTCTTCATGGTTCACCGCTCCTTCGCTGCCGCTGCCGCCCGGTGCCGGACTCTGCTTTGTGGAACCTGCCCTACGGCTGTAATTCTTCGTCCGGCACGTATGTCGGGACGAGGCAGAACAACCGGCAGTTACCCGGCAGCTTCAGCGGATCGGCGTCACGAAAGAGCGGCGAGGACGTCGTTGGCCAGCCGCTGCACCGCGGCCGCCGGATCCGGCTCGGGCCACCCGTCGGCGACCGATGCGCTCTCGCAGGACTCCTGGAGCACGGCCCACGCGGTCGGCAGCATCGGCGGGTCCATCGACTGTTGCCACGCCAGCAGCTGACCGCACAGCCGGTCGCCCGCCTCGGATCGACCCAGCGCGTGCAGCACGGCCACGGCCTCCGGCAGTACTTCGAGCAGGTACACGACCCGCCCCTCGAGCAGCAGCCGGTTCAGTGCGTCCAGCACAGCTGCGCGCGCCTGCTCCACCTCACCGGCAGCGCGGGCCAGCCGGGACCGGTACAGCATCACCAGGTAGTCGAAGTACCCGCGGTGCCCGCGGATGTCCGCGGATGTCCGCGTCCGCCTGGTCGAGCAGCGTCCGAGCTTCGTCGTACCGGCCGTCGTGGTACTCGACCATCGCCAGGCAGCCGGCCACCTTGGTGCGCTCCGGGTCGTCCGACGCCTGGCTGTCGCGGGCGAGCTGTGCCCAGTGGCGGGCGCCGGCGAGGTTGCCCAGCTCGAGGTCGACGCGGCTGAGCGCCATGTACGCGATCTCGTCCGGGTAGACGCCCGGATTGACCAGCGCGGCCTCCCACGCGAGCAGGAGTTCCTTTGCCTCCACCAAACGGCCCCACCGCAGCAGAGCGAGCCCGCAGATCGCCTGCACGGTCGCGGACCGCTGTACGTCGCCGTGCTTGCGCGCATCCTCCACGAGCGCCGGCACCTCGGCCAGGCTCTGGGTGTCGAGCAAGTGCGAGCCGGAGGAGACCCAGCCACCCCGCGCGACCAGACCCATCTCGGTCTCACCCGGGATCAGCGTGCGCGCCTCCCCGTAGTGCCGGCGCGCGCCACGGATGTCACCGGTCAGGCTGGACAGCCGCCCCGCGATCGCGAGCAGCCGGCCGCTGGTCTCCTTGTCGGCCACGTTCGCCGCGCACAACGTCGCCCAGCGGATCCCGCTCTCGGCCACGCTCGCCTGGTACTGCCAGGCGATCCGGAACCCCAGGACGATCCGCGCCGCGACGTCCCACTCTCCCAGCTCGGCCGCCCGCTCCAGCGCGACCTCGAACAGCGCCGAGTTCGCGTGCGCGGCCCGGTACCGGCGGTCGCGGTCCGGCGACGACCACGCGCCTTCGAGCCCCGACACGTACGTCGAGCACCACGCGACCGCCCGGTCCCGGAACTCGGTCAGATCGTCCCCCTGCGACGACAGACCGGCGTACGCGTGCTCCCGGATCGTCTCCAGCTGCTTGTACCGCGCGCCGTACAGCTGCTCGAACTCGTGCACCGGCTGCAGCAGCGACTTCTCCACGAGCTCGGCCAGCAGCATCGGTACGTCGATCTCGTCGATCGGCGTTCCCGTGCAGACTCCGGCCACTGCTTCGAGCGTGAACGGCGAGCCGAGCACCGAGGCGCGGTAGAGCAACTGCCGCGCCGCATCCGACAGCGCGTCGACGCTCCAGGTGATCGTGTCGGCCAGCGTCCGCTGATGCGGTGCACCGAACCTCCGCGGCCCGGACAGCAACCGGAACCGGTCGTCCAGCGCGGCGAGGATCGCGTCCACCGTCAGCGACCCGGCCCGCGCCGCCGCGAGCTCCAGAGCGAGCGGCAGACCGTCCAGCCGGCGGCACAGCCGGGCGACCGTGGGCGCGTTCTCGGGTGTCAGCGCGAAGCCCGGACGGACCCGCGCCACCCGCCGGGTGAACATCTCCACCGCCGGGCTGGCCGCGATCTCCTCGAAGTTCTCGTCGTTCGCCGGTACGCCGAGCACCTGTACCCGGCGTACCACCTCATCCGGGAGACCCAGCGGGATCCGCGACGTGACCAGCACACCGACGCCTGGGAAGCTCCGGACCATCCGGTTGGCCACCGTCGCCACCCCGTCGAGGACGTGCTCGGCGTTGTCCTCGACGATGACCAGATCGCCGGGCTGCCGACCGGACAGGACGGCGTCGAGGTCCGCCGTACCCGGTGCGGTGCCGAAGGCGTCGAGGATGGCCGACGGTACGGCGGCGTCGCGCTGCACCGTGGTGAGGTCGACGACCACGACGGTCGTGTCGGCGCCGGAAAACCGGTCGGCCGCGGCCAGCGCGAGCTCGGTCTTGCCGACACCACCCGGACCGACGAGGGTGACGAGCCGGTTCTGCCGGAGCAGGCCCTCGAGCTCGAACAGTTCCTGCTCGCGGCCGACGAGACCGTCCGGGATCGGTCGGGTGCCACGCCAGCGCAGACCGGCCGGCGCGGGGTCAGCGACGGAGACGACCTCCGGTGCGGCGGCAACCGTGCGGACGACGACAGGGCGCGCGGAACCGTGGCCTGCGGTCGCGAGGAAATGGTCGGTGTCGCCGTCCCGCAGCCCGAGCGCGGAGGCGAGCAGCCGGACTGAGTCCTTGCGCGGACGCGCGACGCGTCCGGCCTCCATCTCCCGGATCGACCGGACGCTGAGCCCGGCGCGATCCGCCAACTCCTCCTGGGAAAGGCCTGCCTGGACCCTCAAGCCGAGCAACAGGCCGGCGAAACCTCGCCGACCGTCCGCCCGGCCATCCGTGTCCGACACAGCCCCGTCACCCCTCTGAAGGCCACACGTTCCTGTCACAACATAGCGTGACGAGCGTGTCCGTGCCGCGCCGATCCGACGCGCGGGATGCGGCCTGGGTCACACAATTCGTTGACCGTGGCAACGGCTTTCCGCCGTGCGGGAAATGCTGCGGTATCAGAATTGCTTGTTTCAAGCAGTCGCCCGGACCGCGCGGGATTCATTTTCCACGGCGTACAGAGAAAGCACACCGGCCCAGTCGTCGATCCGTGCCTGGGTGTCGGCACGGCCGGAATCGGCATTCAGCAGGCTGCCGTCGGAAATCCCCCGGGTCGCGCGAACCAGGAGCTCGACAGTGACGTCGCGGAGCGTGTCCAGGGCAGCCATGCGGCAATTCAAGCGGAGTAGTGTTTCGCAAACGTAACGCGATCGGCAACATCACGATAAGTCACCAAGATGCTGGAAAATATTGTTACCCGGTGGTCCGTTAACCGGCCAGCCAGGAAAGCCGGACCTGGCGCTGTGGATTGTCCACATTGGTGTCGATCAGGCAGATCGATTGCCAGGTGCCGAGCATCATCTGCCCGTCCAGCACCGGAATCGACGCGTACGGCGGGATCAGGGCGGGCAGCACGTGGTCGCGACCGTGTCCGGGCGTACCGTGCGTGTGCCGCCAGCCGAACTCGCGCGGCAACAGCTCCTCGAGCACGGCCAGCAGATCCGTGTCGCTGCCGGCTCCGGTCTCGAGGATCGCGATACCGGCCGTCGCGTGCGGGACGAAGACGTGCAGCAGCCCGTCGCCGTGGGCCTGATGGGCCTGGGCGGCGACGAACTGCTCGCACCTGCTCGTGAGGTCGAAGACGATCTCGGTCCCGCCGGTCGCGATGTCGATCAGCTCTGAGCGCATCGCTGCAGCGTAGCTCGTGGTCAGGCGGGAACGATGTTGACCAGCTTCGGCGCCCGCACAATCACCTTGCGGGTGCCTCGGCCGTCCAGGGCCTTCTGAATCGCCTCGGAAGACAGCGCCAGCTTCTCCAGCTCGGCCTCGGAGATGTCCGGCGCGACCTCCAGCCGGTCCTTCACCTTGCCGGCCACCTGGACCACACACGTCACGGTCTCCTGCACCAGCAGCGCCGCGTCGACCTTCGGCCAGCCCGCCTTCGCGACGGTCGGCTGGTGGCCCAGCTCCTCCCACATCTCCTCGGCCGTGTACGGCGCGACCAGGCTCAGCACGATCGCCACCGTCTCGACCGCTTCCCGGACCGCCGGGTCGGCCGCACCGGGACCGGAGTCGATCGCCTTGCGGGTGGCGTTCACCAGCTCCATGACCCGGGCGACCATGACGTTGAACCGGTGCGAGTCGATCAGCTCGGCCGCGTCGGCCACCGTCCGGTGGGTCAGCTTGCGCAGCTCGACGTCACCGGTGGACGGGTCCGCACCGACCGGGGACTCGACCGCTCCGGCCAGCCGCCAAGCGCGCTGCAGGAACTTCAGCGACCCACCCGGCGACATGTCGGCCCAGTCGATGTCGTCCGCGGGCGGACCGGCGAACACCATGGTCAGCCGGACCGCGTCCACGCCGTACTCGTCGATCTGGTCGCCCAGGTTCACGCCGTTGCCCAGGGACTTGCTCATCGCCTTGCCCTGGTTGATGACCTGGCCCTGGTTCAGCAGCCGGGTGAACGGCTCCACCGCGTTCAGCAGGCCCATGTCGTGCAGCGCCTTGACGAAGAACCGTGCGTACAGCAGGTGCAGTACGGCGTGCTCCTTGCCGCCGACGTACTGGTAGACCGACATCCAGCGGTCCGCCGTCTCCTGGTCGAACGGGCCGTCGGTGTACTCCGGCGACAGGTAGCGCAGGAAGTACCAGGACGAGTCGACGAAGGTGTCCATCGTGTCGGTGTCCCGCTCGGCCGGGCCGCCGCACTTCGGGCACTCGACCTCGACCCAGTCGCGGGCCGCGGCCAGCGGGGACACGCCCTTCGGCCGCAGGTCCTCGCCGCGCAGGTCGGGCAGCTCCATCGGCAGCTGGTCGTCCGGGACCGGCACCTCGCCACAGGACGGGCAGTGGATGATCGGGATCGGGCAACCCCAGTAGCGCTGGCGGCTCAGCAGCCAGTCGCGCAGCCGGTAGTTGATCGTCCGCTCGCCCAGGCCCTTGGCCTGTAGCCAGTCGATGATCCGCGACTTCGCCTCGGCGACCTCCAGCCCGTCCAGGCTGATCTCGTCGTTGGCACTGTTGATCGCTGGTCCGTCACCGGTGAACGCCTTGCCGTCGAAGTCCGGAGCCGGCTGCACGGTGCGGACGATCGGCAGGTCGAACTTCTCCGCGAACTCCCAGTCCCGGGTGTCCTGGCCGGGGACCGCCATGATCGCGCCGGTGCCGTAGTCGGCCAGCACGTAGTCGGCGGCCCAGATCGGGATCCGCTTCCCGGTCACCGGGTTGACGGCGTACGAGCCCAGGAAGACACCGGTCTTCTCGCGCTCGGTGCTCTGCCGCTCGATCTCGGTGGTCGCCTTCACCTTGGTCAGGTACTCGTCGAACGCGGCCTGCTGGTCCGGCGTGACCAGTTCGGCGGCCAGCTTCGCGTCCGGCGCGACCACCATGAAGGTGGCGCCGAACAGCGTGTCCGGCCGGGTGGTGAACACCTTGATCGGCTCGTCGCGACCCTCGACCTCGAAGTTCGCGAACGCGCCCTCGGAGCGGCCGATCCAGTTGCGCTGCATCAGCAGGATCTCTTCCGGCCACTGCAGCAGCTCCATGTCGTCCAGCAGCCGCTGGGCGTACTCGGTGGTCTTGAAGTACCACTGCGTCAGCTCGCGCTTGGTGACCTCGTGGCCGCAGCGCTCACAGCGGCCCTGGACCACCTGCTCGTTCGCCAGCACGGTCTGGTCGTGCGGGCACCAGTTGACGTACGACGCCTTGCGGTACGCCAGGCCGCGCTCGTACAGCCGCAGGAACAGCCACTGCGTCCAGCGGTAGTACTCCGGGTCGGACGTGTGCAGACGCCGGGACCAGTCGAAGCTGATCGCGTACCGGCGGATCGACTCCGCCTGCGTCTCGATGTTGGCGTAGGTGAACGTCGCCGGGTGCTCGTTGCGCTTGATCGCGGCGTTCTCGGCCGGCAGCCCGAACGAGTCCCAGCCGATCGGGTTGAGCACGTCGTACCCCTGCTGGAACCAGTAGCGGGCCAGGACGTCGTGCAGCGCGAACACCTCGGCGTGACCCATGTGCAGGTCGCCGGAGGGGTAGGAGAACATCGTGAGCGCGTAACGCCGCTCGGCCGAGCCGTCGTCCTTGGCCTTGAACGGGTCCAGCTGCTCCCACACCGGACGCCACTTGGCCTGCATGGCGTTGAAGTCGTAGCCACCCCGGTCGACGGGGGTGTCCTCCACCTGCTCGCTCACGGTCCTACTCCATACTTCGTGTCTTTGGTCGAGCCTAAATGTGCCAGACGGCACTCCCTGGACATAAAAAAGGCCCCTCACACAGGAGGGGACGCCGCACTGACCGGCGCTTCTCGGCGCCTGATTGCCAGCACGGCTAACTAAGGAGCAGGCTCACTCGCATAGCTGAAGACTACCACTGCCCGTCACTACAGGAACTCGGTCCCGCCGGTACGGCGATGGTCGCCGGGTGTTCGCCCGTACTTGCGTTTGAACGCTGTCGAGAACGGGCGTACGTCGGAGTACCCGCAGGCTCGCGCCACCTCGGTGACGGACAGCGTGTGATCCAGCAACAGTTGCGCGGCTAGTTCGAGGCGGAGGCGACGCAGCGTCGACATGATGGACGCGCCGGTCTGCTGCGTGAAGAGACGCTCCGCATGACGTTCCGACAGGTGTACGACGGCCGCGACATCCCGGACCGTGATGGGGCGCGAGAGGTTGTCGCGGAGGTGGCGCTGCATGGCTTCCACGACCAGCGGACCGCGATCGCGCCGGATTGGTTCCACTGCCAGGTCGGCGCTCAGGGCGAAGGCGCGAGCTGTTTCGACGATCAGACTGCTGCCGAGAGCGGCGAGCGTGGTGGTGTAGCCGGAAACGGGTGCTGCGGCCTCCGCTGCCAGCGCGCTGATCAGTGCGGGCAGCATGCCGACTCGATCGGAAATGACGGGACCGTCGGCGCGTGTCAGCCCGGACCACCAACCGGGCTCGACAGAACCCGGGCGGAAGGTGAAGCCCCAGAAGGCGATGCCCAGCGGGGACGTCTCGCTGGACTCGATCTCGTGGATGTCCCCCGGCCGCGCGAGGAACACCGACCCCGGTACGACGTCGTACCGCACGGAACCGTTGTCGAAGCGGCCCTCGCCGGAGTACGCGAGGCAGACCTCGTGGAAGGAGTGGGTGTGCCAGTAGTTGCGCCAGTACTCCGGCCGGTAGTGGCCCCAGCTGAGGAAGTCCGCGTGGAAGCCGTCGACCTCGCACGACTCGAGCAGTCCCGCGAGGTCGACGAACCGATCCGCCGTGGCGACGGACTCCAGGCTCAAACAGCGCTCCTACCGGTGGGGTCGACTCCTCGCAGCATCATGCCCTGACCGAGCGACCACTCGTGCGTCTTGACGGTCGGCGGGTCCGACGGGTCGCGGTACTGGATCAGCCAGGTGGTGCGCGGCTCCTCGCTGACGTTCACGCCCGACCCGTGCACGGTCAGGTAGGTGAAGAACAGCACGTCACCGGCCTCGGCCGGCTGCGGGGTCGCGGCGTCGAACGACGGCTCGAGCAGGTGGTACGAGCCCTCGGGGCTGTGCTCACGCGGCCCGTCCTTGTGGCTGCCCGGGATCACCCGCACGCAGCCCTTCTCCTCCGGCGCGTCGTCGAAGTGGAAGATCGCCGCCCCGACCCGGTGGTAGGTGTGCGGGAAGAACGGGTGGTCCTGGTGCAGCGGGAACGGCGAACCGTTCTCCGGCGGCTTCACGAACAGCTTGGTGTGATGCAGCTGGACGTCGTCCACGCCCATCACCGCGGCGGCCACGTCGGTGAACCGCGGGTCCACCAGCAGCTTCGAGAACTCGGCGTCGTAGAACTGCGCGTCGTGCAGGTGCTGCAGTTTCGTCGGCGCCTCGGTCATGTCCCGCGCGGCACCCCAGGTGGGGTCGTCGGAGCGGTTCAGGCGCGCCAGGAGATCGTGGCTGCGCTGCCGGTAGTGCGCCGCTTCTTCCTTGCTGAGCAGGCCTTTCACCAGGACGAAGCCGTCCTCGGCGTACTGCTGCGCGAGCGTCGAGAGCTCGGGCTTGTCAGAGGTGATCGTCATCTCGAAGTTCCTCCTGATCGGGTACTTCGAGCCTACGAACGCCGGCGTCCGGACGGGAGGATCCGACCGGACGCCGATGTTCGTCAAACGGACATGCCTACAGCACAGCTGTCCAGTCACGCACCTTCCGACGGCCCTGGTAGTAGCCGATGAAGTCGTCCCAGCCCTCGACCGTTCGCGAGACCTTGTCGTAGATCGCCGAGTCGCCGTACGCACCGAACGTGGCGAACTCGATCAACGCGCCGCCGACGAAGGTGAGCAGCTCGGCCACCGACTCCTTCAACGGCTCCGGCAGTCGCACGTCGAGCAGCGCGACCAGGTCGGCGTCGGTCCTCTCGATGAGCTCGAACGCGCGTGCCTTCTCGGCGTACGACAGCCGGGCGAACGGCGACAGGTGCGGCCCGTTCACCGCGAGCGGGTTCACCTGGGTCGCCATCAGGTTCAGAAGGCCGGCGATCGGGAACGACAGCGGCAGCGCCTCGTCACTGCGCAGGTACGCCGCGAGCGCCTCGTCGAGCGTGTGCAGGCGGACCGGGGGCACGTCGAGACCGGGCAGCTCGATCCTCGAGTCGGCGAGGCCGGTCACCAGGGCGGCCCCGATCGGCTGGGCGATCTCGTCCGGGAACGGCACGAAGTTGTCGAGCGAGTCGATGATGAAGTCGGTCGCACCGGCCTCGATCGCACCGGGCGTCGAACTCGGCGTGCCCTGGGTCCGCGAGTACGCGTCCGGACCGGGCATCGCGAACACCGTCAGCCCGTTCAACGTGTCCCGCGCGAGGTCCGCGAGGAGCGGCCGGATCAGGTCGACGGCCGGCGGCAGGACCGGGTTGGCCGCCGCGTCGGCGGGGGCGAGCAGACTGCGCGCAAGGAGCCCGCCGCCCCCGGCCGCCGCTCCCAGGATGCCGACCCGAGCCAGGAAGGCCCGTCTGGAGAGGGTTCCCGGCCTGACCATGCGACGTCCTTTGTTGTGGGACCAGTAGGTCTATTGGTCCCACAACGAGGCGTCGGTGGCTGGGGTTACTGCTCCGCCTGCTCGTCCTCGGTGGGTACGGCGATCGGACGCAGGCGGGTCCACGTGACGAACAGGGCGGCGAAGACCAGCATTCCGATGCCGCCCCAGAGGTTGATGTTGATCCCGGCGGCCTTGTCGATCTCGGCCTGCTTCTCGACGATGCCGAGGATCGTCAGCACCAGCCCGTAGATCCCGACCAGGGCCGCGATCACGATCCGGATGTCGAACGCTCCGGCCTTCTTGTTGTCTGCCATGGAGAGCTCCTAGTCAGGCGAAGATGATGTTGAGGACGACGGTCAGCGCCAGCGAGATCCCGGCCAGCAGGACCGGCTTGCGGTACCAGCCGCCGTCGCCGGCGACGGCCACCTCGGTGCGCTGCTCCTTGGGCGTCAGCGACCACACCAGCCCGATCAGCTCGGTATCCCGCTTCGGGATCGTCACCAGACTGACCAGCACGCTCACCACGATGTCGACCACGAACGCGGCCCCGGCGCCGACGAAGCTCGCGCCCTGACCGGGCAGGTTGACGACGCCGTTCTCGGACAGGATGAAGACCGTGATCGCGGTCGCCGTACCGCTGACCAGGCCGATCCAGCCGGCCGTCGCGGTCATCCGCTTCCAGAACATACCGAGGATGAACGTGGCGAACAGCGGTGCGTTGAAGAACGAGAACAGCTGCTGCAGGTAGTCCATCAGGTTGCTGTAACCGGAGGCGATCGCCGCGGTGCCGATCGCGATCAGCGTGCCGGCCACGGTCACCCAGCGCCCGGTCCGCAGGTAGAAGTCGTCCGGCCGGTCCTTGACGACGTAGCGCTCGATGATGTCGTACGACATGACCGTGTTGAACGAGCTCAGGTTGGCCGCCATACCGGCCATGAACGACGCCAGCAAACCGGTGATCGCCAGCCCGAGCATGCCGTTCGGCAGCAGGTCACGCATCAGGAGCAACAGCGCGTCGTTGTAGTCGACCTCGCCGCTCCCGTTGGCCTTGAACTGCGCCAGCTCCGGTACGACGACCGCGGCGATGATGCCCGGGATGATCACGATGAACGGGATGAACATCTTCGGGAACGACCCGATGATCGGCGTCCGCCGGGCCGCGGACATGTTCTTCGACGCCATCGCGCGCTGGACCTCGACGAAGTTCGTCGTCCAGTAGCCGAACGAGAGCACGAAACCGAGACCGAAGACCAGGCCGATCACGGACAGGAAGCTGTTGTTGAAGCCGCTCAGCGCATTGCCGGGCCAGGCCGACATCTGCTCGCCGCCGCCCGGCGACGCGGTCACCTTGTCGACCAGGCCCTGCCAGCCGCCGACCTTGTGCAGGCCGACCAGGGTCAGCGGTAGCAGCGCGGCGACGATCACGAAGAACTGCAGCACCTCGTTGTAGATGGCCGCCGACAGGCCGCCGAGCGTGATGTAGCTGAGCACGATGGCCGCGGCGACGATCACCGACACCCAGATCGGCCACCCGAGCAGCACATTCACGATGGTGGCCAGCAGGAACAGGTTCACGCCGGCGATCAGCACCTGGGCGAGGGCGAAGCTGACCGCGTTCACCAGGTGCGCGGGCTTCCCGAACCGGCGCAGCATGAACTCCGGCACGCTGCGGACCTTGGAGCCGTAGTAGAACGGCATCATCACGACGCCGAGGAACAGCATCGCCGGGATCGCGCCGATCCAGAAGTAGTGCACGGTCGGCATGCCGTACTGCGCCCCGTTCGCCGACATGCCCATGATCTCGATCGCGCCCAGGTTGGCCGAGATGAACGCCAGCCCGGTGACCCAGGCCGGCAGCGACCGGCCGGACAGGAAGAAGTCCAGGCTGCTCGAGACCGCGCGTCTGGCCAGGTACCCGATGCCGAGGACGAAGACGAAGTACAGGGCGATGATGACGTAGTCGATCGCCGTGGCATCCAGTCTGAGGATGGATTCTTGCGGAAGCATGCGCCCTCCGGATCGCCTGATCATTATGACAGATCGTGTTGTTACCGGTCAGGAAGGTTACTCCCTCTTTCAACCATCTGAGCGGCGACCCGGCGAACCGTCTCCACCTGGATCTCCACCCGTGGTCGGTCCTCACCGAGGGTGCGCCGGACCTACCGTCCGTGACATGAGCTTCGGAACCGTGCCCAACGCAGTCGTCGTGATCGCCGTCGTGGTCGTCGTCCTCGCCCGGCGGCTGTCCTGGTCCGAGCTGGAGAACTCCGACACCGACGTCTGGCGCGGTCCGGTCGTGCTGATCGGAGTCGGGGTCTACCAGCTGTACGACCGGCACACCGGCCTCGGCGTGGTCGACGTCGTCCTGCTGGTGATCGGCGCCGCGATCGCCCTGGTCGCCGGGGTCGCCTCCGGCCGGGTCGCTCAAGTGGAGCGGCGCGCCGGGAAGGTGTTCTTCCGGCTCGGGATGCCCGGACTCGGCATCATGGTGGCCTACCTGGTCATCCGGCTCGGACTGGCCGGCGTCGGCCACCTGCTCGGGGCGTCGGTCTCCGGCGGCGGCGCACTGCTGGTCTCGTTGGGTGCGAACCTGTTGACGCAGTCACTGATCATCCAGAGCAAGGCGCACCGCGACGCAGAGGAGTACAGCACCCAGTGAGCCCGCTGACGAAGCTGGTGTCAGTCCTCCCCTCCCGGCCGCACGGAGAGAGCGGTTGGGTCGGCCGGGTGCTGACCGGCGGAGTGGCGGTCGCGGTGCTGGCGACAGCGCGTCCCGCTGACGTCTGGGTGTGGGTCGTACTGTGCACCGGGTTCGTGGTCTTCGCTATCGGGTCGGTGCTGATGGCAGAACGCCCGTACCTCTCGCTGGTGCTGCTGACGACTGTCGCGACCGGTAGCGCGTTGATCGCTGGGTACCCGCAGTCGAACGCGCTGGTGCTGGTGCTGGTCGCGATCACCGACATCGCTGTCCTGGAGTTCCGCAGGCACGGCAATCGGCCGATCATCGCGGCCGGTGTGTGCGTGGCAGCCGCTTATGCGGTGTCGGCCTGGCTGTTCGACCAATCCGACACCTGGTACTTCACCCAGCTGTTGTGGACCGCAGTACTGGTCGCATTCGGGTTGAACCGGCGGCAGTACGAGGTACAGGCGCGGCAGACAGAGCAGTTGCTGGAGCAGACCAGACTGGCGCAGAGCGAGCACACCCGCGCCGCCGCGCTGGAGGAGCGTGGGCGGATCGCACGGGATCTCCACGACGTACTGGCGCACTCGCTGGGCGCACTGAGCGTTCAGCTCGAAGTAGCCGAGGCGCTACTGGAGGAGCGTGGTGACACGGCCGGTGCGCTCGAGCGGGTACGTCGTTCGCGCAGACTCGCCGTACAGGGCCTGGCGGAGTCGCGGAACGCCGTCGCCGCGCTACGGGCAGATGTGGCTCCGGCCCTGCCCGAGGCGATCGCTGCACTCGCGGAGCAGCACGAGAAGGACCACAGCACGGCTGTTCGGCTCACTGTCACCGGTCCGGTTGTGAAGCTTGAGTCCGGTGTCACGGTCGCTGTGCTCGGTGCAGTGCGCGAGGCGCTGACCAATGCGGCCAAGCACGCGCCCGGTCAGGCAGTGGAGATGCAGTTGACGTACGAGAACGGCGTACGGGCGTCGGTCCGGAACAAGGGTGCGACTGACGGGGAAGGGTTCGGGCTGGCCGGGATGCGGGAGCGGCTGGCCCTCGTCGACGGCACACTGACGGCCGGGCCGGACGGGGACGACTGGCTGGTGGTTGCGGAGGTTCGTGATGAGTGAAGCGATCCGGGTGATCGTGGCGGATGACCAGCAGGTGGTGCGCGAAGGGTTGGTCGCGCTGCTCGAGCTGATCGACGGCGTCCAGGTCGCCGGCGCGGCCGCGAACGGTGTCGAGGCCGTCGACCTGGTTGCCCGGGGCAACGTGGACGTCGTGTTGATGGACCTGCGGATGCCGGTCCTCGACGGAATCCAGGCGACCGCGAAGATCACCGCCGACTTCCCCGACGTCGCGGTGCTGGTGCTGACGACGTACGCCGACGACGCGTCGATCGCGAACGCGCTCCGCGCCGGGGCGCGCGGTTACCTCACCAAGGACGCCGGCCGCGCCGAGATCGGCGCCGCGCTGCGGTCCACCGCGGCCGGGCAGTCCACGTTCGATCCCGAGGTGTCCAAACGGCTGGTGGCCGGCCTGACGACACCCGAACAGGAGACCGCCGGCCTGACCGCCCGGGAGACCGAGGTACTGCGCTTGATCGCGCGCGGACTGAGCAACCAGGAGATCGCCGAGCAGCTGTTCATCGGCGAGGCGACCGTGAAGACGCACATCAACAACACGTTCGCGAAGATCGGCGCCCGGCACCGCGCGGAAGCGGTCCGGTACGCCTACCGCAAGGGGATCGCGTCAGATTCGTAGCTCGGCGACGACCGGGCGGTGGTCGCTGCCGGTCGGGCTCAGCACCCACGCCTTCGTCGGGGTGACGCCGCGCACCAGGATGTGGTCGATCCGCGCCATCGGGAACTTCGACGGCCAGGTGAACCCGAACCCGGTACCGGCCGCGCCCTGCGCCGACCGGAGACCGGCGGTCAACGGGGCGAGACTGCGGTCGTTCGCCGTACCGTTGAAGTCGCCCATCACGATCACGCCGGCCAGCTTCTCGTTCGCGATCTGCCGGCCGAGCGCCTTGATCGTGTCGTTGCGCTGATCCGACGTGAACCCGCTGGTGCCGACCCGGACCGAGGCGAGATGCGCGACGTACACGGCCACCTTGCCTTCCGGCGTACTGACCTCGGCACGCAGCGCCCGCGTCCACTTGAACCCGACGTCGACCGACTTGGTCTCCACCACCGGGTACTTCGACCACAGGGCGACCGTGTCGCGGGACACCTCGTACGGGTACTTCTTCGCGAATGCGGCCTTGTAGACCTTCAGATCCGCTGACGTGAGTTCCTCGAGCGCCATCACGTCCGCATTCGCGGCGAGCAGGTCCTGCGCGGTGGTCTTCGGGGCCGGGTTGGCCGCGTCGACGTTGTGGGTCAGCACCCGCAGGTCGTACGCGCCACCGCCGCCCTTGCCCGGGACCAGCAGGTCGCCGAACATCAGGCTCCACACTAGCAGCGGGACCAGCAGCGCGACGCCGGCGATCGCGGATCGACGTACCAGCGCGGCCACTCCGAGCACCGGCACCGCGAGACCGACCCAGGGCAGGAACGTGTCGAGCAGGCTGCCGAGGTTGCCGACCGAGTTCGGAACGTAACGGTGGAACATCAGCGGCAGCGCCGACAGGATCGCCAGCACCGCGATCACCCGCCCACGCCGCCACGCCCCACCCTTCCTACGGCGCCGCGAACCCGTCCGCGACGGCGCGGCTTTACGGGTGGCGACAGCGGTCTGGCGGTCCGGCATGCAGCGATTGTTGCGGACACCCGGCCCGGACCAAAGCCCGTGCCCGGTCAAGTACCGCGATTTCATCCGTACGAACGACCGGCCGGACCGGAATGATGAGGCCGCGGTGATGCGGACGGCGTGATGAGGATGGCGTGAGAGGGCTGGTGCCTGCGGGTGACACCAACCACAATGCGGGTATGGCGTCCGCGCAGATCACCGAACCGTTCGTCGTCAAGAGCCGCGGCCTTGGCACGACGCGGACCGCGCTCGCGCTCGGCACGGTGATCTTCGCGTTGATGGTGGCGCTCACGCTCGGCATCGTGATCGTTCAGACACTGCGCGGCGCGTCGATCCGGGAACCACTCGAAGCGGTCTGGCTGGCGTGGGGCGGTACCCCGCTGATCTTCGCGGTCGGTCTCCCGATCCTGCTCCTGGTCGGGGCGATCACGGCGCTCGAGGAGCGGCGTGAGGACGACAACGACGACGTACTGCTGACCGTCGACGACGACGGGATCTACCTCGGCGGCGAGCAACCACGCACGATCCCCTGGGGCGAGATCCGCGGCGTCTGCCGACTGGAACGCCAGGGCGTGAACGGCGAGGGCGAGGAGACGTGGGAGCCGCGTCTCGTCGTGATGCTGCTCGACGAGGAGGCGCTCCCCCGCAGTACCAAGGCCTGGGGCCCGTCCTGCCCGTGGCCCGGCACGCATGAGGTCCTCGGCCGCACCCTCCCGTACGACGAGCTCGTCACCGCCGTCACGCAGCACGCACCCCACGTCCCCGTCACCAATCGCGGACGGGTCACGGACTGATCGGGGGTTAGCGTCGGGTGCATGACGGCTCCCGACATCAACAGCCCTGAAGAACAGGCCCGGTACCAGCGCGGGCACGAGGTCCTCTCCAGCATCGACGGCGGCGGCGCGCCGGCCGTCATGGACAGCCTCGCCGACATCGCCCCGGCCCTCGCCCACCACATCGTCGCCTTCGGCTTCGGCGACCTCTACTCACGCCCGGCCCTCGAACCCCAGCAACGCCAACTCATCACCCTCGGCATCCTGGCCGGCCTCGGCGGCTGCGAACGCGAGCTAGAGGTCCACATCCAAACGTCCCTGAACGTCGGCCTGACCCCCGAACAAATCGTCGAAACCTTCATCCACACCGCCGGCTACGCAGGCTTCCCCCGAGCCATCAACGCGATCGCCGTAGCCAAACAAATCTTCACCACCAAAGGCCTACTCCCCCTAACCCCTGACCCCACCGCCGCCGAGTCGTGAGCCAAGGCTGCAATCCACCAACCAAACCCCACGACTCGAAGCCCGCCCCACCAACCACCCACCACGACTCGACAACCAACGACCCCGCTCCCACGGCTGATCCCCGAGACGAGTCCCGCGACCAATGTCCCCGCCGACCGCAGCCTCCTCGAGCGCGTCGCACAAAGGCGGACCGCCAGCACTCACAATGGTTCTTGGTTCCCGCCTGCGCGGTCCTTTCTGAGCGTGGGTGACGACTTGTCGGTCGCCTTGGTGAGTGGCGGGGTCCGCGGTCGAGCCGGCGCCAAGCCAGCAGGCGGCGTACTGCGGGAGTTGGCGCGCGTGACGCTGCGTGCGGTGTTAGCTCTGCGCGGCGAGGAGTTTTTCGAGGTCGTCGAGGACTGCCATGGCGCCGATGGGGCCGAGGCCGAGGAACCAGACTTCGTCGTCCACGCGGGCGGACTTGCCGGACTTGACCGCGGGGAGGGTCTTCCACAGGTTGCCGTTGACAACCTTGTTCTCGTCCGTGGTGTCGGGCTTGCCGTAGCTGGAGTAGAAGATCCAGTCGCCGACGGCCTGGCCGATGTTCTCCTGGGAGACCTCGACGGCGAGGTCCTGGACGTCCTGGACCTTCGGCCGCGGCAGCCCGATGTCCTTCAAGATGACCCCGATGAAGGAGAGGTTGCCGTACAGCCGGATCTCGCCCGGACGGAACCGGACCAGCGAGATCGTCGGCGATCCCTGGACCTTCGACTTCACCTCGTCGGCGCGCTTCTGGTAGTCGTTCAGCAGCCCGGTGGCCTTGTCTTCCTCACCGACCGAGTCGGCGACCAGCAGGAAGTTCTCCTTCCACGGGAACCCGGGCCGGATGCTGAACACCGTCGGCGCGATCGCGCTGAGCTTGTCGTAGAGGTCGTTGGCGCGCAGCTTGCTGCCGAGGATCAGGTCCGGCTTGAGGGCGGCGATCGCCTCGAGGTTCAGCTCGCTGATCCCACCGACGGTCTTGATCCCCTGCGCCTTGTCCGCGAGGTACGACGGTACGCCGCTCTGTCCCGCGGTCGTCGCCATCCCGACCGGCGTGATCCCGAGCGCGAGCACGTCGTCCAGCTCGCCGCTGTCGAGTACGACCACCCGCGAGGGCTTCTTCTCCAGCTTGGTCTCGCCGAGCGCGTGCTTCACCGTCCGCGGGAACGCACCGGACGCGGCGTCCGAGCCGAGTTTCGCGGTCTCGGCGTCGGCGGTGGAGAACAGCCGCCCGCCGGTCGCGACCTCCTTGTCCCCCACCCCGGTGTCCGCGTTCTTGGCGTCTCCGCCACCACACCCGGCCAGCACCAGTACGGCGGCCGACACGACGATCCCGATCAGCTTCTTCACGGAGGTTGACCCTACAACAACTTTGGTTAGGCAGTCCTAACCAGGTCCACCTGCTGATCGGCCGCCAACTCGACGGTGTGCTCTCCTGAGGGCAGCGCGATCCGGTACGTCCCCGCGACCGACGCCCGTACGACGGCCTCGGTGAGTGCACCGTCACGCCAGGAGACGTCGAACACCAGCCCGCCACGGGCCCGCAAGCCGCGGAACGCCCCGTCCGGCCACTCCGAAGGCAGCGCGGGCAGCACCCGGATCACGTCGGTGTGGCTCTGCAACAGCAGTTCCGGGATGCACCCGGTGATCCCGAAGTTCGCGTCGATTTGGAAGATGTCACCGTCGCGCGACATCAGGTTGTCCGATACCAACCGGCTCAGATAGTCCTGGATCACCGCGACCGCGCGAGCAGGCTCGAAGAGCCGCGCCCACAGCGCCACCAACCACGCGGCCGTCCAACCACCGTTCACAGCACCATCGGTCCGCGTCTCCAACGAGGTACGGGCGGCCGCGGCCCACTCCGGCGTACGCAACGGATCGATCTCCGCACCGGGATACAGGCCGTACAGATGCGACTGGTGACGATGATGGATCTCGGACGGCTCCCAGTCCGTCGGCCACTCATGCAGCCGCCCGTCCGGAGTTACCCGCACCCGCGGCAGCCGCTCCCGCGCCGCCGCCGCACGTTCTGCCAGCGACGACGAGAGCCCCAGCACGCGTTCCGCCTCGGCCAAGTTCGCGAGGAGCTCACGGATCAGCCAGATGTCGTACGTCGACGTGAGATCGACGGATGCCTTCTCGCCGGAGGGCAACACGAAATGATGCTCCGGCGCGGTCGACGGAATGAACTGCAGCACGCCATCGTCGTCCTCCACCAGCATCGCCAGCACGAACTCACCCGCGCCCGCGATCACCGGATAGGCCCGCTCCCGCAGAAAGTCCGCATCCAGCGTGAATCGGTAATGCTCCATCAGGTGCGCCGTCAGCCACACCCCACACGTCGCACACATCGCCCAGACCGGATCGTCCCCACCCTCACCGACGGGCCACGTCGCGCGCCAAATGTCGGAGTTGTGGTGCGAGACCCAGCCCGGCGCGTCGTACAGGATCCGCGCCGTCTCGGCGCCCGACTCGGCCAGACCCTCGAGCAGATCGGTCAGCGGTTCGAAGCACTCGCTCAGCCCGGTGAGGTCGGCGAGCCAGTAGTTCATCTGGGTGTTGATGTTGTTGGTCCAGTCGCTGGCCCACATCGGCCGGCGGTCCTGGTTCCAGATGCCCTGCAGATTGGCCGCCTGCGTCCCCGGGCGGGAGGACGCGATCAACAGGTAGCGACCGAGGTTGAACGCCAGCGCGACGAGATCCGGATCGTTGCCACCGGCAGCGACCGCCTTGATCCGCTCGCCGGTCGGCAGATGCACGGGTACGCCGAGTTCCAGCGCGGCCCGCCCGTACAGCGCGGCGTGGTCCTCGACGTGCCGCTCCCGAAGCCTGTCCACGGCGACCGCATCCAGGATCGCGACCGCCTCGCCGAGCGCCACCAACGGTTCCCGGCCGGGCGGCACGGACCACCCGGCGAAGGTGCTCGCCGCCGCCAGCGTCACGGTGACCCGCGAAGCCCCGCGGACCGCGACACCGGCGGCGGACGTCGTGACCGACCCGCCGTCGGAGAACGCTCGGAGCGCGACACCGAAGCCGATGCCACGCCCCTGCTCGTAGCGGATCGGGTCCGGGCTGTCCCGGTACTCGATCGTCAGGTCGGACGGCGCGTGCCCGACGACACCATAGGTGCCATCGGCAACTTCCACACGCACCGGATGCTGACTCTCCAGCCCGAGATCGAGGTCGATCGCCCCGGGCCGGTCGGAGGTGATCGTCCAGACCAGCACCTGGTCCGGCGCGGACACGAAGGTCTCGCGCCGGAACAGGGTGCCGTCCACTGTGTATTCCACACCGGCGATACCGGTCGTGAGATCCAGCCCGCGACGGTAATCAGTCGCCGTACCCACCGACCGGATCACCAGATCGGCCAGCGGCTGGTACGACTCGACCAGCGGCCCCTGCAACGCCCGGGTCCGCTCGGTCGCCGCGAGCTGATCCCGGTCCGCCAGCAGCAACCGCCGTACGTCGGCCAGCACCGCCGGACCGTCCGTGACGGTCAGCTGCCGTGGACCGTCTCCCGACCAGACGTCGTCGAGGTTGAGCGCGATCCGCTCGTCGGCGACCCGGCCGTACACCTTGGCGCCGAGGTGCCCGTTGCCCAGCGGCAACGCCTCGAACCAGTCCGGTGCGGGAGTGCGGAACCACAGGTCGTCGGTCATGGGGCCTCCCGGCCTGGACCGAGGAGCGGAGGGAGCCCGGTCGCGGGGTCCCCGGTCTGGACTGAGGAGCGCAGGGAGCGCAGCGACCGGAGCGACGAGGGAAGACCGGGAACCAGACCCCGCGACCTGCCGCGCGCCAGCGCGGCATCCAACGCAGCGACCGGAGCGACGAGGGAAGGCCGGGAGTTACAGCCCCATGACCCGCCGCGCCGGAGGCGTGGCATCGGTACAGACATGGAGAGTTACTTGCTCCCGCTCTTGTACTTGTCGTAGGCCTGCTGGTTGATCTCCAGGTACCGCGGCATCCCGGTGCTCTCCAGACCCTTCACGTACGCGTCCCAGTCGGTGTCGATGTTCTTCGACCCGGTGATGAACGCCAGCTGGTTCTGGTTCACGTAGTTGCTCAGGTTGGTCTGCAGCGTCGCGAGCTCACCGCTCAGGCTCGGGTCCGGCCAGACCGACGTACCCGGGAACCACTGCGCCTTGTCCTCGTGACCCTCGTACTGCTTGGTGGCCTCGAACAGCCGCCGCTCCAGTCCGGCGCCGGTGTAGATGTCCTTCGGCACGACCTGCGCGTTCCGGTAGGCCAGCGTGTTGTTGTACTGACCGAGAGCACCCCAGCTGATGTTCTTCGGCGCGTCCTGCTTCGGCTTGTACATCGCTTTGGTGTTCGCGTCGAGGGCGATGTCACCGGCGGCGGGCTTGGTCCAGCCAACGTTCTCCGGACCCATGTTCGAGATCATCTGGCCCTCGTCGCTGAAGATCCAGTCCAGCATCTTGATCGCCGCGACCTGAGCCTCCTTGCTGGCCTTGTTCGTCAGCATGAACGTGTACCCGGTGGAGGTCGGGTGGTTGTAGCCGGTGTAGCTCTTACCTTCCGGACCGGTCAGCGGCGGTACGGCGTCGTACTGCTTGTCGCGCCCGTCCTTCGAGTCCAGCTGCACGAAGATGCCCGGCCACAGCACCGGCACCGAGCCCAGTACAACGGCCTTCGGGTTGTTGCCCTGGGCCTGCAGCGCCTGCGCGTTCTGGGTGAACGCGGCCTGGTCGATCAGCCCGTCCTTGTACAGCCCGTGGATGTACTTCAGGCCTTCCTTCCACTGGTCCGAGGTGACCGGCGTGACGACCTTGTCGCTGTTCAGCGTGATCAGCGACCGGACGCCGTTGTTCGCACCGACCGGGTCGTAGGCGAACGCGTTCATCAGGTACGCGATCAGGCTGCTGTCCTGGACGTCGGTGGTCATCGGGATCTCGTCGGCCTTGCCGTTCCCGTTCGGGTCCTTGGTCTTGAACGCCTCGAGGACCTTACGCAGGTCGTCGGTGGTCTTCGGCACCTGCAGACCGAGCTTCTTCAACCAGGTGCTGTTGATCCACAGCTTGTCCGGGTAGGTGCAGTGGAAGCAGTCCGCCCACTGCGGCAGCGCGTAGATGTGACCGTCGGGCGCGGTCGACATCTCCTTGTACTCCTTGTTGGAGTCCAGCGCCTTCTGGATGTTCGGCGCGTTCTCCTTGATCAGGTCCTCGAGCGGCACCGCGACGCCCTGCTGACCGAGCTTCAGCACCTCCGCCTGGGTGAACGCGTCGACCCACGGGATCAGGAAGAACAGGTCCGGGTAGTCGCCACTGGCCAGCGAGATCTGCCGCTTCTCCTTGGCCGGACCGGCGTCGTACGTCGTGGTCTGCCAGCGGAACTGGATCTTGAACTTGTCGCTGATGATCTTGGTCACCTGGTTGGTGTCCATGTTGGTGCTCTGGTCGGACGGTGTGAAGGTGTCGATGACGACCTTCCCGTCGGCCGACGTCTCGTTCGCCGCACCCTTGGACCCTTTGTCCGAGCTGCAGGCGGCCAGGGCCAGGGCGCCGGCGGCTGCCAGCGCGACGACCTTGCTCACGGATGAGCGCATTGCGGTGTTCCTCTCTGAAATGGGCTGCGTTCAGCCCTTGACCGCGCCGACCATCACGCCCTTGGTGAAGTGGCGGGCGACGAACGGGTAGATGACCAGTACGGGCAGGCTCGAGATCACGATCAGCGCGTACTTGAGGACGTTGGCCAGCTGTTGCTGTTCGAGCTGCTGCGCCAGGCTCGTCGTGGTGGTGGACCCGGTAAGGGTGTTCAGGATCAGTACGTTCCGCAGCACGATCTGCAGCGGGTACAGACCCGGGTCCTTGAGGTAGATGAGGGCGTCGAAGTAGCTGTTCCACTGGAAGATCGCGTACATCAGCGCGATCACGGCGATCACCGGCTTGGACAGCGGCAGCACGATCGACCACAGGAACCGCAGGTCGCCGGCGCCGTCGATGGTCGCGGCCTCGTAGAGCTCGTCCGGGATCGTCGAGCGGAAGAACGTCCGCGCGATGATCACCTGCCAGACCCCGATCGCGCTCGGGATCACCATCGCCCAGCGGGTGTTCAGCATCCCGAGGTCCTGGACCACCAGATACGTCGGGATCAGACCGCCGGAGAACAGCATCGTGAAGATCAGCACGCTCATGATCACGTTCCGGCCGAAGAACGTCCGGCGCGACAGCGGGTACGCGATCGCGATCGTCAGCGTGACGCTGATCAGGGTCCCGCCGATCGCGTAGATGAACGAGTTCAGGTAGCCCTTCATGATCAACGGATCGCTGAAGGCCTCTTTGTACGCGCGGATACTCGGCTCGATCGGCCAGAGCAGCACGCGGCCGGCGCTCACCGCCGACGGGCTGCTGAACGAGTTCGCGACGATGTAGATCAGCGGTACGGCGACCACGATCAGCGCCAGCCAGAGCATGATCTTCACGCCGACGAGGAAGATCTTGTCCGCGCGCGTCTCCTCGATCGTCGTGCGCTGCGATTCGTGCTTGCGCGCCGCCGTACGCCGGAATCCTTGCAGTGTCACGCTCATGACCAGAGTCCGTTTCCGGTGATGCGCTTGGCGGCGAAGTTCACGCCGAGCAGCAGGAAGAGGTTGATCACCGAGTTGAAGAGCCCGATGGCGGTCGCCATGCTGAAGTCGGCGTTCAGCAGACCGGTCTTGTAGACGTAGGTCGCGATGATCTCCGACTGTGCGGTGTTCAGCGGGTTCTGCAGCAGGAACGCCTTCTCGAAGCCGATCGACATGATGTTGCCGACGCCGAGCACCAGGATGATCACCGCGGTCGGCATGATCCCGGGCAGGTCGACGTGCCGGATCCGCTGCAGCCGGCTGGCGCCGTCGATCCGCGCCGACTCGTGCAGCGCCGGGTCGATCCCGGCGAGCGCGGCCAGGTAGATCACCGCGGAGTACCCGGTGGTCTGCCAGACGTCGGACCAGACGTAGATGTGCCGGAAGTAGTCCGGCCGGCCGAGGAAGTCGATCTGCGGTACGCCGAACAGGCCGATCGCGTCGTTCACGAACCCGAGCCGCGGCGACAGCACCAGGATCGTCATCGACACCACCACGACGGTGGAGATGAAGTACGGCGCGTACGTCACCAGCTGCACGAGCTTCTTGAACCGCCCGTTGCGGATCTCGTTCAGCGCGATCGCCAGGATGATCGGGATCGGGAAGCTCGCCAGGACGGTGTAGACCGACAACAGGAAGGTGTTCTTCACCAGGGTCCAGAACACCGGGTTGGCGAAGAACAGCTCGAAGTTGCGGAAGCCGACCCAGTCACTGCCCCACGGGCCCTTGACCGGGCTGTAGTTCTTGAACGCGATCACCGCGTTCGCGATCGGGATGTACTTGAAGATCACGAAGTACGCGAGCGGTACGACGACCAGCAGGTACAGCTGCCAGTGCCGTCGCAGACTGCGCCGGGCCTGGGTCCGGCGACTCGTTCGCGGTGGTCTCCGGACGGCCTCGTCCGCCGCCCGCGGCGCCGGTGCCGACGGCGCCGGTTTCACCTCGAAGGTTGCGCTCACTCCGCATCCTTCCCCTCACGCGCTGGAGTGGAACCGATATCCGATAGGATCTCGGGTTTCGCTATCCCGGAGAATGACACAGATCCCAGGACAGCGGAAGACTTACCGCGCCGGTCGATACCGGACGGTGACCGAGACGCCCAGATCCCTTGCAGACAAGGGCTTTCCGGCGTTGCCCCCAGCAACTACCGGATCCCCGAACGCCGAATGATCCGGTGGCTGACCACCGGATCCGGGCATACCTCGACCTAGCCCGGAGTCGCTCTGAGCCACCGACACCGGACCGATCCACAATTTATTTCTGCCGTTAACTATATGGCAGTCAACCCGCCCACAACGCCTTATGTCAAGACCTGATCTCGGCCGGCTGCGCCCGGGCGTCGTCCTCGTGCGGTCGTCCCGGGACGAACCGCGTGACCGCCCACGAACGCGCCATCGTGTCAGCTTGGGATAGTGAGGCATGGGGCTTGTGGTGCGGGATGGGCGGGTGGTTGTTGGTGGGGTTGAGGTTGGGTGGACCGGGATGCGGTGGTGGGACGAGGCGGACGGCACTCGGCTGTATCTACTGACGGGCGGTGTCGCGCCGGAGTACCAGGGGCGCGGACATGGGCGGCGGATCCTGGCGTGGCAGGAGGAGCAGGCTCGCGAGCATGCGTCCGGATACCCGGGTACGCCGATGTTCGGGACCAACCCCGTCTCGGACCGGGACGTGGCGCTCGTGCTGGCGGCCGGTTATCGGGTGGCGTTCACTCGAGTGCGTATGACGATGGCGTTGGGCGACTCACCGGTGCCCGGATTACCCGCGGGGGTCGAGTTGCGGCCGGCGTCGGCGGCGGATCATCGGGCGGTGTTCGCGGCGAACGCGGAGGTGTTCGGCGGTAGTTCGCTCGGGTATGTGCAGGACTCGTTCGAGGAGTTCGAGCGGGATGTGGCCGACGACTTTCCGGACCACGGTCTGTGGTCGCTCGCCTGGGACCGGGACCGGCTGGCCGGTTGGGTGGTCAGCGGCCGGGACGACACTCCGTGGGTCGGCGTGCGGGCGGACTGGCGGCGCCGTGGGCTGGCGTCGGCGCTGCTGCGCGTCAACCACGCCGCGTTGTGGAGGTCCGGCGTACGGCGGGCATCGTTGTGGACTGTGCTGGAGAACCCGACCGGGAGCGTGGCGCTGTACGAGAATGTCGGGTACCGGATCGTCGAGCGGCAGTCGCGGTACCGGAAGTCTGTCCGGGGTCAGGAAGGAACCTGACCCGACCATCACGGGGGAACGGCCGGGCCAGGCACTCTCGATACTACCCCTGATCAGCAAGGACAGGTGTGTAATTCGGAGGCAGACGCGCCGGGTACTCGCCTACTCTGAGCGCCATGCGAACTCGCTCCTGAACGCGGACCCCGCGGCACCGGCACTGTCCGGCCCCGGCGCGTGCGCCACGTCAAGCGTTTGACCGCGCTCATACACCCCGGTCGCGCTTCGTCCTGCCCGCACACGCTTTCGGGAGCACCCCACAATGCCTGCCCTTCGGTCCGCCGACCCTGTCCGGACGTACTACGTCTACAACGCCGCCTGGTCGTTCCTCTTCGCCCTGTCCTTCACCCTCAGCGCGGTGTACTACGTCCGCGACGCCGGGCTGAACCCACTCCAGATGGTCCTGGTCGGGACCACCCTGGAGCTCGCCTGTTTCCTGTTCGAGATCCCGACCGGGATCGTCGCCGACCTGTACAGCCGCCGGCTCTCGATCGTGATCGGTTTCGTACTGATCGGTGCCGGATTCCTGCTCCAGGGGCTGGTGCCGGCGTTCGTGGCGATCCTCGCCGCCCAGGTGCTGTGGGGAATCGGCTACACGTTCATCTCCGGCGCCGACCAGGCCTGGATCACCGACGAGATCGGCACCGAGCGGGCCGGCCGGGTGTTCGTCCGGGCGCAGCAGTTCGAGCTCGGCGGGACGATCGCCGGTACGGTCACGGCCGGCGCTCTCGGGCTGATCAGCCTCCCGCTACCGATGGTGCTGTCGGGCGCCGGCATGATCCTGCTCGCGCTGCTGCTCGCAGTGTTCATGCGCGAGCAGAACTTCCACCGCACGCCACGCGAGGAGCGCGAGACGTTCCGGCACCTCGCGGACACGTTCAAGAGCGGCCTCGACGCGGCCCGCCGGCGTCCCGTCGTACGCACGCTGGTGATCATCAGCCTGATCGCCGGCCTGTCGAGTGAGGCGTTCGACCGGTTGTGGTCGGTGAAGATCCTGACCTTCACCTTCCCGACCGTGTTCGGTACGTCGGACCCGGCGTTCTGGTTCGCCGTCCTCGCGCTGGCCGGCACCGTCCTCTCGCTGGCCACGTCGGTCGCGCTCAACCGGTTCTCCCCCGAGCGCCTGCAGGCGACCCATCCGACCGGAATCCTCGCGACGCTCGCGCTTCTGCAGGTGATCGGTGTGATCACGTTCGCCCTGGTCGGCAACCTCTGGCTCGCACTGGCCGCGATGTGGATACGGACGATCGGCGACACGCTCGCGCACCCGATCCAGTCCGCATGGCTGAACCGGCACGTCGACTCCCGCTCGCGGGCGACGGTGATCTCGATGGTGTCCCAGGCGAACGCGATCGGTCAGGTCGCCGGCGGCCCACCGCTGGGCGCCCTCGGCCGTACGTCGCTCCGCGGCGCCCTGCTCGCGTCCGGCCTGATCCTGACCCCGATCCCCGCACTGTTCCTGCGCCTCACGTCCGCGCGAGCGGCGAAGGCGGACCGCCAACACTCACCAACCGCGTCCAGTGTCGACTCGACCGACTAGCCGCAGCGTCAGCCGCGGCGGTTCGGCAGGGTTGGTGAGTGGCTCAGGTCCGGGTCAGTCCTCGACGTTGATCCGGACCTCGGCGCGGCGGTTGTCGTACGACGACTTGATCAGGCTGGCGACCGTGGTGACGAACAGCGTGCCGACGATGAAGCCGAGCGAGGTCAGGATCCCGATGTGCGGCAAATGGATCGCGCCGATGTCGTCGATGTGCGAGCCGTGCAGCGCCTCGATGATCAGCTTCACACCGATGAAGGCGAGGATCACCGACAGGCCGACGTTCAGGTAGACGATCCGCTCCAGCAGGCCGCCGATCAGGAAGTACAGCTGCCGCAGCCCCATCAGCGCGAACGCGTTCGCGGTCAGCACGATGTAGGCGTCCTGGGTGAGCCCGAAGATCGCCGGGATCGAGTCGAGCGCGAAGATCACGTTCGCCATCCCGATCGCGGAGATGACGATCACCAGCGGCGTCAGCAGTCGTTTGCCGTTGTCGCCGCGCGTCGTCAGGTTGGCGCCGTCGTAGTCGTGCGAGATCGGCAGCACCTTGCGGAGCCCGCGCAGTACGGCGTTCTCCTGGAAGTCGGCGTCGTCGTTCTCGCCCTCGACCGCCAGCCGGATCGCGGTGTACACCAGGAACGCACCGAAGATGTAGAACACCCAGCTCGCCGCGGAGATCGCCGCCGCGCCGGCCAGGATGAAGATCGCCCGGAGCAGCATCGAGACCACGATGCCGATGTACAGCACCTTGTCCTGCGCGAGGCTCGGGACCGCGAACCGCGCCATGATGATCACGAAGACGAAGAGGTTGTCGACGCTCAGGCTGTACTCCGTGATGTAGCCGGCGACGAACTCGCTGCCCGACTGTCCCGGGCTGAAGAGGAACAGCCCGAGCGCGAAGAGCCCGGCCAGACCGACGTAGAACAGCACCCAGCGGGTCGCGTCCTTGATCGTCACGGTGTGGTTCCGGCGCGCGATGACGACCAGGTCGAACGCGACGATCGCGAGCAACCCGACGATCGTCAGCACCCAGACAACGGGTGGCATGACTGAAACCATGACGAACCTCCGGACGTCGGCGTACCGCTAGCGTGGTCCGGAGGTCTCTCCCACCCGCTCGGCCGACTCGACCGGAACGGGCCGGCAGCACCGGTTCGGCCGCCCAGGCCTCCCGTGATGACGACACTGCCGTGTCGGACCCGCACCGCGAGGGCGGGGTCCGAGAGGAATACTCCCCTCCTCAAACACGCCAAGTGTATCCGGTGCCGATCGATACCACCGTTCGGCAGGTCACATCCTGGAGCGTCGATCAGATCGTATACCGCATACAGCCTGCACGGCTAGCCCACGGCGCGGCCCCGATGGTTGTGGAGATAAAGGTCGCGGAGCAGGCAGAGCTCCGCGCCATGATGGACGATCTCGACGTTGCAGTAGAGGATCTTCTTCGCCATCGGCGCGTCGGCGAACGCGGGTGGATACCCCTGCGGTTCGCCGAGCCCCGCCGTACCGAGCCGGCGGACGCCGTCGACGAAGGCCGCGTACTCCACGTCGAACTGCCGCAGCGCCTCCCCCGCGGTCCCGGCGTACGGGTAGGTGTCGATGATCGACTCCTCGCCCCCGAAGTACCGCCCATTCGTGGCGGCCAGCCCGCCGATCAGATGCGCGATCCGCCACGCGATCGTCGTGACCGGCTCGGGGTCGTGCGGCGGCTCGGCGTAGTCCATCGTGAAGTCGCCCGATCCGAACGAGATCGGCGCCGAACTCTCGCCGCGCCGGCTGACCGTCCAGCAACCGGGCAACGGCTGCCAGAAGTACTCGTCGTCAGTCAGCCCGTCCAGCCGCGGGCGGAGGCGCTCCCGCCAGTGTGTGTCGAGCTGGTCGGCCACCTCTGCACCCCAGTCCACATCCATGCGCAGACCGTAGTCGCATCGGAGATAATGAGACACTGATGTCTCACATGAGCTACACTTGCCTCATGGCTGTTGATCGAGATCAGGTACTGCGCTCCGCCGCGAGCCTGCTGATGCGCAAGGCGACCGCAACGATGGACGAGGTCGCGCGGGCCGCCGGCATCAGCCGCGCCACGCTGAACAGGCAGTTCGCCGGGCGGGACGCGCTGGTGCGCGCGCTCGAGGAGCTCGGGATCACCGAGTGTGAGACCGCGATCGACAACGCCGCCGTCGACGACGGGCCGGCCACCGACGCGTTCCGCCGCCTGGTGCGCGAGATCGAGCCGGCCGCCGGACTGCTCGCGTTCCTGTACTCCGAGAACCAGCTCTTCGAGGGCGACGAGCAGAACGAGGGCTGGGCCCGGATCGACGCCCGCCTGGTCGGACTGTTCCGCCGCGGCCAGGAAACCGGCGAGTTCCGGATCGACCTCAGCCCCGTCTGGCTGACCGAAGCGCTGTACGGCCTGCTGGTCTCCGGCGCCTGGGCGGTCGTCGAAGGCCGGGTCGCCCGCAACGACTTCACACCGAATATCGCCGAGCTGCTGCTCGGCGGCGCTGTCCGGAGAAACGAATGACGCAACAGATCTCACCCAAGACTTCACCCAAGGACTTACAGGGGGCCGGCACCATGTCGCGGTCGGGGCGCTGGATGGCGCTCTCGGTCCTCGTTCTCGCCGTGCTCCTGGTCGCCGTGGACGCGACCGTGCTCGGCCTGGCAACGCCCTTCCTGACCGAGGATCTGCAGCCGTCGGGCACCCAATTGCTGTGGATCGGCGACGCGTACTCGTTCGTGCTCGCCGGACTGCTCGTGTCGATGGGCAGCCTCGGCGACCGGATCGGCCGTAAGCGCATCCTGCTGATCGGCGCGACGGCGTTCGGCGCACTCTCCGTGCTGAACGCGTACGCCGGTTCGGCGGAGCTGATGATCGTCGCTCGGGCGCTGCTCGGTGTCGCGGGCGCGACGCTGATGCCGGCCACGCTCGCCCTGATCCGCAACCTGTTCGTCGACGCCCGCGAGCGCAGCCTCGCGATCGGTATCTGGGGCGCGGCCGCCTCGGCGGGGATGGCGGTCGGACCGATCGTCGGCGGGGTCCTGCTGGAGCACTTCTGGTGGGGCTCGGTGTTCCTCATCAATCTGCCGGTGATGGCGATCCTGGTGGTCGTCGGCGCCAAACTGCTGCCGGAATCACGCAATCCGAACCCGGGTCCGTGGGACCTGATCAGCGTCGTCCTGTCGATGGCCGGAATGATCGGCGTGGTCTATGCGATCAAGGAATTCGCGGCCCACGGATTTGCCTGGGTATCGCTCGGTTCGGCGCTCGTCGGCGCGCTCGCGTTGTACGGATTTGTCCGGCGGCAGCGCCGACTGCCGATTCCCTTGCTGGATCTCCGGTTGTTCCGGAGTCGCGGATTCAGTAGCGCCGTGCTGGCCGATCTGTTGACCATTCTCGGACTGTCGGGTCTTATTTTCTTCCTGTCGCAGTACCTGCAACTCGTGCGGGATCTCCGGCCGATCGAGGCCGGGCTCGCTGAGCTGCCGGCCGCGATCGGATCGGTGGTCGCCGGGCTGCTCGCGGGTCGGGCCGCACGACGTTTCTCGGTGCGCGCGGTCGTGGCCGGTGGCCTGGCGGCGATCGGGCTGGCGCTCGCCTCGCTGACGACGATCAGTCACTCGACCGGCTATCCCCTGCTGGGTACGGCGTTGCTCGTGGTCGGTGCCGGTGCCGGGTTCTCGTTCACCGTCACGTCCGACGTGATACTCGCCGCCGTACCGAAGGAGGAGGCCGGCGCTGCGGGAGCGGTGTCCGAGACGGCGTACGAGCTCGGTACGGCGCTCGGTATCGCGCTGCTCGGGTCGATTGTCACCGGCATCTATCGCAACTTCCCGAGTCCGGCGGGGACGCCTACGACCGCGCACGAGTCGCTGGGCGGAGCGGTCGAAGCGGCCGCCCACCTTCCGCCGGACGCCGCGGCCGCTCTGCTCGACGCTGCCCGGCAGTCCTTCGCGAACGGCGTGGCGACTGCCGCCGGCGTCGGCGCCGTCGTCCTGCTGGCCACCGCGGTCGCCGCCTGGTTCCTGCTCCGCGGTCAATCCCTGGGCACCGAACAAGCGACCGACTGAACGATCTCCCGTGAATCGCAGGCAAAAAGTTCCCGTTTCTTTGCTAGGTGCTGGGAGATAGCGCCGAATCGGAGTACAAAGAACTTCTGTAGGTCTTTGTCCGCCCCTAGGCCTAGGAGGATTTGTCATGGCCGGATTCAACGGCGCAGCATCGTGGTTCTGTTGCGGAAACGCGTGGGGACCTTGTGGGAGCGCGGGCCACGGCGCCTGCGGAACCTGTAACTCGGGAAGTCTCCAGCACGCCTGGCCGAACACGTCCGACGCGTGTTACGCCATCACCCGACCGGATTCCTGCGGGTTCACCGGGATGTCCCGGCGAACCTGCGGTTACCGGCACGCCATCACCAATTTGTGCACCGGAAAACGCGTCACCTCGTCGATCGCGGACTGCGGTCCACAGACCGACCTGTTCTGCGGGCAACGTGCCTGCTGCGGCGGTACGTGCGCGACCAACCGGCTCGTCGACCTCACTCCGGCCGCGTTCACCGCGATCGGTGGGAGTCTCAGCGCCGGCCTGATCCCCGCCAACATCAACGTCGGATGAGGAGGGAGCTGAGATGACCACCACCATGGATCGCCGTTCCCTGCTCACCCGCGCCGCCCTCGGTGCGACCGGCCTGGTCGCCGCCAGTGCGATGGGCTCGCTCGCGCCGGAGGCCGCGTTCGCCACCACGACACAGTCCTTCGACGCGGGCCAGCCGGACCCGAACTTCGCCGAAGGTCTCGTCACCGGCCGGAACCGGGATCTCCTGCAGGTGCAGGGATCCGACGGCCGGCTGCACCGGATCCAGCTGACCGACGCGACCAGCGTCTGGAAGCTCCGCCCGACCACGATCAACCAGGCCAAGGTCGGCGACGGCCTGTACGCCCGCGGCGTGCTGCTACCGGACGGGATTCTGGCCGCGGAAGCGGTCTGGGTCAACATCGTCAACCTGACCGTCGCGATCACCTCGCTCGGCAAGGACAGCATGCATCTCGACCACCACGGCCAGAAGGTCGTCGGGCACGTCCAGCCGGGCACCACCGCAGCCGCGTACAACGGCACCCCGGCGGTCTCGGACCTGTCGATGCTCACGGTCGGCCGGCACGCGCAGGTGATCGGCGCCTGGCGACCGGGCACCAACGAGATCGACGTCGCGACCATCTACACGTCGAACTGACATGGGTATCGCACACATAGCGGCCGCCCAGCCGCTCCTGATCGGATTACTCCTGCTCTGGTCGTCGTTTGGCAAGTTCGCCGATCCGAAGCAGGCCGAGCGTACGGCGTTGCCGCGACTCGTCGGCGAGGCTCGCGCGATCACGGCGTACCGGACCGTTGCCGGGGTCGAGGCGTTGGTTGCCTTGGCTCTGCTACTGCCACCGGTGTGGACCGTCGAGGCGATCGCCGCGGTGGTCCTGGCGGCGGGCTTCACCGGCTTCCTGATCTACTCGAAGGTCGTCGTCCCCGAGGCCTCGTGCGGCTGCCTGAAGGCGTCGGCGAAACCCGTCGGCGGGCGCGCGATCGGGCGCGCTGTGTTGCTGCTAGCAACAGCGGTCCTGGCGGCGACGGCCTCGTCCGGTTGGTGGTCGGCCGGCTCGGCCCTCGCGGTCCTGGTCGTCGAGGCGGCCGCGTTCGCGATGCTGTCCGCCGAGCTCGACCAGTACTGGCTGCTCCCGCTCCGCCGCTTGCGGGTCCGACTCAGCCACCCGTACGCCGGTACGGAGTCCAGCACCGCACCACTCGCCGCGACCCAGCAGCGGGTGCTGCTGAGCCCGGCGTACCGCGCGGTCGACGGACTCCTGCATTCCGACATCCACGACTACTGGGACGACGAGGAGTGGCGCTTCGTGAGCTACGTCGCCACGTACGACGGCCGCCGGGCGACCGCCGTCTTCGCCGTCCCGCACCACGACTCCACGCCGGAGTCCATCCGGGTCGCCGTCGTCGACGAGGCCTCGGGAGACACCCTCTACCGGCCGACGATGCTCGCGACGGCGTAGCTGCAGGCCATCACAATCGCAGTCCGCCGCTCCCGTCACGCTCAGCGTGGCGGGAGCGATCGCATTGTGATGGCCTGGCGATCCGCGCTGTTGACAGTCGGCGTTATGGTTAGGAAGCTTTCCTAATAGTTAGTCCCCTGCAGCTCCTCCGCCCCGGAAACCCAGGAGACCTCATGAACCCCCGCTCGATCGCGGCGGCGCTGGCGCTCGCCGTCGGCGCGCTCACGCTGAACGCTCCCCCGCCCGCCACCGCGGCGGCCACCGACTACCAGGCCGAGGACGCGACCATCTCCCAAGGCGTCGTCGAGTCCAACCACTCCGGCTACACCGGCAGCGGTTTCGTCAACTACGACAACCTCGCCGGCGGTTACGTCGAGTGGACCGTGACGGCCCCGGCCGGTCCGGCCGACGTGACGCTGCGATACGCGAACGGTACGGCGGCCACTCGCCCGATGGACTTCACCGTCAACGGCCAGCCCGGCGCGGTCGGCATCACCTTCCCGGGCACCGGCGCGTGGACCACCTGGCAGACCAAGACCGTCCGCCTGCAACTCACCGCGGGCACCAACAAGATCCGGGCCCGAGCGACGAGCACCGACGGCGGGCCGAACGCCGACAAGCTGACCGTCACGCCGACCACCGACGACAGTACGCCGCCGTCGGCGCCCGGGAACCTGACCGTCAACGACATCAAGTCGAACGCCGCGACGTTCCACTGGACCGCCGCGACCGATGACGTCGGCGTGGTCCGGTACGAGATCAACCGCGGTGGCAACGTCCTGAAGGTTGTCGACGGCAACACCCTGTCCGCGACCGTGGACACGCTGACCGCGAACACGGCGTACGACATCTCGGTCGGTGCGTTCGATGCCGCGGGCAACGCTTCGCAGCAGAGCAACGTGGTCACGTTCACCACGCCGGGCAGCAGCGACACGCAACCGCCGACCGTTCCCGGGAACCTGCGTTCGACCGGCAGCACCGCGAACAGCGTCTCGCTCGCGTGGAACGCGTCCACCGACAACAGCGGAAGCATCGCCGGGTACGACGTGTACCAGGGCAGCACGAAGGTCGCGTCGACCGGTTCGCTGACCGCGACCGTGACCGGGTTGACCGCGAACACGGAGTACACCTTCACCGTGAAAGCGCGGGACCCGGACGGTAACGCGTCCGCGGCGAGCAACGGGGTGACCGTCCGTACGTCGACCTCGGGGGCCGGTGGCATTCCGGCGTACGACAAGGACATCGCGAAGGTTGATCTGGGCTGGAGTGTGGCGTTCCTGCCGGACGGGTCCGCGCTGGTGACCGAGCGGGACCGGTTCGAGGTACTGCGGGTCACGGCGAGCGGGCAGAAGACGACGCTCGGGAAGGTGCCGGGCGTGGTCACGACCACCGGCGAGGGCGGTCTGCTCGGGATCGCACTGTCGCCGAACTTCGCCGGCGACCACTGGGTTTACTTCTACCACACGGCCGCGGACGACAACCGGATCGTGCGGATGAAGTACGAGGACGGCAAGCTCGCGACCACGTCCTCTCCGGTCCTCACCGGACTCGCGAAGAACCGGTACCACAACGGCGGCCGGATCGCGTTCGGTCCGGTCGGCAAGCTCTACGCGACCGTTGGTGACGCCAAGAATTCCGGCAACGCGCAAAACAAGAACTCGCTGAACGGGAAGATCCTCCGGATGAACCCGGACGGCACCGCGCCGAGCGACAACCCGTTCTACAGCAGCGGCGGCAACGCGCGGTACGTCTGGAGCTGGGGGCACCGCAACCCGCAAGGTCTGGCGTGGGACTCGCGTGGCCAGCTGTGGGCCGCGGAGTTCGGCGAGAACAGCCAGGACGAGCTCAACCTGATCCAAAAGGGCGGTAACTACGGCTGGCCCGCCTGCGAGGGCACGATCGGCGACTGCGGCGGGTACATCGCGCCGAAGCGCACCTGGTCGACCTCGCAGGCCGGGCCGAGCGGCATCGAGATCGTCAACGACTGGATCTACATCGCCGGCGTCACCGGCGAGCAGTTGTGGGTCACGAAGATCAACTCGGCCGGCAACGGCGTCGGCACTCCGCAGGCCCTGTTCTCGGGCCGTTGGGGCCGCCTGCGCAGCGTCACACGCACGCCCGACGGCGGCCTCTGGCTCACCTCCACCAACAACGACAAGAACGGCGGTACGCCGAGCACGATCGACAATGTGATCGTCCGGCTGAAGTTCTCGTAGATTCTCTGGCTAGCGCAGGCCGTGACGGTCGAGCCAGCCGGAGATCTCAGTGGCGATCTCCTTCGGGCGGTCCTCGGCGGCGTGATGGCCGGCCGGACCGCAGTGCGCGATCTCCAACGCGGCGAGGGTGGCCGCGCACCATGCCTCGTACTCCGGTCCGATCAGCAGCGTCGGCGAACCTTCGAAGGTCAGCAGCAGCTTGGGTACGTCGGGACTCGCAGCGAGCCACGCGTCGTACGCGGCGATCCGCGCCACCAACTCGGCCGGATCGCCGCCGAGCGGCAGCTGCCGCGCCCACGCGAGGACGGGCTTGCGGGACTCGGGCGTCGGGTAGGGCGCGAGGTAGGTCTGCAGGTCTTCGTCGGCGACGGGTGTGAGCACGCCACCGGTGAAGGCTTGGCGGACGAACAGGTTCTGCTCCAGGACCATCTCCTCGCCGCGTCCCGGCGTACGGATCAGGCGGGAGCGGTCGGCCGCCTGCGGAGACAGGTCTTCCCAGGCCATCGGCTTCACGATGCTCTCGAAGAACGCCAGGCCGCGGACGCGCTCCGGGTGGCGTGCGGCCCAGTCGAAGGCGAGCGCACCACCCCAGTCGTGACCGACCAGGACCACATCATCGAGCTCGAGGGCGTCGAACCACGCGTCCAGGTAACGGGCGTGGTCGGCGAACGTGTAGTCGAGGTCGGGTTTGCCGGACCGGCCCATGCCGATCAGATCGGGTGCGAGGAGCCGGCCCTCGCCGACCTGAGGTGTGATGTTCCGCCAGACGTGCGATGAGGCGGGGTTGCCGTGCAGGAAGACGATCGGCGTACCGTCGCCGGTTTCTTCGTAGTGGATCGTGGAGTCGAGAATGTCGATCTCGGGCATGACGGAGTACCTCACAGTGGAGTGTCGAGAAGATCGGTGAGATCGCGGACGAAGCTCTTCGTCCGCGCGGCGCGGCGCCCGCCGAGCGGCGCCAGCAGCTTGTCGAGCAGGGCGGCGACGTCCGCGATCGCGGGCTGGATCGTGTCGCGGCCCTTCGCGGTCAGCTCCAGTCGCATGGTGCGGGTGTCGACGGCGTCGCGGGTCCGCTGGATCAGGCCGTCCGCGTCGAGGCTGCGCGCCAGCTTGGAGACGTACAGCGCCTCCAGGCCGGTGTGATCGGCCAGCTCCCGCTGACTCGGCGCCCGCCCGTCACGCTCCAGCCCGTACAGGGAGGCCAGCATCACGTACTGCGCGTGCGTCAGCCCCCGCGGCGCCAGGGCCCGGTCCACCGCCACCCGCCACTTCATCGACAACCGCCACACCAGATGCCCAGGAGTCGCCTCACTCATGAGAAATACTGTACATGGCTACTATGTACATGGCTACCATCTCAGCCGAACTGCTCGCACTCCGTCGGGCATTAGTTGCGGCCGAAGTCGGCGTAGGTGGGGATGCCGGTGGTGAGGGCGTGTTGGGCGAGGGTTAGGCGGCGGGTCATGGAGGGGCGGAGGCGCGCGGCCGCGGCGTCCAGGGTGAGGAAGTGGTGGGCTCGGACCTCGGTCGGGTCGAGGGTGAGCGCCTGATTGTCGAGGACAGCGTCGTCGAGGACGCCGCCGTCGAAGACGAAGGCGAGGGAATCGGACCACGGGCCGTGGGCGGGGACCCAGTCGACGACCAGCAGGCGGCCGATCGCGAGGTCGAGGCCGATCTCCTCCCGTACCTCGCGGCGGCAGGCGTCGTACGGCGACTCGTTCGACTCAACGACGCCGCCGGGGATGTCGAGCGTGGGTTTGTAGGTGGGCTCGATGAAGAGGATGCGACCGGCACCGTCGCGGATCAGCGCACCACCAGCGGCAGTCTTCCGCGGCAGCCGAGCGGCGATTCCGGGGTTGAACTCCGCCTCCGGCTCCCCTTCAGCAACAAGATCATCCTGTCGGTTCACCCCTCTAGTGTCGTCCCCAAGAAAGCTCGCCATGCCCGGCAACTCCGAGACGTCTACGTCGGCGGTTGATCCAGTGCGCGGGTCATCCAGATCGAGTCGCCGCGCTCCGGGTTCTTGTCGACGCGGCCGCTGTTCTCGAACCTGAGCTTCTCGAGGACCCGGAACGAGGCCGTGTTCCACTCCCGTACGGTCGCCCACAACCGCTTCCGCCCGGTCCGTGCCGCCGCGTCCAGGACGGCACGGGCGGCCTCGGTCGCGTACCCGTTCCCGTGCGCCCGGCGCGCCAGCTCGTAGGCGATCTCCGGATCGTCGAACGTGGCCTGTCCGACGGTCAGCCCGCAGTACCCGAGGAACTCACCCGTCGACCGCAGCTCGATCGCGAGCAGCCCGAGCCCCGGGTCGGCGCCGAGCGGGTTCTCGATCAGCCGCGCGCGGAACTCCTCGACCGTCGGGTGACCGTCGGCGTCGATCCGGCGCAGCGCACGGTGATCGCGCTCGAGCCACAGCCCGCGATGCGCCTCGGCGTCCGCTGGTCGCCACGGCCGCAGGTCGAGACGTTCGGTGGTCAGCGAGGCCGGGAAGTCGTCGTACACCCGGTCAACCTAGTTGACGGCGAAGGTGAGCCAGTTTGTCGGGGTTGAGGATCGCGCGGATGGTGATGATCGCGCCGTCGTGGATCTCCGGGATCAGTACGCCGGTAAGTTCGCCGGACTCGTGGACGAGGATCGCGGCTGCGTCGTTGACCTCGGCAACGGACAGGCGGGCGGTCAGGGCGCGTGGGCTGGACGCCAGGCCGGCCAGGTAGTGCGCGGCGCTGGAGCGACCGAAGATCGGTTCGCTGGCCGCGATCGCCTTGCCGCCGCCGTCCGCCCAGATCGCGGCGTCCTCGTGCAGGACCGCCTCCAGACCCTTCACGTCACCGTCGACGGTCGCCGCGATGAACCGTTCGACCAGCCTGGTGCCGTCGGTGGGTTCCGCCGCGAAGCGCCGATGCGACTCGCCGACCCGGGCGAGCGCGCGGTGGTAGAGCTGCCGCGCGTTCGCCTCGTCGATGCCGAGCACCTCGGCGCTGTCCCGATGCGAGTAGCCGAACGCCTCCCGCAGTACGAAGACCGCGCGCTCGGGCGGAGTGAGCTTCTCGAGCAGCACCAGGAAGCCCATCGACACCGAGTCCTTCAGCTCGACGGCGGCCTGCGGGTCGTTGCCGGTGGCAATCGGCTCCGGGAGCCATGGGCCGACGTACCGCTCGCGGCGGGCGCGGGCGGACGTCAGCCGGTTGATGCACAGGTTGGTGACGACCGTGGTCAGCCAGGCGGCCGGCGTCAGCACGGGGTCGCGCCCGGACCGCCACCGCAGGTACGCGTCCTGGACGACGTCCTCCGCCTCGGTCGCCTCACCGAGCATCCGGTACGCGACCCCGAACAACCGGGGCCGCTGCTGCTCGAACTCGGCGACGTCGACAACATCGTCCACGACCCCGATTGTGCCCGCCGCCATCAGAGCTCCGGCAGCGGGACCATCTGCTGCCGCTCCCCCACGCGCACGGCGAGTTCCTCCCGCCAGACCGGATTGTCGACGAAGTGGTTGTCGAACCGCTCCGCCGTCGCCAGTACTTCGGCAGGTGACGCCGCGCCGCGCCGGATCCGGTCACCGAGCCGGAAGTACTCGAACCGGTTGTTGCCGGGCGCCTTCACGATCAGGACGTCGGCGCCGGTGTTCATCGGCGTACCCCAGGCGTGGTGCATGAGTGGCGGGACCAGCAGGTAGTCGCCCTTGCCGACGGTCACGACCTGGTCGCCGGCGAGGATCCGGAGCGCGCCGTCGAGCAGGTAGAACATCTCCGGCGACTCCTTGTGGAAGTGCGGCGGCGGGCCGTCGACTCCGGGGCCGAGCGTCGTCCGGACGACGTTCATGATTCCGTCGGTGTGCTCGGCGTCGGCGAGCAGCCAGGTCTGGTTGGGTGCCTCGCCGAGCAGTTCGGCGGCGGCGCCGCGGGTCAGGACTGATTCCATCTCTGCCTCCTTGGGTCGACCACCTGACCGGGCAGCCCTCTCGATTCGTGACGTGACGGTCGTCACGTCACGTTCGAGGCCGTCCGCGGTGTCAGGTGGGCGTCGAGAGGAGCACGGAGATGACACCGCACATCGTCGTACTGGGGGCCGGGTACTCCGGTCTGGTCGCCGCGAAGCTCGCGGCCCGCCGGACCGGTGCACCGGTCACGCTGGTCAATGCCCGCGAGACCTTCGTCGAACGGGTCCGGATGCACCAGCTCGCGTCTGGGCAGCAGCTGCCCGAGCGGCCGATCAAGGACCTGCTCGCGGGCACCGGCGTCGAGTTCGTCGCCGACCGGGTACGTCGGATCGACGCCGCGACCCGCACCGTCGTACTGGGCGACCGAGAGCTGCGGTACGACGTACTGATCTATGCGCTCGGCAGTCGGGCGCACCTGGAATCGGTGCCGGGAGCAAGCGAGTACGCGTACACCGTCGCGGACGCGGACCAGGCGGGCCGGCTCCGCGACCGGCTGCGGACGAGCGGCACGATCGCGGTCGTCGGCGGCGGGCTGACCGGGATCGAGGCCGCCACCGAGCTCGCCGAGACGTACCCAGATCGGACCGTCCGGCTGGTGACCAGCGGCCGCCTCGGCGCCGCACTGTCCGAGCGCGGCCGTCGGCATCTGGCCCGTGCCATCCACCGCCTCGGCATCGGCCTCGTCGAGCAGGCGCGCGTCGCCGCAGTGGACGACGGCGGTCTGAAGCTGGAGGACGGTGACCGGGTGGCCGCCGACGTGGTCCTCTGGACAACCGGGTTCGAGGTCTCTCCGCTGGCGGCCGAGGCGGGCTTCGCCGTCGACGCGAACGGCCGGATGCAGGTCGACCAGACGCTGCGCTCGGTCTCGCACCCCGACGTGTACGCGATCGGCGACGCGGCCGCGGTACGGCGTACCACTGGGCAGGAGCTCCGGATGGCCTGCGCGACCGGGCTCCCCGCCGCGGCCCACGCCGTACGGTCGTTGGCTGCTCGTCTGTCGGGGCGGGAGCCGAAGCCGCTGCGGTTCCGGTACTTCAACCAGTGCATCAGCCTCGGTCGGAACGATGCTTTGATCCAGTTCGTGCACTCCGACGACTCGCCTCGCAACGCCGTCCTCACCGGGCGCGCTGCTGCCCGCTACAAGGAGACCATCGTCCGTAGCGCCTACCTCGCCCAGCGTCACCCGGCGCTGACGGCCTTGACCTGATCGATCAGTTTTCAAGAAGCGGTCGTCCCGGTGCGGCTTCTACTGTTTGGAGTGTTCAGGGCAGACACACCCAGCAGACACACCGAGAGGACACTCCGATGGCCACGCAGAAGCGCAGTACCGCCAAGCAGAAGTCGTACGACGGCTTCACCGAGGCCGAGCGGGACGCGATGAAGGAACGCGCGAAGGAGCTGAAGAGCAAGGAGGACCCGACCGAGGCGCAGCTCGCGAAGATCGCCGGGATGGCCGACGCGGACCGGGTGATCGCCGAGCGGCTGCACGCCCTGATCGCCGAAGAGGTGCCCGAGCTGACGCCGAAGCTCTGGTACGGGATGCCGGGATGGACGACGGGTGGCAAGAACGTCTGCTTCTTCCAGGACGCGGCCAAGTTCAAGGCCCGCTACGCCACGTTCGGGTTCAGCGACCTCGCGACGATCGACGACGGTGACATGTGGCCGACGTCGTACGCGATCACCGAGCTGACCCCGGCCGTGGAGAAGAAGATGCTCGCGCTGGTCAAGAAGGCCGTCCGGGGCTGACCCTTGACCGATCGAGTAGCCCGCGCCTTCGACGCCCTTGTCGGAGGTGGGGTCACCAGGCGCGAACTCAACCGCGGCGGGCGGAAGCTCCGCTGGATCGAAGCCGGCAGCGGTACGCCGGTCCTTCTCGAGGCCGGCGCGATGTCTCCGGTGACCGCCTACGCGGCGGTCTTCCAGGGGCTGGCGGGCGATCATCGCGTGATCGCCTACGACCGAGCCGGGTACGGCGCGAGCGATCCGGCTCCCCTCACGCTGGATCTGCAGGTCGGCGATCTGGTCGCCGTACTGGAAGAGGTCGGTCCGGCTGTGATTGTCGGCCATAGCTGGGGTGGTCTGCTCGCGCAGCTCGCGAGCTGGGCGCGGCCGGAGCTCGTGAGCGGGCTGGTTCTGCTGGATCCCTCCCACGAGACCTTCTGGCAGGACGCCGAGCCCGAGATGCGAGCGGACCGGACGCGGCCGCCTAACGAGGATTCGCGGTGGCAGGACGTGCACGACTTCGGGCGTGAACTGGCTCGGGATGTCGCTCGCAGCGTCGACGGCGACCCGCGGCTGCTGTCCGAGGCTTGCCTGTCGTATCTGAAGACGGACGACCAGCTGTACACGTACCTCGACGAGCTTCCGATGGTCCTTGATCACCTCGGCGAACTCACCGCACGACGGGCCGAGGCTGTCTGGCCGAAGATCCCGGTCGTGCTGCTCACCGCGACCAAGGGCCGGCCCGCGGAGTTCACGCCGTGGGTGCTCGCGGTGCAGGATCAGCTCGCCACCGAGTGTGGTGGGCGGCATCAGGTGGTGCCGGATTCGGGGCACTATCTGCAGATCGATCGGCCCGACCTCGTGGTGGCCTGCGTCGGCGAAGTCAGCGGCTGAACCGACCGCTCCCCGGCGCGTGGCAAAATCTGCCGGGTGCAGATCGGGATGCTGGGACCATTCGAGGTTCGCGCGGACGACGGCAGCATCGCCGACGTACCGGGCGCGAGGCTGCGTGGGCTGCTGATCGCGCTCGCGCTGGAGGCCGGGCGCGTGGTCCAGAAGGCCACGCTCGTCGACTGGATCTGGGGCGAGCAGCCGCCCGCCGACGCCGCGAACGCCCTGCAGCGCCTCGTCTCGCGGCTCCGGAAAGTGCTCCCGGAAGGCTCGGTCGAGGGCAACACGGACGGTTACCGGCTGCGTGTGGATCCCGACGCGGTGGACGCCGTACGGTTCGAGCGGCTGTTGACGCGGGCCCGGACCGACCAGGACCCGCAGGGCGTGCGGCTGCTGCGCGAGGCGCTCGCGTTGTGGCGAGGACCCGCGATGCAGGACGTCGGTCTGACCGAGAGCGGCGCGTTCGACGCCGCGGTGACCCGGCTCGACGGGCTTCGGCTGACCGCCATGGAGGACCGGTACGACGCCGAGATCACCCTCGGTCACGGCGCGGACGTGGTCACCGAACTGACCGACCTGGTCGCCGCGCACCCGGTCCGCGAACGCCTGGTGGCCGCCCTGATGCGCGCCCTCGTCGCGTCCGGCCGCGACACCGAGGCGCTCCGGGTCTACGAGCGCACGCGGGAGACGCTCGCCGATGAACTGGGCGTCGACCCGTCGCCCGAGCTCTCCGCGCTGCACGTCGCCCTGCTCCGCGGCGAACTGGTCCGCAAGGAAGAGAAGCGGAACACCAACCTGCGCGAGGAACTCACGACGTACGTCGGGAAGGACGCGGACGTCGCCTCGGTCCGCGACCTGATCGCCGAGCACCGGCTGACGACACTGATCGGCCCGGGCGGCTCGGGCAAGACTCGGCTCTCCGCCGAGACCGCGCGGACGCTGCTCGGCGATCTGCCGGACGGGGCGTGGATGGTCGAGCTCGCCGCGATCGGTCCGGACGGTGACGTGGCGCAGGCGACGCTCGGCGCCCTCGCGCTGCGGGACGCGCTGCTCGGCGACATCCCGGACGCGGATCAGACCGACCGGGTGATCGCCGCGATCCGGGAGCGGGCGATGCTGCTGATCCTGGACAACTGCGAGCACGTGATCGAGTCGGCGGCGACCTTCGCGCACCGGGTGCTCGGCGAGTGCAAGCGGGTCCGGATCCTCGCGACCAGCCGGGAGCCCCTCGGCATCACGGGCGAGGCGCTCTGGCCGGTCGCGCCACTCGCGCTGCCCGCGGAGACAGCCGACTCCAGCGAGATCGAGGCCTCGCCGGCCGTCCGGCTGCTGCAGGACCGGGCCAGCGCGGTCGGCAAGGACATGTCCGCGGACATGCAGACGATCGCGCGGATCTGCCGGGCACTCGACGGCATGCCGCTGGCGATCGAGCTCGCCGCGGCCAGGCTCCGCACCATGTCCTTGGAGCAGCTCGCCACCCGGCTCGACGACCGCTTCCGCATCCTCACCGGCGGCAGCCGTACGGCGCTCCCAAGGCACCGCACGCTGCGCGCGGTCGTCGACTGGAGCTGGGAGCTGCTCTCGGACGCCGAGAAGTCGGTACTGCGCAGACTCGCGGTGTTCTCCGGTGGCGCGAGCCTGGAAGCAGCCGAACAGGTCTGCGCCGGCGGCGACGTCGAGTCGTGGGAGGTTCTCGACCTGCTGACCTCGCTGACCGAGAAGTCGCTCGTCGTCACCAAGGACGACGCGCGCTACCGGTTGCTCGGGACCATCAAGGAGTACGCCGAGCAGCGGCTCGCGGAGGCGGGCGAGTCGGAACCGACCCGGCGTACCCATCTCCAGTACTTCACCGAGTTGGTCGAGACGGCGGACCCGCATCTGCGGCGCGTCGAGCAGCTGGAGTGGCTGGCGACGCTCGAAGCGGACCACGACAACATCGCCGCCGCGATGCGCGGGGCGCTCGCGGCTGGCGAGGCCGAAGGGTCGATGCGGCTCGCCGCGGCGGCCGGGTGGTACTGGTGGTTCGCCGGGCACAAGGTCGAGGGCAACGACTTCTTGATGGCCGCACCAACGGTTCCGGGTGAGGTACCGGACGAGACGCTGGCCGTGGTCTACGCGTTCGTCACCGGCTTCATGACGTCGGGCCGCGGGCGCGACCAGTACAACGCGGAAGAGTGGATCCGGAAGGCCGCCGAGATCAGCCGGCGGATCGACAACCCGCACCCGGCTGTCACGATGTCGACCGCGCTGGAGCGGTTGCTCGAGGGACCGTCGGCGTTCGTCACCGCGTTCGAGCCGCTGCTGGACGCCGACGATCCGTGGGTACGGGCGTTGGCTCGGTTGCAGGTCGGCAAGATGCGGATCATGCTCGGCGACGGTGACGAGGAGGCGGACGCCCTGCTCGCGACGGCGCTGACCGAGTTCCGCGCGATCGGTGAACGCTGGGGTACGTCGTTCGCGCTCACCGAGCTGGCCGACCGGCTCGCGGTCCGGGGCGATTTCGCCGCCGCCTGCGAGTACTACGAGCAGGCGATCGCGGTCGCCGCGGAGGTCGGGGCCACCGAGGACGTCGTACGGATGCGGTCGCGGCAGGCGCAGCTGTATTACCTCGTGGGCGACCAGGACGCCAGCGCGACGGCGATGGCCGAGGCGCAGCGACGCGCGGAGCGGGTCGCGTGGCCGGAGGCGCTGGTCGAACTGGCGCTCAGCAAGGCGGAGCTCGCGCGCTGGCGTGGCGACACCGCGGAGTCGCGCCGGCAACTCGACGCCGCGACGGCCACGCTGGGGCACGAGGCCGAGGAGGCCAACCTGCGAGCGACGATCCAGGACCTGCTCGGATATCTGGCCGAGGATCTCGACGAGGTCTGGCAGCACCGGAGCGCGGCGGTCCAGGCGGCGACCGAAGGTGGACACCTCCCGGGGATTGCGCAGGTGCTCCTCGGCGTCGCGGACCTGGCGTTGCGCACCGATCAGGACGAGCAGGCCGCGCGGTTGCTGGCCGCGAGTGCCGCCGTACGGGGACTGCCGGACCGCTCCAACCCGGACCTGAGCCGGATCGAGGAGGAAACGCGCCGTCGCCTCGGTGACACGCGGTTCACCGAGGCGACGGACGAGGGACGAACGGCGAGCTGGCAGGAGCTGGTCGCGGTTACGCTCGCTTCTTGAACGTCGAGGTCGCCCAGACGTAGCCGACCACGGCGATCCCGACGAGCCAGGCCAGCGCGGCCAGCAGGTCACCGGTCGCGGCCGACCCGTTGAGCAGCCCGCGCAGGCTCTCGATGATCGGCGTGAACGGCTGGTACTCGGCGAACTGCTTCACGCCCGCACCCATCTTGTCCGCCGGCACGATCGCGCTGCTGAAGAACGGCAGCATCACCAACGGCACCGAGGCCAGGCCGGCGGTCTCCGGCGTCTTCGCCGACAGCCCGAGGGCGACCGTGAGCCAACCGAGGGCGAGCCCGAGCAGTACGACGAGACCGATCACCCCGAGCCATTCGGTGAAGCTCGCGGACGGGTTGAAGCCCAGGGCGAAGGCGACGCCGATGATCGCCGCGATCGCGATCACGTTGGTCAGCAGGCTGGCGATCACGTGCCCGGTCAGCACCGCACCGCGCGGTACGTCCATCACCTTGAAGCGGTTGATGATGCCCTTGGTCATGTCGGAGTTCACCGAGGTCGCCACCGAGCCGAGTCCGTAGCAGACCGCCAGGAGGAGCATGCCGGGCGTCGCGTAGTCGACGTACGGGACACCGACGCTGAAGGCGTCGCCGAGCATGTAGACGAACATCAGCATGACCACGACCGGCATCAGCACGGCGTTGAACACCGAAGTGGGGTTGCGGGCGATGTGCTTGAAGTTGCGGCGCAGCATCACCATCGAGGGGTTCTTCATTTCGCGACTACCTCCGCGGTGTCGTGACCCGTCAAGGCCAGGAAAACGTCGTCGAGATCGGGGGTGTGGACGGAGAACTCGTCGGCCTCCAGCGAGGCCTCGTCGAGGCGCTCGAGCAGTGCACGGACCGACTTGGTGCCGCCGTCGCTCGGGACCCGGAGCGTCAGCGCGTCCTCGTCCTTGGTGGCGTTCGGCAACAGTTGCGCGGCCTCGTCGAGCTCCGCGACCGAGCTGAACCGGAACCGGACGTGGGTGCCGGGGATCAGCCGCTTCAGCTCGTCCGGGGTGCCCTGGGCAACCAACCGGCCCTTGTCGAGGACGGCGATCCGGTCGGCCAGTTCGTCGGCCTCGTCGAGGTACTGCGTGGTGAGGAAGATCGTCACGCCGTCGGCAACCAGTTCGCGGACGATCGTCCACATCGTCCGCCGGCTGCGCGGGTCCAGACCCGTGGTCGGCTCGTCGAGGAAGATGATCCGCGGGTCGCCGACCAGCGTCATCGCCAGGTCGAGCTTGCGGCGCATACCACCGGAGTACGTCGAGGCCGCCTTGTCCGCCGCCTCGACCAGGTCGAAGCGCGCCAGCAGTTCGTCGACGGCCCCCTTCTTCGCGGCCGGGGTCAGGTCGACCATCAACTGCAGGTTCTCGCGGCCGGTGAGCAGCTCGTCGACGGCCGCGAACTGACCGGTGACGCCGATCGTCGACCGGACCGCCTTGGCCTGGGACGCGACGTCGTGCCCGGCCACCTGGACCGTTCCGCCGTCCGCCGTGGTCAGCGTGGTGAGTACGTTGACGGTTGTCGTCTTGCCGGCGCCGTTCGGGCCGAGCAGGGAGAAGACGGTGCCCGCGGGGACCTCGAGGTCGATGCCGTCGAGCACGGTCTTGTCACCGAATGCCTTGCGCAGTCCGTGGACCGCGATCGCCGAAGTTGTCATGGGAACACCTTCGGCGGCCGTCCTGACACGCACCTGACACGCCGCCTACACCGTGTCAGGCGGTGTCAGGCGTGGTGTCCGGAGCGCGTGGCGGTGCGGTGTCAGGACCGCCGACCAGAGTGGTCGTCATCAACCGGACGCACACTCAGGAGCCGACGATGTCCACCTTCAGCACCCCCGCACCGATCTCCGCGAGCATCGACATCATCTTCGGCAACATCACGATCCGGGCGTCGGAGCGCACCGACACAGTCGTCAGCGTCCGCCCGACCGACCCGGCCTGGGAGCTGGACGTGAAGGCCGCCGAGCAGGTCGTCGTCGACTTCACCGACGGGAAACTGCAGGTCAAGCACCCGAAGCTGCGGTCGATCTTCAGCAAGCGGTACGGCTCGGTGGAGATCGTGATCGAGCTGCCGACCGGGTCCGACGTCCAGGGCTACACCGCCAAGGGCGAGTACGTCGTCACCGGCGCGGTCGGCGCCTGCGAGCTGAAGACCGCGAACGGTGACATCAAGATCGGTACGGTCATCGGCGCGCTGAGGGCCAAGTCGGCGACCGGCGACATCACCGTCGACGCCGCGAGCGCACAGGTCCACGTCCGCACCGCCAGCGGTGACATCCGCGTCGGGACCCTCGGCACCGGCACCGTCGACCTGTACACGGCCACCGGCGAGGTGGCGGTCGGCATCCCCGAAGGAACCGCCGCCGCCCTCGACGCCCACACCTCGGTCGGCCGCGTCTTCAACACCGTCGAGACCCCGGCCGCCCCCACCCACACCGTCGCCGTCCGCGCCCGCACCCACGGCGGCAACATCACCCTGCACCACGCGTGAGGACGCGAACAGCATCACGACGAGGACCGGTCCCCGAGGATCAGGGCCGCGACGGCCACGCTCAGGATCAGGCAGACGGCGCTGATGCCGATCTGCGTCACCTGCCAGGACCAGGTGAAGGCATCCAGTTCGGCGGCTGCCTGGTCACCGAGGTGGCCCGAACTGACGGCTGCCGCCTGAGCGCGGCCGGCGTCGAGCTTGGTCCCGAGAAGGCCGAGAAGGGAGGCGCTGAAACCCGCGATGACCAGGGCTTCCGCGGCGCCGCGGAGAGTGTTGAGAAAGCCGGCCGCCATCCCCACGCTGGTGGCCGGGACCAGGCTCATCGCCTGCCCGTCGGTGATGCCGAACGATGCGCCCATGCCGATGCCGATCAGGAGCAGCGGCACCGCGACGACAGCGACGGTATTGCCGGGCCGCACCACGGTCAGCGACAGGTTGCCGCAGACAACTGATGCCAGCGCGATCAGGATCACCGCCCGGGCCGAGATCCCCTTGTTCACCAAGCTGACAGCGATCATCGGTACCAGCAGGACCGGTGCGGTCAGGAGCAGCATCGCCGGGCCTGCGGCAGCTGGGCTCAGACCGGCGGCGGCCTGGAGGTACGTCGGCAGGAACACCAGGACACCCAGGAACCCGATCGACGTCGTCAACGTGGCGAAGCTCCACCCCAGGAAGCCACGATTCGCCATCAGCGCGGGAGACAGGACCGGCGACTTGGTGCGCCGCTGGACGATCACGAAGGCCGACAGAGCCAGCAAGGCGACGACGAAAGCGGTGACGATCCGGGGCGCGGCCCATCCGACGCCGGGTGCTTCGAGGACGGCGTACATCAGGGCCGACAATGCCGCGACGAACAGCAGACTGCCGAGCCAGTCGGTGGAGCCACCGGGCGAGCGTGACTCGGGCCCCCGGATCGCGGCGCCTGCGATGAGCAGGCCGATGGCCGCGAAGACGCCGAAGCTGCCGCGCCAGCCGGCGGCCGTGACCAGCAGACCGGACAGCGTCGGTCCGCTCGCGATCCCGACGCCGGCCATGGTGCCCATCAGAGCGAAGGCACGATGACGAGCGACGCCGTCGTACGCCGAGGCGAGCAGCGCACCGCCCGCAGCCATGATGCCCGCACCGCCGGCGCCCGAGACGATCCGTGCCACGTCGACGACCACGATGGACCGGCCGGCCGCGGCGCCCAGGAAGCCGATCGCGAAGACGGTCGCGGCGACGACGAACACCCGGCGGCGACCGATCCGGTCCGCGGCCGACCCCGCCACCAGGGTCATCGCGGCGAAGGCCAGGTTGTAGCCCGCGACCACCCAGTTCAGCGGCGATCCCGCGGTGCCGAGGTCGTTCCCGATGCTCGGCAGGGCCACCGCCGTGCCGGAGATCGACATCGCGACCAGCACGACGCCGGCCAGCACCACACAGAGGGTTGGGGCCGCGGCTCCGACGGTCGACCCGGTGCTCGTACTCGTTGCGCTCATGACGCCAGCTCAGAGCCTCAACCAGGGTTGAGCGCAAGTCGACCGCGGCTGTTGACCTCAACCGTGGTTGAGGCAATAGCGTCGCGCTCACGATGGACAAGCGCGTGGACACCAACGTTCCCCTCGGGATCGGCGAAGTGATCCGGCGTACCGGCGTTCCGGCGTCCGCGCTGCATTTCTACGAGCGCAAAGGGTTGATCCACTCCTCGCGCAACGCCTGCAACCAACGCGTTTACGCCCGCCACATGCTGCGCCGCATCTCCCTGATCATCGTCGCCAGGCGCCTCGGCGTACCCCTGTCCGACCTGAGCGTCGTCTTCGCCGGCCTCCCGCAGGATCACGCGCCGACCCACGCGGACTGGCAGCGCATGTCCCGTGCCTGGAAACGCCAGCTCGAGGCGCGTCGCCGAATCCTCGAAGACCTGGAGCACGAACTGACCGGCTGCATCGGGTGCGGCTGCCTGTCGATGAAAGCCTGCGCGCTCCTGAATCCTGACGACACCCTGCGCGCGGACGGCCCGGGCCCCGTCCGCTTGCAGCAGTCCGTCAGGTCAGAACCAGCGCCGCGCCGCGTCGTCGAGTGAGTCGTCGCCGTCGGCCCAGGCGATGACGCCGTCGGGGCGGATCAGGATCGCCTTCAGACCGAGGTCGTCGACCGGGCGCGCGGCGACGTACCGGAAGCGGCCTTCGTGGTCCTGCAGGCTGCCGGTGAAGTCGAGAAGCAGGCCGCGGCCGTCGGGCATCAGGTCGGCGAGGGTGCTGCCGTCGTGGAACGTGAAGTTCGGGGCGGTGCGGCCGACCAGCGGGTGCTCGCTGCCGAGGTCGTAGCGGAACGTCGTACCGGAGAGCTTGTGGGCCACGTACGAGGTCCCGTCGCGCGTGTCGAGCAGGTCGCGCATCACGTTCTGCAGCGCGGCCGCGTTCGGGCCCGGCTTCAGCACGGCGGTCTGCGCCCGGGTCCAGTCGAGCACCCAGGCACCGATCGGATGCCGCTCGTCGGTGTACGTGTCGAGCAGCCCGTCCGGCGCCTCCCCGCGGACGGTCGCTGCGAGTTTCCATCCGAGGTTCATCGCATCACCGAGGCCCGTGTTGAGTCCCTGACCACCCAGCGGTGCGTGGACGTGCGCGGCATCGCCGGCCAGCAACACCCGCCCGTTCCGGTACGTCGTGGCCTGCAGCGCGCGATCGGTGAAACTCGACGCCCGGTAGACGTCGGTCAACGTGACATCGGTCCCCGACACACGCCGCAGTACCTCCTGCAGATGGTCCCGCGTCAGCTCCTGTGAACGGTCGAACGCACCACCGTCGAAGTCGGACATCGCGACATGCCCTTCGGCCTGCATCACGATGTACATCCCGTACGGCGTCGGGTTGAAGCCCGGCTTCAACTTCTCCGCATCGGGCATCGTGCCGTGCACGATGTACCCGGTGAACTGCGGCGGCGTCCCGACGAACTCGAAGCCCACCAGCCGGCGCACCGTGCTCCGCCCGCCGTCACATCCGGCCACCCACCGCCCCGCGTACTCCGTCTCACCGGCGCTCACGACCACGTGATCGTCGTACTGCGTGACGCCTGAAACGTCGGCGCCGTACACGATCTCGACACCCAACTCGGCCGCCCGCTCCGCGAGCACCGTCTCCACCGCGTCGAGGCTCGTCAGCATCACGTGCGGGAGCGCACTCGGCAGCCGGTACGGCAGCGGCTCGACCTTGTCACCGTCCACCATCATCCCGGCGAAGTGGCCGCCACCTCGGAGCCCCTCGCCTTTGGATCCCGACCGCAGCGCGTCCAGCAGACCGCGCCGGGCGAACGCCTCGATCGACACCGAGGTCAGCCCGCGCATCCCCAGCGGCCAGGTCCGCCACGGCGACTGTTTGTCCTGCTCGCGCTCCAGCACCAGCACGGAGGCGCCGGCGAGCCCCAGCTCGCACGCCAGAAACAGTCCGACAGGTCCGGCACCGACTATGACTACGTCGTACATGAGATTCTCCCTTCTTCGACCTGGTTGTCCCAGGCACAACTGCACCGTGTCACCGGCGGCGCACGCACGGCGCACACGGCGCTGGCACCGCCCTGTCGCAGCCGATTCCCGGTTTGCGCCAGCGTTCGGCGGAATCCACGAGGTTTTTTGTCGGACTGTTGACGGAAAAATTCCGGGTTCTTAGCGTCACGGTCGTGCAGACGCAGCCAGGAGTTCAGGCACTCGTGCGGAGGACCCACGAAGAGCGGGTCCTCCAGGTGCTGCGCGCGCAGGGCGCGCTCAGCCGGAACCAGATCGCCCACGCGGTCGGGCTGTCCCGTACGACGCTGTCCGAGATCACCGGCAGCCTGCTGCAGCGCGGCGCGATCGTCGTGATCGACACCGACGCCGCGGATCGGGAAGGCAGCGGCCGCCCGGCGGAACGGCTGGCCCTGGACCCGGCGTCCGGCCAGTTCATGGGCGTGGACTTCGGTCACCGCCGGGTTCACGTCGTGGTCGCCGGCGCCTCGCACGAGATCGTCGCCTCCGGATCGGACCGGTACGAAGACCGAGTCGACTGGCCCACCCGGCTCGAGGTCGCGTTCCGGCTGCTCGAACGGCTCAGCACGCAGTACGGCGTCCACTACGGCGCACTGCAAGGTGTCGGCATCGGCATCCCCGGGCCGTACTCGGGCAAGCCGGACGTCCGCGGCTTCCCGTCACACCGCGCAGCCGCGGACGGGTTCCACGAGGCGTCGGTCGACGAGGCGTTCTGCGAGCGGTTCGGTGCACCGGTGATCGTCGACAACAACACCCGGCTGGCGGCGCTCGCCGAGGCGATCTTCGGCGAGAAGGCGATCGAGAACCTGCTGTACGTGCGGCTGTCCGACGGCGTCGGCGGCGGACTGGTGGTGGGCGGCCGCCTGGTCTCTGGTTCGGCCGGGCTCGCCGGCGAACTCGGGCACGTGACCGTGCACGCGGACGGCGAGCGGTGCCGGTGTGGCAAGACCGGCTGCCTCGAGACCGTCGCGTCGGCTCCGGCGATCCTGGCCGCCTGCCGGGCCGCGGGCCTCGCCGTCGACACCCTCGACGACCTCGCGACCGCCGTGGCCCGCTCGCACCCGGTCGCCGACCGCGTGCTGCGCGACGCCTCCGCCGCGGTCGGCAAGGTGCTGGCAGCCGTCGGGATGGCGCTGAACCCGTCCGAGATCGTGATCGGCGGCGAGATCACCCGGATCGCGCCCGTGATCGTCCAGCAGGCCGCGGCGACAGTCACCTACGAACTCTTCCCCGGCGCCGCCTCGCCCGGTGTACGGGCGGCGTACCTCTCCGACGACGACGGCGCCCTCGGTGCGCTGGCCGCCGTCTTCCACAGCTCGCCGTTGCTGGCGGGCTACCCCGAAACGCCGGCACCGGCCGGCACAGGTTCCCGGACGGTGGTCCGCCCGCGAACCGCGACCCAAGGAGTGGCCGATGGCCGTCATCAGTGACCAGACAGCCCGCGGCACCAAGCCGCGCGACCGGGCCGGCGGCAAGACCCGGGCCCGATCCGGCGGCCTCCCCCTGCTGCTGAACGCGATCTCGATCGGACTGGGCATCGCCCTGTGGTGGATCCTCGCGCTCGCCGGCCTGAAGCTGCCGACACCGCCCGAGGTGGTCTCGCAGGCCGCGACGCTGATCGGCAACGGCACGCTGGGCAAGGACATCCTGGCCAGCCTCACCCGGGTCCTGATCGGTTTCGCGCTCGGCACCGCGGTCGCCGTCCCGGTCGGTTTCCTGATGGGCTGGTACGCCGTCCTGCGCGGACTGGTCGAGCCGTGGATCCAGTTCTTCCGGACCGTCCCGCCGCTGGCGATCATCCCGCTGGCCATCGTGCTGATGGGGATCGGCGAGGCACCGAAGATCTTCGTCATCTTCCTGGCCGCGTTCCTGGCGTGCGTGATCTCGACGTTCCAAGGGGTCGTCAACGTCGACAAGACGCTGATCAACGCCGCGCGGGTGTTGGGGTCCAAGGACCTCGGCATCTTCGCGCGGGTCGTCGTACCGGCGTCGACGCCGTTCATCCTCGTCGGGATGCGGGTCGGGCTCGGCTCGGCCTGGGCCACCCTGGTCGCCGCTGAGCTGATCGCCGCCCAGCAGGGCCTCGGCTTCCGGATGCAGAACGCGCAGCTGTACTACGACCTGCCGACGATCTTCGTCGGCCTGATCTCGATCGGCATCCTCGGTCTGCTGATGGACCGCCTGCTGCTGATGGCCGAACGCAAGCTCACCGGATGGCAGGAACGCCGATGAACGCCAAGATCTCTGTCCAGTCCGTGACCAAGACCTTTGCTCTCGGCAAGGAGACATTCACCGCGCTGGACCAGGTGTCGCTCGACATCGCGGACAACGAGTTCATCACCGTCGTTGGGCCGTCGGGCTGCGGCAAGAGCACGCTGATGAACATCCTCGCCGGCCTCGAGGAACCGACCGCGGGCCGGGCACTGGTGGACGACGTACCGGTGTCGGGGCCGGGCCCGGAGCGTGGCGTGATCTTCCAGCAGTACGCGCTGTTCCCGTGGCTGACGGTCCGGAAGAACGTCGAGTTCGGGCTCAAGACCGCGGGTATACGCAAGGACGAACGGCGCGAGCGGGCGCAGCACTTCATCGACATGGTCGGGCTCAGCGACTTCGCCGATGCGCTGCCGAAGATGCTGTCCGGCGGGATGCGGCAGCGCTGCGCGATCGCCCGCGCGTACGCCGTGAACCCGTCGATCCTGTTGATGGACGAACCGTTCGGGGCGCTGGACGCGCTGACCCGGGTCAAGCTCCAGGAGCAGCTGCTGGAGACCTGGAGCCAGGAGCAGCGCACGGTCATGTTCATCACCCACGACGTCGACGAAGCGGTCTTCCTGGCGAACCGCGTCGTCGTGATGGCCGCGCGGCCGGGGCGGATCTACGACGTCATCAACGTCGACCTGCCCTATCCCCGGTCGGAGGAGTTCCGGCTCAGTCCCGAGTTCGCCGATCTGCGCAACCGTGTCTGGCACTCCGTCTACCACCAGGACGGCCGCACCGCGGCCGACTCCGCAACGATCCAAAGGACCTCCTGATGACACTTTCACGCAAACTGACGGCGCTGGCGGCGGGAGCCGTGGCCCTCGCGCTCACCCTCGCCGGCTGCGGCGGGTCCGACGACAAGGCAGCGGACGGTAAGCCCCTGGAGCAGGTGAACTTCGGCTACATCGCGGACTACAACGGCACCAGCCTGCTGGCGATCGCGAACGACCAGAAGCTCTGGCAGAAGCACGGCCTGAAGGCGGACACGAAGGTCTTCACCAACGGCCCGCTGCAGATCCAGGCGCTCGGCACCGGCGACCTCGACTACGGCTACATCGGCCCGGGTGCGTTCTGGCTGCCGGCGTCCGGGCAGGCGAAGGTGATCGCGATCAACACGCTGGGCAACGCCGACCGGGTGATCGCCCGCTCCGGCACCGACTCGATCGACCAGCTCCGCGGCAAGACCGTCGGCGTACCCGAAGGCACGTCGGGTGACATGATCCTGACGCTGGCGCTGAAGAAGGCCGGGATGACCAAGCAGGACGTGAAGGTGGTCACCATGGACGCCTCGACGATCGTGTCCGCGTTCGCGTCCAAGAAGATCGACGCGGCCGGCTTCTGGTACCCGGCGATCGGCACCATCAAGAAGCAGGTGCCGGACCTGACCGAGCTCGCGAAGAACTCCGACTTCGAGTCCCAGGTGTCCTTCCCGACCGCGTTCGTGGCCGGCAACAAGGTGGTCTCCGACCAGAAGGACAAGACCGAGAAGACGATCGCCGTACTGCGGGACGCGATGGCCTACCGCTCCGCGAACATGGACAAGTCGATCGAACTGACCGCGAAGATGCTGAACGTGCCGGCCGACCAGGTAAAGGCCGACGCGAGCAACGTCAAGGTGCTGTCGGTCGACGACCTGGACGCGAAGACCAAGGACGGTACGATCGACAAGTGGCTGAACGGGATGGACGACTACTTCGTGCAGGCCGGCAAACTGAAGACCAAGGTCGACCCGAAGACGTACTACACCGGCGACCTGTTCACCGCGGCGGGGGCCAAGTGACCGACCGGAAGAACATCCTGTTCCTGATGACCGACCAGCACCGGGCGGACACGCTCGGTGCCTACGGCAACAACCTCGGCACGACCCCGAACCTGGACGAACTGGCCCGCACCGGGACGACGTTCGACCGCTGGTACACGCCGACCGCGATCTGTACGCCGGCCCGCGCCAGCCTGCTCACCGGGCAGGCACCGTTCCGGCACAAGCTGCTGGCGAACTACGAGCGCAACGTCGGCTACCTGGAGGATCTCGGCGAGGGGACGTTCACGTTCTCCCAGGCGTTGCGCGATGTCGGCTACAGCTGCGGCCTGATCGGCAAGTGGCACGTCGGGACCAACAAGTCGGCCGGTGACTTCGGTTTCGACGGTCCCGACCTGCCGGGCTGGCACAACCCGGTCGATCACCCGGACTACCTGGCGTATCTCGAGGAGCGGGGACTCCCGCCGTACGAGATCTCGGACCGGATCCGCGGGACGCTGCCGAACGGCGGGCCGGGCAACCTGCTCGCCGCCCGGCTCCACCAGCCGGTGGAGGCGACGTTCGAGCACTACCTCGCCACGCGGGCGATCGAAACGCTCGAGCGGTACGCCGCGGACGATGAGCAGCCGTTTTTCCTGGCACTGCATTTCTTCGGGCCGCACCTGCCGTACATCCTGCCCGACGAGTACTTCGACATGATCGATCCCGCGGACGTCGAGCTGCCGCGGTCGGTGGCCGAGACGTTCCAGGGCAAGCCACCGGTGCAGAAGAACTACAGCGCGCACTGGACGTTCGACACGATGCCGATCGAGACGACGCGCAAGCTGATCGCGATCTACCAGGGGTACGTCGCGCTGATCGACTTCGAGATCGGGCGCGTGATGGCGAAGATGCAGGAACTCGGGCTCGTCGACGACACCGCGGTGTTCTTCACCTGCGACCACGGGGAGTTCACCGGGTCACACCGGCTGCACGACAAGGGTCCGGCGATGTACGAGGACATCTACCGGACGCCTGGTCTGCTGCGCGTCCCGGGTCAGCCCGAGGGCGTCGTACGCGACGAGTTCGTCAGCCTGCTCGACTGTACGGCGACGATCCTCGAGCTGGCCGGGATCGACGCGAAGCCCGCGACCGACTCGCGCAGCCTGCTCCCGCTGGTGGGTGGCGAGCCGGCCGAGTGGGACGACGACATCGTCTGCGAGTTCCACGGGCACCACTTCCCGTATCCACAGCGGATGCTGCGCACCGATCGGTACAAGCTGGTGGTGAACCCGGACTCGGTGAACGAGCTCTACGATCTCGAGCTCGATCCCGACGAGCTGCTCAACGTGTACGCGCACCCGGAGCAGGCCGACGTACGGTCCCGGATGCTGCGCCGGCTCTACACGGTGCTGCGCGACCGCGGCGACAACTTCTACCACTGGATGACGTCCATGTACGACGTCGGCGAAGTCGCTTATGACCCGTCAATGAGCGGACTGGACGAGTCGACGTACAACGCGTGATCCGTGGGGCCCCTGCGCGCGGCCCCACGGATGGTCACTGCAGGACGCGGAAGTCGTCGATCCAGGCGTAGCCCGGGGTCGACATCCCGTCGCCGCGCGGCTGCACGGTCAGCGTCGCGTACACGCTGTTCAGCAACCACGGCACCTTGTTGGCACTCCAGTCGGACGTCATCGACGGGATCTGCCGGAAGCCGTACGTCGCGACGGCGAGCCGGCCGGTCGCGCGGAAGCGGTCCATCTGGTCGCGCAGGAAATGCTTCTTGGACTCGAACCACGGGCTGCTCTCGAGGAACTCGTTCCACTGGTGCGAGGGGAACGGGTTCTTGATCGCATCACCGATCACCTGCCAGACCTGCGTGTCGGCCGCGTAGCCGTAGCGCTTGGCGAAGGCCGCGGGGATCGGGTCTTTCAGGTGCTGCTGCCAGTACCAGACCAGGGAGAACTCGGTGACCAGGAATGTCTGGTCAGACCTCAGCTTGGGCAGGGTGTAGTCCAGAAAGGCCTGGGTCGCGGCCTCGGTGGGAACGTGTGGGTGCAGGTCGACGCCTTCGAGCTCGGGTGTCTCGCGGACGAAACGCAGGTACCGCTCGACGGTCGGCGTGCGGTTCTGCGGGAGGTCCAGGCGGTTCAGCGCGCCCAGGTACAGGTGGGTTGTCGTTGCTTTGTTCTTCTCGATGACGTGCCGGGCGACGGTTTCGTAGAACTCGTTCAGTCGCTGGTCACGCTCGGCCGGCAGGCTCTCGATGAACGGCTCGTTGCCGATCGTGAGCACGTCCACCGTGCCGAGGACCACGGCAGCACGCGGTCCAGCCGGGCGAGCTCGGCGGCCATTTCGGGGCTACCCGGTCGTGGGAAGGACTGGTTGGTCTTCGGGAACTTCAGGCTGAGCAGGGTCTTGTAGCCGCGCTGATGCGCGTCCCGGATCACCTTGATGGTCTCGCTGTTCTCCGGCGGGACCGTGTCGGCTTCGGGCAGCGCATAGAAGCCGCGGACCCAGCTGTCGCGCGCCGACTGCAGCTCGCGGTAGTTCAGCTGGTCCAGGTTCTCGTTGTAGTTGGCGCCCAGAGCGCCGAGTGCGGGCAGCGGTTCGAGCTGGTGCGCCGGAGCGGCGGCCGCTTGGCCGCCGCTCACCAGGGTCAGCGCAGCGATGAGAGCTACGAGTTTCACGCATGCCTCCGGCGCTGCACGTACAGGCGGTTGCTCTCCGGCCCCGTCCACTCGATCCGGACCACCCCGGGTACGGCGGCGTCTCCGCGGCGGGACGGATCTGCCCAGTACCCGAAGGCCGGGTTGCGGAAGAACGTGGCGCACAGCTGGCCGGACACGTCTTGGAAGACATTGTTGTGTCCGGCACCGACACCGGCGGTCCAGCGTTCCGAGTACGGGCCTTCGAAATGGTCGGAGACCGCCATGATCAGGTCGTACTGGTACTGCGTGCGTCCCGCGCCGGGCGGGTCGTAGGCGTTGCGCGCACTGCCGTCCGGGTTGCTCGAGGCGCGGTCCCATGCGGCGTGCATGAGGTAGTACTTCCCGCCGTACCGGAAGACGTACGCGCCCTCGAGGTACGGCTCAGGCGTGTACGGGCTCTGCTGGAACAGCGGCAGGTTGGTGGTCGGGACGATGTCTTCCATGTCGTCGCGGAACGGCGCGTACAGGTTGTTGTGCAGCACGAGCCAGGCCTGGTCGCCCTCGGAGTACATACCGCCGTCGATGTGGTGATAAGCGCCCGGCTTGATGAACGCCGGGCCGCCGATGAACGAGTCGCCGAACGGCTTGTCGTAGTTGCCCTCAGCAACCCGGTACGGACCTTCGACGCCGCCTTCGCTGATCAGCAGGAACGAGCCGACCTTCTGCGAGTGGTCGCCCATACAGGCGACGATGTACCAGGTGCCACGGAAGTAGTGGATCTCCGGCGCCCAGACGTTCCCGCGCTTGCCGAACTGGCCGTGGTCGTCCCAGTACTCCTGCCAGGGCGCGACCACGGTGCGGCCCGGCGCGTTCTCGTCGGCGAACTCGGGTGACCAGACCTTGCCCATCTCGGCGTCGCGGATCCCGGTGGTGTCGGCGAGCCGCCACGGGCCGCGCAGCGAGTGTGCGGTCCAGACGAAGACGCCGTCGTTCCACGGGCCCGCTGCGGTCAGTCCGGGCGCGCGCGTCGTACCGGTCGCGACGTACAAGGGCTGGCCGTCGACGACGAAGCAATTGACGTAGGTGTCGCGCATCCACACGCGGCCGAGTTCCTCGTCGCGGGGGCGCAGCTCGAGCGGGAGGACGAAGGAGTTGTCGTCCCGCGGCCAGAGATCGAGCCGGGTGTCCGCCACGCCGTACGGCTGCCCCTCGGGCCAGGGTTCGGGGTAGCGGCGGCTTTCGGCGTACGCCGTTCCCGCGGGTAGCGCCGCCGCGCCCGCGACCCCCGCCATGCCGGTCAGGACCGATCTCCTGTTGATGTGCGCACCGTTGCCGGGTCGGTTCATCCTCAGCGTCCTCCTTCGTCGAGCCGGACACCCTGCCCCGCCCGGGGGCCACGGTAATGAGACTCATTTCGACACTGAACCGGCGGCAAAAAGGTTCTTCGCCGATCCGATGTCAAGATGGCGGTAGCGGCTCCGACCTCCTCGCGACAGCAACTCCGGTTCGAAGGAGCATTTCGATGTCCCAGGTCCGTGTTCACAACTTCGCGATCTCGCTCGACGGTTTCGGTACCGGCGAGGGCCTGTCCCTGGAGGCCCCGTTCGGCCACGCCGGCGAACGCCTGCACGAGTGGTACGTCGGCACGCGGTACTTCCACGCGGCGGACGACCGGCCGGGCGGCACGCTCGGCGTCGACAACGCGTTCGCCGAGCAGCACGACCGGGGGTTCGGGGCCGAGATCATGGGTGCCGGCAAGTTCGGCCCGCCCGGCTGGCAGGACGACCCCGACTGGAAGGGCTGGTGGGGTCCGAACCCGGTCTACCACTCCCCCGTCTTCGTCCTCACCCACCGCCCGCGCCCGTCGATCGAGATGGAGGGTGGAACGACGTTCCACTTCCTCGACGCGACCCCGGCCGATGCTCTCGTCGAGGCCCGCAAGGCCGCCGACGGCGCCGACATCCGGCTCGGCGGCGGCGCGACCCTGATCCGCGAGTTCCTCGCCGAGGGCCTGGTCGACTACCTGCACGTCGCCCAGGTCCCCATCCTCCTCGGCCGCGGCGTCCGCCTCTGGGACGGCCTCGAAGGCCTCGAGTCCCAGTACGACATCGAGCCCATCTCCACCCCCACCGGCATCACCCACCTGACCTTCACCCGAAAGGGCTAGCGAGGACACCCGCCACAAACGCGTCCTTGCCCGAGATATACGCCGTGCGATCGTCCGGAAACCTCCGTGCGAGATCAACCTTCAGCCCGGCGTACGCATCCCGCGCACGGACATCCGCGCGAAGCCGATCTCTGAACGTCACCCACTCCCGCCACCGCCGGCCACCGTGGGCTACAACGTGCAGATTGACGACGCGATGTCGCGGCGTCGCCTCCCAACCGAACATCAGGTTGGGACCCTCGTCCTCCTCCGCGGTGCCTCGATGGAGGAAGCCGAGCGACTGCAACGCCGCGACCACAGCTTCGTGGTCAGCTCCGGCCCGCAGACCCACAGCGACGTCGAGAATGGGCTTGGCGGGCAAGCCCGGTACTGCGGTCGAGCCGACGTGCTCGATCGCCGTCGCCAGGTCGCCCAGGGCTGTCCGCAGCTTCGGCGCCAACTGCTCGTACGCCGTCGCCCACGCGGGGCTGCTCGGGGCGAGGCTCACCCCGCCGCGCGTCAGCCCCAGTCCGGAGTCGTCGAAGATCCCGTCCAAACCGCTACGAGCGGTCGTAGTGGGACGGCGGGAAGGGGTGGCGGTCGGTCAGGGGGTAGATCTCGCCCTCGGACTCCTCGTGGCGGAGTTCGGCCTCGGCTTCCTGGTACTCCTCGGTGTCGCGGACGTCGGTCGGGACCGGGTCGTCGGTCGCCGGAGGTACGTCGTCCGGGTCGTAGGCGTCGATCCCCGCCTCGACCCGTTCCTGCTCGGTACGGCGAGCCAGTTCGTCGTCGTTCGGGCTCGTCGGCGCACCGCCGTGCTCCCGCCGGTCTCGATGAACGTCCTCGGACGTCTCGAAGGGTTCGTCGGTCATCGTTCCTCCTCGATTACACCCAGACCACGGTACGCACCCCGTGCCCTCCCGAACAGCGGTCGCTGGGCGCCGCGTCCGCCGTACCATCGACACCGTGACGGCCATCAGCAAGACCGCACCTGGAACAGCGTCCGAGGTGACTGTGAGATTTCGCCCACTGCTCGAGGCGCGGAACATCCGGGTGTTCGCCGGCGCCTTGCTCGCTGTTCAGTCCGACTGACCGGGGTCGTCCAGGAACTCGCGGACGTCCTGCGCGCACCGGCACGCGACCGCGTTCTTCGCCGCCCACTCCAGCGCCGCCGCCCGGGTCGGCACGTCGACGATCATGAAGCCGCCGATGAGCTCCTTGCTCTCCGGGTACGGGCCGTCCATGACCATCCCGTCGCCCGCCACCACGGCGTGCCCGACGTCGCCTCCGTAATCCAGCCCGCCGGCGAACACGTACACGCCGGCGTCCTTCGCCTCCTGGACCACCGCATGGGACTCCCGACCCACCTCCGGCCAGTCCTCCTCGGTGAGGTGGTTCATCGAACCGTTCTCGAACGAGATCAGGTACTTCGGCATCGCGTCGCTCCTTGTCCCGGAAGCCGTCCTCGGGCCACCGTCCACCCCTGCTACGAACGCTTCGCCCGGAATCCGACAGGGCTGGTGATGAGTTCTCGCGCCCGTACCCGTCATACCTCCAACGGCACATGATCGGACGGAAGGACGAGGTTATGGTTACGGACACGCGGCTGGAGGAGCACAGCGTGAACAGTCTGGGCGACGGCGCCCTGGGCGGGGACGGTCTCGACGGTTTGGGCGCGGGCGGCCTCGGCGAGGTTGACGAGGCGGCGTTCTCGGGGCTGGCGGAGCGGCACCGGCGGGAGCTGCACGTGCACTGCTACCGGATGCTCGGGTCGTTCCAGGACGCCGAGGACACCGTGCAGGAGACTTTCCTGCGCGCCTGGCGGCGACGGGAGACGTTCGCGGGCCGGTCGACGTTCCGCGCCTGGCTGTACCGGATCGCCACCAACGCCTGCCTTGACCTGCTCGCCGCGCGCCGCCCGGAGCCCGCGACCGACGGCGAGGTGCCGTGGCTGCAGCCCTACCCGGACCGGCTGCTCGACGAGCTGCCCGCGGACCACGCGGACGAGCCGGAGACCGTCGCCCTCGCGCGGGAGACGATCGAGCTGGCGTACCTGGTCGCGGTACAGCACCTCGCGCCGCGGCCGCGCGCCGTCCTCATCCTGCGCGACGTACTCGGCTGGCCGGCGAAGGACGTAGCCGAACTCCTAGGCGACTCCGTCAACTCCGTGAACAGCGCACTGCAGCGAGCCCGCGCCGGCCTGCGGGAGCACCTGCCCGCCGAGCGGCAGGACTGGACCGGAGGCAACGAGGACACCAGCACCCGCGAGCTGGTACGCCGCTTCACCGAAGCCAGCGTGGCCACGAACATCGACGTACTCGCCACGATGCTGCGCGACGACGTCCGCTGCTCGATGCCGCCCACACCTGGCCTGTACGTCGGCCGCGACGCCGTCGTGAGCGACTGGCGCGAGAGCGGCTTCGAGGAGATGAAGGGCCTACGCGGCGTACCCACGTCGGTGAACCGGCAGCCCGCCGTCGCGTTCTACCTCTGGCAGGAGCCCGAGGGCGCGTACCTGCCGCTTACGCTCGACGTCCTGCGCATCGCCGGCGGGGCGATCACGGAGATCATCACGTTCCACGCGGACCAGTTCCCACGACTCGGGCTCCCGGCGTGCCTCGCGGCAGGTGTCGAATGACCGGGAGCACCGTGGGGGTCGTCGGACGCACCGCCCACCCGGTCCGTGGGCTCGTCGTCACCGGCGTCATCGCCACGCTCGCGACGATGCTGACCGTCACGCTCGGCGCTGCGCTTGCTCAGGCCGTCGGGGCCGACTTCCAGATCCCCGACGGCGGCGAAACCATCCCATTGGCCGGGTTTGCCGTGGTGACGGGCTTCTTCTCGCTCATCGGCGTACTCCTTGCCGTCGCGCTCCTCCGCTGGAGCGCGCGTCCCGCCGTACCGTTCGTGTGGACGACAGTCGTCCTGACCACGATCTCGCTGGTCCCGCCCCTCGTCTCCGGGGCTGAGGTCGCCACCATCGCAGCTCTGCTCGCACTACACCTCGTCGCCGCCGGCGTGATGATTTCCACCCTCACAACGAGCCTCCGCCGCGCTAATCGCGACGGCGGGCGAGGTGCGCCGTGATCTCGGCGTCGACCTCGACGGTCTCAGGAAGGACCTCGAGAGTGCGGCGGAACACCTCGTCCCGATCCGCGGGCGCGAGCATCACGTACGCCGAGATCGTCGAGAGCTGCCCGATGTAATCGCGAGCGCTCATCGTCAGCCGCCGATCGATCACCGACTGCCGAACATCGCCGAACCATTCGGACTGCTGAAGCTCCGTCCCAGGCCACTGCATCGGCCGATCCGCACGCGTGCCGTCCGGCGACGGCACGCCATCGTCCTCCAGGTACGGCGCCCGCGCCTCGCGCGCTGCCTCTCTGAGGTCAGGGTCAGCTAACTGCGTCGGCACACCGCACGACGCGAACACCCCACCCGGCCGGACCAGCCGAGCCATCCGGTCCCACCGACCTTCGGGGTCGGTCCAATGCAGCGCAGCAGCCGAATACACCAGGTCGTACGACGAATCGAGCGGCAGATCCTCGAACGCGGCCTGCACGGTCGTCACATCCGCCGGCACATGCTTCCGCATCACCGCGAGCATCGCCGCATCCGGTTCGGTCGCCGTCACCGCGATCCCACCCTGCGCGAACAACCGCGTCGCCTTACCCGTCCCCGCACCGATCTCCAGTGCGGTCCGAACCGGCGCCCCGGCGTACGACGTCACCAACTCGAGCAGCTCCACCGGATACCCCGGCCGAAACCGCTCATAAGCCTCCGCCACCGCCCCAAAACTCAACGCCCGCTCGACCATCCCAGCATCCTGACACTCCCCGCCCCACCCCGCCTGCCATTTTCCACTGACCACCAATCAACTGACAGCGAGCCGCCACGCAGCAGGTAGAGCCCGACATCCAGAACGCCTCGGGTACGAGCTTTGTCGGGCGATGCCAACGACGCCTCTGCCAGACGAGTCGCGACGGCCGAAACATGGATCTCGGCGCGCGCTCGTTCGACGGGGCCGAGTGCGAGCCTGGCTAGGGTACGGCTGTGACCGATCGCGAGATGCGTCGAGTGATGCCGTTCCCGTACGAGGGCGACCGCTTCCCGTCCGCCCTGGGTGCCATCGTGCAGAACACGGTCCTTCGCGGCGAGCAGCCGGCCAGAGAAGTGATCCACACGCCGGAAGGCGACTGGTGCATCGGCGACGGAGTCAACGATCCGAACCTTCCCGACGCCGCCACAGCTACCCACATCTCGCATGCTGTCGAACGGAACAGCTCCATAGCTTCCCTCGCCAACATGCCACCGGGTCACATCGCCCAGCGCTCTGATCCAGGACACAACTGGGAGATCCGTATCCTCACCGGTTGGGGAGACTAGCAAGCCCTACATGTCGGCAGATCCGTGTCGCCTCACTCCACCAAGCTGACCGAGGACGCCGTACCGGCACGAACTGCGGCCAAAGCCGCGATCCGCCAGGTGATCTGCTGCAACGCGACCCCCGATCGCGCATACGCAGACACTCCTGCGCGTGGCCGCGGGCGGCAATACTTACCGACATGACGACCGACGATGCTTTGCCCACCTGGCTGGCCGCCGGCGCATCTGTAACCCACGGGACCTTCGGGACTGGGATCGTCGGCCGTGTAGGCGATTACAACGGCGTACCGACAATCTGGATCGACTTCGACTACGGCGAACGGAAGGCACTGTCGCTGAAGCACGGCCTCCCACACCTCGCCCCTCGAAGGCGACGGACACGAAGCACTCCATCACGCCCCGATTTGCAGTGCGACATCTGCGGAGCACGACCGCTGGTCCTCAACACCCACAGCCAGAAACTGTGCGAGGCTCACGAGACCATGTTCCGCCCCTGAGGCCTGACCTCGTTCCCGTCAGGCACAACGGCGCAGGCTCCGTTCATCATGTTGCCTAATCGCCCAATTCGCCGACCAGCATCCTGTTGACGGCGGGGCCACGGCTCGTGTCGTAGCGTCGGCATATGGCCCATAAAGCACGCATCGGAGTACTCACGACCCACCAGCACCTCGGTGCCCGCCCCACTGCATCAGCAGCCGACTCCTCCTGCGAGAGGTTGGCGTGATGCCGCCGCATCTGCTTCTGGTCGACTTCGACGCCGATCTCGTTTCGGCCTGGCGCGAGGTCTTCGCCGATCAGATTGAAGAGGGCGTCATCGACGCGCAGCAAGGATCGTTGCTGGACGTGCTGCCGGAGGTGGACGCCGTACTCACAGCAGGAAACAGCTACGGGCAGATGGACGGCGGTGTCGATCGAGCACTGTCCGAGTACTGGTCCGACGTCCAGCGATCCGTGTGGGCAGCGATAGCTGACGAGCACCACGGCTACCAACCGGTCGGGGCCGCGAGTGTGGTCCCCACTGGCGGCGATCCGTGCCGTTGGCTCGTCTACGCACCCACCATGCGCGTACCAATGCCGCTGCCAGGTGAGCTGGACATCGCCGTACACGACGCTTTCTGGGCCGCTCTGCTGGCAATCACTCGCCATCCGGAAGCCAACACAGTCAGGAGATTAGCCACGCCCGGCTTCGGCACGGGCTACGGCCGCGTCCCACCCCGCCGAGCCGCACAACTGATGGCCGCCGCCTACACCATGTGGCGACTCCCAGCCACCACCCGCATCTCCCAACGCGAGCAACTCCTCCACCGAGCCAACTCGCAGGACGCCGCGGCAACGGACGGCGCCCTGCCCCGAAATCGGTAGTCACTCAGGTCATGCAAAAGGCCGGTCTCCCGAGTGGGGAAACCGGCCTCTGACCTGCGGTGGAGCTTAGGGGATTCGAACCCCTGACCTCTTCCATGCCATGGAAGCGCGCTACCAACTGCGCCAAAGCCCCGCGGTGTCTTGCGGACTCGGAAAGCTTAGCGGATGAGTGCCTGCAAAGAAAAATCGGTTCCCTCGTGGGGCTGATGTGGTGCGCACCACGCTCGCCGGCCGCCGCAGACGTGCGTCCGTGGACGGGGACTGAGGATAGGAGATGGCGGGCGGAAGCCTGATATTGCAGGTCTCCAGTCACCGCGGGCTATCTCCAGTTGCCACCCACCACGCGGGTTCGCCACCGCACTGCGCCGACGAGCGCCCGAAGCGGTCGCCGATCGCCATCGGGGAGTTCTGTGCACCTCGATCGACCAGCAGAACTCCCCAGTGCGGTCCGGTCGGCGACCTTCGCCGCAGTCGGTACACCGTTCCACGGTCCGCGACCCACCAAACGCAAGAAGCAACGACTGCCACGAAACGGTGTCCTGTCTCCTCGCGCAGCGGCGCCGGCGGACGTCCCATGCACTGGCGCCCGTCACGCCGGCATACCCCCGTAGTTGACCGCCAAGCGCGGTGCTCAACGACACTCGCGCGTCGCCGAGGGCGCCGAAGAGCTGCAGCCGCGAAGCGGTGACCTTTCAGCGCGCGAAGCGGCGTCGTCGCCCCGAGGAGCGGTGTGTACTTCGGGCGGGACCCGTCGCAGTTGACCGCCGGGCGCGGTGCGCCCTGAAACGGTGTGCGCGCCGCCGGAGGCGGTCAGAAGGACTGCCGCCGCGGAGCGGGGTCCTCTCCGGGGTGGGTCAGCGTTGGGGGTCGTCGCTCATTACTGGTTCGGGGAGGGAGCCGGCGTTCCATTCTTCGATGCGCCAGCCGTGGCGGCCGGGGAGGAGGCTGACCCAGTTGCAGTTGGAGAGGCCGCCGAAGGCGGGCCAGTGGGGCTTGGGGATGCCGAGGAAGAGGCAGATGCCGACGCGGGCGGCGAGGCCGTGGGTGGCGACGACGGTGGTGTCTTCGGCGGTGCCTTGCTCCGCGATGCGGGAGAGGGCGGCGGCGAAGCGGTCGGCGACTTCTTCGATGGTTTCGCCGTTGGTACCGCGGCGTTGGGGTTCACCGCTGCGGATCCGGGCCGCGGCCTCGGGGTTGATCGCGGCGAGTTCGGACATGGTGAGGCCGGCCCAGTCGTCGACGTCGATCTCGCGGAGTGCCTCGTCGTACTCGATTTTGAGGCCGGTCAGCGCGGCGAGTTCACCGGCGGTGGAGGCGGCGCGCTGGAGGTCGCTCGCGAACAGGCGAGTCGGCGCCAGGGAGGCGAGCCTGGCCGCGGCGGCGCGGGCCTGGCCGATGCCGACCGAGTCGAGGGGGATGTCGGCCTGGCCCTGGATCTTGTCCTGAAGGTTCCATTCCGTCCGGCCGTGCCGCCAGACGATCAACCGGCCCGCGGTCATTCAGCAGACGCTGACGCCGGGCCCGAGGCAGAGCCGACAGCGTCCGAGCCAGCAGCATCCGGCACGGCGGATGGGCCGGCCGACGGCAGTGGGATGACTGGGCAGTCGCGCCACAGCCGCTCGAGGGAGTAGAACGCGCGCTCCTCGTCGTGCTGGACGTGGATGACGATCTCGAGGTAATCGAGGAGTACCCAGCGGCCTTCCCGGGCGCCTTCGCGGCGCACCGGCTTGGCGTCGAAGTCTTCCCGGAGCTTGTCCTCGATGGCGTCGACGATCGCGCGCACCTGGCGGTCGTTGGAGGCGGACGCGACCAGGAACGCGTCGGTGATGGCGAGCTGCTCGGACACGTCGAACGCGAGGACGTTCTCGGCCTTCTTGTCGTGCGCCGCTTCCGCGGCCGCGGTCAGCAGCTCGATAGCGCGTTCACTGGCGGGCATAAAACGTCCTAACGGTTGGTGTAGAGCTCACGCTTGGCGATGTACTGGACGATGCCGTCGGGCACCAGGTACCAGGTCGGGTTGCCCTTGGCGACCCGGGCCCGGCATTCGGTGGACGAGATCGCCAGCGCCGGCACCTCGAGCAGCGTGATCCGGTCCATCGGCAGCTGGTCCAGCGGCAGTTCGAGCTGTTCGGTCCCCGGCCTGGTGCAGCCGACGAACTGGGCGAGCTTGAACATCTCGTCCACGTCCCGCCAGGTGAGGATCTGGGCGAGCGCGTCGGCACCGGTGATGAAGAACAGTTCGGCGTCCGGGTACAGCTTGGACAGGTCGCGCAAGGTGTCGATGGTGTACGTCGGACCTGGCCGGTCGATGTCCACTCGACTGACCGAGAACCGCGGGTTGGACGCGGTCGCGATCACGGTCATCAGGTACCGGTCCTCGGCCGGGGAGACGTTCCGTTCCGACTTCTGCCACGGCTGGCCGGTCGGGACGAAGATCACCTCGTCGAGGTCGAAGTACGACTGCACCTCGCTGGCGGCGACCAGGTGACCGTGATGGATCGGGTCGAACGTTCCGCCCATCACACCGATACGTCGTACCCGCTCCACAGCAGTCATGCCCATCGCGCCGCTCAGCTGTGCGGCCGGCCCTTGCCCATGATGACGGTGACGAGCAGCAGCAGGACGAGCACGAACAGGGCGAACCCGCCGTACCACCACTTGGAGATGTGCGAAGCCTCGACCGTGGCTTCGGTGATGGCCGCCACCTGCGGCACGAGGATCGAGAACATGGTGCAGAGCCTATCTCGTACTGCCTCCGACGACAGCGACCGGTGGCCTCGGGACACTCACCGAGGGACACCGGTCGCGGAAGGGGAGGTCAGCTGTGGCGGACGTGACGGGTCAGCAGCCGGCGCCAGGTGGACGGTACGGCGTGGGCGCGGCGGGCCTTGGCCGCGACTCGGTGCCGCTCGTCGATGTGGGCACGGGCAACGTCGGGGGTGATCATGATTCCTTCACTGGGTTGGTACGGCGGAGCCGGGATGGACTGTCCCCGGTACCTCAAATTGTACGAGATCAACTACGCTCTCACAAACGAATTAAAGGCTGAACGCATTCCCAGCCTTAGAATCTGTGGTGAACAGGAGGAGTCATGGACGCAATCGATCGGCAGCTGATCGAAGCGCTCCGGCTGAACGGCCGCTCCAGCTGGGCCGAGCTCGGCCGGGAGGTCGGCCTGTCCGGCCCGAGCGTCCAGGAGCGGGTGCGCCGGCTCGAGGAGCGCGGCGTTGTCCTCGGGTACCGCGCGGTGGTCGCGCCGGACCAGGTCGGACTCGGGACCAGCGCGCTGATCGGGCTCTTCCAGCGCGACGACGTGGAGACCGACGACATCGTCGAGCAGGTTCGCGAGATCGAGGCGGTCGAGGACTGCTGGTTCGTGGCCGGCGACCAGGAGCTGGTGGTGAAGGTCCGGGTCCCCGACGTGACGCAGCTCGAGGCGGTCGTCGGCTCGCTGCGCCGGGTGAACGGCGTGGTCAGGACGCGGACGACGGTTGTGCTGTCGACTCGCTGGGAAGGCCGTCCCGCGCCGCTGCCCGAGTAAGGAGCAGTACGACGCCCGCGGCGAGCGCGAGGGCAGCGGCGACGGGATAGAGCAGGCGGGGGGCGTGCTGGTACGTCGTACCGCCGATCGCCGGTGCGAGGAACATGCCGCTGATCGACGCGGCGGCGTACAGGCTGGAGTAGCGCCCGACCATGCCCGCGGGCGCGGCGTCGGCGACGTGGGCGGTCGCGGTCGGTTTGTACAGCATCTCGCCCGCCGTCATCACGACGATCGCCAGCGCAGCCCCGGCAAGCGCGGGCCAGACCCCGACAATCGCGAGCCCCACGCCGATCAGGGCGAAACCGGTCGCGATCACGCGGGTCGCGCGGTGCCCGCCGAGGCGTACGGCGAGCGGCGCCTCGAACAGGACGATGACGACGGAGCTGGCCCCGAGCAGTACGCCGTACGCGACGGCCGGCGTGCCCGCATCGCGCAGTAGGAGCGGCAGGGTCGCGAAGATCTGCCGGTACACGGTGTCGACGACGATGATCGTCGCCAGCACCATCAGGACCGGGCGATCACTGAGGACCGCTTTCCACAGGCCGGTCGTCGAGGCGGTCGGCGTACGGCGGGCGCTCGGGACCCACCGCCAGACGATCGCGGCCATCACCAGGCTGGTGATCGCGTCGGCGGCGAAGACCAGCGAGAAGTCGTAGGCCGCGAGCAGTCCACCGAGCGGCGGGCCGATCGTGAAGCCCGCGTTGGTCGCCGTACGGGACAGCGCGATGCCCTCGCGGCGCCGTTCGGGCGGGAGGGAACTGGTGACGAGGGCGCTGAGATTGGGCCGCCCCGCTCCGCCGAACAAGCCGGCCAGCGCGGCGACGACAGCGATCGCCGGTCCGGGCACGAACGGCATCGCCATGCACGAGACCGCCCAGAGCAGTTGGCTGGCCACCGCCGCTGTACGCAGGCCGAAGCGGTCGCCGAACCAGCCGCCGCCGAGGTTGCCACCAAGCAGGCCGACGCCGTACGCCGCCGCCGCGAAGCCCGCCTGCTGCGCCGACATCCCGCGGTCCTCGACGAGGTACAGCGTCAGGTAGACCCACGCGAGCGCACCGGCCCCGTTAACCAGCTGGCCGACCATCACGGCCTTCAGCCAGGTGGGCAGTTCCGCGATCCGGCGCCAGTACATGTCGGTCCTTCGGTAGAGTGAGTTCCTGTTGGGAACTTACTGGGCCAGCCAGGGCGTGTCTCCCACTCCCGCGCCGCAGCGAGCAGGTGCTCGGTGCGGTAGCTCGGTGCGCGGGAGCGAAGGTCTCGATGCGGAGCATCGTGGCCTTTGCTCCCGTGCGGCGAGGTGCCGTGCCGAGTGCCGCGCAGTAGGCGGGGGAGTGGGAGACACGCCCTAAGCGTGGTGGCAACCGGATTCGAAGGAGCGCGGACGTGCGGCGGAGCAGATTCTCCCCCGAGCCGGACTGTGCGATCGCGCAGTCCCTCGCGGTGGTCGGCGACGGCTGGGAACTGCTGATCGTCCGCGATCTGGCCCGCGGGGTCTCACGGTTCGACGAGCTGGCGGGGTCGCTGCAGATCTCGCGGAAGGTCCTGACCGAGCGGCTGACCGGCCTGCTGGACAGCGGGATCGTCGAGCGGTCGGCGTACCAGGAACGGCCGACTCGGTACGCGTACGAGCTGACGCCGCGCGGGCGAGCCCTCCTGCCGGTCCTCGTCGCGCTCCAGGACTGGGGCGATCGCTGGCTGCTCGGCGACGGCTCACTGACCGGGACGAACGCCGCTGACGAGCCGCCGGCGCACCGCCTCCACGACCTGGCGGGTCAGCGAGTCCCGTACGTCGCTCTGCCGTCGACCGCGGGTACGACGGTTGACGTGGTGGACGCGGATGCCCGCGCGACCGTCCTGTTCGGGTATCCGGCGACGGGGCGGCCGACGCCACTGCCCGCGGGATGGGACGAGATCGCGGGGACCACTGGGTGCACGCTGGAGAACCGGCTGTTCGCCGGACGACTGTCCGAGTTCGCCGAGCGGGATGTCGCGGTGCGTGGGGTCAGCACGCAGCGGACCGACGAGCAGCAGGCGTTCGCGAAGGCGGAGGACATCCCACACCTGCTGCTGTCCGACCTCGACCTGGAACTGGCGGCGGCCCTGCGGTTGCCGACCTTCCGGGCCGGTGGGTACGAGCGGTTGAAGCGGGTGGTGCTGGTGATCGGCGCCGATCGTGTGGTGCGAGCCGTGCGGTATCCGGTGACCGACATCGCGGATGCGGTCGACTGGGCGCTCACGACTGCTTCGTGAAGAAGGCCTTCACTTCGGCCGCGATGCGGCGTACTGCTTCGGGTTTGCCGGTCGGGTTGACGCCGCCCGGGTCCGAGGACGAGCCGTGGTCGAAGCCGTCGAACTCGATCCGGCGGCAGTGCGGGAGCACCTTCTCCAGCGTGGCGCGGCCCGGCTCGAGACCGTGCAGGCCCTTGGTGCCGCCGAGCAACAGAACCTCGGCGTCGACGGTGCGGAAGTTGTCGAAGGTGCCGGCCAACTCGGCGACAATGGTGCCTTCGGCATGGATCGTCGGAGCCAGCTGGCGCATCGTGATCGCGTCGCCGCCGGCCTGACGCTCCTCCTTCGCCATCATCTTCTCGGTCATCCAGCGGAGCAGGCCGCGCGGCATCACCTTGAGGAACGCCGGCGCCATCTCGAAGCCGAACATGCTCGTGACCATCGCGCCGGCGACGTCACCGCGGGCGATCTCCTGGTCGAAGCGGGCCAGCCACTCACGGTGCGGCGCCCCGTCGGCGACGATCGCGGGCTCGTAGAGGGCGACCTGCTCGAGCCCGGGGAGCACCCGGGCAGCCTCCAGGACCACCGCTCCCCCGGCACTCACGCCGAACGCACGGTCGGCACCGGCCGCGGTGAGGACGGCCTCCAGATCCTCCAGCTCGGTGTGGACGCCGTGGTCCGGTCGTTGCGGGCCGGAGAGGCCGCGACCGCGGCGGTCCGGGAGGTAGACCGTGAACTCATCGGCCAACGCCTCAGCGAGGAGCGTGTGACTGCGGGCGGACTCCATGCTGCCGTGCAGCACGACGACGGCCGGTCCGTGCCCGGTTTTGTAGTAGCCGATCTCAGTGCCATCCCGGGAGGTGACTGTGTCCTGGGTCAGTTCTGCTGTTCTCATGACTCGATAGTTACACGCGACCTAGTTACATTGCAACTAGTTTCTTTGTACCGCTATTCTGAGCGTGTGACCTTTCGACGCTCCCCCCTCGCCCTGGCGATCCTCGGCCTCCTGGAGAACGGGCCGCTGCATCCGTACGGGATCCAGCGGTTGATCAAGCAGTGGGGCAAGGACCAGGTCGTCAACGTCGGGCAGCGGACGAGCCTGTACCGGATGATCGTGCGGCTCGAGGAGGCCGGCCTGATCGCCGTCGGCGCGACGGAGCGCGACGAGCGTTACCCGGAGCGCACCGTGTACCACCTGACCGACGAGGGCCGGCGGACCTGCCGGGAGTGGCTGGCGGAGATCATCACGACACCGCGGAACGAGTTCCCGGAGTTCCCGGCGGCGCTGTCGTTCGTGATGCTGGTGACGCCGAACGTGGCGGGTGAGCTACTGGTCCAGCGGCGTGAGTTGCTGACGAAACGGATCGCCGAACTGCACCTGGAGCTCAGGACACAGGTCGACGGCGAGCCGATACCGCGGTTCGCGCTGCTGGAGACGGAGTACCAGGTCGCGGTGGCGGTCGCCGAGGCCAAGTGGATCGACGGGGTACTCCACGACCTGCGGTCGGGCAGGCTGACCTGGACGCCGGGGCCGGTGTGACCAACCGGGCCGGCGACGGTGCGGCACCAGAAGTTGAAGTCTGGTGGGCCGAGGTCGGCCTCGCCCGGCAGGACTTCATCGCGGATCTGAACGACGTCGAGCGCGGGCGCCTGGACGCGTACCTACGAGACGTGGACAAGGCCAGGTTCCTGCTGGGCGTGACGATCGTACGACGAGTCCTCGCCGCGCGACTTTCGTTGCCAGCAGCAAAGATCGAGCTGGACCGGACCTGCCCCGAGTGCGCCAAGCCCCACGGAAAGGTACGGACCCCAGGAGCCGAGCTCTCGGTGACGCACTCAGGCGACCTCGTCGGAGTCGCGTTCGCAGAGCAGCCGGTTGGGCTCGACGTGGAGCAGATCGACTCGACAATCGACGTCGACGCAGTAGCCAGGATCGCCTTGGCCCCCGCGGAGGCCCAGGAACTCAATGGGTACGACGGAATCGCCAAGGCGCGGGCGTTCACGACGTACTGGACGCGGAAAGAGGCTGTGCTGAAGGCAACCGGGGAAGGTCTGCGCGGCGACCTACGCGCGGCCGTCCCGCCCGGGATGCACGTAATAGACCTCGAGGTCGGCGCCGATCACCGCGCGGCTCTCGCCATCATCTCGCGCGCACAACCCACTATCCGCACGCCCAGCATCACCGAACTACTCGCCTGAACAATCAGCTTCGGAGCTGACCCTCACCGGTCACGATGTACTTCGTCGAGGTCATCTCGGGCAGCCCCATCGGCCCGCGGGCGTGGAGTTTCTGAGTGGAGATCCCGATCTCGGCGCCGAAGCCGAACTCGCCGCCGTCGGTGAAGCGGGTGCTGGCGTTCACCACGACCGCTGCCGAGTCGACCGCCTGCGTGAAGCGACGCGCCGCGGACTGGGAGCGGGTGATGATCGCCTCGGTGTGCCCAGAGCTGTACCGGCGGATGTGCTGCACCGCCGCTTCGAGCGAGTCGACCACGGCCGCGGAGAGATCGAGCGAGTTGTACTCGGTCCCGAAGTCCTCGTCGGTGGCAGCAACAACATCCTTGCCAGCAGCAACCACTGCCGGATCGCCGTGCACGGTCACGCCGGCCTCGGTCAGAGCCGGCAGCGCCTGCGCCAGGAACTCGTCGGCGACCGAAGCATGCACGAGCAGCGACTCGGCCGCGTTGCACACACTCGGGCGCTGGGTCTTCGCGTTCAGCAGGATCCGCAGCGCGAGCTCGAGGTCCGCGTCCGCGTCGACGTACACGTGGCAGTTGCCGACCCCGGTCTCGATCACCGGGACCGAAGACTCCCCCACCACCGTCTGGATCAGACCGGCGCCACCGCGCGGGATCAGAACGTCGACCAGCCCGCGCGCCTGCATCAGCTCCTTCACCGCGGCGCGATCCGTCGGCACGCCCTGGACGACGTCCGCGGGCAGTCCGGCCGACTCGGCGGCGTCCCGCAGTACGGCGATGATCGCCTCGTTGGACGACTTCGCGGACGAGGAACCGCGGAGCAGCACGGCGTTGCCGGACTTCAGGCAGATGCCGGCGGCGTCGGCGGTCACGTTCGGGCGCGCCTCGTAGATGATCCCGACCACACCGAACGGGACCCGGACCTGGCGGAGCTCGAGACCGTTCGGCAACGTGTAGCCGCGGGTCACCTCGCCGACCGGGTCGGTCAGCCCCGCGAGCTGCTCGAGCCCGGCCGCCATCCCGTCGACGCGCGCCGGGTTCAGCGCCAGCCGGTCGACCGTGGACTCCGGCGTACCGGCTTCGCGCGCGGCCGCGACATCCTTGGCGTTGGCCGCGACGATCGCGTCCGTGTGCTCCCGCAGCGCAGCCGCCATGGCGTGCAGCGCAGCGTCCTTGGTCGCCCGGGACGCGTCAGCCAGGGAGTACGACGCCTCACGGGCCCGGCGCGCCAGCTCGATGATCTCGCTCACCCCTTCATCGTATGGCCCCACCACGGCTCCGACGGACACGGATCTCACCAGACGGCAGCACGACCCGCCGGTGATCCCGATCGCCGTGGCCGCCTCGGCCCGCGACATCGGCAACACCTTCGCCAACGGTCGCGGCAGGTCGCCGGACTGCGAGAACGCCGGCATCGTGGCGAGTTCCTCGAGATCATGGACGACCCACGCGGCGAGCAGACCCCAGGCGAGCTTCACTCGCCCATCGTAGGTTGCGGCTCTTCGGCCGGAGCTGTTTGTTTGGCTCGGCGGTTGCGGAGGAGTTTGAAGAGGGTTCGTAGGGTCAGTAGGGCGACCAGGCCGACCAGTTGGCCGCCGAGGATGACCTTGGTGACGTCGACCGCGGGTGACCAGGTGACTTCGCGGTCGCTGATCACGTAGACGCCGACCGGCCTGGCGGACAGCCCGAAGCCGCCGCCGGATCCGGATCCGTCGCTGCCCGGTCCGGTGATGCCTTCGCCGCGACCTGCTCCCCCGCCGCCGGTGACACGCGCGACCGGCAGCAGCGTGAAACCGTTGTGACTGACCGGAGTACCGAAGACAGTTCCGGCTCTGGCACCGTCCGTCACCCCGCGCAGTACGTCCACCACGTCCTTGTCTGGCTTACCCATGGATCCCCTCCTGGATCTAGGCGCCGAGGAACTTCAGCAGGTCGTAGGTGACGAAGGCCGGCCACACCACGGCTTTGAGGATGCCGAGGATGACCGGCCAGAAGCCGTCGGCGCGTTGGATGTAGTACACCAAAGCGCCGATCAGCCCGAGTCCGTAGACGGCGTTTCCGGCGCCGCTGGGCGCACCCCGTTTGGTCGTCATGTGAAAGCCGTGCTCAGTCGGTTCTGGAGGGTGCGGTGGTCCGGAGGTGCGTCGCGATGGTGTGCGACCAGGCGGCGATGCGCTCCGGGTTGCGGAAGTCGCCACCCTTGCCGGCGCGGACCATCGCCTTCGCCATGAACCCCGCGGCGTCCTCGGTGAGCCGCCCGCCGAACGTCACGTGCTCGACCGCGCCGAGTCGATCGGACAGCTTCGCGACCTGTGACACGGGCCGGATCTCACGCCGGTCAGCAGAATCGTCCAGCGGCCCGCTGCTGAACAGCCAGACCGGACGGTTCCGCAAAGCGTCGGCGTGCCGGCGCGCGAACGTGCGCGCATCACGATTCCACCGTCCCGCGTAGAGTGCGCCGCCCAGCACTACGGCGTCGTACCCCTCGATCGCAGACACGTCCGCGGCCGGACGAGCCTCCGCGGTCAGACCGTCCGCCTGCAGTGCGGTGACGATCATGTCGGCGATCCCTGCCGTCGACCCGTTCTTGGTGCCGTACGCGACCAGAACACTCGATGTACTCATGTCGCCTCCCCAACCTCACTCCTAGCCTCCCGACCACGCAGGAAAACAGCCAGGGGCCACTGTCCCGACGACCCGGGACCTTCGGACCAGGATCGCTCGACGCGATGGACAGACCATGGAAGGAGAGGAGGTGCGATCGTGCTGAAGCAAACGAACCACCGAGCCTCGCCGGGTACCCGACGGACCGGCTACGTCATCGCGATCCTGATCAACACCGCCGTACTCTTCGCCATGTACTCCTGGCCGGGATGGCAGACGGTGCCGTTCCTCACGGCCGAGACGACGGCGGTGCTCGGCTGGGTGACCGCGTCACTCATCGCCGGTCTCGTCGCCAACGTCTGCTATCTGGTGACGGATCCGCCGTGGCTGAAGTCCCTGGGAGACCTGGGGATCACCGGCATCGGCCTGGTCGCCGTCGTCCGCGTCTGGCAGGTCTTCCCGTTCGACTTCGACGACTCGTCGTTCGACTGGACGTTGCTGCTGCGGATCATGCTGGCCGTCGGCTTCTTCGGATCGATCGTCGCGCTGATCGTCCAACTCGTGTCGTTCGGCCGGGCGCGACGCTAGAGCAGCACCAGGTCGTCGCGGTGGACGACTTCGCGTTCGTACGCCGCTCCGAGTTCGCGGGCGAGGTCGCGCGTTGAACGGCCGAGGAGCTCGGGGAGTTCGGAGGCGTCGTAGTTGACCAGCCCGCGAGCGATCGTCACGCCGGACGGTGAGACCAGGTCGACGGGATCACCGGCGGAGAACGTCCCCTCGACCGCCGAGATCCCCGCGGGGAGCAGGGATGCGCGGCGTTGCGTCAACGCACGTACCGCGCCCTCGTCGAGGTGCAGCATGCCCTGACCGGACGTCGCGTGCGCCAACCACAACAGCCGGGTCTTGCGCCGCCGACCCGTCGGATGGAAGAGCGTCCCGACCGGCTCGCCGCTGAGCGCTTCACCGACCCGGCCGGCCGAGGTGAGGAGGACCGGAATCCCTGCCTCAGTAGCGATTGCGGCCGCTTCGACCTTCGTCTGCATGCCGCCGGTACCGACACCCGACGTACCGGTCTTGCCGATCGCGAGCGGCTCCAGGTCGGCGGCGCCACGGATCTCGGTCACCATCGACGTACCGGGCTTGCGCGGATCCCCGTCGTACAGGCCGTCGACGTCGGACAGCAGCAGCAACAGATCCGCGTGCACCAGGTGACTGGTCAGCGCCGCCAGCCGGTCGTTGTCACCGAAGCGGATCTCGGTCGTCGCCACCGTGTCGTTCTCGTTCACGATCGGTACGACGCCGAGCTCGAGCAACCGCGCGAACGTGCGGAACGCGTTGCGGTAGTGGCTTCGCCGGGTCACGTCGTCGACCGTCAGCAGCACCTGCCCGACCCGCAAACCGTGGGCCGCGAACGCGTCGCTGTAGCGGGCCATCAGCAGTCCCTGGCCGACCGAAGCAGCGGCCTGCTGGGTGGCCAGGTCGCGCGGTCGGGTCCGCAGCCCCATCGGCGCCAGCCCGGCGGCGATCGCGCCGGAGGAGACGAGTACGACCTCGGCTCCCGCCACCCGTCGCGCCGCGATGGCGTCGACGAGCAGCCGGAGTCGTTCGAGGTCGATCTTGCCGCGCTGGGTCAGCGACGACGAGCCGACCTTCACGACGATTCGCGTGGCGTTGGTCGCCTCCGCGCGCTGGTTCATGAAATCAACCGTTCTGGTCGAGATCCTCCTGCGACGCCAGCTCACGCGCTTCCTTGCGTGCGAGCTTCGCCGCAGCCGCTGCTGCTCGTTTCGCTTCCGCCGGCGACAGGTCCACGTCGTCGACGTCCCAGTTGCCGCCGTACTCCGACCAGTCCTCGGACCGCTCGCCTTCCCGGAAGGCGTGGTACTCCGAGTCCTTCGTCCGCCGCCGCTGGGCCGCGGGACGATCTTCCTCGAGCCGGTGGTCCTCACCGCGCCGGGCGAGGATCTCCGCGCCGGCCTGGATGTCCGGCGCGAAGTCGAACACGATCGCGTTCGGCCCGTCGCCGATCATCACCGCGTCACCGGCCTGCGCGCCGAGCTTGATCAGCTCCTCCTCGACGCCGAGGCGGTTCAGCCGGTCGGCCAGGTAGCCGGTCGCCTCCGCGTTCGCGAAGTCGGTCTGCCGCACCCAGCGCTCCGGCTTCGCGCCCTGCACCAGCCAGCCGTCCTCGTCCGGCAGCTGCTTGACCTTGAACTCGGGTCCGCCCTGCACGTGCGGCCGGATCACGATCCGCGTGGTGTCGGGCTTCTCCTGCTCCGCGCGACGCCGTACGACGATCTCGGCCATCGCGAACTTCAGCGCTTCCAGGCCCTCGTGCGACGCGGTCGAGATCGGGAACACCCGCAGCCCGCGCTGCTCCAGCTCGGTCTGCACCATCTCCGCGATCTCCCGCGCATCCGGTACGTCGATCTTGTTCAGGGCAACGAGTCGCGGCCGGTCCTCCAGACCACCGTGCGCCTCGAGCTCGGCCTCGATCGTGTCCAGGTCGCTCAACGGATCGCGGCCCGGCTCGTACGTCGCGCAGTCGATGACGTGCACCAGTGCCGCGCACCGCTCCACGTGCCGCAGGAAGTCGTGCCCGAGCCCACGCCCCTCGCTCGCGCCCTCGATCAGACCGGGGACGTCGGCGACGGTGTACGTCGTGTCGCCGGCGACGACGACACCGAGGTTCGGGATCAGGGTCGTGAACGGGTAGTCGGCGATCTTCGGCCGGGCCCGGCTGATCGCGGCGACCAGCGACGACTTGCCCGCGCTCGGGAAGCCGACCAGGCCGATATCCGCGACGACCTTCAGCTCCAGGACGAGCGAGCGCTCCTCGCCGTCCTCACCGAGCAGCGCGAACCCGGGCGCCTTCCGCGAGCTGCTCGCCAGCGCCGCGTTGCCCAGACCGCCCTTACCGCCCTGCGCCGCGACGAACTCCGCACCGGGTCCGACGAGATCGGCCAGTACCTCGCCGTTCGCCGTACTGATCACGGTGCCGTCCGGGACGCCGAGGACCACGTCGCCGCCGTTGCCGCCGGCCTGGTGGTCACCCTTGCCCTGGGCACCGTTCGTGGCGGTGCGGTGGCTGGAGCGGTGGAAGTCGACGAGCGTGGTGACGTCCGGGTCGACGCGCAGGATCACGCTGCCGCCGTCGCCGCCGTTCCCGCCGTCGGGGCCGCCGAGCGGCTTGAACTTCTCGCGGTGCACCGAGGCGCAGCCGTTTCCGCCGCGGCCCGCGGTGACATGCACCGAGACCCGATCGACAAAGCTGGGAATCGCCATCGGTCTTCTCTACTTCCTGTCTCCACCCCCGCCCCGAGCGGAGCGAGGGAATCTCTCACCCCGAGCGGAGCGAGGATTCTTTTCTTCTCTTGTCCTACACAAGCAAAAGGGCGGGTGCGCGGTATTCCGCGACCCGCCCTTCGACAGAGCTTCGTGAACCGGGTGGCGGTGTTACTCCGCCGGGGCCGGGACGATGTTGACGACGCGACGACCGCGCCGGGTGCCGAACTCCACGGTGCCCTCGGCCAACGCGAACAGCGTGTCGTCGCCGCCACGGCCGACCAGGGTGCCCGGGTGGAAGTGCGTGCCACGCTGCCGGACGATGATCTCGCCGGCGTTGACCAGCTGACCGCCGTACCGCTTCACGCCGAGGCGCTGCGCGTTGGAGTCACGACCGTTGCGGGTCGAGGCCGCTCCCTTTTTGTGTGCCATTTGGTAATCAGCTCACTTCTTCGCGTCGATCGCGGTGACCTTGACCTGGGTGTAGTGCTGACGGTGCCCCTGGCGCTTGCGGTAACCGGTCTTGTTCTTGTACTTGAGGATGGTGATCTTCGGGCCCTTGCTGCGGCCGAGAACCTCAGCCGACACGGCCACGTTGGCCAGCGCCGCAGCGTCGGCCGTCACGGTGTCGCCATCGACGACGAGGACCGCAGGCAGCGACACAGTGTCGCCGACCTGGTCGGTCAGGCTGTCGATCTCGATGACATCGCCGACGGCGACCTTCTGCTGGGTGCCGCCACTGCGCACGATCGCGTACACCGTGGATCTCACTCTCTGCTGGATCGGAAAACTTACAGGTGTGATGGTGTGAGTGGGAGGTCCACGGAAGAACCCCTCGTTCCTCTCACTCTCACACCGAGCACAGGTTCGGTGCGCTTCGAGCGCACCGAACCACAAGCTTACAGCCCGAGGCTGGCAAACTCGAAATCGGTTCAGCTGCCGGTGGTGACGAGCTCCGACGGATCGGTGCTTTCACTCTCGGTAGCCGTCTTGCTCCGGCTCCGGCTGCTACGCCGGCGCCGGGTGGTCTTCGGGGAGCCGTTCTGTGCCGCGTCGGCCGCGTCGACCGCCCCAGCGGCCTCCGGAGCAGCCGCATCGGCGGCCGGGAAGCCCGTGGCCTCGGGGCTCACGTGCTCGTCGGCACCGGCGACGACCGGGTACCCGGTGGGCTCCGGCGTACCGTCGACGGCCCCGTCCGCCACCTCGTCCTTCTTCACCGAGGCTGCGGCGATCTGCGCGAGCCGCTGGGCGGCGTCGCCGTTGGACTGGGTCTCGGGCTCGGCGTGCTGCTCGTCGTCACCACGGCCCTTGCCGCGGCGGCGGCGCGAGCTCTTCCGGCCGCTCTCCTCCTGCTGCTGGGACTTGCCGTGGTCGTGACCGTTGCCGCTCTGCTGGCCGTTGTTCTGGCCACCGTTCTGACCACTGTTCTGGCCGTTGCGGCGGCGGGACTCCTTCGGCTCGTCGTGCAGGATCAGCCCGCGGCCACCGCAGTGGTCGCAGTTCTCGCTGAACGCCTCCAGCAGGCCGGTGCCGATCCGCTTCCGGGTCATCTGGACCAGGCCCAGCGAGGTGACCTCGGCCACCTGGTGCTTGGTCCGGTCGCGGCCCAGGCACTCCACCAGCCGGCGCAGTACCAGGTCCCGGTTCGACTCCAGCACCATGTCGATGAAGTCGATCACGATGATGCCGCCGATGTCGCGGAGCCGGAGCTGCCGGACGATCTCCTCGGCCGCCTCCAGGTTGTTCTTGGTGACGGTCTCCTCGAGGTTGCCCCCGGAGCCGGTGAACTTCCCGGTGTTCACGTCGACGACGGTCATCGCCTCGGTGCGGTCGATGATCAGCGAGCCACCCGACGGCAGCCAGACCTTGCGGTCCAGCGCCTTCTTGATCTGCTCGTCGATCCGGTAGTTGGCGAACACGTCGCCGTCGCCGGTCCACTTCTCGACCCGGTCGGCCAGGTGCGGCGCGACGCCCGCGACGTACTCGCGGACCTGGTCGTAGGCGCGGTCGCCGGAGATGACGAGCTTGCCGAAGTCCTCGGTGAACAGGTCCCGGACGACGCGGATCAGCAGATCCGGCTCGCCGTACAGCAGCTGCGGGGCCTGGCCGTTCTTGGACTTCTTGTCGATCTCTTCCCAGGCGGACTGCAGGCGGCTGACGTCGGAGGTCAGCTCCTCCTCGGACGCACCTTCCGCGGCGGTCCGGACGATCACGCCGGCCTCGTCGGGAACGATGTCCTTGAGGATCGTCTTCAGCCGGTTCCGCTCGGTGTCGGGCAGCTTGCGGCTGATACCACCGTTGCCGCCGCGCGGGACGTACACGACGTACCGGCCGGGCAGGCTGATCTGGTTGGTGAGGCGGGCGCCCTTGTGGCCGATCGGGTCCTTGGTGACCTGCACCAGGACCGACTGGCCGGACTTCAGCACCTGCTCGATCTTCCGCGGGCCGCTTGAGCCACCGAGGGTGGCCCAGTCGACCTCACCGGCGTACAGGACCGCGTTGCGGCCCTTGCCGATGTCGATGAAGGCCGCCTCCATGCTGGGCAGCACGTTCTGCACGCGGCCGAGGTACACGTTGCCGATCAGGGAGGTCTGCTCGGCGGTGGTCACGTAGTGCTCGACCAGGACGTTGTCCTCGGAGACCGCGATCTGCGTCAGGTCCTCGCGGGACCGGATCACCATCGCCCGGTCGACCGACTCGCGGCGGGCCAGGAACTCGGCCTCGGTCACGATCGGCGCCCGGCGGCGACCGGCGGCGCGGCCCTCGCGGCGGCGCTGCTTCTTCGCTTCCAGGCGGGTCGAGCCCTCGATCGCGGTGACCTCGTTGGCCGAGTTCTTGCTACGCGGCTCGCGGACCCGGACGACGGTCTCGTCGGGGTCGTCCGCGGACGCGGTGCTGTCCTCGCCCTTGCGGCGACGGCGACGCCGGCGACGGCGCGACGAGCTGCCGCCCGACTCGCCGTCGTCGGAGTCGTTGTCGTCCTCGGCGGCGTCGGCCTCGTGGTCGTCCTGCGCGTCGTTCTCGTCGCGCTCGTCGTCCGAGTGCTCGTCGGCGTTGTCGTCCGCACCGTCCGCGTCACCCGACTTGCGGCGCCGGCGGCCACCGCGACGACGGCGGCGACGACGAGTGCCCTCGCCGCCTTCCTCGCCGTCCTCACCCTGCGCGTCGGCCTGGGTCTCAGCCTCGTCGTCGGTGGTCTCGGTGTCGGCGCTCACGGCCTGCGGGTGCGCCTGCTCGGTCTCCTCGGCAGCCTCGCCCTCGTGGGACTCCGCGTCACGCCCGCGCCGGTTGCGCCGCCGCCGCGTACCAGCCGGCTGCTCATCGGCACCCGGCTCCGCGGCAACCGCAACCTCGGTTGCCTCGTCAGTCACTTCGGCACCACCCGACAAGCGGGTCCGCGAACGGCGGTTGCCCGACGTACGGGCGTCACTCGCGTCAGCGGCCGCGGCGTCTACGGCGTCCGCGGTCGTCTCGCCGGAGCCGGAGCGGGTGCGTGAACGGCGGTTGCCCGACGTACGGGCGTCACTCGCGTCAGCGGCCGTGGTCTCAGCCGCGTCAGCGGTCGTCTCACGGGAGCCCGACGAGCGGGTGCGCGAGCGACGGCTGGACGTGCGGGGCTCGGTCGCGTCGGCGCCTGCGGCGTCAGTGACCGCACCGTCGGTGTCGGCGGCGTCGGTGTCGGCGGCGTCGGTGCTGGTGGCGGCCGGCTGGGCGGTGTCGGTCGGGGCCTGGAACAGGACGGCGGCGGCCGGGGCGGGGCGCCGGCGGCTACGCCGCGTGCTCGGCGCTTCGGCGGCCGCCTCGCCGACGTCGGCCGAGCCGGTCGCGGAGCTCGCCGTAGCGGTCGCGGCGGTGTTCGCGGAGGCGTCGGCCGTGGACGGGCTGCTCGCCTCGGCGGTCGCGGTGGTGTCCGCGGCGGTCGACTTCGTCGTACGGCGGCGGGAGGTGCGCTTGGTCGCCGGAGCGTCGGACGTTGCCGGCGCCTCCGTGGCGGCCGGAGCGTCGGCGACGGCCGGAGTCTCGGAGGCGGGTGCCCCTGCGGCCTTCTTGGTGGTGCGCTTGCGCGTGGTCTTCTTCGCCGGAGCCGCGTCTGCGACCGGAGCGGCCTCGGTAACCGTGTCCGACTCCGCCGGAGCCTGGAAGAGCTCCGGGAGCGAGTCCTGACCGGCCGCGGCCTTCTTCGCCGGGCGCTTGGCGGTCTTCTTGGCCGTGGTGGCCTTCGCCACCGCCTTCTTGGCCGGGGCCTTCTTCGCGGCGGCCTTCTTGGCCGTCCTCTTCGCCGGCGCAGCGTCCACAGTGGACTCGGTGGACTCGACGGACTCGGCCGCAGCGGTGGCGGCCGGCTCGGCGGTCTTCTTCACGGTGCGCTTGCGCGTCGTAGTGGTCTTCTTCGCCGGCGCGGCCTTCTTCGCGCTCTTGCGCGTCGAGGCGGCGGGCGGGGCGGTGGCAGCCGAGTCGGCTGCGTCGGTGGTCGGCTCGTTGTCGAGCATGTAGTGCGGGTCTCCTCAAGCCTTCCGGCGCATCCCGGCTCCTGTCACGAGCCCGGGGCCTGCCGTAAGGCGGTCACGGTTCGCCACACCTGGCACCAGTGCCGCGGCGTAGCGGAAGCCTGCTGGATCCGCTCCGCCCGCGCTCAGGGCACAGAGGGAGCGGCGGCGTCGCCCTCCGCTGGTTGCGTCTGGTGGGGACCTGCCTGGCCGGTCGCGGTCGCCTGGTTGGCGTCGCGGTCACGAGCGAGCGGGTCGTCCACCATGCCGGTTGCCGCGATGAGCGGGCCCTGGGCGAGCCTGGTCAAAAGAGCCGGGCCCGTCACCGGAAGCGTCGCTACCTCTAGCACGCCGGCGAGAACGTCGTCGGGTCTCACGGCCGGGGTTCCGTGCCGTAACACCACTTGCAGTATCGCACACGTCGCAACCGACCCCGGTTCACTCACGACGGTGAGTCGGAGAACGGCGGCCCGACAGTCGAACGAGCGAAGCCCCCGTTTGGTCATGCGCTCGACCAGAATTTCCTCCCGGGCGAGGAACGCCTCGACCGCCGCCGCGGCCGCCTCCGGATCCGCCCCCGGCAACGCGATCCGCCACTCGCTGGCCTCCAACCGCTCGGCGAGCCCACCCGGCCCGGCGACCACGACCTCGAGGACGTCGAGCCCGGGCGGGAGTGCCTCGTCCAGCGCGGCCCGGACCTGCTCGGCGTCCCGCTCGTGTGTGAGCGATATCTCCAGGTACTCCGCCTCCGAGGCGGCTCCGGTCGGCGCGGCACCGGCGTACGAGATCTTCGGGTGCGGGCTGAAACCGTGCGAGAACGCGACCGGCAGGCCGGCCCGCCGTACGGCGCGCTCGAAGGCCCGCTGGAAGTCGCGGTGTGAGGTGAATCGCAGCCGTCCCCGCTTGGCGAATCTCACCCGCAGTTTCTGGACAGCGGGGAGCTGCTGCGAGGGCGGAGCTTGAACTGGTGGCACGTGCACAGTGTCTCAGCCCCCCACCGATGGCGGGTTGTAGGGCCGCTAACAGGTTGCAACCGGCCAGCGGTGAAACAACCCGGTACCGGGTTCACTCCGAGGCGGTGTAGCTCTCCGAAGGCTCGAAGGACGGGGTGGCGTCGCGGTCGAGTTCGATGTGGAGGTCACCGCGGAGGTCGTCGAAGACCACGACCTTGCTGCCGTCGGCGGGGACCCGGTCGGGCGAGGTCCGCATCCGGGCCTTGATCTCGTGCGCACCGGCGGGCGAGTCGTACGCGATCGTGACGTCGAGCTCCGGGCTCTGGCCGAGCCAGAACACGATGCGGCCGAGCTTGACGGTGCCGGCGTACCGGTGGCCGTCGCGGCGCAGGCGCTCGATCGTCGTCTGCCGCTCCCGCGCCGCCACCAGCGCCGCGGGCAGCCGGCCGAGTACGAGGATCCACCAGAGGACGGCTACCAGCGCGAGCGCGGCGGAGATCGCGTACGCCTCGGTGCCGATCCGGAAGTCGAGGGTCCGCCGGAGCGTCCCGGACGGGTCCACCGAGAAGCCGGTCACGACCGAAAAACCGGCACCGACGGCGACTCCGGCCAGCAGTGCCGACCCGACGAGCAGCCCCGCCGCCCGGCTCTGGCCGAGTCGCTGCCGTGCCTCCTCACCGAAGACGAGCGAGAAGTGCAGCAGGACGTACGCGACGACGACGGTGGCGACGATCCGCCAGAGCAGCCGGACGCCGCTCGGGAAGTCGACAGCGCACGTCTCGCCCGGCGCCGACGACGCGTTGCACAACCACGACGTACCCAGCAAGCTCGCGGCGGTCCAGGCTACGAAGCACAGGGCACCCAGGATCGCCAGGCGGGTCGTCACGTGGCCGGGCGACTCGCCGGGAGCGAGCCCGGTGATCCGCGACCCCTTGTCGGCCGCCGAGAACACCGGACGGTCGTCCCACCAGTCCTTCATCAGTACCCCCAGGTCCGAATCGGATCGAACGGTACCTGCAAATACTGCAAATAACCTCAGGGCTGGACCGCGGATTTTCCGGACAGGTACAGGGCCCAGCCGAGTACTCCGAACGACACCGTCGCGAGCACGGTGCGGACCAAGTTGGAGGCCACCCACTTGGCCTCGTCGAACGCCGCCCGGGCCGCGGCGACGTCCATCGTGGCCGGATCACCGGCCGCCTTCAGCGCGTCGTTCAGCGGCACGTTCACCGCCACCGTGACGATCATCGAGATCAGATACAGAACGAACGCGACCACGATCCACGGCAGCGCCTTCTCCTTCAGGCTGAGCAGGCCCGCGAGCACCGTGAACAGTAGGGCGCCGACGAACCCCAGGCCGAGGAACAGCGGGTTCACGATCGCCCGGTCGACGGCCTGGAACGCGCCGACGAAGGTCTTGTCGTCGGTCTTCGCCAGCCCGGGCATGAACGCGTTCGCGTAGATCGCGTACACGCCGGCGACCAGTCCCGTCGTCATCGTGGCCGCCATCAACGAAGCCACCCGCAGTCCGTTCATTTCTCTCCTTCGGTACGGCGGGAACTCCCCGCACCGAAAAAGTTAGTGGCCCGCGAGCGCCCGGGACATGTCGCCAGAACTCACCTCCATGTCCCTGCGCCTCAGAGCTTCGCGCACTGCCCCGAACGCGGGCCCGACACCTGGTTCGGGGCCTCCAGATTCGCCGGACTCGGACTGTTGCCGGAGCAACTGAGCGGGCCGGCAACGGTATTACCGGCGATCGAGACCGCCCGGCTGTTCGTGATCGCCACCGGCCCCTGGACCGTGCTGCCGACCGCGACCACGGAACGCGTCACCCCGTCAGCGGCGACCGGGCCGATGACCGTTGAGCGGAGAACCTGCAGGTCCGCGGCCCGATCAGCGCGAACCGGGCCGTTGACACGCGAGTCGGTGACGACGAGCGAAGCGCCGGACGTGACCAGGACCGAGCCGTTGACGGTCGCATTGGTCAGGCAGGTGACGCCCGAGCGGATGTACAGCGGACCGGCGTGCGTCCCGGTGAGGGTCGTCGTACAGGCCGGTGCCGGGCGCAGCAGCGTGACCGCGAACCGGCGCGCGTCCCCGATGTTGCCGGTGGCATCGATGGCGCGGTACTCGACCTGGTGACGCCCGTAACCAGGCGTTACGTCGTCCCACGGCACCACCCGCGGCACGCCCAGCTTCCCGTACACAAGCTGGTCGATCTCGGTGCCCTCGGCGGTGAACCGGAACGGCGCGGACGCGTCGGTCGGCCAGCCGAAGTAGTTGTACCAACCGTCCCCGTCGACGCGGAACTCCGGTACGACGTACCCCGGGCTGTCGTCCGTCGCCGCCAGCCCCATCGTGAACGCGTCGTTGTAGATGTACTCCGTCCCGCTCGCCTTCCGCACAGTCAGCAGCGGTTTCGACAGCGTCGACGTCACCGCCGGCCCGGTCCCGTCCACGTCCCAGACGAGCTCGTTGGCGCCGGCCCGAGCCGTGAGCGTGTGCCGCCCGGTCAGCTTCAGCGGGGCGAGATCGAAGTCTCGATCGTTCCCGGGGTTGGCGACCGGTTTGCCGTCCACCAGCCAGATGATCGCGCCCGCGGACTGGGCGGTCTCGGCGTACACGACCTCGTCGGCGCTGACCGGGTGGTCGGTCGGCGTCGAGCCCGTGAACGTCGGCGGCTCAGTCGATGTCTGCGCGGTCAGGGAACTGTCGACGGTCCAGGAACGCGTCGCGGTCGGGCGGATCGTGGGGTCTCGGATGAAGTCGGTCGGGTCGACGATGGTCGCGGTCAGCGTGTGCGGGCCGGGTGCGAGATCGAGCGCGCCGAGGTCGACGGCGCGGGCGTTCGCGGTCGGCAGCGCCGTACCGTCGAGCGACCAGGTCACGTCGAGTTCGTGGTCCACCGGATGCAGGGTCTGCAGCCAGACGACCTGATCGGCAGCGACCGGACCGGCCGGCGTACTGCTCTGGAACAGGCTCGCCTTGGCCGACAACCGCTGGGTCATCCGCTCGCGCGACACCTGGTCGAAGGCGTACCCGAGCGTCTTCATCATCGAGTGCGCACTGGGCCGCCAAACGCCGGAGCCGGCGTACATCCCGCCCTCGTAGCGCCCGATCGTCCCGCCCGACTCCGACGGCTCCCCCAGCCAGCGCCACCACTTCTTGTGCTGGTCCAGCATCTGTTGCTCGGTCAGCAAACTGTGGTGGATCGAGGACGGCTCAGAACCCTGGTACGGCGCTCCGCGCTCGCCGCGGGCGTAGTAGTCGTACTCGTCCTGCAGGCCGCCGAGCGAGTGACCGAGCTCGTGCGGCGTGATCAGGGCCGAGAGCGCGTTCCCGCCCGAGGCCGTGGCGTAGGTCCCACCCGCACCGCCGTACGTGTCGCTGTTGCCGATGGCAAGGATCTGGCGGTTCGCGGACGTGGTGCCCGGGACCAGGTCGGCGTACTGCGTCGCCGCCGCCGAGCTGACCGTCAGCAGCCGCTGAACACTGCCCGGGTTGCAGCCGCCCCAGAAGCCCATCTGCAGTGGCGTGTCGCGCTTCGGCGAGTCGAGGCCGGGATCGCAGTCGACACCGGACTCCGGGGAGGCGATCTCGACGGCGTACACGTTCACGTAGTTCCGGTACGACTTGAACGGCTCGATGCTCCAGAGGATGTTCAGGTGCTTGTCGAGCTGCTCGCGGAACTTCGGCAGCTCGGCCGCGGTGTACCCGTCGCCCATCACCACCAGGTTGAACCGAGACGACGCCGGGCCGGTCACCTGGATCGGCACCACGGTCGCACTCGGGCTTGCCGCGGGTCGTGCCGCAGCCGTCACGGGCAGGCCCGCGAACACCGCCGCGACCACCCCCAGCACAGCGGTCAATCGTTTGGTCCGCACACGATCCTCCCCAGCGCCGGCCGTCCTGCCGTGAGCAGCTTACGAAGGTCCGCCCGCCGATGTGAGGAGTTCCCGCGTGGCGACGTACGGGCCATCCGGGCCGTCGTGCGGCATCATGAGGGTTCGGGGGAACCAGTGAGGAAAGGACACCGATGACGGAACCGGCACAATCGCCGCTGCGGGAGCCGGACCCTGCGGTCATGGATGCCGGTGACGGCGACGGCAAGGGCATCTACTGGGTGCTGAAGAACGTGGTGCTCGGCCCGCCGGTCAAGCGCCTGTTCCGGCCGAACGTGGTCGGTGCCGAGAACATCCCGGACACCGGTGCGGCGATCATCGCCAGTAACCACCTGTCGTACGCCGACTGGATCTTCATGCCGCTGGCGCTGCGGCGGCGGGTCACGTTCGTCGCGAAGTCCGACTACTTCACCGGGGCCGGGATCAAGGGCCGCTTCCAGCGCGGGTTCTTCAAGGGCACCGGCCAGGTCCCGATCGACCGCTCCGGCGGGTCGGCGTCCGAGGGCGCGATGCGGGCCGGGATGAAGGTGCTCGAGCGCGGCGAGCTGTTCGGGATCTACCCCGAGGGCACCCGGTCGCACGACGGCCGGCTGTACAAGGGCCGGACCGGCGTCGCCCGGCTGGCGCTGGAGGCGAAGGTACCGGTGATCCCGTGCGGCGTGATCGGCACCGACGTGGTCGCCCCGCCGGGCAAGATTGTCGCGTCGTTCGCCTCGCCGACGGTGAAGTTCGGGGAGCCGCTGGACTTCTCGCGGTACGAGGGCATGGAGAAGGACCGGCTGATCCTGCGCGCCGTCACCGACGAGATCATGTACAAGATCATGGAGCTGTCCGGCCAGGAGTACCTCGACATGTACGCCACCAAGGCCAAGGCCCTCGAGGGCCGCGCGGTCACCGGCGCCCCGGAGAAGGTCCGCAAGTCGGACACCTGATCCGGTTCGTGAGATGCCGGGGGTCTACCCTGGGAGATCGTGGACGGACCCATCGCGTATCAAGGTGAGCCAGGCGCCAACTCGGCGATGGCTTGCACCGACATGTTCCCGGACCGCGAGCAGCTGCCCTGTACGACGTTCGAGGACGCCCTCGAGTCGGTCAGCAGCGGCCGCGCCGGGCTCGCGATGATCCCGGTCGACAACTCGATCGCCGGGCGGGTGGCCGACATCCACCACCTGCTCCCGGAGTCCGGGCTGCACATCGTCGGCGAGTACTTCCTGCCGATCCACTTCCAGTTGCTCGGCGTCCCCGGGACCACGATCGACCAGATCCGGACCGTCCGTAGCCACGTGCACGCACTCGGCCAGTGCCGCAAGATCATCCGTGAACACGGCTGGTCGACCGTGGTCGCCGACGACACCGCCGGCTCCGCGCGCGAGGTGTCCGAGCTCGGCGACCCGACCGTCGCGGCGCTGTCGCCGCGCGCGGCCGCCGAGCTGTACGACTTGGACACCCTCGCGTCGGACGTCGAGGACGAGCACCACAACACGACCCGGTTCCTGGTGCTGTCCCGAGAGCCGGAGGTGCCGCCGGTCGGCTCCGGGCCGATCATCACGTCCTTCGTGTACCGCGTGCGGAACGTCTCCGCCGCGCTGTACAAGGCCCTCGGCGGGTTCGCCACGAACAGCGTGAACATGACGAAGCTGGAGTCCTACCAGCTCGGCGGGATGTTCTTCGCCACCCAGTTCTACGCCGACATCGAAGGCCACCCCGAGGACCCGAACGTCGCCCTGGCCCTCGAGGAACTCGCCTTCTTCTCGGTCGAGGTCCGGCTCCTGGGCGTCTACCCCGCGCATCCGTTCCGCGCCTCGATCGCCGAACCAGCCGCCAACCGCGCCCTCCGCCCGCACCACTAGATCAGTCGGCGCCCAGATCGACGGGTCGGCAGCGGCCCGGATCGGCAGCTCGACAGGAGGTGTCCCGGGCCGCCGGGGCTTTCCACGCTCAGCGGCCGGCTGAATCGGGCGCGATAGGCCGACACCTCCTGTCGAGCTGCCGACTTCAGTCGGCGATGCTCCGCTCCCACGCGGTGCGCTGGGCGACGGGGCGGAAGCCGAGCTTCTCGTTCACGGCGATCATGGGTGCGTTCTCCGGCGCGTTCCAGGTGTGCAGCACGGCCTTGCCGGGGACGCCTTCCTGGAGTGCGCGCAGGTTGGGGGTCTTCACCGCGATCCCGAGACGCTTGCCGCGGTGCGAGCGGCGTACGTAGGTGTCGTACTGGTTCAGTCGCTCGGGAGTCTCCGGCGTACCGCCCATCTGGGTGTACGCCGCGAGCTCGCCGGTGGCGGTGTGGATCGCGGCGGTGGTGTAGGTGAACCGGCCCTGGGCGACCCGACGTTGCTCCAGGTCCCGGACCAGCTCCGGCGTCCACTGCACTGCTTCGGAGGTGCGCTCGCCGGTCGGTACGTCCTCGCTCATCCCGGTCTGCAACTCGACGAACTGGTCGAGCAACTCGTCCGGGGTGTGCTCGCGCCACTGGACGATCTCGTAGCCGTCGACCGGCTGGTCCACGAGGTCGTTCAGCGGGAGCTCGACCACCTGGTGCAGCTCGGCGTGCTTCTTCACGAACCCGCGGGCCCGCGCGAACGCCGTACCCGGGCTCTCCCCAGTCACCGGGTCGCCTGCCATGTTCAGCCCCGAGACGAGCGTCCGGCCGTCCGCCTTGGCCCGCGCGATCGCCTCGTCCAGCAGCTTGGTCGCGACCCCGCGCCGCCGGTACTGCGGTGCGACGGCGAGCTCCACGTCGACGGTGTTGGTGTCACCCACCAACCACCAGTCCAGCCAGGCGATCCCGAGCCAGTCGTCCCCGTCCACGAGCCCCAGCCCGTTGGCCCGCACATCCGCGTGCTCACGGGACATGAACACCCGCGCCTCGTCCAATCCCATCCCCGCCGGAAACTCCAGCTCTTCCCGCCGTACGTCGAACTTCACCTGATAAAAGCGCCGAAAAATCTCCGGGTCGTGCCCGTCCACATCCACAATCTCCACCCCCGGACCCTACGTGCCCCACGCAACCACCACCCGCGAATTACCATCGGCTGATGCCCACACCGCAGTACCACTTCGGTGTCTACGCCCGGATCCTCGACGCCGGGCGCATTCTCCTGGTCCGCAAGACCCGCGGCCCGTACACGGGTCTGCTGGATCTGCCCGGCGGGAGCCCCGAGCCCGGCGAGACCTGGTCGGACACGCTGGAACGCGAGCTGGCGGAAGAGCTCGGCCTGGAGCTGCAAGCCGCTGGTCGATTCCAGCGCTTCGCCCTCCAGGTACAGAAGGCGTCCGACGGCACCTCCATCGACTTCCACCACGACGGCGCGGTGCTGAACCTGTCGCTGCCAGCCACGTCTCCGATCACAGTCAGCTCATCCGACACCGCCGGACATGAGTGGTTCGACACCGCAAGCGGCGACCCCACAGGCCTCAGCGCTCTCGTCCACGCGGTGCTGTGGGGTTAGGTTGAAGTCCGGTCGCGGGCCGTGCACGGGATGCGCAACCTAGACCTCCTAGGTCCGGCCGTGGCGGGTGGCGCGGGTTACTTGCCAGGTGCCGGCGATCGTGAATGCGAGCAGCACCAGCGCCGCCAGTTCGTCCCCGAGTTCGCTGCGTACGGCGGTGTTGTCGCCCGCGCAGTTGGCGAGATGGTGCAGGACCTGCGTACGACCGTCGTGCAGTTGCTGAGCGCCCGCCGTACAGACGACGACTTCGGTGCCCGCGGCATCGATCTGGCCGCGGTGCCGGACCGCGTCGGGGAAGATCCAAGCGAGCAGTACGACGAACGCGGCGATCGTCACGATCAGCCAGGCGGCGAGTTTCGGTGAGCCGATCAATGGTGCTCCACACGTTCCGCCCGGTGCTTGCGGACTCGCCACACCACGACCGCGATCACGACGATGCCGGCCACGACCAGCGCGGCGACCCGGCCGAACGTCTTCTCCACCGTGCTGTACGAGTTCCCGGCCAGGTAACCGACCAGGACCGCGGCGGTCCCCCAGACGATCCCGCCGGCCGCGTTGAACGAGAGGAACTTCAGGTACCGCATGTCCGACATCCCCGCGAGGGCCGGCATCGTGGCGCGGAAGAAGGCGACGAACCGGCCGAGGAACACCGCCGTACCGCCGCGCTCGGCAAGCTGTTTGCGGGCGCGGTCCAGCCGGTCGGCGCGTCGCTGCAGGACCCGCAGGCTGAGCAGCCGCGGACCGAAGTGCCGACCGATCTCGTAACCGACTGTGTCGCCGAGGATGGCGGCTGCGATCACCACGACCAGCATCAGCGGTAGCGAGGTGTGCCCGAGCGCCGCGGTGACCCCGCCGAGGACCGCGGCCGTCTCCCCCGGCAGCACGAACCCGACGAACAGGGCGTCCTCGGCGAACACGATCAGCCCGACGAGGCCGTACACGGCGGCGCCCTGCAGCCCCAGCAGCCAGTCGGTCAGTCCTTTCATGACCGGTGCGGACTCCGGACCAGCACCGGCCGCAGCCTGGTCCCGGCGGCGGCGGTGACGAGCCGGGTCAGCGTCCGGCGCAGCAGCAACCAGGTGCCGATGGCAACGATCGCGCCGAGCAGCAGGCCGGCCAGGACGTCGCCCGGGTAGTGCGCCGCGATGTAGACCCGGGTGCCTGCCATCAGCACCGCCGCGGTGGCCGCAACGATGCCGAGCCGCCGGTCGACGATCCACAACCCGGCCGCGGCCGCGCCGGCCATCGTCGCGTGGTCGGACGGGAACGACGGGTCGGTACTGCGGTTCGCGAGCACCAGGATGTTCTGCAGACTCGCGTACGGGCGTGCTTCGTGTACCGCGTGCACGATCGGTTGGTTGACGGCCACAGCCAGAAGCGTCGCACCCCCGGCACAGAGCGCAGCGGCCACCCCCACCATCCGGCCGGACCGCCGCGCGATCCACCACCCGGCGAGCAGCAGGGCGGCGAACAGCACCACGCCATACGCCGCGAAGGCCTGCGCCGGTGCGTGCAGCCAGGGCGTGGCGCGCGCGAACGCGTTGACCTGCCCGAACAACCAGTGATTCACCCTTGGTCCCCTCTACTACGATTCAGGTAGTAGATTGATGCTACTACGTTCTTTGTAGTAGCTGAGGAGGAGGAGCGGTGCCGGCTTCCCGTAGCCAGAGTCGCGCGCGCGGCGACCTGGAGCAACAGGTGTTCGCCGCGCTCGCCGCGGGCCACGGCGCGATGACGACGGCCGACGTACGGGACGCGCTCGGTGGCGAGCTCGCGTACACGACGGTGATGACAGTGCTCGCGCGGATGGCGGCGAAGGGCCTGGCCACCCGCCAGCGGGTCGGGCGGTCGTACGCCTACACCGCGGTCGTCGACTCGGCCGAGGTGGCGGCGCATCAGCTCCACAAGCTGCTGGACGCGCGCGGAGACCGGGCCGCGGTGCTGACCCGATTCGCCCGCGGGCTGTCGCCGGAGGAGTCGCAGCTGCTTGTCGATCTGCTCGCCGCGGAGGACCAGTGACCACAGCCGCGGTTCTGGGACTCGTCGCGATCATCGTCTACGCGCTGGTGGCGCCAATCGCGTGCCGGCGGTTGACGCCGTCCGTGGCGACGGTGCTGCTCGTGGTCGGCAACGTGCTGTCGGCAGCCAGCGGAGTCTTCATACTCGCCGTCGTCGCGTTCACGTGGATCGGCCAGTTCCCGCTCGTCGCGCAGCGCGGCGCCTGGTCCCCCGTGGCGCTCCGCACCGACAGCCCCGTGCCGCCGTGGCCCGCGGCGGTCGCCGGCTTCCTCGTCGTGCTCGCCATGGTCTCGGTGGCCGTGACCGGCCTCCGGCAGATGCGCGCGCTCGTCGCGGTCCATCGCGCCTGTCGCGGTCTGCGACCGGTCGGCGAGCTCGTGGTCCTCGACGACGACCGCCCGGACGCGTTCAGTACGCCACAGCCCGCCGGCCGCGTGATCGTCACCAGCGGTCTGCTCCGCGCACTGGGTCCGCGCGAACGCGACGTACTGCTGGCGCACGAGAAGTCGCACCTCACCCATCACCACGCCTGGTGGAACCTGGCCGCCGGCCTCACCGCCGCAGTCAATCCGGTACTGCGTCCCGCGGCGCGAGCAGCCGCCACCTCGGTCGAGCGCTGGGCCGACGAGGACGCCGCCCGCGCCGTCGGCGACCGGCGTCTGGTCGCGGCGACGCTGGTCCGGGTCGCGCAACTGCAGACGCACTTCGGACATCCGGCCACTGTGGTCGCCGCGACCGGTGGCGACCTGGAGACCCGCGTCCGCGCGCTCCTCGCGCCACCGCCACGCCGCCGGCCGCTGGTGATCGCCGCGGCGGTCGCTGTTTTCGCTGTCGGTGCACTCCCGGCGGCGGCCGTCCAGCACACCGGCGAGAGCCTCTTCGAGCACGCCGAGCGCCCGGTCGCCGTACAGCACACCTGACCGTTCACCGCATCGTTCACCAGGGTGGAAATTCTTCAACCTCTCAAACGACCTGGCGCGAAGTTGAGTACCGGTCCGCGAGGGCTTGTGCGCGGGCGGTGATCGGCGGGATGGTAAACGTGAGAGCAGGCTTATGGGGGCCGACTGCTCGGTGGGGGAAGACGGGAGGGACCGTCTTCGGTTGAGGGGCGTGCTGGGGGTGATCTTCTCGATTCGGCGCCGTCGCGCCGGTCTGCGCCTGTGCCCCCGCGGGAGGGGGAGAGATGCCGAGAAAGGCCAACGGGCGAGCGGACAAGCATCGCGACGACGACCGGATGCCGGGCGAGGCCCCGGCGCCCGGGCAGGGGGCGAACGGTCATGCCGCGCACGGACAGGCCACTGCGGGCGAGACACCGATGCCCGGGACGACGGGTGCACCGGCCGCAGGCAGTACGACGATGAGCGGCGGCGGATCGCCTGCTCCGGACATGGGCGGCGGCGGGTCACCGGCCGCCGACATGGGCGGTGGCGGATCGCCCGGCGGCATCGGGATGTCGGGCGGCGGCCAGGCCGGTGGTGCCGGTATGAGCGGCGCGACCACAGGATCCGGCGACGGACGCACCGACCTTCCGAACCGCCGGCAGTGCGGTGTGATGGACGTGCACCGACGGCTGCTGTCCACCTCGCCGGAGTACGCCGCGGCGCGGTCGGCGCTCGAGACCGCGACGATGGCGTACGTCGCCCGCGAGCAGCGCTTCAGCGGGGTCGCCCGGATCCCCTGTGTCGTGCACGTCGTCTGGAACACCAACGCGCAGAACATCGCGCAGGCGCAGATCGACAGCCAGATCGACGTCCTGAACCGTGACTACCGGGCCGCCAACCCGGACACCAGCATCGTGCCGTCGGTCTTCAGCGGCCTGATCGAGGACTCCCGGATCGAGTTCTTCCTCGCGACGACGGACCCGAACGGCAACCCGACGACCGGTGTCACCCGGACCCAGACCACCGCGACCAGCTTCAGCACCGACGAGAAGGTGAAGTCGTCGGCGACCGGCGGCATCGATCCCTGGCCGACCGACCGGTACCTGAACATCTGGGTCTGCCCGCTCGGCGGCGGCCTGCTCGGCTACGCGCAGTTCCCGGGCGGCCCGGCGACCACCGACGGCGTGGTGATCCTGCACAGCGGGTTCGGCACCACCGGTACGGCGGCCGCGCCGTTCGACCTCGGCCGGACCACGACGCACGAGGTCGGGCACTTCCTGAACCTGTTCCACATCTGGGGCGACGACGGCAGCGGCTGCAGTGGCAGCGACGAGTGCAACGACACCCCGAACGCGGCCGGCCCGAACTTCGGCGTACCGGCGTTCCCGCATGTCACCTGCAGCAACGGGCCGAACGGCGACCTGTTCTACGACTACATGGACTACACCGACGACCGCGGCATGGTGATGTTCACCCACGACCAGGTGGCCCGGATGCAGGCCACGCTGGACACGGTGCGCAAGACCCTGCCGGTGTTCGGAGCGGCCGCGGAGAGGCCGGAACCCGCCGGCTCGGTGGTCTCGTGGGGCGCGAACCGGCTGGACGCCTTCGTGCTCGGCACCGATCTGGCGATGTATCACAAGTGGTGGGACGGAGCGGCCTGGGGACCGTCCGTCGGCGGTTACGAGTACATGGGTGGTGTCTGCATGAGCGCTCCTGAAGTCGCGTCCTGGGCCGCGAACCGGCTGGACGCGTTCGTCCTCGGCACCGACCACGCGCTGTACCACAAATGGTGGGACGGCTCGAACTGGGGACCGTCCGTCACCGGCTACGAATACCTCGGCGGTGTCTGCATGAGCCCACCACGGCTGGCCACCTGGGGCCCGAACCGGCTGGACGCGTTCGTGCTCGGTACCGATCGCGCGCTGTACCACAAGTGGTGGGACGGCTCGTCCTGGAACGGGTACGAGTACCTCGGCGGGATCTGCCTGAGCCCGCCCGAAGTCGTTGCCTGGGGCCCCGACCGGCTGGACGTCTTCGTGCTCGGCACGGACAACGCGGTCTACCACAAGTGGTGGGACGGCTCGAACTGGGGACCGTCGGCCACCGGGTACGAGTACCTCGGCGGTGTCTGTGCCTCGCCACCACGGGTGGTGGCCTGGGGTGAGAACCGGCTCGACATGTTCGTGATCGGCACCGACTCGGCGCTGTACCACAAGTGGTGGGACGGCTCGTCCTGGAACGGCTGGGAGTACATGGGCGGCGTCTGTACGACGGCACCGACCGTGGTCTCGTGGGGCGAGAACCGGCTCGACGTCTTCCTGCTCGGCACCGACTCCGCGCTCTACCACAAGTGGTGGGACGGGTCCGCCTGGGGACCGTCGCTCACCGGGTACGAGTACATGGGAGGCATCGTCACCGACGAGCCACGCGTCGTCTCCTGGGACACGAACCGGCTGGACGTGTTCGTCACCGGCACCGACAAGCAGCTCTACCACAAGTGGTGGGACGGCAGCGCCTGGGGACCGTCGGTCACCGGGTACGAAGGACTCGGCGGGATCATCAGCGACTTCCGGGTCGAAGTTCCCGAGTCGCCGGCCGCGATCGGGCAGGGGGTCCGGATCTGAGCACCGCACCGGTCGGGCACTGGACGCACTCCTTCGAGGAGGACCACGACGGAGTGAGCGTCTATCGCCGCGACGACTTCGCCTTCCCGCCGGCCCGTGGCCGGCGGGGGGTGGACTTCCACGCGGACGGGACGTTCGTACCGCAACTGATCGGCCGTGGCGACGCCCCTTCCCCGGCGCCGTCCGGACGCTGGGACAACACCGGCCGGCTGTTCATGCCCCCGGCCGGCGCCGCGCCGGGCGGGGCCGGCCGCATCGTCGCCGTCTCGGACGACCGACTGGAAATCGCGTGGGAACCGACATGAGCACAGGGCTTCTGCGCTATCTCGTCGTGCCGACTGCAGAGGCGGCCGAGGGAGCGCGGTCTGCTCGTTTCGGGGCGAAGACCATCGTCTGGGGCCCGGCCGAACAACGCCTCGGCCGGGCCTCTCGAACCGCTCCCGGACTGCTGCTCGTCACGCAGGTCGGCCGGAGCTTCCAGGACGAGTACCCCGCTGTCACACCGCTGCTCGACCACGGCCGGCACCTGGTGATCTCGGCGGCGGACAAACCACGCAAGCGCTCCAACCACTGCTGGCGGATCGAACCGCTGCGCCCGAACACGACGGTCGTCGAGACCCGGGATGTCTCTGCCGCCCGCGCCGACCCGGACGTCGCGGACCTGGTCGGTGCGCTGTCGACGACGTCGTACCGCGGTGATCTGACCTGGCTGGCGAGCCTGCCGACCAGACACTCACTGAGTACGGCGTTCACCCAGGCCGTGGATTTCGCCGCCGCCCGGATGATTGCCCTCGGCTACCAAGTGAGCAGGATGCCGATCACGGTCGGCGGCGGCCACTCGGCGAACCTGATCGGCGACCGGGCCGGCGTCGGCACCGACCGTGGACTGGTGATCGTCACCGCGCACCTGGACTCCATCAACATCGCGGGCGGTCCGGCGGCCGCCGCGCCCGGTGCCGACGACAACGGGAGCGGTTCGGCCGGTGTCCTCGAACTCGGCCGACTCCTCGCCACCAAGTCCTGGCAGCACGACACCCGGCTGATCCTCTTCGGCGGCGAGGAGGAAGGCCTGTTCGGCAGCAAGCAGTACGTCGCCGCGCTGCCGCCCGCCGATCGCTCGCGGATCCGCGCGGTGCTGAACATGGACATGATCGCGACCACGAACACCGCGACGCCGACGGTGCTGCTCGAAGGCGCGGCGGTGTCGTCGAGCCAGATCAGTGCGCTGGCGACCGCGGCCGCGACGTACACGGGTCTGACGGTCGAGACCTCGCTGAATCCGTTCGCCAGCGACCATGTGCCGTTCATTAACGCCGGGATGCCGGCGGTGCTGACGATCGAGGGCGCGGACAGTGCGAACGGACACATCCATTCCGCCAACGACACGCTGAACTTCATCGACTGGGCGCTCGCAGCGGAGATCCTCCGGATGAACGTCGCAGCCCTCGCCGGCTGGTTGGAGCCCCCAACCACCCGCCGGCGCCCGCAACCGGCCGGCTCCGTCGTCTCCTGGGGCCCCGGCCGCATCGACGTCTTCGCGACCGGCACCGACTCCGCCCTGCACCACAAGGCCTACGACGGCACCTGGCACGACTTCGAGTCCTTGGGCGGTGTTGTCCTAAGCTGACGGGCATGTGGAGCCCGAATGCGCGTGACGTTGGCGGACTTCCCACCGGGTACGGCGTACCGACGCGCGAGCGGGCTGTGGTGCGGACCGATTCGCTCGATGCGCTGGATCCGGCCGGCTGGGCCGAGTTCGAGGCGCTCGACGCCGGGCTGGTGCTCGATCTGCGGTCGGAGTGGGAGCTGAAGCAACCACATCCGCTCGACGGCGCACCGTCGTACCGGCGGATCCCGTGGATCGACCCGGACGCCGAGGCGCGGCGGGTGCGGGCGGACGAGCCGCGGCTGGTCGATGTCTATCGCAACAGTCTGACGCGGAACGCGGCGCACATCGGCAGGATCTTCACCACAATCGCGGACGCACCGACGGATCGGCCCGTCGTGGTGCACTGCCAAGCCGGCAAGGACAGGACCGGCCTGACCGTCGCACTGCTGCTCGAGCTGGCCGACGTACCGCGGGAGCGGATCGCGGCGGACTATGCGGTCAGTGAGATCAACCTCGGTCTGCAGGACGGGCCGGCGCACTCACGGACCCTCCCGGAGACGATCCTCGGCTCGCTGGAACACGTGGACGAGCAGTTCGGCGGAGTCCGTGCATACCTCGCGTGGCTCGGGCTGAGCGCCGCACAGGTCCATCGGCTCGCGACGCGCCTCGTGCCGGTCCGGGCCGAGGCGATCGTGTTCGACTTCGACGGTCTCCTGATGGACACCGAGACCACGATGGTCGAGAGCTGGCAGGCCGAGTGGGCCCACCACGGCCTCGAACTCGACCTGGAGAGCTTCTGGCCGGGTCACGGCGGCGACGTCACCGACGACCGGTACGCCGTCCTCGCGGCGGCCGTCGGCGCTTCCTTCAACCGGACCGAGAGCCACGCGCGCCGGCTCGCCCATCGGGACCGTCTGCACGCATCGCTCGATTTCCGGCCGGGGATCCGGGACTGGATCGCGACGGCGCGTGCGGTGGGGCTCAAGGTGGCGATCGCGAGCAGTTCGGCGCGAGGCTGGGTGGTCGGCCATCTGGAGCGCGTCGGTGCGGTCGAGCTGTTCGACCAGATCGTCACGGGTGACGAGGTGGCGACCCACAAACCGGATCCGGCGGTCTACGCGCTGGCGTTGCGGCGGCTCGGGGTGCCGGGCGCGGCCGCGGTCGCAGTCGAGGACACGGCCCACGGCGTCGCCGCGGCACAGGCGGCCGGGATGTACGCGGTCGCCGTACCGAATCCGTTCGTCCCGCCGGCGGCGGTCGCGGCGGCCGACCTCGTTCTGGGCAGCGCTGACGATCTCTTGCTCACCGAGCTGCTTCTTTGGGTGGGGTCGAAAGGGTCGACGCCGGTAACTGAGTGACCTAATCTGCTGACACTCTGTAGGTTTCCAACTGAAGGGTGATCAGATGCGGAAACTCGTAGGTGCGATCGCGGCAACAGCCGCCGCTGCGGCGGGCTTGGCCGTCGCGGCGCCGGCGCAGGCGTCGACGGCGGCGTGCGACCTGGTGACGGCGAAGTCGGTCGGCTACTCGGCCTCGATGCTGTACGTCGCCGTGGGCCTGGAGGGCTGCTCGAACAGCGTCACCGAAGTACGCGTCGAACTGCAGAAGGGCGCCTCCGCGAGCGGGCCGTTCAGCACCGTCGCGGAGACGAACGCGTACTCCGGCGGCGGTGCCTGGTTCGACGGCGGCACCGGCTGCGGGTACTACGTCGGCGTCGCGCACTGGCAGGACCAGACCGAGACGACGCCGACCCCGGCGTACTACTGCAACTAGGCCGCCTCAGACCACAGACAGGGGCAGGAGCTTCTTGCCCGTCGGGCCGATCTGGATCTCCGTGCCCATCTGCGGACACACACCGCAGTCGAAGCACGGGGTCCAGCGGCAGTCCTCGACCTCGATCGCGCCGTCCTCCTCGAGGGAGTCCTGCCAGTCCTCCCAGAGCCAGTCGCGGTCGAGGCCCGAGTCCAGGTGGTCCCACGGCAGTACTTCGGCGTACTCGCGCTCCCGCGTCGTGTACCAGGCCAGGTCGACCGGCTCGTCGGCGAGCGCCTTCTCGGTGCTCTCGATCCACCGCTCGTACGAGAAGTGCTCGCTCCAGCCGTCGAACCGGCCGCCGTCGCGCCAGACCGCCTCGATCACGCGGCCGACGCGGCGGTCACCGCGCGACAGCAGGCCCTCGATGATGCCGGGCTTGCCGTCGTGGTACCGGAAACCGATCGCCTTCGCGTACTGCTTCTCCGAGCGGATCGCGGCAGCGAGCTTCGACAGCCGCGCGTCGGTGTCCTCGGCGCCGAGCTGCGCGGCCCACTGGAACGGCGTGTGCGGCTTCGGCACGAACCCGCCGATCGACACCGTGCAGCGGATGTCGCGCCGGCCGGACACCTCCCGCCCGGTCGCGATCACCTTCTTCGCCAGGTCCGCGATCGCCAGCACGTCCTCGTCGGTCTCGGTCGGCAGACCGCACATGAAGTACAGCTTCACCTGCCGCCAGCCGTGGCTGTACGCCGCCGCGACGGTCCGGATCAGGTCCTCCTCGGTGACCATCTTGTTGATCACCTTTCGCATCCGGTCCGACCCGCCCTCGGGCGCGAACGTCAGACCGCTGCGCCGGCCGTTGCGCGAGAACTCGTTGGCCAGCGTGATGTTGAAGGCGTCGACCCTTGTCGACGGCAACGACAGCGACACGTTGCTGCCCTCGTACTGGTCCCCCAGGCCCTTCGCGACCTCCGCGATCTCACTGTGGTCGGCCGACGAGAGGCTGAGCAGCCCGACCTCTTCGAACCCGGACTGCTTGAGCCCGTTCTGGACCATGTCGCCGATGGTCGTGATGCTGCGCTCGCGCACCGGCCGGGTGATCATGCCCGCCTGACAGAACCGGCAGCCACGGGTACAGCCGCGGAAGATCTCCACGGAGTACCGCTCGTGGACCGTCTCGGCGAGCGGCACCAGCGGCTTCTTCGGGTACGGCCACGCGTCCAGGTCCATCACCGTGTGCTTCGCGGTCCGGAACGGTACGCCGGGGCGGTTCGGGGTGACGCGCTGGATCCGGCCGTCGGCCAGGTAGTCGACGGTGAAGAACTTCGGGATGTAGACGCCACCGGACTTCGCGAGCCGCAGCAGCACCTCGTCGCGGCCGCCCGGGCGGCCCTCGTCCTTCCACTCCCGGATCACCTCGGAGATCGCCAGCACGATCTCCTCACCGTCGCCCAGCACCGCGGCGTCGATGAAGTCCGCGATCGGCTCCGGGTTGAACGCGGCGTGACCGCCGGCCAGCACGATCGGGTCCTCGTCGGTCCGGTCGACCGCGTGCAGCGGGATCCCGGCCAGGTCGAGCGCGGTCAGCATGTTCGTGTAGCCGAGCTCGGTCGAGAACGACAGCCCGAAGACGTCGAACGCCCGGACCGGCCGGTGACTGTCCAGGGTGAACTGCGGGATCTCGTGCTCCCGCATCACGGTCTCCATGTCCGGCCAGACGGAGTACGTCCGCTCGGCCAGGATGTGGTCACGCTCGTTCAGCACCTCGTAGAGGATCTGGACACCCTGGTTCGGCAGGCCGACCTCGTAGGCGTCCGGATACATCAGCGCCCAGCGAACGCTGACCGCGTCCCACTCCTTGCTGACCGAGTTCAGCTCACCTCCGACGTACTGGATCGGCTTCTGCACACTCGGCAGCAACGCCTCCAGGCGCGGGAACAGCGATTCGACAGTCATAGCCACTTCCAGTCAGCGATCAGAGCGCCTACCAGATTAACGCCGCCTACCACTCAAACCATCATCGTGTGCGCTCTCCCGCGAACGGCTAGTCGGCAGGTTCGAGGTCCTGGCATTCGACCGGACTGTCGGCGGCCACGATATGGAGCGCTTCCAGCACCTCGAACACGCCCTTCTCAGCGAAGGTGTGATTGCGCTGGAGAACCTCGGCCAGCCCTTGCCCGTCAGCAGGCGGCAAGCCGGCGTCGGCTGCCCAGGCCACGATCTGTCGCGACGCCTCCTCGGCCCGGCGAGGCAGGCTCTCCTCGAGGGCGTGCGTGTCGACCGGCCGCTCTTCGTACTCCGCGAGCGTGGCTTCGCCGTACACCCATCTCCAGTTGAGCTCCCCCGCGACGAGGCCGCGGATGTCCGCGACGTCGCTGTCGAGGATCTTGGCGACCACCGTGTGGCCGGGCTCCGACGGGCCGCTTTCGGACAGTGGCAGCTCCCACCAGAACCAGCCGGGCGTGGTCGTGCCGTGCCGCGCGTACGCCGCCGGCGGGTCCTCTCGTTCCGGACCGATCACGTACGTAGCCCAGCGCCCCACGGTGGTCTCCTGTCGTCGATGCCGCCGGGGCAGGTTAGCGGTTGGGTCAGCTCAGGTGGGCGAGGAGGAGGGGGTTGATGACGTCTGGATGTGAATAGGTGACGAGGTGGGCTGCGTTTTCGATGACCTCGAGGTGGGCGCCGGGGATCTGGCCGGCGAGGGGTACGACGGTCTCGGGTGGGATCGAGGTGTCGGAGTCGGCGGTGATGACCAGGACCGGGGCGGTGATGTTCGCGAGGTCTGGGACGAGGTTCGTGGTGCTGAGGGCCTCGCAGCAGGCGGCGTAGCCTTCGGCGGGGCAGTCGAGGAGCATCTGCTTGATCGGGCCGGTCTCGGTGAATTCCGGGAGGAACCAGCGGCCGAGGGTCGCGTCGGTGATCGCCTGGGTGCCGTCGGCGCGGACCTGGGCTGCACGGTCGGTCCACGTCTGCGGGGTCGCGGCCGGGTTCGACGGTGGGCAGATCGCGACCAGGCGATGCATCCGCTGCGGAGCGTGCTGCGCGAGCCAGAGCCCGACCGAGCCGCCGAGCGAGATCCCGACGTACGACGCCTGCTCGATCATCAGCGTGTTGAGCAGTTCGACGACGTCCTGGCCGAGGTCCTCGATCGTGTAAGGCCCCTCGGGGACTTCCGACGCGCCGTGGCCGCGATGATCGAACGCGATCACCCGGAACCGCTGCGCGAGGACGTCGACCTGCGGCGCCCACATGCTGTGATCGGCCCCCAACGACGACCCGAGCAGCACCACAGGTGCGTCCCCAGGCCCGGTCTCCACGTAGTTGAGTCGCATGGACCCCACCCTACGAAGTCAGCGGCATGATCGTCGTCCGTCGGTGGTGTTCGAAGACGACCGAGCTGCGGATGTCGGCGATCTCCTGGCGTTTCGCGAGCGCGAGGACCAGATCGCGCAGCGCCTGAGTGTCCTTCACCGCCACGTGCGCGAGGAAGTCCGAACCACCCGAGACCATGAACATGTCCAGCGTCTGCGGCAGGTCCATCACGTACGACTGGAACGCGGTCGCGACCGCCATCGCCTGTGGCCGGAGCTTGATCGAGATGATCGCCTGCGTGGACCGGTCGATCGCCTGCAGGTCGACCGCCGCGTGGTACCCGCTGATCACCCCGCGATCGCGCAGCCCGCGGATCCGTTCCAGGCACGTCGACGGCGCGATGCCGAGCTCGGCCGCCATCTCCCGGTTCGTCCGGCGCGCGTCGTTCTGCAGCATTCGCAGCAGCGCCGTATCAAGTTCGTCCATGCCGGCCATTTTTCCAGATCGACCGAACGATGTTCGGAGTCAGCGCGAATCAGCCGGTCATCGGGCTAGCTTGACCCCGTGCTGACGAACAAGATGGTCGTGATCATCGCGACCGAAGCCCCCATCGGCGTCGCCCTCAACACCGCCGCCCTGCTCGGCGTCGGCCTCGGCCACCACCACGACGGCACCGTCGGGCCGAACACCAGCGACGCCGCCGGCACGCCCCACACCGGCATGTGCGCCCACCCGATCCCGATCCTGCGCGCCCCCGCCGAGCAACTTCAGTCCCTCCGCGCCCAGGCCGCGACCCGCCCCGACATCACCGTCCACGACATGCACCAGGTCGCCCAGCGGGCCCGCACCTACGACCAGATGTCCACCACCCTGAGCGGCACCAAGCCCGAAGACATCCAGTACCTCGGACTCGCCCTCTACGGCCCCCGCCCCACCATCGACTCCCTCGCCGGCGCCCTACCCCTCTATCGCTGAGAGCTTGTCCGGGTTGGCCAGCACGCGAACGGCGGTGACCATGCCACCGTCGGTTTCCAGGGTGAGAAGGTGACGGTTGCCGCGGACAACGACCATGACCGCCGGGCCGGTGACCAGGTCCACGGGTGTCACGGTGAGGTCGCCGCGGGCGTAGATGTGCGCGAAGAAGTTCGCGACCTTCTCCCGGCCGACGACCGGTTTCCGGGCGGCTCGGCGCAGGCCACCGCCGTCTGTCCATGAGGTGACCGAGTCCTTGAGCATCGACTCCAGCTTCGGCAGATCGCCGTCGCGGGCGGCGGCAACGAAGTCCAGGAGGAGCCGGCGTTGCTCGGCGGCCGACGGTTCGAAGCGGGTGCGGTCGGCCGTGAGTGCGTGCTGGGCTCGCCGATGCAGTTGGCGACAGTCCTCCGGCGTACGGTCGAGGACTTCGGCAATCTCGTCGTACGGGAGGGTGAAGGCGGTCCGTAGTACGTAGACGGCGCGCTGTGGTGGCGTCAGTCGCTCCATCAGGTGGAGGAGCGCCAGCGACAGGTCGGACAGATCCGACGAGCCGAACGGGTCCGACCGGACCGGCTCGGGCAGCCACTCACCGGTGTAGCTCTCACGGCGCGCTTGCCTGGTTCGCAGTACGTCGACCGACAGCCGCGTCACCACCCGGGTCAGGTAGCGACGCGGCTCGGCCACGTCGGTACGGTCAGCCGCCGACCAACGGACGTACGCCTCCTGCAGCACGTCCTCGGCGTCGTGCCAACTGCCGAGCAAGCGGTACGCGAGTCCGGCGAGCATGCCGCGCGCGGACTGGTACTCGCCGAGGGCAACGGGGTCGATCAACCGGCCAGTTCCGGCTGTCTCCGGGTCGCGACGTTCAGACGGGTCCACAGGTTGATGGTGCCAATCGCGAGCAGCACGTTCGCAGCCCCCTCCGTACCGAAGTGCTCCACCACCGCATCCCACACGTCATCGGGTACGCCGGTGCGCTCGAGCACTGTTACCGCGTCGGTCAACGCGAGTGCTGCTCGCTCACGCTCGTCGTAGAACGAGGACTCACGCCAGGCAGCGAGCCCGAACAGCCGCTGACTGCTCTCCCCCTGCTTCAACGCGTCCGTGGTGTGCATGTCGAGGCAGAACGCGCACCCGTTCAGCATCGACGCCCTGACCTTGATCAGGTGCAGCAGCGTGTGGTCCAGGACGCCCTGCACATAGTTCTCCACGCCGTACACAGCTCGGAAGCCGCCCGGCGAGACCTTGCTGAAGTCCATCCGCTCATCCATGCCAACACGACGGCGCCAACAGGCGGCAGCGTGACAACAAGCCATGTGACCCCGCTCACCTCCGATATCGCTGCGCCACTGCTGTGAAGGCGGCCTTGGGTTCCCATTCCATGTCGGGGTAGGTCTGCCCCCGGCGCCCTTCGAGCAGTTTGACGATGCCCAGGCCGGCCCGGTCCAAGTCGTCCCTGGGGTCGCCGTCCGGGCGATGCGGGTAGCCGGGCAAGGCGAACAAGTACACGAACGCGCTGTCCACGCCCTCGGTCTCGAAGATCTCCAGCAGTTCGCTCAGATAGGCGGCCTGACCGGCCTCGTCACGCTCGTACACGCCGTTCAGCCGTACCGGGGCCTTGGTCTTCGGGTCGTGCTCGACCACTTCCATCACCCGCCCGCCGCGGTCTCCCGCGCCGCGGTAGGCCGCAGTACCGAAGCCGGTGATGGCGAGCGGCTTCGGGCCTTGGGCCAGCGTGCGCACCCCGTCCCGGAACCGGTCGGCGACCTCGGCGGAGCGGATCAGCTCGAACGTCACCATGTCGAAGGGAGCCCAGTCGACCTGCTCGAACTGGATAGCTGCGTAGGTGAGCTTGCCCTGGAAGCGCTCGCGGATCGTGGCCGCGGCGTCGCGGAGGAATGTGTTGATGCGCACGCCGAGTTCGCGCATTGCGTCGGCTCGCCGATCGGGTTGGCTGAGCAGCTGCTCGATGCGCTCCTCGGGGCTCTCTCCGGCCAGGAACCCGCGGTTCATCACGCTCAGCTCGACCCCTGCGACGAACACGACCGTGGCCCCCTGCTGCCGGAGCCGTTCCGCTCGCTCGGCGCAGTCGCGGAAGAGCGTGCGGATCTGCTCCGGATCCAGCTCCAGCGGATAGGGCGAGAACCAGACCTCCAACCCGAGCTCGGCGGCGGCACCGGCGGCCAACTCCAGTCGGTCCGGGTCGCCGCCGATGATCTGGACCGCGTTGCAGTGCAGGTCGTCGCGGATGATGGCGAGCTCGCGCCGGACCACGGTGAGGTCGAACGGCTCGCTGGATATCTGGCCGTGCACGACGAATCCGGTGTCATAGGTCATTCCTCTTGCTCGCATGGCGACGTCCTCTGCTGTCGATCTCGGTCTCGGTCGAAGCGAGGCTACAGGAAACATGCGTGCACGCAAATTTACGACCACGCAAATTTACGGGCGGGCAACTTTGCGTGTGCGCAGCCTGTGTGGAACGCTGACGTCGTGACGACACCGCCAGGAGGGCTGCGGGAGCGGAAGAAGCAGGCCACGCGCGAGGCGCTACGCGAGGCGGCCCTGCGCCTGGCCGTGGAGCGCGGACCCGACCAGGTGCGGGTCGAGGACATTGCTGAGGCGGCCGGGGTCTCGCCGCGCACCTACAACAACTACTTCGCCAGCCGCGAGCAGGCGATCGTGTCCGCTGTGACCGCGGACCGGGAGTCGCGCATCGCGACGGCGGTCGCGGCCCGGCCCGCAGGGGTTCGCCTGGCCGACGCCGTCACCGAAGCAGTGGTCGAGCAGTACACGAACACCAGCGAGCGCGATCACAAGGCGCTGCTGCTGATCACCACCCAGACCGCGCTCCGCGACGCGTTCCTCGATATCACCGCCGGCATCGAGCCTCCGCTCACGGCGGTGATCGCCGAACGCCTGGACGACGTCGAGACGCACACAGCCCGCGTCCTCGCGGCCAGCGTGGCCGCGGCAGTTCGCATCGCGCTGGAAGGCTGGCTCCGGCCGGCCGGCCAGGCAGGGATCGGCGCGAGTTTCGCCGCCGGAGGACTGGTCGTGCCCTCGGGTTCGCTGCCCGACCAGCTCCGTACGGCGCTGGCCCCGCTCGCGCCCGCGTTCGACGCCGCCGAGCAACACGCCCAGCCGCGAAGCCAACCACCTAGCACATCCACCTGATGCGCTGAGGAGCGGAGCGACGAAGGAAGCGGCGGCGTAGCGTGCGCGGGAAACTCTCAGGCCGGTTTGAGGACCTGTTTTGCCTTGGCGGTGGCGGCTTGGGTGGCGGGTTCGAGTTCGGTGCCTGAGCCGGCGAGGACGCCGACGGAGAGGACGACGTCGTCGAGGCCGGTGATCAGGCCGGTGTACTCGAGGCCGCGCTTCGGGCCGCTGGTGCCGGTGAGGCGGAAGGCGAAGGGCTTGGTGCCGTACGCCGGTGCGGTGATCTTCTCGACCTTCATCGAGGTGCTGCCGGCGCCCTCGGTCTTCAGCGAGACCTTCGTGCAGGAGTCGACGGCTTCGGCGTACGACTCGCGCAGGTCGGTGACCTCGTCGGCGGTGCCCATGGAGTCGAGGCCGTAGTCGATGTACGGACCCTCCTGGCCGCCGGTGAACGTGCGAGTGACGCTGGCTTTCGACCCCGGCGCCTTGGTGGCGTTCAGGTACTTGACCAGGTTCTTGCAGCGGCTGCTCGGCGACGAGAACGGCTTCGCGTTGTCGTCGGGATCGTCCTTGTCCAGCGAGAACCCGCTCGGCAGGTCACCGAGCTCGAGCAGCGCCTTGGTCAGCTCGTCGGTCGTCCGCGTGACTGGCGAACCAGGCGACGACGACGTACTGGGCGTCGCACTCGGGGCCGGCGTACTGGGAGGCGCCGCCGCCTCCTGCTTGTCGCCCCCACCGCAGGCGGCGAGAGAAAACGTGAGGACGGCAACGAGCGAGAACGACACGAACCTGGTCATGGGCCTCTCGAAAGCTCTGGGCGGGCGGCCGAGCAGGCAGCAGCGTACCTGACGGATCAGCTCGTTCCGGGGAGGCCCGGTCAGTAGCGGTGCGAGCGCAGGTGGATGTTCTGCAGCAGGCCGATGGCGAGCAGACAGGCGAACATCGACGAACCGCCGTACGACACGAACGGGAGCGGCAGGCCGGTGACCGGCATGATGCCGAGCGTCATCCCGATGTTCTCGAACGCCTGGAACGCGAACCAGCAGACGATCCCGGTCGCCACCAGCCGGCCGAACGCGTCCCGCGCGTTCACCGCGATCCGCAGCCCGCGGAACAGGATCACCGCGAACAGCACGATGATCGCGCCGGCACCGATCAGCCCGAGCTCCTCCCCCGCGACCGTGAACACGAAGTCGGTGTGCTGTTCAGGGACGAACGCGTTCTGGGTCTGGCTTCCGTGGAACAGCCCCTGCCCGAAGACCCCGCCGTTGCCGATCGCGATCCGGGCCTGGTTCACGTTGTAGCCGATGCCCTGCGGGTCCGACGAAGGGTTCGCGAACGCGATGAAGCGGGAGATCTGGTACTGCTTCAGGATGTGCAGCTTGATCGCGATCGCCGCGACCAGCACGCCCGCGGTGAGCAGCCCGAGCATCCAGCGTTTCGGTACGCCGGACACCGCGATGATCCCGAACACGATCGAGCCGAGCACCATCACCGTGCCGAGGTCGGGCTGCAGCATCACCAGGATCACCGGTACGGCGGCGACCGCGACGGCCTGCGCGACGTCGACGGTCCGGGCGTTCTCGTTGCGGTCGGTCTCGCTCTTCTCCGCGATCAGCAGCGCCATCCCGACGATCACCGCCAGTTTGGCGAACTCGCTGGGCTGGATCGACATCATCGGCAACTGGATCCACGACCGCGACCCGTTGATCGTCGAGCCGACCCCCGGGACCAGGACCAGGATCAGTCCGACGATCGAGGCGGCGTACAGCACTGGGGCGAGGATCCGGACCCGGCGGTGGTCGGTGACCGCGGCACCGATCGCGAGCACCAGGCCGATCGCGAAGTTCAGCGCGTGCCGGAAGAGGAACGCGTGCGGGTTGCCCTCGGTCAGCGAGGTGCGGTTGTGGGTCGCGGACCAGATCAGCAGCGCGCCGAGGAACGACAGCGCGACCACGCCGAAGACCAAGACCCAGTCCACCTGCCAGAGGGTGGACCGGCGGTCCATCCGCGGTCGCGTCCGAATCGGGGTCAGGAACGCCATGGCGCGCTCCTCGTGAAGGCCCTCATTGTTTCGGCTTCTCCTGCCCGGGCGGCGGCGCGGGCTTGATGTTGTACAGCGTCTCGTAGATCTTCCGGACCGCGTCACCACCGGCGCCCGAACCCGTACCGGCCTGGCTGATCATCATCACCACGGCGTACCGGTCGGTGTAGGACGCGAGCCACGACGTGGTCTGCTTGCCGTAGACCTCAGCGGTACCGGTCTTGGCGCGGACCGGGATCTTGTCGAGCGGGAAGCCCTGGAACTTCCACGCCGCCGTACCGGTCAGGGTGGTCTGTTTGAGCGCGGTGTCGATGTAGCGCAGGTTGGCTGCCGGGACCGGGAGCTTCGCCTTCACGGTCGGCTTGATCTCGTGCGGCTTGCCGTTCGCGCCGACCCACGACTGGATCACCCGCGGCTCGAAGAGCGTGCCGCCGTTCGACAGGGCCGAGTAGACGGTCGCCAGCTGCAACGGGGTGATGATCGTGTCGCCCTGGCCGATCGCGAAGTTGACCGCGTCACCGGCGCGGTACTTGTACCCGTCGACGCAGAACTCGCGCGAGAACTGCTTCAGGAACGCCGACGTCCCGGCTGGCGGGTTGTCCGCGATCTTGCAGTAGTAGTTCTTCTGCGAGTCGTAGTACGTCTTCTTCCACTTGCGGTCGGCGATCCGGCCGCTCACCTCGCCGGGCAGGTCGACGCCGGTCGGCGTACCGAGGCCGAACTTCTGCGCCATCTCGACGAGCGGGTCGCGGGTGGTGACGTCGCTGGAGTTGCCGCCCTCCTTCAGCCAGAGCGCGTACGCGATCCGGTAGAAGAACGTGTCGCAGGACAGCGCCAGCGCGCGGTCGAAGCCGATCATCCCGTACGACGCGGACTCGTAGTTCTTGAACCTGCGGTTACCGACCTCGAAGTACGACGAGCAGTCCAGGCGGGTCTTCGGGCTGTACCCGGCGCCCAGCGCGGCTGCGGTCGTGATCGGTTTGAACGTGGACCCCGGCGCCAGCTGGGCCTGCAGTGCGCGAGAGACCAGCGGCGTGCCGGACTTGGCCGAGTACAGCGCGTCCAGCTCACGCTGGCTGATGCCGCCGACCCACACCCCCGGGTTGTACGTCGGGTAGCTCGCCATCGAGACGATCCGGCCGGTCTTGGTGTCCATCACGACCGCGGCGCCCGAGTCGGCGACGTACTTCTTGTGGGTGACCGGGTCGGTCTGTTTCCGCGCGGTCATGATCGCGTTCCGCAGCTGGGCCTCGACCGACGCCTGGATCCGGGAGTCGATCGAGCTCACCAGCGTCGCGCCCGGAACCGGCGCGGTCTGCTTCTTGACGCCGGTGGTGTACCCGACCGCGTCGACGATCATGTCCTTCTCGCCGGGCGTGCCGCGCAGCAGCTTGTCGTACGAGCGCTCGACGCCGGCCCGGCCGACCAGGTCCGAGCGGTGCGGGACCGAGTCCTGCCCGGCCTTGTCCATGTCCTCGAGCTCTTCGGTCGTGATCGGCGACAGGTACCCGAGGATGTGCGCGGCGTTCACCTTGTACGGCGCCGGGTACGCGCGCAGCGTCTGCGAGTCGGCGGTGATCCCCGGGAAGTCCTCGCGGCGCTCCATCACGTCGATCGCGACCTGCTCGCTGACGTCCTTCGCGACCGGGATCGGCTGGTACGGCGTCCCGTTCCAGCAGGCGGGTGGTTTGGACGCGCCGGGCTCACCGCACAGCATCGTGCGCGCCTTGAGGTCGGCCGGCTTCTGTTTGAGCACCTTCGCGAGGCGGGCGAGGACGACGTTCTGCTGGCTGTCGGGGAGCTTGGCGAGGACGGAGCGGTCGACGGTGATCATCAGCGAAACGCGGTTACCGACGAGCGTCCGGCCCTGGGAGTCGACGATCGTGCCGCGGGGGGCCGGGATCAGGACCTGCCGGATGTGCTGCGCCGTCGCCGCCTGGCTGTAGTCGGCGCTCGACATCACCTGCATGTACCAGAGCCGGCCGAACAGCGTGCACAGCAACGAGAAGACCAGCACCCCGATCACGAACAACCGCAACCGCGCCTTGAGCGGCGCCTCAAACCCATCCCAACTCATGGGATGACCCGCCGCCGCTCGCGGGCGGGTTGGACGCGGCCCATGATCCACATGACCAGCGGGATGACGACGATCGCGCCGACCACGTCGTACCCGGCGGCGATGCCGAGGCGGACGCCGAACTCACCCCAGTCGACCGACGGGTCGTGCAGCAGCGAGCCGGTGGCGCTGAAGAGGAAGAACGAGATCGCCGTCCCGAGCACGACGGTCAGCGCGACGCCGAGCGGTCCGACCGGGCCGCTGGAGGTCTCGCGACGGATCAGACCGGCGACGTACCCCGCGACGGCCAGCGACAGCGCCCACCGACCCGCCGTGTGATCGGCCGGCGGTACGACGTCGAGCAGCAGACCGCCCGCGAACCCGGCGATCGCACCCCACTCCGGCCCGCGGGACAACGCCAGCGCGATCACCACGATCAGCGTCAGGTCACACGTCACGCCGGCCACCGCGATATTGCTCAGCACGGACGTCTGCACGGTCACGGCGACCAGCAGGAACAGGGTCGCCAACCCGATCCGCAGTGCTATCACGTCAGTTTCCCCCTCCCTTGTTGGTGCTGCCCTTGATCTGCGCGCGCGGTGGACGGGCAGGTGGCCCCGTCACCACGCCGACGGTGTCGATCCGGGTCGGATCGACGTACGGCTTGATGGTCGCGGTGGACCCGAGGGACCCGACGTTCGCCGTCACGGAGGTGACGACGCCGATCGGAACCCCCGGCACGTACGGCGCGTTGCCGCTGGAGCCCCAGGTGACGATCCGGTCGCCGACCTTCGGCCGCGCCTTCGGGTCGACCAGCTTGTAGTCGAGCGTCCCGGCCACGTCGCCGCGTCCGGAGACGAAACCGAGCGCCATCGACGCGTTCAGCCGGCCGCCGACGGTCGAGTTGCGGTCGCCGATCAGCAGCACGGTCGCCGTCGCCTGGGTGGTGCGCACCACCCGGCCGACCAGACCGGTGCCGTTCAGCACGGTCATGTCGGTGCGCACGCCGTCCGCCGTCCCGGCGTCGATCGTGACCGTGTGGCTGAACGACTGCGCGCCGCCGATCCCGATCACCCGGGCCGGCGTCATCGTGTACGCCGGCGCGACCTTGAGCAGCTTGTCCAGCTCCTGCGCCCGGCTGCGGGCGTAGTCGGAGGTGTTCAGCTCCTCGGTCAGGGCCTCGTTGTCCTTCTTCAGTTTTTCGTTCTCGGCCTTCAACCTATCCATTTCCGCGAACCGGTCACGGAGGTTGTCCACAGGCTGCCGGGCCGAGGCCGCGGTCGACTCCAGCGGGCCGAACACGCCGGCCGCCGCTTCCCGCAGCGGCTCCACCGGCGAACCTGCCGAACGCCGCGCGTCCAGCACGATGAGGGTGAACGAGGCCAGGATCACCAGCGCCAGCACGGCGCGGCGGCGACGGACGCCACGCGGCATGCCCGCCGAGCGGAGCGGCGTACCCGCGGAGCGGATCGCACTCCGGGCCGGGGTACCGAGGTCTTTGAGCATCGGTGGACCTCAGCGCCGGTTGTCGGTGACCAGGATGCGGTTGAGGGTCTCGATGTTGTCGACGCACTTGCCGGCGCCCAGCACGACCGCGTCGAGCGGGTTCTCGGCGACGTGGATCGGGATGCCGGTCTCGTGCCGGAGGCGCTCGTCCATGCCCTTCAGCAGCGCGCCGCCGCCGGTCAGCACGATGCCCCGGTCGACGATGTCGCCGGCCAACTCCGGCGGGGTCTTGTCCAGCGTCGCCTTCACGGCGTCGACGATCGCGGTGATCGGCTCCTCGATCGCCTGCCGCATGTCGGCCGAGGACACCTTCACGGTGCGCGGCAGGCCGGAGATCATGTCACGGCCGCGGATCTCGCTGTCCGGGCCGTCGGTGGTCGGGAACGCCGAGCCGATCGTCATCTTGATCTGCTCCGAGGTGGCCTCGCCGAGCAGCAGCGAGAACTCCTTCTTGCAGTAGTTCACGATCGCCTTGTCGACCGCGTCGCCGGCCACCCGGATCGACTGGCTGGTGACGATGCCGCCGAACGAGATGACCGCGACCTCCGTCGTTCCACCGCCGATGTCGACGACCATGTTGCCGGTGGCGTCGCGGACCTCGAGGTTCGACCCGAGCGCGGCGGCCATCGGCTCCTCGATGATATAGACCTTGCGGGCGCCGGCCATGTACCCGGCGTCGCGGACCGCGCGCTGCTCCACCGCGGTGATCCCGGACGGTACGCAGACCACGATCCGGGGCTTCGCGAAGTACCGGCGGCGGTGCACACGCTGGATGAAGTACCGCAGCATCTGCTCGGCGGCGTCGAAGTCGGCGATCACGCCGTCCTTGAGCGGCCGGATCGCGGTGATGTTGCCGGGCGTCCGGCCGATCATCTTCTTCGCCTCGTGACCGAACGCGACCGCCTCTTGCGGATCGTCCGTCCGGGTCGCCACCACCGACGGCTCGTTCAGCACGACGCCGCGCCCTCGCACGTACACCAGGGTGTTCGCCGTCCCGAGGTCGACCGCCATGTCGCGGCCGAGCATGCTGTTCGCCACCGCGGCACCTCCCACTCGGTCCCCGACCAGGCTAAGCGCCGCCCGCGCACAGCCCGTGGACCGACACGTCCCGTCCGCCCAGGACAGATCGTATCGGCCCACTCACCTGCAGTCGGCATCGGGCAGTCGCCCGTTACGCGGTCTAGGCCGGTCCTACCGCCAGGTTAGCGACCCATTGCCCGGTCAGCACCCTCTCAGACGTGCACGAAGAGGAACTACCGAGTCGCGGCGGCGCGTTCCAGGTCGTCGACGGTGCCGGACATGATCGTCGGGAGGTGCTCGGTGATCAGGTCGAGAGGCCAGTCCCACCAGGCGATGGCGAGCAGGCGGTCGACGTCCTCGTCGCTGTAGCGGCGGCGGATGAGATTGGCCGGATTGCCGCCGACGATGCCGTAGTCGGGGACATCGCTGACAACCACCGAGCCTGACGCCACGACGGCTCCGTGACCGATCCGTACGCCGGGCATCACGAGACTCTGGTAGCCCAGCCAGACGTCGTTCCCGATCACGGTGTCGCCGCGGCCGGGCAGGCCGGTGATCAGGTCGAAGTGGTCCGCCCAGGAGCCGCCCATGATCGGGAACGGGAACGTCGACGGGCCGTCCATCCGGTGGTTGGCGCCGTTCATGACGAACCGGACGCCCTCACCGAGGGCGCAGAACTTCCCGATGACCAGCTTCTCCGGGCCGTAGTGGTACAGCACGTTGCGGGTCTCGAACGCGGTCGGGTCGTCCGGGTCGTCGTAGTACGAGAACTCCCCGACCTCGATCAGCGGTGACGTGACGAGCGGCTTGAGCAGCACGATTCGTGACTGGCCCGGCATCGGGTGCAGCGCTGCCGGGTCGGGGAGCACCGACGGGTTCACGGCAGGTCGGGGAACCAGATCTTGATCTCGCGGGCGGCGGACTCCTCGGAGTCGGAGCCGTGCACGAGGTTCTCGCGGTTGGACAGCGACAGGTCGCCGCGGATCGTGCCCGGGGCGGCCTTGCGGCCGTCGGTGGCGCCGTTCAGCGCGCGGATGACCTCGATCGCCTCGTCGCCCTCGAGGACCATCGCGACCAGCGGGCCGCTGGTGACGAAGTCCCGCAGCGGCGGGTAGAAGGCCTTCTCGACGTGCTCGGCGTAGTGCTGGTCGGCCTGCTCGGCGTCGATCGTGCGCAGGTCCATGGCGACGATCCGGAGGCCCTTGGCCTCGAACCGGCCCAGTACCTCACCCACCAGGCCGCGCCGGACCGTGTCGGGCTTCAGCAGGACCAGCGTGCGCTGCGACATCTGTCAACTCTCTCTCGAAGTATTCGGGGCGGCTGAGCCTAGCGCCTCGTGCGCTTTCTTGGCTTCCTCGATCCGACGGCCGAGGACGATCGCGGCGATCCAGAAACCCGCGAACGCCGCGCCGAGCACGAACATCGCGGGAACGACGAAACCGAGGCCGACCGCGCCGACCTGGACGATCCAACCGAGCACGTACCCGACCCGGAACCGCAGCAGGCCGCACGCGACCAGGGCCAGGAAGAACAGCCCGAGGCAGACCGGGACCGCCACCGCCGGGCGGACGCCGGCGACCGAGATCATCACCGGCGTGACCAGAGCGAGCACGACGGACTCGAACGCCAGCACGATCGACGCGAGCGACCTCACTGCTGTTCGTCCTTCGGTTTCCGGACCAGCAGCGCCCGCGCCTCACCCGCGGTGATGACCGAGCCGGTGATCAGTACGCCGCCGGTGCCCAGCGCGAGCGAGTTCTCCTCGGCGAGCCGGATCGCGTCGTCGATGGCGTCGATCAGGTGCGGCCGGACCAGTACCCGATCCTCGCCGAACACCTCGGCGGCCAGCTCACCGAGCTCCTCGGCCGGCATCGAGCGTTCGACGAAGCTGTTCCGGGTGCAGACGACCGTCTCCATGATCGGCTCGTAGGCCTCGAGCAGGCCGTACACGTCCTTGTCCTTCATACAGCCGAGGACGCCGATCAGCGGCTGGAACTGGAACGCCTCGGAGACAGTGGCCGCGGTCGCCTCGGCGCCGTGCGGGTTGTGCGCGGCGTCGACGACGATCGTCGGGCTGTTCCGGACGACCTCCATCCGGCCCGGGCTGGTGACCTGCTCCAAGCCGGCCTGCAGCAGCTCGGTGGTGACCCGGCCCTCGGTCTCCGGGCTGGCGCCGAGCAGCGCCTCGACGGCCGCGACCGCGGTCGCCGCATTGTGTGCCTGGTACTCGCCGTACAGCGGGAGGAACAGGTCGTCGTACTCGCCGCCGAGACCCTTGAGGGAGATCATCTGGCCGCCGACCGCGAGCGTGCGGCTGACGACGCCGAACTCGATCCCCTCACGGGCGACCTGCGAGCCGACCTCGGCGGCCCGCCGCAGCAGTACCTCGAAGACGTCCAGGCTCTGCTGCGCCATCACCGCCGTACCGCCCGGCTTGATGATGCCGGACTTCTCGCCGGCGATGGTGACCGGATCGCCGCCCAGCAGGTGCGCGTGGTCGACCGCGACCGGGGTAATCACCGAGACCGTGCCGTCGGCGACGTTGGTCGCATCCCAGGTCCCGCCGAGGCCGACCTCGATCACCGCGACGTCGACCGGGGCGTCGGCGAAGACTGCGAACGCCATCGCGGTGATCGCCTCGAAGAACGTCAGCGGGTGATCCTGCTCGGCGTCCACGACCGCGAGGTACGGCTCGAGCTCCTCGTAGGCCTCGACGAAGCGCTGCTCGCTGATCGGCTCGCCGTCCAGCGTGATCCGCTCTCGGACCGACTCCAGGTGCGGGCTGGTGAACCGGCCGGTCCGCAGCCCGGCCTCGCGCAAGAGGGTGTCGATCATCCGCGCGGTGGACGTCTTGCCGTTGGTGCCGGTCAGGTGCACCACCGGGTAGGCCTTCTGCGGGTCGCCGAGCAGCTCGACGACGCGCTGAACGCGCTCCAGGGTGGGCTCGATCTTGTGCTCCGGCCAGCGCTGCTGAAGCCGTGCCGATACCTCGGCGTAGGAGAGGTCGCTCATCAGAAGGCCCAGTCTAGAAGGGGGTGTGGATAACCGGTCGGAAGCACCCCTTGACAACCACTAACATTGTGGGCATGAGCCAGACGTCCAGCGTTCCAGACAAGCCCACACTCGACGGACTCGAGGAGAAGTGGGCTGCCGTATGGAAGGAGCAGCAGACCTACGCCTTCGACCGCACCGCCGAGCGCGCCGATGTGTTCTCCATCGACACGCCCCCGCCGACGGTCTCGGGGTCGCTGCACGTCGGCCACATCTTCAGCTACACCCACACCGACCTGGTCGCCCGCTTCCAGCGGATGCGCGGCAAGCAGGTGTTCTACCCGATCGGCTGGGACGACAACGGCCTGCCCACCGAGCGCCGCGTCCAGAACTACTACGGCGTCAAGTGCGACCCGTCGCTGCCCTACGACGCGGAGTTCACTCCCCCGGCCAAGCCGGACCCGAAGAAGCAGATCCCGATCTCCCGGCAGAACTTCGTCGACCTGTGCGGTGAGCTGACCCACATCGACGAGCAGGCGTTCGAGGCGATGTGGCGCCAGGTCGGCCTGAGCGTCGACTGGTCGTACCTCTACACCACGATCTCCGAGGACTCCCGGCGTACGTCGCAGCGCGCCTTCCTGCGGAACTTCGCCCGCGGCGAGGCGTACCTGGCCGAGGCGCCGACGGTCTGGGACGTCACGTTCCAGACCGCGGTCGCGCAGGCCGAGATGGAGGCCCGGGCGTATCCGGGCGCCTACCACCGGGTCGCGTTCCACGGCGCGGACGGCCCGATCTACATCGAGACCACCCGCCCGGAGCTGATCCCGGCGTGCGTCGCGCTGATCGCGCACCCGGACGACGACCGCTACAAGCACCTGTTCGGTACGACGGTGACGTCGCCGCTGTTCGGTGTCGAGGTCCCGGTCCTCGCGCACCCGGCCGCCGAGATGGACAAGGGCGCCGGTATCGCGATGTGCTGCACGTTCGGCGACCAGACCGACATCCAGTGGTGGCGCGAGCTGCAACTCCCGGTCCGCACGGTGATCGGCCGCGACGGCAGGCTGCTCCGCGACACCCCGGCCTGGCTCGAGGGCTCCGCGGAGCTGTACGGCGAACTCGCCGGCAAGACGGTCTTCAGCGCGCGCGAGCTGATGGTCGGCAAGCTCCGCGAGAGCGGCGACCTGGACGGCGAGCCGAAGAAGACCGAGCGGATGGCGAACTTCTACGAGAACGGCGACAAGCCGCTCGAGATCGTCTCCACCCGCCAGTGGTACATCACCAACGGCGGCCGCGACGCCGTGCTCAAGCAGGAGTTCATCGAGCGCGGCAACGAGCTCGCCTGGGTCCCGGAGCACATGCGGCACCGCTACCTGAACTGGGTCGAGGGGCTGAACGGCGACTGGCTGATCTCCCGCCAGCGGTACTTCGGTGTTCCGTTCCCGGTCTGGTATCCGCTGAACCAGGACGGCGAGCCGGACTACGCGCACCCGCTGATGCCGTCCGAGGCCGAGCTGCCGATCGACCCCACCTCGCAGGCCCCGCGCGGGTACGACGAGTCGCAGCGTGGCAAGCCGGGTGGCTTCGAGGCCGACCCCGACGTGATGGACACCTGGGCGACGTCCTCGCTGACCCCGCACATCGTCTGCGGCTGGGAGCGGGACGACGACCTGTTCCGCCGGACGTTCCCGATGGACCTGAACACGCACGCTCACGAGATCATCCGCACTTGGCTGTTCTCCCGTGTCGTCCGGGCACACTTCGAGAACGGCACGCTCCCGTGGGCGCGGTCGCTGATCTCCGGCTTCGTCGTCGACCCGGACCGCAAGAAGATGTCGAAGTCCAAGGGCAACGCGGTCGTCCCGTCGGAGATCCTGGACAAGTTCGGTTCCGACGCCGTGCGCTGGCGCGCGGCGATGGCGCGCCCGGGCATGGACTCGCCGTTCGACGAGTCGCAGATGAAGGTCGGCCGCCGGCTCGCGATCAAGGTCCTGAACGCGTCGAAGTTCGTCCTCGGCTTCGGGGCCACCACGGTCGACCCGGCCGCGGTCACCGAGCCGGTCGACCTGGCGATGCTGCAGAAGCTGCGCTCGGTCGTCATCGACGCCACGGCGGCCTTCGAACGGTTCGACTACACCGGAGCCCTCGAGGTCAGCGAGCGGTTCTTCTGGACGTTCTGCGACGACTACGTCGAGCTCGTCAAGGAGCGCGCGTACGGCGGTCAGGGTGACGCCGCGGCGGCTTCGGCGAAGGCTGCGCTGGCGGTCGCGTTGTCGGTCCAGCTCCGGCTGCTCGCGCCGTACCTGCCGTTCGCGACCGAAGAGGTCTGGTCGTGGTGGCAGGAGGGTTCGATCCACCGCTCGAGCTGGCCGGTGGCCGACGTCGACCTGACGATCGCGGACCAGGAGCCGGAGGTGCTGGACGCGGTCTCCGAGGTGCTCGCCGGCATCCGTGGCGCGAAGTCCGAGGCGCAGGTCTCGATGAAGACCGAGGTCTCCAAGGTCGAGGTCAGCGGGCCCGCCGCCCGGCTGGCGCTGGCCGAGCGCGCCGAGCCGGACCTGCGGGCGGCCGGCCGGATCACCGGCGAGATCGTCTGGAACGCCGACGACTCCGACGCGGTGAAGGTCGTCGCGACCCTCTGACAGCAGGCGTTCCGGGTGCCCGCTTCCCCACCGGGGAGGCGGGCACCTGTGCGTGTCAGCGACCGGCTACCCTGCGAAGCCGGTTGTCCTGATGAAGCCGTTGTCCTGATGTGGAAGCATCGGGAGTGAACCCCGCGACCGTACGTCCCGAGGAGCTATCCGATGAGCGACCCCACCACCCCGGCGGATCCGAAGGATCAGGGCGCCCCGGCGACCGACGCCGGTGCGGACACCGCCGAGCTGGCGGCCGTCCCGGCCGGGCCGGCGCAGGCGGCCACGGATCCGAGCGGCACGACGGACACGAAAGCGGACACGAAGGCAGCCACGACGGCGGACGCGAAGGCCGACGCCAAGACTGACGCGAAGGCCGAACAGCCCAAGAAGAAGGGGTTGCGGCGGCTCAGCGGTGCCTGGCTGACGTTGGGTGGCGCGGTCGTCATCCTGGTCGTACTGGCGCTGCTCGGGTACGTCTGGGGTCTCGGCCCGCTCAACCGGCTGAACACGAACCGTGGCATCAACCCGCCGGCCAAGCTCGCCGGCCTGGACCGGATCACCGACAAGGAGATCCGCGACCAGCTGCAACTGGACCAGACACGCGAGGCGCTGAGCCGGATCAACGACGGTAAGCAGGCGACGGTCGAGGCGTACGGCACCGTCGACGGCAACCGGATGTATGTGATCATCGCGCTGCGCGGCAAGGTCGACATCGACAAGACCGTCAAGGACTCGGGTGCGACCCCGGACAAGATCAAGAAGGTCGGCAGCTCTACCTGTGTGGAGTCGACCGGCAACCTGCCGACCCAGTGCTATCGCGGCAGCAACACGCTGACCGTGATCGCCCAGTCCGCCAACGAGGGCGTCAACGTCGACCAGGTCGCGCCGGTCGCGGAGGAAGCCTTCAAGGCAATGGGCTGACCTCGAACGCAAAGACAACCAAGTTTGGTATGTTCATTTTTGGGCCTATCAAATACGGTTGATCGAGGGCGGAACCAATGGACCACTTCTACGGCCGAGCCCGCGAACTCGAGACACTCGATCGACTGCTGCACCGGGTCGAGCAGCGAGGGCGGACAGGCCGCCCGGGCAAAGCCGTGCTGATGCGCGGCCGGCGTCGGGTCGGCAAGTCGCGACTCGTCGAGGAGTTCATCGAGCGTTCCGGCGTACCGAGCTTCTTCTTCACGGCGTCGGCGCAGTCGAACACGGCCACCGACCTGCGCCTGTTCATGGAGGCAGGATCCGCGTCGACCCTTCCCCGAGCCGGCCTCTTCGCTGGACAGATGCCGCACGACTGGGACGCCGCCCTGCAGTTGCTGGCCGCAGCGCTGCCGACCGACAAGCCCAGCATCGTAGTGCTGGACGAAATGCCGTACCTGATCACCAACGACCCCGGTTTCGAGGGAACACTGCAGAAGCTCTACGACCGGGAGCTGTCACGTAAGCCTGTACTGCTGCTCTGCGTGGGGTCGGATCTCGCGATGATGGAGCGGCTCAACCAGTACGATCGGCCGTTCCATCAGCGCGGAACCGAGATGGTTCTGCCGCCCTTGAGCCCGGCCGACGTCGCCGCCATGCTCAAGCTGAAGCCGGCCGAGGCATTCGATGCTTTCCTCGTCTCCGGCGGTCTCCCGATGGTGCTGGACGAGTGGCCGGCCGGCGGCACTGTCTTCGACTACCTCGGGGAGGCCGTCGCCGATCCGACCTCGGCGCTGATCGTCAGTGGAGAGCGGTCCCTCGCCGCGGAGTTTCCTGCCGACGCGCAAGCTCGGCTGGTCCTCGCTGCGATCGGTTCGGGCGAACGTACGCATACACTCATCGGCCGTGCGGCCGGCGGGCTTCCGGCAACCAGCCTCAATCGCGCTCTCCAACTGCTGGGTCTCAAGCGGGTCGTCGAGGCTGTGACACCACTGTCAACGCGCCCGTCCAAGGAGACCCGTTACTACATCGCCGACCCGCACCTCCGCTTCTGGCTGGCGTTCCTGGGTCCGTATCTCGCGGAGATCGAGCGTGGCCGTGGAGACCTCACGCTGACGCGCATCCGAACGTCCTGGCCATCTTGGCGTGGCCGCGCCATCGAGCCCGTCGTCCGCGAGTCGCTGTTGCGCCTGCGCGCCGACGGGCTGCCAGACGGCACCGGCACGGTCGGCGGCTATTGGACGAGGACAAACGATCCGGAGATCGACATCGTCGCGGCCGATCGTGGGCCGGTCGCGCAGCGGATCACAGCGGTGGGCTCAATCAAGTGGCTCGAGCGGAAACGGTTCGATGCGCGCGATCTCGCCCGATTGCTCGTGCACCGGTCGCAACTGCCTGGAGCGGACGAATCCGTCCCGCTCGTCGCCGTCTCCCGCGCCGGCGTTGCGGTCGACGGCGTCCAGGCAGTGACACCCGAGCAGCTTCTGACCGCGTGGCAGTAGCGTCAGGCCAGCAGTCCGGCGATCAGGATCATCACCGGGATCGACAGCAGCGTGCTCAGCAGTACGGCGCTGCGCGCGAGGGTTCGGCTCGCGCGATAGTGCACGGCGTACACGTAGACGTTCTGTGCGGTCGGTAGCGCGGCGAGCAGCGTCGGTGCCAGCAGGGCGGTTCCGTGCAGGTCGAGCGCCCAGCGGGCGATCGCGTACGCCGCCATTGGCTGCACCAACGTCTTCAGCCCGACCGCGAGGATCACGTCCCGCCGCAAGGTGATCGAGTCCTTCGTCCCCGCGCTCAGGCTCAACCCGTACGCAATCAGCGCGACCGGCACCGCGGCCGCGGCGACCAGGTCGATCGGCCGCATCACGATCTCCGGCAACCGCACGCCCAGCAGCGACACCAACAACCCGAGCAACGACGCCACGGTGAGCGGATTACGCAGCGGCCGCGTCACGACGGTCCGCAACGACACCCGCCGCCCGGACCCCTGCCGATCCCCGTCCAGTACGGCGAACGCCACCGGCGCCATCACGAGAACCTGGAACAAAACGATCGGCGCGACCAGCGCTCCGTCGCCCAACACATACGCCGCCACCGGTACGCCGAGGTTTCCAGCGTTCACGTACGACGACGCGAGCACGCCGATCGTCGCCTCGGACCGGGTCCGTCGCCAGATCACCGCCGCGATCACCAGGAAAATCACCTGGACCACGAACAGACTCACCAGGTTGGTGACCAGCACCACCGAGAAGATCGAGCGGAGATCGGCACGCGCCACCGTGGTGAACAGCAGCGCCGGAGTCGCGACGAAGAACGCCAGCCGGGACAGGACGAGCTCGTCCTGCTTGCGCAGTACCCCGAAGAGGCCGACGACGTACCCGAGCACGGCCACTGCGACCAGCGCTCCGAAAGCACCGACGACGGCGGACACTCAGGTCCTCAACGGGTTGGACACGCTGCGATCGTAGGGGTAAACGCTGTCCGCGACCGCCGGATGCTCACTCGCTGGACGGTGACGTGCGGCACCTCGACAGCATGCCCGCGACCGTACTGCGGAACATTTCCCGATCGGCCGCCGGAATGGCATCGGTCAGCTGCCCCAGCGCCGCACCCATGTCGGTGTGGAACGCGGTCGCGGCCTGCCGCCCGTCGTCGGTCAACGTCACCTGGACCGCTCGCCGATCTCCCGGTACGGCGGATCGCGCCGCCAACCCACGCTTCTCGATCCGGTCCATCAGCCCGGTGAGCGCGGCCTTCTCGACCCCGAACATCTGCGCGAGCTCCGCCATCCCGCGCGGCCCGCCGATCAGCACGCACAGCAACCGGGCCTGCACCGGCGTGAGCTCGTGGCGCTCCGAGACGGTCACGTAGATGCCCTGGACCATGCTGGTCAGCTGCATCAGCCCCGTGCCGGCGTCCAGCTGCTCGGCCCACGTCTCACTCACGGAACTACGGTACAGGCCATGTATGGTTAATCACGCGTACAGTACGCGGCATTAACCATCGAGGAGGACCGATGTCTTTCAGCGACGAGGAGCGCCAGTACCTGCGCTCCCAACCCCTCGCCCGGCTCGCCACCGTCGGCACCGACGGGCAGCCGGACGCCGTCCCGGTCGGCTTCGAGTACGACGGCACGCATCTGTTCATCGGCGGCATCGACCCGGTGAAGACCCGGAAGTTCCGCAACGTGCGGGCCGGCAACTCCAAGGTCGCGGTGATCCTCGACGACCTGCCGTCGACCGACCCGTGGGTCCCGCGGTACCTGCGGATCTACGGCACCGCCGAGCTCGTCGAGCGCACGGGGCGGTTCGGCGCCGGCAGCTACCTGCGGATCACGCCGACGATCTCCTGGAGCTTCAACCTCGAGGGCAAACCCTTCACGCACGACGACACGGTCCGCACTACCCGCACCGTGCACGAGACCGAGGCGGTGGCTTCGCGATGAGCTTCGACACCAAAGCCGGCACCCACGGGGCCCGGCAACCCAAGGGACGCCTGCTGCGCTTCGCGAACGGCTTCGTGGCGCGCCGGATCCGGCGCGGTAGCGCGAAAAAGATGATGGGCTTCGACGCCCTGGTCCTGCGGACGATCGGCCGCAAGTCCGGCGCCGAGCGGTTCACGCCGGTCGGCTGGTTCCCGGGCACCGACGGCAGCCGGTTGATCGTCGCCTCCGCGGCCGGCGCGCCCGGCAACCCGGCCTGGTACTACAACCTCGCCGCGAACCCGGACAAGGTCCGCATCGACATCGGCGGCGAGACGCTCGACGTCCGCGCGGAGCAACTGCACGGTCCCGAGCGGGACGAGGCGTGGCAGCAGATCGTGGCCGCGTCGCCGCGCTTCGCGGAGTACCAGGAGAAGACCGACCGGGAGCTCCCGGTGATCCGGCTGGCACCGCGGCCCTGAGCGACGCTGAACCGTCACCTGGAAGATGCTGCCGAGTCAGACGCTGGATCGGGAACATTCCACCGGGAACTCCGACGATGGTCGGTATGACTACTTCCGCTCGAGTGTTCAAGACCGTCCTGGGGGCGGCCGCCGTGTTCGGCGTCCTCGCCGCCGGGATCCCGACCGCCGGCGCGGCCCCGGTGGAGGCGCAGGGTCCGACGGTCGTTCCGGCCGGGCAGGGCCTGCCGCTCGGGGACGCCGACCTGGCGGAGACGCGCAGCGACCGGGCGCTGGCGCGCGGCGTCACGCTGACCCGGATCGTCCGCGGCACCGACCCCGCACCGGCCGACCAGATCAACACCACGACGCGCGGTCCGTGGGTCGTGAACGTACTGACGATCGACCCGCGGCGCGCCGACGGCCACCTGCGGACCACCTACGGTCCGGACCTCGCCAAAGTCGAGAAGACCTCGGACCTGATGAAGTTGTCGGGCGCGCTGGCCGGCGTGAACGCCTCGTTCTTCACCTTCACCGCGAACCCGACGTACCCGGGTGACCCGGTCGGGCTCGGGATCTCCGACGGCAAGCTGCTCAGCGAGCCGCTCACCGATCCGACCGAGGCCAACCTGGTGATCGATGCCAACAGCAACAAGGTGGTGACCGGTCACCTGCGCTGGACCGGCAGCGTCCACAACCGCTTCACCGGCGCGGAGCTCCCGCTGGAGTTCATCAACCACCCGCCGGTGGTGCCGACCGCTTGCGCGACGCTGCCCGACCAGACCGCGTGCACGGTCCCGGGTGACGTCGTCCGTTTCACCCCGGAGTTCGCCGCCTCGACCCCGGCCGGTGCCGGCGTCGAGGTCGTGCTCGACCGCCGCGGCTGCGTCGTCCGTACGTCGACCACTCGCGGAACGACCCTCACCGCGAGCCAGACCTCGTTGCAGGCCACCGGTCAGGACACCGCCGCACTGTTGAAGGTCGCCGCGAAGGGCTGCCTGCGCACGGATCTCGCGGTGTCGGACGAGAACGGCCGCACGGTCCCGCTGCGCCACGGTCTGTACGGCGTGACGGGTCGCTACCAGCTCACCAAGAACGGCGAGATCGTCGTACCGGGCGGCAGCGGCAGCTTCTTCGACCGCAACCCGCGCACGATCGCCGGGACGACGCGGGACGGGAAGATCGTGCTGGCCACGCTCGACGGCCGGCAGACCACCAGCGTCGGCACCACGATGGCCGAGACCGCCGCGGTCGCGAAGGCACTCGGCCTGTCCGACGCGATCAACCTGGACGGCGGCGGGTCGACCGCGATGGCGCTGCAGGACGGCACTGTCGTCAACCGCCCGAGCAACACCGCCGGCGCCGAACGCGCGGTCGGCGACGCAGTCGTCTTCATCCCCAACCACTGAACAATGCGTGCTGTGGTGACGGGTCGAAAGAACCCCGCCACCACAGCACCCTCAGTGCGTCAGTAGCCGTAGCCGCCTCCGCCCGAGGACTTGGATGGGGACGTTGTTGGTGCGGCCGCCGCCGTGGTTGTGGCGGCGTGCCAGGTGAAACTCGTGCCGGAGAAGCTGTCGGAGACATTGTTGCCCTTGGCCTGTCCCGCACCGGTGTCGAACTTGAAGGTGTACAGCGGCTTGCCCTGGTAGGTGAGCTGGTCCGCGCCGGTGTCGGAACGCTTCATCGTGCCCAGACCGCTGACCGCCTTGGTGTCGGCGGTGGTACCGGTGGCGGGTACCCAGACGCTCGTGCAGCTGCTGGTGCACTTGATCATCCCGCCGGCCTCCTGGTCGGCGAAGTACAAGGTCTTCCCGGAGGCGTCGACCAGGGTCTGACCGATACCGCTGACGTTGTGGACCGCGATCGCGGCAGCGGCCGGGGCGGCGCCGGCAGCGCCTGGCGTGGTGCTGCCGCCGCCACAGGCCGCCAGCGTGCCGAGCCCGCCTACGGTTGCTCCGAGCAACAAGATTGTGGTTTTCATCGGAATCTCCTCTCCCCCGCTGATACGCGGGATCCGGACCGGCGGTTCAGGGAAGTTTCGGATTGAACCGTCTGGGCCCGTCGTACGTACTCGAAGGTGTGGATGACGACACGGTGATCCGCGCGCTGTACGACAGGTACCGGCGGCCGCTGTTCGGCTACGTACTGCGCTCGGTGGGCGGCGACCGCCAGTACGCCGAGGACATCGTGCAGGAGACGATGGCGCGGGCCTGGACACACGCGGCCGACCTGGACCCGGACCGGGCCGGGCGCTGGCTGTTCACGGTCGCCCGCAACCTGGTCATCTCGGGGCGCCGCCGCCAGGGCGCCCGGGTGACGGAGGTACCGATCGACGACCGCGATTTCCCGGCGCTCGGTGACGACATCGACCGGGTTCTGCAGGTCTGGCAGGTGATCGAGGTACTGCGTGGGCTCAGCAAGGACCACCGTCAGGTGATCATCGAGCTGTTCTACCGGCGCCGCACCGTCAACGAGGCGGCTGTCGTGCTCGGCGTACCGCCGGGGACGGTGAAGTCGCGCAGCTACTACGCGCTGCACGCGTTACGCGCGGCGCTGGAGGAACGAGGAGTGACCGGCTCATGACGTGCCCCGAGACGCTGTCGATCGGTGCGTACGTGCTCGGCGCGCTCGAGGCATCCGAGCGCCGTACGACCGAAGAACACCTTGCGGGCTGTGCAGCGTGTCGCGAGACCCTCCTGCAGTTCGCACCTCTGCCCGGACTGCTGCACGGCGTACCCCTGGAGGAGGTCGAGGCGGAAGCACCTGAGCCCGCGCCGCTGCACCTCACTCGGCGACGGCACCCCACCAAACAGCGGCGGTGGAAGTTCGCGGCGGCCGGCACCGCACTGGCCAGTGGCGCGCTCACCTGGGGCCTACTGGCGGCTCCGGCGTCGGCGACCTGGACAGCAACGAACGGCGTCGGCGGACTCGACAGCACAGCCAAGCTGGTCAGCCGCGGTTGGGGCACGGACATTCAGCTGAAGCTCAACGACCTGCAGCCCGACGAGCACTGCATGCTCGTCGTTCACAACCGCAACGGCACCACCGAGACAGCCGGCTGGTGGGCAGCCAACGGCAAGTACCAGGCCGAAGTCCCAGCGAGTACGTCGTTCTCGCTCCAGGACATCACCCGCCTCGATGTCGTGACCCCCGAGGACACCGTACTGAGCACGTTGTCCCCTACCTCACACTGACGACACTGACAACCCATCGAGGATCAGCCCGAGCATCCTGGGCGAACGATCCGGACTGGCGCGCCAGAGAGCTCCAGTGAGCTGGAGGAAGTCGCCCGGGTCCGCGTCCCTCCGGATGCTGCCGTCCTTCTTCCCGGCGTCGAGAAGCTCCGTGATCGCGGCGATCACCGGCCCGTACGTCTGCTCGGTGATCGCCTGCTGCGCACTCGGACCGAGCGCATCACCCAGTCCGTGCTTGCGGCGCATCGCCTCGACGAGATCGGTCGTCCAACTCCGCAGCGCCTCGAGCGGCGGCAGCTCGGTCAGCAACTCCGGAACGGTGCCGACGAACCGCTCGACCTCGTCCTGGTAGATCGCGAGAACCAGCGCCTCGCGCGTCGGGAAGTTGCGGTACAGCGTGCCCGCGCCAACGCGCGCCCGCTGCGCGATCTGGTTCATCGACGTGGACCCGTCGGCGGCGAACGCCTCACGGGCGGCCGCGAGGATGCGCTCCCGGTTCTCCCGGGCATCTGAACGAACCACAACACCTCACTTGCTAAGTGGAGACCTCTCCACTACCGTATCTGGAGACCTCTCCAGATAATCTACCCCAGGAATGGCACTCGCATGGACAAGGTGTTGGTGACCGGAGGATCCGGGTTCATCGGAAGCTGGTGCGTGCTCACGCTGCTGCAGGCCGGGTACGCCGTCCGCACGACGGTTCGCGACCTACGCAAGGAGCCCGCGCTCCGCGCCCAACTGCACAGCGCCGCACACTTCAAGGACGCGCGACTGACCGTCGTCCGCGCCGATCTGCAGAGCGACGACGGGTGGGCGGACGCGGTCGCCGGGTGTGCGTACGTGCTGCACGTCGCCTCGCCGACGCTGCGGAACGCGCCCGAGAGCGAGGAGGCGATGATCGCCGCCGCGCGGGACGGCGTGCTGCGGGTTCTCCGAGCCGCCCGTGACGCGAAGGTACGCCGGGTCGTGCTGACCAGTGCGTTCGGTGCAATCGGGTACGGGCATCCGCGACGGTCGGCGCCGTACACGGAGCAGGACTGGACGAACGTGGACGCGGACATCGCGCCGTACCAGAAGTCGAAGACGCTGGCCGAACGGGCCGCCTGGCAGTTCATTCGAGACGAAGGCGACGGGCTCGAGCTCGCCGCCGTACATCCTGTCGCTGTGCTCGGTCCGGTGCTCGGACCGGATGATCCGCCGTCGTTGCGGACGATTCGCAGCATGCTCGAGGGCTCCGTTCCGGCCTGCCCGCCGTTCGGCACCAGCTGGGTCGACGTCCGCGACGTCGCCGACCTGCACCTCCGCGCGATGACCGACCCGGCGGCGGCCGGTGAACGGTGGCTCGCGTCGGCCGGCCGCAGCCTGCGGATGGTCGAGGTCGCCCGCATCCTGCGGGAGCGGCTCGGGGACCGGGCCGCCAAGGCACCGACCCGCGAGCTGCCGGTGTTCCTCGCGCGCGTCCTCGGCGCCGTCAACCCGCAACTGCGCGCGCTCCGGCCGCAGCTCGGGCAGGACTTCGACGCGACCAGCGCGAAGGCCGAGCGGCTCCTCGGCTGGAAGGCCCGCCCGGTCCAGGACACCATCGCGGAGACCGCCGAGAGCCTGCTCGCGCACGGCGCGCTGTCCGGCTAGCAGGACAGCGCGCCGCTCCGGATCACCAACTGTTGTTGGAGATTCCCGTGCCGAGCATGACCTGGTCGTAGGTGTTGCCATCGTTGTCGTCGGTGTAGGCGACCGCCACCTCGGCGTACGGCGAGACTGCGACCGCCATCTGCTCCTGCCGACCTGTGGTCACCGAGCTGAGCTTCTGCGCCGACAGACGGCCCGTGTCGGTGCCGTCCGTGCCAAAGCCGCGGACCCAGACATCAGGGTCGGCGCCTTGGACCGTCCAGCCGACAACGGACTGCGCCTGGTCGTCGATGCCGATCGACGGCCAGCTACCGCCGTCCGCGACCAGCGTGTCCGCGTAGTGCGCAGTACCCGTCGAGGTGAAGCTACGGGTCCAGGCTCCTGCGGTACCGGTGTGGTCGGACTCCCACGCCACGGCGAAGTCACCGTTGAAGTTGGCAGCCACTGAGGCGTGCTGCTGTTGACCGTCGGCCGTTGCGTTCGCGGACCGGCGGGACAGCGTGGCAGAACCGTTCGAACGACCCAGCCGGACCAGACCGACCTGGTAGAACCCGTTGCCATCACTGTCGTCGTCCCACACGACAACCGCGTCACCTGATGCCGACACGGCTACGTCCGGGTTGTGGTTCTGCCCGGTCGTGGCGGACGCGGTCACCTCCCAGGCGCGCGTGGTCGGGCCAGTGAACCCAGCCGCCTTCACAGTCGGCTGCGCACCGGTCTGGATGTCCTCCCACACAGCGGTGAAAGCGACAGCAGCACCGGAGGGCGCGCCATCCGGGTCCACAGCGACACGGGGGTTGATCTGCTGACCGGTGGAGCTGCTATTGGCGTTGCCCGACGCAGTGACGGTGCCGGCGGTGTTCACGACGCGGTACGGGATGTTGTAGTACCCGTTGCCGTCCGGGTCGTCCTGCCAGACCACGACCGCGTTGCCGTTGTCGTCGAGCCCGACGTCCGGGTGCAGGTGCCGCCAGTTGGTCACTCCGGTGCTGCCGCCGGCGGACAGCTTCTTCTCGTACACAGCGGTGCCGTTGCGGAACAGCCGCAGGTAGATCTCGCTGTGCACGTTGTCGGTCGCGTTGTCGGTGTCGCGGTCGTCTTCCCAGGCAACTGCGACGTACCCGTTCTTGTTGGTCGCCACCGACGGCGTGTCCTGGTCGCCAGTGGCGACGCTGTTGGCCGCGACCCATGTGGGTGCTGCGATGTGGGCGTCAGCGGTGGTGGCCGTGCAGGTCAGCGCGATCGCTGCCAGGGCGGTAATAGCGAGCGTCTTCTTCATCGTTTTCTTCACGGTCACACCGCCTGCAGGCCGGGCTGGCCGTCTTGGATGACGAACGACTTCACGGTCGCCGCGGCGGCGCCGTGCTCGGACACCTTCGCGACGTTGCGGAAGTCGGCCTTCATCTCGGTCGGGCTGATCGTCGCCCGGACGTAGCCGCGGCGGTTGTTGTAGAACTTCAGCCACGGGTTGGTGCCGACATCCGGAACGGTGGTCGACCCGTCGCCGTCACCGCTCGAGGTCACCGAGCTGGTGACGAGCTCGCTGCCGATGGTCGCCGAGTTCGCGTTGTTGTAGTCGGCCTTGATGTCGTTGGCCCACGCCCGGTGCACGTCCCCGGTGAGTACGACGGGGTTGCGCACCGACCGGTCCACCCAGCCCTGCTGGATGCGCGCCCGCGAGGCGCGGTACCCGTCCCAGGAGTCCATGCTCGCGCCGGACGCATTGAACCGGCGAGCAAAGAACACCTGCTGGCCGATGATGTCCCAGGTCCCCAGGTGCTGGTTCAGTCCGTCCAGCAGCCAGGTCTCCTGTGAGTTGCCGGGCAGACTGCGGTTGGCCAGATCGGCGTCCGAGCACTGCTGCCAGCCGTCACCACAGGCCTGGTCGTTGCGGTACTGACGGGTGTCGAGCATGTGGAAGGTCGCGAGACTCCCCCACCGCAGCCGCCGGTACAGCTGGATGCTGTTGCCACTGTTCACCTGCGCCGGCCGCAGCGGCATGTTCTCGTAGTACGCCTGGTACGCCGCCGACCGCCGCGCCGTCCACTGCGCCGCAGTGAGTGCCGGTGTGTTGTTCTCGCGCACGGTGCCGGCGTAGTTGTTCTCCACCTCGTGGTCGTCCGGTACGACGATCCACGGCGCCGCAGCGTGCGCTGCCTGCAGATCCGGGTCCGTCTTGTACTGCGCGTACCGGCGGCGGTAGTCCGCGATCGTCACGATCTCGGTGCCGAGGTGCAGGCGCGGGCGGCCCGCGGTCGCGCCGTACTCGTAGATGTAGTCGCCCAGGTGCAGGATGACGCCCGGGTTCTCCTCGGCCATCCGGCGGTAGACGGTGAAGTACCCCTCCTCGTAATGCGAGCAGGAGGTGAACGCCATCAGCAGGTCCCGGCCGGCCGCACCGATCGCGGGGGTGGTGCGGGTCCGGCCGACGGGCGAGATGTGACCCTGGGCACGGAACCGGTAGAAGTAGTCGGCGTCCGGGCTGAGACCACCGGCGATCGCGTGCACCGAGTGGGCGGACGCGAACTGGGCGGTCACGGTGCCGGAGGAGACCAGCGTGCTGAACGTGTCGGTGGTCGACACCTGCCAGTCGACGGCGACATCGGCGTTCGCCATCCCGCCCTGACCGTCGGCGTTGGTCGGCGAGGGCGCCAGCCGGGTCCAGAGTACGACGCTGTTCGCGTCCGGTTCACCGGAGGCGACGCCCAGCTGGAACGGGTACGGGACGGCGGCGGTGGCGGTGATCACGGACGACTGGGCGGCAGCCGGGAGGGCGCCGACACCAGCCGCGGCGAGTCCGCCGAGAACTAGGGTCCTGCGACTGATTGGGCTCATGGGCCTCACCTTCACGGGTACTCAGGGCGGTAGGCCCCCGCGCCGGTCGAACTGCCGGTGACCATTGGGGAACCGTGAGTGTGTGTGGTGCTTGCTGCCCATGATCACTCAGAACCCGTAAGTTTCCTACAGGGTGAGCTGAGCAATTCTCAGGCCGGGGTGAGCTGCTTGCGATAGGTCCCCGGCGGTACTCCGAAGTCTCGTTTGAAGGCCTTCGCGAACGCGAACTCCGACGTGTAGCCGATCTCCTTCGCCACCGTGGCGAGTGGCTGGTCGTGATCGCGCAGCAGGCGCGCCGCGGTCGTCATCCGCCAGCGGGACAGGTAGGTGAGCGGCGGCTCCCCCACCGCGTCGGTGAACCGGCGCGCGAACGCGGCGCGCGACAACCCGACATCCGCCGCGAGGTCGGCGACCGTCCACGCGGACCCCGGCTTCTCGTGGATCAGCTCCAGCGACTGCACCACCGCGGGATCGGTCAGCGCCCGAGCCCAGCCGCGATCCGTCGGGCAGTCGTTGTCCTCGAACCAGGCCCGCAGGATCAGCACCAGCAACGCATCCACCAGCGCCGGTACGACGGCCGCCGCGCCCGGCCGCTGCGCGTCGAGCTCCTCCCCCAGGATGCTGATTGCCGTGTGCAACGATCGGTGCTGCCCCGGATTCGCCGGTACGACGACCACGTCGGGCAGCCGGCTCAGCACCGGATGCGGCCGCTCGCGGTCGAGCCGGTAGGTCCCACACAGCAACAGCGCGCGGGCACCCTGACCTTGCTGCGGCTCCTCGACCGTCGGGTCGAAAGGCACCACCGGCGAGTCCGGGTGGTCGACGAGCGAGTGGTCCAGGCCGCGCGGCAGCAGCACCGCGTCGCCCGGGCCGAGCGGGATCGGCGCGCCGTCGGGCGGCAGCAACCACGCCGTACCCTGCAGGACGAGGTGGAAGGTGGCGCCGAACGAGTGCACGAAACCGAGACCCCATGGGCCCCGGACGTCGGTGCGTCCGGAGGTGGCGGGGCCGGTCTTCATCGCGGCGACGACATCGGCAAGTACATCCATACCTGTCATGATACGCGCTGCCCTCAAGACGATGAGACATAAATCAGCGCTCCGTGGACATAGATCCGCTCGTCAGGCTCGTCTACTGTCGGTGACATCCCACCAATCACCAAGGAGTACTGATGAGCATCGTCGTCACCGCCGCCACCGGCCACCTGGGCACTCTCGTCGTCGATGAGCTGCTCCAGCGGGTCCCGGCCGACCAGGTCGTCGCGGTCGCGCGGAACGCCGAGAAGGCCGCCCCGATCGCGGACCGCGGCGTCGAGGTCCGGATCGCCGACTACAACGACGCGGACGCACTGGCCAAGGCCTTCGGCGCCGGCGACACCGTCCTGCTGATCTCGGGCCTGGAGCCGAACCGGCTGGACCAGCACAAGGCGGTCATCGCGGCCGCGAAGGACGCCGGCGTGGCCCGGATCGCCTACACCAGCATCCTCGGCGGCCCGGAGGCCGACTTCGACCTGGCCGCCGACCACCGTGCGACCGAGCAGGCGATCCTCGACTCCGGTCTGCCGTACACGTTCCTGCGCAACGGCTGGTACAACGAGGTCTACACCGACCAGATCGCCGGACAGCTGACCAACGGGGTGCTCGGCAGCGCGGGTGACGGCCGGATCGCGTCCGCCGCGCGGCGGGACTACGCGGCCGCGGCGGCCGTCGTCCTGACCGGTGACGGGCACGAGAAGCGGGCGTACGAGCTGAACGGCGACACCGACTGGACGCTGACGGACTACGCCGCCGAGCTCGCGAAGCAAAGTGGGCAGAACGTTGCCTACAACAACCTCTCGCCCGCGGACCACACGCAGGTGCTGGTCGGCGCCGGCTTCCCGGAGCCGGTGGCGCAGATGTTCGTCGGGGTTGAGAACGCGATCGAGCGCGGCCGGCTGGCCTACCGCAGCGATGACCTCACGCAGCTGATCGGCCGGCCGACCACGCCCGTCGCGGACGCGATCGCAACTGCTCTGAAGGGCTAGAGCCAGCGGACCCGCTGCCGGAAACGGTCGAGGAACTGGGCGTTCGCCTCGTCCCCACCGGGTGCGTTGCCACTGCGCCATACCGGCGGGGCGATGTTCCGGGACAGCAGCTCCTCCAGCGTCCGCAGCACGATCGTGTTCAGCGCGAACGCGTTCGCGAACGTCGAGACCGCACCGGCCCGCTCCGGCAGCCCGTCGAACTCCAGCACCGCGTCACCGATCGGCACCTTCGTGTCGACGGCGACGTCGACGATCTCGTGCAGGTTCGCCCGCGACGGATGGCGGGCCGGATGATCCGCCGCGGTCTGGTCGGCGTGCTGCCGGGAGCTGACCCCGATCGTCCGTACGCCGCGTTCTCGCGCGGTCAACGCGGCGTCGATCAGCGCCGCGTTGATCCCGTAGGCGTTGACGAGCAGCAGTACGTCGCCCGCGCCCACGCCAGCGGTGTCGATCACGATCCGCCCGTACCCCGGCGTACGTTCGACCGCCATCGAGCGGAGTGCACCGTTGGACAGCAGCGTGCCCTCGTCGAGGATCGCGGAGACGTGCATCAGGCCGCCGGCGCGGAAGAAGATCTCCTGGGCCGCGAGGTTCGAGTGACCGCCTGGACCGTACACGTGGACCAGGCGGTCAGCGGCGATCTGGTCCACGAGCAGGCCCGCGGCGGCCGCGATCGAGTCCTGTTCCTCGGCCTCGATGCGCCCGAGCAGCTCCGTGATCGCGGACAGATAGGCGCTCATCAGGTCGCCGCGACGAGCCGGTTGCGCTGCTCGCCCAGGCCGTCCGCCCAGACCCGCAGTACGTCGCCTTCGCGCAGGAACCGCGGCGGCTTCTGACCCGCGCCGACGCCGGCCGGCGTACCGGTGCTGATCACGTCGCCCGGGTAGAGCGTCATGAACTGCGAGATGTAGTGCACCAGGTGGGCGACGCCGAAGATCATCTCGGCGGTCGAACTGTCCTGGAACGCCTCGCCGTTCACGTCCAGTCCGAGCTTGAGCGCCTGCGGGTCGGGCACCTCGTCCGCGGTCAGGACCCACGGGCCGAGTGGGCAGAACGTCGCGGAGTTCTTGCCCTTGTCCCATTGACCGCCGCGCTCGAGCTGGAAGTGCCGCTCAGACACATCGTTCACCAGCACATAGCCGGCGACATGCGCCAGTGCCTCGGACTCGTCGGCAAGGTACGCCGCGGTGCGCCCGATCACCACGCCGAGCTCGACCTCCCAGTCGGTCTTGTCGCCGCCGCGCGGGATCACCACGTCGTCGTGCGCACCGACGACGGTGTCCGGCGCCTTCATGAACAAGATCGGCTCGGCCGGCGCCTGCTGCCCGCCTTCGGCCGCGTGATCGGCGTAGTTCAGCCCGACGCACACGATCTTCCCGGGATCGAGCGGCGGCGCCAGGCGTACGTCGGCCAAGTCCAGCGACTCGTCCGCCGGCGTTCTCGTGCGCCACCTGTCTACGTCGAACGGCTCGGCCGCGCCCGACAGCGGCCGCACCCGGCCGTCGTCGTCCAGTACGGCGTCCCGCAGTCCGTCCGGCGTGTGGATCCGGAGCAGTCTCACTTGTTCCTCCATCCAGCGTTCTTGGCCCAGTTCAGATACGCGATACCCAATGCGTGCGACCCTTGCACGGGCACGAGTTGCACGGCGTCGTACACCCGCAGGGACTGCTGGTACACGAGCTCGTCCTGCTCGGCGTACGCACCCCATCGTGCGCACTGCACCGCGTTGGCCGGCACCGCATCACCCGTCCCGTCGACGCGGTACCAGACCTCGGTCGCGGATCGGATCAGCTTCTGCGTAAAGGTTTTCGTGAACCGCTGTACGTCGGTCGCCGGCCCACCGTCGATCCCCGCGTCGTACGCCGCGTGCACGAACTCGGTGCTGATCGCGGCGTGACTCAGGTCCTCGATCTGCTTCGACGCCGGGTACGACGGCGTGTACTCCGAGATCCCGGCGGTCTTCGGATACCCGGCGTACAACTCGCTGTACGGCGGCCAATAGGTCCACACGTACGCGTCGCCGACGGGTCGCAGCGCGGGCTCGTACGCCTTCAGCATCTGCAGCACCCGTGTCCGGTACTGCGGTTTGCCGGTGACCCGGAACAGTTCGATCAGCACCTGGCCGATCGCCTGACTCTGGTTGTACGGCTGGATCGTCCCGTCGAACGGGATCGGCGCACCCTTCGGCCACACGAAGTCCCCGGTCCCGTCCGGCCGCGAGACCCACTCGCCGTCATGGAACGCGACCGCCTCGGTCGCCGCGTCGAGCACCTCCCGCGCGAACTGCTGCCGCGGCCCCTGTCGCAGCTTCGCCGACTGCAGCACCATCCGCGCGTACCGCGCCATCGGGAACGCGACCATCCCGGTGTGCACCGCGAACACGTAGTACTGCGACTGGAAGGCGATCGTGCCAGCCTTCACGGATACTGCTGTCGGCGCATCGCGGAGATCGACCGCGGTCCAACGCAGTCCCGCGGTGTAGGCGTTGTTGACCGCGGTCACGACGTACGCCGGGGACGCCGGATCGAGGGTCACGTTGTGCAGCGTCACGACCGTGGTGGTGGCCGGGTTCCGGAGGACGAGGTCAAAGGTGCTGTCGACAACGTTCGAGACCTCGGCCGTCGACTCGCCCGCGCGGCTGCCTGCCCAGCGCAGTTGCACCGCTGGTTTCCCGGCGCTGTCCGGCAGGACGCCATGACCCGCGGTGTAGTTGCCCGCGGTGCGCCACACCTTGCCGGAACGGCCCTTGTAGTCGGTGACCTTGCGCGCGTGGTCGGTGGTCTTCATCAGGTGGTGGGCGCGGTCCTCGAACGTCTTGAGGTAGCGCTCGTCCTGATAGGCCTCGTACATCCGCAACAGGCTGAGCAGGAAGTAGGACTCGCCCCAGGCGTAGAGCCCGGCTTCGTTGTCCTGCGCGTTCGAGGCGAGGTATCCCGCCTGCGCGGCGTCGAAGGCGGTGGGTGAGTCGTAGACGAGTGGGTCGGCGGCGGCGGAGAGGGCTGGGAGACCGGTCCAGGCGGCGATTCCGCCGGCGGTGGTTCCGAGCAGGAGCGTGCGACGGCTGAGCTGCATCGATGCCTCACAAAGGTAGGGGCGGGTTGGCGCGGGTCAGCCTTTGACGGCGCCACCCATGCTGTTGAGGATGCGTTTCTGCAGGAACAGGAAGACGGCGATGACCGGCACCAGCGAGATCACCGTGCCGGCGGCGAGGCCGCGGACGTCGGTGCCGGAGACCCCGCTGAGGTAGGCGATCCCGAGCGCGATCGGGAACTTCGACTGGCTGGTCAGCACCACCAACGGCCAGATGAAGCTGTTCCAGACCGAGACGAACCCGAGGATCGCCAGGACGGCCAGGGTCGGGGCGACGATCGGGACGCAGATCCGCCAGAAGATCGCGAACTCGTTCGCGCCGTCCACCCGCGCGGCCTCGATGATCTCGTCGGGGATCTGCGAGAACGCCTGGCGGAGCAGGAAGATCCCGAGCGAGGACAGGATCGCGGGCAGGATCACCGCCGCGAACGTGTCGGTCAGGCCGAGCTGGCTCATCACCAGGAACCGCGGGATCAGCATCAGCTCACCCGGAAGGAACATGATCGACAGGAACAGCATGAAGAACACGCCGCGCCCGCGGAACGCGATCCGCGCCAGCGGGTACGCCGTCAGCGCGGACACCACGAGGTACACCGGGATCGTGATGCCGACGTAGATGACCGAGTTCACCAGGAACCGCGCGTACGGGATCGTGGTCCACGCCTCGCGGAACCAGTCGGCGACCGGCGGCCGCGGGATCAGGTCCGGTGGGAACCCGAACACGTCCTGGCTGGCCGGCTTGGTCGCCGCACTGAGCAGGATCAGGAACGGCCCGACGAACAGCGCCGCGACCGCGATCAGGAGGACGTAGAGCCCGACGCGGCGCAGGCGGATCCGGCTGGGTCGGCGGTACAACCTGCGAGCCATCAGACATCCCTCCGCCGGGTCACCAGGAGGTTGAAGCCGGCCAGGACGATCATGATCGCCCAGAGCAGCAGACCGACCGCGCTCGCGTACCCCATGTCGTAGTCCTCGAAGGCTTTCGACCAGATGTAGTAGCCGAGCGTGAGAGTGGAGTCGAGCGGCCCACCCCGGGTCAGCACGTAGACCGACTCGAACGCGCGCATCGCCTCGAGCATGCTGAGCACCAGCGTGACCGCGAACGTCGGCCGCAGCGACGGTACGACGACGTGCATCAGCCGCTGCCACGCGTTGGCACCGTCGATCGTCGCCGCTTCGATCTGGTCCGACGGCACGGCCTGCAGCCCGGCGAGGTAGATCATCATGAACAGGCCGGCGTTCTTCCACGCCTCCAGCAGCACCACCGTGGGCAGCGCCCAGTGCCGGTCGAGCAGGAAGTCCGTCGGGCCGGCGCCGAAGAGGCCGAGCAGCCAGTTCACGACGCCCTCGCGGTTGAACACGTACCGCCAGGCGACCGCCACCGCGACCATCGACGTGATCACCGGCAGGTAGTAGAGCATCCGGAACGCCTGGATCGCGCGCAGCTTCAGGTTCACCAGCATCGCCAGGAACAGCGGCGCGACCACGGTCAGCGGCAGGAACATCAGCACGAACAGCAGCGAGTTCCGCAACGCGATCCAGACCCGCGGGTCGTGCGCCAGCCGGACGAAGTTGTCCAGCCCGGAGAAGCGCACCGGATGGACGATGTCGTAGTCGGAGAACGCCAGCTGGATCGCGATCACCGCCGGCCACGCGAACATCGCGGCATAGAACAGCAGTCCGGGCAGCATGAACACGTACGGCGTGTACCAATGCTGGCCGACCACACGGCCACGAAGACCCGGCATACCTCGCTCCTCGTGTCTGAAACCCTGATTTCAGATACCAAGCTGACGGGAACCGTAGCGCACAACTTCCTGCGCTGGAAGCGGTAACTGCAGAAAATTTCAGGCTTCTTCCGTTGACTCGCGCCGTTCGATGGCGAACACTCTGATGTCTGTAAGCCAGGTTTAGGACATTCCGTTTCGAGGAGCCAACGATGGCCCGACCCCTGCACAGACTCCGACTCACCGTGGTCGCCACACTCGTTCTCGCCCTTGCCGGCTGTGTGTCCGGCAGCCCCGCGGGCGGGGGTGACACGCAGCAGAAGTCCACCGACGCCTACTCCGGCGACGTCGAGTGGTGGACGATCAACCTGCAGAAGAACTACGGGCCGGACATCCAGAAGTGGATCGACGCCTACCAGAAGGAACACCCGAAGGTTCACATCAACTGGGTCGACGTCCCGGGTGCGGACATCACTACCAAGCTGCTGGCAGCGATCGCCAGCGGGAAGGTGCCGGACGTCGTCAACTTCACGTCCGCGACGAGTGGGCTGTTCGCCGGGTCGATGGCGGACCTGAACTCGTTGTTCAGCGAGCAGGACGTCGCCGCCTACCTGCCCAACCTGGCCGAGCCGATGGTTGTCGACGGCAAGCGCATCGCGATCCCGTGGTACAACGGCGGGACGTCGCTGTCGTTCTACAACAAGGACCTGCTGACCAAGGCCGGCTTCGACCCCGCCAAGCCACCGAAGACGTACGACGAAGTGCTCGCGCTCGCGACGAAGTACCACGACGCCACCGGGAAGTCGGCGACGAACTTCATGTCGTACTCGAGCGTCGTGCAGGCCGACGGCGTCGCGCTGTTGTCGGAGGACGGCAAGAAGGCCGCGTTCAACACCCCGCAGACGCTCGCGCTGCTGGAGAAGTTCAAACCGCTGTTCAGCTCGGGCGCGATCGCTCCCGGCGCGCTCAGCGAGAACCCGCGGGACCTGCCGCAGTCGCTGGAGAACAAGCTGATCGCGTTCAACCCGGCCGCCGTGTCCAGTTCGCTGCTGAACGTGGAGAAGAACGCGCCCGCGGTGTACTCGTCGATCGTGGTCGGTCCGCCGGCACTCGGCGCCGACGGCAAGTTCTACATGCCCGGCCAGCAGGTGATGGGCATCCCGGCGAAGTCCGACAACCAGGCCGCCGCGGCCGCCTGGCTCAAGTACGTCGCCGCGCCCGAGCAGCAGCTCGCGCTCTGCAAGCTGGTCCCGATCTACCCGTCGTCGGTGAAGGCCCTCGAGGACCCGTTCTTCACCCAGATCACCGGCACGACGCCGGCCGACCAGGCCCGCAAGATCCTGGTCGACACCTTCAAGCAGAGCGTGGACGCGTCGATGGGTTCCGGGAACGACGAGCAGCTCAGGCAGCTGTTCGACGACCAGGTCCGGGCGTACATGTCCGGCACGAAGTCGGCGAAGCAGGCACTGGACGACGCCGAGAAGGCGTGGAACGAGACTCTGGCGAAGGGTAAGTAGACGTGACGGACGTGCTGCGGATCGGGATTGTCGGGGCCGGGATCATGGGGCGTGGCAACGCATTGTCGTTGTCCGGCCGGGCCGACGCCGAGATCACCGCGGTGACCAGCAGGTCGGCGGAGTCGGCCGGGCAACTGGCCGACGAGATCGCCGGCCGCGGGGTACCGCGCCCCACGGTCCATCCCGATCTGGCGGCGCTGCTGTCCGACGACACGGTGGACGCCGTCGTGCTCACAACCCCGGACGACGTGCACGGCGAGATGATGGTGCGCGCCGCCGAGGCCGGGAAGCACATCCTGGTGGAGAAGCCGATGACGACCTCGGTCGCCGAGGCGGACGCGGCGGTGCAGGCGATTCGCGAGCACGGCGTCGTCGCGATGTGCCTGTTCAACCACCGCTGGGTGCCGGCGTACGCGCAGGCCCACCAACTGCTCGCGGACCTCGGTGACGCCGCGGTCGCATACGCCCGCAAGGACGACACGATCTTCGTGCCGACCGAGATGCTGTCCTGGGCCGACCGCACGACCTGCGCCTGGTTCCTGTCCAGCCACGACATCGACCTGGTCTCCTGGCTGCTCCGCGACCAGGTACGCCGGGTCTACGCGACCGCCCGCTGGGGAAAGCTCCGGTCGCTCGGCATCGACACCCCGGACGCGATCCAGATCCAGGCGGAGTACTCGCGCGGCGCGGTGGCGACGTTCGAGTCGGCGTGGATCTACCCGAACACGTTCCCGACCACCGTCGACTCCTACGTCTCGGTCGTCGCCGAGAACGGTGTCGTCCAGCTGGATCGCCAGAAGGAGAGCGTCGTCCTGGCGAAACCGGACGGGTACAGCTACCCACGGAACATGCTCCAGCGGGTCATGCACGGCATCCCGTCCGGTGCGTACGCCGACGCGATCGCGCACTGGGTGGACTGCAGCCGGACCGGGCGGCAACCGCTGATCACGATCGAGAGCAGCCGCAACGTCACCGCCGTATTGGAGGCTGCGCACCAGTCGATCGAGACCCGGCAGCCGGTCGACGTCTCGATGCTCGTTGATCCAGGGGCGGCATGAGTACGGGGCCTGAGAAGCCGCGGCATATCGACGGGCGGATCAACCGGATCGGGACGGACGATCTCCTCAAGGCGTTCGGATCGCCGGCCACCGATCTCGCCGGGCTCCGGGCCTTTGTCGCCGGTGAGCTCCGGCGTCCCGCGTGGCCGTTGCCCGAGTGGGCCGACGCGATCCGGTCCACGCCGGCCGCGGACGCCGTACTGACCGCTGCTGCTCCCCTGCTCGATGGCGTCGAGGTCACTGGGTTGGGGCGCGGCCGCTCGCAGCTGTACGGGTTCCACTACCTCGGGTGGCTGGCGCCCGGGGTCCACGCCTGGCTGTTGACCGGTGACGAACGGTATCTGCAGGCCTTCGAACGGCACCTGGACGACTGGGTCGAGCACCGTGATTCGGTGACCGGCGAATGGCCCGGGCTCGACGCCATCTGGTACTCGCTCGGTACCTGGGCGCGCTGCCGGAGCCTGCTGCCGACGCTCGAGGTGCTGACCACGTCGCCGCTGTCCGACTGTGTCTGGGGGCGACTGGTCGCGACCCTGGTCGGCGGTGCACGCTGGGCATACGACGAGCATGACGTCTTCCGGCACGGGAACTGGCAGCTCGTGTGCGCGACCGAACTGCTGCATCTCAGCGCCGTACTGCCGTCACTCGTGGAGTCGGCGGCGTGGGCCGAGCGGGCACGGCAGCGGATCGAGGAGCACCTGGTGCTGGACATCTACCCCGATGGTGGGCACTACGAGCGGTCGCCCGGTTACCACCGGATGGTGCTGACCGCGCTGCAGACCGCGGCGCGAATCGATCCGGCGGTGGCAGGACATCCACGGTTCGCGGCCATGCACCACTGGATGGTCGAGCTGGTGTCGTCGGGCGGGTGGCTGCCGCACCTACAGGACAGCGGGGTCGAGTGGCCGGCCGCGTCGCTGGTGCGCGGGAGCTACCTGCTGGACGATCCGGCGCTTGCACGGTTCGCCGCGCAGTGGTTGTCGGCAGAGGAGTTCGCCGTCGAGGCGGCGTCCTTCCACTCGCGGGAGATCACCGGCGCACCGAGTCTCAAGTTGCCCGCAGCAACTGTTCTGCCGGAATCCGGGTACACGATCCTGCGGAGCGACGAACTGCGCGCGGTGATCAATCACGGGCCGCACGTCGAGCACGAACTGGAGTCGCACTCACACCGCGCCGTACTGGATCTCGTGCTGGACGGATGGCAGCAGCCGTTGCTGTGGGAGGCGGGCGGTCCGCCGAGCTACGACGACCCGGAGTACCTGACCTGGTTCCAGTCGGGGCGGGGTCACAACACGGTGCTCGTCGACGGTCGCGAGTTGTCGACCGATCGTGGCGTGACGGTTGATCCGCTGGTCGACACAGGCGTGGTCGCCGTGTTCTCCGGTCGGCATCACGGGAACGGCGTACCGCAGGCGCGCACGATTGCGATGGTGCGCGAGGAGCCGGCGTACGTCGTGGTGACGGACGAGGCATCGGGGCCGCACACGTTCCGGGCGTGCTGGCAGGCGGTGCATCCGTGGCGTGAGATCGGCCATTCGACGTACGACTCTTCGGCGGCTGACGGACCGGGACTGTTGCTGATCGAGGCCGGTGGGCCTGCGGATGTCGACCTCAGCGAAGGGGTGGCGCGACGGCCGTTCCCCGATCGCAAGGCCGCTGAGTACGGCCCGCTGTACACGCTGTCCTTCGGGCGGTCGAGCGGTGACTTCACCACCGTTCTGATCCCGCACGCCGGCGGCGAACCGACGCAGGTTTCGGCCGCGCGCGTCGATGGCGAACTGGTGATCACCATCGGCGAAACGGTCGACCGGATCGGTCGGTCCACATGGACGCGGACCGTCGACGGGAAGTTGTCGTGGGCAACGGGTTGGAAGGTGACCGAGCTGCCGGCGCTGCTCCGTGCCACCGACGCGGTCGACGCGCTCGCGACGATCTCCGACGGTGCGGTGCGGTTCGAGGTCACCTGCTCGGGGCGTTGCGGGCTCTGGGTTCGGGCGGCCGGCGAGATCCGTCTCGACGACATGGTGATCGACGCGGCGCTCGAGGACGGCTGGGCACACCTGACGCTCCCGTACGCCGGGTCCTGGACCGTTGACGGGGTTCGGCATGAGTGACGACGTGACCAGGGGCTGGTTCGACGCGCGGATCGTCACCGGCGCACACCCGGCCTCGCTGCTGCCGCCCACCGACCGCGACGCGATCGCCGCGCACCTCGACCGCTATGCGCTGTCGGGCGCGCTGGTGAGTGCGATGGCGTCCTGGTTGCACGACCCGATCGGCGGCAACGCGGAAGCCTCCGCCGTTGCGCACAGTCTCGCCGACCGTGGCGTCCTGGCCTGCTGGAGCGCGGTCCCCGCGACAGCCGGCGAGCTCGACTCGCTCACCGCGCTGGTCGATCGCGCCGTGGACGACGGCGTCGCCGCCTTCCGTATCCACCCCTTGTCCCACGGCTACTCCCCCGCCCTCCTTGACGAGTTGTACGGCGCCCTCGAGACCAACCACCTGCCGCTCTGCGTGGACGCCGCCGAGATCACCTGGCCCGAGCTGACCGCGGTCGCGACCCGCTTCCCGGAACTCCCGGTCGTCGTGTCGAACCTCGGCTACCGCAAGCTCCGCGAGCTCTGGGCCGCGCTGACCCGTCACGCGAACCTGCACGTCGACCTCGTCGACTTCGCCGCGCACCAAGGCGTCGAGTGGCTGGCCGCCCACGACCTCGCCGACCGGCTGCTGTTCGCGACCGGTCTCGGGGTTCGCGATCCCGGTGAGAGCGTCGTGCGGCTGGCGTGGTCCGGTGTCGACGACGCGACGGTCCGCCTGGTCGGGTCCGAGAATGCCGGTCGCCTGTTCCGCGTCCGGCGTACCGCTGGAGGTCGTTCGTGATCGGGCGGCGGCCGACGTACCGGATCGTCGACGTGCACGCGCACCTCGGCCCCTACTCGCTGTTCTACATCCCCGAGCCGGACGCGGTGACGATGGTCGCGGTGATGGACCGGACCGGGGCCGAGGTGACGGTGCTCGCGGCGAACCGGGCGATCCAGCAGGACGCGCACCTGGGCAACTCGCAGTCCCTCGCGGCCGTCGACGCGCATCCCGGCCGGATCGCGGCGTACGCGGTGATCAACCCGTGGCAGGACCCGGAGCGCGAGCTGGACCGGCTCGCGACGGACGAGCGCTTCGTCGGGATCAAGGTGCACCCGAGCCTGCACCGCTACCCGGTCACCGGCGCCCGGTACGCCGCCGTCTGGGAGTTCGCCGCGTCGACGGGTTGCCCGGTGCTGAGCCACTCCGAGCACCATTCGCCGTACGACTCGCCGGTGCTGTTCGAGACGGTCGCGGAGCGGTTCCCGGGTGCGCAGGTGATCCTGGGACATGCCGGGATCACCCCGGCGGGGGTCGACGAGGCGATCGCGGCCGCTAGCCGGTACGGGTCGCTGTGGCTGGAGGTGTGCGGCTCGCAGATGACCGGGCCGCTGATCCGGTCGATGGTCGACCAGGTGGGCAGTAATCGGGTGCTGTTCGGCTCGGACTTCCCGTTCATCGATCAGCGGATGTCGCTGGGGCGGGTGGTGTGCGCACCGCTGACCGAGAGCCAACGTCAAGATGTTCTCAGCGGGAACGCCCGCAAGCTGTTCCGGTGGCGGCCGCTACCGGGGGAACCAGAGGTTGGCGATGAGTGACGAAACGCAGCAACCGGAGCCGGTGTCCGGCGAGCGCTTGCCGTCGGTGACGGTGGGTCTGTTCGGGCCACGCCGGTTGGTGAAGACGATGGCGGAGGTCGGGCAGGAGGTCGCCGAGCGGTCGGTGCCCGGTGTCCGGTTCCTGAGCGGCGGGTACGACGACCAGGCCGACGCCGAGGAGCGGTACCTCCGGCTGCGGGACCGCATCGACTCGGCTGTGTTCCCCGGCCCGTGGGCGTTCGACCTGGCAACGACCGGCCACTGGCTCACCGTTCCGTCCACGCACCTCCCCCTGACCGGCGCTGCGCTGTACGCCGCCCTGCTGCGCGCCTCACTGACGATCGACGGCGTGGACCTCAGTCGAGTCAGCATCGACTCCCTGTCCCTCGCCGACGTGGCCGAGGCATACCGCGAGATCGGACTGCGAACCGCCGAGGTGTACGACGTGCCGTACGAGGGGCCCGAGTCCGTGGCCCGGTTCGCCGCGTTCCACCGGGAGAAGTTCCAGCGGCAGCACACTACGGTGGCGCTGACCACGATCCTGTCGGTGGAGCGTGAACTGCTCGCGGACGGCGTACCGGTACTCCGGATCGCACCGACCCGGTCGAGTGTGCGGGACGCGCTGGAGACCGCGGTTCTGCTTGGCCAGGGCACTCGGATGGGCGCGCATCAGTTGGCGATGATCGCCGTACAGGTCATTCCGACCAGTGGGTCGCGGGCGGAGTCGGGTGACTACTGGCAGCAGGAGCTGGCGTTGCTGACCCACCAGAAGCTGCTGTCCGAGGCACGCCAGGTCGGCGCGTCGGTGACTCGCCGGTCCGACACGTTGTTCCTGGTCACGACGACGTACGGCGCTCTGGTGCGGTTGACCGAGCAGTTCGCGGTGGCACCGTTCCTTGGTGCACTGACCGCGCAACTCGGCGTACCGGTCGCTGTTGGTGCCGGAACGGGGCAGACTGCCCGCGCAGCCGAGGCAAACGCGCTGATGGCTGTCGAAGACTCGGTTGCCGCTGGTGGGAAGGTCGCGGTGTACCTGGACGGCGGCGGCGACCGTTTGGACCTTGAACCAGGACCGGCGACGACGGACTCCACTCCCGTCGAGGGTGCGCCGCAGATCGACCAGCGGGCGCTGGAGATCGTCACGTCGATCGCGTCTGCCATGAGCTCGACTACCGGCCAGCAGGTGGTCGTCGACGTCGAGAGCGTCGCCGCGATCATGCAGGTCACCCAGCGGACCGGTCGGCGCATGTTGAAGGAGCTGGTGGAGGCAGGTCTCGCCTGGCCGTTGCCACCGGCCCGGTCGACCGCCGGCGGCCGTCCGCGCCAGCAGTTCCGCCTACTCACCGAGAAGCTCGACTGACCTGAAGCTCGCCGACCTGAAGCTCGACCGACCGCCCTGGAGGACATTGTGCAGACGAGGGTCCACGACCACGCCGACCGCCTGTACGCGCGAGCCAAGCAGGTGATCGCCGGTGGGGTCTCCAGCGACGCACGCCGCGCGGACCGGCCGTTGTTCGTCGACCACGCCCGCGGTGCGGAGCTGTGGGACGTCGACGGCAACAGGTACCTCGACTACGTGCTCGGCCAAGGCCCCAACCTGCTAGGTCACGCCGCACCACTCGTCGCTGACGCAGTGTCGGCCCAGGTACGTCGTGGCGTCGCGTACGCGGCCCAGCACGAGCTGGAGGCACAGGTGGCGGAATGCCTGTGCCGTATGGTCCCCGCTGCGGAGCTGGTGCGCTTCAACAGCGTCGGCTCGGAGGCGGTGCACGGCGCGATCAGACTGGCCCGGGGACACACCGGACGGCCAAAGATCGTGAAGTTCGAAGGCAACTACCACGGCTGGCTGGACCCGGTGCTGTACAGCGTGCACCCGGACCTCGCACTGGCTGGCGACGCCCGGCACCCGACCGCGGTCGGCGGTACGGCGGGCCAGCCGCGTCACGACGCCGACGACCTGATCGTGCTGCCCTACAACGATCTTCCTGCTGTCGCCTCGGTCATGGAGCAGTGCGGAGACGAGATCGCCGCCGTCATCCTCGAACCGTTGCTGTGCAACACCGGCTGCATCACGCCGCAGCCCAGCTACCTCGAAGGGCTGCGCGCACTGACGACGCAGTACGGGTCGTTGCTGATCTTCGACGAGATCATCACCGGCTTCCGGGTCGCCCCCGGTGGCGCCGGCGAGCTGCTCGGCGTCGTACCGGATCTGGCCGCGTTCGGGAAGGCGATGGCCGGCGGGATGCAGGTGTCCGCGCTGGTCGGATCCCGGGCGGTGATGGGGACGATCGCGGACGGGAAGGTGGCGCACGCGGGGACGTTCAACTCACACCCCGTCGGGATGGCCGCCGCGGACGCCGTACTGACGCATCTCGACGAGAACCGCGACGCGGTCTATCCGCCGCTGACCGCGGCAGGCCAACGGTTGATGGCCGGCCTGCGCGCGGCCGCTGCACGACACGGCGTACCGCTGCTGGTCGACGGCCCTGGTCCGGTGTTCCAGACCTACATCACCGACCAGGACGCGGTGACGGACTACCGGTCGTTCGCTGCCTGCGACCGGGCCGCGATGGCTCGGTTCCACGCCGCGTTGTTCGCTGCCGGGATCAGCATCGTCCCGCGTGGGTTGTGGTTCCTGTCCACCGAGCACACCGCAGACCAGGTCGACGAGACTATTGCGGCAGCAGATTCAGTGCTGTCTTCCCTGTAGGGAGGGGATCGAAGGGCTTGCGGTCCTGCGTGCAGGTGCTCCCGTCGGCCGGTGCCTTCAGTTCGGTCAGGTAGTCGGTGGTGATCCGGTCGGCGCAGGCGCTCTGACCGATCGTCGTGTGCCCCCAGCCCTCGACCGTCACCATCCGCGCGTCCGGGTACAGGTTCGCGTACGGGCGGGTGAACTCGTACGGCGTGGCCGGGTCGTGACGGGTGCCGAAGACCAGCACCGGCTCCTGCACCTTGTTCTTCCACGGGCCGCGGAACGCATCGGTGTCGCGGATCCCCAGGAACTCGCACTGGATGCCGACCCAGGTGCGGTATGCCCCGAAGTGCGGCGCCCGCTTGTCCGCGGCCGCGGCGTACGACGGGTAGGCGAGCGGGCGACCGGACTGCTTCGCCTCGACGCACGGCTGCAAAGCGCTGCCGATCGACGTGGTGTAGTCCTCCTTGCGGCGGTTCCACTCGATCACCGCTTGCGGCGCCTTGGACTTGGTCGCGGCCTTGGCCTTGTTCGTGCTCGCGAGTTGCGCCCACATGTCCGCGAGGGCGGGGTAACCGTGCGGGTCGTAGAGGTTCTGGAACGTGATCGCGACTGCGACGGCGTACGTCACCTTCACCGTGGAGCCATCCGGCAGCGGGACATCGACCGGATGCGTCTTCAGCCGCGCCAGCGTGTTCTCCACCACGGTCTTCGGGTCACCGAGCTTGTTCAGCACGCAGTCCGCGCCGGCCTTCTTGCACTCGGCAAGGAACTGCTCGTACGTGTCCGACGCGCCCTCGCCCTGCTTCAGCCGGACCCCGAGCGGGGCCTTGTCACCGTTCGAGCCGGAGTAGGCCTCAGGGCTCAGCGTGCCGTCCAGGACGAGGGCCCGGACCTTGTTCGGGAACAGCTTGGCGTACGTCGCCCCGAGGTACGTGCCGTAGGAGTAGCCGACGTACGAGAGCTTGTCGTCGCCGACCGCTTCGCGCAGCAGATCCATGTCCCGGGCGACGTTCGCGGTCGAGTAGTGCGCGAGCCGGTCCGGTGACGTGGTCCGGCAGTTCACGGCGACCTTGGCGGCGTCCACGATGAACTGGCGGTCCTCCTTCGCCGTCACCGGGAACGGCGGGACGTTCGCCATCGCCTTCGACTCGTCGGCGGCCGTCGGGTAGCACGTCGTCGGATCGGAGCGACTGACGCCCCGCGGGTCGAAGCCGAGGATGTCGAACTTCGCCCGGAGCTCCGGCGTGTAGATCGCCTGCGCGGCCGCCTGGACGAAGTCGACGCCGGAACCACCCGGACCACCGGGATTCGTGAACAGCGTCCCGACCTTGTGCGCCGGGTCGCCGGCCGGCAGCCGGGTCAGCGCGATCGTCGTGGTCGGCCCGCGCGGGTGGTCGTAGTCGGTCGGGACCTCGACGGTCGCGCACTGGAACGCCTTCAGCTTGGGATCGGCACCACAACTCCCCCACGCAATTTCCGGTACGGCGGTTCGCGCCTGGGCAACCGCAGTGGTCATCGGCGTGAGCAGCACCAGGGCCGCGCCGGCGACAGACAGTCTTCGAAGGATTCTTCTGGGCGTCATGTCACCGACCGTAGGCGGGTGACCGCTCCGGTCGCGTCCACCACGAGAAGGAGGCCGGGCACCCGCCTCGCGGCGGACCCGGCCTCCCTCTGTGGACTGCTGTCAGGCGCTCTTCTCGCGCCGGTCGCGCTTGGTGCGCTCGATCTGGTCGCGCGGGATCAGCGTGGGGTTCACGTTCTCCAGGACGACCTCGCCGGTGACGACGACCTTCGCGACGTCCTCACGGCTGGGCACCTCGTACATCACGTTCAGGAGGACTTCCTCCATGATCGCCCGCAGGCCGCGGGCGCCGGTGCCGCGGAGCAGCGCCTGGTCCGCGATCGCCTCGACCGCGTCGTCGGTGAACTCGAGCTCGACGTTGTCGATCTCGAACAGCCGCCGGTACTGCTTGACCAGCGCGTTCTTCGGCTCCGACAGGATCTTGATCAGTGCCTCGCGGTCCAGCGGGGACACCGTGGTGATCACCGGGAGCCGGCCGATGAACTCGGGGATCAGACCGAACTTGAGCAGGTCCTCCGGCATCACGTCGGCGTACCCGCCGAGCTCCTTCGGCTTCTCCGTCTCAGGAGCGGTGTTGAAGCCGATGGTCTTCTTGCCGACCCGCTGCTCGACCATGTGGTCCAGGCCCGCGAACGCGCCACCGACGATGAACAGCACGTTGGTGGTGTCGATCTGGATGAACTCCTGGTGCGGGTGCTTACGGCCACCCTGCGGCGGCACGCTGGCCGTCGTCCCTTCCAGGATCTTCAGCAGCGCCTGCTGGACACCCTCGCCGGAGACGTCGCGGGTGATCGACGGGTTCTCGCTCTTGCGGGCGATCTTGTCGACCTCGTCGATGTAGATGATCCCGGTCTCGGCCTTCTTGACGTCGTAGTCGGCCGCCTGGATCAGCTTCAGCAGGATGTTCTCGACGTCCTCACCGACATAGCCGGCCTCGGTGAGCGCGGTCGCGTCGGCGATCGCGAACGGGACGTTCAGCATCCGGGCGAGCGTCTGCGCGAGATACGTCTTGCCGCAGCCCGTCGGGCCGATCAGCAGGATGTTCGACTTGGCCAGCTCGACGGCCTCGTCCTTCGCGTGCCGGCCCGCGCTGGACGCGCCCTGGCCGTCACGCACTCGCTTGTAGTGGTTGTACACAGCCACCGCGAGAGCCTTCTTGGCCACGTCCTGACCCACGACGTACGCGTTGAGGAAGTCGTAGATCTCCCGGGGCTTCGGCAGCTCGGTGAGACCGACCTCGGAGCCTTCGTTCAGCTCCTCCTCGATGATCTCGTTGCAGAGATCGATGCATTCGTCGCAGATGTAGACGCCGGGACCGGCGATGAGCTTCTTGACCTGCTTCTGACTCTTTCCGCAGAACGAGCACTTGAGCAGATCGCCGCCGTCACCAATGCGTGCCACCGGGACAGATCCCTTCTATGCGCAATCGAACAGGGCCGGGAGGGCATGGGCCGCACGGACCGGGGATTCATGGGGAGCCATGGAGACCCCGAGCCGCGTTTTGACGGTACCCCGTCCGGGGCCGAAAAGCCGCGCTCGCCACCGGGTTGTGACTACGCCGGTGGCGAACGCGTCAGGCCCTTGACAGTTCCCGGGCCCGCGAACCGGAGTCAGACTCCGGCCGGGACCGGGGCCTTCAGGGACTCGAACACCTGATCGATCAGACCGTACTCGACGGCCTGCTCGGCGGTCAGGAACTTGTCCCGCTCGATGTCGCGGGAGACGTCCGCGATGTCCCTGCCGCTGGCGTCGGAGATCATCTTCTCCAGCAGCGAGCGCAGCCGGAGGATCTCGTTCGCCTGGATCTCGATGTCGCTGGACTGCCCGTAGGTGCCCTCGGTGGCCGGCTGGTGGATGATGATCCGGCTGTTCGGCAGCGCGAACCGCTTGCCCGGCGTACCGGCGGCGAGCAGCACGGCGGCGGCCGAGGCGGCCTGGCCGAGGCACACCGTGGACACGTCCGGCTTGATGTAGCGGATGGTGTCGTAGATCGCGGTCAGGGCCGTGAACGAGCCCCCCGGCGAGTTGATGTAGATGCTGATGTCGCGGTCGGTGTCCATCGACTGCAGGCACAGCAGCTGCGCCATCACGGCGTTCGCGATCTCGTCGGAGATCGGCGTACCGAGGAAGATGATGCGCTCCTCGAACAGCTTGGTGTACGGGTCGACACGACGCACGCCGTACGACGTGCGCTCCTCCCACTGCGGGATGAAGTAGTTCATGGTGCGTCCTTAACTGACGGAGTGGGAGATCAGGAGTTCGGGCTGCCCTGGCTGAGCTGGGCGGCGCTGCTGACCACGTGGTCGATGAAGCCGTACTCCTTGGCCTGGTCGGCAGTGAACCAGCGGTCCCGGTCGGCGTCGTTCTCGACCTGCTCGAGCGGCTGGCTGGTGTGCTCCGAGATCAGCCGGAACAGCAGCGCCTTCAGGTGCAGCGACTGCTCCGCCTGGATCTTGATGTCCGACGCCGTTCCGCCCATACCGCCGGAGGGCTGGTGCATCATGATCCGCGCGTGCGGCAGCGCGAACCGCTTGTTCTTCGCGCCGGCGCAGAGCAGGAACTGACCCATCGACGCGGCCAGGCCCATCCCGACGGTGGCGACGTCGTTGGAGATCCACTGCATGGTGTCGTAGATCGCCATGCCGGAGTCGACCGAGCCACCCGGCGAGTTGATGTACAGCCAGATGTCCGCATTCGGGTCCTGGGCGTTCAGGAGCAGCATCTGCGCGCAGATCGCGTTCGCGTTGTCGTCGCGAACCTCGGACCCCAGGAAGATGATCCGGTTCTTGCGCAACTCCCGGTAGATGTCGTCGTCTTGTCCGCCGGATCCGTTGCCGCCCGCGGCGGTGGGGCTGGCTGCAAATGTCTCGTTCACGAACCCGACATTACTGGTCGGCGGCGACAGACCTAAGGCTGGGCCGTAGGTGTTCGCTCACGGCGCACCGCTCGTCTGCTCTGAGCGAATTCGGCTGCTTCACCAGTCGCACAGGACCACGGATCCGGGCTCGTCGGCCGTTGCCTCGTCAGGTACTTCGCGAGGGTCCGGCGGGTCCGCGTCCCGTCGTACCTCAGGCTCCTGCGGCAGCGCGGCCACGAGCGTCCTCCCCCGTCGGAAATCGTTTCACCCGCCACGCTAGGCGATCGGACCGACAGTTTCCTTGCAACCGGCACGCAATATGCGAACGACCCGGAGCCCCTCACGGGGTTCCGGGTCGTTGCTGCGTTCTGCTGGGGCTCAGGCCTTGGCCGGCTCCGGCTCCTCGGCGGTCGCCTCGGCCTCGGCCTCGGCGGCCTCCGGGTCGGCGTACGTGCCGTCGGGCTGCAGGGTCTTCAGCTCGACCGTGTTGCCGGACGCGTCGGTGACCGTCGCGTTCTCCACCAGGTAGGCCAGCGCCTTGCCGCGGACGACCTCGGACACCAGGCTCGGGACCAGGTTGTTCTCCACCGCGTGCTGGGCGAACTGGTCCGGGCTGACGCCGGACCGCTGCGCGTGCCGGACGATGTGCTCGGTGAGCTCCTGGTCGTTGACGCTCAGCTCCTGCTGCTCGGCCACCAGGTCGAGCACGAACTGCGCCTTGATGGCGTCCTCGGAGCGCTTCTTCAGGTCCTCGTCGAACTCGTCCTGGGTCTGCTCCTCACCCTCGAGGAACTGCTCCATGGTCATCCCGGAGTACCCGAGCTGCTGCTCCAGGTTCTCCTTGCGGGCGGCCAGCTCGTCGGTCAGCAGGCCCTCGGGCACCGGCACGTCGACCAGCGTCAGGATCTTCTCCAGGACGGCGTCGCGCGCCTCGCCGGCCTGCTCGAGCCGCTTGCCACGCTCCAGCCGCTCCTGGACGTCGGCCTTCAGCTCGTCGGCGGTGTCGAACTCCGACGCGGTCTGCGCGAACTCGTCGTCGAACTCCGGGAGCTCCTGCTCCTTGACCGCGGTCACGGTCACCTCGACGTCGACGTCGTCGCCCTTCAGCGCGCCGCCGACCAGCTGGGTGACGAAGGTCTTCTTCTCGCCGGCGCTCAGGCCGATGACAGCCTCGTCCAGGCCGTCGAGCAGCTGACCGCTGCCGACCTGGTACGACAGGCCGGTCGCCTGGGCCTCCTCGACCTTCTCGCCGTCCTTGCTGGCGGACAGGTCGATGGTGATGAAGTCGTTGTCGCCGACCGCGCGCTCGACCGGGTTCAGCGAGCCGAACCGCTGACGCAGCGACTCGATCTGCTCGGTGACCTCGTCGTCGGAGATCGCGATGTCCTCGACCCCGGCCTCCAGGCCCTCCAGGTCCGGCAGGGTGATCTCCGGGCGGACCTCGACCTCGGCGGAGAACTGCAGGTTCTCCTTGTCGTTGAAGTCGGTCACGTCGACCTCGGGCCGGCCGATGGCCTTGACCTGGTTGTCGCTGACCGCCTGCGAGTAGAGCTTCGGAAGCGCGTCGTTGATCGCTTCCTCCAGCACCGGCCCGCGGCCGACCCGCTGGTCGATCACCTGCGGCGGCACCTTGCCCTTACGGAACCCGGGCACGGTGATCTGCGAGGCGATGCTCTGGTACGCCGCGTCGAGGCTCGGCTTGAGTTCCTCGAACGGCACCTCGACGATGAGCTTGACCTTGGTCGGGCTCAAGGACTCGACGGTGCTCTTCACGGTGGCGGTTCTCCTTGATTCGGTGACAAGTGCGGCACGCAACAGCCCGCGCCACAGCGGTGCTGCAGGGGGTTTGTCGGGGCGACAGGACTCGAACCTGCGGTCTCCTGCTCCCAAAGCAGGCGCGCTAGCCACTACGCTACGCCCCGCAGTGACCGCAGAAGTCTAGTCGACCCGAACCAGTGCTCGCGCCACCGGCCCCCGATAAACCCGTTTTGAGTCCACCCGGGTCCATGTGGAATCATGTCCGAGCACCGCGGGTGTAGCTCAATGGTAGAGCCCCAGTCTTCCAAACTGGCTACGCGAGTTCGATTCTCGTCACCCGCTCCCCCCGGAAAGGCCCCCAGCCACAGCTGGGGGCCTTTCCCGTCCCCGCCCCGAATCCGGCGCCGCCACCCAAAGCACTCGTCAATGTGACACAGGTCACTGAAGACGAAAACCTGCGAGTTTGGTGGTCCGGTCGTCTTGGGGCTGTCCTTCAGCTACTGATCCGACCCATCACCCTGCAAGCCCATCGGGGAACGGTGCCGTCTCTTGATCCCAGGCGTCCGGCAACTCGGAACGCCAGGTTCGGCTCCGTGAATGCGAGCCCTGGTTGACCGTTGCCTGTCGCCGCGTCACGTAGCCATACAGACACACCTGGCGTCTCGTGCCCTCGACCATGTGCCAACTGAGCCGCTTGCCAGGGTCGGCTGCATCAGGGAACTGATAGCGGTGACGCAAAGTTCGAGACCATGCCCGTCGCCGTCTACGAGTCGCACAGCTCCGCAGTCTAGGAGGTCGTGCCCTTCTGGACTGCGTAGCGATTAGCGAGCGATCTCGTCATCCAGGCCCGAGTCCGAGGGTCCGACGTACGTACCACTCCCGCGGCTTCCGAGGCACGAGGGTACCGCTCCCCGGAGGCGGCCGGTTGCCCGCGTGACAGAGCCGGGCTGGGGAGGATCTCCTGCCCGATATGGCAAGAAATCCTCCCCAACTACCGCGGTGGGAGACGGTCTACGTGGTTGCGAGTGCTTCGGGGAGGTGGAGAATCGCCTCAAACTCCACGCGACTGAACGGGAGGGCAGTGCGATGGATGAACAGCCGGTGCCGGAGACCCGGGGCATCTCGGTCGAATTGCTTGCCACGGTCGATCTCGGTCCTGAGATCCCCGCGTTGGAAGGCCATCAGCTCCGCATGCGCATGGTCACGATCGACCCCGGTGGAGTGTTCGGCCCGCTGCACGACCACGCGGGGCGCCCCGGCACCGTCTACGTCCTGCAAGGGACCATCACCGACCACCGCGACGGCACCACCACGGAGTACGGCCCCGGCCCCGGCTGGCCAGAAGACCGAAACACCCTGCACTGGCTGGAGAACAAAGGCGACGTCCCCGCCGTCGAAATCTCGGTCGACATCCTCAAACCCGAATAGCTCCGGTACGCCGTTGCGCGGCGGGCTCGGCCGTGGTTCAGGGGGTTGGTGTGGCTCGGTCGGCTTTGCTGCGGAGTACGCAGAATTCGTTGCCTTCGGGGTCGGTGAGGACGGCCCAGCCGGTGCCGTCGGGGTTGCGGTGGTCGTTGGCCAGGGTGGCGCCCAGGGCGAGGAGGCGGTCGACTTCCTGGTCGCGGGTCGTGTCGGGGCGTAGGCAGAGGTGGACGCGGTTCTTGATGGTCTTCGGTTCGGGGACCTGGTTGAAGTAGAGCAGCGGGCCCTCCTCGAGCATCACTACGGTCTCGTGGTCGCCCGGTTCGCAGTCCGGGTCCAGCGGACGGCCGGTCACCGCGCTCCAGAAGCGGGCCAGTTCGTAGGCGTTCGCGCAGTCGATCGCGACGTTCTGCAGTACCGAAACCATGCGCGTAGCTTTCCCGACTTCCGGTTCAGCCGCCACCAAGCGGTAATCCCGGTGACGCGGAGGGTCGTCCTCGCGAGAATGGCCCGCATGGACGAGGTCGAGGTCGTTGTCGCGCACAGCGAGCGTGCGACGTTGCGCGTCGGTGACGTGTTTCTGAAGGTCGATGCCGTTCAGTCGCGGCTGGACGTCGAGGTCGAGGCGATGGGCATGGTGCCGGTCCCGACGCCGGAGGTCCTGTGGCGAAAGCCGCCCGTACTCGCGATCGCCGCCGTTCCCGGCACGGCACTCGGCATCCTCGGCGAGCCGTCGACCGCCTCGCCGGCCGCATGGGCCGCAGCGGGCGCCGCCATCCGCCAACTGCACGACACGCCGCTGCCGCCCTGGCAGAGCGCGACCACCGACGAGCTCGCCGCGAATCTCGACCGCGAATGCGAGTGGCTCGTGACGAACGACGTTCTTCCCGCCGACCTGATCGCGTACAACCGCGAACTCGCCGAGGTCGCGCTCCGCCCCTGGACGCCGGTCTTCATCCACGGCGATCTGCAGATCACCCACGTCTTCGTCGACGGCGACAAGGTCACGGGCGTGATCGACTGGTCCGAGGCGAGCCAGGGCGACGCCATGTTCGACCTCGCCATCCTGACCCTCGGCCACGAGGAAAACCTCGCCGACGTCCTCGCGGGGTACGGCGCCGGCGCCGACGTCGACGTGATCCGCGCCTGGTGGTCCCTCCGAAGCCTCACCGCCGCCCGCTGGCTCACCGAACACGGCTTCGACCCCGACACCCCCGGCTGCGAATTCGACGTACTCCGCACCGCGTTCGCAACAGCCCGCTCCTAACTGACCGCCGGAGGGTCAGGCCTCCGGCGGTCAGCTGCACGGTCCAGGAGGTGGTCCACGGCTGACCCGGGCTGAGCTGCTCACGGATCAGCTCGCGGTCCCGCCGCGGTCAGGCGCGGAGGAAGGCGATGGCGTCGATTGTTGCCGGTGCGGTTGAGGTCGAGACGATCTTGAGAGCGCCTGTCCGGAAGACCGTGACGGGCAGGTACGTGACGACGCGGCTGGTCGTGGTTGCGGCCAGGGAGACCGTGCCGATCTTGATGTTGGCGTGGTAGATGTCGACCCGCCCCTGCCCCGGTCCGTGGATCGCCACCAACGCAATGCGTTGACCGGCCTCGGTTGCCTTGGTCAGGTAGGCGCCGTTGGCTTTCAGGATCGTGGTGGTGCCCTGGCAGGCCAGAGTGCTGGTGGTGCGGGTGACTGTGCCCGCTGAGGTGAGTGCGCGGTCGTCCTCGGGTGACGCCGAGCAAATGGGCGCCGACCAGGCGGAGAGGTTCCCCAGGTAGTCCCGGGCGCGCACCATGAAGCACTCGTCCCAGCCGAGACGTGGCGTCCACGTGATCGACGTGATGCGGGTGTTCTGCCACGTGGCGGGGTAGATCCACTTGCCGAGCGCAACACCAGGCGCGGCGGTCTTGTAGACGACGTCGTACGACGCGATGTCGGTGTCGTCCTTGTACGCCCAGCGGACCGTCGCGGACGTACCCAGCTCGACGCGGTCACCAATGCGCCACGTGACAAGCGCTGGAGCCGTGCCGTCGACCTCACTGCAGTACGACGTACTCCAAGCGCTGACGTTGCCCGCATAGTCACGCGCCCGCACCTGCCAGCACGTATCGGTCCCCACAGCCGCGGTGAGACTCGCACCGGTCGTCTTGAGTCCCTGCCACCCCGGTACCTCGTTCCAGGCGCCGTACGGCGTACTGCGGTTCGGACGCTGCTGAATACGCAGGTCGTAGCTGTCCACTCCCGTGGCCGGCGCGTTCGGGTCCTGAGGATCGTCGTACGCCCACTCGAAGGACAGACTGGTGTTGTCGCGGATGCGGTCACCGGCGGAGGCGCTCCGCAGTACGGGCGCGACTGTGTCGGAGTGCTCCTGCGGATCGTCGGTCAGCCACGACAGAGTGATGACGCGGGGCTTGCCGGCCGCGTCGGCGTACACGATCTTCGCCAGGCCGGAGCCGTCCGCACGGAAGCTCGGAGTGGTTGTGCGGATCGGTCCGTAGCGACGCTGTCCCAGAGCCGGGTCGTTGAGGTCCGTCACCAGCAGGTCGGAGCCGGACGCCTGGACCGCGAAACCGTTGCCCAGTTGGGAATCCGTCGCTACGGACAGGTTGCGCGGCGCCTGCGGACCGCTGACGTCGACTACCTGGTTGCACCCGCTCAGCACCGCCCAGCGGCCGTTCACGTCGTCAGAGTCGACAGTGCACGCGCCGGCGACCAAGACCGTCTTCACGACACCAGTGGTGAGGTTCTTGCCGTCCAGATGTCCCGGCTCGGTCACCTTCCACACCGTGTCGCCCGACATGGCGAACGGGGGCGCGAAGTCCGCGACCTTGGCCTTCGTGGCGACGTCGTACACCTCAGCGGTCGCAGCAGTCGCCGCGCGGTGTGAGACGAGCTTTCCGCCCTTCCCCAGCACGACCTCGTCCGCCGCTGGGAACGTGAGCCCGCCGACTTTCGCAGTACTACCGTCGAATGTCAGCAGTGCCGCGCCCTCCACCTGCAACGCCTTGCCACTACTACTGCCACCAGAAGGCGTCCACGTCGACCCGTTGTTACTGGTCTCGTAGACGACAGCCGGGTCCGACACCACCACGCGTGCACCGGACAGCCCGACAGCAGTCGCCGCGTGCCCCGGCACGAGAACACCCTCACCCAGATGCGTCGGTGGATCGGCCGCCATCGCGGGTGAAGCGGACAACGGCAGCAGTACGGCGGCGCAGACTGCGGCAGCCTTCAGACGAAACACGAGATACCCCCCAGGCACTGCGACGACATCGCGCCGCACCCTAGCCAGTAACGACCGGTAACGGAAGCCGTGTGGAAATCCGGGTGACACACCGTGACGGCCAGGGGATCCTGAAAGCCGGTCGACGAGCGAAAGGGACGGATGCAGGCGGGAATCACGGTATCGGCGGCAGAACTGCCCGAAGTACTCCTGCACGTCGCAGTGGTACGGCCGGTGTTCCTCTGGGGCGCACCCGGAATCGGCAAGAGCAGTCTGGTGCGCGCGTTCGCGGAGTCGCTCGGTCTGGAGTGTGTGACGCTCCTGGGCACGCAGCTCGCGCCCGAGGACCTCATCGGCGTACCGCAGATCGTGGACGGCCGCAGCCGTTTCGCTCCGCCGGTGGCGATCGCCCGCGACGAGCCGTACTGCCTGTTCCTGGACGAGCTGAACGCCTCGTCGGCCGAGGTACAGAAGGCGTTCTACTCGCTGATCCTGGACCGCCGCATCGGTGAGTACGAGCTGCCCGAGGGATCCGTGGTGATCGGCGCCGGCAACCGGGCCACGGACAACGCACTGGCGCGTCCGATGGCCAGCGCCCTGGTCAACCGGCTCGTGCACATCCACCTGCGCGCATCCGCGAGCGACTGGCTGCAGTGGGCCGGTACGGCGGGCATCCACCCGTGGGTACTGGAGTACCTGCGCAACCGCCCCGACCACCTGTGGACCGCCCCGCCGAAGACCGAGGAGCCGTTCTCGACCCCCCGCAGCTGGCACATGCTCTCCGACGCCCTGCACTCGTACGGCGACGACGTCACCGACGAGACGCTACGGGTCCTTGCCTTCGGCACCTTGTCCGCGCCGCACGCGTCCACGTTCCGCGCGTACGTGAAGACGGTCCGGCACGCCTTCGGCCTGGACGCCGTACTCAAGGGTGAGACCGGCTGGCCGTCCGCACCGGAGGACCGTGACCTGCTGTACTTCCTCGCCGAGACCTTCCGGGCGCGTCTGATCAAGGAGCTGGCCGCCGACAAGGCCTCCGCGAGTGCTGCGGCCCGCCAGCTCGCGCACCGCGGGAAGGCACTGCTGGTCGAGCTGGCGGAGATCTCGCTCGAGGTGGCGCAGCTCGTGATCGCCTCCGACGACGACGGCCGTCCGGTGCTGCCGACGTGGTTCCTGGTCGAGGTCAGCCGCGACCTGCCGCGCCTGGTGGCCGCCCGTGCCTAAGCGCAAGAAGCGGGACCCTGCGCTGGAGGCGATCCAGGCGGGCTGGACCGCTGTCTTGCAGCACCCCTTGTTCGCCCCGATGGCAGACCGGATGCACAGTCCGGAGCGCGACGACACCTGCCCAGCCGACGCCTGGGCGATCATCGACTCGAACGGCCGGATCCACACGCACCGGACCCGCCGCGCTACCCCGGAAGAGTGGACGTGGGTCTTCGCGCACCTGCTGATCCACCTCGGTCTCGGCCACGCCAACCGCGACCTCCCCGAACCTGACCAAGCCCTCAGCGCCGCGTACGACGTAGCGGTCAACCGCTACCTCAAATCCCTCAAACTGGGTACGCCGGTACTCGAACTGCCAGTGGAGTTCCCAGCGATGGACGAGGACACGCTGGCACGACTCTGGCGGCGGTCCGGTGTACCAGCGGATTTCGAGCACCTCGGAGTCGCCGGCCACGTCTCCGACGTACAGACGGCTCGGTGGAACGGGTGGGGTAAGCCGCCGGACTGGAGCGAGTTGTTCGCCGCCGGACTGTCCGCGGCCGCCGCGGCAGCGGTTGATGTCGCCGGTGGTGCCCGCTCGTCGCTGACGTCCGGCGGCGGTGGACGCGACGACTGGGACCTGGCGCTCGGCTGGTTCGTGTCGTCGTACCCATTGCTGGGAGCGATCGCGTCCAGCATGACGATCGTTGCCGAGGTGGAGCTGGCGCGGGCCTGGGACATCCACACCGCGGCCGTCAACGCGTCCGTCGGCGAGATCTACGTCAACCCGCTCTCCAGCCTGACGCTCAACGAGTGGCGGTTCGTGATGGCGCACGAGATGCTGCACGCCGCGCTGCGGCACGGCGAGCGCGTCGGCGGTCGCGACGCGTACCTGTGGAACGTTGCCGCAGACCTGGTGATCAACGGCTGGCTGCTGGAGATGGGTGTCGGCACCGTGCCGGACGGCGTACTGCACGACCCGGTGCTGAAGGGCATGTCCGTCGAAGAGGTGTACGACCGCATCACCACCGACCTGCGGCGCTACCGGAAGCTTGCGACGCTGCGTGGTGTCGGAATGGGCGACGTCCTCGGCCATCCGCTCCCCCACAGCGGTGAAGCGGCTCGCGCGGCCGGGCTGGACGACATCTACCGTCGGGCACTCACGACGGGCCTGGCGTACCACGACCCGACCCGTGGCACCCTGCCAGCCGGCCTGGTCGAGGAGATCCGGGCACTGGACCACCCTCCACTCAGCTGGGACGCACAGCTCGCCCGCTGGTTCGAGGAGCACGTCCCGGCCGTCGAGAAGACCCGCACCTACGCCCGAGCGTCCCGGCGCCAGTCCGGTACGCCGGACATCCCGCGCCCGGGTTGGGTCCGTCCGGTCGAGCTGACGCGACTCCCGACGTACGGCGTCGTACTCGACACCTCGGGGTCGATGAACCGGGAGCTGCTCGGCAAAGCGCTCGGTGCGATCGCGTCGTACTCCCGCGCCCGCGACGTACCGGCCGCCCGGGTCGTGTACTGCGACGCGGCCGCCTACGACGCCGGCTACGTACCGGTCGACGACATCGCGGGCCGGGTGCAGGTCCGCGGTCGCGGTGGCACCGTCCTGCAGCCCGGCGTGGACCTGCTCGAGCGCGCTGACGACTTCCCGGTCGACGGTCCGATCCTGCTGATCACCGACGGCCAGTGCGATGTCGTCCGGGTACGCCGGGAGCACGCGTGGCTGATCCCTCGCGGCGCCACACTCCCCTTCACCGCAAAGGGTTCTGTGTTTCGCGTGGAGTGAACTGCGTCTGCTCAGGGCGAACAGCCGTAGTCGAGTGACTCTGCTGAGTGACAGGTTCACAGCCATGGCGTGGATCGTGAGTGGCGAGTTCCGGAAGCTCTGGATCGGACAGCTGGTGTCGGCGTCCGGCAGTGCGGTCACCACTGTCGCGCTGCCGCTGGTGGCAGTGGTGAACCTGCAGGCGTCGGCAGTGCAGATGGGTGCGTTGTCGGCGCTGACGATCGCACCGCACCTGGTGTTCGGCCTGCTGGCCGGTGTCTGGGTCGACAGGTGGTCGCGGCGGCGCGTCCTCATCCGGACCGACGTAGGGCGGCTCCTGCTGCTCGGCTCAGTCCCCGTCGCAGCGGCCGCAGGGGTACTACGGATCGAGCAACTGTACGCCGTCGCCGTACTGACCGGAGTGCTCACTCTGCTGTCCGACACCGCGTCGCAGACGATGATCCCGCTGCTCGTGCCACGCGACGACTTGATGCGGGCCAACAGCGCGGCGCTGCTCAACGCCAACCTCGCCTCCACGCTCGGCCCGTCCGTCGCCGGCTTCCTCGTCCAGGTCCTCACCGCGCCGTTCGCGATCGTCATCGACGCCGCGTCGTACGTCGTGTCCGCGATCGCGTCGTACCTGATCCGCGAGCCCGCCCGCGCTCCCGCACCGGAGCGGTCCGAGGTGCGGCTCTCGGCGGGACTCCGCGTGCTCCTCGGCGATCGGGTCCTCCAGCCACTCGTCATCTCGGCAGGGATCGCCGCGATGACCGGCGCGATGCAGGCACCGCTGACCGTGCTGTACCTGATCCGCGAGCTGCACAAGTCAGCGGCGTTCGTCGGGCTGAGCCTGACGACCTTCGGCGCCGCGGCGGTGGGCGGCACGCTCGTCGCCGGCGCCTGGTGCCGTCGGGTCGGCATCGGACGCTCCTACCTGTCCGGTGTCCTGCTCGCGTCCGTCACCGGCGCCGCCTTCGCCACCGGATCCACTCCGGTGATCCTCCTGGGCCAGGTCTGCGCCGGCCTCGGTATGTCGCTGTTCGGCGTCCCGCAGCGCACCCTCCGCCAGGCGCTGGCGCCGACCCACCTGCTGGGTCAGGTCACCGCCTCCTGGCGCACGCTGGTGATCGGCGGTCAGACGGTCGGCGCCGCCGCCTCCGGTCTCGTCGCCACCGCCCTCGGGATCCGCCCCACCCTGCTGCTCGCCTCCGCCGGCATGCTCGCGGGCCTGCTGGTCGCCGCGCTGTCGCCGCTCCGCACGCTCCGTGACGTGCCCGATCGGGAACCGGCAGGCGATCGATGAGGTTGGACTGATTGCGAAACGCGATAGGTTCGCGCACCCTTCCCGCGTGGAGACGGGACCGGCTATTGCGTCCGGTGGTAATTCATCGGCGGGGAATGGAATTCGGGGGACAAGCGCTTACCTACTGAGTGATACTGGAAAGTGCGCCGTTTTCCGGTCGCCCAAACTCCCCCCTCGTACCGAAGTAGATGGGAAGTGCGCCCGTCCAGATGCCCTCAGAGCACCCTGTCCAAGCGCCGTCGATCGCTGCCCCTACCACCCGTGCCCCAGAGCGTAGCCGCAACCTCTGGCGGCTCCGTCCGTATTTGAAGCCACACCGCTGGCGACTCTCGGTGATGTTCGTGACCGCCATGCTCGGCGTCGGCGTCAGCCTCGCCGTCCCGCTGGTCACCAGGGCCATCATCGATGGTCCGGTCACCCGGCGCGAGCTGAGCATGCTGGTCCCGCTGGCCCTGCTGGCCCTCGGCCTGAGCCTCGCCGAAGTGATCCTGGTCTGGATGCGCCGCTGGGCGCAGTCCCGGACGGTGAGCGACCTCGAGGCGACCCTCCGGCACGACCTCTACGTCCGGCTGCAGTCGCTGCCGATGGAGTTCCACACCCGCTGGCAGAGTGGCCAGCTGCTCTCCCGGGTCACCACCGACCTGTCCATCATCCGCCGGTTCATGGGCTTCGGCCTGCTGTTCCTGGTGATGAACATCCTGCAGCTGATCGTGGTCACGATCCTGCTGCTCCAGCTCTACTGGCCGCTCGGTCTCGTGGTCCTGGTGGCCGCCGTACCGATCGTCCTGGTCTCGCTGAAGTTCGAGAAGAAGTACCTGCGGATCTCCCGCAAGGTCCAGGACCAGCAGGGCGACCTGGCCACCAGCATCGAGGAGTCCGCGCTCGGCTTCCGGGTGATCAAGGCCTTCGGCCGCCGGCCGTACGTCCAGCAGCAGTTCGACGACGAGGCGAGCAGGCTCTACGAGACCGAGGTGGAGAAGGTCCGGCTCGCGTCGAGGTTCTGGAGCTTCCTGGGCGTCATCCCGAACCTGACCCTGGTGATCGTGCTGCTGCTCGGCGCGCTCGCCGTCGGCCGGGAGGCGATCACGCTCGGCACCCTGGTCGCGTTCATCACGCTGATGCTGTCCCTGGTCTGGCCGGTCACCTCGCTCGGCGCCATCCTGGCGATGGCGCAGGAGGCGATGACCGCGGCGGACCGGATCAGCGAGATCCTGGACACCCACTCGGTGATCACGTCCGGCCCGGACGAGCTCACCGACTCCCGCGGCCACCTGCGGTTCGAGAACGTCGGTTTCCGGTTCTCCGACGACTCCACCGAGGTGCTGCACGACATCAACCTCGACCTGGCCCCGGGGACGACGCTCGCACTGGTCGGCGCCACCGGGTCCGGCAAGACCACCCTGACCGCACTGGTCCCCCGGCTGTACGACGTGACGGCCGGACGGATCACCATCGACGGGCACGACATCCGGGACCTGTCCCTGGTGTCGCTGCGGTCCGCGGTCGCCTCGGCGTTCGACGACCCGACGCTGTTCTCGATGAGCGTCCGGGAGAACCTGACGCTCGGCCGCCCGGACGCGACGGACGCGGAAGTCCAGCAGGCACTGCAGGTCGCCCAGGCGCAGTTCGCCAACGACCTGCCGTGGGGTCTGGAGACTCGCGTCGGTGAGCAGGGCATGTCCCTGTCGGGCGGTCAGCGACAGCGGCTCGCACTGGCGCGCGCGGTGCTCGCCAAGCCGGCCGTACTGGTGCTGGACGACACCCTGTCCGCTCTCGACGTCCACACCGAGGCGCTGGTCGAGGAAGCGCTGCAGAACGTGCTCTCCGACACCACCGGCATCGTGGTCGCGCACCGTGCGTCGACGGTGATGCTGGCCGACAAGGTCGCACTGCTGCAGAACGGCACGATCACGCACGTAGGGACCCACCAGGAGTTGCTCGCGACAGTACCGGCGTACCGGCACCTGCTCGCGGCCGAGGAAGAGGAGGTGCCGGCATGACGGTGTCATTGCCGCACCTCCGGCGCGGCGGGTCATCGGGCTTCGGCTCCCGGCCTTCCCTCGTCGCTCCAGTCGCTGCGCTCCCTGCGCTCCTCAGTCCAGTCCGGGAGGCCCGATGACTACGACCCAGCAGACACCTCCGGAGGCCTCGGATCCGGACAAGAAGCCGCAGGACACCGTTCAGCCGGAGGAAGGGCAGAGCTGGCGGGGTTTGTTCGAGGAGGACCCGGACCGGGAGATCTCGCGGGCGACGAGCGTCCGGCTGAAGGAGGACTCCCGCAAGCTGCTCGGCGAGCTGCTCCGGCCGTACCAGAAGCTGATCTGGCTGCTGGTCGTGATCGTGCTCGTCGAGAACGGCGCCCGGCTCGCCGTGCCGTACCTGGTCCACCTGGGCATCGACAACGGCATCCCGCCGATCCTCGCGGGTCAGGGCTCGCGGGAGCTGATCACGATCGTGATCGCCGTCCTGGCGTCCGCGTTGCTGCAGGCGTTCGCCCGCCAGTTGTTCCTGATGCGGTCCGGCCGGCTCGGCCAGACCATCCTGCTCAGCCTGCGGAAGCGGGTGTTCGACCACTTCCAGCGGCTCAGCCCGGCGTTCCACGACAAGTTCACCTCGGGCCGGGTGATCTCCCGGATGACCTCCGACGTCCAGGTGATCGACGAGATGCTGGCCAACGGGTTCGACGGGCTGGTCACCGCAGCCCTGACCCTCGTCGGTACGGCGATCCTGCTGCTCACGCTGGACCTCAAGCTCGGTCTGCTCGCGCTGCTGTCGTTCCCGGCGCTGATCATCCTGACGGCGTGGTTCCGGAAGCGGTCCGCGCTCGTGTACCGGCAGACCCGAGAGGCCGTCGTGCTCGTCATCGTGCACTTCGTCGAGTCGATGACCGGTATCCGCGCGGTTCAGGCGTTCCGCCGGGAGCCGCGCAACGAGGAGATCTTCCACGGCGTCAACGACCGCTACCGGCGGGCGAACCTGGAGTCGTTCCGGCTGAACGCGATCTTCATGCCGTCGATCAAGGGCGTCGGCAACATCACCATCGTCGCGATCCTCGCGTACGGCGGGTACCAGGCGTACCACGGTCACGTCACCGTCGGTGTGCTGACCGCGTTCCTGCTGTACCTGCGGCAGTTCTTCGAGCCGCTGCAGGACATCTCGCAGTTCTACAACACGTTCCTGTCCGCGAGCGCCGCGCTGGAGAAGCTGTCCGGCGTGCTCAACGAGACCCCGGACGTGCCGGAGCCGATCGAGAAGGCGAAGCCCGGCCCGGCCCGCGGTCACCTGGAGCTGCGGAACGTGCGGTTCGAGTACGTCGACGGCGTACCCGTGCTGCCCGGTCTGCAACTGGACGTGCCGGCTGGTCAAACGCTTGCCCTGGTCGGTACGACGGGAGCCGGTAAGACGACGATCGCCAAACTCGTCTCCCGGTTCTACGACCCGACCGGCGGGCACCTGCTGCTCGACGGCGTCGACCTGCGCGACCTGTCCGAGGACGACCTGCGCGAGCGGGTCGTGATGGTGACCCAGGAGAACTTCCTGTTCACCGGCACGGTGGCCGACAACATCCGGTTCGGGAAGCCGAGCGCCACGATGGAGGAGATCGTCGAGGCCGCGAAGGTGATCGGCGCGCACGAGTTCATCTCCGCGCTGCCGAACGGGTACGACACCCCGGTCGAGAAGCGCGGCTCGCGGCTGTCCGCGGGTCAGCGGCAGCTGGTCGCGTTCGCGCGGGCGTTCCTGGCGAACCCCGCCGTACTGATCCTGGACGAGGCGACGTCGAGTCTGGACATCCCGAGCGAGCGGCTGATCCAGCGGGCGCTGAAGACGATCCTGGCCGACCGGACGGCGATCGTGATCGCCCACCGGCTGTCCACCGTCGAGACCGCGGACCGCGTGCTGGTCCTCGAGTACGGCCAGATCATCGAGGACGGCTCGCCCAACCACCTGATCACGGTCGACGGGCACTACGCCGGGCTGCACCAGGCCTGGGAAGAATCACTGGCCTGAGTCATACCTAAGGTGCGGGCGCGTGGGGTCTCCCTGCGCGCCCGCACTGCTGTCTAGACGGTACGGCGTGCCTCGGTGGTCTCCCGGACGACGGACCAGGCGTCGGCGACCGGACCGACGTGCCGGAGCTTGTCCGGGTTCACCACCGCACGGATCGCCACGATCTGCCCGTCGGCGATGTCCAGCGTCCACGTGTTCACCACGCGCCCGTCCGCGTCGCGGAAGATCGCCCCCGGCTGTCCGTTCACCTCATGCGGCTCCACGACCCCACCGATCTGTGCGAACGGCTCCGCGAGCGCCGACAGCATGCCGGCCACGTTCCGCGCGCCGACGATCAGACCACGGCCCCACTGCGGCGCCTTCCCTCCCGCATCGCCCACCAGCTGTACGTCGGCGGCCAGGAACTGCATCAGATTGCCGACAGCACCTTCTCTGAAAGCGTCGAAGAACCGCACCGCGAGCTCGTCGCGCTCCCGCCGATCCGCCGCGAACCGCCGGCGCCCGTCGTCCATGTGCCGCCGCGCCCGCGTCGCCAGCTGACGGCACGCGGCCTCCGAACGTCCCAGCGCGGGGGCGACCTCAGCGAAGCCGAAACCGAACACTTCCCGCAGCACGAACGCCGCCCGCTCCAACGGGGACAGCCGTTCGAGCAGGAGCAGCGCCGCCATCGACACCGAGTCGGCGAGCTCGGCCGCGCGCTCCGGGTCCTCGTACGGGTCCGAGAGCAACGGCTCCGGGAACCACGGCCCGACGTACTCCTCCCGCCGGTGCCGCGCGGACCGCAGTACGTCGACCGAGATACGCGTCACCACTGCTGACAGGAAGGCCTTCGTCGACACGGGACGGGTCCCGGAAGCGTCGTACCGCAACCACGTCTCCTGTACGGCGTCCTCTGCCTCGCTGACGCTGCCGAGGATGCGGTAGGCGATCGAGAACAGCAGCGGCCGCAGCTCCTCGAACTCCTCGACCATCACGCCGCCAACTCAGCTTTGAAGCCCTGCCGCCACGACGGGTACCGGAGCTCCCAGCCGAGCTCCTTCTTCGCCTTGGCGTTCGAGAAGCCACGCCCCTCGGTCATCATCACCACCGCCTGGTCCCCCGCCAGCGGGCGCGCCAACCACACCGGGATCCGCATCGGCGGCTTCGCACCGGCACACTTCGCCAGGTACGGCAGCCAGTCGCTGGCGGGCGCCGGGTCGTCGTCGACGATGTTGAACACGCCGGTGACCTTCTGCTCGACCGCCAGCACAGTCGCACTCGCCGCGTCGTCCAGGTGCACCCAAGAACTGTAACCAGTCCCCTTGCCGACCAGTGGGTACTGGCGTTTGCGCACCAGCTCCACCTGGTCGTCGATGGCGCCGGGCCCGTAGAAGGCGCCGTACCGCATCACTGCACCACCGGTCTTGACCACGAGCTCCTCGATCCGGCTCAGGGCCTTCAGACCGACGTACGCCGCCGTTCCCTCGAGCAGGTCGAGCGGGTCCTCCTCGGTCTTCACCCAGCCGCCTTCGCGGATGCCGTTCCAGCTCGCGTAGCCCTGCGCGACGAAGTGCGGCACACCGACCGCCTCGGCGGCGGCGAGCAGGTGGTCGGTCCCCTCGGTGCGCAGCCGGTTCGTCTGAGCGAACCAGCGGTCGGGGTGCTTGATGTCGGGCTTGCCCGCGTGCGTCATCGAGATCGCGGTCATCTGGTGCACGATCACGTCCGGCTTCGCCAGCGCGACCGCCTCACCGACAGACGCGCCGTCGAGTCCGTCCATCACCACCGCGTCGGCGCCGGCCGCTTTGAGCAGGTTCAGCTTCCCCTTGCTCGTCGTGGTCGCCGTCACCTGGTGACCGCGAGCCACCAACTGCGGCACCAGCCTCCGACCCAGCACACCGCTACCACCAGCCACGAACACTCGCATGCTCATCTCGTTCCTTTCGTCGTCCCCGAGACGAGATATCGCGCGCACCTGTGACATCGCCGCATTGTCTGGGGGCGTCTGTAGCTTGGTCGTGTGTTGACGACGCTGGCGGTGGAGAACTATCGGTCCCTGCGGCGGATCGTCATGCCGCTCGGCGGGCTGAACGTGGTGACTGGGGCGAACGGGACCGGCAAGTCGAGTCTGTACCGTGCGCTCCGGTTGCTGGCCGACGCCTCGCGAAACGGTGCCATAGCGGCGCTGGCGCGCGAAGGCGGTCTGCAGTCGACGTTGTGGGCCGGGCCCGAGCACGTCCGGAAGGGCCGCCCGGCTCAGGGCACGCGGCGGACCGGTCCGGTGACGTTGCGGATGGGGTTCGCCGGTGACGACTACGGCTATCTGATGGACCTCGGGTTGCCGATCGCGCATGGGTCCGCCTTCGACCTCGACCCGGAGATCAAGCGGGAGGCTCTCTGGTCCGGCCCGTTCCTGCGGCCGGCCGCGACGCTGGTCGAGCGCAGCAACCGCGAGGTGCGGATCCGTTCCGCCAGTGGTGACTGGGAGCGCGCGGGACATCAGCTGCAGACCTTCGACAGCATGCTGAGCGAGTTCGCGGATCCCGAGCGCGCGCCGGAGCTGTTACTGGTGCGCGACCGGATGCGCGGCTGGCGTTTCTACGACCACTTCCGCACCGACGCCGACGCGCCCGCTCGCCGCGTCCAGATCGGCACCCGTACGGCGGTGCTCGCCCCGGACGGCGCCGACGTGGCCGCCGCACTCCAGACCGTCCGCGAACTGGGTCCCCGCGGCGCCCTCGACGAGGCGGTCGAGCTCGCCTTCCCCGGCAGCCGGGTGGAAGTCGTCAACACGTCCGGCCGCTTCGAGCTCGCCTTCCACCAGCGCGGTCTGCTCCGGCCGCTCTCAGGCGCGGAATTGTCCGACGGCACCCTCAGGTACCTCCTCTGGGTCGCCGCTCTGCTCACGCCACGCCCGCCAGACCTTCTGGTCCTCAACGAGCCCGAAACCAGCCTCCACCCGGAGCTCCTACCGGCACTGGCCAACCTGGTCGTCACGGCGGCGAAAGAGACCCAGGTGATCGTGGTGACCCACGCCCGCCCCTTCATCGCGTCGCTCGAGGCCCTCTCCCCCGACCTCCACACCCTCGAACTGGTGAAGGACCACGGCGCCACCACCATCACCGATCAGGGCCCCCTCGACGAGCCACCCTGGAAGTGGCCGACCCGCTAACGGCTGCTGGGTTCGTGCTTCACGCTTTCGAAGCGGACGAGGATCACGGAGCCGGCGGCGGAGAGCAGGAAGCCAATGATTGCGGCCGGCCACCAACCCGCGCGGACGGCATCGTCGAGGACGAAGACACCGACGGCGGCCGGCGTGATGGTCTGCAGGGCGATCATCGGCGTGGTTGCCAACGTCACCGAACCACGCTGCAGCGCCAGTGAGTAGAGGATGAACGCAAGCGCGCCACTGATCGGCAGCGTGTACAGCGTCGGGCTCCGGACCAGCTCGGCCAGCGACCCGTCCTGGAGCAACCGCGCCGAGATGGCAACCCCGGCGTACCCCAGGCCGGCAAGCATGCCGAGCAGGGCGGTCGAGACGCCGTGCTGGGATCGGCTCGCGAGCGCGCCCAGGGTTGCGATGACGACAAGGCCCGCGATGAGGCCGACGGTCAGGCCGTGATGTTGCGCGCTGTCGCCGGCGTTTCCGGCCGAGACCGCGAGTACGCCGAGTCCGACACAGACCGCGATGACCGCGGACCACTCGAGCACGCTGAGCTGGTCCGACATCAACCGCGTCGCGAGCAGCGCAGTCACGACCAGACTGACCGCGATCCCGGCCTGCGCGAGATACAGCGGTAGCAACCGCAACGCGACGAAGTGCAACCCGAAGCCCGCCAGGTTCAGCGCCAGCGCACCGAGGAACGCGGGCTGCTTCAGCAGTGCGGCGATGAACCCACCGAGGCGCCGCGGGTCCAGCTCCGACTCCGTCGGCACCTTCCGGGACCCGACCGCCTGCAGGATCGCGGCGACACCGAACAGCACCGCGGCGCCGAGCGCCGCGCCGAGACCGAGAACCACTAGGCGTCGACCTTGCGGCGTGGCGCCCAGAAGGTGAGGAACAGGCTGAGCCCGGCGTAGTACACCAGGTAGGCGAGCGAGATCACGACCACGATCGTGTTCGGGTTCGGCATCTGCGCGAGCAGTACGGCGTACGACGCCAGCCAGATCGCGGTGGTCAGCAGGTTCAGCGAGCGGAACGCCTTGGTGCGTGACGGGTACACGTACTTCACCGGGATGAAGACGAGCACCGAGAACAGCACCAGCAGGACGCCGGTGGTGAGCGGGCTGAGGCCGAGGATCACGATGTAGAACGCGACGACGTTCCAGTAGCTGGGGAAGCCGAGGAAGAAGTGGTCCTCGGTCTTCGCGTCGACCCGGCAGAACTGGTAGCTGGAGGCAAGCAACGGCAGCGCGCCGAGGACCGCGCCCCAGGTACCGGACGGCAGGTAGCCGCCGGTCCAGAGCAGCACGATCGGGGCGAACGCGTAGGTCAGGTAGTCGACGATGTTGTCGAGCATCGCGCCGTCGAACCACGGGATGGTCTCCTTGACCCGCAGCCGGCGCGCCAGCATCCCGTCGGTACCGTCGATCACCAGGGCGGCCAGTCCGAGCCAGAGGGCCCGGACGGCGTCACCGTCGATCGCAGCAATCACGATCAGCAACGCGAGCACCGTTCCGCTCGCGGTATAAGCATGCAGTGCAAGTCCGGCCAGACGCAGCCGCGTCGACCCGACGAACGGTTCCCGCACCGCGTCGTGTGTGGTCAGGACAACTCCCGGAACTCAAGCGACGCCAGGCGCCGGGCCGGATCACGGTGAACCCAGCCGTCGCCAGCGTCTCACAAGCCTGGTCCCGGGCCGGTCACCGCCCGTCATCCCACGCCGGATCTTTGCAATGACTTAGTGGCCCAGCCGGACAGACCGGCTGGGGCGCAGGGCCTACTTGACCGGGTCGAGCACGAACAGCGGGATCTTCCGGGTGGTCTTCGTCTGGTACTCGGCGTACGACGGGTAGGCGTCGACCGAGCGCTGCCACCACTCGTCGTACTCGGCGCCGTCGACCTCGCGGGCGACGTACTCCTTGGTGATCTCACCGTCCTGGACGGTGACCTTCGGGTCGGCCTTCAGGTTGTAGTACCAGACCGGGTTCTTCGGGGCGCCGCCGAGCGACGCGACCGCGGCGTACGCGCCGTCGTGCTCGACGCGCATCACCGGCACCTTGCGAATCTTCCCGGACTTGGCGCCACGCATCGTCATCAGCACGACCCGGAGGCCCTGGATGTCCACCGCGGCGGTGGTACCGGCCGCGGTGACCTTCTCCACCTGCTCGCGGACCCAGTCAGCAGTGCTCGGCACGTACTCGTCGTTGTTCGTTGTCATATCACCCATGATAATGGTGACACATCACCATCCACACCCACGGCGCGTCATTTCTCACCAACCGTAGGTGGTCCTCGATGGAAGTCAGAGGGTTGGGGCGAGGGCGGTCAGGGCGGTGAGGGCGTTTTCCCAGGCGTGGGTGGACTGGGTGGCGTGGTCGGACTGCTGCTCGGGGGTGAGGTCCAGGCGGTCGAAACCGGACTCGACGACGAGTAGGCGGGTGCCTTCAGCCTCGGGGGTCAGGGTGAACTCGACCACCGTGGAGTTGCCCGGTGCGGGGTCGACGCCCGGCTCGACGGCGTAGCGGTAGGCGAACCGGCGGCCCGGCTCCACCTTCTCTACGAAGCCGCGGAACTCACCGTGCTCGTCCCATCGCATCACCAGCCGCCCGCCGGGACGCAGGTCGATCTCCGCACCACCGAACGCGTACCACTGGGCGAACACATCCGGTTGCGTGACCGCTGACCAGACCACCTCCGGCCGAGCTTCGACGTACACCTCACGTTCCACGCTGTCCATGCGGTCATCCTGCCAACTCGACGGCTCTTGGAGCCAACCCGAGGTCGTCAGGGAGCGCAGGACTTCAGCTGCGTCGCGGTGGCGATGGTGCCCTCGATCCAGCGGCGGCGCAGGAAGTGCGCCTTCAGCAGCCGGTGGATACCGTCGAGCACCACCAGCCGGCCGCGGTACGCCACCAGGTTGATCGGGAAATCCAGGTCCGCGTCCATCACCCGCTGGTAGTGCGCGCGGAAGTTCATCGGCGTCTCCGCGACCTGGTGCGGCGTGACCTTGAAGCGCTCGCCCTCCAGCTGCCACAGCGGCAGGTCGAACATCCAGACCAGGTCGGCGATCTCGACCGGCTCGACCTTGAGATCGAGCTCCCACAACTTCGCCAGCTGCCAGCGGTACGGCGGGAACACCTCCCGCAACGCCTGCGGCATCATCGCGACCAGCTCGTCGAACGACACGTCCGGAGCCGCCCGATCCGCCACGGCGTCGAAGGTGTCGCCCAGCCCGTCGATCGTCACGACGGAGCACGCTACGCCATCAGCAGGGCGACCACCGCGTCGCGGACTGACGCACCTGCTCCGGCGAATACGTCAGACGTGCGCCATGCGGTGGATGATGACGATGGCCGAGTCGTCGCCCGGACCGCCGGCGGCGGCGACGAGTTCGGCGGCGCCGCCCCGGAAACCCTGTGCCACCAGGCGTTCCGCGTGGCCGGCGAGGCGGTCGGTACCGCGGCCGATGTCCCGCCGCGGCGTCTCCACCATGCCGTCGCTGTAGAGGAAGAGCGCGTCCCCGGGCTTCAACTGGCCACGGTTCGGGTCGAACTCGGCGGCCTCCATCAGCCCGAGCAGCGGCCCGTCCGCGTCGCGCGTCTGCCACCGCCCCGACCACGCGTCGAACTGGATCGCCGGCGGATGCCCGGCCGTCCGGACGTCGAACTCGCCGGTGTGCAGGTCCATCGCGACATGCACCACGGTCGCGAAGTCGTCGTCCCAGTCCTGACGCCGGATGTACCGGTTCGCCGACGGCAGGAACTCCTCCTCCGGTACGACGCCCAACAGCCCGCCGAACGCACCGGACAACAGCAGCGCCCGCGTCCCGGCATCGATGCCCTTCCCGGACACGTCGACCAGCGCCACCTCGAGTACGTCGTCATGCACCGTCGACACCACGAAGTCGCCGGAGAACGAAGAACCACCGGCGGACCGGATCGCCACCTCCACCCGCCAACCGGGCGGCAGTTTGGGCAACTCGCCCTGCGCGGTCAGCGTGTCCCGCAACTCCATCAGCATCGACTCGCTGCGCGTGCCGGCCACACCGAGTCGGCTGCGCACCTTCGCGCTCGCGATCATGATCCAGCCGACGATCGCGATCACCAGTACGAAGCCGATCCGGGGCAGTGTCGGTCCGCGGGACACCACGACGTACAGGCCGAGCGCCGTGGTGATCCCGGTCAGCGCGACGAGCTCGCCGAACCGCAGCAGGACGCCGCCGACCACCAGCGGGATGATCAGGAAGGACGCCGGCACCAATGTCATCCACGTATCGCTCGCGATGGCGATGACCACCTGCACCATGGCGAGTGCGACGAACGCGACCCGGTGCGACTTGCGGGCGCGCCGGCCCAGCGCCTCGACCCGGCGGCCGATGCGTCGTGCCAGCGCGACACCGCCGCTCTTTCTCATGGTGTGAAGAAGATAACGGCACCTCTCCATTGACGCATCAATTCGCAACACGACTGAGAGTCGTCAGCCCTTGCGAGTGAGGCCGGTTCGCTGGCATTTAGGACACCAGAACAGGTTCCGGCCGGCCAGGATCTTGGTCCGGATCACCGATTGGCACACATAGCAGCGCTGCCCCTGCCGCCGGTAGACGTAGACCTCACCGCCATGGTCGTCCTGGCGTGGGTCACGGCCCATCGCCTCCGGGGTGTGGTCGTCGGCGACGGTGTCGATCCGGCCGGTCTCCACGCCGTACTTCATCAGCTCGAGCAGGTCGTCCCACATGCCCTGCCACTCGCGCTTCTTCACCACGTTGCCGGGCGTCATCGGGTTCAGTTTGGCCCGGAACAACACCTCGGCTCTGTACACGTTTCCGACGCCACTCAAGACGTCTTGATTCATCAGCAGCTGCCCGATCGGCAGTTTGCTGCGGTGGATGCGCTTCCAGGCGAGCTCGGGGTCGGCGTCGTCCCGCAACGGGTCCGGGCCGAGCCGGCCGAGCAGTTTGTCGCGTTCCTCGCCGGTGATCACCTCGCACACGGTCGCCCCGCGCAGATCGGCGTACGCCGTCGCGTTCTGCAACCGCAGCCGGACCTGGCCGACCGGTTCGGGGACCGGGGCCGGCTTGATGTCCATCTTGCCGATCAGCCCGAGGTGGATGTGCAGGAAGCCCGCGCCCTCGACGTCGGCGAGGAAGTGCTTGCCGTGCGCCTCGGTCTGCCGCAGGAGGTGGCCGTCGAGCAGTGCGGCGCCCTCGGCGAACCGGCCCTGTGGGCTGGACGCCCGGACCGGCCGGCCGCCGAACGCGTCCCAGACGTCGTTCGCCAACCGGTGCAGGGTGTGACCTTCAGGCATGATTCCTCATATGGGGACGACAGGTGGTTCCAAGGGGCGGAGCGGGCCGCCCACTCCAGCGGTGGTCGGCGTCGGCCGCAGCATGCGGGCTCGCGACGTCTCCCGGCCGCACCGGCCCGCCGGCCGCCGACCGGTGCTACCGCCACCGGACGGCGACCAACAGGGCACTCAGAAGACTCAGGGCACTCAGGACAGTCAGGGCAGCGGCGGGAGCTCGCCGGTCGACTCGTAGCCGGTCAGCATCTCGATCCGCCGGGTGTGCCGCTCCTCACCGGAGTAGTCGGTCGCCAGGAACGTGTCGACGAAACCGGCTGCCTCCTCCTCGGTGTGCATCCGGGCGCCCACGCTGATCACGTTGGCGTTGTTGTGCTCGCGACCGAGCCGCGCGGTGTCGGTGCTCCAGGCCAGAACCGCCCGGACCCCCTTCACCTTGTTGGCGGCGATCTGCTCACCGTTGCCGGAGCCACCGATCACGATGCCCAGACTGCCCGGCTCGTCGACCACCGCCTGTCCGGTGCGAAGGCAGTACGGCGGGTAGTCGTCCACGGCGTCGTACACCGCGGGACCGTGGTCCACGACGTCGTGCCCGGCAGCAGTCAGGTGCTGCACGAGGTGGTTCTTGAGTTCGAAGCCGGCATGGTCGGAGCCGATGTGCACTCGCATGGCGAGCAATCTACTGACACACCGGGACGCCCGGGAGCTTGGGTGCACCCGATCCGACGTACACGTTGGTCACGTAGCCGCCGTACTTCGGCAGATAGGCCCACCAGTCACTGGACCGCGGCGGTACGTCGATCAGCTCGCCCTGCATCTGTCCGCTGACCAGAACCTCCACCCCGGACGGCAGGTGCCCCAGGATCCCACCGGACGTGTTGGGCGCTGTCCGCACCCGCACACCCTCCCCTGTGGTGATCACCCAGCTGCCGGCGCTCCGCACCGCACCCGGCACGGTCAGCGTCCGCGTCAACCGCGTCACGTCCGTGTACGCCTTCCCGTACTGCGTTCCGCTCGGGTGCAGCGTGAAAACGGCAACGATCGTCCGGTCGTCGACTCCGACGGTTCCAGTCGTATGCAGTGCGTCACTGACCAGGTCCAGCGCGGAGGACGGCTTCGCGCGATCGGACTGGTAGCCGCTGGACCCGTGGAACCCGGACCAGCCCTGCTTGAGGCTGAAGTCCGGGTCGAACACCGACGCGATGCCGAAGTACTGATCGAAGCCGTCCGTGCCGTAGCGGGTCGGCCGGTGCAGTAGATCCATCACGTACTCGCGGACCGGCCGCGGAGCCCGGTCCAGCACGTAACGGTAGATCCGCACCGTGTCGGCCGCGGTAATCGCGACGTACCCCCAGAAGCCTGGGTGCGTGACCGGCGGGCCCGCTGTGTGGGTCAGACCGAGCCGCTCGACCATGCGGTCCACGAGGGCCGCACCGCCGAGCTCTTCCCAGTAGTAGCTCGCCGCGTCGTCGTCACTGCTGCGCAGCATCACCTCGAGCCGCTCGCGGTCCGCGGCCGGTACGTCGTACTCCGGTCCGCGGTCCCACAAGAAGTCGAGCACCAGCAGCAGCTTCACCACCGACGCCGACCGGAACGCCCGATCCGCGTCGAGTTGCTGGACGAACTGCCCGGTCTGACGGTCGAAGACAGCCAGACCGGCTGTCAGCCCGTCCGGCACTACGAGGTCACCGACTGCTGGCAGCTCATCACGCAAGGTCATCTGGAACCTACTCACCACTGGACGGAATCCTGAGTGAGCAACTTTCACCGGCCGGAGGGCTCCAGGACAACCCCTGAATCGTCAGTCGAAGATCGGACCCCGGTCGCGGGTGCGCTTGATCTCAAAGAAACCCTCGGTCCCCGCGACCAGGCGGACGCCGTCCCACAGCTTGCCGGCCGCCTCACCCTTCGGGGCCGGCGTCACGACCGGGCCGAAGAACGCGGTGCCCTCGACCGAGATCACCGGCGTACCGACCTCCATGCCGACCTGGTCCATCCCGGCGTGGTGCGACTTCTTCAGCGCGTCGTCGTACCGGTCGGTGTCGGCCGCCTCGATCAGCGCCGCCGGCAGCCCGACCTCGGCGAGCGCCTCCTTGACGACGTCACCCTTGCCGTCGCCGATCCCCCGGCCGCCGACGTGGATCCGCTGGCCGAGCGCGGTGTAGAGCGGCAGCAGGACCTCGTTGCCGTGCGCCTGCTCGGCCGCGATCAGCACGCGGACCGGACCCCAGGCGTTGGTCAGGAAACTCTTGTACTTGTCGTTCAGCTCGTCACGGCCGTCGTTCAGGACGGCGAGGCTCATCACGTGCCAGGTCGTCTTCACATCCCGGACCTGCTCGACCTCGAGCATCCAGCGGGACGTCATCCAGGCCCAGGGGCAGGCCGGGTCGAACCAGAAATCTGCGGAGGCAGTCATATTCACCATCATACAAAGTTGAAGGAATGGTTATACCGACTCGGTATCCCTTACCCAATGTCGGGGGGAAACCCGCATCCAACGTGTGAGCCAGGTGCATAGGATGCCGACATGCCTGGAACCAACCTGACGCGCGACGAGGCGCGTTCCCGGGCGGGCGTGGTCAGTGACGTGAGTTACGCGATCGAGCTCGACCTGGCCAACGCCCCGACCGGAGCCCCGACGTACCCGTCGGTGACCACCATCACGTTCGCCGCCGAGGCCGGCGCGAGCACGTTCGCCGACCTGATCGCGGAGAAGGTCCGCGAGGTGACCCTGAACGGCGTCGCCCTCGACCCGGACACCGTGTACGACGGCGCCCGGATCCAGCTCGACGGGCTGGCGGAGCGTAACGAGCTGACCGTGGTGGCCGACTGCCTGTACTCGCGGACCGGTGAAGGGCTGCACCGCTCGGTCGACCCGGCCGACAAGGAGACGTACCTCTACACCCAGTTCGAGGTGCCGGACGCCCGGCGGGTGTTCACCACCTTCGAGCAGCCCGACCTGAAGGCCGTCTTCACCTTCACCGTGTCCGCACCGGCCCGCTGGGTCGTGATCTCGAACGCCCCGACGCCCGAGCCCACGCCGTACCAGGGTGAGAGCGGCGAGGAGCTGGCCCGCTGGGAGTTCCCGCCGACCGAGCGCATCTCGACGTACATCACCGCTGTGGTCGCCGGTCCGTACCACGTCGTCACCGACGTGTACGAGGGTCCGCACGGGACGTACCCGCTGTCGCTGCTGTGCCGTCCGTCGCTGAAGGGTGCGCTGGACGTCGACGACCTGTTCGAGGTCACCAAGCAGGGCTTCGCGCTGTTCGAGGAAGCGTTCGGTACGCCGTACCCGTTCCACAAGTACGACCAGGCCTTCGTGCCGGAGTACAACATGGGTGCGATGGAGAACGCGGGCTGCGTGACGCTCCGCGACGAGTACCTGTTCCGCAGCCGGACGACGCACGCGGAGATGGAAGCGCGCGCCAACACCGTGCTGCACGAGCTGGCGCACATGTGGTTCGGCGACCTGGTCACGATGACCTGGTGGGACGACCTGTGGCTGAACGAGTCGTTCGCCGAGTGGGCCAGCCACTGGGCGCAGGTGGTCGCGACGACGAAGTACTCCGACGCGTGGACGACGTTCTGCAACGCCCGGAAGAACTGGGCGTACCGGCAGGACCAGCTGCCGTCGACACACCCGATCGCGGCCGACATGATCGACTTCCATGCGGTCGAGGTGAACTTCGACGGCATCACCTACGCCAAGGGCGCCTCGACGCTGCGGCAGCTGGTCGCGTTCGTCGGTGAGGACACCTTCATCACCGCGCTGAAGGAGTACTTCCACGACCACGCGTTCGGGAACACCGAGCTCACCGACCTGCTGAAGCCGCTGGAGAAGGCGTCCGGGCGCGACCTGGACGACTGGACCGAGCGCTGGCTGCGGACCGCCGGGGTGAACACGCTGCGCGCCGACTTCGCGGTCGACGACCAGGGCGCGTTCACGTCGTTCGCGATCGAGCAGACCGCCACCGAGAAGTTCCCGGTACTGCGCCCGCACCGGCTCGCGGTCGGCCTGTACCGGCGTACCGACTCCGGCCTGGTCCGCACCGAGCGGTTCGAGGTGGACATCGACGGGCCGCGCACCGAGCTGCCTGAGCTGACCGGCGCGACCCAGCCGGACCTGGTGCTGCTGAACGACGACGACCTCACCTACGCGAAGATCCGGATGGACGAGCGGTCCCGGGCGACGCTGGTGGAGTCGATCGACCAGTTCACCGAGTCGCTGCCCAGGGCGCTCGCGTGGGGCTCCACGTGGGACATGACCCGCGACGCCGAGATGCCGGCCAGCCAGTACGTCGGCATCGTGCTGCGCGGCATCCGGGCCGAGACCGACCTGACCGGTGTCCGCTCGCTGCTCGCGCAGGCAAGCAACGCGATCAACCAGTACGCCGCTCCGCAGAACCGGGCCGCTCTGCGGGCACGGTTCGAGGAGGCGCTGGCCGGGCTGGTCGCCGAGGCGAAGGCGGGCAGCGACCACCAGCTGGCGTTCGTCCGGGCCTACAGCTCGGCGGTGTTCTCCACCGAGGGCGCTGACCGGATCGCCGGATGGCTCGACGGTCGCGACCTGCCGGAGGGCCTGGTCGTCGACACCGACCTGCGCTGGACGCTGATCGTGGCGCTGGCCCGCCTCGGCCGGATCGGTGCGGACGAGATCGACGACGAGCTGACCCGCGACACCACGATCACCGGGCAGGAGCGGGCCGCCCAGGCCCGTGCGGCCCGGCCGACCGTCGAGGCGAAGGAAGAGGCCTGGCGGATCGCGGTGGAGTCCGAGGACACCCCGAACGAGACCCAGTTCCGGACCATCCTCGGCTTCCAGCAGCCCGGTCAGGAAGACCTGCTGCGGCCGTACGTCGACAAGTACCTCAGCGCCGCCAAGGACGTGTACACGCGGCTCGGCTCGTCGATGGGCGAGAACGTGCTGGTGTACCTGTCCCCGCGGCACCTGGCCGACCAGGGCGCGCTGGACGCGCTCACCGGCTGGCTGGCCGCCGAGTCGTCGTCGGTCGACGCGCCGACGCTCCGGTACGTCACCGAGGCCCAGGCCGACCTGACCCGCGCGATCGCCGCGCAGGCGACGGACATCGTCTGACAAGCGCTCTGACAAGCGCTCCGGCACTGCCGGTCTCATCTGAGGCCGGCAGTGTCGCTTTTCGACCTCATCGTGCGGTAAGACTGGGTCGGTGCCCGCCTCTGATCCCGCCTTGGCCGGTGCGGCAGCTGTTGCGCTGACCGGACTCGCAGAGGCGTACCGACCCCGCCCCGTCACGCCGCTGATGCCGTGGCGGTACACCAACCGTCTGGTGAAGCCGTACGTCGTGACCGCGCGCGGCCGGCAGTGGGACGACCAGATGGTCGACATCGCCCGCGGTACGGCGACCCGTCAGCTCGAGTTCGACGACGCGATGGGCTCGGTCGGCCTCGGAGTCGTCGTACTGCACCTCGGCGAGGACGCCATCCACCTGGTGGTGCAGAGCTGGGCGCGAGACTTCCACTCCCGCCTGAGCATCTTCAGCGGCATGGACGTCGACGACCTCCGCCCGGCCCCGCTCGGCGCCGCTCCCTGCATCTGGGAACTAGAAATCCTCAGCCACGAGCGCGCGGCGTACGTCACCCACATCCTCACCGGCGACGTCGACATCGACACCTGGCTAGAAGACGCCCTCGACACCCGCCCCCAAGCAAACTACGACGGCATCCCGTCAGGCACTTAGTTGTGGCCGGCGGCGTCTAGGCGGTGGCGTTGGTCGGGGGTTAGGTGCAGGTCGGTGGCTGCGAGGGTTTCGTTGAGTTGGGCGACTGAGGACGCGCCTACCAGCGGGATGATTGGGATGTCGCCGCCCATCAGCCATGCCAGGACCACCTGGTTCGCGGTGGCGCCGGTCTCGCGTACTACGTCGTTCAGCGCGAGCTGGCGAGCTCTAGTACCGGCGTGGTCGTACGACTCGTCCAGGGGCTTGTCGGCTCGGACATAGCCGCCGCTGAGGAGTGGTGAGTACGCGACCAGCGTCATGCTCGACTCAGCACGTAGATAGCTGAGCAACTGTCCGTCGGCCACCCCGATGGCACCGTCGCGCGAGCGGAGCCCACCCTGGTCGGTTCTGGCCCGGAAGTACGTGTGGTGGTGTTGCAGCACCTCACACCCCGGCAACCCTGCCGCAGCGGCCAGCGTCCGGAAGCGCTCGATCTGCCAGCTCCAGTAGTTGCTCAGCCCGACCAGACCGACAGTCCCCTCCGCGACATGCGACCCGAACGCCTCGACCTGCTCCTCCAGCGGTACGGCGGGATCCGGGACGTGGGCGTAGTACACGTCAACGTGGTCGCGGCCGAGATTCTCCAGGCTGCGAGCCAAGGACTCCTTGATGACCTGCGTCGACAGGCCCTCCAGGTCCTCGCTCAGCTGCTTCGCGGGGCGCGGCGGCCGGCCGCCTACCTTGGTCGCGATCGTGAGCTCGTCCCCCAGGCCGCGGCTCCGCAGCCAGCGGCCGAGCAGTCGCTCGCTCTCGCCGCCCTGGGTGCCGTTCACCCAGAACGCGTAGTTGTTCGCCGTGTCCACGAACGTCCCGCCGGCCTCGACGTACCGGTCCAGGATCGCGAACGACGTCGACTCGTCGGTCGCCGTCCCCATCAGCATCGCCCCGAGGGCGATCTGGCTCACCCGACGCTGCCGCGCGGGGTCACTGCCTATCGTCAGATAACGCATGCCGGCAGCCAATCAACTCGAGCGCTGTCTAGGTCAAGACATTGCGGATCCGCAGTCGTCCAACCTCGTTCTGTAAGAGTCAAACGATTGTTCGTCGGCGCATCGTGAGGGACTGTGTGCGGTGCGCGATTCCCTTGCAGGGAAAGAGATTCTTGCCACCTGAGAGATGCTCACTTACCGAGCGGTTCGGTCTAAGCTGCAGCGACCTGACCATCAGGGGTGATCTGGGGAGGGGTCCTTGCCGTGACACCTGTCGATCACCGGAAGCCGCCCGCCCGGGCTGCCCGGAGACAACAGAAGACCAGCGCCAGACGCAGCGCCGCCAAGCCACGGCGGGCACAGCGTTCGCACAGCGCCATCGGCGCGGCGGTGGTCGCCGGGGCCGCACTGGTCGCGGTGTTCGCGTTCATCCTGACGCGTGGGACGTCCGCGCAGTCGCCGGACGACGGACTGGGGATGGGTTCGGGGACGGACAGCGGCGCGGCCGCACCGGCCGCACCGGCCGCACCGGCCGCACCGGCCGCACCGGCCGCACCGACCGCACCGACCGCACCGACCGCGAGTGCGAGCGGCAGCGCGACCAAGGCGGACCGCAGCCCGCCGTCCTCCGCGACGGCGCCCAAGACCGCCCCGAAGGCAGCGCCCAAGACCGTGCCGACGACTGGCACGACCACGCCGCCTCAGGTCAACACTGGGCTGACCTCACCGGTGTTCAAGCGCGGTCAGTGGATCGCAGTGCTGGACAAGTACCCGACCGACGTCGGTCTCGACGCGGCCGAGGCAGCCAAGGCCAGCGCGACGGCCATCACCCGCGCCGGGATCCCGGCGAAGGCGATGCTCGTCAACGGTCAGTACCCCGGCCTGCGGAACAGCTCGCTGTCACCGGTCACCGACACCTGGGTCGTGTACCTCGGCCCCGGCACGTCCTCGGAGCAGATGCTCAACCTGTGCCTGGACCCGCGCACCCAACGCGCGCACCCAAGCCCAGCTTGCCCAACCTACGAGCCAGCCGCCGGCCCAGCCAACTGATCAGCCGCGGTTGTAGGGCTGCACCGCCGCCTTGCTGCCGCCGATCCTCACGTTCCGGAAGTCGGAACGGAACGTCGCGCCCGGCTGGTAGTCCTTGTACATGCCGAACTTGATCCTGAACTCGTTCTTGAAGGAGTCGTCCTTGCAGGTGGAACGCGTCGCGTAGCCGAAGTACTCATCCTGCTCGAAGACCTTCTCCTCAACGGTGGTCGCTCCCACTCGCTTGTGGTACACCGCGATACTCCCCTTCGGAGCGCCGTCGTGGTAGGGCTCCACCCGGTACTTGATGACGAAGGAATGCCACTCGTCGGTCCCGACGCTCCTGGTCGCCAGCGCCGTGTTGTAGTCCTTGCCCGGCTCCTCGCCACGGCGCACGAACTGGACATTGTGCCCGTTGCCGGCACCGGACTGGATGCGCACGCCGCCGATCGGGTTCGCTCTGCACTGCCACAGCTGCAGCACGTACGCCCCGCTGCCCGTCACGTCGTCGACGCCCGCGGGGATGCGAACGTCGAACCCGACCCACACGTCGGTGTGGAACGGCAGGTCCCACCCCGTCGCCAGCTCCGAGCGGTCCCGGAGGGTGTTTCCAGCAGCGTCCTTCCAGGTGTTCTTGGCGGCGTCCTCAACGATGGCGCCTTCGTACCTGAAGTCCTTGTCCGTGCGGAACGTCAACGCCCGCGCGTCCGAGGTCCCGGTGATCTGGGGTGCCTGCGCCGCTCCCTGACACTTGCCAGGAAACCAGCCGGTGCCCTCCCGGAGGTTGCCGCCGGCACCCAACGTCGGACTGCAGGCACTGGCGTTCTCGATCGTCCAGCTCGCACCCGCGATACCCGCCGAGTAGCTGGGCACCGCGGTATCTGCCGCGCTGGCGGTTCGTGAGTTCGTCACTGCGGCGAAACCCACCGAGGCGCTCAGGGCCAACGCCACGGCGAGAGCCATCGTCTTTCGAGCAAGTCGACTGGGGGCGGAGATTTGCATCTGTGTCATCCCTTGCTTGTAGGGGAAATGCTTCGTTCCATGGCTGCGGTTGACGGGATCTCGGGGGCGGGCAGGTCTTGCCTTCGCAGGGTTTCTGCGAACGCTTTGAGGCTCGGGGTCCGGTAGACGGCGGCGGCTTCGTCGGCGAGCCAGAGAGCGGTTCGGTCGAGGTCTGAGGGCTGCCGGGGCCAGATCCACCGACGGTCGTCGTTGGCGTTTCCGGCCCAGAAGTGGAACGCGTCGCGGAGACTGCCGAAGCCGGGTTCGGCGGGCGCGTTCCAGAGGTCGCGGCCTTCAGCAGCCGCGACTCGACAGCAGACGGCGAAGGCTCGTAGACAGTAGATGGTGTAGAGCAACGAGTCGGGACGAGCCAGTTCTCTCGGGAGCCCGCCGCCGACGGCGATGTGGCGCAGCCGGATGTCGAACCGATCGAGGATCTTGGTGAGCGCGCTCCGATCATCCACGAACTGCAGATAGCGCAGTACCTGCGCGTCCCACCAGACTCCGTGGTTGTTGGGCATCAGTTCTTCCTGGCGGCCGAGCTCGCTCGACCGCATCCAGTGGGTCAGCTCCGCGAACCAGTCCTGCAGGAGCGGGAGACGCTCGGTGAATCGTCCGGCCTTCACCAGCAGGTCGACGTGATCCACGAGGTCGGTCAGGAGCGTCGCCTCGATCTGCCCGATCGCCGCACCGTCGTGGCTACCGGGCAGCGCGGCAGCGTGAGCGAAGTTGGGGCGCATCGCGGTCGCCGGGTCCAGGAACCAGCGTTCGAGACGTTCGACCGCGGCGTCGGCGTAGCGTGCCTCGCCGGTACGGACGTGGGCTTGCACCAGGGTGTTGACGGCCGCGACCGTCTGCCGGAACCGCCGTTTGTCGTAGCGATCGCTCCACGCGTCCGGGTTCCGCCGGCCGTCGACCCTGATGTACGGCAGACCGTCGGCTGTCTCCGGATTCGGCCAGGAGTAGTTGCCGACCGAGTAGTAGTCGTGGGCGTCTCCGGTCCACTCCGACGGCTCCCGGTCGATGATGGAATACGGCCGACCGGCCAGGAACTCGTCGGCCCGGGCCACCAGTTGACGGCTCACTTGGGTCCCGCCTCCGAGAAGGCCTGTTGATACTCGGCCCGGATCTTGTCGCCTCCGCCGTTGCGCCACTTGGTCACGGCTGCCTTCCAGCTCGATACGGGTGCGCGTCCGGCCAAGATGCCGTTCCGCGCATCGGTCAGGTCCTTGCCCAGCTGCAGCCCCTTGGCCGCATCGGTCTCGGAGTACAGGCCCTGGGTCGGATCAGGGGCGAGAATCGGCAGAGCGGCTTCCTGGTAGTCGAAGCGGGCCTGGGCGACATCGCGCCGGCCCGGATCGTAGATGGCCAGGGTCGGTCCGCTGACGTACCCGAACGGCACCAGGCGCAGATTCTGACCGCGCGAGTTCATGATCGGGTCGCTGCCCTCGAACTTGAACGTCTGGCCCTCGATGCCGAAGTTGCGCAGCAGGTACTCGGAAGATCCGAACGGCGCGGCGAGCCAATCGAGTACCCGGAGCACCTCGCGGACCCGGTCCGGCTCGGCCTTGGTGACAGCGGTGAATGCCTGAGCCGCACTCCCCCGAGGATGGACGGGCTTGCTCGCCGCGTCGTAGCCGAACATCGGAAGAGACCCGAGCTTGAAGCCCGGTACCTCGGCTCCCCACATCTCGTACTTGCTCCAGCCGGCGTACCCGCCGAACACGATCGGCGTGGTGCCGTTGGTGAACCAGTCGTTGCGTTGGTTGTTGGACGCGACCAGGCCGTCCGGATGGAAGACGCCGGCGTCGGCGAGCTCGCGGGTGTCGGCCAGCGCCTTCTCGTACGCCTCGAGTTCGATGTTGGAGCGGAACTTCCCGCCGTCCTCGATCCAGCTGCCGGGGATGCCCAGGGAGGCCGCGATCATGGTCAGGGTGCTGCCCGGATCGCCGCAGGCCCAGCGGGACTTGCGCTCGTTGGTCAGGCCTTTCAGCAGGGCCTTGAACTCTCCGATGTCCTTGGGCTGCGCGGGCAGTCCGGTACCGGCGACGAGGTCGGCGCGGATCCAGGCGACCGACGGGATCGGTACCCGGGCGATCGGTACTCCCCACAGGGCGTTGCCGTACACGGTCTTGCGCCACGAGTCGGTGGACAGACCCGCCAGGTTCGGGTAGTCCTTGACGGCATCGCCCGACAAGTACTCGGTCAAGTCGGTGAACTTTGCCTTCAGCAACGCCGGCAACTGCTGCACCGAACCGTAGATCGACACCAGGTCGGGCAGATCCCCGCCGGCCACGGTCGTCGCGAACCGCTGAGCGTAGTCAGCCGCCGGCGCGTAGGTGATATCGAGCTTTCCACCAAGTCGCTTGTCGACCTCCTGCCACAGCGGATTGTCGGACTTGCCGGGCGCCACCGGGTCGAAGGTGTAGGTGAGTGCGGAGATCTGGCCACCCGACAACGGGGGCTTACTGACCGCCGCGACGGGATTCTGCGGGTACTCGAAGTACCCGCTCATCCCGAGCGGGCTTGCGCTCTTCAGCGCGGGTTCGGCGTTCCCGGCCTGGGCGAACGTCGGGAGAACGTCCGCTCCGATTCGGCCGGAGGTTCCCGTCGTCGTCTTGGCGGAGCAGCCGAGAGCTGATCCGGCGGCACCGGCGACGGCTGCCGCGGACAGCCCTTTGAGCAACGTACGGCGCGAAAACGCATCCATGGTTACGGTCCCTCCTCATGGCGGGCGTCCGGTCGATCAGCCTTTGACGGCGCCGATCAGGAGTCCCTTGCTGAAGTGCTTCTGGATGAACGGGTAGATGATCAGGATCGGGATGACGGACATGACGAGAATCGCCATCTGGATCGATGCCTGGGGCGGCAGCGACTCGGTCGACGCCGAGAGCTCGTCCGTACCGAGCGGCGTCTGGTTCACGACGAACGTCCGCAGGACAAGCTGCAGCGGCCATTTCTCGGGCGACGGCAGGTAGAGCAGGGCGGAGAAGAACGCATTCCAGTAGGCGACGGCGTAGAACAAGCCGACCACCGCCACGACGGCCTTCGACAGCGGCAGGACGATGAAGGTGAGGATCCGGAGTTCGCCGGCCCCGTCGATCTTCGCCGACTCGGTCAGCTCACCGGGCAGCTCGAGGAAGAAGGACCGCATCACGATCACGTTGAAGGCGTTGACCACCACCGGCAGGATCAACGCCGCCAGGTTGTCGATCAGGCCGAGCTGCTTGACGATCAGGTACATCGGGATCATGCTCGGATTGAACAAGAGGGTGAACAGTGTCATCAGCAGGATGGGCTTGTGCAACAGCGATCCCGGCCGCGACAGGGCGTACGCGAGCATGATGGTGCAGGCCAGCGACAGGACAGTGCCCACAGCGGTGACCACGACCGACACGGTGAGGGCCCGCGTCACCACTCCTCCCGACAGAACGGCCCGGTACGCCGCGAGCGACGGCTCGCTGGTGAAGAGGACAAGTCCACCGCGCGCGCTGATGTCGCGTTGCGGCGCCAGACTCGTCATCACGACGGCGACGAACGGGACGATCACCGCGAGGCAGGCGACGGTCAGCAGTCCACCGCGCGCCGCGGTCGCCCAGCGCGGCTGCCGCCCCATCCAGGCAGGCCGCTCGTCCGACGCCGTTTGACGGTTGCGCCGAGCCCGGCGTTCAGCGGTGGTCTCCAGCAGTCCGGTCATTTCGAGTACACCCCCCGCTCCCCCATGGCATGGGCGAGCCGGTTCGCCCCGAGTACCAGAACCACGCCGACGACGCCCTTCACCAAGCCGACCGCGGCCGAGACACCCCAGTTCCCGCCGATGATCCCGTTGTTGTAGACGTAGGTGTCGAGCACTTCGGAAGCCTGCGCGCCGACCGGCCCCTGCTGCAGGAGGATCTGCTCGAAACCGACCGTGAGCGAATCACCCAGCCGCAGGATCAGCAGCAGTACGATCACCGGCCGGATCGCGGGCAGCGTGACGTGCCACAGCTGCCGAAGCGGGCCGGCCCGGTCGATCGCCGCCGCCTCGTACAGGTTCAGGTCGACCTTGGACAGCGCGGCCAGGAAGATGATGGTCGACCATCCGGTGTCCTTCCAGATCACCTGCGACGTGATCAGCAGCTTGAACAGCTCCGGTACGCCGATGATGTGGAAGGTTCCCAGGTCCGCGGAGCGCAGCCACTCGTTCAGCATTCCGCCGTTCCCGAACATCTGCTGGAACAACGCCACGACGATGACCCAGGACAGGAAGTGCGGCAGGTAGAGGATCGACTGCGTCAGCCTCTTGGCTCGTTCGTTCAGCATCGAGTTGAGGACCAGAGCCAGCGCGATCGGCACCGGGAACACGAACAGCACCTGGACCATCGTGATGATCAAGGTGTTCACGAGCGCGTTCAGGAACTCCGGGTCGCCGTCGAAGATCACCGAAAAGTTGCTCAGGCCAACGAAATCCGATCCGCTGATGCCGAGGAACGGCTGGTAGTCCTGGAAGGCGATCACGTTGCCGAGCAGCGGCAGGTAGTGGAACACCACCAGGACGATCACTCCCGGCACCGCGAGCACGAGCAGCACCCGGTCCCGGTGCCACCGGGCCGCGAGCTGCCCGCGGAGGCGAGTCTCGCGGGCGGCAGGCGCACCAGGATCGGCGCCGACCCCAGGCCGCACCTTGATCCCCGACGACATCAGCGGATCCTGCTGCCGACCGCTGCGATGGCGGCCTCGACCATCCCCCGCACGCGCTCCTGCGCGCCGTCCCGCGTCTCGTGGGCGCGTTCGGCCGCGGCCAACCGGTCGTCGACGATCTTCTGCAGGAGTTGCCCGGCCGCAGCGTCGGCCCCAGGTCCCAGCTCGATCAGCGGCAGGCCGAGATCGTTGTACATCTGGCCCTTGATCGTGTCGGTCGGCTGCCGCAGGTAGATCGACGGAATGCCTTCCGCCAAGGCGATCAGAGGTGAGTGGCACTCCATGCTCACGACCGCGCCGGCCCGCCGGTACACCGCGGCAGCCTCGGTCAGGTCCCAGAACCGCGGCAGGATGTGGACCAGGTCGGCCACGTCGGCAGGGAAGGTCCCCGCGAACTCGGCCTCGGCGACTTCCATCGCGTAGCTCATCTCCGGCACGACGAGCGCCGGCTCGCCCGTGGCTCGCACCCAGCCGATCACGGTCTGCCGCAGAACGTCCAGGTCGGACTTCAGATAGCCCGCGTTGTAGGCCGTCCGGCGAACGTCCTCGGCCGCGGGTGGGTAGTTCCGGATCTGGTGGTACGGCGTGAAACGCAGCCGCGGTACGACGCACAGGAAGCGTCCGGGCTTCAACCCGTACTCCGCGAGAACCGCCTCGCCGTCGCTGTCGTCGACCACGTCGAACATCACGGTGGCGTCCGGACCGAACGCGATCGTGGGCGCTCCGAGGCCCTGGCCGGCCAGGAACCGCTCGGTCAGCGAGTCCCGGCAGTAGACGAACCCGGCCGTGTCGAGCACCTCGCGCTCGAGCTCGGTGAGCAGGTCACCATCGATCGCGCTGACCATGCTCGCCGCCCGCGCCAGCGTCGATCCGTACGGCCGGAGCGGATCGACTGTCACCCCGAAAATGCCATGCGGCTTTCCGGTCCGTCGATGCCATTCGGCGACCTCCACCTTGGCAACGAGCGATGGCCCCGACCCGTGGACCAAAAGGTCGCCTTCGGCAAACAACCGGTCCAGCTCCGGGCTGAGCGGCTCGCCGGGCACGACCCGGTCCTCGACGATCTCGACGTCCGGGAAGTAGCGGCGGAGCATCTGCCGTACGGTCTCGTCGATGCTGCGGGCCCACAGCGTCAGCTTCACTTCCGGCGCGTAGCGCTGAAAGGCTCGGAGCGCGCCCGGCGTATGGGCGACGTCGCCGATGTTGACGGTCTGCCAGCCGGAGACGAGAACGACGTGAACCATAGGAATTCCCTGTCCAGCCCAGTCCGGATGCGGTGGGCTTACGGTCGATTCGGGGCTACGGCGAGCATCATGCCCGTGATTCATCGGTTAATCAAGATCATGCGAGGGCTGCGACGAGACCTCTCGGCAGGTGGGCGCTCAGCCGGCGTACGGCGCGGTGGATCCTCGATCGATCAATTTCGGCGCCGGCCGCGTCACCAGTGCCGACTGGACGCGGCGGCCGTCGATCATCCGGCGCAGGGTCGTGTAGGCGCGCATTCCGGCTTGCTGCACAGGCATCCGGACCGTGGTCGGTGCCGGCCGCATGGCGTCGGCGATGGGCAGATCCTGGTACACGACGATCGACAGATCGGCGGGAACCCGCAGGCCGAGATCGATGACCGCCGCGATCGCTCCCGGTGCCGCGACGATGTTGTCGATGATCAGCGCGGACGGCGGCCGGGCCGAGCCCAGGAGCTCGCGCGTCGCGGCCGCCAGGTCCGCCGGCTCGTAGCCGACCTGCTTGACCAGCGACCGGTCGAAGCGCACACCCGCGGCCCGCAACGCCGAGCGGTAGCCGTCGAGCCGGGCGCTACTGGCGATCGGGACGACGGGGCCGCCGACCAGTGCGATGCGGCGGTGCCCGAGACCCAGCAGGTGCGTCGTGGCCAGACCGATCCCGGCCGCGTCGTCGATCCACACCGACACGGAGTCGTCGGGTCGCGGGTTCTGCAGGATCACGTACGGGATCGACCGTTTGGTGAGTTCCTCCGCAGTCTCGGTCCCCCATTGGGTGGACCGCAACAACACCCCGTCGACCATGCCCGTGCCCACGATCCGGCTCATCAGGTGGCTGCCCGGTTCGATCCACAGTGCGTCGGCCAGCAACAGCACGTCGCCGTGTTCCTCGGCGGCCGCATGCATGCCACGAATCGCCAGCTCGAAGACCGGGTTCGCGATCTTCGGCACCACCGCCGCGATCACTCCCGACCTGGACAGTCGCAGTGACTGCGCGGCGTGGTTGACGCGATAGCCCGTGTCCCGGATCGCCTGCTCGACGCGCAGCCGGGTCGCCTCGCTCATCCGGACGTTGCCGCGGGCCCCGGAGATCGCCGCGGAGACCACGGCCGTGGACACCCCGGCCCGCTTCGCAACGTCCTTGATCGTGGTCATGCCGCCAGCGTAACCGCACCCGCCTTTGCCACCGATCGACTCGGTTCTTCACTGTGGACCTAAGCGCCGGGAACACTTGGACGGACGCGCTGTCGCTCGCAGGAACGTGCGACGGTGACGTTCTCGAACGTGCTCTCCGTTGATGCGTAGAGCCCGACGCCGCCGTTCCGGACCACGGTGTCGCGGCCCTCCAGGATCTGAACGCCGTTCAACGTGACGGTGATGCGGTCACCGTGGGTCGCTGCACCAAGTTCGACGGGACCTGTCAGCGGGTTGCTGAGGGATACCGTGCCCACCGTGACCGGACCCGACGCATGGGCCTCGCGGACGATACTCGCGTACTGCGTTCTGTTACTCGTCTTGCCGAGGTGGATCCGGTACCCATAGGAATCCGAGGTGTCTCGCAGCGAGATGCCCGCGGTACCGACGGATCCGTTGATCGTGACCGTGGCCTTCGCGGCATAGTCGCACGTCTCGGAGAAGCGTGACGGCAGCGTCGAGTCGGCCAATACGTGCGCCCTGCCATCGGTAGGCGTGAGCTTCAACTGACCCGAGTTGACGGACACCTTTCCTGCGATGCCCCGCCAATTGGCCTGGTCGAGCCCTTCCTTGATCGTGATGTTGTCGAAGGCCGCGGCCCGGCCATTCGTGGAGGCGGCGGCACCACCGGTCGGCAATTGCGTGTCGTCTGCGGAGATCGACGCGTTGCCCACTGTGGCGATCAGATGCTTCCCGACGGCGGAGACGGTCAGTGTGTGCGCGCTGTCTGCGCTGATGGGCAGGTCCGTCTCCGCGAGAAGCGTAGACGTCGCGTTGTAGACCTTCACGAGCTGCAGCTTCGCGCCGCCCGATGTATTGACGACATCGGCCCGGTAGTAGTTGCGGGAGTCGTGGTACCGGAACGCGAGACCGGTCGTTGCCGTCGTCTGGTTTCGTGACCCCGGAGCGATATCGGCCGTCACAACCACGTCATCCGGTACGTTCTGTTGCACCGCCAACGATTGCGTGTCCGCACTCGAGGTCTGCACCAGCTGCGTGTCAGGCTGCGCGCCGCCCAGCGTCCAGGTGCCCTGCACTGGCGTCCAGCCGTCAAGGGAGCCGTTGAAGTCATAGACGGTGCGGTCCAGGCTCGCGTCGGTGAACTTCTCGTTGAGCAACGGCTTCGGGGCGAAGGCCGCCTTGGCCGAGACGGTGACGAGGTTGCCGGTGCGGGTGAACGCGGTCGGGGTGCCGTTGATCTTCACCGCGCGTGCCTTCGGCGCGTTGATCGAAAGGGTGCCGGTGAAGGGGTCCCCGAGCGAGATCTGTGCGGTAGCACCCTGCAGTTCCACACTGACATCGGACACAACTCCGGAGGCTTTGATGACGGTGTCCCCGTCGTCGACGAGCGACGATCCCCGGGTCAGCGCGTACCGCGTCAGCCCGCCGCCCTTGTCGGCACGCTCGAGGTAGGCGGTCTCGGCGTCGGTCGCGGCAGCCCCGAACTGCCTCGACGAGGGACTCGCCTCGCGCGACAGGTAGAAGCGGCCGGTGGCTTTCGGCAGGTCGATCTCCATCGCGCTGGCCACGGAGTGATCCACCTGAGGCAGTTCAATGCGCGACGCCTTGACCGAGGGCGCGGCGCCGGCCTTGCCGGGAACTACGACGGTGTCCAGTCCTGTGGCGCCAGTCGTGGACCAGTCGTACGACAGGTAGTCGACATCCGTGAGCACCTGCTCGCCCACGCGCACGGCGCCGTTCTTGTGGACGCTCGACGTGAGATCAGCGCCGGGTTGGGCCACGGGGACGAGCCGCACGCCGGCAACCGGTGTGGCGCCGGGCACGGTGTCGAACCCGATCGTGGCGACGTTCGTGTTCGGGTCGACGGTGACCGGATCGCCGGGGAAGTGCCAGAGCTGCCGGTAGTCGTGCGCGCCGGTGTCACCGGTGAGGTCGTCGGAGACGACCCAGAAGCCGGGCTTGACGAAGTAGACGACGCGATCGTGCGCGATCGGCCGGTAGGCCTGCGTCTTTCCGCGGTAGATATCGAGGCCCGCGTTCGAGCGCCACAGCGACGTCGAGCGAGGCAGACCGGCGGGCTGCGGTTGTCCGTCCACCTCGATGGTGTTGTGCGCCTCGGTCGTGCGGCGCATCCAGTCGTTCGTCGGGGTCGCGCTGTAGTCCCCCGCTCCGGGGTCGACGATCAGCGGACGCCCGTACGCCGCCATCACCAGGCTGAGGTCGTCGGGATGCCGATGGGAGGCCGTATAGCTGGAGTTCTGGTTGTTGATCAGCATGTACCGGGCATCGGCGTCCCACCCGGACCGCTGGACCGCGTAACTGATCGGGAACACCGTGGACGACAGCGTCGGGACGGTCCCCTCGGTGCGCCCGGAGGCGACCCAGGTGAAGTCGGGCCAGGAGTTGCGCGCACCGGTCCTCCGAATCGCGCTCTCGCCCGCGTCCGTGTTCGGAGAATCACCGACGAGCGCGGTCTCGAGATTCGGTTGACGGGTCGCGAACAGCGCATCCGCGATCCAATCCGCTGACCGAACAATCCCGTCGGGAAGGGTTCGCCCGTTGGCATCCGCAACTTGGATCATCGTGTTGATCAGATCCGCCACGTAGGCCTGATAGTTGAACGTCGGCTCGCGGTACACGCCGTCGCCCTTCACCCAGGCCCGCAGGAACCGCTCGACCGAGCGCACCACGAACGGCTCCCAACCGAAGGACGCCTTGAACTCGGGAAGATAGACCGCCGCGACGTAGATCGAGCGGGCCATCGAGACGTACCAGTTGTTCCCGACATGGATCTGCAGCGCGGTCGCGAGGTGATCCGTCGTCGCGTGCACGCCGGACAGGTACGCCACGAGGTCATTCGCGTCGGTGCTCGGCTCCGTCCGGAACACGGAGAACGCGCTGACGAGCTGGGCCAGCCGCTTGGCGCCCGACAGGTTGCGGTTCTGCACCCAGGTCGGGTTGTCGGCGAAGAAGTCCAGCGAGATGTCCATCCACGCCGACGCGTACGCGGCACGCTTCTGCGGATCGCTCTCCTTCAGATACGCCCTCGTCAGCGTCGACATGAACGCGAAGTCACTCATCAGAACCTGCGCGCTCCCCGGGATGGTCTCCGTACCGCCCCAGAGGTCCGCCCAGTCCACGTCGATCCGCTCCGCGGCATCGTCGTAGAAGTCGCGGGTCACGGTGCCGAACCGGAAGATCCCCGCCGCCAATTCGTCGGCGGTCGCGTCGCCGCCTCCTTCCCCGCCCACACCCGGGTACTCGATGCCTGAGCGGTCCGCGTAGTAGACCTTGAGCTCGGCCGCGGCGCCCGCCTCATCGCCGGCGGCAAGCTCCGCCGCCACGCGGGCGAGCCCCGGACGCGTCAGGTCGAGCAGCTCACCGAGATCCGACATGTCGTTCGTGGCGGCCCGGGCCGGCGACAGACCCGTCACCATCAGAGCCAGCGCGACTGTCCCCGCAGCCCACGCCTGGGCACGGCGGCGAGTGCTCCGCCGAAGAAGTCTTCGTTGCATCCCATCTCCTCATGACACGTGAGAGTTCTTGCTGAGTCCTTCGACTGCACCCACCGGCACCCGTTCTTAGGTGACGTATCGTTAATTCACCGTAGATTTGGTTGCGACGTTACGTCAACGGTTCGAGGGAGACGTGCAAGCGTGACAACGCAACGGGACATCGCCCGCACAGCGGGGGTATCGGTCGCGGTGGTGTCGGCCGTGCTCAACGGCACGACCCACACGCGGATGAGCGAGGCCACCCGTGCGCGGGTCATCGAGGCCATGGAGAACCTCGACTACCAGCCCAACCAAGCGGCCCGGTCCCTGCGGCTCAACCGCACCGGCATGATCGCGCTGATCCTCAACAAACTCGACAATCCCGTCTACGCCCACCTGCTGCGCGGCGTCTACGCGGCCGCGGCCGAGCGCGGCGGGACAGTCCTGCTCGGCGACGCCGAGACGATGCGCTCAGGCAGCCAGTTCGTCACCCGGCTGCTCAGCCAGGGCACCGTCGACGGCATCCTGATCCGGGACGACCGGCTGTACGACGACGACGTGATGGCCGAGCTTCGCTCCCATCCCAAGCCGATCCTCAGCCTGGACTACGCCCAGGACCACCCTTGGGTCGGCATCGACGACCGCCGCGCGGGCGAGATCGCGACCCGGTTCCTGCTCAACCTGCGCCATCGCCGGATCGTCTTCATCGGTGGGGCTACCGGGCACGCGTTCCGGCAGCGCTACCTCGGGTACCAGCAGGAGATGAAGCAGGCCGGGCTGGAACCGGCGCCGCACCTGGCCACCGGGTTCGGTGAGCAGGCCGGTGCCGACGGGCTGCGCCAGGCGCTGCAACTGCCGATCGGGCCGACCGCGGTCGTGGTGAACAACATCATGAGCGCCGTCGGAGTACTGGCCGCCGCCCGGGACCTCGGCATCGCCGTACCCGAACAGCTGTCTGTCGTCGGGATCCACGACGTCGGCCTGATGGAACACCTGCGCCCAGCCGTGACCGCGGTCCGGATGCCCATGTACGAGCTCGGCCGCGCCGGCGTCCACGGGCTGTACGAGCTGATGGCGGGGCGCCCCTGCGCCGGCGGCATCATCGCCGATCCCGAGCCCGAGCTCGTCGTCCGCGACTCGGCAACGGCCGTGACCGAGTAACGTCAAACAGACCCTCTAGGAGGAAGTGACATCAATTGACGTGTCGTTATGTCATTTCTTGTACGTCGTCGGTCGCGAGGCGAGCGTGCAGGTGGGAGTCGTGGCGTCGTCCGGTTGGTTCGACGTAGTAGTCGCGCATCACGCCCTCGAGCTGGAACCCGGCGCGAAGCGCGACGTGGCACGATCCCTCGTTGACCAGGGAGTGGTCGAGGGAGATGCGGTGCAGGCCGAGCCCGTCGGACGCGAAACCCCAGCGCGCCGCCGCGTCCAGCGCACGAGCGCCCAGCCGCCGTCCCCGGGCCACCGGACTGACCCAGTACGCCGCGACGGCCTGATCCGGGATCCGGTGTACGTCCCGCAGCGACACGCTGCCGATCACCTCGTCGGTGCCGGCGTCGGCGATCGCGAAGATCGCGTTGCCGCGCAGCCAGCCCTCCAGTCGCGGCTCCAGCCACCGACGGCCGCGCTGGTCGGCTGGTGAGCGAATCACCGCCGTACCAGCGGTCCAGCGGAGGATGCCCGGGTCCTGCAGCGCCACGCCGACTGCAACCTCGTCGGATGCGACGAACGGGCGCAGTACGACGTCGCCCAGGTCGATCTGGCGTGGCTGCAGGGCCATCTGTGCGGGCATGGCCTCGGACCGGTGTTAGAGCTTGTGGGGCTCGTTGTTGGCGTGCAGCAGCGTCGGCTGGTGCGCGTGTGCACCCAGCTGCTGGACACCGGTGACCAGACCACCGGTGAGGTCACCGGTGGCGAACGAGGTCTGCATGGTCAGCGCGGCCAGACCGGCCGCCGCGTCCGCCAGCTGGCGCCTCGCCTGCGAACCGGTGACGATCTCGAGCCGGCGACCGGCCGGGTCGACGTAGACCAGGATCGTGTTGTCCGGGTCGTCCAGCTCGTTCAGCAGCTCGATCGCGAACGGACGGGTCTCCGAGTCGGCGCCACCGACGTATACCGAGAAGTGCAGGCCGGAGACCTCTTCGGCGTGCCGGACGGCGCGCTCGATGTCGTGGAGCTGGTCGGGGGTGAATGCGTCACCAGCTGGCACTTGCGCCTCCGGTTGTGCGGGCGACGCCGGTGCCGGCGGTCGCGGTGGCCGGCGCGCCGGTCAGCTCAGGCAGATCGGGCAGGTTGGCCGGGTTCGGCTTGGTCGTCGTCGGTCCGTTGATCCAGACCGGCGGGGCCCACCACGACAGCCCCGGGCGGTACCGCGGGCCGTTCGCGATCGACGACGCGAACACCAGCAGCGCCACCACGGCAACAACCAGCGCGGGAATCCCGACGAACACCAGCAAGGAGTGCCCGGACATTTCAACAATCACGCCTGAAGCCTAGCCCCCTCGCTGCGCGGAGGTGTCGCGGGCATCCACCCGGACGCACGAACCGCGGCAGCTAGCCGTTCACCAGCCGCCGCGGTTCCACATCCCAAGTCTTGTTTTCAGCAGCCGCCGCAGTTGTAGTACGTGATGTCCCAGTGGCTGCCTTCGTCCGCGTAGATGTTGCCGGCGCCGGACTTCCACTGCAGGGCACCGTCGCCGCGGTTGGCGATCCGGGTGAAGTTGTTGTGGATGTAGTTGCCGACACACGTGTACTTGGAGATGTCGACCTTGTAGCCGTTGCGGTGGCTGTAGGTGCCGCTGGCGTGGCCGACCTCGGTCCCACCGGTGATGTTCACGGCACACCCACTGGACTGCTTCAGGGTGCGGACGCCGTACACGGTGGAGTCGTTGATGTTGGTGAACGACGTACATGTCGAGACGTTCCAGTCGGAGCAGTTGCCGCTGGACGACCACGTGATGCCGGCGGCGCGGAAGATCGCGGTCGCCTGCGAGTGGGTCATCTTGGTCAGGGCCGACGCCTGCTCGACCGCCACCACACCGGGCAGCAGGCCGACGAGGACGGCGACGAGCGGGACGACGACACGACGGAGCACAGATTTCATGGGGACACTCCTCGGAAAACGGGGCGGATATTCCAAGGAGTGAAATCCCCAAGAAAGTTATTGGCGAAACGTCAGGTTGAATTAGAAATTAACGTCCGAGCACTGGTAGAAGGCGTTCCCCGTGTCGGCAATGGTCCAGACCGCCAGGATCATGTGCCGCCCGGTCCGGCCGGTCGGAATCGTGCCCGGATGCGACACGTCCGCGGCCGGCCGTGCGCCGTTCATCGGGACGGTCAGGAACGGCGTCAGCTCGAGCGCGGACCGGGTCAGCGGTTGACTCGGATCCCAGCCCTGCTTGGTCATGTAGTACTTGAAGTCGGTCGTCGAGTGCGCCGCGGTCAGGTGCCAGCTGAACGTGAACCCCTGACCGCCCTGGAGCTGAGTGGCCGGCCAGGAACCGCCGCGCTGATCGTCGAGTTCGGCGAATTGCCCGAGCCCCGCGGAGCACAACTTCCCGTCCGCGGGACCACTTTGCGGGAATCCCTTGGGCCCTTCCACACTTTGCGGTTCCCACTGGATCTGCCCGCAGCCGGTGACGACGCCGTCGTGGCAGTTCTTCGCGCGACTGTTCGGGCCGGTCGAGTACCCGTGCGCGTAGGCGAGCGGTACCGACGTACACACCGTCAGCGCGAGCGCGCCGACGGCAATTCCAGCCATGCTGAACGTGCGTTTCCGCAGCATGAGATCTCCTTCAACTGTTGGGGCGGTGGACAGCGAAGGAAGGCGCCTCCTGCTCAATAGAAAACAACCGTTCAAATCTATTGTCAACGGTTGGTGAGCAGGTGAATACGGAAAGCTACATGTTGAGCGCGCCGATGAGCCGGCGCAGGCGGTGGTTGTTCGGCAGGTCCTCGACCAGCACGGGCTCACCGTCCGGGCCGCCGAGCGGCACCCGCCAGTTCGGGTACTCGTCTGTGGTGCCCGGCTGGTTCTGGGTACGCCGCTCCCCGACCGCATCCGTCAGCGCGACGCCGACGAGCTTCGCCGGCGTATGGGCGACGTACCGGTGCAGAGCCTCGACGATGCGCTCCACGTCCCCGTCGGTGTTGCTCAACAGATGCCGCTCGCGCAGCGCGTTGAGCCACGCGTCACGGTCCGCCTCGTCCACAGCCAGCTCTTCGGCCACAGGTCGAGTCAGCAGGCCCAGGCGGTTCCGCAGCTCCACGTGGTCGCCGGCCAGGTACCCGGCGGTCGGCGGGAGGTCGTGAGTGGTGACAGTCGCCAGGCACAGCTCACGCCAGAGCTCCGGCGCCAGCGGCTTGCCCTTGGCGTCGCGCTCGAACCACAGGACCGACGTACCGAGGATTCCGCGCTCGGTGAGGTAATCGCGTACCCACGGCTCGACAGTCCCGAGGTCCTCACCGATGACCGTCACGCCGGCACGCTGGGCTTCCAGCACCAGGATGCCGACCAGCGCCTCGTGGTCGTACCGCACGTACGTCCCCTCGGTAGGCCGCTCCGGCGACGTGACCCACCACAGCCGGAACATCCCGAGGATGTGGTCGATCCGCAGCCCGCCACCGTGCCGCATCACCGCCCGCACCAGGTCCCGCCAAGCGGCGTACCCGGTCTCGGCCAAGGCATTGGGGCGCCACGGCGGCTGCGACCAGTCCTGACCCTGCTGGTTGAAGGCATCCGGCGGCGCACCGACGTGGATGTTCGGCGCCAGCACCTGCTGCAGCGCCCACGCGTCCGCGCCATCCGGGTGCACGCCAACGGCTAGGTCGTGCACCACGCCCAGCGACATCCCGGCCGCCTTCGCGCGGGCCTGCGTGCGGCCGAGCTGCTCGTCCAGCTGCCACTGCAGCCAGCAGTGGAACTCCACCGCATCCGGGTTCTCGTTGCGGAAGGCAACGACCTCCGGCGTGGTCGGTTCCTGGAGCTCCTCCGGCCACTTGCTCCACTCCGGTCCGTAGACGTCCGCAAGAGCGGCCCAGGTGGCGAAGTCGATCAGCCCCTGGCTCTCCCGGTCGCAGTACGCGCCGTACTCCGCGATGCGCCCCACCGAGGGCTGCACCCGGAACAGCACCTGCAGCGCCTCACGCTTCGCAGCCCACACCGTGTCCCGGTCCAGCGCGGTGGAGTCCTCGCTCAGCGCACGGGTCTGCAACGCCAGCGCCCGGACCTGGTCGCGCTCGGCCGGCGCGAGATCGCCGTACTCGTCGATGTCCTCGATCCGCAGGTAGATCGGGTTCCCGAACCGCCGCGAGGCCGGCAGGTACGGCGAGGGCTCCATCCGGCCCGCCAGCTCGGCAGCGTGCAGTGGGTTCACCAGTACGAAGCCGGCACCCAGGTCATGCGCCGACCACGCGGCCAGGTCACCCAGGTCGTGCAGGTCGCCGATACCCCAGGAGCGCCGCGAGCGAACGGAGTACAGCTGCAGGACCCAGCCCCAGGTGCGGTGCAGCTTCTCCGGCTCCAGCTTCCGCGGCGTCACGATCAGCGTGCTGACCGAGATCTCCGGATTGCTCCCGATCCGCGCGCACAGTCGGTGATACCCGATCGGCAGGTCGCCAGGCAGCTGGAACGTCGCCTCACCGACCTGTACGCCGTCGACCCACTCCGGCTTGACCCAGTGGTCCTGCTGGGGCAGATCCCGCCGCTGACCGCCGTCCTCCAGGTCGACCCACACCTCGGCGGTCGACCCGTGCGGCAGGTGTACGGCGAACCACGGCGTCCACCCCGCACGCATCACGACAGTGGCAGGCAGCGTACGTCGCCAGCGCGTCTGCTGGTGCTCAGCGAGCGCCAGTGCCGCCTTCTCCGGCGTGGACGCATCCACACCGAGCGCCGCGAGTACGTCGGACACGACTGCACTGGGAACGATCACATGCTCGCCCTGCCAGTTCCAGTACTCCGTCGCCACGCCATGGGCAACCGCTAGCTCGACAAGGGCCGGACTGGGAGCTGTCACCCCAGCGAGTTTGCCGTATCAACGCCACCAACGCGTAACGGCGCGCGTTGCGTTACTCGTTCGAACGCCGGCGACTCAGCATCAGTACGGCGAGCAGGAGCACTCCACTGGCCACGACCAGCCCGATCGCGACGCCGGCCATGTTGTCGGTGAGCTGGTACAGCGCGGTCGGCCAGATCACCAGGAGGATCGCGCAGCCCACCACGGCGTACGCCGAGCGCCTGGTCCGCCCGTAGGCGACGAGTAACGCAGCCGGGCCCGCCGTACCGACGGCGAGAGCCATGATCTCGCCGCGTTCCTGCACCAGCCAGCAGATCGACGAACTGAACATCGCGGCTCCGGCGAGTGACCACGAGGTCACCGGATCGCGGACCAGTCCGAGCATCGCGAACACGAACGCGACGATGATGAAACCGGTCCCGGCGATGCCCGCGCTGTTGGCGGCCGAACCGGCGTCCGGAGTGAGGACATCTGCCGTGATCACCAACACACCGACGGCCAGGATCCCAAAAGTTGCCACTAGCAACGACGAACCGGCCAGCCACCACAGGCCGACGGCGACCAGCGCGAGCGCCACCACGACCCCGGCGACCCGTCCCGGCTCCCCTTCAATGGCGACGTACGTCGCGAAGCCGGCCACGCAGCACCCGAGCGAGGCGAGCGCCGAGCTCAGCTGTTCGCGGCGCCGAAGCACCGCCAGGACGACCGCCGCACCGAGCAGAACCACGGCCGCGGCGGTGCCGGTGGTGACCCGCGCGGCGCGCCCCATCTCACCCCAGTTCGCCAAGGTCAGGAGCGCGACGGCACCGAGCAGCAACGCGCCGCCGATGTAGCCGAGCACCTCGACCAGAGCGTTCGGATGCGTGATGGCCAGCGGCCGATCTCGGGTGTCCCGCTTGTCCTTCGTGGCCGGTTCGGGCTCCGCCGCGTCCGGCCGCGGCCGGCCCGGGTCGGCGAGGGCCGCGTCGACCTCCGCGTCGGCGGCGTCGCGGATCGATTCGGCCTGGTACTGGCGCAGCACACCAGCGCTCACGAGCCTCGAAAGCTCGTCGTCCAGCCGGCTCGACATGCGATCGCTTCTCCTTGTCAGCCTTACTAAGATCGGGCGGCGAGATGCCTATTCTGACCAGCTACCTTGTGTCCCTAGTCAGTCACCCCCTGTTTTCGCTGCCGGACTCGTTCCCGACCTTCTTCCGGACGAGTAACGACGGCAAGCTGGAGATGACCGACCAAGTCGTCGTCGTCCCGGCCCGGATCGCCGGGCTGATCATCGGTTTCCTCGTGCTGCGCTGGGCGCTGCACAAGATCATCCGGCGGTTCGCGCGACGCACCGGCAACGGCGCCGTCGCCGGCGTACTGGCGAAGTCGAAGCGTGGCCAGGAGTTCGTCGAGAACACCCTCGCCAACGAACGCCGGGCGCAGCGCGCGGAGACGATCGCCTCGCTGCTGACCAGCGCGGTGACCATCGTGCTCACTGCCGTCCTGGTGGTGATGGTGCTGGCCGAGCTCGGCTTCAACATCCTGCCGGTGATCGCGTCCGCGAGCATCATCGGCGTCGCGCTCGGCTTCGGCGCGCAGACGCTGGTGAAGGACTTCCTGGCCGGCATCTTCATGATCTTCGAGGACCAGTACGGCGTCGGCGACCTGATCGACATGGAGAAGGCGACCGGTGTCGTGGTCTCGGTCGGGCTGCGGATCACCACACTGCGCGGCGAGGACGGCACCACCTGGTACGTCCGCAACGGCGAGGTGCTCCGGGTCGGCAACCTGACCACCCGCGACCCGAACAGCAACGCCTCCTCTGGTGTCGGCTCCGGCACCGAGAAGGAAGAAGAAGTCGCCAAGGCCGACGAAGATGCGGCGAGCGGAACGCAGGACGCAAGCCGAGGTTGAGCTGGAGCCCTCGGTGGCAGAGCCCTCGACCACCTGCAAAAGTGAGGCGCCCGCCCGCTGCGTCTCGCCGGACCCGCGCGAGCAGTCTCGTGGCGAGACCTCGCAGTGCTAAGCGTTGGCTGCCGGTGTGGCGAGCCCGACCAGATCGGCGCTCACCTCCCACAGTCGCGCGGCGACCGATTCGTCGTAGCTGCGCGTGGAGGACCTGGTGGCCTTGCTCTTGGCGAAGTAGCAGCCCGTCATCCGATCGAGATCGGGTGCCGAGGCCAGGTGGATCGAGGTTGCTGCGCCCTGAGCCGGTGACTTCATGAAAGGTCGCAGGACAGGAACGACCAGCCGCTGGACGCGGCCGGGGTCAGCTGCTCCGAACGCAGTGCTCACCAAGCCTGGGTGTACCGCGTTGGCGGTGACGGAACTGCCCGTGAGTCTTCTGGCCAGTTCGTAGCTGAACAGAACATTGGCGAGCTTGGACTGGTTGTAGGCGCGGGCCCCGGAGTACGAGCGTTCGCCTTGGAGGTCGTCGAAATCGATGCGCCCCATCGCATGCGCGTTGGAAGCGACCGTGACGATCCGAGCCGGGGTGCCTTGCTGCAGGTTCTCGAGGAGCAGATTGGTGAGCAGGAACGGCGCGAGGTGGTTGAGGGCGAAGGTGTGCTCGAGCCCGTCGATCGTGGCGTGGCGGGTGTTCCAGTAGCCGCCGACGTTGTTGATCAGCACGTCCGGATGTGGATCACGCTGGAGTACCTCATGGGCCAATCGCCGCACGTCGGCCTGCGAGGACAGGTCCGCAACAAAACCCTGTACCTCGCCGCGGCCGGCCGCGCGGATTTCGCGAACGGTGTCCTCGGTGCGGCCACGATCCCGACCGGTGATCAGGACACGGGCACCCATCGCGGCCAGACCGAGCGCGGTCGCCTTGCCGATACCTCCGGTACCGCCGGTGATCAGCACTGTTCTGCCGGCAAGGTCCGTTGGCTCTCGACGACCGGTTGCGCCCATGCGAACGGCCCCTCTCAGCACGGACACGCCTTGGTTGCGGCCCCTGACGGATCACTGAGTCCAAGCTCTGACCGCGCTACTCACAGCATGTTCCTGCCCGCCGGCCCTGTCCATGACCAGCCGGCGATGCACCATCCGGTCGCCGGTCACGGGCGACGGTGGTCGCCGTTGACAGGGTGGTTCCCCCCGAGGATGGTGGTCAGCACGGGGTGTATGCGGGTGGGGGTGTCGGCCATTTTCGTCGCCGACGGAGATGGGCGCCGGGGTCTTGTGCTGCCTGCGGGGGGAGCTCAGCCTCATGGCGAACATGAGCACTGTGAGACGTACTGCGATTGTCGCCGGTGCGTCTTGTCCAGTCACCGAGGGTCACCTCGACCCCGGCGCTGGTCTTGTCTCAACCCGCTGTTCATCGCCGGTACGGATGCCGACAGCAGGTCTGTGCCGGGCCGTCTCGTGCACCGCTACCTCCTGGGTGGGAAGCAGACCGCCCGAACTTCATTCGTCGATCAGGTTCCTTGGGAGATAGTTCTGATGACAACATCTATGGTGTACCCGGTGCATGTGAATGCCGCGCCGGCTCCGACGTCGTCCAGGTGGCTCTGGCTGATAAAGTGGGTCCTCGTGCTCCCGCACTACGTCGTCCTGCTGTTCTTGTGGATCGGCTTCATGATCGGCTCGGTCGTGGCGTTCTTCGCCATCCTCATCACCGGTCGCTATCCCCGCGCGATCTTCAACTACAACGTCGGCGTACTGCGGTGGTCCTGGCGGGTGACCTACTACGCCTACGGAGCCCTCGGCACCGATCAGTACCCGCCGTTCACGCTCGCCGAGGTCGAGGACTACCCCGCGCACCTGGCAGTTGACTACCCCGCCCGTCTGTCCCGCGGCCTGGTGCTGGTGAAGTGGTGGTTGCTCGCGATCCCGCACTACATCATCGTCGGCATCTTCGTCGGCGGCGGCGCCTGGGCCGCGAACCGGACCGACAACTGGCAATGGAACATCAGCAACGGCGGCGGTCTCGTCGGGGTACTGGTGCTCATCGCTGCCGTCATCCTCGCAGTCACCGGCGCCTATCCGCGGCCCCTGTACGACGTGATTCTGGGCCTCAACCGTTGGGTTCTCCGGGTAGCGGGCTATGCGGCCCTGATGACCGATGTCTACCCGCCGTTCCGCCTCGACCAAGGCGGCAGCGATCCGGTTCTCACCGTTTCGCCGCCCGCGGACGGCGCGCCTGGCCCGGTCGACACGATGACGCCAGAGCGGTAGGGCCGGGATTCAGATGGCCACCGCCACAGACCGTCCGAGCAGCACGGCGTACGCACGGAAGACTGCCACCCTGACCGGGTGGCTGATGGTGATCACGTTCGTCGCCTCGATCCCGGCGTACTTCATCCTCTACGCCCCTGTTCGGGACCACCCCGACTACATCACCGGAGCCGGCGCCGACCCGACCACGAGCGTGGCCTTGGGAGCTCTGCTCGAACTCGTCGTCATCATCGCCAATATCGGCACCGCCGTGGTGCCGTTCGCGATCTACAAGCGCTACAGCGAGAGCCTCGCGCTCGGCTACGTCGCAGCGCGCCTCGTCGAGGCCACCTTCATCGCCATCGGCATCGTCAGCCTGCTCACGTTCCTGCTGATGCGACAGCAGGGCACGGCCGGCGCGGACGCCGCTCTCGGCCAGGTCTTCGTCGCGATCTACGACCGGGCCTTCCTGATCGGGCCGGGCTTCTGCGCCGGTGTCGCGAACGGAATCATCCTGGGCTACCTGATGTACCGAACCGCTCTGGTGCCACGACGGATGGCGATGCTCGGGCTGGTCGGCGGTCCGCTGGTCGCCGCCTCGGGAATCGCCGTCATGTTCGACGTCATCGAGCGCGGCGGCGCGGTCCAGGGTCTCGCGACGATTCCAGAGTTCTTCTGGGAACTCTCGTTCGGTATCTATCTCATCGTCAAGGGATTCAAACCGTCTCCGATTCTGGGGCTCGACGACGGCCCCGTCGCACGCGGCACCGGCTCGTCGTCCGGATAGTCCTCGATCCGGACGCGCGGTACAGCAGCCGAAACGACAGCGTCCGGCGAGCCGTGAGGGTTCGCCGGACGCTGATCGAGTGAAGTGTCAGGCGGTGAAGGTGACGTCCAGCGTGATCGGGACTGCGGCCAGCGCCTGCGAGACCGGGCAGTTCTTCTTCGCGCCCTCGGCGAACTCGGCGAACTCGTCGGCGGTCAGGCCGGGGACGTTGCCGTTCACCGACAGCTTGATGCCGGTGATGCCCTCACCCGGCTGGAAGGTCACGTCGGCCTGGGTGTCGATCGACGCCGGCGGCTTGCCCGCGCCGGCCAGCGCGTGCGACAGCGCCATCGAGAAGCAGGTGGAGTGCGCGGCCGCGATCAGCTCTTCCGGGCTGGTCTTGCCGTTGGCGTCGTTCGCGCGGGAGGCCCAGGTGACGTCGTAGGTTCCGACACCGGACGACTCCAGGGCGACCTGGCCGGCGCCCTCCATCAGCGAGCCTTCCCAGTGGGCCTTCGCCGTACGAGTGGTAGCCATGCTCGTGTTCTCTCCTTAAGAAGGTTCAGCGGCCGGTCACGTCGATCGCGCCCGGGTAGTTCGGTTCGTCGGTGTTCACCATGCTGTGCGCGGCCATCACCATGTAGGTCCAGATCTGCTCGTCCTGCTCCGGCGTCAGGCCGATCTCGTCGAGCGCGGCGCGCATGTGGCCCAGCCAGCGGTCGCGTTGGGTCGGGGTGACGGCGAACGGGGCATGCCGCATCCGCAGCCGGGGGTGCCCGCGCTGCTCGGAGTACGTCTTCGGACCGCCCCAGTACTGCTCCAGGAACATCCGGAAGCGCACCTCGGCCGGACCGAGGTCCTCCTCCGGGTACAGGGCCCGCAGTTCCGGGTCGGCGGCAACACCCCGGTAGAACGCTGCCACCAACCGGTGGAAGGTATCCGCCCCACCGACGGCGTCGTAGAAGCTCTGCTGCTCACTCATGTCGCGTCTAGTCTCTCAACTGGCCACAACGTGCTTGAGGAGGGCTGCCCGTTCGGCGTCTCCGAGGGCGCGTTTGGCGTGCGTCGCACCGTCCACGGCGACGACCACCGACTCCGCCTTCGCGTACACGTCCTCCGACTCACCACTGCGGTCGACGATCCGCGAGCCGAGGGTGTACGACGACGTACCGACGGAGGCGATCCACACGTCCACGTCGTACGGCGGGTGCCGCAGCAGGATCGGGCGCAGGTAGTCGACCGTCTGGCTGACCAGCACACACGGGTACTGCGCGAAGAAGTCGCCGGTCGTCTCCATCACCTGCCCGAGGAACGCGAGCCGCGCCTCCTGCAGGTAGTCGAAGTACCGCACGTTGTTCACGTGGTCGTACGAGTCGATGTCCGACCAGCGGACCAGGACAGGGTGTGTGTACATCAGGCACCCACCAGCTTGGTCAGGGCCTCGCGTTCGACCGGCGTGATCCGCCGCAGCCGGTTGGCCGTGAAGTCGAACGGGACCAGCCGGGTCTTCGCCTCGACATAGGTACGGCGGTCCGGCTCGACGTCGAGGATCTCGTAGTCGACCGTGAACGACGCGGCCCTGATCTCGCTGATCCACAGCTCGATCCGCACCGGTTCGGGACGGAAGTGCAACGGCGCCCGGTACTGCACCTCGTGCCGAGCCACCAGCAGCCCGGTCTCCAGCGTGTCGGCACCCAGTTCCTTCGCGGTCCGGAACAGGAAATCGACGCGGGCGTCCTGGAGGTAGTCGACGTACCGGCCGTTGTTCACATGGCCCAGCGCGTCCATGTCGCCCCAGCGCAACGGACAGTCGTAGACGTGGCGGTTGTGATGATCCACACCAGGATCATGTCATCCGAAGTACACCTGGCGTGACTGCACGTGGGTAATGTCATGTCCGTCAGACCAGTGGACCGATTGGAGTGGTCGATGACCGAGCAGCGGGTGGCGATCGTGACCGGGGCGGCCCGGGGAATCGGCGCGGCCGTCGCGCAGCGGCTCGCGCAGGACGGCAACGCGGTGGCCGTCATCGACCTCGACGAGGGCGCCTGCGAGGCGACCGTGAAGGCGATCACGGAGGCCGGCGGGTCAGCGATCGCGGTTGGCTGCGACGTCAGCAAGTCCGACCAGGTCGCGGCCGCGATCGAGCGGGTGGTCGCCGAGCTCGGCGCGCCGACGGTGCTGGTCAACAACGCGGGCGTACTCCGCGACAACCTGCTGTTCAAGATGTCCGAGGACGACTGGGACACCGTGATGTCGGTGCACCTCAAGGGCAGCTTCCTGATGTCGAAGGCCTGCCAGGCGCACATGGTCGAGGCCAAGTACGGCCGGATCGTCTTCCTCTCCTCCACCTCCGCGCTCGGCAACCGCGGCCAGGCCAACTACGCCTCCGCGAAGGCCGGCCTCCAGGGCCTGGCGAAGACGCTCGCGATCGAGCTGGGCAAGTTCGGCGTCACCGCGAACGCGATCGCCCCGGGCTTCATCGAGACCGACATGACCGCGGCCACCGCGGCCCGGGTCGGCGTCGACTTCGAGGAGTTCAAGAAGGCCACCGCCGCAAGCATCCCGGTGCAGCGGACCGGCAAGCCGGCGGACATCGCCGCCGCGGCGTCGTTCTTCTGCAGCGAGGAGGCGGGCTTCGTCTCCGGCCAGGTCCTGTACGTCGCCGGCGGACCGCGGAACTGAGGTCCGATCATGGTGCAGACGTTCACGGGAATCGACGAGGTCGTCCACGCGGTCGGCACCCAACTGGGTGAGACCGAGTGGCTGGAGATCACCCAGGAACAGGTGAACCAGTTCGCCGACGCGACCGGTGACCACCAGTGGATCCACGTCGACGTCGAGCGCGCGAGCAAGGGCCCGTACGGCGGGACGATCGCCCACGGTTACCTCACCCTGAGCCTGATCGCGCGCTTCGGCGACGAGCTCTTCAAGATCGAGGGCGTCACCGCGAAGCTCAACTACGGCGTGAACAAGGTGCGTTTCCCCTCCCCCGTACCGGTCGGCAGCCGGGTCCGCGCCGGCGCCTCGATCGCCAACACGGCGCAGACCCCGGCCGGCGTCCAGGTGTCGCTGAACTGGGTCATCGAGCTCGAGAACTCCACCAAACCGGCCTGCGTCGCGGAGACCGTCGTACTGCTCGTTCCCTAGAGCGGGCAGATCAGTACCGCGTGAGTGGCGATCCGGTGGTAGCCGAGCCACTCGTTGACCGCGAGCATCGGGGTGTTGCCGTCGTAGTTCGCGGTGAACGCGCCGCGGACACCGGCCTCGGCGGCGCCCCGGAGCGCGGCGGTCTTGACCAGCTTGGCGAGACCCCGCCCGCGGTACTCCGGCATCGTGGACGTCATCTTCGACCAGATCATCGTGTGGTCGCCGAGCCCCAGGGTGAACGCGACGACCTCGTCCTGGTAGAGCGCGGCCACGCTCAGGTCGAGGACCGTGTCGGGTGATTCCCACACGACGGCCAGCCACTCGTCGTACGGCCGCGCGGAGATCTTGGCGTCCCCCGGCTTGGTGCGCTGGGCAACCATGTCGGCGGCGTACAACGCCTTCGGTTCGATCTCGGTCGCCGCCACCAGGTGGACGCCGGCCGGAACCTCGGGCAGCTCCGGCGCCTTGCGCGGCTCGATGCCCGCGTAATGCACCTTCCGTGTCTGCCGGTACCCGAAGCGCCAGGCCCAGTCGACCGAGCTCGGGTCCGCGAACACCCGCGCGGTCGTCGCCCCGGCCGCCTTCAGGTTCTCGTGCGTTGCCTCCACCAACACTGTGCCGATCCCGCGCCGCCGGTGCTCCGGCCGGACCAGGATCCGCAGCTCGCCGTCCAGCGGGTCGGAGCCACCGAGCAGGCCGGTCGTTGCCCACCCCACCAGCTCGCCGTCGTCGTACGCCGCGAACGTCCCCCGGCCCGGTGCGTTCGGCCTCCCGAGCCGCCGGACCAACGAGGCCCGGGTGGTCACCAGATACGGGACCAGTGCGTCGTGCAGTGCCGCCGCCGCGTCCACATCCCCCGGTTCCGCCGGCCTGATCTCCATCCGAAACTCCTTGGGCACTCCAACAGCGAAGTCCCACGGAACATAACGCCTTTTCAGGTCCGTACCGGAAGGTTCCGGATTACAGCTCTGTCTCAGAGGGTTTTCAGCAGCCCCAGTTCGGTCTGCACCCGCCGGTACCCGAGCCAGTTGTTGATGGCAAGCATCGGCCCGTTCTCGTCGTCGTTCGACGTGTACGCCGCGGTGATCCCGGCCGCCGCCGCGCGGCGCAGCGCGACCGACTTCACCAGCTTCGCGAGCCCCTTCCCGCGGTACTGCGGAATCGTGCCGGTCATCCCCGACCACATCCGGTCGGCGTCGGTCTCGACCACCGTGAACGCCACCACCTCGGCACCCACCATCGCCGCCACGCTGAGCGACTTGTCCATACCCGGGCTGTCCCAGATCTCCGCGAGCCAGTCGTCGTACGTGACCGCGTCCATCGTCGAGTCGCCCGGCTCGTCCAGCGACGCGATCGTGTCCGCGGTGTACAGCGCGTGCGGGTCCGCCGTGTCGAACGCGACCAACTCGATCCCGTCCGGCGTGTCCGGCAGCTCGGGCAAGGAGGTCAGGTCGACGCCGGAGAAATGCATTTGCCGCGTCCCGTCGTACCCGAGGTTGCGGGCGAACTCGAGGCCGTCAGGATGCACGAACGCGCGGACCCGCACCGCGCCGACCTCGGTCAGGTGCTGGTGCAAGCGGTCGGCGAGTTCGCTGCCGAGGCCCTGCTTGCGATGGTCGGGGTGCACGAAGATCGTCAGGCCGCTCTGACCCGGCTCACTGGTCCACACGCTCAACCCGGCCGAGCCCCACGCGACGACCTCGCCCTCGCGTTCCGCGACCAGCGGCAGGAAGCGTTCGCCGGGCGACTGCACGGTGATCATGTGCCGCGTCGCCGCCGGAGACATCGCCTTGTACGGGTACACCGCCCGCCGGACGGCGGCCACCGCCTCGGCGTCGTCCGCCACGGCCTGCCGCACCACCGCCCGAGTCGTCATGCTCCCGGACCCTAGCCAGCGGGACCCGCACACGCCACGCATTAACAACCAGCAACGCGATCGCAACAGCGGCGAGAATCACGCGATTCGGTGGTGTAGCGCTGACGTACTAGAGTGACGCGGTGCTGTCGGACTGATCGCCCCGACCGCCGGAAGTGCCATCGTGGTTGTACGCGACGGGGTCACCGGCGGCGGGGCGTCCACGGGGCACTCCAAAGGGCCGTCCACAGGCACCCTTGACCACGCTCCGGCCGCAGGCGTAGACAGCAACCATGTCGATGACCGACGGCGCGGCCGCCGCGCGGATGTTCGCCGAGTTGATGGTGTCCGAGGGCCCGCGCCCGGACCTCGCCGAAGCACTGCAACCGTTCGCGCCGCTGATCGGGAGCTGGGACCTCGACGTCGCCTGGTACGACGACAGCGGCGTGGTCACCCGCCGGACCAGAGGTGAGTGGCACTTCACCTGGGCCCTCGACGGCCGCGCGGTCGCCGACATCTGGATCACGCCGAGCCGCGCGGCGCGTGCCACCGACGGCGACGGCGAGTGGGGCCTGTCGGTCCGGATCTTCGATCCCGAGCTGCAGGCGTTCCGTTCGACGTGGATGGGTCCGAAGGCCGCTTTCGTGATGCCCTTCATCGCGCACGCGACTGCCGACACGATCACGCTCGAATCGCAGACCGCCCGTACCCGATGGGCGTTCACCGGCATCACCGCGACCGGTTTCCACTGGCGCAACGAGGACGAAGATGCCGACGGCAACGTCACGCTCCGCCAGACGTTCGTGGCGACCCGTCAGCCGTAGGTTCTCACTGCCGCTCTGGCCAGCTCCAGCATCCGCTCCCGCAGGTCTGCCGGTTCCACGACCTCCAGATCACCGGCGAACCCGAGCAGCACTCCGCACGCCGCCTCCCGCACCCGGAAGTGCATCCGCAGCTGCGGCCAGTCGTCGTCAGACGGCACGTCCCGCGCTACCTCGCCCTTGGCCAGCATCGGCGTAGCGATCCGCCGGATCAGCTCCACTCGCTCCGGCCGCACCCGAACCAGTACGTCGACCCCGACCGGCGCCTGCCGCTCCAGCCCCGACCGCAGCCGTTCCCACTCGGCCCGCACGTCCAGCCCGTCGGGCCGCTCCGCCAGCTCGTCCAGAATGTCCACCTGCTCGACCCGAGACACCCGGTACATCCGCGCCGCCCCGCGGTGCGCCGCCACGAGGTACCACCGGCCCGCCTGCTCGACCAGTCCCCATGGATCGACAGTCCGTTGCTGAACGCCCTCACTGACCGACGCGTAGCGCAGTCGCACCCGACGTCGCGTGACCACCGCTTGTCGCAGTACCGGCAAGGCACCGGTGTCCTCGGCCTCGGCGAACCACCGACGCCGGTCGACCACGATCGCGCCGGACAACGCGTCCGCGTCCCCCTGCAGCTCCACAGGCAGCGTTGCCGAGAGTTTGCCCATCGCCGTGTGCAGAGCGTCCTGCAGCCCGAGTTCCTCCGACAGCGCGGCCCGCCCCGACCACGCGAACAGCGCCTGCGCCTCCCGCGGCGTCAGCTCACTCACGTCAGCGCGGTACCCCGGCAGCAGGACACATCCCCCGTTGCGTCCACGCTCGGAGTAGACAGGTACGCCGGCCGCGGACAGCGCCTCCATGTCGCGCATGACCGTCCTGCTCGACACCTCCAGCCGCTCGGCCAGCTCGCGCGCACTCAGTCGCTCATGACGCTGCAGCAACAGAATGATCTGCAACAACCGGTCTGCTCGCACCTTCCCAACAATAGGCTCAATATGCGACAGAAGATGTCTTATATACCCCGCGAGGTTGTCTCCATGCCGGGCGCCGCTGCGATCGCCACGCACGCGTGGGACCTCGCCACGGCCACAGGTCGCCGCAGCGTCCTTGACGACGGTCTGGCGAGTCAGGTGCTCCCAATGGTCCGCCAGTTCGTGCCGGCCGAGCAGCGCGGCGGACACTTCCCGTTCGGCCCCGTAGTCCAGGTGGCCGACGACGCGGCGCCGTACGAGCAGCTGGCCGCGTGGCAGGGACGCCAGGTCTAGACGATCCCGCCGTTCAGCATCAGGCCGCCGTCGATGGTGATGGTCTGGCCGGTGATCCACGACGCCTCGTCGGACAGCAGGAACCACACCAGCGAGGCGACGTCCTCCGGCCGACCGAGCCGCCCCAACGGGTACGTCGACGCGACCTTGTCCTCACGCCCCTCGTAGAGGGCTCCGGCGAACTTCGTCTTCACCACAGCCGGCGCGACGGCGTTCACCCGGATCTCCGGAGCGAGCTCGACGGCCAGCTCCTGCGTGATCCGGGACACCATCGCCTTGGTGGCGCCGTACCACCCGATACCGGGCGACGGCGCCAGGCCGGCCACGGAGGACAGGTTCACGACGGCACCGCCGTGCTCGCGCATCCACGCGTCCCGGCACGCCTTCACCCAGGCGATCGCGGCGAGCACGTTGGTGTCGACCATCTTCGCCGCGACCGTCTGGTCGACATCGAGCAGCTTCCCGTAGACCGGGTTGATCCCGGCGTTGTTCACCAACAGATCCACCGAGCCGTACGTCGCGACGGCGGCCGCGACCACCTGGGTCCGGTGCTCCGGATCGGCGGCCTTCCCGGCCACCGCGAGCGCGTGCTCCCGGCCGCCCAGGGCCTCGACCGCCTGGTCGAGAGTCTCCTGGGTACGGCCGGTGATGACGACCCGCGCGCCATCGGCCACCAGGCGCTGCGCGACCGCCAGCCCGATACCGCGGGACGCGCCGGTGACGATCGCCGTACGGCCGTCGAGGCCCATCAGCTGAGGCGCTCGAGGACGATCGCCATCCCCTGGCCACCACCGACGCACATCGTCTCGAGCCCGAACTGCTTGTCCTCGAACTGCAGGCCGTTCACCAGCGTGGTCATGATCCGCGCACCGGTCGAACCGAATGGGTGGCCGAGCGCGATCGCACCGCCGTGCACGTTCAGCTTGTCCTCGTCGATCCCGAGCTCACGCGCCGAGCCGATGACCTGCACCGCGAACGCCTCGTTGATCTCGACCAGGTCGATGTCGTTGATGCTCATCCCGGCGCGGGCCAGCGCCTGCTTCGACGCCTCGACCGGACCGAGGCCCATGATCTCCGGCGACAGGCCGCTGACTCCGGTCGACACGATCCGCGCCAGCGGCGTCAGCCCGAGCTCACGGGCCTTGGTGTCGCTCATGATCACGACCGCCGCGGCACCGTCGTTCAGCGGGCAGCAGTTGCCGGCCGTCACTGTGCCGTCCGGACGGAACACCGGCTTCAGCTGGCTGACCTTGTCGAGCGTGGTGCCGGCCCGCGGCCCGTCGTCCGTGCTCACCACGGTGCCGTCCGGCAGCGTCACCGGCACGATCTCGCGCTCGAAGAAGCCGTTGTTGATCGCCTTCTCGGCGAGGTTCTGCGAGCGGACGCCGAACACGTCCTGGTCCTCCCGCGTGATGCCGCGCAGCGTCGCGACGTTCTCCGCGGTCTGGCCCATCGAGATGTAGATGTCCGGGATCTGACCGTCCTGGCGCGGGTCGTGCCAGGTGTCGTTCGTCTCGGCGTACTTCTCGGTCCGCGCCACTGCGTCGGTGAAGACCGGGTTGAACGAGCTCGGGTCGCCGACCCCGGCCGACCCGAAGTTCTTGTACCGCGACACGCACTCGACACCCGCACTGACGAAGATGTCGCCCTCGCCGGCCTTGATCGCGTGGTAAGCCATCCGCGCGGTCTGCGTCGACGACGCGCAGAACCGGTTCACCGTCGTCGCCGGCGTGTTGTCCCAGCCGAGCTGCACCGCGACCCGGCGGGCCATGTTGCCGCCGTGCTCGTCGTGCGGCTCCGCGCACCCGAGCGCCAGGTCCTCGATCTGGTCCCCGGTCAGACCGACCTTCTCCACGGCCGCCTTGATCATCTGTACGGCGAGGTCGTCCGGCCGGATCGTGGTCAACGACCCCTTGTTCGCGCGGCCGATCGGCGAACGGGCCGTGGACACGATCACTGCTTCAGGCATGGTCAGTTCCCTTTCAGAGGCCCAGGTCGCGGCCGATGAGTTCCTTCATGATCTCGTTCGAGCCGGCCCAGATCTTCGTCACGCGGGCGTCGCGCCAGGCGCGGGCCACCCGGTACTCGTTCATGTAGCCGTAGCCGCCGTGCAACTGGACACACGCGTCCAGGATCTCGTTCTGCACGCTCGCGCTCCACCACTTGGCCTTCGCCGCGTCGACCGCGGACAGCCGGTCCTCGTCGTGCGCGACGATCGCGTTGTCGACGTACGACTGGGTGACCTCGGCCTTGGTGACCAGCTCGGCGATCAGGAACTTGTTGTACTGGAACGAGCCGACCGGCTGACCGAAGGCCTTGCGCTGCTTCACGTAGTCGATGGTCTCGTCGAGGATCTGCGTCGCGTGCGCGATGTTCGACACCGCGGCGCCGACCCGCTCCTGCGCCAGCCGCTCCATCATGTGGATGAAGCCGCGGTCGACCTCGCCGAGCACGTTGTCGTCGCCGACGAACAGGTCCTCGAAGAAGAGTTCCGACGTACCGGACTCGGTCTGTCCGACCTTGTCGAGCTTCCGGCCGCGGGCGAAGCCGTCCATGCCTTCCTCGACGACGAACAGTGTGATGCCCTTCGCACCCTTCGACGGATCGGTGCGCGCGGCGACGATGACGAGATCCGCCATGTCGCCGTTGGTGATGAAGGTCTTCGACCCGTTCAGCACCCAGCCGCCGTCGGCCTTCTTCGCGGTCGTCTTCAGCGCGGCCAGGTCCGACCCGCCCGACGGCTCGGTCATCCCGATCGCGGCGACGTACTCACCGGAGCAGAACTTGGGCAGCCAGCGCCGCTTCTGCTCCTCGGTCCCCAGGTCCACGAAGTACGGCGCGGCGCAGTCGTAGTGGATGCCGAAACAGCTCGACAGCGAGGCCGAGACCTTCGAGACCTCCTCGGCGAACACCGCGTTGAAGCGGTAGTCGCCGACGCTCGAACCGCCGTACTCCTCGGGCACGTCGAGCCCGAGGAAGCCCTGCTTGCCGGCCTCCAGCCAGGCGGCCCGCTCGATCGTCTTCTCGTCGAGGAACTGCTCCATCCGCGGTACCAGCGAGCGGTCGCAGTACTCCTTCGCGCTGGCGCGGAATGCGCGGTGGTCCTCGTTGAAGATGACGCGATCCATGAGGCCTCCCCAAGGCGTGAGACGGATGGCTAAGCGCTTGCTTAGCTTCACGCGTTTGGTGCAAGGTGTCAACGTGTCCGCAGTCACCAGCCCCTTGGTTTGGGAGCACGTTCAGCCGGCCGCCGCACGCCGCTTGCTGACCGGCGCCGTCGACGCGTTCGCCGAGCGCGGCTACCAGGCAACCACCACCCGCGACATCGCGTCCCGCGCCGGCATGAGCCCGGCAGCGCTCTACGTGCACTACCCCTCGAAGGAGCGCCTGCTCTTCGAGATCAGCCTGTACGGCCACAACGCGGCCCTCGAGGTACTGCGATCCGCGGACACCGGCGCGACTCCGGCGGACCGGCTGCGCTCATTGGTCGCCGCCTTCACCTCATGGCACGCGGAACACCACACGATCGCCCGCGTGGTGCAGTACGAACTCGCGGCGCTCTCCCCCGAGCACCTGGCCGAGGTCGCGACCATCCGCCGCTCCATCTCGCGGCAGATCGAGCAGGTGCTCGCGGACGGGGTGAGCGCGGGTGACTTCGCAGTGAGCGACCTGCCAGGCACAACGCTCGCCGTACTCTCGCTCTCGATCGACGTCGCCCGCTGGTACACCCCGCACCGCGGCGACCCCGCAACCCTCGGCACGCTGTACGCCGACCTCGCGCACCGAATGGTCCAGGCATAGCAAAGACCCCGCACCCACCTGGTGCGGGGTCTTTCGCTGACTGGAGTCTGTTGCCGGCCGGGATCAGGCCTGCAGAGCAGCCTGGACGTCGAGGTGGATGTCCACCTTGTCACCGATCAGGAGCTTGCCACCCTCGAGCGGCACGTTGAAGTCGATGCCCCACTCCTTGCGGCTGATCGACGCGGAGGCCTCGAAACCGATGATGGTCTGGCCGTACGCGTTCTGGTCGACGCCGAGGAACTCGACCGCGAGCTCGATCGGCTTGGTGACGTCCTTGATGGTCAGCTCGCCGGCCAGGATGTAGTCGTCACCCTCGGGCTTGATCCCCTTGCTGACGAAGGTCATCTTCGGGCTCTTCTCGGCGTCGAAGAAGTCGCCGGAGCGCAGGTGACCGTCGCGCTGCTCGTTGCGGGTGTGCACGGAGGCCAGCTCGACCGAGACGCTGGTCGCGGACTCCTCGATGGTGTCCTTGACGTTGATCTCGCCGCTGAACTCCTGGAAGGTGCCGCGGACCTTGGTCATCAGGTGCCGGACGGTGAAGCCGATCTCGGTGTGCGCGGCGTCGAGGGTGTAGGTACCGGCGACCAGGCCGGGGATGGTGCTGATCACGGTGCCGGTGGTGGTGGTGTCGCTCATGAGGTCCTCTCGGGAAAGCTACTGAAACCGGGGTGGGTACTGTGGGGGCGAGGCGGTCATAGTTAAAAGTTCAACCGATGACCACGACAGTAGGTAGTAACTGTTTAAAAGTCAACTACATTCCCGGTACACTGTTCCCGTGACGATGGAGACTGAGATGGACCAGGGGACTCGGTGGCTCAGCGCCGAGCAGCAGGTGGCGTGGCGTGCGTACCTGCTGGGAACCGCACGCCTGATGGCCAAACTCGACGACGACCTGCGGCGGTTCGGCCTGGGCATCAACGACTACGAGATCCTGGTCCGGCTCTCCGAAGCCCCCGAGCGGCGGCTCCGGATGGCCGACCTGGCCGACCGGCTGCACCAGAGCCGGTCCCGGCTGACCCACACCGTCGGCCGCCTCGAGGCCGCCGACCTGGTCCGTCGCACGTCGTGCACGAGCGACAAGCGTGGCGTGTGGGCCGAGCTGACCGAGGGCGGCTTCGCGCTGCTCGAGCAGGCCGCGCCGTTCCACGTCGAGGGCGTCCGGGAGAACCTGGTCGACCTCGCCAGCACCGAGGACTTCGCCGCCATCGGCCGCGTCTTCGACTCGGTGTCGGAGCACATCGGCCAGCGCTGACTCAACGCTCCACCGGTGACGGGTTGATCTCCAGGGTCAGCTCGTCCCGGTCGGCGCCGCGGTAGGCGAGCATCGAGTCCCGCATCCGCCGCTTGACCGGCGGCAGGTGGTTGACCGCGCGCATCGCCGTCCGCAGGCCGGCCAGCGCCAGGCGACCGATCACGGGCTTGTGCACCGGGTCGTCCGAGGTCATCTGCGCCCGCGACTTGATCACCGCGTCGAAGCCGTAGTCGATCATCTTCGCCTCGTAGGCATGCACCGCCGGGATCAGCTCCTGACGACCGTCCCGTACGTCGATCAGCGCGCGGCACAGGTTGACGGCATCGCGGAGCGCGGTGTTCGCCCCGACGCCACGACCCGGCGTCATGGTGTGAATCGCGTCACCCAGCAGCGTCACGTTGCTCGATTCCCAGGACTCCAGCGGGACCGAGGTCCAGATGTTCACCGGGAAGCAGGTGCCCGGATCGGTCAGCTCGAACAGCCGGCGCAGGTTCGGGTGCCAACCGGGCGTCACATCCAGCGCAACCTTGATGAGCTCCTCGCCGCGGAGCTCCATGATGTCGGCCGGCAGCTTGTCCTTGGCCGCCGACAGACCCCAGTTGATGTAGTCCCGGGTGTTGTCGAACTGCAGACCCGGCCAACGCTGGATCAGCTCCTCGGTGTTGCCACCGATCCCGCTCTTCACTCGCCCGTCGCGGTCCCACTGGAACTCCATGACGTGCAGGATGCAGAACAGTCCGCGGGGCGCGTTGATCATCGAGATGCCCTCGAACACCTTCGGCGGGACGAGTTGCGCGCTCTCGGCGGTGATAGGCAGTTTGCCCGCAATCGCCACGATCCCGGTCTCCTCGGTCTTCGCCTGCGGCAGGTACTGACGGCGTACCCGCGAGCCCGAACCGTCGGCGGCGACCAGCACGTCACCGGTGGCCTCGGTCCCGTCCGCGAAGTACGCCGTGACCTGGTCACCGTGCTGCTCGAACCGGGTGAACTCCTTGCCGAACTCGACGACATCCTCCAGGCCGGTCAGCAGCACCTGGCGGAGCGTCATCCGGCTGATCGACTTCTCGCTCTCCACCGGGTCCGTCGACGCGGGGATCTCCATCGACAGGACCTCCTTGAGGTCCTCGGTGAGCATGTTGAAGTACTTCGGATCGCGCGCCTTGGTGGCCACGAACGTGTCGTACAGCTCCCTCGGCAGCAGCGCGTGCAGCGCCCGGCTGCCGTCCGGATCGATCCCGACCCGGTACCCGTGCAGGCCGTCGGTCCGCAACGCGTCGCGCTCGAACACCGAGACCTCGATCCCTGCCCGCCGCAGACCGTGGGCCAACGCGAGCCCGCCGGTCCCGCCACCGATCACCAGCACCTTCATCTCTCTCACTCCTTCAAGTATCTTGGTAATCCGAGTATCTTGGGAATCCGAGAGAAATGCAAGCCCTATGCTGAGGCGGACCATGACCAGTGCACGCGAAGAGCTCACCGGCGAGATCCAGCAGCGGCTGATCCGATTCATCGCCGAGGTGGTGCTGTACAACCACGCGGTCTCGGCCAAGGTCGGACTCGGCGCGAGCGACTCGCAGTTCATGACATTGCTGCAGACGCACGGCCCGCTGACGCCGCGGCAGCTCGCGGAGTACACCGGGCTCACGTCCGGCACCGTCACCGGCGTCATCGACCGGCTCGAGTCGCACGGCTTCGTCACCCGTCGGCCCGATCCCGGCGATCGCCGCAAGGTCGTCGTCACGCCGTCGCTGGAGGCGATCCAGGAGAAGCTGGTCCCGCTGTACGCCGACCAGGGCGAGCGGATGCACGCCGTACTGGCCAGCCGCAGCGTCGAGGAGCTGAAGACGATCTCCGCGTTCCTCGACGACTCGGTCACTGAAGCCACCAGCTAAACCGTTTGAGGCCGCTGGCGAGGTTCGAGAACCTTCTCGGCGTGACGGACTTTCACCAGGACGGCCGGGCCGGCATCGACGCGGCACTCGTACGGCGCCTGATCGCGCAGCAGTTCCCGCAATGGGCCGATCTGCCGATCACGCCGGTCAAGATCGACGGCTGGGACAACCGGACGTACCGGCTGGGGACGGACCTGACGGCGCGGCTGCCGACGCACTCGAGCTATGTCGCTGCCGTCGACAAGGAACACCGGTGGCTGCCGGTTCTCGCACCGCATCTGCCGGCCGAGATCCCTGAGGCTGTGGCCAAGGGCTCACCCGGCGAGGGATATCCACACCCGTGGGCGATCCGGCGCTGGATCCCGGGCGCGACCGCTTCGGTTGAGACGGTCCCCGATCTGGACGAGTTCGCGCGGGCGATCGCGGGCTTCATCCTGGCCCTGCAGAGCGTCGACGCATCGGACGCGCCGCTCGCCGGTGCGCACAGTTTCTACCGCGGCGCCCCTCCCGAGCACTACCACGACGAGACGCTCGAGGCCCTCGCCGCGCTGAAGGGGCGCATCGACACGGACCACGCCCGCGAGGTGTGGGACGCCGCGCTGGCCGCGACCTGGGACCGATCGCCGGTGTGGTTCCACGGCGACATCGCGAGCGGCAACCTCCTGGTCCGCGACGGCCGCCTCTCAGCAGTCATCGACTTCGGTACGTCGGGAGTCGGCGACCCCGCCTGCGATCTCGTCATCGCTTACACGTTCTTCACGGGATCATCCCGGTCCGCGTTCCGGGACGCCGTACGGCAGGACGACGCGATGTGGGCGCGGGCTCGCGGGTGGGCGCTGTGGAAGGCGCTCATCACCGAGGATCTGCCGGTTATCGAGCGCGTTCTCGAGGAGCGGTAACACCGGCGTACTCGCCGACGACCGCGGCGCCGACGACGTCGTACTCCAGCAGCAGGAGCCCGGTCGACGTTGCCTCTTGGGCTGTGAGCTTCAAGCCTGCGGTGTCGCTCGGCTGCTCGAACAACCGCCGACCGGCGCCGATCACGGTTGGCGCCACGACCAGTCGGACGACGTCCACCAGGCCTGCGTTCACCAGCGCGCCGCCGAGGCGGGCACTGCCGTGGATCTGCAGCTCGTTGCCTGGCTCCTTCTTGAGCTCCGCGACGGCGTCGATGTTCGCGAGGATCGTCGTCGGGTTCCAGCTCGCTTCGGTGAGGGTGCTGCTCACGACGTACTTCGGGAGCGAGTTCATCAGCTCGGTGAACGGGTCGTCCGGGTCGGTGATCTGCGGCCAGTCGCGCGCGAAGGCGTCGTACGTCCGTCGCCCGAGGAGCAAGCCGTCCGCTCGGTGCAGCCACTCGGCGGCCCGGCGTACGAACAGGTCATCCATGAACGGCACCAGCCAGCCGCCTCGGGTGAAGCCGTCGCTCGTGTCCTCGGTCGGCGAACCCGGGCCCTGACTCACGCCGTCGAGCGTGACGAACTCCGTCAGTACGAGCTTCATCGCACGACCTCGCCCTCGACGAGAGTGGCGAGCTGCTTGGTCACGCTGCCCCAGCCGTCGGCGAACCCGAGCTCCGCGTGACGCGAACGGCTGGCGGGATCGCCGTGCCGCGCGATCATCCGGTACTCCGTGCCGTCCGGGTGATCGGCGAGGATCACCTCGCCCGTCACCGCGATCGGCTGCGGATCCGCGGGCCGCCAGGTGCTGTCGATCGCATTCGTGAACGCGATTCGCTCGAGGTCCTCCGCGACCAGGATCACCGCATCGAGGTGCGGGCCCCACTGTGCACCGTCATCGCTGAGCTGGGTCACTAGGGCGCCGCCCGGCCGGATCTCCAGACGATCGACGCGACACATGGCCGGCGCCGGAACCCACCACTGCTCGAACCGCACCGGGTCCGTCCACGCACGCCATACAGCCGCCCGCGGCGCCCGAATCACGCGCTCCACCATCAGATCCAGCTCAGGATCAAACTCTCCCCGACTCACAGCCCCTCCTCCATCGTCACGACATGCTCCGTCTCCGCCACACCCTCCGGCCGCTCGGCATGCTCCGGCTGCTCCGCCGTGACGAAGCGTTCCAAGCGGTCGGTGCGGTCCTCCCAGATCCGCCGCTGCTCGTCCAGCCAGTCGTCGACCAGCGCCAGCCGCTCGCGGTTCAGCACGCAGGTCCGCACCCGCCCGGTCTTCACCGTGCGGATCAGCCCGTTCGACTCCAGCGTCCGGACATGCTTCATGAACGAGGGCAGCGTGATCGGGAACTCGGCCGCCAACTCCCCGACGCTCGTCGGTCCACGCCCCAGCCGCCGGATCACACTCCGCCGCGTCGGATCGGCCAACGCGACGAACACCCCGTCAACCTCCGCCGAATACTGTGCCATGCGGCTAAGTATTGCCTCGTCTTGATACTTAGCGCAAGAGCTAACTATCAGCAACGCAGAGGACCCCGCCTCCACAACCTGGGAGACGGGGCCCTTCGTACGGGTTTCTGCTCAGTCGCGCGTGAGCTTCCGGTGTGTGACACGGTGCGGCCGCGCCGCCTCCGGACCGAGGCGCTCGATCTTGTTTGCCTCGTACGACGCGAAGTTGCCCTCGAACCAGAACCACTGCGCCGGGTCGTTGTCGTCGCCCTCCCAGGCGAGAATGTGGGTCGCCACGCGGTCCAGGAACCACCGGTCGTGGGACACGACCACCGCACAGCCCGGGAACTCCAGCAGCGCATCCTCCAGCGACTGCAGGGTCTCGACGTCCAGGTCGTTGGTCGGCTCGTCGAGGAGCAGCAGGTTGCCGCCCATCTTGAGCGTCAGCGCCAGGTTCAGCCGGTTGCGCTCACCACCGGACAGTACGCCGGTCGGCTTCTGCTGGTCCGGCCCCTTGAAACCGAACGAGGCGACGTACGCCCGGCTCGGCATCTCGAAGTTCGCGACCTTGATGTAGTCGAGGCCGTCGGACACCTGTTCCCAGACCGTCTTCTTCGGGTCCAGACCGCCGCGCGACTGGTCGACGTACGAGATCTTCACCGTCTCGCCGAGTTTCAGGGCGCCGGCGTCCGGCTGCTCCTCGCCGACGATCATCCGGAACAGGGTCGACTTGCCGACGCCGTTCGGGCCGACGACACCGACGATGCCGGCCCGCGGGAGGCTGAAGCTCAGGCCGTCGAACAGCTTGCGGTCGCCGAAGCCCTTGATCAGCTTGTTGGCCTCCAGCACCGTGCTGCCGAGGCGCGGACCGGCCGGGATGTTGATCTCGTCGATGTCCAGCTTGCGAGAGCGCTCGGCCTCGGCCGCCAGCTCCTCGTAGCGGGCCAGCCGGGACTTGCTCTTGGTCTGCCGGGCCTTCGCGTTCGACCGGACCCACTCGAGCTCGCGCTCCAGGATCTTCTGCCGCTTGGCGTCCTTCTGACCCTCGACGACCAGACGGGCCTGCTTGGTCTCCAGGTACTTCGAGTAGTTGCCCTCGTAGCCGTAGGTGCGGCCGCGGTCGAGCTCGAGGATCCACTCGGCGACGTTGTCCAGGAAGTACCGGTCGTGGGTGATCGCCATGACGGCACCCGGGTACTTCTGCAGGTGCTGCTCCAGCCACAGCACGGACTCGGCGTCCAGGTGGTTGGTGGGCTCGTCGAGCAGGAGCAGGTCAGGCTGCTGCAGCAGCAGCTTGCAGAGCGCGACCCGGCGGCGCTCACCACCGGAGAGCTTGTCGACGATCGCCTCCGGCGGCGGGCAGCGCAGCGCGTCCATCGCCTGCTCCAGCTGGGCGTCGATGTCCCACGCGTTGCGGTGGTCGAGCTCGGTCTGCAGGTCACCCATCTCGGCCAGCAGCGTGTCGTAGTCCGCGTCCGGGTCGGCCAGCTCGGCGGAGATCTCGTTGAAGCGGTCGAGCTTCTGCTTGGTGTCGCCGACCCCCTCCTGGACGTTCTCCAGCACGGTCTTGCCCTCGGTCAGCGGCGGCTCCTGCAGCAGGATCCCGACCGTCGCGTCCTCACCCAGCCGCGCCTCGCCGTTGTTCGGGTGCTCGAGCCCGGCCATGATCTTGAACAACGAGGACTTACCGGTGCCGTTCGGGCCGACGACGCCGATCTTCGCGCCGATCAGAAAGTTCAGCGTGACGTTGTCGAGAACGACCTTGTCGCCGTACGCCTTCCGGACGTTGCGAAGCGTGTAGATGAATTCCGCCATGCCCTAGAGCCTATGTGCTCCCCCTGGCGGTTTCCCAACCAGCCCTGAGGTTGTCCACAGCCGCGAAGATCACAGCGCCGCCCGCCGCCCGGCCGGTGCATCTTCTCCAGTGACAACGCATCCCGCGATCCATCGGAAGGCGGCCAATCATGAGCACCGGCGAGACCTACGTGACAGTTCTGGGCTGGGTCGGCAGCGACCCCGAGTTCAAGGAGGTCGGACAGAGCCCGCATGCATCGTTCCGGCTCGGCTCGACACCACGTCAGTTCGACCGCACCCTCGGCACGTTCGTCGACAAACCCACGACCTGGTTCAGCGTCCAGTGCTGGCGATCCCTCGCCCAGAACGCCTTTGAATCCGTACATGTCGGCCAACCGGTCATCGTCACCGGCCGGCTACGCACCCACGAGTGGACCAACGACGCCGGCGAGCAGGTCAGCCGGGTGATCCTCGAGGCCTTCTCCATCGGCCACGACCTCACCCGCGGCACGACGACGTTCAGCAAGAACCCGCCACGCGCCGAGCCGACCCGACTCGCCGCTCCGGCGGTCGTGCCCGCGTCCGACCCGGCCGAGGCGACCGCGACGCCGTATCCCGCTGATGAGTACTCCGCGACGACCCTGCCGCTGACCGCGACCGCGGGGTCCACGGAAGCGGAGGCGGCGTGATTATCTCAGCCTTGACTTATATAAGTCCTGAACGGCATTCTGGGGACCATCTCAGCAGCCGAGCAGGAGAGGGAAAGACCCGTGATCGACATCCTCGAGCACATCAACGCGGTCCAGCGGGAGGTCAGCCGCACCGGCGAGACCGTGACGGTGCTGATGCGCCGCACGTACCAGGCGGAGCCGGAGGAGCTGTGGGACGCCCTCACGGACCCGGAGCGGATGCGCCGCTGGTTCTGGCCGGTCACCGGCGACTTCAAGGTCGGCGGCACCTTCCAGCTGGAGCAGAACGCCGGCGGCGAGATCCTCGAGTGCGAGCCGCCGAAGCGGTTCAAGGTGACCTTCGGCGGTCCGACCAGCCTGCTGGAGCTCCGGCTGCTGCCCGGCTCGGGCTCGTCGACCGAGCTGGAGCTCGAGCACTCGATGAGCGAGGCACCCGCCCCCGGTGGCTCCGGCGCGCTCTGGGTCGGCCCCGGCTGGGACGGCGGCCTGCTCGGCCTCGCGCTCTACGTCGACGGCGACCTGCCGGCGGACAACAACCCGGTCGAGCTCGCCGAGTCGCCGGAGGTCCTGCAGTTCAACGAGAAGTCGGTCCGCGCCTGGATCGAGTCGATCCGCTCCTCCGGCACGACCGAGGAGAAGGACCTGACCGAGGCCGCGAAGATCTCGATGGCCCAGTTCGCCCCCGGCACCGAGCTGTAAGTACTGCGAAGCGCGCGCCGGTCCACCCACCGGCGCGCGCCCAGCGCACGCATTTCTCCCCAGAGCCCCCGCCGGCACCCAACGCGCCGAGCCTCTCCCAACACCCGTTGCCGCACGCCCCGATCCCGTCGCGGCGCGAACCGATCGCCCGGCCGCACCTCTTGCCGTGCGCACCGATCGCCCCGCAGGACTTACTGCCGTGCGCACCGATCCCCTCGCGACACCTGTTGCTGTGCGCGCCGACACCCACGCGACGACTGTTGCCGTGCGCACCGATCGCGCCGCGGCACCTGTTGCCGTGGGCACCGGCCGACCTGCAGCTCGACGGCACGCCCGCCGCCCTAGCGGCGAGCGGCCGTCTGCTGCTAGTCGCGAGCGACGGCGAGGCTGTCGCGGCAGGTGCTGTAGGCGGTGAGCTCCTCGCGGGCCGGCGTCACGACGTGGCTTTCGGCAACCTTCTCCAGCTCGTCGCGGAGCGCCTTGGCCACCTGGCGAGATCGACGAATCGCTCCGTTGGTCGCGAAGAGCCGGCACACGATCGACAGCCCCAGCCCGAGGACGGCACCACCGACCAGCATGATCCACGCGTAAGGAACGCCGTTCCACTCCGGCAGCGGCGGATCGTCGAGCTTGCCGATCCGGGTCACCACCAGGGCGATCAGCCAGGCCGCCCCGCCCAGCATCACCACGAACAGCAACCACTGCACGATCCGCGCGAAGCCCCACCAGCCGGGATTGTTGCTGACCCCAAGGTCCGTCCGCGCGACGGCCTGGTCGAGCTCGTCGCCCAGCGACTCCTCGCGACGCCGGATCGTGGAGCGCACCGAGTCCGCCCATGGCCGCGACAGGCCGTTCGCGGCCTTGGTCGTGATCGTGCGGACGGCGGCATCCATCCGCGCCCGCTGAACCGGCGTTGCCGCAGGCAACGAAGAGCGAGCGATCGCCACCTCGTTGGACGCGGACTTCCGCAGCGCCTTGCCCTGCTCGCGCGACACCTGGTCGCCGTGCAGCCGCCGCAACGGATCCGGCCGGAACCGCCCGACCCACTTGGTCAACGGCCACCCGGTCGCAGCCCGAGCCCGCTGCAGATAGGACCGCCGTACGGCGTCCGACACCACCGACAGGCCACTCGCGTCCGACAGCGCGTCAACGAGTTCGGTGACATCGGCCTCGTCGATCTCCGGCGTCTTGGCGGTGCCGCACTGGCTCGCCATCCGGTCCGCGACCCGGTCGACGTCCGCGGAGAGGCGTTCCCGCGCCGAGCGCTTGTTGCTGACCCGCTTGACCAGAAGCGACCGCACCTCTTCCAGGCCGTCGCCGCTGACCGCCGACGTCGCGACGACCGTCGGGGACTTCAGACCGTCGGACTTGAGCAGCTTCTCCAGGTCCTCGAGGCAGCTCTTCCGCTGGTCCGGCGTCAGCTTGTCCATGTGGTTGAGCGCGAACACCATCACCCCGGAATGCGAGGCGAACGGCTTGATGTACCGGTTGTGTAGCGCCGCATCGGCGTACTTCTGCGGATCGACCACCCACACGAGCATGTCGACCAGCTCCACCAGCCGGTCGACGATCAGCCGATGCTCGACCTCAGTCGAGTCGTGGTCGGGAAGGTCCAGCAGGACCAGTCCGTCCAGGTCCTCGGACTGTGCCTCTTCGAGCGAGCTCCGGTGCTGCACCTGGTGCCGCCGCGGGATGCCCAGCCAGCTCAACACTTCACCAGCAGGCTCGTCACCCCAGACACAGGCGAGCGGCATCGAGCTCGTCGGCCGGCGCGTTCCGATCGCGGCCAGGTCGAGCCCGGTCAGCGCGTTGAACAACGACGACTTCCCCGAGCCGGTGGCGCCCGCGAGCGCGACCACGGTCAGGTCTCCGGACATCCGCAGTCGCTGGCCGGCCCGGTCAACGATCTGCGCGGCCTCGGTGAGCACCACCGGGTCCAGGCGCCCGTCGCCGGCCTTCGCGGCCGACTCGAGCGCGTCGATCTTCTTCAGGACATCGGTCTCGGCCCGGGTCGGGGTCTCGACCGCATCCACTGTTTCCGTCACGTGCAGTCCTCCACCGCGCGCGCGGCCTCCGTCAATTGCCTGGCCGTCTCGACGTCAACCGGATGCTGGTCAAGGACAGCCAGATAGCGGGCGAATTCGGCATCCATCAGGGCATGAACCTTACCGTCAAGGTCTTCCCGTGCCTTATCGACCATGCCCTGAACTGCCTTGTCGCCGAAAACAACCTCCAGCAGCCGTTGCCCGACGACCGCGCTGCCCGCGCCGACACTGGCTTGCGCACCCTTCGGGATGCCGGCGCCACTGGCGAAAACCACCACCATGAGGGAGAGGCCGATCCCGTTGACGCCGTACTCCAGGATGCGCGCGGTCGACTTCTTGTCGGCGCCTTCCTTACGGATCAGGTCCAGCACGAACTCCTGCCAGTCCCGCACCGTACGACTCGCCGCCGCCGGGAACTGCTCCGACATCGCACCGAGCGACGGGCCACCATCTCCCGCACTGTTGCCGCTGGCACCGTTCCCTGCGCCGCCGTTAGCGCGGGCGCTGTTGCCGCCGCGACCACCGGAACCACTCCGGCTCCCGGTGCCGCTCACAGCCCTGCCAGTCGCGCCCGTTTCGGCGTTGCTGCCACTGGCTAGATCCGCCTCGGCGGCCGCCAGGAGCTGCCGGCCCGGAGCCGACGCCTGCCATGTCTTCTCGGCCCGCTCGGCGGCAGCCGCGGCATGCTCGCGCAGCAGCGACTCGAGTCCGGACTGGATCGCGTCGCTGACATCACGAGTCTCGGCCGGCTTGTTGCCGAGCGAACTCTTCAGCCGATCGCGTAGCCGGCCCGCGTTCGACTGCAGACCCTTCAGGAGTTCGCCAGTCCCGACGAACTCCTGCCAGCGAGCCAGCACCTCGCCACGCAGCAGCGTCCCGTCCTGGCACGCCTTCGCAATGTCCTTCACACCCTGGTCGTACGCCGTCTCCACCGACGACCGCAGCTCAACGGCAGTCTCAGCCTGCGCCTTCACGGCAGCCGCGAACGGCGGCGCCTTCTTCACCATCGCGCTGACCGCGCCCTGCAGGGTCCGCCGTACGACGGCCGCGCGCGCCTCCGCGTCGGCGGCCAGGTCGATCAGCCAGTCCTTGATCGAGGCAACAGACGGCTGCGGCAGCATCCCGTTGCCGTCGACAACCGTCTCCTGGATGGAGAACAGCGGCGAGTCCCCGAGGCCGCGTTCGAGCAGCATCTGCGCCAGGTGGCCGGTGATGTCGTCGATGGTCTCGCTCGGAGCCCGGTCGAGCACCACCGCGACCGCCGTACTGCGGTCAGAGGCACTCTGCAGGAACTCCCACGGGACAGCATCGGAGTACCGAGCGGCCGTAGTGACGAACAACCAGAGGTCGGCCGCCGCGAGCAGCTGGGTCGCGAGGTCGCGGTTCGCCTCGACCACGGAGTCGATGTCCGGCGCGTCCAGAATCGCCAGTCCACGCGGAACGGTGTCAGCGGCAACCAACCGCAGCTGCCCCGCATCCTCCATGCCGCCAGGCTCGTCCGAACTCGTCCGCGCCATCCCCGGCAGCACCCGGTCCCCTACGAACCAGTCCGCATCCGCCGGATGGTGAATCAGCACAGGCGACCGCGTCGTAGGCCGCAACACACCCGGCTCACTGACAACCTTGCCGATCACGGTGTTGACCAGCGTCGACTTGCCGGCGCCAGTTGATCCACCAACCACAGCCAGAACCGGAGCCTCGAGCTGCACCAGCCGCGGCAGCAGGTAGTCATCCAGCTGATCCAGCATCGCCTTCTGCTGCTGCCGAGCCTCGTCAGCCCCCACAACCTCCAACGGCAGCCGGCTCCCCGCCAACACACCGCGCAACTTCATCAAAGCCGTAATCAAAGCCATAGCAGCCTGCTCAGCCGCCAGCTTCTCCGCCAACTGCTCCCCAGTCAGCTCAGGCTCGACGTCCGCCTCGTCGTCCTCGTCGCCCGCAGCAGCCGCAGCCCGCCCGGCCTCGTCTCCAGCCCCCGCATCCGCGTCCTGCCCGGCCTCCGCGCCAGCAGCCCCATCCGAGCCCTCGTCCAAACCGTCCTGCGAGCCGCCATCCGATGCCACGCCCGAGCCATCACCCGACTCAGCCGCATCCACGGACTGATCCGCCTCGGCCACAACCGCAGCCTGCTCCGAGCCATCACCGGACGCCGCATCCACGGACTGCCCGGCAGCCTGGTCCGCTGCAGTGCCTTCCGCAGCCCGACCATCGCCCGCGGCGACACCGCCCGCAGGCTCCCCCGCCGCGTCACTCGCCGGGTCACTCGCCGGGTCACTCGCCGGGTCACTCGCCGCAGCGTTGTCCGCCGCGCCGCCTTCTCCGGCCCCGCCCGCAGCAGGTCCAGCTACGTCGTCGGCAGCATCTCCGACCATCTCGGCCGAGAATTCACCCGAGGCGTCACCACGCGGCCTGCTGTCGGCCGCATCCGCTGCCCCGCCAGAGCCGTCCGCCGCATCCGCACCAGCACCCTCGGCCGCGCCAACCGTCGACCCGTCTGCCCCGCCAGTCGCATCAACTGCTGACTCGTCCGCCCCGTCAGCTTCGTCAGCGGACTGGCCCTCAACCTCGGCGTCATCCGCTACGCCGGCGTCTGCAGACTGCGCAGAGGCGCTGTCTACCGAGCTGACGGTCGGGTCGCCCGCCGAAGCGTCCGCGACCTCGTCCGCCGAGTCAGACCCAGCCCGTCTGTCCGCCGCACCAGCCAAGTCACCCGCAGCCGCAGCCGCGACATCACCTGCCGCGTCAGCAGCCACGTCACCCGCCGACTCGACCTCGCCGCCAGCCGCGGATCCGTCGTCGCTCTCGTCGGACTCGTGGACCGCTTCTGATGCGGCCCGGACGTCGCCGGACCCGTCAACCATGTCGCCAGCAGCCTCAGCGTCAGCTGGCTCGAGGACCGCGTCGCCAGCAGGCTCTGCGTCAGCTGGCTCGCGGCTCGCGTCGGCAGCCGCCTCGCCGGACTCGTGGGTCGAGTCGGCAGTCGCCGCCGCGTCACCGGGCTCGTGGGCCGTCTCGGAGGTCACAGCCTCGGCGTCGGGCTCAGCGTCGGGCTCGGCGTCGGGGTCGGAGGCCGTCTGTGAGTCGGCTGCCGGGGCGGCGGAGTCGGTGGGAGTTGGGGTTGTGGGTACGGCGGCCGTGGTGGGGTCGTCCGTCGACTGCTGAGCGCCCGGCGCGGGAGTGCTGGGCTTCTCCGGCTCCTTGGGGAGCCCGACGATGATGTTGCCGAATTCGAGGGGGAAGCCATCCGGGGACTCGTCAGGCTCGTACACGACACCGACGGCCGGGCGAGAACGTCGGGCGGCAGACGCCGACTGTACGGCGCTCTGCTCGGTGGAGGACGCGGTTGGCGATCCGTTCGAGCCCGTGGTGGACGACAACTCATCCCCAGATGCCGAGTCGTGGGCAGCGGGAGCCGAGGCGTTCGCGGCAGTTTCCGCGTTGTCTCCGGCAGATGCCGAGTCGGTCGCCGACGCGGCGGGCTTTGTCCCTGCAGTCTCCGAAGTCGCCGCGGTATCCGGTTCAGCCGCAGCACCTGAGTTGGCCGTCGTACCGCTCGGCTCGGCGGTCGCAGACGACGTCGCGGCGTCAGCCGACTCCGCGTTCGTGGCGGTTGGTTCGGCTGGCGTGGTCGACGTGGGGTCAGCGGACGGCTTGGTGGCTGCGGTGGAGTCGGTCGCCGAGGGGGCGGTTGCGGCGGGCGAGTCCATCGTCGCAGCGGTTTGGGCGGCTGATGCGTCGTCTGAGGTGGCAGAGGAGTCGGCGCTGGGGCTCGAAGTGGCGCTGGAGGCTTCTCCGGTGCTGCCGTCGTCTGTGTTGTCCGCACGGGCTTCGGCGGGGCCGGTGGGGGTCACGGGCGCGTCCGAGGTGGCCGCAGCAGGCTCGGGCGTCGAGGCACCCGAAGTGGGCGCGCTCGAGGCAGAGCCGTCGGAGGCCGAGCTCGGCGCGTCCGAGGCAGAGGTGTCCCGGGGGGATGAGGCCGGGGCCGACGCCGCCGGAGCAGAGGTGTCCGGGGTCGGTGCGGCCGGGGTCGGGGCGTCGGGGGGTGATGGGGTTGACGCGGCCGGGGTCGACTTGTCTGGGGTCGGGTTGGAGGACTCGGGGGTGGGGTCGGACTTTCGGCGGCGGCGGCGCCAGAAGCCTCGGGGTTTGGGGGTGGACTGGGCGATGAGGTTCGCCAGCTCCTGGGCAGACTGATCCTGGCCCGGAACCCGCGGTTCCGGACCTTCACCAGCTGCTGACCTGATGTCAGCCACGGTGTCCGCCCACGGACACAGGGTGCCCGGTCGGACAGCGCAGAAGCAAAGTCATCGTCATCCCCGTTTGGCGGCGTGGACGGGTGGCAGTCACTGCGATGGTGGGTACGGACCGTATCCTCCCGGCGGTCCTTGTTGGCCAGGGGGTCCCGGTGGGTAACCGGGCTGGCTCGCTGGGTGACCGGCCTGACCCGGCTGATACCCCGGCTGGGCCGGCGGATAACCCTCCGGTCCGCGAGGCCCATCCTGCGGCCGGTACCCGTCAGAACCCGGGTACGGCGCCGGCCCGCCCGGCGGCACCGGAGCCCCCGGACCGGACCCACCCGGACCAGGCACACCACCACCAGGCACACCACCAGGACCAGGACCAGGACCAGGCCCACCGCCCGGCCCAGGCGCACCACCCGGACCACCAGAACCAGGCCCCCCAACCATCGGACCACCACCCATCGGTCCACCGGGAACGGGCCCGCCCTGCAGAGGTCCGCCGCCCATCGGGGCGCCGGGCATCGGACCAGGCGGCATCCCGCGGTACCCGGGCGCGGCCTGCGCGAACGCCGGCATCGGCGGGAACGGCACGGTCGCCCTCCGCGCGCGCAACTCGTCGAGCAGCGCCTTCTCGGTCTCGAGCGCGTCCGGACCGATCACCTGCCGGACGATCTTGTCTCGCAGGTAGGCCAGCTCGGTCGCGTTGTGCTGGAACGACTTCGCGGCCGCTTCCGCCTGTGGACCGTACCGCCGCGCGTTCTGCCGCAGCGCCTTGCGCCCGCGCAGCGTCGCGATCAGTGGTACGTCCTGAGGTATCAGCCAGCCGAACCGCACATAGTCATAGAGCCGGGACGCGATCATCTGTCCCTCTCGGGACCGCATCACCAGCGCGAAGATCACCAGGCAGATGAACAGCGGGACCATCAGGCACAGGTAGGCGAGGATGAAGCCGCCGCCACCGGCCCAGCTCGCCGACGCGTTCCACGCCGCGTGCGCGAGGACCGCCGCGAGGTACCCGACGACCGGCGCCAGGAACCGGACGACGGTACTTCGGTGCCGGATCGCGACGCCGATGCCGATCGCGGTGAACGACGTGAAGAGTGGATGGGCAAACGGCGAGATCACACCGCGGATGATGAACAGCGCGAACGCCCCACGCAGACCGGCGTCGCTGCCGGCCTCTTCGGACAGCGTGTTGAACACGCGGCCGTAGTACAGGATGTTCTCGGTGAAGGCGAAGCCGACGCCGACCATGCCGGCGTACACGAGGCCGTCGATGATGCCGTCGAACTCCTTGCGCCGGACGAGTGCCAGCAGCAGGATCACGGAGCCCTTCGCGAACTCCTCCACCGGGGGCGCGACGAAGACCGCGGACCGGTCGCCGCCGACGCCGGTCTCGGCCAGCCGGTGCGACACCTCGGTGTTGATGAAGATCGCGACCAGGGTCGCGATGAAGGCACCCCAGCAGAGGGCGAAGACGATGTACTTCGTCGGCTCGGGCTCATATCGGTCCAGCCAGAGGTAGAGCGCGATCACCGGGATGACCGGGACGAACGCGAACACCAGGCCCCAGGTGAAGCCGCCGGCGCCGGTCGACTTGGCCACGATGCCGAAGATCACCAGACCCGCGATCGCGAACACCACCGCGATCACGATGCCGATCAGCACCCCCTGGTTGCGGCGCTGGCCGGGGACCGGGTGGTTACCGAGCACGGTGGGCTGCGGGTACGGTCCGCCCGGCGAGTACGCCGAGCTCGCCGCGGGCTGCGGCGACCCGGACGGGCCTGGTGAGGGGTAACTCATGAGCGCAGCCTAGTTGGGCGCCCGACCATGCGGCAGGACCACCCACTCAGCGTTACCGGGATGGAACGACAACCCTGTACTTCGCCCCGCCCCGCGGCACGGGCTTCGGGAACCGAGAGGCGCGAGCACCCGGCTATCTGAGAGACTCTCCCTGCCATACGCCCCCGTAGCTCAGCTGGATAGAGCGTCGGACTTCTAATCCGTTGGTCGCAGGTTCGAGTCCTGCCGGGGGCGCTCGGTAAATCTGCAGGTCAGCGGCCCCCTCCACGGGCTGCAGCCGGCGGTGTCCCAGCTGAGGGCGGCGATGCCATCCGCTAACTCGGCGCCTCGACCTGTCCGGTCGGGTCGTTTCCGACCCTGGAACTGCTGCCCCGGAGCGCAGGGTCACTCGGGGGCCACGGCGAGTTCGGATCCGGTACCGGTCGTCGGCCGGATAGGCCCCCTTCAGGTGACGGATTCGTTGCCCTGCGCAACGCTTTCGCCCCAGTTCCGGCGGGGGACGAATGCCCTGGGCAACAGCCCGCACACCCCGCCATGTGATTGCCGTCACATGGTAGAGTTGGGGTTGTGGAGATCGAGGTCGACAGAATCTAGCCGCCGAACTGCCGGTGGCCTGTTCCTCTCTCCCGCGTCCGCCTGATCGAGGCGTTGACCGCGGTCCCGGCACGTTCGCATCGGACCCGTCGTACTCCGTCCGTGCCTGCGCGCGGCTTCACTCCCCCGGCATCAGCTGCCGGGAAGAAAGCAGAAGCATGTCTCCCAAATCCGCAATCACCCTCCGCGAACTGACCTTCGCGTGGCCGGACGGCGCCGTCGCGCTGGCCGGTGTGAACGGCACCATCAACGCCGGCCGCACCGGTCTCGTCGGTCGCAACGGCGCGGGCAAGTCGACGCTGCTGCGCCTGATCGCCGGCGCGCTGCAACCCACCTCTGGGCAGATCGACGCCATCGGCGAGGTCGGGTACCTGCCACAGACGCTCACGCTTCGCCAGGACGCGACCGTCGCCGAACTGCTCGGGATCGATGCGATCGTCACCGCGATCCGGGCCATCGAGGCCGGGGACGCCGACGAGCGCCACTTCGACACGATCGGCGACGACTGGGACATCGAGTCCCGCGCCGGCGAGGCCCTCGACGAGCTCGGGTTCTCGGCGAGCGACCTGGACCGCCGGGTCGCCGAGGTGTCCGGTGGCGAGGCGATGCTGATCGCGATCACCGGGCTGCGTGTCCGCCGTACGCCGATCACGCTGCTCGATGAGCCGACCAACAACCTGGACCGGCCGACCCGCGCCAAGCTGGCCGAGTTCGTCGACCAGTGGCCCGGGACGCTGGTTGTGGTCAGCCACGACCTCGAACTGCTGGAGCACATGGACAACACCACCGAGCTGTACGGCGGGACGCTCAGCATGTACGGCGGTCCGTACAGCGCGTGGAAGGAACACCAGGAACAAACACAAACCGCGGCCCTCCAAGCCGCAAAGTCAGCGCAGCAAGCGCTCAAGGTCGAGAAGCAGCAGCGTGTCGAGGCAGAGACCAAACTGGCCCGGCGGGAACGCACTGCGAAGAAGACGCAGCAGCAGGGTGGCATACCGAAGATCCTGGCCGGAAACCGCGCGAGTAAGGCTCAGGCGTCAGCCGGTGCAATGCGCTCGACGCTGGATGACAAGGTGCAGTCGGCGCAGGCAGCGGTCGACGCCGCGGACGCGCGAGTACGCCAGGAGGAGCACATCCATCTGGTCCTCCCCGATCCCGATGTCCCCCGCGGGCGCCGTCTCGCCGAGTTGTACGACGAAGACCGCACCATCGTGATCCAAGGCCCCGAGCGGGTCGCACTGGTCGGCGCTAACGGCAGTGGGAAGTCCACGCTGATCAACCACCTCGTCAACGGCACCGCTGCGACCCCCGGGCGGCCGTACGGGAAGCTGCTGACCAATCTGGTCGGGTACCTCCCGCAGCGCCTCGACGGCCTGGACGACGACGCGACTGCACTGGCGAACGTGCAGTCTGTCGCCCCGGAGACCCCTGCCGGCACGATTCGCAACCAGCTCGCCCGTCTGCTGCTGCGTGGAGACAGTCCGGACCGTCCGGTGCACGCGCTGTCCGGTGGGGAACGTTTTCGCGTCTCACTCGCCAGGCTGCTGCTCTCGGAGCCGCCGGCGCAGCTGCTCGTACTGGACGAGCCAACCAACAACCTGGACATCACCAGCGTCGAACAGCTCGCGGAAGCCCTCGACTCCTACCGCGGTGCCTTGCTCGTCGTCAGCCACGATTTCGCGTTCCTGGAGCGGATCGGCGTCGACACGGTCATCGAGCTCGACAGCGACGGGCGCATGCACCAGCGACGCGATCTGCACCTCTGACCGGGTCTGCACCTCTGACCAGTAAAGGCGCAGGTCAGCAGGGTTGCTGCGCGCTCTTCAGGGGCGCTCCACGGCGGGCTACGCTCGACTCAGGGCGTGGCCCGGGGGCACGTGGGTTGCGCCGGACCTTCGAGGGGAGGAGCGGTGGCATGACCACGTTCACGGTGTGGAAGTTCGATGATCCTGACGGCGCCGACCGGGCGGTCCGGATCCTGAAAGGGGCCAGCGCGGACGGGCTGGTGAAGATCCTCGACCACGCGGTGGTCACCTGGCCGAAAGGCAAGTCGAAGCCGACGACGCACCAGAGCCACGAGGACACCTGGAAAGGGACCGGGTGGGGCGCGTTCTGGGGTCTGCTGCTCGGCGCGTTGTTCTTCGTCCCGCTGATCGGCGGTGCGGTCGGGGCCGCCATCGGCGCGATCAGTAAGGCAACGGAGGGCGTCGGCATCACGAAGGAGCAACTGGCGAAGATCCGCACCGAAGTGACGGAGGGGACCTCGGCCCTGTTCGTCGTCACCGACGAGGGCGACCTCGACCGCCTGGGCGAACGGTTCCACGGCATGGGGAGCAAGCTGGTCGACACCAACCTCACCGAGGCGGAGCGCCAGACCCTCTTGGAGACCTTCGGCACCCACTGATCGCACAAACGCGCGCTGCGGCCGGCCTGAGCGGCCGCAGCGCGCCAGTGTTCTCAGGGAGTTCCTAACGACTTCTCAGCGTTCTTTCGGGGCCGCTGATGAATGCTGTTCGTCCTATCTGTACTTGGCTCTGTACTTGGCGAGTGCGGGAAGGACGTGCGAGGTGCATTCAGGACTTGTGGAAGGAGTGCTGCGGGGGCGGGAGCTGCGGTACGCGGTCGATGCCGTAGTACTGCTGGCGGGGATCCCTGGCGCCGGGAAGAGCACGTTGCTGCGGCGGCTGTTCACCGGCGACGAGTCGGTCCGGGTGTACGACTCGGAGCGGATCCGCAATCGGTTGGCGCCGACGTTGGGGTTCCTGCCGTACGCGTGGTGGCGGCCGTTCGTGCATCTCCTGTACTACGTGACCGTGCTGAGCGGCATGCGTCGCGGCACCGGGCCGATGGTCGTGCACGACTGCGCGACCCGCCCGTGGGTCCGTCAACTGCTCGGTCGCCGAGCTCGATGGGCCGGAAGGCCGGTGCATCTGATCCTGCTCGACGTACCGGACGAGGTGGCTCGCGACGGGCAGTGGGCGCGCGGCCGGGTGGTGCGATCCGGCAGTATGGCGACGCACTGCCGACGATGGCCGGAGGTACTGGCGAAGGCGGCTGAGGATCCGGGGTACGTCGTTCCCGGCGCCGCGTCGGCGCTGACTCTGACCCGCGGAGAGGCCGATCGGATCAGCCGGATCCGGTTCGGCTGAAGAACTGTCGGTGGTGCCTGATTGACTCGTTCTTCTCGGTTGGGAGGAGATGGAATGAAGGTTCGGGTCGGGCGTGACGTGCTCGCCGAGGCAGTGGGATGGGTGGCTCGCGGGCTGCCCGGTCGGCCGAGCGTGCCGATTCTGGCCGGAATGGTGGTCGACGCGGCGGACGGTCAGGTGACGGTGTCCGGGTTCGATTACGAGAGCTCGGCGCAGGTCAGCGTGCCGGCGGAGGTGGCCGACACGGGGCGGGTGCTGGTGTCGGGACGGCTGCTGTCCGACATCTGCCGGAGCATGCCTCGGGACTCGGTGGATCTGAGCGGCGAGGCGGCCCGGGTCCAGGTGAGCAGCGGCTCCGCCCGATTCGTCCTTCATACGCTGCCCCTCGACGAGTATCCGCCGCTGCCGGAGATGCCGGCCGCGAGTGGAGTGGTGGAGGGCGATGTCTTCGCGCGGGCCGTCGTGCAGGTGGTGAGTGCGGCCGGGCGCGACGACACTTTGCCGGTCTTCACCGGGATCCGGGTGGAGATCCGTGGGGCGGAGATCTCCCTGCTCGCCACCGACCGGTACCGGCTGGCCGTCCGGACGTTCCCGTGGCAGCCGGTCGACGCCGGCGTCGAGGCGAACGCGCTGGTCCCGGCCAAGCTGCTCGCGGACGTGGCCAAGGTGATGTCCGGCGACGAGCTGACGCTCGCGCTCGGTTCGACCCGCACAGGGGACGGGTTGATCGGGTTCGAGGGCGGCGGGCGGCACGCGACCAGCCGACTGATCGATGGCGAGTTCCCGAAGGTGCGCAGCCTGATCCCGACCGAGAGCACGATCACCAGCACGGTCACCGTCGACACCGCCGCGCTCGTCGAGGCGGTCAAACGGGTCGCGCTGGTGGCCGAGCGATCGGCGCCGGTGCGGCTCACGTTCGAGAACGGCACGGCGACGCTCGACGCGGGCAACGGCGAGGAGGCACAGGCCTCGGAGGCCGTCGAGGTCACACTGACCGGCGACCCGGTGGTGGCCGGGTTCAACGCCAGCTATCTCCTCGACGGGCTGGCGTCGCTCGGTGCACCGATCGCGCATTTCGCCTTCACACAGCCGACCAGACCCACCAACCTCACCGGCCTCCAATCGCGCGACGACGCGCCCACGACCGACTCGGCGTACATCCTGATGCCAATGCGCCTACCGACCTGATCTCGCTGGCAGATGAACGGCTTGGACCGGGAGTGCTGTGGATGAGGATGTGATTGCGCGGTACCTCGCGCGGCGTGATCCGGTTGAGCGGCCGGTTGACCTGGTCGTGCTGATGGGGTCTGCCGTGTTCGAGTCGGTCGACGTTGCCGCGGAGGCGCATCGTGCGTACTCCGCGCCGATTCTCGTCAGTGGTGGGGTCGGGCACTCGACTCGCTTCCTCGAGGAAGCGTTGCGGCGCAGGGGTCTACCGGTCCGGACCGGTAGACCGGAGTCGCATGTCTTTCGCGACCTGTTGGTGAGTGCGGGCGTCTCCGCACCGGAGGTCGAGGACCGGTCCACCAACTGCGGCGAGAACGCGGAGTTCACCCGCCGACTGATCAGTACGCCGAAGACGCTGCTCCTCATCCAGGACCCGACGATGCAGCGCCGTACGCATGCCTGCTTCGAGCGTTCCTTCGCCGACCTCCCTGGTACGACGTTGCTCAGCCAGGCACCGTTCATTCCGTGGATCGGCCCTGACCACGTCAGCTCCGGACCGGACGGGCCGGAGATCTGGAGTCACGAACGCTTCCGCTCACTCCTCCTCGGCGAGATCAGCCGCCTCTCCCCCGACGGGTACGGCCCGCGCGGCCGCAACTTCATCGATCACGTCGACATCCCCGCCGAGGTACGCGCCGCGTACGACGAGCTCGCCGCCCGCCACCCTCAACTCGTCCGCGCCCCCGGCGCCTGAACCCGATCCATTGCAGTAAGCAATAGCGCGGCATGTCGCTGGACGCGCTCGTCCGGGTCGTCGTCGGCGACGCGTTCGACGAGCGGCCGCAGCATCGTGCCCCAGTTCAGATAGCCGATGCTGCGCACCGCGGCCGCGCGAATCATCGGGTGCTCGAAGGACAGCGCCCCGACAATCTGCGTCGTGGTCCGCTCATCGAACTCCAACGGTGCCCCGAGCCCGAGCCGGAACAACGCCTGCGCGGTCCCCGCGGCCGTCGTCGCGCGCTCGATCCCGACGAGCAGCTCGTCCGTCGACCACGCGTCCAGCCGCGCCAGCAGTTCGTCGTAGCGCCGGACCACCGCCTCCCGCTCCGCGCCCCGCACGTTGCACGCCAGCTCGTGGGAGTCCAGATCGCGCCGCAGGAACAAGACCACGTCGTCGTCATCGGACACCCAGTAGTCGTCGGCGTCACGCGGGCTCCAGCCGAGTTCGCGAACGGTACGCCGCGCGTCGTCGTCCGAGTCCCGCAGTACCAGCGTCCAGCTCTTGAACACTCTGTCCTCAGTCACTGGAACGTCCTACCAGTGCGGTGGGGTCGTCATCCGAGGGTCGGAGGGGGGATCGTGCCGTGGGCTGAGGATGTGGGCGAGTGGGGGCTGCAGACTGGTGCGCGAGCTCGAGGAAAGGATGGTTGTGGAACCTTCACGGGGACGGCTCCACGAGATCGATCTGCTGCGGATCTTCGCGGCGTTCTCGGTGATGGCCTATCACTACCTGTTCTCCGCGTACGCCGGCGGACTCGGCGGGCTGCGTTTCCCGCACATCGACGTGATCGCGCGGTACGGCTATCTCGGGGTGGATCTGTTCTTCGCGATCAGCGGGTTCGTGGTCCTGCTCAGCACGTGGGAGCGCAGTCCGCGGTCGTTCGTGATGTCGCGGGCGGTGCGGCTGTACCCGGCGTACTGGGTTGCGGTCACGCTCACCGCGTTCGTCTCGGTGGCGTTCAGCCAGGGACGGTTCCCGGTCTCGTTGCCGCAGTACCTGGCGAACCTGACGATGTTCAACTCGCTGCCGAACATCGAGAACGTCGACGTCGTCTACTGGACGCTGTGGGCCGAGCTCCGGTTCTACCTGATGATCCTGGTCCTGACATGGATCGGCATCACCGCGCGCCGGGTGACGATCTCCCTCTGGGGCTGGCTGGCCGCGACCTTCGTGTTCCAGGCCGGTCTGTTGCCGCACGCAACCGACCTGGTGCTGAACACGCAGTTCTCGCACTACTTCATCGCCGGTATGGCGCTCTGCCTGATCCACCGGTACGGCGTCACGCGGCAGACCCTCGCCATCGTCGCGATCGCGCTCGGCAACGCGGTCTACCGCGGGATCGGGTTCGCCGACCGGGTCGGGATCCGCTATCACACGGAGATCCACAGAAGCGCTGTGGTGGCGATCATCATCGCGATCTTCGCGGTCATGCTGGCGGTCGCGCTGCGGCTCACGCACCGCCTCGGTCGCCCCTGGTTCGCGGTCCTCGGCGCGCTCACGTACCCGCTGTACCTCGTGCACGCGCACATCGGCTTCGTCATCTTCGACCGGCTCGGCGACCAGGCGAACCATATCCTCCTGGTCGCCGCCACGATGGCACTGATGGTCGGCGTCGCGGCCGCCCTGCACTACGGCATCGAGCGGCCGCTGGCGCCACGTCTCAAGCGCCTGCTCGACCGGATCCTCCCCGGCCGTCCGGTTCACGCACTCCGGAAGTAGTCCGTCAGCACCCGCGTCAGCGTGTCCGGCGCGAGCGTGTGGAAGGTGCCGTCATGACCCTCCACCCGACCCTGCGGCAGCGCCGCGGCAGTCAGCCGCACGCTCTCCTGCAGCCAAGCCGGGCTGGCGTTGCTGTACAGCGCCAGCGTCGGCAGGTTCACAGACGCCAGCAGATCCACCGGTACGGCGCTGTCGCGCATCTGCAACGCGTCGTAGACCAGCGTGGGCGCCATCGCTTCCAGACCGGCCCACATCGGCGACTGCCGGATCTGCTCGACCACCTCCCGCGGCTGACCAACCGCCTCGACCATGAAGAGCTCAGCGGCCCCGGCGGGGTTCCCGGCGTCGACGAACTCCTGCAGCCGCTCCACGTACCGCTCCGGTGCCGGCGGCGCTCCCGCGACCCGGAACGGCGGCTCGACGACCGCCTGCTTCTCGAACCGCAGACCGGCCTGCAGCAGCACCATCGACCCCGACGAGAACGCACACGCGTACTGAGCGTCGGTAGCCGACCGCACCGCGTCCAGGTCCTCCCACTCCCGCTCCACGGCGTAGGAGTCCGAGTCGCCAGAGTCACCACGGCCACGCCGGTCGTAGTTGACCACAGTGAACGCCGACGACAGCGCCTCGGCGTACTCACCGAAGAATGACCGACCGGTGAACGCGCCGGCGATCAGCACCAGACCGGGTCCGCTGCCCGTCACGTCATACGCGAGCGCGGTGCCGTCTTTCGAAACGACCTTGTCCATCACACAACTCCTTCTGGCAGAGATACCTCTGCCAGACCGTCGAACGAGTTCCGGCGCAACAGACACGGTGTGATCCAGTTCACACTGCCGTCGAGATCTTCCCGGCGCCAGACCAGCTCACTACAGTTGGATTATGTATACAGGCGACTGCACACCGTACCGGGGTCGTTGATGCTGCTCCGCCAGCTGGAGTACCTCGTCGCGCTCGCCCGGGAGAAGCACTTCGCCCGCGCGGCGGACGCCTGCTACGTCTCGCAGCCGTCACTGTCCGCCGCGATCCGGAAGCTCGAGCAGGAGCTCGACGTACCGATCGTGCGTCGCGGCCGCCGCTTCGAGGGGCTGACGCCCGAGGGTGAGCGGGTGCTGCTCTGGGCGCAGCGGATCCTCGCCGAGCAGGACGCGTTGCGGCACGAGCTGTCAATGATGCGCGGCGGCCTCACCGGCACGCTGCGCATCGGCGCGATCCCGACGGCCATGCCGGTCGTCTCGCTGCTGACCACTCCGTTCTGTGAACGCCATCCGAATGCGCGCGTGACGCTGGAGTCGCTGTCGTCGCGGGACATCACCCAGAAGCTCGCCGAGTTCGACCTGGACGTCGCGATAACGTACCTCGACGACGACACGCTCGGGCAGGTCCGCAAGACACCGCTGTACGAGGAGCGCTATCTGCTGCTGACGCCGAAGCACTCGAAGTCGGCCGACCAGCCGATCGCGACCTGGGCCGAGGTCGCGGAACTGCCGCTGTGCCTGCTCTCCCCCGACATGCGCAACCGCAGGATCATGAACGGCTACTTCACCGAGGACGGCGTGACCGCGACCCCCGCGATCGAGAGCGACACCGTCTCCGGGTTGTACAGCCATTTGCACGGCAGCCATTGGTCGACCGTCATCTCACACGCGTGGCTGCACATGTTCGGCGTACCCGATGGAATGCGCGTCGTACCGCTGAAGAGTCCCGCCCGTGGGCCGCGGGTCGGGCTGGTGATCGCTGCGCGCAGCCCGGAACCGGTGCTCGCGCGCGCATTGCTCGACGTCGCGCGGCAGGCCGGCGTACACAAAGCTCTCGATGATCTGCTGGACGTGCATTTGATGGATTCCGGCTATCTCGACATAGCGAGCAGGTCTTTGACCGCCCGGCCGTGACGCAGCGATGGTGAAAATCCCTTCAGGACAAGGAGATTTCCCATCATGGCGAAGATTGTCTGCGTGCTGTACGACGACCCGAGGACCGGCTACCCGACCTCGTACGCACGCGACGAGATCCCGGCCATCGACGGCTATCCGGGCGGCCAGACCGCGCCGTCACCGAAGGCGATCGACTTCACGCCCGGCGCCTTGCTCGGCAGCGTCTCCGGTGAGCTCGGGCTGCGGAGCTTCCTCGAAGGTCAGGGGCACGAACTCGTCGTCCTGTCCGACAAGGAGTCGGCGCTCGACCGCGAACTGACGGACGCGGACGTCGTGATCTCGCAGCCGTTCTGGCCGGCGTACCTGACCGCGGAGCGGATCGCGAAGGCGCCGAACCTCAAGCTCGCGATCACCGCGGGCATCGGGTCGGACCACGTCGACCTGGACGCGGCGATCGGGGCCGGCATGACCGTTGCCGAGGTCACCTATTCGAACAGCATCAGCGTCGCCGAGCACGTCGTGATGATGATTCTCGGACTGGTGCGGAACTACCTGCCGTCGTACCAGGTGGTGGTCGACGGCGGCTGGAATATCGCGGACTGCGTGGCGCGCTCGTACGATCTCGAGGGGATGCACGTCGGGACCGTCGCGGCCGGGCGGATCGGGACCGCCGTACTGCGCCGGCTCGCGCCGTTCGACGTGAAGCTGCACTACACCGACCGGCATCGCCTGCCGGAATCGATCGAGCGGGAACTGAACCTCACGTTCCACCCGAGCGCGGCCGACATGGTGCCGCATTGCGACGTGGTGACGATCAACGCGCCGCTGCACCCGGAGACCGCGGGACTGTTCGGCGACGAGCTGCTCGCGACGATGAAGCGCGGGACCTACCTGATCAACACCGCACGCGCGAAGATCGCCGATCGCGGCGCGATCGTCCGCGCACTGGAGCGCGGCCAACTCGCCGGGTACGCCGGTGACGTCTGGTACCCGCAGCCCGCGCCGGCCGACCACCCGTGGCGGACCATGCCGCACCACGGCATGACGCCGCACATCTCCGGCTCGTCGCTGTCCGCCCAGACCCGGTACGCCGCGGGAACCCGGGAGATCCTGGAGTCCTGGCTGGGTGGTACGCCGATCCGCGACGAGTACCTGATCGTCGACGGCGGGCGGCTGGCCGGCGCGGGGGCGCACGCGTACTCGACCAGGGTGTAACTGGGATCACGTGAGGGGCGGGCACAATCGGTCAGTACACCTGGTTTAATGTATACAGAAGCCAGAATTCAAGGAAGGGTAGCAATGATCTTCACACGTAGGTTCGGTGCTCTGGCGGCGCGGCCGCAGTTCCCGGATGCCCCGGAGCTGCAGGAGCTGAACAACCCCGTGGACCTGGACGCCGAGCTCGCCCGGCTGACCCGGGACACTCCGCCGGCCGGCGACGAGCGCCGTACAGCCGACGAACCGGCCGCTTGACACGATCGGCGGCGAAGCCGGAAACGCACTGTGGCACTTGGTAGACTGTCTACCAAGTGCCACGGCTGTAGGACCGAAAGGGACCTCGATGACGACGATCAGTGCAGGGCCAGGGGCGGGTGCGGAACCGGCCGGGGTGCGGCACGTCAAGCGGCCGACACCGTTGCGGGAGTCGGTCTACGAGGCGCTCACCGAGATGATCATCGACGGTACTCTCGAGCGCGGCCGGCACCTCGTCGAGGTCGAGCTGGCCGGTCTGCTCGGCGTCTCCCGGCAGCCAGTGCGCGAGGCGCTGCAGCGGCTGAACAACGAGGGCTGGGTGGACCTGCGGCCCGGGTTCGGTGCGATGGTGCACGTTCCGGCTGAGGACGAGGTCGACCAGTTGCTGGCGGCCCGCGCGGCGCTAGAGTCCGAGTCCGCGCGACTCGCGGCCCGGCACGCGACCAAGGACGACGTGGCCAAGCTGCGCGAGCTCTGCAAGGTGGGGACGGCGTTCCAGGAGGCCGGCGACATCGACGGCACCGTGCGGACGAACGCCGAGCTGCACAGCCTGATCACGCAGATGTCCGGCAACCGGTTCCTCGTCGACTTCGCGGCGCAGGTCGACCGCCGCGTCCGCTGGTACTACACACCCGTTGCTCCGGTCCGTGGTGCCGCCTCCTGGCGCGAACACAACCGCCTGGTGAAGGCGATCAGCGACGGCGACGAGGACAAGGCCGCCCAGATCATGCGCGAACACACCGAGCACACCCGCAAGGCCTACCACGACCTCCAGGCAAGCACCGAGCCCACGCAACCCTCCGACCCCGACCCAACCCCCCGCCGCCGACGCCGCACCACCAGCTAGCCCCCGCGCGGAGCGGTGTTCTTTCATGCGAAAGGTCGCCCGCATCCTTCGGTGGGATGCGGGCGACCGGTTACTTGCGGCCTGTGGCTGTTTTGCGGGCTTGTAGGGCTGTGGCCAGGTGGGCGTACTGCTCGACGGTGCGGCGGGCGTACTGGTTGTGGTCGCGGATGTGGGGCCACCAGAAGCGGCCGATCTGTTCGTGCATCCAGAGGAAGCCGATCGCGAATCCCATGCTCACCAGGGCACGGAAGGCGAGGAACTTCCACGGTTCCGGCGGCAGCCCCGGCGTACCGGCGACCACCCATTCGGTGACGATCGCGTGTGCCATCAGCGCGAGCGGGAACCCGACCACCCAGTAGATCGCCGCCGGCGCGAACACCCCGGCGGGGACCTTCCCCAGTGCCACGAGGGCGGCGTACCCCGCCCCGAACAGGATCAGCGGTACGCCGAGCCCGAGGCCGGTGAGGGCTGCCCAGCCGATGGGCTGACCGACGAACCCGGCCAGTCCGCCGGCGATCAGCCCGCCCGCCGCGCCGACCGACGCGGCGGGGACGGTGAACTCCGCCAACTGCTTCAGCGAAGCCATCTCAGCCGACCGCCACGCCGAAGCGGAACAGGCAGTAGAACAGCATCCCGAGGTAGAACACCGCGCCGAACCCGATGATCACGTTCCGCACCGGTCCCGGCCGGATGGGCTTCGGCAGCAGCTTGTTGTTCGTCAGCAGCAGCACGATGCAGTACGCGCCCATCGCGAACGTGGACAGGAACGCGAGCGTGTCCAGGATCCCCGCCGGACCGTCGGCCGGACCGAACAGCAGGATCAGGATCCCGAAGAGAATCACGCCCCACAGGAACCCGGCGTACAGCCGCGACATCGAGAACCGTTTGGCGCCCGGCACGAAGTAGTACGTCATGTCCGCCTGGCCGCGGGAGAACGAGTCGAACAGACCGAGGGTCGCGTTCAGCCCGATCAGCGCGATGAAGGCGAAGAACAGCGTGCCGAGGATCGACGAGCCGGCCGACGCGAACGCGTCCGACATCGCCTTCAGCGCCGCTTCCCGGTCACCGCCCTCGATCAGTGAGGCCACGTCCGGGTTCGTCCGGGCCGCCGACATGGCGAGCACGGTGAACGAGATCGTGACCAGCATCGTGATGCCCCAGAAGAGCAGGATGGCGTCGAACGTGACCCACTTGCGCCAGCCCTTCCACTTCGCCATCTCGGCCGGGTCCTCGGTGTCGAACATGAAGCCACGCGACGGCATCGACTCCGCGTCCTCCGAAGCCGAGGCGCGCAGCCCGCGGATCTTCGGGATGTGCGCGCCCATGCCGGCGCCGCTGTCGCGCAGCTGCAGCGTGTACCACATCTGCTGCATCCCGGACGGTCCGGCGAACGCGATCGAGCCGACCACGACCGGGAACCAGGCCGACGTCATCGCCTCGTGTGGGAAGTACCCGAAGGCGAACATCCCGGACAGCGTGCGGCCGAGGTCGTCCCAGCTGCCGACGAGCGCCGCGATCACCGACGTACCGACGACCAGCAGGCCGATCAGCAGACCGAGCAGTTTCTCGAGGAAGTTGTAGATCACCGACAGCAGACTGAACAGCACACCGACGAACACCAGAGCCACGCACGCGGTGACCTGCCACGGTATGCCGGTGATCTCCTCGAAGGCGGCCGCGCCGGCGGACAGATGGCCCGGCCACATGTAGATCAGGATCGCCGCCGCGTAGAAGAACCACATCAGCGGTTTGAAGATCCGGGCCGCGCCGAAGAAGATGCTCTCCCCGGTGGCCATCGCGTACCGCGCCATCTCCAGCAGCACGAACGCCTGCAAGGTGACACCGACCATGAACAACCAGCGGATGTCCGGCCCGAACACCAGGACGAGCCGGGGCCACATGTACGACTCCCCCATCCCCACTCCCAGTGCGACCAGGAAGACGGTCGGACCGAGGATGTGCATGGAGGGTGGTGCGTCCGGAAGTTTCCGGATCGGCATCGGTTCGAGCCTGCCCGCTTTCCAGACCTTCTCGGTCGCTACGGCCGCGGACGGCTCTTCTGGCACTTCTGAGGTCTTGCTCGTGACGTCCAAGGCGGACTCCTTAGATTGACGCCAACTAGCTGACTACCACTCCCCCGCAGACTGCTTCCTCCAATCAACCGAAGATCAACCGAAGATCAACCGCGGCCGAGCGGCCCGGCGTTGCGGGCCCAGCGGTACTTCGCACCGAGGACCTGGACCGGCGTCTCGGTCGTGTACGGGTAGGCGACCACGCCGTGGTCGAACAGGTACCGGCTGGCTTCCTCCACCTCGACGTCGCCGGACAGCGAGGCGACCACCGGCTTGTCGATGCCTTTGGCCCGGAACTCCTCGACCACCTCGGCCACGAGCTTCGCGAACACCATCGGCGGCGTCACGATCGTGTGCCAGTAGCCCAGGATCAGGGAGTGGATCCGCTCGTCGGACAGCCCGAGCGCGATCGTGTTCCGGTACGTCGACGGTGGCTCGCCGCCGGTGATGTCGACCGGGTTGCCGGCCGCCCCGAACGGCGGGATGAACTTCCGGAATGCCTCGTCGAGGTCGGACGGGATGTCCATCAGCGTCAGCCCGGCGTCCACACAGGCATCCGACAGCAGTACGCCGGATCCGCCCGCGCCGGTGATGATCACGACGTTCTCGCCCTGCGGCGTCGGCAGCAGCGGGATCCCCCGGGCGTACTGGAGCATCTCGTTCAGCCCCGGCGCCCGGACCACACCGCTCTGCCGCAGAATGTCGTCGTACACCTTGTCGTTGCCGGCCAGGGCGCCGGTGTGCGAGCTCGCGGCGCGCGCGCCCAGGGAGGTACGACCGGCCTTCAGTACGACGACCGGCTTCTTCTTCGACACCCGGGCTGCCGTCTCGGCGAAGGCCCGGCCGTCCTTCAGGTCCTCAAGGTGCATGGCGATCAGGTTGGTGCTGTCGTCGTTCTCGAAGAACGTGAGGAGGTCATCCTCGTCGATGTCGGCCTTGTTGCCTACCCCAACGATCGCGGAGACGCCCATCCGGCTGGAACGGCTGAACCCGAGGATCGCCATTCCGATGCCTCCGCTCTGTGACGAGAGCGCGACACTGCCCTTGACGTCGTACGGCGTACAGAAGGTCGCGCAGAGGCTCTCGGGCAGGTAGTAGTAGCCGTAGATGTTCGGCCCGAGGATGCGCACGTTGTGCTTGCGGGCGATCGCGACGACCTCGTCCTGCAGCTCCTGCTCACCGGTCTCGGCGAACCCGGACGGGATCAGGATCGCGCCCGCGACGCCCTTCTCGCCGCACTGCTCGAGCGCCCCGCCGACGAACTTGGCCGGCACGGCGAACACGGCGACGTCCACGTCACCCGGTACGTCGAGGATCGAGGCGAACGCCTTGCGGCCGAGGACCTCGCCACCCTTCGGGTTGATCGGGTGGATGTCACCGGCGTACCCGCCGTTGACCAGGTTCTTCATCACCGAGTTGCCGATCTTGCCGTCTTCGTTGGACGCGCCGATCACGGCCACGGCCCGCGGCCGCATGATCCGCGTCATCGCGGCCAGGATCTCCTCGGAGCTGTACCGCTCGACCGGTTTGCCGGCCTCGGCGTCGACGATGATCCGGAAGTCCACCGCGGTCGCACCGTCCGGCCCGGCGAGCACCGGGTTCAGGTCCACTTCGGCGAACTCCGGGAAATCCGTGACGAGGTCCGACAACCGACGTACCAGGTCACCGAGCGCGTCCTTGTCGACCGGTTGCGCGCCGCGGACGCCGTCGAGCATCTCGCGCGCACCGATCCCGTCGATCATCGCCCGCGCCTCGTCGTCACTGAGCGGCGCCAACCGGAAGGTGACGTCCTTCAACACCTCCACGAGTACGCCACCCAGCCCGAACGCCACGACCTTGCCGAACGTCGGGTCGGTGACCGCACCGACGATGACCTCCTGCACGTCACCGCCCGTGACCAGCATCTTCTGCACCTGGACGCCGGTGATCTCGGCGTCGGCCTTGTACGACCGCGCGTTGGCGAGGATCTTGTCGAAGGCGTCCCGCGCCGCGTCCGCGCTGTCGACGCCGACCACCACACCGCCGGCGTCGGTCTTGTGCAGGATGTCCGGCGAGACGATCTTCAGGACGACGGGGAACCCGATCTCGGCAGCGAGACCGGCCGCTGCCTCGGCAGTCGTGGCCAGCCCCTCGCCCGGCGTCGGGATACCGTACGCGTCGCCGACCAGCTTGGCCTCGGGTGCGCTCAGCGAGGTGCGGCCGTCCGCCAGAGCCTGGTCGAGGATGGTCCGGACTGCTGCCTTGTCATAGGTCATGCGGATGCACTCCAATTCGCGAGGGTCAGATCACGCCGGCGGTCTTGAGGTCGTCGAGTTCGCTCGCGTCGATCCCGAGCGCGCCGTAGATGACGGAGTTGTGCTCGCCGAGACCGGGCGAGGTCTCGACCTGGACCGGGGAGTCGGACAGTTTGATCGGGCAGCCGACGGTGTGGAACGTCCCGCGCTGCGGGTGCTCGACCTCGACGACCGCGCCGAGATCGGCGAGCGTCGCGTCCTCGATCAGCTCCCGGGTGGACATGATCGGCCCGCACGGCACGTTCAGCGCGTTGAGCTTGTCCATCACCTCGAACTTGGTGTGCTGCTCGGTCCACTGCTCGATCAGCGCGAACATCTTGTCGAGCTTGCCGAGCCGCGCGGCCGGCGTCGCCCAGTCCGGGTCCTCGGCCAGCTCGGGTTTGCCGATCAGCTCGGCGATCGGCGCCCAGCCCGGCGGCTGCACGATCACGTAGATGTAGTCGTTCGGGCCGCCCGGCGCGCAGCGCAGCGCCCAGCCGGGCTGCCCGCCACCGGACGCGTTGCCGGAGCGTGGAACCTCGTCGCCGAAGTTGTCGTTCGGGTACTCGCGCAGCGCTCCGTGGGTCAACCGTTGCTGGTCACGCAGCTTGACCCGGGTGAGGTTCAGGACTGCTTCCTGCATCGCCACGGTCACCCGCTGGCCGGTGCCGGTGTTCGTCCGTTGGAGCAGTGCGGCGAGGATGCCGGCGACCAGGTGGATCCCGGTGCCCGAGTCGCCGATCTGCGCCCCGGTCGCCGTCGGCGGTCCGTCCTCGAACCCCGTCGTACTCATCGCGCCGCCCATCGCCTGGGCGACCACCTCGTAGGCCTTGAAGTTCTCGTAGCGGCCGGGGCCGAAACCCTTGATCGAGGCGAAGACCAGGCGCGGGTTGAGTTCCTGCAGGCGTTCCCAGGTGAAACCCATCCGGTCGATCGCGCCGGGGGCGAAGTTCTCCACCAGGACGTCGGAGTTCTTGACCAGGTCGGTGAAGATCTCCTTGCCGCGGTCGGACTTCATGTTCAGCGTGATGCTGCGCTTGTTGCAGTTCAGCATCGTGAAGTAGAGGCTGTCGACGTCCGGGAGGTCGCGCAGCTGCTGGCGGGTGATGTCGCCGGTCGGGGCCTCGAGCTTGATCACGTCGGCGCCGAGCCAGGCGAGGATCTGGGTGCAGGACGGTCCGGACTGCACGTGCGTCATGTCGAGAACACGGACACCTTCGAGGGCCCTGGTCATTGGGCCTCCCGGCCTGGACTGAGGAGCGGAGGGAGCGAAGCGACTGGAGTGACGAGGGAAGGCCGGGAGTTACAGCCCAATGACCCGCCGCGCCGGAGGCGTGGCATTAGTACCGTCATGCTGGGTCCCCTTACTTGTACATGGTCTGGTTCATGGTTCCGGGGGCGTACGCGTCTGGGTCGACCCAGACGTTGATCAGTGACGGCAGACCCGATTCGCGAGCGCGCAGGAGCGCCGGCCCGATGTCCTTCGGGTCGCGAACCTCCTCGCCGTGCCCGCCGAGCATCCGGGCGAACTCGTCGTACTTGACGTCGCCGAGGGTGTTGCCGATCCGGCCGCGGTCGTGGCCGTACTTCGCTTCCTGGCCGTAGCGGATCTGGTTCATCGAGGAGTTGTTGCCGACCACACCGACGAACGGCAGGTTGAACCGCACCAGCGTCTCGAAGTCCCAGCCGGTCAGCGAGAACGCGCCGTCGCCGAACAATGCGACCACTTCCTTGTCCGGTCGCGCGTACTTCGCCGCGAGCACGAACGGGATCCCGACGCCGAGCGTGCCGAGCGGTCCCGGATCCATCCAGTGACCGGGCGACTTCGGCTGCACGACGCCACCGGAGAACGTGACGATGTCGCCGCCGTCGCCGATGTAGATCGAGTCCTCGGTGAGGAACTCGTTGATCTCGTGCGCGAGCCGCAGCGGGTGGATCGGGTTCGCGTCCGACAACTGCCGCGGCAGCCGCTTCTGGTACGCCGCGTTCTCCTCGGCCCGCAACTCGGCGAACCAGGCCTTGCGATCCGTCTTCTGCAACCGGCCGGACGCCGCCTGGGCGACAGCGGCGAGGATCGCACCCGGGTCACCGACCAGGCCGAGGTCGATGTCGCGGTTCTTGCCGACGGTGCGGTAGTCGAGGTCGATCTGGACGACGGTGGCGCTCTTCGGGAGCCGGCGCCCGTACCCCATCCGGAAGTCGAACGGCGTGCCGACGATCAGAATCAGGTCGGCGTTGTTGAACCCGTACCGCCGCGACAGGTGGAAGTGGTGCGGATCGCCGGGCGGCAGCGTGCCGCGGGCGGATCCGTTCATGAACGTCGGGATGTCGAGGGTCCGGACGAAGTCGACGGCCGCCTGACTGCCGCGCGACGTCCACACCTGCGAGCCGAGCAGTACGACGGGCTTCTCGGCGCGCACGAGCAGGTCGGCCAGCGCCTCCACGCTCGCGGGGTCGCCGATGCTCTTCGTCGACGCCCGGTAGTGGCCGGCCTCGGGAACCGTCGCGGATTCGACCGGCACCGAGTTGTCCAGGATGTCCCGCGGGATCTCCAGGAACGACGGACCGGGCGCGCCGTTGTAGCACTCACGGAACGCCATCGACACCATGTCGGCGGCGCGCGCGGTGTGCGGCACGGTCGCGGCGAACTTGGTGATCGGAGTCATCATGTCGACGTGCGGCAGGTCCTGCAGGGACCCCATCTTGTGCTGGTTCAGCGCGCCCTGCCCGCCGATGAGCAGCATCGGGCTCTCGGCGCGGAACGCGTTCGCGACCCCGGTGACCGCATCCGTCGTACCGGGGCCGGCGGTGACGACCGCGCAGCCGGGCTTGCCGGTGACCCGCGCGTACCCGTCGGCCGCGTGCGCGGCGACCTGCTCGTGGCGGACGTCCACGACCGCGATGCCCTCGTCGACGCAGCCGTCGTAGATGTCGATGATGTGACCGCCGCAGAGCGTGAAGATCACGTCGATTCCCTCGGCCTTCAAGGCCTTCGCGACAAGGTGACCACCTGAAATGGTCTCCGGCTCCGTGACTTCGGCGACGGGTTGGGTCTCCGACACTGTCTGCGCCATCTGCAGTCATCTCCTCGGAAGGGCCGGGATCCGGCTTGAGTGTAGATTGCATACCGTATGGTGTAGTCGTAGTCTTATCCCAGGCGACAGCGGTTGTCCAGAGCTCGGCACCAGGAGGCTGCGATGACGATTTCCGACGAACTCGACCGGACCCGCACCGCACTGCTCACGCTGGAGAAATCCCTTATGGCGTTGAGGAACCGGCTCGGTCCGCATCTCGACGTACTGCGGCTGCTGGACGATCTGGAACGCTGCACGGCCGACCTCCGCCGGCTCGAGCAGCAGGTCCGCGCTCCCCGTCGGCAGGAGCTCGTCACGATCCCGGACGGCGACTACGACCACGACTTCTGGGCGGAAGCCGAGCACGAGGGACTGGGCCGTACGGCGCCCTGAAGGCACTGCTTCAGCAAGGTCCGCAGCCGTACGTCGCGGTCACCGCCCGCAACTCGCGCGGTGACCGCGACTGCTTCCGCCGCCTGCTCCGTGGCGACGAACGTCCGGTAGAACGGCTCGCTCCACCCGAACCGCTCGAGTACCGGAAACCACCATCGCGCCGCTCCCCCGGGCCGCTCTTCCTGGCGCAGGAAATACAGCGCGGTCTGATGCGCCGCCGCCAACCGTGACCGCTCATCACCGGTCAGCTCGCCACTGGCGACCGCGGTCGACACGCACAGGGCGACCAGCCGCGCCGATGCTTCGAAACCCACACAGGTCGTGTCGAGAAACTGCGGCGCCAGCGGTAGCAGTTCGCGTCGACCGGACGAGCTGCTGTGATCGTGCGCCGCTCGAGCCACCGAACTCAGGACCGGATGCACGCAGGCGGGCCGATCCGTCCACGGTTCCCGCGCCAGCCGGGACACCAACTCCATCACGCACGGATCCGGCCGCTGGATCTTCCCGTAGCCGTTCACTCGCCCGCCACCGGAGTCCCGAGCTGATGCCGTACGGGCAGCGCCGGCCTTCCTGGTTGTTTGAGCAGCCGCACGCTCAAGGCCGTGAGTACGCCGAGTAGTCCGGCGCCGATGAACAACGGTCGATAACCGACTGTCGCTATCACCGACGCGGCGACGCCGATGCCGACCAGGCCGCCGGCAGCCTTCGCGGAGTACAGGATCGCCTGGTTCTGGAGCAGGCTGTTCTCGCCGAAGAACTCGAGGACGAGGTTGGCCATGATCGCGTAGAACGCGCCGCCGCCGAGCCCGGCGAACATCGCGCACACCACGAACGCCCATCCCGCACCGGCCGTCACCAGCCCGACGTGGGCGAATCCTTCGATCATCAGGACCGCAGCCAGCACGCGGCGCCGGCCGAAGCTGTCGGACAGGTGACCCGCGAACGACCGCCCGAATCCGTTGACCGCGGCAAGCATCCCGGCGGCGAACGCGGCGATCCCCATCCCCAGTCCGGCACTCACCGCATAGCTGACCACGAACGCGATCCCGAGCAGCGACAGCGCCGCACTAATTGCCAGCAGCAACCACATCAACGGGAGCGCGCCGGTCCGCAGAGCCTCGCCGGGACGATACTGGCGTACGGCGGGTGCATTGTGCGGAATGCTGCGGTTCAGTTTGCGGTCGATCGCCCACGCCTGCGCGTCGAGCTCCGCGGGCCACCAGTACCGCGGCGGGTCCTTCAGCAACCTGCCCGCGACCAGCACGACCAGCACCGCCACCAGAGCGGTCAGGTCGAAGACTGTCCCCAGATGCGCGGGGAAGATCGCGAGCAGCGCGATGCTCGGTACGGCGCCGACCGCGAAGCCACCGGTGACGAATCCGATCGTGGCGGTCCGCCGCTCGGGGAACCATCGCGCCGACGTGGTGATGCACGCGGCGTACACGAGACCGGCTCCAGTTCCGCCGAGCAGTGCGTAGCCGATGACGAGCAGGAGATAGCTGTTCGCGTGCGCGAGCGTCGCGAGTCCGACGGCGGCCAGCGCTCCGCCCAGGACGACCAGTTGCGTCGGCGAGGCACGTCGTACCCGCTGGGCCCAGGCCGCTGGGATCGCGACGAGCGCTTGGCAGGCGACGAAGATCGCGAGCAGCCAGAGTGTCCGCGCGGCACCCCAGCCGCGGTCGAGGCCGAGGGCGGCGGTACCGAACGAGTACTGCAACGTGCTGATCGCGGCCATGCACGCCCAGGCCGCCCAGAGCTGCCAGCGCCGGGGGTGACCGGTCAGGTCACGGGCGTCCTCACCGATCCGGTACCGCCGGCCGTAGACGTCACGCACGTCCCGGGGCGTGGGCATCACGTGATTCATGTCGCCTCCTGACTACTGCATACCGTATTAGATCTACATGAGATCTGTGGTACCCCTCCTTGGCCGGAGCTGTCCAGACCTGAGGCGTTGCGACTGACACTTGTTCGCAGATTGCATACCGAATACAGTCGGCACTACACACTCAGGGAGGCGACGTGGACCTGATGGAGTACCAAGCCAAGGAACTGTTCGCCCGGCGCGGCGTCCCGGTGACGCTCGGCCGGGTGATCGAGGATGCGGCCGATGCCGCAGCGGCCGCCGCTGAGCTCGGCGGCCGGGTGGTCGTGAAGGCGCAGGTCAAGACCGGCGGCCGCGGCAAGGCCGGCGGCGTGAAGCTGGCCGCTAACCCGGACGAGGCGGTGACGACGGCCGGCGCGATCCTCGGGATGGACATCAAGGGCCACACCGTGCGGCGCGTGCTGCTCGCACCGGCCGCGGACATCGCCGAGGAGTACTACCTGTCCTTCCTGGTCGATCGGGCGAACCGCGAGTACCTGTGCATCGCCAGCACCGAGGGCGGTGTCGAGATCGAAGAGGTCGCGCACACGAACCCGGACGCGATCGCGAAGGTGACGGTCGATCCGGTCGTCGGCGTGGACGAGGCGAAGGCCGCCGAGATCGTGACCGCGGCGGGCTTCCCGGAAGCCGCGGCCCCGGTCGTGCAGCGGCTGTGGGAAGTGTTCATCGCCGAGGACGCGTCGCTGGTCGAGGTGAACCCGCTGGTCAAGCTCGCCGACGGGTCGCTGGAGGCGCTCGACGGCAAGGTGACGCTGGACGACAACGCGGCGTACCGGTATCCGGATCACGCGGCCTTCGACGACAAGGCGGCCGCGGATCCACTCGAGGCGGCCGCGCACGCGAAGGGCCTGAACTACGTGAAACTCGACGGCTCGGTCGGCATCATCGGCAACGGCGCGGGCCTGGTGATGTCCACCCTCGACGTGGTCGCGTACGCCGGTGCGTCGGACGGCGTGAAACCGGCGAACTTCCTCGACATCGGAGGTGGTGCGAGCGCCGAGGTGATGGCCAACGGGCTCGGGATCATCCTGTCCGATCCGCAGGTGCAGAGCGTGTTCGTGAACGTCTTCGGCGGGATCACCGCCTGCGACGCGGTCTCGAACGGCATCGTGCAGGCCCTCGAACTACTCGGCGACCAGGCCGACAAACCGCTCGTCGTCCGACTGGACGGCAACAACGTCGACGCGGGCCGCAAGATCCTTGCCCAGGCCAACCATCCGCTGGTGACCGTGGCCGACACGATGGATGACGCGGCAGCTCTGGCCGCGGCGAAGGGAGCGTAGGAAGTGGCGATCTTCCTGACCGAGAAGAGCCGGGTCGTCGTGCAGGGGATGACCGGGTCCGAGGGACAGAAGCACACCAGCCGGATGCTTGCTGCCGGCACCACCGTGGTCGGCGGCGTGACCCCGGGCAAGAGCGGCCAGTCGGTCGACTTCGCGAAACGATCGATCCCGGTGTACGGGTCCTGCGCCGACGCGGTGCAGGCGACCGGTGCCGACGTCTCGGTGGTGTTCGTGCCGCCGCGGTTCACCCGCGGGGCCGTCATCGAGGCCGTCGACGCGGGGATCCCGCTGGTCGTGGTGATCACCGAGGGCGTCCCGGTGCACGACACCGCGGCCTTCTTCGCTCACGCCCAAGCGAACGGCACCCGGGTGATCGGCCCGAACTGCCCGGGGATCATCACGCCAGGACAGTCGAATGCGGGCATCATTCCCGCGGACATCGCGGGTCCCGGCCGGATCGGTCTGGTGTCGAAGTCGGGCACGCTGACTTACCAGATGATGTACGAGTTGCGGGACTTCGGGTTCTCCACCGCGATCGGGATCGGCGGTGACCCGATCATCGGGACCACGCACATCGACGCGCTGCAGGCGTTCCAGGACGACCCGGACACCGACGCGATCGTGATGATCGGTGAGATCGGTGGTGACGCCGAGGAGCGAGCGGCCGCGTTCATCAAGGAGAACGTGACCAAGCCGGTCGTCGGGTACGTCGCGGGCTTCACCGCGCCGGAGGGCAAGACCATGGGCCACGCGGGCGCGATCGTGTCCGGCTCGTCCGGTACGGCGGCCGCGAAGCAGGAGGCCCTGGAAGCGGCCGGGGTCCGCGTCGGCAAGACCCCTACCGAGACCGCAGCCCTGCTGCGAGCAACGCTCGTACCGCTGGGTGGTTAAACCCTGCGCCGGCGTGGAGGGGCGGTGCTGAGGCGGATGACGAGTTCAGTGGGTACGGCGATCGGCGCGGGCGGCGGCTCGTCGGTCCTGATCTCCGCGATCAGGGTGTCGACGCTGCGGTGGCCGATCTCCGCGAACGTCTGCCGGACGGTGGTGAGCGGCGGCCAGAAGTGCGCCGCTTCCTCCATGTCGTCGAAGCCGACCACGCTGACCTCGTCCGGCACCGCGCGGCCGCACTCGTGCAGCGCCCGCAGCAGACCGAGGGCCATTTGGTCGTTGGCCACGAACACCGCGGTGACGTTCGCGTTCGCCGCGAGCTGACACCCCACCTCGTAGCCGGAGGTCGATGACCAGTCCCCGTGAAGCACCGGCGGAACGTGCCGGCTGTGCTCGAGCAACGTCTCCTCCCAAGCCTGCCGTCGCCGTTCCGCGGCGAACGACGTCCGCGGTCCCCCGAGATGCCACACCGTCTCGTGCCCCAGCGCGAGCAGGTGCTCGGTGGCCAGCCGCGCGCCCTGGTTCTGATCCGCGTCGACCATCGGGTAGCCGTGGTGCACGCTCGCATCCACCACCACCACCGGTAGCCCAGTCGGCAGATGTACGTCGTCCAGCACGTGCGCCTCATTGAGTACGACGACACCGTCGACCGCCTGCTCACTGAGCCGGCTGAACGCATCGGTGACCGCACGCTGACTGGCCTCGAGGACCGGGCGCAGGTTCACCGAGTACCCCCGCGCGGTCGCTGCCGCGGCGATTGCGTCGAGCGTGCGCGTCGTACCGAATGTGGACAGCTCGAAGACGACCACGCCGATGCTGTGAAACTCACCGCTGCGCAGGGCGCGGGCGGCGCCGTTCGGGCGGTAGCCGAGCTGCCGCATCGCGTCCTGGACGCGGGCGCGGGTGGCCGCGTCGACGTTCTGCCGGCCGTTCGCGACGCGGGACACGGTCTGCCCGGACACCCCGGCCAGCCGCGCAACGTCGGCCATCGACGGACCTCGCCGCCGGCGTCCTACAGTTCCCTCCACCTGTCCGCTGCCTGGCACTGCTGCCACCTCCCGTGGCTCGCAGTCTAGACATGTTTGCGTCAACACATCGGTTGTTCGGCGAGCCGGAGCGGAGTGGAAAGGGGTGGAACAGGTGGACCCGGCGTCGCTGTCGCCGAGCCCACCTGGGTTCAGACGCCGACCTTCGTGGCGAGCAGGTCGGCGACCGCGTGCACGGCGCGCAGCGTCGGGGCCTTGGTGCCAGTGAGGTCCGCGAGCTCGACGACAGCGGCGAGGATCACGTCGAGTTCGAGCGGCTTGTCCTTCTCCAGGTCCTGCAGCATCGACGTCTTGTGCCCGCCGACGCGTTCGGCGCCGTCCAGCCGCTTGTCCACCGAGATGTCCGGGTGGCACCCGAGAGCGGCCGCGATCTCCAGCGACTCCTCCATCATCATTCGGACCATCTGCCGGGTGCCCTGGTGCGTCGCGATCTCCACCATCGTTGCCCGGGCCAACGCACTGATCGGGTTGAACGCCGCGTTGCCGAGCAGCTTGATCCAGATGTCGTTGCGGATGTCGTCCTCGACCGGACACTTCAGTCCGCCGGCGATCATCGCCGTACTGAATTCTTCACACCGCGGTGACGGACCGCCCGCGGGTTCGCCGATCGAGAATCGCGTGCCTTCCAGGTGTTGTACGACGCCTGGACCGGCCAGCTCGGTCGAGCAGTAGACGACGCAACCGATGGCGCGGTCGAGGTCGAGCACCTGAGTGACGGCACCACCTGGGTCGACAGATTCGATCCGGCGGCCTTCGTACGGGCCCTTCAGACCGTGGAAGTACCACCACGGGATGCCGTTCTGCGCCGCGACCACGACCGTGCGGTCGTGCAGCAGTGGCGCGAGCAACGGGCCGGCACTCGCGTACGAGTTCGCCTTGAGTCCGAGGAAGACGCAGTCGACCGGGCCGATCTCGGCCGGGTCGTCGGTGGCCGGCGTCCGGGCCGTGAAGTCGCCGCGCGGGCTGCGCACGACGACACCGTCGGACCGGATCGCTTGCAGGTGCGCGCCACGGGCCACGAGGTGGACCTCGGTGCCACCACGGTGCAGTGCCGCGCCGACGTACGCACCGATCGCACCGGCGCCGAGAACCGCAACTCTCATAGGGGTCCCTGCCTTCCCGGATCGCTTGGTATACGGGATACAGTAGGCTGGAGCCAGAATGCGGTCAAGATCACATCAGGCGGTAAGCGCTCGCCAGAAAAAGTTCCGCGACGACCGATGAATCAGGGCCCACTCGTCGGTATCTACCTGCGTAAGCACTCAATCGAAGGAGAAGGAACCATGGGCCACGTCATCGTCACCTCGTTCGTCAGCATGGACGGCGTCGTCACCGACCCGGACGGCTCCGGCGGCACCGCTGCCGGCGGCTGGGCCTTCCGGCACGGGCCGGAGACCCACGGCGGCGACAAGTTCCGGCTCGGCGAGCTGATGGACACCGGGGTACTGCTGCTCGGCAAGGACACCTGGCAGCTGTTCAGCAAGCTCTGGCCGAACCGCACCGACGATTTCTCCACCCGGATGAACAAGATGGCCAAGGTGGTCGCGTCGCACTCGCTGACCGACCTCTCGGCCTTCCCGAACTCGACTCTGATGGAAGGCACGCTGGCCGACTACGTGCGGTCGGAGCCGCGGACCATCGCGGTCACCGGCAGCTTCACCGTGACCCGCGCTTTGCAGGCCGCCGACCTCGTCGACGAGTACCGGCTGATGACGCTGCCGTCGATCGTCGGCGCCGGCGAGAAGTTGTTCGGGCCGTCGGGCGCACCGGTGCACCTGAAGCTCGCCTCGGTGGTCCAGACGGGCGCCGCGTCGCTCGCCACCTACGTGCGCCCCTGAGGCACGATGGTGCAGTGACCTGGCCGGCGATGGTGTGGATCGGTGGAGCCCCCGGCGCGGGGAAGTCGACGATTGCCCGGGGGCTCGCGCGGCGCAGTGACCTGCCGCTGCACCCGATCGACCTGTGGACCTACGCGCACCTGGACCGGTTGCCACCGCTGCGGCCGCTGGCGGAGGACCTCGCCAAGGGACCGGAGTACGCCGCTGACGCGTTCGTCCGGAGCTCGCGGTTGCGGCTCGAGCTGGTGGCGCAGGATGTCCAGGAGCGCGCGCTGGGCGACGTACCTGCGTTGGTGGAGGGTCCGCAGCTCTTCCCGTCGATGGCGGACGGGGTCGACGCGGCAGTGTGGTTGGTGCCGGACGCTGAGCAGACCCGGCGGGCTCGGGAGGAACGGCTGGCGCGGGCTGAGGACCCTGCGGGTCGCGCCCGACTGGAGGCCCTGCTGGCGCGGGACGCCCTACTGGCTGAGCTGGTACGACGGGAGGCCGCAGAGTGTGGGCGGCTGGTTATAGAGGTGGCAGCCGAGCCGGACTGGGCAGGTGTCGGTCGAGCGGTCGAGAACGCACTGGGGGCACTGCCGCGGCTGCGGGCGGGTGCCGAGCTGAGTCGGCAGCGGCGGTACGAGAACGAGGCGGCGTGCCGGCAGGGGCGGTTGTGGCAGGCGGACATCGGGCTGGCCGAGCTGCCGCCGTACCCGTTCGCGTGTGAGTGCGGGACATCCGGGTGCGTCGCGACCTGGTCGGGGACGCCCGACGAGATTCGCCGTGGGAATGGGTGGCTGGTGGTGCATTCCGCGTGCTAAAGTTTCCGACCGATGCAGTTTTGCAGTTCCACGTTCGTTTTCGAAGCGCCCGCGGATATGTGATCCGCGGGCGTTTCGGCATCTCAGGAGTAGACATGGCTTTGGGAACAGTGAAGTGGTTCAACGGCGAGAAGGGCTTCGGCTTCATCTCCCAGGAGGACGGCGGTGCCGACGTGTTCGTGCACTACTCGGCGATCCAGACCCAGGGCTTCCGCTCCCTGGACGAGAACCAGCGGGTCGAGTTCGAGATCGCTCAGGGCCCGAAGGGCCTGCAGGCGGAGAACGTTCGCCCCGTCTGAGCTGAAGCGATGACAGGCCCGGGTCACTCCGGGCCTGTCATCCACAGGGACTCACCGTCGTCCAGCACATCGGTGCGGTGAAGTCCTACTGCCGTCGCGACAGCGGCTGATGCGGTGTGGTCCGGATGGATGTGCGCAACCATCCGGACGATTTTTTGTGCCCGCAGCCAGGTGACCAGTCCCTGCGCTGCCTCTTTCGCAAAGCCCTGGCCCTGCCAGGCGGTGCCGATGACCCACGCGATTTCCGCCGTACCTCCGGTGACGGTCGCCTGGACGTAGCCGACGAGCTCACCGTCGTACTCGAGCACCCAGTTCAGCCACTGCTCGTCCGGACGGTCCGGCCCGGCCACCTGCCGGCGGTAGCGCGCCTCCAGTACGTCGGCACTCGGTGGCTCCCCGCCGGTGAACGAGTACAGGCCAGGGTCGGAGAGCACCTTCGCCATCGCTGCGGCGTACTCGACCTGGAGCGGGAGCATGGTCAGGCGGTCTGTCGCGATCACCGGGCAACGGTAGTGCCGTTTGCCGGTCCGGCAACAAGAGGTAGGCCGCGCTCTCCCCGGGGACGAGACTGTCGACATGATCGAGATCGATTGGGGCGGAGAGGCCGGGCGCCTGCGTGCGTCGGCCGCGGGTGAGGCCGACTGGAACGCGGAAGTGGCCGGCCGCCTGGTGCGGGACGGCGACAAGGTCGTGGCGGACGTCGGCTGCGGTGGCGGCGGGATGGCCAAGGCGTTGGCCGAGGCGTTGCCTGGTGCGACCGTGGTGGCGATCGACGCGGATCCCGACGTACTGGCGCAGGCGCGGGAGCACACCGCGGAGCTCGTTCGGTGCGAGCTGGCGTCCATGGACGACGGTGCGGAGCCGTTGCGCCAGGCAATCGACGCGCCGGCCGACCTGGTGTGGGCCTCCGCCTCAGTGCACCACGCTGCCGACCAGCAGGCCGCAGTGAACGCGCTGGCGTCACTGCTCGGCCCTGGTGGCCGGTTGGCGCTCGCTGAGGGCGGACTGCCGGCTCGGCACCTGCCGTGGGAGCTGGGGGTCGGTGAGCCCGGGCTGGAGCTGCGTCTGGACCTCGCGCAGGACAGGTGGTTCAAGGCGATGCGGGACTCGCTGCCGGGGTCGGTGCCGCTGCCGTACGGGTGGACCGAGGCGCTGACTCGGGCTGGGCTGACAGAGGTGACCACGCGGAGCGTGCTGAGCGAAACGCCGGCGCCGCTGTCACCGGAGCGGCTGGATGGCGTCGTACAGGGGTTCCAGAGCCGGATCGAGCGGCTGACCGGTACGGGACACGGGCATGGGCACGGTCATGGGCACGTGGTCGCTACCGATGAGGAGTGGTTGAGTCCTGAGGACGTCGACACCTGGCGGCAATTACTGGACCCGGAAGGACCGTATTACCTCGGACGGCGTGTAGACCTCGCCGTACTGTCCGTGCGGAGCGTCCATCTTGGGCACGCGCCGCGCTGACTGGGCACGCCGTCGCGGGACTGTCGGCGGCTCACCGTAAGGTGGTTGCCCATGAACGACCGGCTGGTGTGGATCGACTGCGAGATGACCGGCCTCGACCTGGCGAACGATGCCCTGATCGAGGTCGCGGTGCTGGTCACCGACTACGAACTGAACGTGCTCGGCGACGGGATCGACCTGGTGATCGCGCCGCCCCCGGCCGCGCTCGAACAGATGGGTGACTTCGTCCGCGACATGCACACCGCGTCCGGGCTGCTCGAAGAGCTCGCGACCGGCATCCCGCTCGCCGACGCCGAACAACAGGTGCTCGACTTCATCACGGGGTACGTCAAAGAGCCCCGCAAGGCCGCCCTCGCCGGCAACTCCGTCGGCACCGACCGGACCTTCCTCGTCCGCGACATGCCGCTCGTCGAATCGCACCTGCACTACCGCAACGTCGACGTCAGCTCCATCAAGGAACTCGTTCGCCGGTGGTACCCGCGCGTCTACTACGCCACCCCCGCCAAGAGCGGCAACCACCGGGCGCTCGCCGACATCAGCGAGAGCATCGACGAACTGCGGTACTACCGGGAAACCGTGTTCGTGCCGCGACCCGGCCCCGACTCCAACACCGCCCGGGCCGCCGCCAGCCTCATCAGCACCGCGATCGAGGACACCCCAACAGGCTCCTGACCTGCGGATCCACCCTCGATTTCAGGTCCCGACAGTTCATCGCTATGATTGCTCAGCCGTCGCGATTCGGGCGGCAATGGTGGGTGTAGCTCAGCTGGTAGAGCACCTGGTTGTGGTCCAGGTGGTCGCGGGTTCAAGTCCCGTCACTCACCCGAAGTCGAGGGCGACTCGTGTCTGCGGAGAGCGCAGAGCGGGTCGCCTTCGGCATTTTGTGCGGCTGCGCTTCGCTTGCCGCCGGCGGGGGCTCCGCCACCCGCACCCCCTTGCGCCTTCGCTTCGCTCGGCTCCCCGGCTGGCGTTGCTTTGCGGCTCTCCGGTTGGGGTTCTGTCGCGTGGGAGGATGCTTCGGTGAAGGCCTCTGGGAGCATGTGGTTCGGGTATGGCGTGGTGCTTCTGGTCACGTTTGTGGTGGGGTTCTTGGCGTTCGCCGTTTGGGTGCTTTCCAAGGTGTTCTGAGGTTGGGTGTGATCTGACGTGCCTGTCGATGCGTCACTTGGGGCAGAGGCATCGACGAGAGGGTGCGGATGAGGTCTACCGATGAGTTCGAGGAGTTTGCGCGGGCTTCTGTGGGGCGGCTGTATCGGACTGCTTGGTTGCTGGTGGGGGATCGGCATCACGCTGAGGATCTGGTGCAGGACACGCTCGCGAATCTGCTGAAGGTGTGGCATCGGGTGGAGAACCCGGGGGCGTATGCGCGGACCGCGATGGTGCGGACGTACATCTCGCAGCGGCGGCGGAAGAGTTGGTCGGAGCGGCCGACGGAGACGTTGCCCGAGGTGGTGGAACGGGCCGGGGATCCGGAGCTGCGGCTGGCGTTGCAGAGCGCTCTGAGCGAGCTGGCGCCGCTGGATCGGGCTGTGCTGGTGCTGCGGTTCTTCGAAGATCGCAGCGTCGAGCAAGTGGCGCTCGATCTCGGCAAGAACACCAGTGCGATCACCACTCGCACCGCCCGCGCCCTGGACCGCCTCCGCGCGGTCCTCGGTGAGGGTGCCGCCCAGCTGATCGCGCACTGACCCGAGGAGAACCCATGAACACCCAACTCACCGACCTGATGCAGAAGGCCACCGAGAACCTCGAGCCGGTCACACCCGACCTGCTCGAACGCAGCGTCACCCAGGGGCTTCGGCTGCGCCGCCGGCGTACGGCGCTGCGCACCGCGTCCGGCGCCGGAGCCGTGCTCGCCACCGCCGGCCTGATCGCGGGCGGGCTCCACGTGTTCGGCTCCCCCGTGGACACTGCGGTCGCCGGCACCCCGGCCCCGCTCACCAAGCCGTCGACCCAGCCGTCGGTCAAGCCGAAGCCCAGCGCCAAGCCGGTCGGGGTGACTCCGAAGCAGACGCTGGCCACGCTCAAGTCCCTGCTCGAGGCACCCGGCCGGACGTTCTCGGCGCCCGAGACCTGGGGTGGCGGCGACTACGCCGGTGCCGCGTACGTCGTCAACGACGGCCACGGCGCCGCCCGCGTCGACGTGATGATCTCCGGCGGCGGCGAACAGAACCCGTGCCGCCCCGCCCGCCAGGGCTGCACGACCCTGCCCGACGGCTCGGTCCTGTTCACCTCCAAGGAGTCCCCGGAGTACTCCGACAGCCGCCAGGCGCAGTACAGCGTCGTCAGCAACCTCGTCGTCCTGTACCGACACGACGGCCGCAACATCAACGTCACCAGCTACAACGGCCCGGCGGAGAAGGGCAAGCAGCACACCCGCCCCACGCCCATCCTCTCTGTCGCCGACCTCACCACCCTGGCGAAGAGCAACGCGTGGAAGCTCCCGTCGGCAAAGGCCGGCAAGTAGCTCACCGGCGGACGAAGCGGACAGCGTCCGCGACGACGTAGCCAGTGGGGGTGTCGGTGAGGGTCGCCGAGGCGGCGAGACCGGCTGAGAAGGTCTAAGTGCCCAAGCTCAGCCACTCGCCGCCACGGGGTCCGGAGCACCCTACGAATTATCGGGCGTGTTACTTCACTGCGAGGACGCCGTGGGTCACGAGCTCGACCCCGATCTTCTCGTCGTCGGTCAGCGTCTGGCGGGCCACGATCATCCCGAAACCGGAGTGCGCGACCACCAGGCCGCCCGCGATCTGCAGCGCGGGCAGGCCGATCCCCAGGCCTTCCAGTACGAGCGTCCCGAGCAGCGCGAACACGGTCAGGATGCCGAACACGTAGACACCTGTCAGCACCGCTTGCCGCCGGATGGCGGTCCGGCCGACGCCCTGCGTCAGACCTGCGAAGGTGGCCAGCGCACCGATCGGATTCATGATCGGCAACAATGCAGCCAACGCCGCAACCGCAACGTGTACGGGCTCCACGGACGGGAGCGTACACGGCCCAGAGAGGACACTTGCCGTGCGCTACGAGGTCACTGCTGCCGACACCGCGGTCGCCGTGGGCAGCGGCGACGTCGACGTCCTCGCCACGCCTCGCCTCATCACCTGGCTGGAGCACGCCACCACCCAGCTCGCCCAGCGCCACCTCGGCCCCGGCCAGACCTCGGTCGGTACGGCGGTGCGCATCCGCCACCGGCTACCGACGCGGGTCGGCGACACCGTGGACATCGTCGCGGACGACCCCGAGGTCGACGGCCGGCACCTGCGCTTCCAGGTGCGCGCCACGAACTCGGCCGGTCAGCTCGTCGCGGACGGCGAACTGGAGCGCGTCCTGGTCGACCGCGAACGCTTCCTCGCGAATGTGCCCTAGACCGGAGGCTCGACGTACCAGCGGGGCAGTTGGCCCGGCTCGAGGTTGGTGAGGTCGCCGGGGCGCGAGAGCGTGAGGATCGCCTGCTGGATCTCCGGCCGCGCGTTCAGCGCGTCCTCGATCGCGTACAGCCGGGCCGCGACCTCGGACTCCACATCGTTCCCGACGACGTCCACCGCGGCGACCAGGAAGATCCGGTCCGCGCCGACCCACTCCATGTGCAGGAACGTGACCCGCTCGATGTCCTGGTGATCGAGCAGCGCCCGCAAGGCCCGGTTGCGGGCCAGCGGTGTCACCGCCTCGCCGGTGAGGAAGTCCATGTTCCGGCTGATCAGGAACAGGGCGACCACGCCGAGCAGGATGCCGACGACGATCGAACCGATCGCGTCCCAGGCCGCGTTGCCGGTGAGCTGGTGGAGCAGGATCGCGACGGTCGCGATCAGGATGCCGATCAGTGCGGACAGGTCCTCCACGAACACCGCCCGGAGCACCGGGTTCGACGTGAGTCGCACGTACCGCCAGGGCCGCAGCATCCGCTCGAGCGCGCCGGCCTTCGTCTGCCGCAGCGCCTGCGCGAACGAGATCGCCTCGAGCACGAACGAGACGCCGAGCACGGCGTACGCCCAGCCGTACGACGTACTCTCCGCCTCACCGTGCTGCAGCGACTGGATGCCGTGCCAGACCGAGACCGCGGCACCCACCGTGAACAGTCCGAAGGCGGCGAACATCGACCAGATGTAACCGACCCGGCCGTACCCGAGTGGGTGCGTGCGGTCGGCGGGTTTGCGCGCCCGGCGCTCGCCGACCAGCAGGAAGATCTCGTTGCCCGTGTCCGCCCAGGAGTGCGCCGACTCGGCCGCCATCGACGCCGACCCGGTGATCACCGCGACCACGGTCTTGGCGACGGCGATCAGCAGGTTCGCGGTGAGCGCGACCAGGACGGTCAGCAGGCTCTCGCCGCCGTCTGCGTCATCGGAGCTGCTCACAGTCGAACCCTAACTGGACGGACGGATGATCCGTTGGTCAATCGCCCGGGCGACGGCCGCGGCTCGGGTGTCGACCTCGAGCTTGGTGTAGATGTGCGCGAGGTGTGACTTGATCGTCGCCTCGCTGACGAACAACCGGCGGGCGAGGGTGCGGTTCGACAGGCCGGTGGCGAGCAGGTTGAGGATCTCGACCTCGCGGTCGGTGAGCGTCGGGCCGGAGCGCCGCACCAGCCTCGCGGCGACGGCCGTGCGCGCTAGCGCATCCGCCTGCCTCGGACCGGCCGACGGCAGGCCGATCGGGATGTCGATCCCGATCACCCGCAACTCTCCGTCCTGCTCGGCCGCCGCCACCAGGTCCGCGATCGTCACCCCGAAGTACGCCCGCAGATCCCCCGTGATCCCGACCCAGCCCTTCCGGCAGGCATCGACGCCGAGGACGTGGTCAGTCATGCGTGAGGCAGCGAGACGGCAGCTCGAACCAGCGCAGGTGATCGAAGTCGGTGTTGACCTGGCCCTCGGCATCGATCCGGTCCTGCTGACACGTGGACAGCAGATCGCGGGCCTCGGCCAGGTACTCATCGAGCGCCGACTCGGGGGCGGTGTGGTCGTGGCGCGGGTACCGGAGCCTGCCGTCGGCGTCGTACCCGACCTGGGAGAGCCGCATCGGGGGCTCGACCGGTCCGCGGTGATGGCGCCAGAGGCCGCTCGCCGGGTCGAAGCGGTAGTCGCCGAGCAGCCGCCGCCCGTCCCGAGCGACGAGCTTGACGGCCTCGACGACGTACGTGAAGACGGCCTCCGAGATGAAGTAGTTGAAGTTGACCCGCACCCAGCCCGGCTTGATCCCCTCGCAGCCGTGCAGGATCTCCTCCTCGAACTCGTGCGAGCGGTCCAGGTCGATGCCGAGCAGGGTGTGACCGTACGGACCGGCGCAGGAGCAACCGCCGCGGGACTGGATCCCGAAGAGGTCGTTCAGCAGGGCGACCACGAAGTTGTGGTGCAGGTACCGGCCCGAGGGCGCCTTCACCACGAACGACACGATCGAGAGCCGCTCGGAGTCGAGGTTGCCGAGGATCTGCAGACTCGGTTCCGCGATCCAGGCCTCGACCGCGCGCCGCAGGTACGCGTCCTCGTGCGCCCGGATCACGTCGATCCCGACCGCCTGCTTCAGCTGGAACGCGAGCCCGGCCCGGATCGACCCGATGATCGCCGGCGTCCCGCCCTCCTCCCGGTGCACCGGATCGTCGAGGTACCGATGCTCCAGCGGGTTCACGTACGCGACCGTGCCCCCACCGGGTACGTCGGGCACTCGGTTGCGGAGCAGTTCGCGCCGAGCAACGAGTACGCCGGGAGTCCCCGGACCACCGATCAGCTTGTGCGGGCTGAGGAAGATCGCGTCCTTGTACGACAGCGGGTCGCGGTCACGGCCGCCGTACATGTCGATCTCGACGTACGGCGCGGCGGCAGCGCAGTCCCAGAACGAGAGCGCGCCGTGCCGGTGCAGCAGGGCCGAGACGCGCTGCGTGTTGCTGACGATGCCGGTGACGTTGCTCGCGGCCGAGAACGAGCCGATCTTCAGCGGTCGCTCGACGTGCTCGCGCAGCCTCGCTTCCAGCTGATCGATGTCGATGTGGCCGTCCGCGTCCTGCCCGATCACCACCACATCGGCGATCGACTCACGCCAGGGCAGCTCGTTGGAGTGATGCTCGTACGGCCCGATGAAGACGACCGGCCGCTGCTCCGGCGGAATCTGGTCGATCAGGTGATAGGTGTCGTCGAGCTCCGCGGGGATCCGCAGGCCCATGATCCCGATCAGCTTGTCGATCGCACCGGTCGCTCCCGACCCGCAGAAGATCACCGCGGTCTCGTCGTCGCCGCCCACGCTGGTGTGGATGATCCGGCGGGCGTCCTCCCGGAGGCGGGTGGTCTGCAGGCCGGTGCCGCTCGACTCGGTGTGGGTGTTCGCGTACCGCGGGAGCACCTCCTCGCGAATGAAGTCCTCCAGGAAGGTGAGCGCGCGACCGGACGCCGTGTAGTCGGCGTACGTCACCCGGCGTGGACCGTACGGCCCGGGCATCACCTGGTCGTCACCGATCACCGACGCCCGGATCCGCCGCAGCAACGGCGTGTCCGCCGGCATCCCGGCCCGCTCGTCCGACTGCTCCCCCTGGATGGCCATGGCGCCAGGGTAGAGCCGGAGCGTGACAATCGTCTCGTGTTCCGGCGATGACCTGTGGATAAGGTCGGTGCCAGTCGAGGGCGAGGAGTGGGGATGACGTTTTCCAGCGAGCTGTGGGACCGCGGAGCAGCCTCCGTGTACGGCGAGATCGTCCGGCACCCGTTCATCACGGGACTGACCGACGGGACCCTCGACCACGACGCGTTCCGGTACTTCATCATCCAGGACAGCCACTACCTGCGCTCCTACTCCAGAGCGCTCGCTCTGGTCGCCGGCCGGGCCACCGACGAGGACGCGGTCAGCATGTTCGCACTGCATGCCGCCAACGCGATCGCCGTCGAGCGGGAGCTGCACACGTCGCTGCTGGCGTCGCTGGGGCTCACGTCCGGGGATGTCGACGCAGCAGGGTCCGGTCCGACCACGACGGCGTACATGTCCTATCTGACCGCCGTGTGCTCCACGGGGACGTACGCCGAGGCAGTGGCCGCCGTACTGCCCTGCTACTGGATCTATCGAGACGTCGGCCGGGAACTGCTCCAGCGGTCCTCACCGGACCCGCTGTACCGGAAGTGGATCGAGACGTACGGCTCGGAGGAGTTCGACGCGGTCGTCGAGTCGGTGCTTGCGGTGACAGACAAGCTGGACGTGGGCGCCGCGGAGCGGGAACGTTGTCATCAGCACTTCGCTACAACGTGCCGCTACGAATGGATGTTCTGGGACGCCGCGCACCACAAGCTCGATTGGCCGGTGGGATGAAGGACTTCTACGACGTCGTCATCGTCGGGGGTGGGCACAACGGCCTCGTCGCCGCCACGTACCTGGCTCAGTCCGGCCTGTCCACGCTGATCGTCGAGCAACAGGCCCACACCGGCGGCGCAGCAGTCAGCGAGCGGGTGTTCCCCGGCGTGGACGCCCGCCTCTCCCGGTACTCGTACCTGGTCAGCCTGTTGCCCGACAAGATCGTCACCGACCTCGGTCTGCATCTGGACCTCCGCTCCCGCTCAGTGGCGTCGTACACGCCCGTACGTCGTGGTGGGCGCGACGTCGGCCTGATGGTCGAGCGGCCGGAAGGCGCCGGCACCAGGGAGTCGTTCCGGACGCTGACCGGCGGCGAAACGGAGTACAAGGCCTGGACCGACTTCTACGGGTCCGTCGGGTCGCTGGCCGCCGTTGTCGCACCGACGCTGCTCGAACCGCTGCGGCCGGCCGCTGACCTCCGCTCGCGTGTCGACAGCGCACTGTGGGACGAACTGGTCGAGCGACCGCTCGGAGAGAGCATCGAGCGCCGGTTCACCGACGACACCGTGCGTGGCGTGGTGGCGACGGACTCCGTCATCGGAACGTTCGCCGGGCTGCATGACGGGTCGCTGATCCAGAACCGGTGCTTCCTGTACCACCTGATCGGCAACGGCAACGGCGAGTGGCGCGTACCCGTCGGCGGCATGGGTGCGGTCACCGACGCACTGGCAGCGGCTGCACGCCGTGCAGGCGCCGCACTGGTCACCAACGCGTCAGTCACCTCGGTCGAGGTCGACGGGAACCGCGGATCAGTCACCTGGCTCGGCGGTGACGGTGAGCGGTCCGTCGACTGCACCTGGGTGCTCTCGAACGTCGCACCGTCCACTCTGGCTGCACTGCGTGGTCAGACCGGCGTGGAGAAGCCGGAGGGGTCGCAGCTGAAGATCAACCTGCTGCTCCGCCACCTTCCCGCCTTGAAGTCCGGTGACGACCCGAGGCAGGCGTTCGCGGGCACGTTCCACATCGACGAGGACTACAGCCAGCTCGAGTCGGCGTACCGTACCGCCGCGGGTGGCGAGCTGCCCGCCGTACCGCCGTCCGAGGTGTACTGCCACTCACTGACCGACCCGTCGATCCTCTCCCCCGATCTGGTTGCCTCCGGCTACCACACACTCACCGTCTTCGGCGTCCACTTCCCCGCCCGGTTATTTGCCTCCGACAACGATTCGGTGCGCTCCGAGGCGACGCGCCGCGTGCTCGCCGGGCTGGAGTCGTACCTCGCCGAGCCGCTCGAGGACTGCATCGCCCGCGACGCCGACGGCAACCTGTGCGTCGAGGCGAAGACGCCGTACGACATCGAGGAATCCGTCGGCATGCCCGGCGGCCACATCTTCCACGGCGACCTCCAGTGGCCGTGGGCCACCGACCCCGCCGACGCCGGCCGCTGGGGCACCGAAACCGACGTCCCGAATCTCCTGATCTGCGGCTCCGGCGCCCGCCGCGGCGGCGCCGTCTCCGGCCTCGGCGGCCACAACGCAGCGATGACCGTCCTCACCCGCTAACCGATTTCGTACTTCCCCGATCCCCCTGCTAGAGTCCTCTTCGTTGCAAGCGCCGCTAGCTCAATTGGCAGAGCAGCTGACTCTTAATCAGCGGGTTCGGGGTTCGAGTCCCTGGCGGCGCACAACAGCCCAGGTCACGCAAGTGTCCTGGGCTTCTTCATGTCTGCTGCGCACTCGATACGCACTCATTTGCCGAGCAGCGCTCACGAGTTGATCGGCACACGGCCATCACGAGCCCAGCGAGCGGGCCTCATCTGATCATGACTGTGCGTCACATCACATCGCTTCGCATCGTCGCCGGAATGTCCATTCCCGGCGATGGGCCGGCGTTGAGCAGCCAACCATCGCGGCGGCTGGAGGCTTGGCATGGCGAAACCACCGATCCCCCTCGGGTCCTGGGGCGAGATCTCGCCCTGGGTCAAAGACACAGATACGAACGGCAAGCCCACCAAGTACAAGTCGCAGGCCAAGTTCCGCGACCACGACGGTCATGTCCGCCAAGTCTCGGCGTACAGCAAAACCAAGACAGCGGCCGAACGCGCCCTCCTCAAGAAGCTCCAGGAGCGAGCGAAGACGAATCAGTCCGGCGAGCTGACCGCGATGCACAAGATCAACCACCTCCTCGACCTCTGGGAGAAGAGATTCGAAGGACTAATCGCCGACGGGAAGCGCTCGCCCACGTCCCTGGACACCTACCGCCGAGCTCTCAAGAACCACGTCCGGCCCGCCCTCGGCGAACTCCGCATCGGCGAAGCCAGCACACCTCGCATCGACACCGTCCTCACCAAGATCAAAACCACCGCCGGCGCACCCACCGCCAAAACCTGCCGCGCCATCATCTCCGGCGCCATGAAACTCGCCGTCCGCTACGGCGCCATCCCTGTCAACCCCGTCCGCGAAGTCGACACCATCGAAGCCCCCACCAAAAACCCACCCCGCGCCCTCACCAGCCACGAAGTCCGCCTCCTCCGCACCAGCCTCACCGCCGACGAGCGAGCCACCGAAGCCGACCTCCCAGACCTCGTCACCTTCATGCTCGCCACAGGCGTCCGCATCGGCGAGTCCCTCGCCGTCCTCTGGCACCAGGCCGACCTCGAAGCCGGCACAGTCGCAATCACCCACACGATCGCCCGCATCTCGGGCGAAGGCCTCATCCGCAAAGCCACAAAGTCCAAGGCCGGCGAACGCCTACTCCACCTCCCCGACTGGGCCCTCACGATGCTCCGCAGCCGCCATGCCGCAGGCATCCGTCTCGACGAACCCCTCTTCGCCGACACCCGCGGCGGCTACAGAGACCCCTCCAACACCCGACGAGCCCTCCGCACCGCTCTCTCACCCATCGGGAGCACCGCCCGCCATGACCTAGGCGCCAGCCTCAAACTCCTCCGCCGCCAAAGCAGGATGACCCGCAAAGAAGTCGCAGACACCCTGAGCTGGCCGCAGACCCGCATCGAACTCATCGAAACCGGCCGCCTCAAAGTCGACCACCAAATGATCTCGGCCCTCGTCGCAACCTACGGAGTCCGACTCCAGAACCACCACCTGCTCCTCGCCCAACTCCACGACGCCACCCAACCCACCGAATCCGACAAACTCGCCTGGATCCGCTCCCACGCGCTCCGCAAAACCGTCGCCACCACCCTCGACCAAGCCGGCCACACAGCCCGCCAAATCGCCGACCAACTAGGCCAAGCCAAAGTCTCCATCACCCAAGACGTCTACATGGGCCGCCAAGCCGCCAACCCCGCCGCCGCCCACGCCCTAGAACAAGCTTTCGACGACCCCGACCTCCGTTAGGCAGGCGACTGGCGCGCGCATACACCAGCCGACGAGCAAAGCTGAGGAGCCAACTCGGTGCCGGCCATCGATCTGACCCGAAGCGCCTCTGTCTACCTCGGGAGACAGAGGCCTCGCCGAATCCCCGATGCGATCCCCACCACCCCAGAGCGACACCGGGGAACAGATGACAACCTGCCTTGACTTCAACTTCATCGCACATTCGGCACACCAGCCCGATGCCGCGCCCGATGTCAACCCGCATCAGTTCGTACCCCGCGGGGGCACCGTCTACAGCCTGTCCAAACAAGGCGTCGGCAACCGGGGCCACCCGTCATCGCGCTGACCGTCGCCGAGGACCGCACCATCGGGCCCGCTGCGCGAACCTATCCTGGGCCCCGCCACCAGCGACCAGACTCAGGCGGTCGTAGGACGGACCTCCTCAGGGAGGTGAGACTATCTATCCTCCACGTGAAGCGAGCTCACCGAGAGAGTCCACTGAATGCGCCGAATGACGCCGCTGGCCTGTGCACTGGCCATCTTTCTCCTCGGCGCCTGCAACTTCACCCGACAGGCAACAACAGCAGCCACGCAACAGATGCGGACGCCGACGGGTCTGCTGCACGAGTAGGTGACAGTTTCGGTCACGCGGCCTGACTGGCCGGTGTGGTCATGATTGTTTCGTATTCGATGGGGGTCAACCGGCCGAGGGCGGCTTGGCGTCTGCGGCGGTGGTAGGTCCGTTCGATCCAGCCCACGATCGCGATCCGGAGTTCCTCGCGGGTGGACCAGGTCCGCCGGTCGAGAACATTCTTCTGCAGCAGCGCGAAGAAGCTTTCCATGGCCGCGTTGTCTCCGGCCGCGCCGACTCGGCCCATGGAGCCGACCAGGCCGTGGCGGCTGAGTACCCGCACGAATTTCCTGGACCGAAATTGCGATCCGCGGTCGGTGTGCAGAACGCAGCCGGCGACCTCATCGCGGCGGGCGACGGCGTTGTTGAGCGCGGCCACGGCGAGGCGGGATTTCATCCTGGAATCGATGGAGTAGCCCACGATCCGGTTGGAGTAGACGTCCTTGACCGCGCACAGGCACAGCTTGCCCTCGCCTGTGCGGTGTTCGGTGATGTCGGCCAGCCACAGCTGATTCGGGTTCTGTGCGGTGAAGTCACGGCGGACGAGGTCGTCGTGGACCGGCGGGCCGGGCTTCTTGCCGTTCTTGCCGCGTCTCTTGCCGAACACGCTCCACCAGCCCATGGACGAACAGAGCCGCCACGCGGTCCGATCGGCCATCGACACGCCCGCGTCGCGGGCTTCGTCGACCAGGAACCGGTAGCCGAACTCCGGGTCGTCGCGGTGCGCGTCGAACAAGGCGTTGGCGCGGTAGGCCTGCTCGAGCTCGGTAGCGGTGACCGGCTGGGCCAGCCACCGGTAGTACGGCTGGCGAGCGATCTTCAGTACCCGGCACGTCACCGCCACCGGAACCCCGGCGGCGGCCAGCTCGCTCACGAGCGGGTAGAGCCTTTTCCCGGAAGATGTGCCTGCGAAAGGTACGCCGCCGCACGGCGCAGTACCTCGTTCTCCTGCTCCAGCAGCTTGATCCGCCGGCGGGCCTCGCGCAGCTCGGCCGACTCACCACGAGACACACCCGGCCCGCCACTCTTGGCGCCGTCGTCGACCTCGGCCTGGCGCAGCCACTTGAACAACGTCATCGGATGAACCCCGAAGTCCTTGGCGATCTGCTCAACCGTCACTCCGGGTCCCCGATCGCGAGCCACGCGAACCACGTCGTCACGGAACTCGCGGGGATAGGGCTTTGGCACAGCAACATCCTTCCAGGCCACCTCTCGGCAAGCCATCTCAGATGTCACCTATCCGTGCAGCAGTCCCGACCGGCACCAGCGCGTGCTTCAACTTCGGATACAGCACCGGTACGTGGGCCAGTGGTTCGCAGATCAAGGACAACATCTGCTACATGGCCAACAAGCGCGGCTCGGGCAAGACAGGTCAGCTGTACTACAACCCGTACACCCAGACAGGGATGACGTTGGCGAACAACCTGTACTACGGGCCGAACACAGCCGGCTGGCGCTGGGGCGGCACGACCTACAGCACCTTCGCAGCATGGCAGGCTGCCGGACTGGAGACGGCCGCCGTGTGGGGCGACCCGCTGTTCACCTCGCCCGGGTCCGGCGGCACCTGCTCGTGGTCACCCCCGTCCGGCACCGGGCCTCAGCCGTGCCCGCAGGCCTACACCCTCAAGACCGGCTCCCCTGCACTCGGAGCAGGCGTGACAGTCGCCGGCAACGGCGGCATCGACTACTACGGCACCGCCATCCCAACCCCACCGAACATCGGAGCCGACGCCGGCTGACCCCCTGACCACCAGCCCGCAACGGTCGGCATCGGTTCCCGAACGGGAACCGATGCCGACGAAGGGGGCGAACCACGGTTTGATACGCCCGCGTAACATCACTGCACATCGCCCCACAGCGAACGCGTCGATACCCCAACAACGCAAGGCCCCTGACGGCGCATCAGGCCGTCGGGGCTGCGCCGTTCCACGGCCTGGCCGGCGGACCGGCCACCTGTGCATCGAAGGCGAACAGGTGCCGCGAGGGATCGAACGCATACCGGTAGATGTAGTGGGATTGACCCGTCTCGACGGAGAGGGTTGATGTGAGGTGGCGTTCTGGCGGGGGCCCTCACTGATAGTCGGTACGGATCGCACACAGTTCTCTCCCCTCACGGTCCTAGCGGTCGCCGGCCGCGACACGGCCTGCTCGAGGCATTCCCGGCGGCCCAGGCCGGTATCAGAACATGGTGTTGTTGTTGGGGGCGGCGGTCTCGGGTACGTCTTGTTCGGCGGTCCAGTGCTCGACGATCTTGGCGTCGCGGACCCGGAAGAGATCGACAACGGCTCGGCCGCGCTTGCCCGGGCTGTCGACGTAGTGGCTGTGCACGGCAACCAGGTCACCTTCGGCGATGACTCGCTTCGATGTCACGCTCAACTGCGGGAACTTCTCGAAGTAGAAGCCCAGGTCGGCCTTCAGACCGCCCACGCCGTCGGGGATACTCCGGTTGTGTTCGTGGTACTCGGCGCCGACGCAGGCGTCGATCGCGGCTAGGTCCTTGCGGACCAACAACTGGTCCACGAACGCGATGACAACCTTCCAGTTGTACGCGGTGAACCAGCGCTGCCCCAGCGTCTCGGTCCGCGGCTCGCTGAGGGTGGCGAACATGTCGTTGCCGCCGGCGGTCGTTGCGCGGGTCGCCAACCACGTTGCACGCATGGTTGTCGCCCCGCCATGGCGCGACGGAGGGCAGGCTCAGTACATCGAGTACCCCGTCCAATATCTCACCGCGCACGGAACCTCTGCTGCCCGCCAGTGGGCGCTGGAACACCTCCAGAAGCCGCTTGCCCTGAACCACCGACCGATCAGCGATCAGAGATTCTGGTTGACCTCGCCGACGTACTCACCCAGCTGGTATTCGACGTCCAGGCCCTTGTCGGCGGTCAGCGCGCGGAGGGCCATCGCCCGCGGCAGGAGTCCCGGGCCCGTCAGGGAGTCCACGAACTCGCCGTACGAGGCGATCAGGTCGGCGTCCGGAGGCAGGGTGGCCCGGCCGACCATCGCCTTGGCGGTCGCCAACGCCTGGCGGTCGAAGGAGGCCAGGCGAGTGACTGTTGCGTCGACGAAGGCGTCGAGTTCCGAGTCCGGCAGAGCTCGCGTGACCCATCCCCAGCGCTCGGCCAGGTCGGGGTCGTAGTCCGCACTGCCGAGGATCGCCTCGAGCGCCCGGTCGCGGCCGATGGACCGCGGGAGTCGCTCGGCCCCACCGCCGCCGGGCACGATGCCGACACCGACCTCGGGCTGGCCGAAGAACGCCTTCTCCCGACTGACGTACCGCAGGTCGCAGGCGAGGGCCAGTTCGTTGCCGGCGCCACGGGTGCGACCCCGGATGGAGGCGATGCTGACATACGCGGCCTTGCTCAACCGCAGGACCAGATCGGTCCACACCGGCGCGTCACCTTCGTGCTCGGGCACAGGCAGGTTGCCGGCCTCGGCGCCGTCGAAGTGGTTGAAGAAGAAGTCGGGTACGTCGCTGGAGAAGACGACGACCTGGATGTCGGGGTCGTTGTCGAGTTCGCGGACGATCTCGTGCAACGTCACCACGGTCTCGGGAATCACCAGATTCACCGGAGGATTCGCGAACGTGATCTTGGCGGTTCGGGGTGTCGTGCGCTCGAAGCGGATCGTGCTGGACTGGTTCATCGGAAGGCTCATTTCGTCTTAGTCGCTTGGTTGACGTCTGAGGTGTGCTGTTCGGCGTTCACCAGGGCCAAGGCGTTGCGGATGCCCTGTTCCAGGAGCTCGTCGGAGAGTTGCCGGTCGGTCAGGGCGCGGGACAGTTGCAGGGTCCCGGCCAGCAGGCCCAGCAGGCTGAGTGCCTTCACCCGCGACGACAGCGGGTCTCCGGGTGTCATGCGGGCCGCGAGGCCGTCGATGACCACCAGCACCCCGTCGGTGTAGGCCTGCCTGGTCGTGTCACCGCTGCGCGCGATCTCGTCAAGCAGGGCCGCGTTAGGACAGCCCTCGTCGTGGTCGTCGCGGTGGCCGGGCGACAGGTACCAGCGCACGATCTGTTCGAGACCGGCCGGGCCGGGCTCGGCCTGCTCGACGATGTTCGTATGCAGTGTGTGCAACTGGTCGGCGATCGCGGTGTCAACCAGGTCGTCCTTGGACGCGAAGTGCGCGTAGAAGGCGCCATTGGTCAGACCCGCATCCTTCATCAACGTCGCGACCCCGGATCCGTCGATACCGTCCCGCTTGAACCGCCGACCGGCCGTCACGACGATCCGCTGCCGGGTTTCCTGCTTGTGTTCCTTCGTGTACCGCACCATGTGTTTCTCCAGTTCAGCGAGGCGTACGGAGTAGCCCTCGACTGCCTTGTTGTTATCAGCAGTTCGTTCTATTCGTTGGAACCACCGCCGATGCGGCCCTCGCGCAGCGCGCGGGCGTACGTCTTGGCATCAAGCAAGGGCAGATCGCCCGTCGCGTCCGTTGCGACGACGTACTCGAGCATCCGCTTCTGGGCTTCTTGGTCCTGATCTCTCACGAGGAACTCCGCGTGCTCGACCCGCAGCCCGGCCGGCAGCGGCTTCGAGGCGCCGAAGTACACCGACCGCTTGATCGCTCCGAGCGACTTCTTCGACCGCAGGCTCAGGTACTCGGCTCGCTCGATCGCGCGCTCGAGCACCCGGTTCTGCGGTACGACTTCGTCGACAGCGCCGAGAGCGAGGGCTTCCGCAGGGGTGAACGGCCTGCCCTCGAGGATCGCGGCCAGCGATTGCCGGGAGCCGATCAAGCGAGTCAGGCGCTGGGAACCCCCGCCGCCGGGGGTGAGCGCGAGCAGTACTTCGGTCAGGCCGATGACAAAGTCTCCGTCTGCCATGATCCGCACATCACAGGCCCAGGCGAATTCCGCGCCGATGGCCAGCGCCGAGCCGTTGAGTGCCGCGATGAAGATGGTGCCGCTCGCGTTCATCTTCAGGAACGTCGCGTGCAGGCCGTCGAGTTGCAGGAGGGTCTTCAGCTTGGTCTTGGCTGCGAGTGACCTGATGCCCGGCATCTTGTTGATGGCGGTCGCTATGCGGAAGACGATCCCCGCGATCCGGGTATTGATGGGTGGAAATCCGACGCCGCCCTCCTGGAGCCAGGTGATGTCCGCGTGGCTCAAGAATCGATCGGGATGGGTTCCCGTGAACACGACGGCGTGGATGCCGGGATCCTTGTCAGCCCTGTCGACGAGTCTGCCGAGTTGAGCCGCCATGCCCGGATCCAGCAGCGCATGCTCACCGCCATTGATGCGGACGATCAAGGTGGTGCCGTGTTCTTCTGTTTCCAGTCCTGTTGTGACTTCGGACATCATGATTTGTCTCTCCGTAGCTGTTGATGTCGCGGACAGATCGAAGGTGGGCGATCAGCTCGGCATCCGGTTGAATCTGCGGATGACGCGGTCGAAGATCCGGGCCGGGGCGACGCGGTACACCGCGTTGATGGTCCGGGCGGTTCTACCGGCGGTGTGCCGCAGTTTCGGGTTCCGGTCGGTTGCCGCCCCAACGATCACTTTGGCGACGACGGCGGGATCGTCGCCGCTGCTGAGGTTCTTCTCCAGCAGCTCGTCGTAGTTGCGCCGTCCCGCCGCGTAGAGCGGCATGGGGGTGTCGGCCACGACGCTGTGGTCCCCGAACGGGGTTTTGATCGAGCCCGGCTCGACGAGCAGAACCCGGACGCCGTACTCGCGGACCTCGTGATCCAGCGACTGCGAGTAGCCCTCGGCCGCTTGCTCGGTCGAGACGTAGACGGTCATGAACGGGCGTTGTTGAGGCGCGGTGCTGCGGCCGGTTCCGATCGCCCGGAAACCTGCGGCGGCCAGCGCGATCGCTGTCGCCTCTCCGATGCCTGAGGACGCGCCTGTTACCAGCGCGACCTGCTGAGTCGCCGTCATCGTGAGCTCCTGAAGTTTTAGATTACGTTCATACGACAATAGGTTCGCTGGTGGCCCCGGGGCAAGACCATCCAGGGATTAAATTACGATCATACTCTCAGTGAGAGCGGCAGGAGGAATTGCGCAGACTGCGCAGGACGCTGCGGGACTGCGGGTGGCGTGATCCGCGCGGTCGACGGCGTCACCTTCGATATCGACGCCGGCAAGACTGTCACGATCATCGGCGAGTCCAGCTCCGGTAAGTCGACGACGGCGATGGCACTGCTACGGCTGCTTGCGGACGATCTCGCCGTAGTGGCGGGACAGGCCGAGCTCGCCGGCAAGGACGTGATCGGGACCCGCAAACACATCAGCGCCCTCCGCGGGCGCGCGGTGGTGCTGGTCCCCCAGGATCCGATGACCGCGCTGAACCCCATCGCCACAGTCGGCCGGCAGATGATCGAAGCGATCCGGCTGCGGCACCACTGTGGCAAGGCCGACGCCCGCGATCGAGCGCTAGCACTGCTCCGTCAAGTCCACCTCAGCCGGCCTGAGCAGCGCCTGAAACGACGACGCTGACCGAACGCCGGTTGCGGCCGTTGCGGCACCGGATCCAGGTCGTGTTCCAGGACCCGTGCAGCTCCCTCGATCCACACCTCGACGCCCAGCACATCGTCGCCGAACCGATCGCGGTCCGCGGCGAACGATCCCGCCGTACCAGGGAGAAGCGCGCGGCCGAACGACGCCGGTGCCGCCGGAATCATCGTGCCACTCGTCGACACGGCCGACGACGCGGCTCGGGCGGTCGCGGCTGCGACGTACCCTCCTGGTGGTGTCCGTTCGTACGGGCCGATGCGGTCGATGCTGCGGATCGGACCGAAGCCTGCCGAGGGTAACCACCTGGTCGATCGTCTCACCGACGGCGGCCGCATTGTGCTCATCGGCAGCCGGACGGCAACCGGAGTGGCCGGCAAAAGTCAGTACGCCGCCACCAAGGCAGCGCTCCGCGCCCTCGCCCGCTCGTGGGCCGCCGAGCTCGCACCCCGCCACATCACGGTCAACGTCATCGAGCCCGGCCCCACCGACACCGCGATGCTCACCGACTCGGCTCGGGCTGCCACCCCACCCGTCGTCCCGCCCCTGGGCCGCCTCATCCAACCCGACGAAGTCGCGGCGCTCGCCCAGTACCTTCTCTCCGACAGCGGCGCCATGATCACCGGCCAACACCTGACAATCTGCGGCGGCGCTTCCCTCTAGACCGCGGTTCACGCGGAAAGCGCCGCAGCGGCGGGCGCCGCTCTGCTGCCGAGTGTTCGCAGCCGGCATTGCGCCTCCATGGCCGGTCGCATCTTCGAGGCTCCTTGACAGATTGACTGAGTGCGCTCATTATTGAGTCAACTCAGATAATTGGTTGGGCATCAACCATCGAAACGAAGGAAAGTCGTCATGCGAGCGTTCGTCGTCACGCAGTACAAGGAGCCGCTGCAGCAAGCGGATGTGCCCGAGCCTGTGGTCAGGGAGCACGACGTGCTCGTACAGGTCGAGGCCGCCGGGCTGAACCTGCTCGACGAGAAGATCCGGACGGGCGAGTTCAAGCAGATCCTGCCGTACAAGCTGCCTCAGATCCTCGGGAACGACGTCGCCGGAACGGTGATCGGCGTCGGCGCGAAGGTGCACGGATTCCGGCCCGGCGACGAGGTGTACGGCCGGCCCGACAAGGACCGGATCGGAACGTTCGCGGAGCGCATCGCGGTCGCCGAGGCCGACCTCGCGCTCAAGCCCGTATCGATCAGCATCGAGGAAGCAGCCTCGCTGCCGCTGGTGGCCTTGACCGCGTGGCAGGCACTGGTCGAGCGCGGCAACCTGCAGCGCGGGCAACGGGTCCTCATCCACGCCGGCGCCGGCGGCGTCGGAACGATCGCGATCCAACTCGCCAAGTACCTCGGCGCCACGGTCGCCACCACGGTCAGTGCCGGCAACGCCGACTTCGTGCGTGAGCTCGGGGCGGACTTCGTCATCGACTACCGCAGCCAGGACTTCGAACAGCTCGTCGAAGGCTACGACCTGGTGCTGGACAGCCTCGGCGGGAAGAACCTCGAGAAATCGCTCCGGGTACTGCGCCCCGGTGGCAAGGCGATCGGGATCGCCGGCCCGCCAGATCCGGCGTTCGGCCGCGAACTCGGCGCGAACCCGGTGCTCCGGCTGGTCATGTCCGCCCTCAGCAGCCGCATCCGCCGTCAGGCCCGGCGGCTCGGCGTGACGTACGAGTTCCTCTTCATGCGCGCCAGCGGTGACCAGCTTCGCCAGATCGGCGCGCTCGTCGACAGCGGCGTACTGCGTCCCGTCGTCGGGCGGGTGTTCGACTTCGATCAGACCGTGCAGGCAGTGCAGTCGCTCGACAAGGGCGGCATCCGCGGCAAAGCCGTCATCAGCCGGCCATAACAACCCCTAACAACCCGCAACAACCCGCAACAACCCAGACGAACCAGGAGAACGTCATGAACACGAACGACAACGTCATCACCGCCTACAAAGACTCGCCTGCCCGCACCATCGACGCCAACGGCGTCACGTTCGCGTATCGCGAGCTGGGGCCGAAGGGCGGGATCCCCGTCGTCTTCTTCGTCCACCTCGCCGCGACCCTCGACAACTGGGACCCCCGGATCATCGACCCCATCGCCGCAGAGCACCACGTCATCGCCTTCGACCAGCGCGGCGTCGGCGCCTCCACCGGCCGCGTTCCCGACAGCGTCGAGGCGATGGCCGACGACGCCTACGCCTTCATCACCGCACTCGGGTTCGACAAGATCGACATCTTCTCGTTCTCCCTCGGCGGCATGGTCGCCCAGGCCCTCGTCGTGAAGCACCCGGGCTTGGTCCGCAAGCTCGTCCTCACCGGCACCGGCCCCGCGGGCGGCAAGGACATCGACAAGGTCGCGGGCACGACGTACTACGACATCCTGCGGGCGACCCTGACCCGGTCGGACCCGAAGGAGTTCCTGTTCTTCAACCGCAACGCCACAGGTAAGCCGGCCGCCCGCGCGTTCGTGAAGCGCCTCGAGGAGCGCACCACGAACCGCGACGCGCCGATGGCGCTGAGGGGGTTCCAGACGCAGCTCAAGGCGATCAAGAAGTGGGGGCGCTCCGCCCCCGCCGACCTCTCGACGATCACCCAGCCCACTCTGATCGCCAACGGCGACAACGACCGCATGGTGCCCTCGATCCTCTCCGAAGACCTGCACCGCCGCATCAAAGGCTCCGAGCTCGTCATCTACCCCAACTCCGGCCACGGCGGCATCTTCCAGTACCACGACAAGTTCGCCCCGGTCGCGGTCGAGTTCCTCTCCCGATGACCGCCCACGACCGAACCAGGAGAAGAAGGGCAACATCATGAGTACGTCACCGTCCGCCGCGCAACTACGTGTGCACAAGCACCTGTCCTCGTCCATCCCACTCTGGGTGCGTACCGACCAGCCTCGCCAGACCGGCATGGACTATTGGAAGGGCCCGCACTCGAAGATCATCTCTGCCACGCCCGGTTTGGAGGAGTACCGGCAGATCCACCTGGCCGAGGACAACCCCGGCCGGTGGCCGGTCACCGACGGGGTCGAGACCTCGATCCCCGCCGACCGCAAGATCGACGGCGTCGCGGAAGTCACCTTCCACTCCGCGCTCTCACCCCTGCTCGGGCGCAAGCAGACGCAGCTGGCCTACAAGGACGAGATCAACGTGTTCCGCCGCACGCTCCTCTACACCGGTACGCCGAACTCGTCGCGCTGGTATGACGTCGCGGGCCCAGGAGAGACTGTCGGTGCCCGTGCCATGGTCTACCTCCGGCGCAGAGACGGGGTCGGCGCCGGCGAGTTCCGGAAGGTCATCAAGGAGCAGCTCGTTCCCGCGCTCGCCGGCACCGGAGTGCTCAAGGAGCTTCGTACGCAGACGTTCCTGCCCTGGATCGAGAAGCTCTGGGACACGCCGAACGTTGCCCACGACAACCCCCACGACCAGCAGTTCCACGCCTCGCTCATCGTCGGGTTCACCGACGTCGGAGCACGCGATGCCTTCTTCACCGGCCCCGTGATCGAGGAACTGTCCAACCAGCTGGCGCTGCTCGCCTCCGCGATCCACGCGTACGACGTCGACGCCGCCCTCACGTACGTCGAGAACGGCACGATCCTGCCGCATTACGAGCAATAGCTCCCAACAGAAAGAACCTGAACATGCCTTCCCTCAACGGAGCAGTCGTCCTGGTCACCGGGGCCAATGGCGGCATCGGAACCGAAGTCGTCCACCGAGCTCTCGCGCGCGGCGCGGCGAAGGTCTACGCCACCGCCCGCACTCCGCAGACCTGGGACGACGAGCGCATCGTCCCTTTCACCCTCGACATCACCGACGCCGAGTCCATCGCCGCCGCCGTGGCCGCGGCGCCGGACGTGACGGCGCTCATCAACAACGCGGGCGCCCTCCCGCCGAGCGCAAGCCTGCTGGAGGTGACCGAGACCGACATCCGGGCGAACATGGAGACCAACTTCTTCGGACCCGTCTTCCTCGCCCGCGCGTTCGCGCCCGTCCTCACAGCCAAGCCGCAGTCCGTTCTCGTGGACGTGCATTCAGTTGCGAGCTGGTACGGGTTCGGCGGCGCCTACAGCGCCAGCAAGGCCGCGCTCTGGTCGGCCACCAACTCGCTACGGCTCGAGCTCGCTCCCCATGGCGTCCACGTGACGGGCGTGCACATGGGGTACGTCGAGACCCGCATGGCTGCCCACGCGGACGGGCCCAAGCTGCAACCTGCCGAACTCGTGACCCTGGTGTACGACGCCGTCGCGGCCGGTGCGTACGAGGTCATCGGCGACGCGCTGACCGCCCACGTCAAGGCCGGTCTGAGCGGTCCTGTCGAGGCGCTCTATCCGGAGGTCACCACCACGACGGCTCCCTAGTCGCCGTGGAAGAATGAACGCCGGCGCCTTCGAGCCCACACAGCAGAAAAGGACGGCAGCCATGCCATTGGCCTCCCACCGAGTCGGACGTCGCGAGCGGAACAAGCAAGAGAAGCTCGAGCGCATCACCGCCGCAGCCCGGGATTTGTTTGCCGAGCGCGGCGTCGACGAGGTCACTACCCAGGAGATCGCAGACAAGGCCGACATCGGAGCCGGCACGCTCTTCCTCTACGCCAAGACCAAGGGCGAACTCCTGCTGCTCGTGCAGAACTCGACGTACGCAGAAGCGCTCGCCCAAGGAAAGACGGCTGCCGAGGACATTCCCGACATGCTCGACGCGGTGATGGCGATCATCCGCCCCGTCGTCGAATGCAACCGAAAACAGATCGACAACGGGCGCACCTACTTGCGAGAGATCGTCTTCGGCGACCCCGCCGAACCCCACCATCGCGACGCACTCGGACTGACCGTCCAGACCGAGAAAGCGATCAGCGACGTACTACGACGAGACCAACGCATCAGCGCAGACGACGCCGCGACACTCGCCCACATCGTCTCCGCGATCATGTTCGTCAGCATGGCCGCGACCATCAACCTCGCCAACCCCATCGCCGACATCGTGAAGGAGATCAAAGACCAGGTCCAGGTCCTGCTGCCGGCCTGAATCCCGGACGCCGGCACCGACGGCCCGCCTCAACCTCACCGACTCGACGCCGCCGAGCGCACCGACCTCCCCGACCTGTACGACGGCGTACAACTCCCCGACCATCCACCGAACGTTCCCAATGACACCCAGTCCGGCGATGCTCGGCGACTAGGGGAGCCTGCGGTTGGTGCGCCACGCCTTGTACGCCGATATCGAGTCGGCCTGCTGCTGGTAGGCGGCCAGGAGCGCATCCCGTATTGACGGCACGTGATCGGCGACCGGGGCGGCGGTTGCCCAGACGAGGCGTTCGCGAGCCCACATGGGGTCGCCGGCGAGTGGGCGTACGACGGCGTTCTCCCGCTCGACCGTGACAGCTCGGCACAGTGAGACGCCGTGGCCCTGGCTGATCAGCGAGAACACGACACTGGCGTTGGTTCGCTGGATGCGGCGCGGTGTGAAGCCGGCCCGGCGGCAGGCCTCACGGAACATCGCGCGCATCCGCTTGTCCTTCCCATCGCCGGGCAGCCAGTGCTCGGCGGCCAGGGCGGCGAGCGGGATCTCGGACTCGACCGCGAGCGCGTGGTCCTTCGACAGCACGACGAACACCGGCTCGACGTGCAGCACAGTTTCGCTCAACCCGTCCGGCAGTCCGAGCTCGTACCCTGGGTAGTCGACGGTGAGCCCGACTTCCAGCCGGGCCTCGGCGAGCAGTTCGAGCAGTTCCTCGTCGGAGTCGCAGAGGTGCAGCGAGACCTCCGTATCCGGAAGCAGCTGCCGCGTCACGGTCACAAGTGCGGCCGCCAGCGGTCCGGCCGTCGCACCGAGGCGCAGGCTGGTGAGGTCTGCGTCGGCCTCGCGCCGGCGTACGTCCCGGAGCAGGTCGTCATGCAGGGTGATCATGCTCTGCGCATGTGACGTCACCATCGTGCCCAGCGCCGTCGGCCGGGCACCGCTTCCGTCGCGGAGGAACAGCGGTCCGCCCAGCAGGCGTTCGATCCGCTGTAACTGTCCGGTCACAGCCGGCTGACTCTGGCCGAGCCGCACCGAGGCGCGGCTGATACTGCCCGTCTCGGCGATCGCGGCGACGAGTCGCAGGTGACGGATCTCCAGATCCATAACGCGATGTTATGGCCAGATCGGAGTACCCGGGAGGGGTGTCCGAATCTCAGACTTTTCCTGACATATCAGGAAGGAAACTTATGTCTCGACTGTCCCGGCGCCTGATCGGTCTCGCGCTGAGCACCGCCCTCCTGGCACTTCCCCTGACCGCCACCGGCCAACCGCAGCCCGCCGGCTGGACCGTCGGGAAGTCCAAGTCCCAGAATCAGATTCCGACCGGGAGCTGGGTCACACTGCTGACCGGTGACCGGGTCTTTGTCGACGGCAACAGGATCTCGCTCGATCCCGCCCCCGCCCCCGGCCGCGACCAGCTCGGCTTCACCCAGCACCAGCAGGATGGCCATCAGTACGTCGTACCGAACGACGCCCTGCGCCTCGTCTCGAGCAACCAGGTCGACCTGCGGCTCTTCGACGTCACCGGACTGGTCCAGGCCGGGTATGACGACGCCCACGTCGCCGAGCTGCCGACGATCGTCTCGTACGGCGCGACCACTCCGCCGAAGCTGCGGGCAGCTCGCGTCACCGAGAGCCTGCCCGCTCTCCGCGCCGCCGCGATCAAGGTCGGCAAGGCCAAGGCCCGCGACTTCTGGACCGACGTCACCGCCGGCAGCGCGACGAAGCGCACCACCGCTCCAGGCATCGCCCGGGTGTGGCTCGACGGCAAGCGTGAAGTGTCGCTCGACCAGAGCGTCCCGCAGATCGGCGCACCGGCCGCGTGGGCCGCCGGGTACGACGGAACCGGTGTGACCGTCGCCGTTCTGGACACCGGCATCGACGACACCCACCCCGACCTCGCCGGCAAGATCCTCGAGGAACAGAACTTCAGCGACGCCGCCGACACCGAGGACAACGTCGGCCATGGCACCCACGTCGCCTCCACCGTCGTGGGCAGCGGCGCGGAGTCGGGCGGCAAGTACAAGGGTGTCGCGCCCGGCGCGAAGCTGCTGATCGGGAAGGTCTGCAGCACCAGGAGCTGCGCCGAGTCGGCGATCCTGGCCGGCATGGCGTGGGCCGCATCCAAGGCCAAGGTCATCAACATGAGCCTCGGCGGCACCGACTCGCCCGGCATCGACGTCCTCGAGGAAGCCGTCAACCGGCTGACCGCACAGACCGGCGCCCTCTTCGTCATTGCCGCAGGCAACAACGGCGCCACCGGCGGCGTGTCGTCGCCGGCCACCGCCGACGCGGCACTGGCGGTCGGAGCGGTCGACAAGCAGGACAACCTCGCGGACTTCTCGAACCGCGGCCCGCGAGACGACGGCGCGATCAAGCCGGACATCACCGCACCCGGCGTCGGCATCGTCGCCGCGCTTGCGAAGGGCTCCGACTATCCGCAGTACGCTCCCGGGTACACCCAACTCAATGGCACGTCGATGGCCACGCCGCATGTGGCCGGCGCGGCAGCCCTGCTCGAGCAGCAGCATCCACAGTGGACTGCTACCCAACTGAAGACGGCGCTGACTGCCGCAGCCAAGCCGAACCCTTCATTGACCGTCTTCGAGCAAGGCGCCGGCCGGGTCGACGTCGCCCGTGCGGTCCGGCAGGCCGTCCTGCCGAGCGTTTCCAGCCTCGCACTCGGCTCGCAGCCGTGGCCGGCCGACGACGACACCCCTGTCACCAAGACAGTGACCTACCGCAACGACGGCACCTCTCCGGTGACGCTCGACCTGTCGACCACGGGGACCGGTCCGGACAACGCTCCCGCTCCGGCTGGATTGTTCACAGTCAGTCCGGCACAGCTCGTCGTACCGGCCGGCGGTACGGCGGACGCCGTACTGACCGGTGACACGCGGGTGCCGTCGGCAACCGGCACGTTCTCGGGAGCGCTGACCGCAACCAACGCCGACGGGTTGTCGGTGCGGGTGCCGTTGACGATCAGCAAGGGGCACGAGGAACGGACCGTCACCTTCAAGGTGACCGACCGGACCGGCGCACCGTCGAGCGACTACGCGATCTGGGCGACCGGGCTCGACCTCGACGTCTTCAAGTTCCCGTACAACGCATCCGGGACGGTCACCGCCAAGCTGCGGCCGGGCCGGTACCACGTGCAGGCGTCGGTGGTCAGTCCGGACGGCAGCTCCACCCTGCTGGTGCAGCCGAACCTCACTGTCGGTCACTCCGATGACGGTGTGGTCGAACTCGACGCCCGCAAGGGCACGCCCGTTTCGGTGACGGTGCCGAAGGCCTCCGCCCGGACCAAACTGGCCTCGGTCGGTGCGTATCGCGTGCTGCCACGCGGCGGCGCGATCGACGCGCGCATCACCGGCCCTGACTTCAGCAAGCTGTTCACAGCGGACCTGGGCGACGAGGTCACGGCGGACGAAGGCACCCTGGTCACGGACGTCACGAGCCGCTGGGCCGAGCCGACAGCGGACGGGACGTTCTACAACTCGCCGTACGAGTACGACATCGTCGACTTCGTCCGTGGACACTTCCTCACGAATTACCAGCACACCGTCCGCCAGAGCGAGCTGGCAACGGTGACCACCCGCAACCACAGCGTCTGGCCCGTCAAGCAAACGGGCTTCATGCACAACTGGGGCTTCCCGGCAGAGGGTGGCGGTGCGATCTCGGCGGCGATCCAGTACGACGTACCGGGCATCCGGACCGTCTACTACACCGCGAAAGACGTGACCTGGAACCACCGCTGGGACATCAGCGGCGGTAGCCAGACCCAGTTCTGGTACGACGGCGCCACCTGGCAGCCAGGTCGTCACTACACGGTCGACTGGCAGCGTGGACCGGCCGGACCGAAGTTCAACGCGCGCACGTACGTCGCCCGGGTAGGCAACACGATCTTGCTCAACGTGCCGCCGTTCGGTGACGACTCCGGTCACACGGGATACTCGTTGCTCGACAGCGGGCGCGTCGGCTTCTACCAGAACGGCGTGAAACTGGCCGAGATCCCGACATACTTCTACGACGCCAGCGGACCGGTGCCGCCCGAGGAAACGCCGTACCGGTTGGAGTACGACGTCAACCGGACAACCGGGTTCAACGCGTCGACGAAGGTCAGTGGCTCGTGGACGTTCAAGTCCTCCCAGGTCGGGACCGACAAGTGGACGTACCTGCCGCTGTCGTCGTTCGCCTTCACCCCAACCGTTGACCTCGCCAACAGTATGCGAGGAGGTACGCCGTACCTGGTGCCGATCAGCCTGAAGACTCAGCCGGGGTCGACGCCATCGGCAACCCGCAAGATCACCGTCTCGGTCTCGTACGACGAGGGCGCCACCTGGCAACCCGTCACGCTGATCCGGACCGGCACCGACACCTGGCTCGCATCCCTGCGCCACCCCGCCAAGGGCTCGGTGTCCTTCCACGCCACCGCGGAACGCGCCGACGGCGGCACGACCGACTACACAGTGATCCGCGCCTACAACCTGCGTTAGACCCCCATCCCACAACACACGGTTCCTCGCGGTGAAGGCGACCACACCTTCGCCGCGAGGCGCCCAGGGCTGACGCGCTTATCTCAGCTCAGATCCGTGGAGGTTCGGCGGTACAAGCAACCGAGGCGTGGCGAACCGGCCGCAACCGAAATTGTCCCGGCCTCGGCTGGTCCGTTCGAGTTGCCCTGGGGTCATGATGAGCCCATTGGACTGACGCCATTGCTCGCTTGGCCGGTCAGGACCGCACCCGAGATGACACCGAGGAGGTGATCGGCGCGGTGCGCGAACGAGGGCTGATCGTAGAGCCACGCAAGTGCCGCGACCAGCGCGAACAGGTCGGTGCCGTCGATGTCGTCCCGCGCCTTGCCCGCCTCGTGAGCGCGTTCGAGGGCCCGCGTGCCTGCATCGTGCAGAGCGACGCACGACGCATTGAGTGCGGACTCCGTGTCCTCCATGGCTGCCGACAGCAGCGGCGCGACACCCCGATACTTGTGGGTGAGCGCGACGCTGTCGCGGAGCCAGGAAATGAGGGCGTCCTCGGGTGTGCTCGACGTTTCGCGGTCGGCTGCTTGTGCCGTCAGCTCGTCGACAGTGGTGCGGAGCAAGGCTTCGAGGAGCGCCTCTCGTGTCGGGAAGTGACGGTACAGCGTGCCGAGCCCGACGCCTGCTCTGCGGGCGACGTCGCGCAGCGACGCCTCAGCGCCTTGTTCGGTCACGACGTCGTGCCCCACCGCGAGCAGGCGGTCGTAGTTCTTCCTGGCGTCGGCTCGCATATGTCCATACCTTTCTTCTTGGGTTGATTCGGTCATTCGTAGGATCGGGAGGCCCAGGGGAGCTGGGTGTGGTTGTCATGTGTCAGCCGTGTTTGTGG
>NZ_JBWKCB010000005.1:0-614617 GCF_056436705.1 Kribbella sp. NPDC043289
CCCCGGCACAATACGAAGCGAGCACCACGCTTACCGCCGAGAAGGTAGCCTGACCACCTCACACCGACCCTGTCCGTCGAAACGGGTCAATCCCAGAGAACGCCAGGTCTGCTGTCAGACCCGCCTGTATGGTGCGGCGCTCCGGACCATCGAGGGCCTCGTCACATTCCATCGACCGGCCACCACGGATACGCCGCCATCGTCCCCGGCAGCACGATCCCCTCGAACCCGTCCGGGTCCCGGATCTGATGCCGGACAGCCATCAGATGATGCGCTTCGAAACCGCCGAACTCATCCGGCTCCAACGCGGCCCGAAGCATCCCGCAGTACTGATCCGCGGCCTGCAGTCCGTCGAGTTGCCCAGGGCCCAAGAACTTGGGCTTGCCGCGCAGCAGATCCCACGGCAGGTCCGGCGATTCGTTGGTCCGCAACTTCTCGAACCACGCCAGCGTCTCCTCGTGCCGGAAGCCGCGCACGTGCCCGAAGCTGACCACGACGTCGCGGCGGCCGCCCGGCCTGTCGTCCGCGGCGTCCAGGACATGCTCGAGCACCCTGCCGGCAACGAAGTTGTAGAACGCGACCTGGTCGGACAAAGCTCCGGCAACTGCGGTCTTCTCCACCAGCACGACATCGAACACCGCTCCCGGCACCCGCGCAAGCTGCGACGCGACGAACTGACGACGGGGAAATCTCTTCACATGCTCGGTCCAGTGCAGTGGCTTGGTGAGCGGTACCGACAGCCGGTGTCGGCACTCGGCGATCGCGCGGCGCAGACCCGCGTCGTCCTCGTCGGCCACGATCACCGCGACCATGCCGAAGTACCGCGAAGATCGCGCTGACACTCCACGGTCACCGGTCTCGTCGACATACGCACGCACCAGCGGCCGCTCGAAGTACATGGGGCGCAACCCTAGGTGGCCGAATGCCCGTAGGGCGGGCCTCGCATCGCACCTGTGGATATCTGCCCCGCGATGCCCCGGAATGCCCCGAAATCAGTGCGGTGGGTCTGGCGGGATGTTGCCTTGTCGGACCCAGGTGACGTAGTCGCGGGCTGTTTCTTCGTCTGGGCGTAGTTGGAGACCGGCTGTTACGGCTCGGGTGTTGTCGAGTTGGAAGGTGCCGTCGTTGGTGCCGTCGTGGGGGAGGTGGAAGCGGTCTACCGGTGGAGACCAGTTCATGGGTTTTGGGTTGGGTACGGCGGCGCGCCAGGCAGCGGCGAGGGCTGACATGGTGCGGGTGGGGCCGACTGCGTTGAACGGGCCGGGGAGGTGGTTGACGGTGAGGTGGAGCAGGAACGCGGCCAGGTCGCGGGCGTCGATGTACTGGATGGGCTGCTCGGGGCGGGCGGCGCATTCCATCGGGAGGTCGTGGGCGAGGGCCCAGCCCCAGTTGCCGAAGTCGGGGTTGTAGGGGCCGACGACGAAACCCGAGCGTACGGCGGCGGTCCGGTCGCCGAAGGTGGCGGTGAGCAACGATTCGTTGCGGACCTTCGACGGGCCGTAGAGATCCATCGTGAAGTGGTCCTCGGGAGCTCCGTCCGGCCAGTCGAGCAGTGCCGCGGACTCCGTCATACCGGGTGTGGTCTTGCTGGCGTAGACGGCGATCGAGGACATGTACGTGTAGTGACCGCAGCGGTCGCGCAGTACGGACGCGCTCAGCGAGACGTCGCGAACGAGGAACCCGGACATGTCGATCACCCCGTCCCACTCCCCCGCGGCGAGGACCTGCGGTGCGGCGCGGTCGCCGGTGATTCGGCGTACCGACGGAAACAGCTCGGGATTCGTGCGGCCGCGGTTGAAGAGGGTGACCTCGTGGTCGTCGCGGAGGGCGGCTTCGACGACGTGCCGGCCGAGATTCTTGGTGCCACCCAGGACGAGGAGCTTCACGCCAGCGACCCGACGAGGTCCTGGAGTTCGGTCAGCAGCCCATCGATCCAGTTCACCGATTCCGGGATGGTCCGCAGACCTTCCTCGACGATGAACATCAGCGCCACCAGGTAGAAGCATCCGCCGCCGACCAGCATCTGGCGTTCCACCACCGCGGGGTTCCCGCCGATCGCCTCGGTGTACTGGGCAACGATCGGGGCCCGGTCGTGGCCGAGTGCGGCAGCGTCGCGGACCAGCGTGTAGAGGTCGCTCAGATGCGGCGCCTGGTACGCACCCGGCCAGTCGATCGCCGTCCAGTCGGTCCCGTCGGTGACCAGGTTCTTCGGCACGAAGTCACCGTGGACGACGGCCGTCGGCGCGTCCCGGTGCACCGCAGCCAGCGCCTCGGTCAGCGGTTCCAGGCCGAACTCGATCCGCCCGATCCGCGCCGCCATCTCAGCGACCCGTTCCGGCGGGAACTCGCTCGGTCCGTCCACCGATCGGCCGCGAATCGTCGCGAGCAACTCGGCGCCGGCCGCGAATCCTTCGGCCGTCGGCTCCTGCTCCAGCGTCACCCGGCCGACGTCCGCCAGCACGAGCACCCCGGCGTCGTCGGACCGGTGCCGGTGAATCAGCTCCGGAGCCGGGAGGTCCAGCGGGACGACGTACCGCTCGTAGGCGGCTGCCTCGTCGGCCTGCCCGTCGGTGCCCCGCTTGACGATCACGCTGTTCAGCCCGAACGACAATCGCCACACCTCGGACGATCCCCACTGCCGCAGCAACTCTCCGTGCAACTCCGTGACGGCCGGAGCTTTCGTGGCCTCGAGGATCGGATCGGCGACGACGTCGAGCCAGCGGGGAAGCATCCAGAAAGTAGACCACGGCGAGTCGCCGAGTGCGGTCGATTTAGGGTGGGGGTCATGACCGAGAACGCCACGCACGCCTGGGGCTTCGGCCTCGCCACCGTCACGCCCGCGGGAGACGTCCTCGACGTCTGGTACCCGGCCCCCGAGCTCGGCTCGAAGCCGGCCGACGCGAAGGCTCCGGCCGCGCTGATCGCGGCCGAGGGCAACGACGACCTCCGGCAGGTACGGCGTCAGGTCGTGGCGACCGAGATCACCCTGGACGACGCCCCGAGCGGTACGGCGGACGCGTACCTGCGACTGCACCTGCTGTCGCACCGCCTGGTCCGCCCGCACGGCGTGAACCTGGACGGCATCTTCGCCGCACTGCCGAACAACGCGTGGACGTCGCACGGCCCGGTCCCGGTCGACGAGATCGAGACCGTCCGGCTGCGGGCCCGGGCCGCGGGGCAGCACCTGAGCGTCACGAGCGTGGACAAGTTCCCGCGGATGACGGACTACGTCGTACCGTCCGGGGTCCGGATCGGCGACGCGGACCGGGTCCGGCTCGGCGCGCACCTCGCTTCGGGGACGACGGTCATGCACGAGGGCTTCGTGAACTTCAACGCCGGCACCCTCGGGACGTCGATGGTCGAGGGCCGGATCGTCGCGGGTGTCGTGGTCGACGACGGCAGCGACATCGGCGCGGGCGCGTCGATCATGGGCACGCTGTCCGGCGGCGGCAAGCAGGTGATCTCGATCGGCAAGCGCTGTCTGCTCGGCGCGAACGGCGGCACCGGCATCTCGCTCGGCGACGACTGCGTGGTCGAGGCGGGGCTGTACGTGACCGCCGGCACCAAGGTCACCCTCCCGGACGGCAGCGTGGTGAAGGCCCGCGACCTGTCCGGCCAGCCCGGCCTGCTCTTCATCCGCAACTCGGTCACCGGCGCCGTCGAGGCCCGCCCGCGCACCGGCGAGGGCATCACGCTGAACGAGGCGCTGCACGCCAACGCCTGACGTCCGTCAGCTTGTCCGTCCGACCGCCCGGCCGTCCGAAAGCGCGAACCTTCGCCGGCCGGGCCGTCCGAAAGTATGACTTCGGCAACCAGCGTGAGGCTGCGCACGTCATCCAGTTCGTGACCCGCGAACCGGAACCCGACCCCCGCCCCCGGACGTTGGGAGCGGTATGTCGATGAAGCGTGGTGCCCTGGTGGCCGTGGGTGCCATTGGCGGGCTCAGCCTCGTCATCGGCATCGGGATCGCGTGGCTCGGCGGTAAGCACGTGGGCAACCTGCTGCCGCCGCGCGAGCAGTGCACGGCCACGGTGAACGGGCAGCAGACCGTCCTGGATTTCGAGCAGGCCGAGTCGGCGGCGATCATCGCGGGCATCGCCGTACGGCGCGGTCTCCCGGCCCGCGCGGCGACGATCGCGCTCGCGACGGCGTACCAGGAGTCGGACCTGCGGAACCTCGCGCACGGAGACCGGGACTCGCTCGGGCTGTTCCAGCAACGCCCGTCGCAGGGCTGGGGTACGGCGACCCAGGTCCGGGACCCGTATTACGCGGCCGGCAAGTTCTACGACGCGCTGGTGAAGATCAAGAACTACCAGAAGCTCGCGATCACGGTCGCCGCCGACAAGGTGCAGCGCAGCGCATTCCCGACCGCGTACGCCGACCACGAGGCGGACGCGCGGGTGCTGGCGTCGGCGCTCACCGGGCAGTCGAAGAGCGCGTTCAGCTGCACCGTGAACACCGAGACGGTGGCGCAGGAGCAGGCGGGCAGCGACGGGCTGACGCCGCGCGCGGACGCCGTACGGAAGGATCTGATCCGGACGTTCGGGAAGCTGTCGACCGGTGGGTACGCCGCGAACGGGGTGAAGTCCGGTCACATGGAGGGGTCGGCGCACTACGACGGGCGCGCGGTGGATGTGTTCGTGCGGCCGATCTCGGCGGCGAACACCACCAAGGGCTGGGCGATGGCGCAGTACCTGGTCGCGCGGGCGGACCTGCTGAAGATCAAGACGGTGATCTTCAGCGACAAGATCTGGACGGCCGGCTCGAAGTCCGACAGCGGGTGGCGGGACTACACGCCCCCGGAGCGCTCCGGGGACTCCAAGATCCTCCGGCATCTCGACCACGTGCATGTAGACGTGCTCGACCAATAGAAAATGGGACGCCCCGCACCGGGACGTCCCATTTCTGTGTTCAGCTACTTACTCGTCGTGTTCCTGCGGCGGCAACGCCGCGATGAACGGGTGGTCCTTGTCGATCTTGCCGAGCTTGGACGCGCCGCCCGGGGAACCCAGGTCGTTGAAGAAGTCGACGTTCGCCGTGTAGTAGTCCTTCCACTGCTCCGGCGTGTCGTCCTCGTAGTAGATCGCCTCCACCGGGCAAACCGGCTCGCAGGCTCCGCAGTCGACGCACTCGTCGGGGTGGATGTACAGCATCCGGTTGCCCTCGTAGATGCAGTCGACGGGGCACTCCTCGACACACGCGAGGTCCTTCAGGTCAACACACGGCTGCGCGATGACGTAGGTCACTGCTACTCCTCCTATGGCAGGCAAGCGCAGCGCGGGTCTCGGGGTGCTGCGATGCGGTGGTGCTCGGTGTCTCTAGTATCACGGTAGTACGTCGCCCACTGTGCCAGGAGTCCGGATCGTGTCAGCCCTGGATGCCCGTGATATCGGCCACCGTGTCGTGGTCCGACACCGGATACCGGGCGGTCTGACCGACCTGATCGGGGTTCTCCAGGCGTGGACGCCGCAGGTGCTGACCGTCCGACACACTGACAGCACGGTGCACGATATCCCGGCGGGCGACGTGACAGCGGCCAAGAGGATCCCGGAAATGCCGCTCCGCCCGGTCGACGTCGACCAGCTCTTTCTCACCACCGCGCTGGGCCGCCCGGCCGCGGAGACGGCTTACGTCGGGCGCTGGTTGCTGCGAGCATCGGCGGGCTGGACCGGCCGGGGCAACTCGCTGCTCCCGGCTGGCAGCGCGGGGATGCCCGTGGCCGACGCGCTCAAGCACGCCGAGGCCTTCTACGACGAGCGCGGGCTGCCGCCGCTGGCGTTGATCCGGCTCGGCAGCCCCGAGGACGCCGAGCTCCGGGCTTGCGGCTGGGTCGACGCGCGGCCGGAGCAGTCCGACACACTCGTCCTGCACACCACGCTCGACCACGTGAACGCCGAGCCGAGGTACGACGTACAGCTCGACGAGCACCCTGGTGACGCCTGGTACGCCGCCGCTTTCGCCGGGCTGGTGCCCGCGGTGGCGCCGAAGGTGATGGAGGGTGCACCGAAGGCTGTGTTCGCGTCGATCACGCTGGACGGACAGGTAGCCGCTGTCGCCCGCGGATCGATGACAGGCCACTGGCTCGGCGTCGACGCGGTCCGGGTCCGTTCCGACTTCCGCCGCCGCGGTCTGGGTACTGCGGTCGTCCAGGGTCTCGCCCGCTGGGCAGGTCCCCATGGCGGCCGCCGTACGTACCTCGAGGTCCTGCTGGAGAACGAGGCCGGCATGGCGACGTACACGCGGCTCGGCTACCGCGAGGCATACCGCTACCGCTATCTGACCAACCGGTGAGCAGCACCCGCTCCAACCAGCGTCAGCACGAAGAAGCCCGCCAGTACGACGCTGAGCGCGCGGACCGGGTCGCTAGCGAGTGCAGCGTAGGCAGAGCCGGCTAGCGCGACGCCCAGCGCTCCAGAGAGCTGTGCGTTGGTAGCGACCACACCGGACAGGTCAGCGGCGTACTGCGAGGACATGCTCGACGTGACCGCACCGATCAGGGTGTTGGCGCTGATGCCGAGCCCCAGCCCGCCAACGCCGAGCAGTGCGAACAGGAGCGGACCTGTGGTGCCGCCGAGGCCCAAGTAGGCCAGCACGGCCAGATAGCCGACGGCCAGCACCAGACAGCCGATGACAGGCAGCCAGCGCACTCCCCTGCGCAGCCTCGGGATCACAGGTCCCGCCAGCCCGAAGGCAGCGACCCACACGACCATGGCGAACCCGGAGTACGCCGGACCCTTGTGGAGACCGCCCTGGAGGTAGAGGGCCAGCACGAACAGCAGAGCGAAGTACGTGCCGCTGGTGCACCCGTGAGCGAGCAGTCCGGCGCGGACGTACCGGTTGCGGAGCACCTCCCTCGCGATGAGCGGACGGCCCGCTGTGCGACGTTCGCCGTACTCGAAGAGGGCCAGAGCCGGGAGGCTCAGCAGGAGGCAGAGCCAGGACCAGGTGGGCCAGCCGCGTTCCGAGCCGAGCAGGAGCGGCACGATGACGAGCAGAACCGTTGTGGACAAGGCGAGTACGCCGGTCACGTCGAGGCGATCGCGACGGCCCGGAGGATCGGCCGGGAGCAGCCGACGGCCGGCCACCGCCAGCGCGATGCCGATCGGCACGTTGACGAGGAAGATCGGCCGCCAACCGGTGCCGAAGAGGTCGGCGGCAATCAGTACACCGCCCAGGAGCTGACCCGCGACGGCGCCACCGGACAACGCGATCGAGAAGTAGCCGAGCGCTTTCAGCCGGTCGCGGCCCTCGAAATGCAGCTGGATGCCGCTCAGTACCTGCGGGACCATCAGCGCGGCCCCGGCGCCCTGGACGAAGCGGGCGACGACGAGCGTGACGATGTCGGGCGCGAGACCGCAGGCGAGCGAGGCCGCGGTGAAGACGGTCAGCCCGAGCAGGAACGTCGTTCGGTAGCCGATCGAGGAGCCGAGGCGGGCACCGGTGATCAGCAGTACGGCGAACGCGACGACGTACCCGGAGACGACCAGGCCGACCGCGCCCGCCGAGGCGTGCAGGTCGGCGCCGATCGACGGGCCGGCGATGTTCGCCACCGCGGTGTCGATGTTGGCCATGAACTGACCGGTGAGCAGAACGGCGAGGATCGCACCCCGGTTGCGCGTCTGAGTGATGTGCACGCCGATAGAACGGCGCAACCCCGCAGAGATGTGAGGGGGCTACTCTGCTTTGCCATGGCGGATCACGTGGTCGAGCGGCCGGAGTACCCGGGAGACTTCGAGGGGACGGTGCACGTGGAGTACGCGCCGCACCCGGACGACGGGGTGGCGGATCCGGGCGAGATCGTCTGGACCTGGGTGCCGTTCGAGGAGGACTTCAGCCGCGGGAAGGACCGGCCGGTGCTGGTCGTCGGCTGGGACGAGCCGTACCTGCTGGCGCTGATCCTGACCAGCAAGGACCACGACCGCGACGCCGCCGACGAGGCACGCTGGGGCCGGGTCTGGCTGGACATCGGCAGCGGCCCCTGGGACAAGGAGCACCGGCCCAGCGAGGTCCGGCTGGACCGCGTCCTGCGCATCGACCCCGGGCACGTCCGCCGCGAGGGCGCCGTGATCGACGAGCCGCTGTTCGACCAGGTCGCGGCGGAGCTGCACAAGCTCCACCGCAGCTAGCGAATCAGCTTGGCGGGCGGGGTGTGGTGATGGCGGGCTTGCCCCGGCCCGGGGGCGGCACCGAGGTCCCCGGTGGGGGCGGTGTCGTGGTGCCGGGCTTCGGCCCGCAGCGGATGTCGTCGGCCGCGTTGTACTTCGTCGTGAACGACTCGGTCTTCTGCCGTACGCCGTTCTTCGCGAAGTACCGATAGACGGTGATGTCGAAGCCCGGCGTCGGCGCCTGCGCCTCGCACTTCGGGTCCGGGTTGTAGACCAGGCCCGGCTTGCGGACGTTCGTCTTCGACGACTGCCCGGCGGTGATGTCCCAGAACTTCGTGCCCCAGATGATCACCCGGACGCTGCCCTGGGTCCCGGGCGTCGACGGTTTGAAGACCGTCTGCACCAGGACCCCGTGACCGGAGTCGTTCTGGAACTTCAGGTCGACGGACGGCCAGGCGACGGTCGCCTCCCGGCCGACCGGGTAGCGGCTGATGTAGACGCTGTGCGCCTTGTGCGCGACGATCTTCAGCCCCGCGAAGAACGCCGCGTTGAACGTCGTGGTCGCCGACTGCGACACCCCGCCGCCGAAGTCCTTCTCGAACTTCCCGCCGCTGATGATGTAGCCCTCGGTGAACCCGTTCTCCTTGGTCCGCTCACCGACGATCTTGTTCAGGCTGAAGATCTCGTTCGGCTTGAGCAGCGTGCCGTTGATCTTGGCCGCCGCCGTGCCGATGTTGATGTTGCGGTAGCCGGTACCGTGCGGGAATTGGGTGGTGAAGTCGCCGATGTTCTGGGTGATCCCGAGCGCGGCGGCCTGCGCGGTGGTGAACTTCGCCTTGCTCGGCGTCAGCGGGACGGCGGCCCGCCGCTCGCCGGTCGGCTTCGGTAGCGCCGCGAGGATCGCCGCACCGACCTTGGTCCGGTCGACGACCATCCCGTCGACGGCCGGCACCACCTTGGGCCCGGCGCCGACGATCTGCACCGTCGCGTCCTTCGGCAGCGTCTCCAGGGTCTTGAACCGGTGCTGGAACAGCGGCTCCAGCACCTTGGTGTTCAGCGCCGGGATGACCTCGCCCTCGCGCGCGGTGAGCGTCAGCGCGGGCGCGATCTCGGCTGGCTCCAGGTCGACCGACTTGCTGCCGACGGTCAGCCGGACCGGACCGGACATGGCCGGCTGGGCGAACCCGGTGAGGGCCTTGGCGATCGCCTCGGTGCCGGCCTTCGGCTTGGACACGCTGACCGGCAGATCCTTCGGCTGCCCGTCCGAGGGGTACGCCGCGAGCACCGCGGCGGGCGCCTTCTCGGAGTCCAGCTGCAGCCCGTCGGCGGGGTCGTGGGTCACCGGCTTGGTGCCCTTGAACGTGATCGTGCCCTCGGTGGCCGGCCGGTTCACCTGGCCGGCGAGCTTCTCGACGGCGGTCTTCAGCTTCGCGTCGTCACTGCTGACCACCGGCTCGACCGCGGACCCACCGGTCAGCGCGCGCCAGATCCGGGCCGGGGACAGGCTGCGGCCGGCGCCCGCGGCGTCGACGGTCTTGTCCACGTCCACCGACAGCCCGGCCTCGGCCGGCGCCACCTGGAACTTGGCGTCACCCGCCTTCAGCGCGATCGGCGCCGTCTGGCGGTCCTTGAGACCGGCCGCGAGCTTGGTCTTGGCGTCGTCCTGGGACAGGCCACCGATCGGGACTCCGAGCACGGTGGTGTCAGCGGGGATCTTGGCGCCGGCGAACGCGAACGCCGCGCCGTACCCCACGACGACTACACCGAGCCCTGCGGCGGCGATGATCCCCGCGAGCTGCTTTCTCCCCACCGGACGAAGTCCTCCTGCTCGGGCCGTGGTCAGGGCACAAGCGGACATCCTACGGGACGATCCGGGCCCTTCCTGCCGTCGGGGCGGCCCCTGGTTGCCCCACCAGTGACGGTCAGTCGCCGGGCAATTTCCGGTAGTCACTGCGGTGGTAGATCAGCGCGCTCGGGTTACCCGGCTCCCCGGTCCCGAGGCTCAGTACCTCACCGACCACGATCGTGTGGTCACCACCGTCGTACGTCGCCCACGTCCGGCACTCGAGCCAGGACAGCGCACCGTCGACCACCACACACCCGGTCTTCGGGCCGGCCGTCGTCCCGATGCCCTCGAACTGGCTGTACAGATCCCGCCCGGACCGCGCGAACCGCTCCGCGATCTCCCGCTGCGCCCCGGCGAGCACGGACACCGCCCAGTACCCACAGTCGAGTACGGCGGCATGCATCCGGACCCCTTTGTCCACGCAGACCAGCACCAGCGGCGGGTCGAGCGAGACCGAACTGAACGCGTTCGCGGTCATCGCATGCGCGACACCGTCCTGCAACGTGCTCATGATCATGATCCCCGACGCGAACTGCCCGAGCGCAGCACGAAACTCCGCAGGCGGAACACTCCCACTGAGCTCGGACGAGGACACGTCTTGAGGTTATGCCCGCACGAAGGTTGATGCCTCAACCTGGCGTGTGGGAACGGTCACCTCAGAGACCGGCGAACAGGTCGTGCTCCAGACCGTCCGGGCCCGGGGCCGCGGTGCCCTTGACCAGGCGGTAGGGCTCGGAGGCCCAGATCTGGTTGCCGTTGTTGTTCGACAGGGCGAAGAACGGGCCGTCGACGGTGATCTGGGTGGCGTGCGCCTTCATCGCGTTCATCTTCCGGTCGATGAACTCCTCGCCCTCGATCACGCAGTCGATCAGCCTGTCCGGGGTGATCATCGGGGGCAGCGGTCCGTCCGGGTCCATACCCTCGAAGGTCGTGGTGTCGCCGGCGTCGCGGAGCGCCCGCAGCTGCTCGCGCATCGGCGACTCGGCCATCGCGGTCCAGTAGATCTTTTGGATGTCCCAGGCCGGGCCGAGATCCTCGCGGTACGACCGGGCGGCGGCTAGGTCGGCGGCGTACGTCGCGACGCGGTGCGCCTTGATGTGGTCCGGGTGGCCGTAGTTCCCCCACTGGTCGTAGGTGACCAGGACCTGCGGGCGGAGCTCGCGGATCACCGGAACCAGGTCGTTGGCCGCGGCGACCAGGTCGGCCTGCCAGAAGCTGTCCTTACGGGTCTCCGGCGGGACGTCCGCGTTGCCCGAATCGTTGTAGATCATCCCGGTGTCGCGGTACTTGCCCGCGCCGCCGAGGAAGCGGTGGTCGGTGACACCGAGCTCGGCCATCGCGTTCGCGAGCTCACCGATCCGGTGCTCGCCGAGGCCGTCCTCCTGGTCGGAGGCCAGGTGGGACAACTCGGGGACGAGGACCTCACCCTCCTCACCGAGGGTGCAGGTGATCAGGGTGACGTGCGCCCCCTCGGCCACATATCTGGCCATCGTCACACCGTTGTTGATGGTTTCGTCGTCCGGGTGCGCATGCACCAGCAGCAGCCGGCGCTCAGCAAGCTCAACCATGCCGAAAGCCTACGTCGGCGTCCGGACAGTCTCCGGAGCGCGGGCGCGGCCGGCGGGAGCTCATCGGGTGTACGGCGGGAACTCAGCCGAAGCGGCGGACCAGCAGGCACCCGGCCTGGAACCGCGACTTGGCGCCGAGCCCGGCGATCAGCGCGCTGATCTCGGCGCGGACCGTGCGCAGCGACAGCCCCAGCTCACGCGCGATCGCGGCGTCCTTCGCGCCGGTGGACATCATCCGGCCGATGGCGACCTGCCGACTGGTCAGCTCCTTCACCGCGGCGGGGGTCCGCCGATGCGATCCGAGTTCGTAGACCTCACAGACGATCTCGGGCGCGAAGTCTTCCCTTCGCACCACCGGCACGGCCGGGTACACGGACATGCGTCACTCCTCCCCAAGAGTTCAGGGCAAGATTCTGTCCACGGTCCCGAGTGGTCACCAGGTACAACCCATACAAACGACCCATACAGTTCGCGGGCGTGAGCTCCCGATGGCGACCAGCGATGTGACTTCCGCCACTCAAAGTCGCTCGCGCAGCTCCCGGACGAAGGGCCGATCGGGGACCAGCCAGTCCTTCTCGTCGAGCTCGTCGGCCGCGAACCACCGCAGCGCCGAGTGCTCCCGCAGTACCGGATCGCCGGCGACGACCGTGGCCAGATAGACGTGCAGCCGGTAGGTGTCGGAGATGTCGACGCCTGTCCCGAGCGAGGTGCCGACCTTGATCTCCAGGTCCAGTTCCTCGCGGATCTCCCGCACCGCGGCCTCTTCGTCGGTCTCCCCCGGCTCGACCTTCCCACCCGGGAACTCCCACCCGCCGTCGGCGCCCGGCCGGTACGCCGCCAGTACCCGACCGTCCTCGACCAGAGCCACTCCTACCACCGTCTGCATGTCGCGACTCTGCCAGAAATTGTCCGCCGGGTCCGAGATGATGCCGCCATGCCGTTGCAGAACAGGGTTCTGCCCACCCAGGAGATCGTCGCCGACCCCGGCCGCGGTCTGCTGATGGGCAACCGCGGCAGCCTGCACGGCCCGGATCGCCGCCTGGGAACCACCCGCTGGCGCTCGAAAGCGTGGATCTGCTGCGTCCTTGACTGGAAGGGGATCCGGCGCGACCCGATGCCACCCGGCCGCTGGACCGCACTGTTCTTCTTCGACGAAGCCGTCGCGCTCGCCGCCGGCCATCGCCCCTGTCATTACTGCCGCCGCAGGGACTTCCTCCTGTACGCCGGCGCGTGGGCGACCGGCCGCGGCCTCGACGAGCGCCCGCGGGCCGCGGCGATGGACGCGCAACTCCACAGCGAACGCGTCGAACCGCGCACCAGAAGGCAACGCACGACGGTGCGCCCACTGGCCGATCTCCCGGACGGCGCGATGATCCGGTACGACGGCAGCCCCGCGCTGATCCTCGACCACCAGGTGCTCCCCTGGTCCTGGACGGGGTACGCCGCCGCGCGCACACCACCCGGGCTGCGGGAGGCCGAAGTACTCACCCCACCGGCGAATCTCGTTGTCCTACAGGCCGGATTCGCTCCATTACTCCACCCGTCGGCACGGTCGCAACTGAGGTAAGCCTAACTGGAAACACGCCGTACCGAGGGGTCTTCCGTTGGGCGCTCGGCAGGGGCAAAGTGTGCCCATACTGACAGCTACATAACCATCACTGGAGTCGGCATGAGTGAGGGCAACAGCGGTCGTGACGTTACCGCCGGAGTCGTCCGCGCGCTCGAAGGACTGCATGCGGCCGTCGGCAGACTCAGCCAGGAGTACGGTGACACCCTCGGCATTCGCCGCCTGGTGTCCGACGTTGCCCGGTTGAGCGACGATCTCGCAGAGCTGGGCCCGCCCGACCCCAGGCACAGGCCCGGACCAGTTCCGGAGGAACTCGAGGAGATTTCCGACGTGGAGTATGACGCGTCCATGTGGACCGACGCGGAGCACGAAGGCTTCGGCGCACCCGACAGGCACGCACCGTGAACGAGCGGAGCGAGAGAACCATTAAGGACAGCGCCATCTGGGCATCAGAAGCGCCCGCAGCGAAGCGAGGACGGTTCTGATGGCCACTGGAGTTGACGCCCCGGGGCGCGCGCAGATCGGCCTCAAGACCGCACGAACGGATCGATGGTGGCTCGCGCCGTTGCGCATCGGCGTGATCCTGCTGTTCTTCATCGCGTACGCGACGGTCCGCATCTTCATGAACAAGTGGTACTGGGTCGACGCGTACCACTACCTCACGCCGCTGTACTCGCCGTGTGTGACCAGCAGCTGTGTCGAAGGCTCCAGCCACCTCGGGACCTGGTTCGGCGCGTTCCCGCGCTTCGTGCCGTTCAGCCTGATCACGTTCGTGATCCTGGCCGGCTTCCGCGGCACCTGCTACTACTACCGCAAGGCGGGCTACCGGTCGCTGTTCTGGGCGCCGGCCGCGTGCGCGGTGCCCGAGCCGCACAAGACCTACACCGGTGAGCGGAAGTTCCCGCTGGTCGCGCTGAACCTGCACCGCTACTTCTTCTACGGCGCGCTGGTCTTCGGTCTGCTGAACGTCTACGACGGTATCCAGGCCTTCCACGGCAAGGACGGCGGCTTCGGTATCGGCCTCGGCACCCTGATCATCTGGATCAACCTGGTGGCCCTGTGGCTGTACACCCTGTCCTGCCACGCCTGCCGGCACATCGTCGGCGGCCGGCTGAAGAACTTCTCCAAGCACCCGATGCGCTATCGGTACTGGACGTTCGTGTCCAAGCTGAACCCGAAGCACGGCACTTTCGCGATGACGTCGCTGTTCACCGTGATCCTGACCGACTTCTACATCATGGCGCTGTCCGCCGGATGGTTCTCCGACCTGCGCTTCATCAACTGATGAGCACCTCTTTAGGGATCTCTGAGCTATGACTGAGCTGGAACGACACTCCTACGACGTCGTCGTGATCGGAGCCGGCGGCGCCGGCCTGCGCGCGGCGATCGAGGCCCGCGAGCAGGGCAAGAAGACCGCGATCATCTGCAAGTCGCTGTTCGGCAAGGCGCACACGGTGATGGCCGAGGGCGGCTGCGCGGCCGCGATGGGCAACGCGAACTCCAACGACAACTGGCAGGTCCACTACCGCGACACGATGCGCGGCGGGAAGTTCCTGAACAACTGGCGGATGGCCGAGCTGCACGCGCAGGAGGCTCCCGACCGGGTGTGGGAGCTGGAGACGTACGGCGCGCTGTTCGACCGCACCCCTGACGGCCGGATCAGCCAGCGCAACTTCGGCGGGCACACGTACCCGCGGCTCGCGCACGTCGGTGACCGCACCGGCCTGGAGCTGATCCGCACCCTGCAGCAGAAGATCGTCTCGCTGCAGCAGGAAGACTTCGAGGCGACCGGCGACTACGAGGCCAACCTCAAGGTGTACGCCGAGTGCACGATCACCGAGCTGATGAAGGACGGCGACGCGATCTCCGGCGCCTTCGGGTACTGGCGCGAGTCTGGCCGCTTCATTCTGTTCGAGACGCCGGCCGTGGTGCTGGCCACCGGCGGCGTCGGCAAGTCCTTCAAGGTCACCTCGAACTCCTGGGAGTACACCGGTGACGGGCACGCGCTGGCGATGCGGGCCGGCGCGACGCTGATCAACATGGAGTTCATCCAGTTCCACCCGACCGGCATGGTCTGGCCGCCGTCGGTGAAGGGCATCCTGGTCACCGAGTCGGTCCGTGGTGACGGTGGCGTGCTGAAGAACTCCGAGGGCAAGCGGTTCATGTTCGAGTACGTGCCGGACGTGTTCCGCGCGCAGTACGCGGACAACGAGGAAGAGGCCGATCGCTGGTACAAGGACGCCGACAACAACCGGCGCCCACCGGAGCTGCTGCCTCGTGACGAGGTCGCCCGCGCGATCAACTCCGAGGTGAAGGCCGGCCGTGGTACTCCGCACGGCGGCGTGTTCCTGGACGTGTCGACCCGGCTGCCGGCCGAGGAGATCACCCGGCGGCTGCCGTCGATGCACCACCAGTTCAAGGAGCTGGCGGACGTCGACATCACCAAGGAGCCGATGGAGGTCGGCCCGACCTGTCACTACGTGATGGGTGGTGTCGAGGTCGACCCCGACACCGCGTCGTCCGTCGTACCGGGGCTGTTCGCCGCCGGTGAGGTGGCCGGCGGGATGCACGGGTCGAACCGGCTCGGCGGCAACTCGCTGTCCGACCTGCTGGTGTTCGGCCGGCGCGCCGGGATGGGCGCCGCGACGTACGTCGACCAGCTGGGCGAGCGGCCGACGATCGACGAGGCCGACGTGGACTCGGCGGCCGCCGAGGCGCTGGCGCCGTTCGAGCTCGAGGGCGGCGAGAACCCGTACTCGATCCACCAGGAACTGCAGCAGTCGATGAACGACCTGGTCGGGATCATCCGCCGGGAGCCCGAGATGGAGCAGGCGCTCGGCCGGCTGGCCGAGTTCCGCGGCCGGATCGCGAAGATGACGGTGGAGGGTCACCGGCAGTTCAACCCGGGCTGGCACCTGGCGCTCGACCTGCGCAACATGCTGACGGTGTCCGAGTGTGTCGCCGGGGCGGCGCTGCTGCGGCAGGAGTCGCGCGGCGGTCACACCCGCGACGACTTCCCGGAGATGTCGCCGGACTGGCGCAAGAAGCTGCTGGTCTGCCGGCTCGACGCCGAGGGCCAGGTGAACGTGAGCGAGGAGCAGCAGATCCCGATGCGCGAGGACCTGCTGGAGCTCTTCGAGGTCGACGAGCTGAAGAAGTACCTGACCGATGAGGAGCTGCCGAACCATGACTGAGCGGAGCGAAGTCATCATCAAGCAGAGCGAGCTCTGCTCAGCGGCGCCCGCAGCGAAGCGAGGACGCCGGTGAGCTACAAGGGCAAATTCCGCGTCTGGCGCGGGGACTCCGAGGGCGGCGAGCTCAAGGACTACGAGGTCGAGGTGAACGAGGGCGAGGTCGTCCTCGACGTCATCCACCGGCTGCAGGCTACGCAGACGCCGGACATGGCGGTGCGCTGGAACTGCAAGGCCGGCAAGTGCGGCTCCTGCAGCGCCGAGATCAACGGCATGCCGAAGCTGATGTGCATGTGCCGGATGAACACGTTCGCAGAGGACGAGGTCGTCACGGTCACGCCGATGCGCACCTTCCCGGTGATCCGGGACCTGGTCACGGACGTCTCGTTCAACTACCAGAAGGCCCGCGAGGTGCCGGCCTTCAAGCCGCCGGCGGACCTCAAGCCGGGTGAGTACCGGATGCAGCAGGCCGATGTCGAGCGGTCGCAGGAGTTCCGCAAGTGCATCGAGTGCTTCCTGTGCCAGGACACCTGCCACGTGATCCGGGACCACGAGGAGAACAAGGAGAGCTTCTCCGGTCCCCGGTTCCTGATGCGGATCGCCGAGCTGGACATGCACCCGCTCGACGCCGCGGACCGGCAGAAGGCCGCCCAGGAGCAGCACGGGCTGGGCTTCTGCAACATCACCAAGTGCTGCACCGAGGTGTGCCCCGAGCACATCAAGATCACCGACAACGCGCTGATCCCGATGAAGGAGCGCGTCGCGGACCGCAAGTACGACCCGCTGGTCTGGCTCGGCAACAAGATCCGCCGCCGCCCGGCCTGATGCACTGACCGCGCTGACTGCGCTGACTGCGCTGTACGAAGCCCCCGGAATCCGCTGAGATTCCGGGGGCTTCGGCTTGAAGGGACACTTCGGGGGCCGTTCCCTCGCGTGGGTGAGTTCTTCACCGCCGGTCCGCGCCTAGGGTTCCGGGCATGGATGTTGTGCTGGGTGGTCTGTTCAGCCTGGGCGTGTTCCTGGTGATCTTCGTGCCGACCGCGCAGCGGCTGCTCGGCGTGCGGTTCGGGCTGGTGCGGATGGCGCTGGCGGCGGCGGTCACGCTGAGCCTGTTCAGCCCGATCGCCAACGCGCTCGTCGGCCGGGCGCCGTTCACCGGTTCCAACGGCGCCGCGATCGCGTTCCTGGTCCTGACGACGCTCTGCGCGATGCTCGCCGGGCTGGTGTTCCTGGTCCTGTCCGAGGCGCTGGTGCCGACCGGATCGTTGCCCCGGGCCCGCGATCTGCGCCGCGACGTGAGCGGCCGGATCGCCCGGACCCGCCGGTACCTGCAGATCCTCCGGATCGCGCTCACGCACGGCCTCGGTCCGTACCTGCGCGGGCGCCGCCGCCCGGGCCGCGAGAACGCCGCCGGCCAGGCCGAGCTCGCCCGCTCGCTGCGACTCGCGCTCGACGAAGCCGGCGTCACCTTCGTCAAGCTCGGCCAGGTGCTGTCGACCCGCAGCGACATCATCCCGAGCTCGGTCGCTACTGAGCTGAGCCGTCTCCAGGACCAGGTCTCCCCCGCACCCTGGCCGCAGATCGAACAGGTCCTCACCGATGACCTCGGCGCCCCACCCACCCAGTTGTACGCCGCCTTCGACCCCGAGCCCCTCGCGGCCGCCTCGGTCGCGCAGGTCTACACCGCGCGCCTCATCGACGGCACCGACGTGGTCGTCAAGGTCCAGCGTCCCGCGATCGCTGACCTGGTCGACCGGGACCTCGACATCGTCCGCCGCCTCGCCCGGCTGCTGGACCGCAACACCGACTGGGGCCGCTCGATGGGCGTCCGGGCGTTGGCCGACGGCTTCGCGGACGCGATGCGCGAGGAGCTCGACTTCACCGTCGAGGCCAGCAACATGACCACCGTCGCCGCCGGCCGATCCGTTGCCGCCAGCAATGACCTCGTCGTTCCGCGGCTGTACGCCGAGCACTCCACCCGCCGCGTCCTCACGATGGAGCGGCTGGACGGCATCGGCCTCGGCAACGCCCGGCAGGCGATCGCCGACCGCGGGCTGGACCCGGTGCGCCTCGGTCGTGCGCTCTTCGACTGCCTGCTCGGCCAGGTGGCGATCGACGGCGTGTTCCACGCCGATCCGCACCCGGGCAACTTCCTGCTGCTCGCCGACGGCCGGATCGGGATGCTCGACCTCGGCTCGGTCGGCCGCCTGGACCCGGCCACCCGGGACGCCCTGCAGCGTTTCCTGCTCGCCATCGACCACGGCGACCCGATCGCCGCGACCGACGCCCTGCTCGAGATCGTGCACCGCCCCGACGTCATCGACGAACGAGCGCTGGAGCGCGCCGTCGGCCAGTTCATGACCAAGCACCTCGCCGCCGGTGTGGCGCTCGGCCCCGCGATGTTCAACGACCTGTTCCGGATCATCACCTCGCACGAACTCGGCGTACCGCCCGAGGTCGCCGCCGTGTTCCGCGCACTGGCCACGATCGAGGGCACGATCTCGCGGATCTCCCCCGGGTTCGACCTGGTCGCAGCGTCCCGGCAGTTCGCCAGCGCCCATGTCACGGACCGGCTCGCCCCCGAGGCATTGCGCCGTACGGCGACCGAGGAGCTCGCCACGCTGCTGCCGATGCTGCGCCGGCTACCGCGGCGGATCGACCGGATCGCGGCCGCGGCGGAGAGCGGCCGGCTCGGGATGAACGTCCGCCTGCTCGCCGACGAACGCGACCGCCGGCACTTCACCGGTCTGCTGCACCAGGTCTTGCTGGCGGTGCTCGGCGCGACGGCGGGCATCATGGCCGTCCTCCTGCTCGGTACGCCGGGTGGTCCGCAGGTCACCGATGCGATGTCGCTGTTCCAGCTGATCGGCTACAACCTGCTGGTGATCTGCGCGGTCCTGGTGCTGCGGGTTCTCGTACTGATCTTCCGGTTGCCGCGACACTTGACTTAAAGCGCACTTGAGCTTCGACGATAGCGGGCATGTCCTCCACGACCGCCTCCGAGACCCGGCCCCGCCTGTTCACCGGCCAGCATCTCCCGCTGGTGCTGGGCGTGATCGGCCTGGTCACCCTGGGCGCCTTCGAGAACCGCGCCGTCGGCACGGCGCTGCCGACGATGGTCCGCGAGTTCCACGCCCTCGGCAGCTTCGGCCTCGCGAACGCGGCGCCGAACGCGAGCTACCTGATCTCGCTCGCGATCGCCGGGCTCTGGTCCGACCGCCGCGGCCCCATCCCGACGCTGCGTGCCGGTGCCGTCTCGTTCGCCCTTGCGCAACTGCTGGTCGGGACCGCGACCGCGATGCCGATGGTGATCGGGGGCCGGTTGCTCAGCGGTTTCGCCGAGGGACTGCTCGACGTGTCGCTGATGGTGCTCGTGGCCCGCGCACTGCCCGCCGTACTGCGGCCGCGGATGTTCTCGCTGTTCGCGGCGATGTGGATCCTGCCCTCGGTTCTCGGTCCGGTGCTGACCGGCGTGGTGACCGAGCAGTTCGGCTGGCGCTGGGTATTCCTTGCCGCGGTCGTCCTGCTCATCCCGAGCTGGCTGCTGCTCGGCCCGGCGATGCGGCAGTCGGTCGACGTACCTGCCCCGGAACGAACCGCCGAGGACGCCGCCGAACTCGAGGCATGGCGAGCCGCTCTCCCCTGGGCCCTCGCCGCGTCCGTCGCCCTGTTCTCGATGACCGTGGCCGGCGACCACCTCCAGGCCCACCCGATCATCGGCGGTACGGCGATCGTCGTCGCGCTCGCCGTCCTCGGACGAGCCGCCGTCCGCGTGATGCCGGCCGGCACCTTCGTGGCCCGGCGCGGCTTCCCCGCGGTCGTCGCGGTCCGGGGACTCGGCGGAGCGGCCTTCGCGGGTGTGGGTGCGTACCTGCCGCTGCTCCTCACATTGCAGCACGACTTCAGCCCGTCGCGCGCCGGCGTGACGTTGTCGATCACCGGCGTCTGCTGGGCGCTCGGATCCTGGCTGCAGGGTCGTGAGCACGGCGTCGAACGAGTGACTGTACTGCGCACCGGTCTCGCCTTCATGACCGTCGGCGTCGCGGTCACCTCGCTGCTCGCCTGGACCGACGCGACCTCGTGGATCGGCTTGATCGGCTGGGGTTTCGCCGGCATCGGGATGGGCCTGAGCTCGTCGAGCCTGTCCGTTCTCACCCTGGACCTGTCGGACCACCACAACTCCGGCCGGAACAGCAGCGCCGGCCAGATGGCCGCGACGATGAGCGTCGCGACCGCACTGTCGATCAGCGGCACTCTGCTCGCGTTCAACGCCGACAACCCACGCCCCTGGGTCTTCGGCACGATCATCACCGCAGGCGCCGTACTGGCATTCCTCGGCTTCCTCGCAGCACCCCGCGCCCGCCGCGTGGCACTCAGCGAGGTTGCTCAGGGTCTAGAGTGAGCGCATGGCTGAGCTCCTGACCGATGACCAGATCGACCTCGCGCTTCGTGACCACCTGCCGGAGTGGAAGGTCGTCGACCAGGAACTCGTGCGCAGCGTCAAGCGGGACACGTTCCTCGACGGCATCCGGCTGGTCGCGACCGTCGCCCAGCTGGCCGAGTCGATGAACCACCACCCGGACATCGACATCCGCTACACCACGATCACCTTCAAGGTCAGCAGCCACGAGGCCGGCGGCATCACCGACGACGACCTGGTGCTGGCCCGGCACGTCGACACCGCCATCGGCTGAGCTGCCTCACCCTTTCTGACCCTTTCTGACCCTTTCTGACTCTGCCTGACTCTGCCTGACCCGGCCTGAGCTGCCTGACGTGTTCTCGTCATGGCGCCTGTCGGTCACGGCAGGCGCTGGTGGCGCGCGCCCGGAAGCCCTTACATCTAAGGGATGACCGCCCTCGGAAGTGCCCTGTCCGCTCTTCTCCTGCTCGTCCCGACCGCCACAGGCCCCGGCTGGTTCTGGAACGAGCCGCACTGCGACACCGTGTACGGCGACGGCTCGGTGACCATCACCGAGTCCGACGGCGCGACCCTCGCGCCCACGACCGGCACCCTGCGCCCCGTCACATACGCGAAGGTCGCGACGCTCGACGAACCGAACACGCTGATCTCCATCGGCAAACAATCGATTCAACGGTCCAATGACGCCGGCTGCAGTTGGCAGTTGCTCGACAAGTCGCCGGACGACCTGAGCACGTACGACGTCCAGCCGGGCCCGGGCGACTCGGCGTACATCTACAGCGTCAACGACCAGCCCATTCATCGCGTGCACGGATCGCAGGTCAGCACCGTGGCCGGGCCCGTCGACGGTGGTGGGCTCGCGGCGCTCGACGCCCGCCCCGGACGACTCCGCGCGGTGGCCGGCGACGGTCAGCTCTGGGACTCCTCGAACGACGGCGTCACCTGGCAGCGCGTCGGCGTACCGGCGGCTCGTGATCTCTTCTTGTACGACGCTGTGGTGGACCCGCGGAACCCGGATCACATCGTGATCGGGGTGATGTCGGACGGCGTCTATGTCACGTACGACGGCGGCCGGACGTGGACGCGGTCGCGGCCCGTCGAGCGGGTGAACGCGTTCAGCCTGGCGATCTCGCCGGCCGACCCGTCGAAGGTCTGGATGGAGGGCTACGACCGGGACCGGTCGACGCGGTTCATCTGGGAGTCCACCGACGGCGGGCTGAAGTTCCGCGAGGTGCTGGACCAGAGCCGGGCCACCCTCATCAACGGCAACCGGATGTGGGCGTCACCGGCCGACCCGGACCTGCTCTACTTCAGCTACGGCACGTCGTTCGCGAACTACGGCGCGGACCTGTACCGCTTCCGCCCGTCGACCGGCGAGCTCACCAAGAACCACAACCGCAACGACGGCATCCCGTCGCTCGCCTTCAACCCCGCCGACCCGAAGATCCTCTACCTCGGACTCGCCGAGGAGCGGTAGGCGGACCTGCACCACTCACCAACCCCAGGCAAGGCCCGCTCCCGCCACCACGCTGAGCGTGCCGAGCGTGGTGGCGGGAGGTTGGTGAGTGGCTCAGGTCCGCAGGCCGATGAGCACGCCTTCGGAGTCGCGGACGTAGCAGAGCTGCCCGATGCCCGGCTGCTCCTGTACGTCGCCGACCTGCTGACCGCCGGCGCCACGGACGGCGGTCAGCGTCGCCTCGATGTCGTCGACCTCGATCCAGGCGATCGTCGGCTGCGACTGCCACCGGCTGCTCATGATCGCGCCGTCAATCCCCTCTCCCGACCCGGTCGCGGCGAGCAGGTACCCGTCCGGCATCGGCGCCGGCGTCACCTGCCAGCCGAAGGCCTTGGTGTAGAACTCGGCGGCCCGGTCGTGGTCCTCGGCAACTATCTCGACATGAACGATGCGTCCCATGTCTCGATGATCAGCCGTCGACCGGCGGTTCGTCTTGGACGGATCTTCCATGCATCAACGCGGCGATCCCGTTCTCGACGGCGCGGAACGACGTCGCGCTCACCCCCGTGAACCGCTTGAAGTCCCGCGCGGCATGCGCCTGGTCGTAGTACCCGTGCAACGCCGACAACGTCGCCGCCGCGTCCGCCGGTCCATCGAGCAGCCCGCCGACGAAGTGGTAGTAGCGAACGATCTCGGCGTACTGCTTCGGCCCGATCCCCAGGCTCCGCCGGAACACCCGGTACAACGTGCTGTACGACGTCCCGCACCGCCGCACCACATCGGCCACGGCCACCTGCCCCCGCAACGCGTCGATCGCCCGCACCGCCTCGACCACCACCGGCTGCACGTCGAAGCCGACCAACCGCCCCGCCAGAAACCCAGCCAACCGCTCAGCCCGCCCTGCGCCGAACTCCTCCGCCCGGAGCTCTCCGACCAACCCCGCGAGGTCCGCCCCGACCCACTCCCGCATCGGCAGCACCTCGTCCACCAACCCCGGCAGCCCGAACGCCGCGAGCCCCCACGGCAAGAACTCCACGCCCGCGTAGATCGACGTACCGCCCTGTGCGAGCACCTGCGGCCGCGTCATGATCCCGAACACCGACGCCACATTCGGCCACTCGCCCCGCGTCACCGGATCATGCCGCGTCCCCGCATCTCCCAACGCCACCGCCAGCCCCGGCCGCCCGTTCGGAATCAGGATCTCCCGCCGAACCTCCGCCAGCGCCCCGGAATCGACCAACCACACATGGTCGATCACGTGCCGAAGCTCGTCCGGCGGCGAGAAGCGCTGGTAGCCCACGGTTGAGATCGTAAGTCTGTGGCCGGGCCGAATCGGTTAACGTTGACGAGTGACGACTGCCGAGGAGTACCGCCTGCTGGGGTTTGCCGACGTCGATCGGGAGGCTGCTGAGGCGTTCGCGCCGGATCAGGTGGCGGTGAAGGATCTCGCCGACCAGATCCGGGGCGCGATCGGCAAGCTCGGGAGCGAGCCGGAGTTCCGGATGCCGGAGGATCCGCGGAACTCGATCCAGGCGTTCCTGGACACCGTGCCGGACATCCGCCGGTACCACGCGGAGCGCGGGATCCCGGACGACATCAGCTGGGCGACGCTCGCCGACCTCGGGCAGCAGATCAAGGTGAACCGGCGGACCCACGGCGACTACGGCCTGGAGACGCACTGGTGGATGACGATCCACTGGACCGGTCAGATCTACGCGCTCGGCCGCCTGCAGTACCTGCTGCACCAGGTCCCGGCCGACAAGCCGGTCCCGGGCACCGAGCCGGGCGAGTGGATCATCGGCGTCCACATCCCGGAGACCGGTTCGCTCACGCCCGAGCTGGTCGACGAGAGCCTCCAGCAGGCCCGCGAGTTCTTCCCGCGGTACTTCCCGGAGTACCCCGTGCAGACCGCGAACCTGTGGTCCTGGCTGATCGACCCGTACCTGCTCGACAACCTCCCGCAGGAGTCGAACATGGTGCGGTTCGGTCGCCGCTTCACGCCGTACGGGACGCCGAACGACAGCCAGGACAGCGCGATCTTCTTTACCTTCCGCACCCACGGACTCGAGCGCCTCGACGAGCTCCCGCAGGACACCCGCCTGCAGCGCCTCGTGGTCGGCCGGATCAAGGACGGCGGCACCTGGCAGAGCGCGTACGGCTACCTGAAGCTATGACGGCCGGTTCCGCCCACTCGGTACGCCGTACTTCGCCAGCCAGCTCGCCAGCTCCACGTTCGACACGCACCGTACGTCGGGCTGCTTGCACGTCTGCGTGACGAACTGGGTGAGCGCGTCGGAGTACACGCTGTTGTTCCACCGGTTGAAGTGGTTGCCGAGGAACAGCGGCGGGTTGCCGCTCCCCCGCGACTTCGCGAGCGCCTGCTGGTAGGTCGCGATTACCTGCGCCTTCAGGGCGGGTGCCTGCGCGAGCGGCGCCTTGCGGGCCTGGGTCTGCGCGAACCACAAGTTGTAGTCCATCGTCAGCGTCTTCTTCGCGGTACCGGCCAGCGTGACCGACTCGAGCGGGAAGTCCCACAGGCCGTTCTGCTTCTTCGGCCAGGCGATGTAGCCGGGCGCGGAGGCGTCGTACAGCATGTCGCGCTGGACCATCGCCTGCCGGTACGCGGGCCGGTTGCCCTCCAGGCACGGCGTCCGCATGCCCTTCACGGTCGCGGGGTCGAACGGTGGCGCGACCGTCTTGCCGGCCGCGAGTGACGGCCCGGTCCGCACCATCCGGTCGAACGCGCTCAGCTCGGCGGTCCACTGCGCCGTCGTCCACCGTCCGATGCCGGTCGTACCGCAGAAGTGCCCGTTCGCGTGGGTGCCGATCTCGTGACCCTCGGCGATCGCCTGTCGCAGGACCGTGGTCCGGCCGAGCACGTTCGCGGTGTTGCCCCACCCGATATCCGACGCGCCCGGTTTCTGGTACGGCGGTTTGTAGTCGTCGCGGTGATCGCCGGGGTAGAGGTACGGACCGGAGAGGAAGAACGTCATCCGGGCGTTGACCTGCTTCGCGACCGCCCGCCAGTGCGCCCAGAGCGCGAGGTCGCCGGCGCCGTCGAAGGAGACGACCACGAACAGTGGCGGCTTCCCGTTCGGCAGCCGGCCCGGGAAGCTCCGGGTCACCGGCGCGGCGGCGAGCAGGTTGCCCGCGGCGGGCTTCGACGGGGGCACTGAGGGAGTCGGCGTCGGCTTCGTCGCCGGAGTGCTGGGTTTCGGCGTGGTCGCCGGACTGCTCGGCGTCGGTTTGGTGCTGGGCTTCGGCGTCGGTTTCGTGGTCGTCTTGCCCGCCGACGGTGCGCCTTCCAGCGGTACGTCGGCACACCCGGCAGCGACCGCCGCGATCACCAGCGCGACGCCCATGAGGTTCACCCCAGGCCTCACCACCTGTCTACTGACGCACGTCCGCCCGGAAATGTTGGTCCGGGACACGCGTCAACGGCGAAACCCAGGCAGGGATCGTTAAGCGCTCGTGATCTTCGCCGCGCGGCGCTTCACCGCGATCCGGCGGGTCGTCTCGACCACCAGCCCGATCACCCCGGCCAGGCTCAGACTGAACGCGAGCGCCTTCAGCTGGTCGTGCGCGAACGCGTCACCACCGAGGTACCCGAGCAGAGCGACGTACGTGTAAGCCACGGTGACGCCGGCGAAGGTGAAGACGATGAACTTCTTGAACGAGTACCGCGTCGCGCCCGCCGTCAACGTCGCGACCATCCGGGCCCCAGGGATGTAACGCACCGTCATCAGGATCAGCCCGCCGCGGGAGTGCAATGCGGCGGCGACCCGTTCGTAGACCTGCTGGCGGCGTTCCTGCCGCTTCATCCAGCGGTGCAGCGCCGGGCCGGAGCCGCGGCCCATGAAGTAACAGACCGATTCGCCGATCACCGATCCCGCCATCGCGACCGCGATCACGAGCAGCAGGTTCTGGTGGCCGGCGGCGGCTGCCATGCCGGCAGTGACGACCATGCCCTCGCTGGGCACGACCGGGAACACCGCGTCGACCGCCGCGGCGATGAACAGCACCAGCAGCAGCCAGTGCGAGGCCATCGCGAAGTTCAGCAGGTGTCGCGCGGCCTCCATCGACTCTGTCACCCGGACAGAATGACATCCCTGGTCAAGCGGGCTGCAATCCCATCGATGTGATTCAGCAGCGGTTCATCCGATGTTCAGGCGCGCCCGCGCGCGGCGTGGTCAGAGCCGTACGGGGAGTTCCCGGATCGCGTTCATCAGCAGGCTCGGGTGCCGCGGCGGATCCTGGTCCGGCTCGGCGAGCCGGAGGTTCGGGAAGCGCTCGAACAGCATGCCGAGCGCGATCCGGCCCTCCAGCCGAGCCAGCGGCGCGCCGAGGCAGTGGTGAATGCCGTGCCCGAACGCCAGGTGCGCGGTGTCGGCCCGGGTGATGTCGAGCTCGTCCGCGCGATCGACCTTGCGGGCGTCGCGGTTCGCGGGGAGGAGCGCGAAGACGATCACCTCACCGGCCTCGATCCGGCCCGTGGCGAGGTCGATCGGCGCCTGCGCGACGTACGGGATCGCGGCCTGCAGCGGACCGTCGTACCTGAGCAGTTCCTCGACTGCCGCGGGCAGCCGCTCGGGCTCCGCGGTCAGCAGCGCGAGCTGGTCCGGATGCCGAAGTAGAGCGTGTACTCCGTTCGTGATCAGGCTGACCGTGGTCTCGTGCCCGGCGGCGAGCAACAGGAAGATCATCGAGGTCAGCTCGTCCTCGCTCAGCCGGTCGCCACCGTCCTGCGCCAGGATCAGGCCGGACAGCAGGTCGTCGGCCGGCGCCGCCCGCTTGGTCGCGATCAGCTCGTGCACGAAGTCGAGCATCAGCGTGGTCGCCTCGATGTACTCCTCGGCGGTGTACACGGTCGCGTTCACGAACACGGTCGACCAGCGGCGGAACTCCTCGCGCCGGACCGCGGGGATGCCGATCAGCTCGCAGATCACGGTGATCGGCAGCGGGTAGCTGTACGCGTTCACCAGGTCGATGCGGTCTCCCCCCGCAGCCGCCATCTCGTCGAGGAGCTCAGCGGCGATCTCGCGGATCCGGGGCTCCAGCGCGTCGATCCGGCGCCGGGTGAAGGCGGCCGTGACCAGCTTGCGCAGCCGGGTGTGATCCGGCGGGTTCGCGCCCAGCATGTGCTGCTCGGTCCGGTAGATCAGGTCGTCCATCACCGAGTCCCGGTGCGGGCCGTCCATCGGCGAGCGCACCACGTCCGGATGGGCGAGCAGCTCGCGCGTCTCGGCGTACCCGGTGACGAGGCAGACGGGGACGCCGGTGAACAACGTCAGGCGCTGCAACGGGCCGCCGGCGGCGAGGGCCGCGAAGCCGTCGTGGCGGGCGATTCCACTGGTCTCGATGAACGGCTGCGTCATGTCGGCCAGCGTACGGACTTGACAGGACACTTCACCAGTTGGTGAAGTGTCCTCGTGCTGACCGGACTGCCGAAAACCTTCGGCGCGCTCGCGGACCCGACCCGGCTGGCGATCGTCGGCCGGCTCAGCCGCGGCGACGCGACCATGGGCGAGCTCGCCGAGCCGCACCGGATCACGCCGCCGGCGATGACCAAACACGTCCGCGTGCTGGTGGACGCGGGGCTGGTGAATCGGCGGCGCGTCGGGCGGACCGTGGTGTGCACGCTCAGGCCGGAGGCGTTCGCCGAGGTGGAGCAGTGGCTCGGCGACCTCACGTCGTACTGGAACAGCACCGTCGACCGGTTGGAAGAACTGTTGCGAGGGGACGCCGATGAACACTGAGATCCGGATCGAAAGAGTGCTGCCGGCAACGATCGGCCGGGTGTACGACGCCTGGACGCGCGCCGACCTGCTGGTCCAGTGGTACTGCCCGAACCCGGACCTGGAACTGAAGGTCGAGGCCGAGGTCCGGGTCGGCGGGGACTACGTCGTGTGGATGGGCCCGCATGTCGTGCGCGGGACCTACCTGGAGGTGGACCCGCCGCGGCGGCTGGTGTTCAGCTGGAAGTGGGACGGGACCGACGACGATCCGACCCGGGTCGAGGTCGAGCTGTCCGAGGTCGCGGACGGCACCCGGATGCTGCTCAGCCACACCGGCTTCACAAACGCCGAAGACGCCGCGAACCACCGCCTGGGCTGGGACCCCGAACTCGCCCGCCTGACCGACCTGCTCGCGCCCGTCGCCCAATAGCCGTCACCGCACGACCAGGGCTGACCGGCAGCGCCGCGACTGGGCTCGCTCACGCCCCCGACGAGAGTCGGGCACCGATCGACCCCTCGGACACCCAACGGACCCCTCGGACAAGTTATTGCCTGTCCACGGCCCCCAAAGCGTGTCCGCACCCCCAAGAAAAGGTCGAGCCCCGGGCGGTGACCCGGGGCTCATGCGGATGGATGGACAGTGGCGGTTGTCAGCTGCCGGACTTGCGCCGGAACTGGCGCTTCTGCTTGTCGTTGTGCGCTTCGCCAACGCCCTGGCCACGGACCCCGTTGCCGGGGTGGTCGTGGTTTCCGGCGTTCTTCTTCTCGAGCGCTTCCCGGAACTTCTTCTGCAGATCGTCCGCCGGCGTGCTGGACTTGTCGCTCATACCGTCTCCTTCACAAACCGTCAGGCGTACGCCTCCACGCTAACCGAGGGTGAGTACAACCCGCGAGTGGAATTCCGCCGATCTCAGCATCGGAAACCCCCGGCGACACTCCCGGGACCGCTGTTAGGTTCGGCTCCATGGTGGTCAGCAACGAGGCGCTCCTCGGTATCGCACTGGTCGAACTCGGTCTGGTGATCGTCCCCGGACCGAACATGATCTACCTGATCTCACGCTCGATCGCGCAGGGCCGTCGCGCGGGGCTGATCTCGCTCGCCGGGGTCGGCGTCGGGTTCGGTATCTACTTGCTCGCGGCAAGCGCCGGTCTGGCGACACTCTTCGCGCTCGTCCCCGAGATCTACGTGACGCTCAAGCTCGCCGGAGCGGCGTACCTGCTGTGGCTGGCGTGGAACGCGCTCCGTCCCGGCGGCTCGTCGGTCTTCGCCACGCAGGAACTCGAACCGGACCGGCCACGGAAACTGTTCGGTATGGGTCTGCTGACCTGCCTGCTGAACCCGAAGATCGCGATCCTGTACATCTCGCTGCTCCCCCAGTTCCTCGACCCGTCCCGCGGCCATCTCGGCCTGCAGAGCCTGATCCTCGGCCTCGGCCAACTCACCGTCGGCGTCGTGATGAACGCGGTCTTCGTGATCACCGCCGGCTCGGTCGCGGTGTTCCTCGCCCGCCGCCCGACCTGGATGCGGATCCACCGCTACCTGACCGGTACGGCGCTCGCGGTCTTCGCGATCCGCCTGGCCACGGACCGCGCCCGCCCGCTCGCGACGCACTAAAACTGTCGGATCCGGTGATTACCGTTGCCCGGAATGAACGACTTCATTGCCTCGTCCCTGGACCGGTTGGCCGTTTGGAACCACGGTGCGGTTGCGACCCTGGTCCGGGAGCGGGGCCTGCCCGCGATCACCCCTGAGTATCTGCTCGACACGTTGGACTGGCAGGCTGCCGAGGACGCGACGCGGGCGCTGACCGAGCACTTCGCGTCGGCCCGGTTCGCCGGCGAGGTGGAGTACGGCGTACTGCTGGTCCCTGATCCTGAGCGGCTAGACACTCGGCGACCGCTGCCGGGCGAGGTGCGGCCGACGCCTTCGCCTGATGTGTTCGACGAGCGCCTGCCGGCCGGGATCCCGCTGCCCGGTGGTCGCCCGTGGCAGTTGGTGGCGAGCGTGGTCGGGGCGTACGGGCCGTCGCTGGGCAGCTACAACGACGTGATCGCCGCGGATGAGTTTGTGGTGAACGGGCAGGACACCCGGCAGTGGATGACCCGGCAGGTGTGGGGTGCGCGGGTGCTGCAGTGTGGCGCGACGCCGCCGGATTGCGAGGACAACGAGCGGTGGACGTTCACGCTCTTTCCCGGTGAGGAGCTGGTCGACGGGCAGGCCGAGTCCGGGACCGTACTGAAGGGCAAGGTCCGCTTCCGGCTCGGCAGACCGGACCGCGGCATCGGGTCGGCGCGGGTGGCGCCCGCGCTGCTGATTGACGTGAAGTAGGTTCTGCGGATGGTCATGCACGAGGGGCAACTCCAGGTCACGACCGAGCACGTGGCCAACCTGGTCCGCGAGCAGTTCCCGGACTGGAGCCAGCTGCGGATCCGTGAGGTGACCTCGCACGGGACGGTCAACGCGCTGTTCCGGATCGGCGACGAGTTGGTGGCCCGGTTCGCGATCCTGCCGGGCGACGCGGACGAGTTGCGGCGGGAACTCGAGGACGAGGCCGGCGCCGCGCGACGGTTGCGCGCGATGTCGCCGTACCCGACGCCGGAGCCGATCGCGATCGGTGCACCGGGGCTGGACTATCCGCTGCCGTGGAGTGTGTACAGCTGGGTGGACGGGACGATCGCGTACGACGCCGACGTGGCCGGCTCACCCGCCTTCGCGGAGGATCTGGCGCGGTTCGTGCTGGCGCTGCGCGCGCAGCCGACCGAGGGGCGGGTGTTCACCGGGTCGTGGCGTGGCGGGCTGGTGACGTCGCAGGACCCTTATGTCGCGGAGGGTCTGGAGCGCAGTCGCGGGATGATCGACGTGGACGCGCTCGCGCGGTTGTGGGCCGACCTGCGTACGACGCCGCGCACCGAACCGGACGCGTGGACCCACCGCGACCTGATGCCCGGCAACCTGCTGGTCAAGGACGGCCGTCTCGCCGGCGTGATCGACGTCGGCACCTTCACCGTCTCCGACCCCGCGATGGACCTCCAGCCTGCGTGGAACCTCCTCGACCCGACTGCACGTTCCGCGTTCCGTACGGCGCTCGGCAGCGACGACGCCGAGTGGCGCCGCGGCATGGCCTGGTCGTTCGCCCAGGCCATCGGCTGCCTCTGGTACTACGTCGAAACCAACCCGGTCATGTCCCGCACGGCCCACCACACCCTGACCGCACTGCTGAAAGCTTCCTAGCCCTTCCGCAACTCACGGCCTTCCATCGGCTCACCGGCGCATTGCGTCGGCTCACCGGCGCATTGCGTCGGCTCACGGGCGTGTTGCGTCGGCTCACGGGCGTGTTGCGTCCGCTCACGGACATGTTGCGTCGGCTCACGGTTTTCTGGCGACGAACACGAACTCCATGCCTGGTCGATCCGGCGCCTCGCGCACCTCATCCACCACGAACCCGGCCGACACCAACGACTGCTCGACCTCGTCCCGCTCGCGGAACCGCAAGGTCGAGTCCGAGGTCAGCACCGCCCCGTCGGACGAGAACACGTAGTTCGCGCGGAACGACACGAACGGCAGGTCGACTCCGGTCAACTCGCTCCAGCACTCGACGGTCCCACCACCGTCGGCCGGGATAACCTGCCCCGTCTTCTCCCGAGACCACTCGGCCCATTCCTCCCAGATCCGCCGCGCCGGATCCCGCGTCTCGAACACGAACCGCCCACCGCCGACCAGCGCCCTATGCACCCCACGCACCGTCGCGGCCCAGTCCTCGTCGGTCAGAAACACCTGCGCGACGTTCCCCGTCATCACCGCCAGCTCAACGTCCAGCTCCGGCAGCGTCGTGGCATCACCGTGGATCCACCGCACCCGCTCCGCAAACTCCTTGCCCCGAGCAACCTCCAGCGAAGCCTCCGCCGGGTCCACCCCCACGACGTCCACGCCGTGCCCCGCGAGCAAACAGGCCAACTCGCCCGTCCCACAGCCCACGTCGAGCACCCGCCGTACCCCGAACTCCCCCACCATCGCCAGGTAATGCTCCAGATCCCCCCGCCCCGTCTCCATCACGTCATACAACGCCACCAACCGAGGCACCCCGAACAAGGCATCAACCATGCCCGCGACGCTAACCCGCCTGCCCCGATCCGGCGACCCCATTTCCGTACCGAACAACGGGACGTAGACATGTACGCACACGCCCACGCACGCCCGACCAACCACCGCAAGACCAACGAACCCGACACCACTACCCGTTCTTCGGCACGCCTCACGAGGTAGCCCCGCTGTAGCGCCGCAGCTCCGCCCGCGACGGATCAGTCCTCCGGGCGCCATCGCTGAATCAGTTCGTGCTGCGCCAGATCCGAGAAGTAGCGGTGCCGCGACCAGGCCTCGAAGTCACCGATGACGATGAGACGCCGCTTAGCCCGGGTAACGGCGACGTTGAGGAGGTTGGGCTTGTGAGCGGCCCAGCTCCGGGATCCCACCTGGCCGGCGCCAGTACCCAGCACCAGAACCACGATGTCCGCCTCTTTGCCTTGCGTAGTGTGCACTGTGCCGTAGCGGGTGCGGGCCAGGTTGCCCACCACTTTGCCGAGACCACGGACAACATCCCTGAACGGGCTGATAACGAAGACGGAACCACTCAGACGCCGCCCCTGCTCGTCACCATCGCCGCCGTCAATTGTCTCGCCGGCGAGAGCCGCGCCCGTCTTCATGCTCTCTGACCGGATCGCCTCGTCGATACGGTTACGGATCCGGTTGAGGGTGGCTTCGAGGGCTCTTCCCTCAGCCGGGTTCCACTTCTCCTCGGTCGGCAATGCGCGGACGTCCCACCACACGCTGCGCTGCACGAGGGCGAAATCGTCCTGGTCACGATCGACTCCGTAGACCATCATCTCGTCATAGGCGATCGTGTTGCTGATGTCGAACATCAGGCGATCGCAGCGACGGTGCACTCGCAGGGGCGAACCGATCCAGACGTTCTCGCCGTCCGGATCCGGTAGCCAGGTTCCGTACTGGTTGAGGCGGTCGGCGAGAGTCTGGACGGAGGCCGCCGCGGGAGCCCACTGCCGGTCCACCGCGAAGTGTCCCGCCAACCGCCGCTGACCGGTCCAGGGGAGCGTGACGACAGGTTCGAGCTGCAGCGGGTCGCCGACAACGACCGCTCGGCGAGCACGGAACAAAGCGCCGACGACCTCCTGCGGGGCAGCTTGGCCGGCTTCATCGACGAAGAGCCAGCCCAGAGCCTCACTGCCCAGCTGCGCGAACATGCGCCCCATTGACGCGAAGGTCGTCGAGACCACCGGAACGACAAGGAACAACATCTGCCATGCGGCCAGCACCGTTTCGGAATCCAGGTCCGGAGGCGCCTGACCACCGACCACATCCATAGCGGCATGCAGATTCCTGCGCATGAGCCCCGGCGCTGTCGCCAGCAGCGCGCTGTGCAGATCGAGGGCTGCGAGGAAGAGTTCCGAACGAGCCTCGGCGAACGCGGCATCCATCCACGGCGCCGACCGTTCGCGCGTCTCCATCGCCTCCCGATCCTCGAAGGGCGCCTGCCATTCAGCACCCGGTACGTGGTCACGCCACTGCTCCTTCGCTGCGGTCAGTCGGCGTTGCTCGACCTCCCGTTCGTGGCGCCGGCGAGCCACGTGCCGTTCCGCATCGGTCACCGCAGAGATCTGCTGTGCACGAGCTTGCCGGCACGCGACCAGACGAGCCTCGGCGAGTGTGATCGCAGTGAGCGCTTGGTCAAGCTCTCCCTGCGCCTTCCGCAGGGCAGTGTGCCGTAGCGCCCGAGCGGCCTCGAGTCCCGCAAGACGACCGTCCGCGATGCCGATGTTGGCCACGAGTGGGCCTCGTCCGGCCTCCCATCGACGGATGGCATCTCGGTTGACCAGTCTCGTTATCAAGCCAGGTTTGCGCGCGTCGTACACGTGGAGTGCCGACTCCGCTGCGCTGACGGCCTCCTCGCCGTCGCGGACGGCCGCCGCAGCCAGGTCACATCGTGCTCGCTCAGTGGACGTCGCTGCCTGGCGACGAGCGTGCTCCTGCCGAAAGCCGTCAAGTTCACCTTGAACGCGATGCTCTTCCTGCTGCAACCGCGTCAGGGTTCCACGGGCGCCGGTTTCCCGTGACACCAGTTCGTTGAGGAGGGCATCGGGGCCTGCAAGCCGTCGCAGTAGATCCGAGATCCCCTGCCGCTCCGCGGCAAGCGCGCGCACGTGGTCGCGAGCCTCGGCGAAACGCTGCACCGCCTGCTTCCATGTCTCCTGCCCCAACGGGGCAACCACGTCAGCATCCGGCTTGGCACTCCTCGCTCCCTGTGCGGAGCCGGAGGCGCTCTCTTCCTGCAGCTGCAGGATTTCTCGCAGGCCGAGGATCTGGCGGTCCGCGGTCACATTCGGCGTCGGCAGGTCCTTGTCCTTGGCGCGCTCGCCCCACCAGAAGCGCTGGACGAAGTCTGAACGATGCTTGCGCCGTCCCAGGCGTGCCGCGATAGCTCCCCACGCTCGATCCGCCAGCGCCAGGCTGGCTGGGCCCGCAAGATAGTCGGCTCGTTGTGCCCATGCCTTGCCGATGGCGCCGGCTGCTGGAATGTCCAAGGTGACGTTCTCGACCGCCCCGTTGTTGGACGAAGCGACGACGATCTCGAATCCGGTGAGCTCGGGGATCAGTGGGCGGAGGCTCCGCCCGTAGGTCTTGCCGGCGCTTTCCTCCGTGCGCCAGGTTCGGGGCTTTCGGACGAAGGCGTCCTCCGGGCGCTCCAGAGCGGCCAACCGCTCCGCTCGCTGGACCACCAGGGCCGCGATCAGATCTCGCAGCATGGTCGTCTTGCCGGTTCCAGGTGGCCCGTTGACGGCGTACAGGCCGCGACCGTCGTCGTCTCCAAGACTCGCCAGGATTCGGTTGATCGCAAACTGCTGACTGAGCGCCAGCGGCCGCTCGCCTTCCTCCAGCCACCGGCCCAACGGCATGTTCGAAGGTTGCAGATTCTCCAGCATGATCCCGGGCAGGCGCCGTACGTCGAAGCGGTTCATGGCGTCCAGATCTGCCTCGTCCCGCAGGTAGTCGACCAGAGCGGCGCCCGCGTGACCAGCCTCGACGACGTCGGCGACCCGTTCCAGATCGTCGGCGTAGAAGCTGTTCAGGAAGACGTCGCCACTCGCCTCGTCCGCGTGCCGCTCCGCGACCTCATAGCTCCTGATCCGGATCGAGTCGGGCCGGAGAGCCTCGGCGACGCCAAGTTGCTCGGCCACCCATCGAGTGATGGCCGCCAGATCGTCCACGTCCAGCGTCTTCGTACCCACTTCGGCTGGCGGCTCTTCCGGCTGCCCATCCGCTACCTCACCACTGTCCGGACGATGATCGGATACGCCGCTGCCACGGGTAGTGCGGTCGGTCAACCGTGCGGCACCCGCGTCGATCAACTCGCCGCCGGCCTGCTCGATCACCTTCGCGGCCACCACCCCCGCCACCGGGCCGAGCCCGGCGCCCAGAACGCCGGCCGCCGCGCTCACCCCACCCTTCGCGCCAGCGACGACCAGCCGAGACATCAGGCCCGCGACCGGGCCAAGCCCCGCCTGCGGCGCGCGGCCGGCCACTGGCCGGTGGTCTACTTCGATGCGCCCGTCGCCGAGCTCCAGTAGCAGCTCCACCAAGTGCGTACTGTCCTCGTCAAAACCGGTCAGCCACTCGTCGCTGTGCGGCCCAGGATCCAAAGTCTGCCCCACCGCCCAAGCGCAGGAGGACAGGGTCACACTGCTCTTGATCAGCAACCCGTCCTGGTTCACGGTGAAGCACAGCAGAGCGCTGTCCCCACCGATCCGGCCATCGAGGTCCTGCTCGGAATCCGAGGCACGGAACGCCGCCAACAAGACGTCGCGCACCTTGCCGACCGCGAATATCCCCGCGTAGACCGTGTGCTGCCACACCCGGCCGCGCCGGCGCTGGAGCCGATCGAAGCCAGGTTCCCAGGGCAATGGCTGATTCGCTCTGACGGCGATGAGGTTCTTGGCCGGATCAACGGGGTCGACCTTCGGCGGGGAGAAGTACTCCACAGCGCGCCAATACCGCAAGATCTGCGCTTGCCGCTGTCGCTCGGCCTTCGATCCCTTCCCGGCCCCCATCCGCTCCCTCTCTACGATCGTCGGCGACCGGAACCGTAGCAGAGGAGAGGTTTGCGCAACCGCGACCGCGACCGCGACCGCGTCAGACGTTGAAGCGGAATTCCACGACGTCGCCGTCCTGCATCACGTAGTCCTTGCCTTCCATGCGGACTTTGCCGGCGGAGCGGGCGGCGGTCATGGTGCCGGCGTCCATCAGGTCGTTGTAGGAGACGATTTCGGCCTTGATGAAGCCGCGTTGGAAGTCGGTGTGGATGACGCCGGCGGCCTCGGGGGCGGTGGCGCCGCGCTTGATGGTCCAGGCGCGGGACTCCTTCGGGCCCGCGGTCAGGTACGTCTGCAGGCCGAGGGTGTCGAAGCCGACCCGGGCCAGTACGTCGAGGCCGGGTTCCTCGATGCCCATCTCGGTGAGCATCTCGCGGGCCTCGTCCTCGTCGCCGAGTTCGACCAGTTCGGCCTCGAACTTGGCGTCCAGGAAGATCGCCTCGGCGGGCGCGACCAGGTCCCGCATCTTCTGCTTCAGCTCTTCGTCGGCGAGCTCGTCGGCGTCGCAGTTGAAGACGTACAGGTACGGCTTCGCGGTCATCAGCATCAGTTCGCGGATCGCGTCGCGGTCGATGTCCGTGGCGATGATCGGCGTGCCGGCCTCGAGGTGCTTCTGCGCCTCGCGGACCGCGTCCAGGACGGCGGCGCTCTCCTTCTTCAGCCGGGCTTCCTTCTCCAGCCGCGGGATCGCCTTCTCGACGGTCTGCAGGTCGGCGAGGATCAGCTCGGTCTGGATGGTGGAGATGTCGTCGGCCGGCGAGACCTTGCCGTCGACGTGGGTGACGTCGTCGTCGCGGAACACCCGGGTGACCTGGCAGATCGCGTCCGACTCGCGGATGTGGCTGAGGAACTTGTTCCCCAGGCCCTCACCCTCCGACGCGCCGCGGACGATCCCCGCGATGTCGACGAACTGGACGGTGGCGGGGATCACCTTCTGGGAGTCGAACAGCTCGGCCAGCTTGCCCAGCCGCGGGTCCGGGACACCGACGACCCCGACGTTCGGCTCGATGGTCGCGAACGGGTAGTTCGCGGCGAGCACGTCGTTCTTGGTCAGCGCGTTGAACAGGGTTGACTTGCCCGCGTTGGGGAGTCCGACGATTCCGATGGTGAGTGCCACGGGCGTCAAGGTTACGCGGCGAACACCGAAGTACCCCAATCCGTCAGATCAGGAACGCCTCGAGCTCAGCGCCGTACCAGCGGTTCGTGCGGCCGATCCGGTGCATGCCGAGGCGGCCGCACACGGCCAGCGACGCGACGTTGTCCGGGCGGACCACCGCGTAGATCTGGCCCACACCGGCCTTGAATCCGTGCTCGATCGCGCCCCGCGCCGACTCGGTCGCCAGCCCGCGGCCCCAGGCGTCCGGGTGGAAGTGCCAGCCCACCTCGACCTCGCCCCGGGCGGCCGTCCCGTCCGTCGGGTCGGGCAGCGGCACCAGCAGGACGGTGCCCGCGACCGTCCCGGAGGCGCGCTCCTGGACCGCCCAGATGCCGTACGTCGAGTCGCGGTTGCGCTCGTTCCAGCGGGCGATCACCTGCGACGCGGCCCCGCGGTCGGCCATCACCCGCGGCGCGGCACCGAGCCAGCGGGACACCTCCCAGCGCCGGTAGATGTCGAACACCCGGTCCCCGTCGGCATCGGTCCAGTCGCGCACCAGGAGCCGGTCGGTCTCGTAGACCACCTTCGGATCCATCGCCCACCTCCCACTGCTGTTCTTATTTCTCCCAACCAGGCGTCCGCAAGCAACGTCTCCAGTCTGTGACCACCTGGACCGCCCGCCTCGGGTTCTCTTCACGCTTCGTGTTCGGCTGCTTGCAGTTCCTCCGGTTCGGGTGCCTGGAGGTGGTGTCGTGCCTGTTCCCGGGGTTCCTGTTCGCGGGCCTGGCGATCTCGAAGTACGTCGCCCTGCCGATCGCCCGGTACGACGCGTTGCTGATCTACTGCCTCGCACTGACGCTGCTGTTCTGGCTCGTCCGGCTGGAGACCTGGCGCGAGGTCGCGGTGATCTTCGGGTTCCACCTCGTGGGGCTCGGGCTGGAGCTGTTCAAGGTGCACGTCGGCTCGTGGCAGTACCCGGGTGACGCGGTGACGAAGATCGCCGGCGTACCGCTGTTCGCCGGGTTCATGTACGCCGCGGTCGGCAGCTACATCTGTCAGGCGTGGCGCCGGTTCGACCTGCGCGTGAGTGGTTACCGGCCGATCCAGACCACGGTTCTCGCCGTCCTCATCTACGCGAACTTCTTCACCCATCACTGGATCCCCGACCTGCGGATCCCGATCGCGTTCGGGTTGCTCGTCGTGTTGCGTCGTACCTGGGTCTTCTTCACGGTCGGGGTACGGCGCTACCGGATGCCGCTCGTGGTGGCGTTCGCGTTGATCGGGTTCTTCCTGTGGATCGCCGAGAACGCGGGCACGTTCCTGGACGCGTGGAACTACCCCGACCAGGTGAACGTGTGGCGGCTCGTGCACCCGGCGAAGTTCGGGGCGTGGTCGCTGCTGGTCAGCATGAGCTTCGTGCTGGTCGCGAGCGTGAAGTCGCTGGAGGGGCGGCTGTACCACCGGGGCGGAACCGCGACAGTCGAGATCTCACCGCAACACGAACAGGCCAACCAAGCTGACGGGTAAGGCGTCTTTCGTTGTGTTGAGGCGCTCCTGGACAGGAGCACTGGGGAAACACCGCCTGATTCGCAGTGGGGAGCGATCATGTCCCGAAGGTTCGCCGCGTTCGTCGCGACCGGGGTGGCGCTGGCCGTCGTCGTCGGTTCGCTACTCGGCCTGGCACTCGGGCACGAACCACCGCCGCGGCCCGCCGCCGCGCAGACCTCGGCGACCCCGTCGCCGACGCCGACCGTGACGCCGACCTTGAACGCACCACCGTCGACACCGCACAGGCCGGCGCCGAACCCGACCGCAGCGTTTGCCACAGGCAACAAAAAGGTCCTGTTCTTCAGCTTCGACGACGGACCGGACCCGTACTGGACACCGAAGGTCCTGCAGGTACTGCGCGAGCACGGCGCGCACGCGACGTTCTTCGAGCTCGGCGCGATGCAGACCGCGCACCCCGGGCTGCGCGAACAGGTGATTGCCGCGGGCAACACCATCGGCAGTCACTCGATCACGCATCCGCAGCTCACCGCGGTATCGGCGGCGAAACGGCACCACGAGATCTTCGACGGACCGGCCTCGACCTGCTTCCGGCCGCCGTACGGCGCCTCGAACCCGAAGGTGCGGGCCGACATCAAGGCGGCCGGAAAGGTCCAGGTGCTCTGGGACGTCGACCCGCGGGACTGGGCCCGGCCGGGGACGAACGCGATCGTGCACAACATCATGACCCACGCGCACAACCACAACATCATCCTGATGCACGACGGCGGCGGGAACCGCGCGCAGACGGTCGCCGCGCTGGACAAGGTGCTGCCGCTGCTGAAGGCGCAGGGCTACGCGTTCCCCGCGATGGACTGCTGACCGACAGGCCTCCCCGGGCGCACAATGCCCCATGGATGCTTCTCGGGAGTTGCTCCGCCTGATCGGCGGGTACCAGGTGTCCCAAGCGATCTCGGTCGCCGCTCGGCTCGGGATCAGCGACGCGCTCGCCGCCGGTCCACGGACCTTGGCCGAGCTCGCCGAGTCGAGCGGCGCCGACGAACAAGCGCTCGCTCGACTCCTGCACGCCTTGACCGCACTCGGCCTGTACACGGCCGACGACGGCAGCTTCGCGAACACCGAGCTCGGTGCGGCGCTCCGGGTCGACGTACCGCGCTCGGTCGCGGGCTGGGCCCGGTTCGTGGGGACCGGTTCTCACTGGGAGGCGTACGCCGCGTTGGAGCAGTGCATCCGCTCCGGAGAGACCGCGTTCTCGATCGTGCACGGCGAACCGGTGTGGGAGTACCGCGCCAAGCATCCCGACGAGCAGGACGCGTTCGACGCCGCGATGACGTCGATGGCGGACGCGGTTTCCAACGCGGTCGTCACGGCGTACGACTTCAGCCGGTACGACAGCGTGGTCGACGTCGGCGGCGGGCACGGGCGGTTTCTGAGCGGCATTCTGGAGCGCTACCCGACCATCCACGGTGTGCTGTTCGACCAGCCCGATGTGGTCGCCGGCGCGGACACCGAGCAGTTCCAGGTGATCGGCGGCGACTTCTTCGACAGCGTGCCGGCCGGCGACGCACTGGTGTTGAAGTCGGTGATCCACGACTGGGCGGACGCCGAGTCGATCGAGATCCTCCGCAACTGCCGCCGCGCCCTGCCGACGGACGGTCGCGTGCTGCTCGTGGAGCAACTGCTCGACCGGTCGCCGGATCCCGTCCGGACGGCGTTCTCGGACGTCAACATGCTGATCATGACCGGCGGCCGCGAGCGCACGACCGACCAGTACCGCGTGTTGCTCGCATCGGCCGGCCTCACCCTCGTCGACACGGTCGCCACCGCGAGTACGACGTACGTGATCGAGGCCGCGGCGACTCACTGAGCGCGGATTCCGGAAACTGTCGGTGGGGTTCGGCACTATCAGTGACATGACCGGTACGACGCTGTTGCTGATCCTGCTCTTCCTGTTCATCGGGCTGCTGCTGGGTGCTGCGTTCGGTGTGCTCTGGGCGCGCGGGCGGGACGGTTCACGGCTCGCGCGGATCACCGCCGAGCGCGACGCGGCCGAGGACCGGGTCGTCGAGCTGACCCAGGAGCGGACGTCGGTCGGTGCGCAGATGGGCGGACAGGCGGTCGTGAAGGAGGCGCTCGATCGCCTGCACGCGCAGCTGAACAAGCTCGAGCAGGGCCGGGCCGCGTGGCAGAGCCAGCTGCACCAGCAGGTCAACGAGGTGCGGATGAGTGGCGAGGCGTTGCGTCGCGAGACCGCGTCGTTGTCGACCGCGTTGCGGAAGCCGCAGGTGCGTGGACGATGGGGCGAGCTGCACCTGCGCCGGACCGTCGAGCTCGCGGGGATGGTGTCGCATTGCGACTTCACCGAACAGGCGACGACGGTCGGCGAGGACGGCGTACTGCGGCCGGACCTGGTGGTCCGACTTGCCGAGGGCAAGAATCTCGTCGTCGACTCGAAGGTGCCGCTCGCCGCGTTCCTCGATGCCAGCGAGTCGGATGACGCGGACGTCCGCGAGGACCGCTTGCGAGCACACGCGCGGCACCTGCGCACGCATGTCGACCAGCTTGCGGCGAAGGCGTACTGGACGCGTCTCTCGCCGTCACCGGAGTTCGTGATCCTCTTCGTGCCGGGCGAGTCGTTCCTGTCCGCGGCCCTCGACATCGAGCCCACCCTGCTGGAGTACGCCGCTGAGCGCCGGGTGATCCTGGCGACGCCGACGACCCTGATCGCGACGTTGCGCGCCGCGGCCTACGCGTGGAACCAGTCGGCGCTGACCGAGTCGGCGCAGCAGGTGTTCGAGCTCGGGCGGGAGTTGTACGAACGGCTCGGGACTATGGGCGATCACTTGGGGCGCGTGGGGAGGTCGTTGACGTCCGCGGTCGAGGCGTACAACGGCACCGTCGGCTCGTTCGAGCGGCGGGTGTTCATCACCGCGCGGAAGCTCCGCGACCTGCACGTCACGGAGGCCGAGCTGACCGCGATGGAGTCGATCGAGGCGTCGGTTCGTCCGCTGACCGCGCCGGAGTTCCTCGCTCTCGACGAGGCTCCGACGACCCACCGGTGGCCGCCGTCACAGGCCGGCTGACGCGTTCCGGACGGTGATCGTCCGGAACCACCGTTAGCGTGCTCGGTATGGACAACGCACCTTTGACCGAGCCGCCGATCGCCGGGCCCGAGGCCGACACGTTGCTCGGTGCGCTCGAGCGCAATCGGCGGACGTTCGCCTGGAAGTGCGGCGGTCTCGACGCGGCCGGTCTCGCCACGAAGCACCCGCCGTCGACGGTGACGCTCGGCGGACTGCTCAAGCACCTCGCACTGGTCGAGGACGAGTACTTCACTCGCCGGCTGCTCGGCCAGGAACTCGGCGCTCCGTGGGACGCCGTCGACTGGGACGCCGACCCGGACTGGGAGTGGAGCAGCGCGGCGGACGACTCCCCCGAAGAGCTGATGGCGCTGTGGGAGGCGTCGGTCGCGCGCTCCCGCGCCGCCGTCGCCGAGGTGCTCGCCAAGGGCGGGGTCGACCAACTGGCCCAGTGGAAGGGTCGCGGCGGGCAGTCGCCGAGTCTGCGCTACATCCTCGTCGACCTGATCGAGGAGTACGCCCGGCACACCGGCCACGCCGATCTGATCCGGGAGTCGATCGACGGCCTCACCGGCGAGGGTGCGCCGCAGGACTGATGTCGGAAAGCCGACAGTGATGGGCTGTTGACAGCCGGTGGCCTCTTCACGGAACGATGAGAGCGCTCTCTCAGGCGGACGTGAGGAGAAACGAATGCGTGTCAGAACGCGAATTGCAGGCGTTGTCGCGGCTGCGGTGGCGGTGGCCGGTGTGTTGTCGGCTGCGCCGCATCGTGCGGCCGAGGCGGCACAGGACGCAGTACCGGCAACTATTCCGCTCAAGATCACGAACAACTCGGGCCGTGGCGACGCGGTCTACATCTACAACCTGGGCACGAATCTGGCGACCGGCCAGCAGGGCTGGGCCGATGCGTCCGGCACCTTCCACGCCTGGCCGGCCGGCGGCAACCCGCCCACCCCGGCGCCCGACGCGTCGATCCAGGGACCGGGCAACGGCCAGTCGGTGACGATCCAGATGCCGAAGTTCTCCGGCCGGGTCTACTTCTCGTACGGCCAGAAGCTGGTCTTCAAACTGACCACGGGCGGCCTGGTGCAACCCGCCGTACAGAACCCGGACGATCCGAACCGGAACATCCTGTTCAACTGGTCGGAGTACACGCTCAACGACAGCGGGCTGTGGATCAACAGCACACAGGTGGACATGTTCTCGGCGCCGTACGCGGTCAGCGTGAACGGCAACACCACCGGGCACCTCAAGTCCGGTGGCTACAACGCGGTCTACGACGCGCTCAAGAACACCGCGGGCGGCTGGGGCGGCCTGATCCAGAAGGGCTCGGACGGCTCGGTCATCCGGGTGCTTTCCCCGTCGTACGGCGTCGAGACCGGCGCGCTCCCGGCGAACGTGATGGACGACTACATCAACCGCGTCTGGTCGAAGTACAGCTCGGACACGTTGACGGTGACGCCGTTCGGCGACCAGCCCGACACGAAGTACTTCGGCAAGGTGTCGGGCAACGTCATGAACTTCACCAACAGCTCCGGTGCGGTCGTCACGTCCTTCCAGAAGCCGGACGCGGCGAGTGTCTTCGGCTGCGCGAAGCTGCTCGACGCACCGAACGACCAGGTCCGCGGCCCGATCTCGCGCACGTTGTGCGCCGGCTACAACCGCTCGACGTTGCTGACCAACCCGAACCAGCCGGACGCCAACGACGCGAACTTCTACAAGGACGGCGTCACCAACCACTACTCGAAGGCCATCCACGCCCAGATGGCCGACGGCAAGGCGTACGGCTTCGCGTTCGACGACGTCGGCAACCACGAGGCCCTGGTTCACGACGGCAACCCCCAGGACGCCGGACTGATCCTCGATCCCTTCAACTGAGGCTTGCCTCCTCGGTCCGTTAGTGGCAACTTACCGTTCGTGGAGACTTACGGATCACTCGCCGCCGTCGGGCCGGTGCTGGACGCACTGGGCGACCCGACCCGGCGGGTGATCCTCGAGACGCTGCGGACCGGCGGGCCGTGTTCGGTCGGCGTACTGGCCGACCACGTCCCGGTCAGCCGGCCCGCGATCTCGCAGCACCTGAAGGTGCTCGGCGCGGTCGGGCTGGTGCGGCACGAGGCGCGCGGGACGCGGAACATCTACCGCGTCCACCAGGCGGGTCTCGACGAGTTGCGCAGCTGGCTCGACCAGTTCTGGGGCGACACGCTGCAGGCGTACGCCGACCACGTCCGGCGGACCGAGGAGGAACGGACATGACTGTGGAACAAGACCTGTCACCGTTGGTGAAGACCGTTGTCGTACCGGTCGGCGTCGACCGCGCGTTCGAGGCATTCACCGCGGAGACGTCGGCGTGGTGGCCGCTCTTCAGCCACTCGGTCGGCGAGGAAGCGGCGAAGGCGGCGGGCGGGCGCGCCTGAGCTACGACACCGGCTGGGACTACGTGCTGGGCAAGTACGTGGAGTTCGCCCGATAGTTGGTAGATGCTCCCCTTTGACGCGCTGGAAGCTTCGCTACGGCCGCACGGCGAGTCGGTCATGCTGCCGCGGGCGGCGTATGTCGATCCGGACGTGCTCGCGTGGGAACGCCGGCACTTCTTCGCCGGGACGTGGACGTGCCTCGGCCGCGTCGACGAGCTGGCCGGCGGTACGACGTACCGCGAGGTGACCGTTGGTGACATCGCGACCGTTGTCACGTTCGGGGACCGGCCGCGGGCGTTCGCCAACACCTGCCGGCATCGCGGGCACGAGCTGTTGCAGCGCGACGAGACGAGCGACCGCCGCGCGGTGGTGTGCCCGTACCACGGATGGTCGTACGAGCTCGACGGGTCGGTGAAGGCCGCACCGAGGATGGGTGACGCCTTCGACCCCACGCCGTACGGGCTGGTCGAACTGCCGGCCGAGGTATGGCAGGGGTGGCTGTTCGTGAACGCGACCGGTACGGCGGAGGCGTTCTCGGACCACGTCGGCGGGCTGACGGATCTCGTCGCGCCGTACGCGCCGGAATCGCTGGTCATGAAGGCCCGGCACTCGTACGACGTCGCGGCCAACTGGAAGACGATCGTGGAGAACTACCACGAGTGCTACCACTGCCCGCTGATCCATCCCGAGCTCTGCAAGGTGTCGCCGCCGTCGTCGGGCGACAACTGGGATCTGCCCGGCGCGTGGGTCGGCGGGTTGATGGACCTGCGGCCGGACGCCGAGACGATGTCGCTCGACGGCCGGTCGCATGGAGTCCCGCTGCCAGGTGTGAACCCACGACAGGTCAACTACGTCGGCCTGTTCCCGAACCTGTTGCTCTCACTGCACCCCGACTACGTGATGACGCATCGACTCGAGCCACGCGCTCCCGGACTGACCGCGATCGAATGCTCCTGGTACTTCCGTCCCGAGGTGACCGACCCGTCGTACGCCGTGGAGTTCTGGGACATCACCAACCGCGAGGACTGGGCCGCGTGCGAGTCGGTCCAGCGCGGCGCCGAGTCACCGCACTTCCGGCCCGGCCCGCTGGCACCCGCGGAGGACGCCGTCTACCAGTGGGTGACGATGCTGGCCCGCGGGTATCTCGGCAAGCCGCTCAGTAGCCCAGGGTGAAGCGCTGGCGGTTGTGGGCGGGCTTCTCGAGCTCGTCGATCAGCGCGACCGCGTAGTCCTCGGCGGAGATGTGGTCGCCGATCGGCTCGTCGAGGCTGAGCCGGAAGACACCGGTCCGCTCGCCGGGGGCGATCACGAACGCCGGGGACAGCATGGTCCAGTTCACGTCGCTGGCGCGGAGGTTCTCCAACGCCTGCGAGACGGTCAGCGACTCGTTCTTGTACTCGGCCGGGAAGTCCGGGCCGTCCACCACCCGGTTGCCGTTGACAACCAAGCTGCCGGCGCCGCCGACCACGATCAGCCGGGTCGCCGTCCCCCGCACCGCGGCGATCAGATTGTCGACCGCGTCCAGGTAGTGCTGGTGGTCGCCGCCGTCCCGGCTCGGACCGATCGCCGCGACCAGCACGTCCGACTCGCCCGCGAGCTCCTTGGCCGTCGCGACGTCGTTCGCGCTCGCCTGGACCGCGCGGACGCCGGTCGGCAGGTCACCGCCGGATCGCGTCACGCCGGTCACCTCGTGTCCACGGTTCACCGCCTCGGCCGCCACCCGGCTGCCGACCATGCCGCTCGCGCCGTACACCGCGATCTTCATCTTTACTCCTGTCTGTGAGGTCTGAGCTGGACAGTATCCATTGGTAACTGGCTACTTCAACGTGCTATAAGTACCTTGTGGTAACCAAAGGCGACGTCTTCGACCCGAACTGCCCGACCCGGGTGATCCTGGACCGGATCGGCGACAAGTGGACGGTGCTCGCTGTCTTGCTGCTGCGCGACGGCCCGCTGCGGTTCACCGAGCTCCGCGACGGGATCGGCCGGGTCGCGCCCAAGGTGCTCACCCAGACTCTGCGCCGCCTGGAGCGCGACGGCCTGATCACCCGCGAGGTCTTCGCCGAGATCCCGCCGCGCGTCGTCTACACCCTCACGCCCCTGGGCGCCTCGCTGATCGCCCCGATCGCCGTCCTCACCGACTGGGCCGAGACCAACATGCCGGCGATCACCAAGGCGCAGGCGGCGTACGACGGCTGAACATCACAAGCTCCGCACTGTCCGATCACAGCTCAACCTTTCGGAACCCTCGCCTCATCACACTCCTGACCGGATGAGAGCTGGGGGTATGTGGCCATGGATCCAGGACGGGATCGGGAATTCGCGGACTTCGTGGACGGGCGGTTCACGGCGTTGCAGCGGTTCGGATACCTGCTGACCGGCGAGTGGCATCTCGCCGAGGACCTCGTGCAGACATCGCTGACGAAGGTGTGGTTCCACCGCGCCTCGCTGCGCAGCGGGAACGCGCTGGAGAGCTACACCCGCACCGTCATGGTGAACACCAGCACCCAGTGGTGGCGCCGCAAATGGAAGGGCGAGACGCCGACCGAGCATCTCCCCGAACCGCACCAGTCCTCAGGACCGTCGGAGTACGGCGTCGTGGACGATCGTGACCTGCTGCTCCGGGCACTCGCCACGCTCCCCCGGCGGACTCGCGCGACGCTCGTCCTGCGGTACTTCGAGGATCTGCCGGAAGCCGAGATCGCCCAGATCATGGGCTGTTCGCTCGGGACGGTGAAGAGCAACGTCTCCCGCGGACTGGCCAAGCTCCGCGAGCATCATCTGGTCGCCGCCGTCTCCGCCCCTGCCCAGAAGGAGGGCTGAGCCATGACCGAAGACCTGAAGAGCCGCTTCGACCAACTGGTCGCCGAACCACCACCGCCGAGCGCCGTCCCGAGCGAGGCAGTGTTCGCCCGCGTCCGCAAGGTACGCCGCCGCCGCACCGCCGGCGTGGTCGGTATCGCCACGGCCTGCGTAGTGGCGATCGCCCTTGCCCTCGGCAACGTCACGAACATCGGCGGCGCCCCGCCGGTCACGAACACCCCCGGCGCCCCCAAGACCGTGATCACCGGCCCACCAACAGCCAAGCCCCTCCCGCCACCCCCGCCGATCCAGGTCCTCCTGAAACCAACCATCAAAGGCCGCACGGTAACGATGAACATCACCGTCTCCGGCAAGGCCTTCATCCCCACGGTCCAGCCCGAGAACACGTTGTTGTCGGCCGACAGCCTGTTCGTCGACCTGTCGAGCGGATCCGACTACAGCTTCGGTGAGGGCATTCCCGGGGGCTCCGACGGCGGGCCGCTCGATTGCACCACCAAAGAACTGAAGCACGGCAGCCAGACGTATCTGATCGACACCCATACCTACACGAAGCCAGGCACCTACAAGTTCACGTACCGGGTGGGCTTCTGCGGCACGCGGGGCTGGTTCGACACGAAGGCCAGCACCCTGATCAGGATCAAATAGTCCAGGCGTGGTCTGAGGTGCCGGTGGTGGGGAGCCCGGCCGCTTTGAGGTCGGTGCGGAGGTCTCGGGGGAGGGCGAAGGTGAGGCTCTCCTCCGCGGTGGTGACTTCCTGTACGTCGGCGTAGCCGCGCTCGGCGAGCCAGCGCAGGACGTCGCGCACCAGCACCTCGGGCACGCTCGCGCCGCTGCTGACGCCGACCGCGTCGACACCTTCGAGCCAGGCCTCGTCGATCTCGTCGGCGAAGTCGACCAGGTAGCCGGCCTTGGCGCCGTGCTCGACCGCGACCTCGACCAGGCGCACCGAGTTCGACGAGTTCCGCGAACCGACCACGATCATCAGGTCGGCCTCGGGCGCGAGCTTCTTCACCGCGGCCTGACGGTTCTGGGTGGCGTAGCAGATGTCGTCGCTCGGCGGGTCCTGCAAGTGCGGGAACCGTTCGCGCAGGCGGCGTACCGTCTCCATCGTCTCGTCGACGGACAGCGTGGTCTGCGACAGCCAGACGACCTTCTCCGGGTCCCGGACAACGACATTCGGTACGTCGTCGGGCCCGTCGACCAGGTGCACGTGGTCCGGGGCCTCGCCGGAGGTGCCGATGACCTCTTCGTGGCCCTCGTGACCGATCAGCAGGATGTCGTAGTCCGTCGCCGCGAACCGCTTCGCCTCGTGGTGCACCTTCGTCACCAGCGGGCAGGTCGCGTCGATCGTCTTCAGCTGCCGCGCCGCCGCCTCCTCGTGCACCACCGGGGCGACACCGTGCGCGGAGAAGATCACCGTCTCGCCCTCGGGGACCTCTTCGGTCTCGTCGACGAAGATCGCGCCACGCTTCTGCAGCGTCTGGACGACGTACTTGTTGTGCACGATCTCCTTGCGCACGTACACCGGCGGACCGTAGAGGTCGAGGGCCTTCTCCACCGCCACGACCGCCCGGTCGACGCCCGCACAGTACCCGCGGGGGGCCGCAAGCAGCACCCGCTTGGTCTTGGTCGCGGTCGAAGTACCGGTGTTGTCAGGCTGGGCAGTCACGGTCCCCATGGTACGGGCCCGGATTAACGCCGCCGGAGTCGTACCAGGTGCGAAACCGCCAGCGCACACGTGCAGCACACCACCGCGACAGCGGCATCACCGAACGAAGTCAGCTCCGGCGTCGGGCTCCGCGTGCCCGGCTTTGTGAGCAGCATCACCACGATCAGGCCCGCGAGCACCGCGATCCCGGTCGGGACCGCCACGGTCGTCGCCGGACGGAAGCTCGCGTGCGCCAGCAGCGCGATCATCGCGCCCATCAGCAGCGCACCGAGAATCGCCGGTCCGCCACCCTGGCGGCCGGCCATCTCCCACAGCGTTCCGTAGTCCGGCGGGAGGATCGGCTGGAACGAGATCACCACCGACACCACGGCCAGTGGCCCGTACAGCCGCGCGTACCCGATCACTTCCTGCTCTCGCATGCCGACAGCATGCCGAAGCGGAGGTCCATCGGACGTCGAGGAGCCGTCCGCCCTGTCCGGACGGCTCCCCCGTGGGAGGTGTTCCAGCACGTCAAGAATGCGACGGAAACGCCTTGTCCGCAACGGGTTTTCCGCCGCCCCACACCCGGAGCTCCTCGAAGTCCCGCTCGGTCAGCCCGGTCCGGGGATCGACCCGGAGAATCAGTTGGTGCGCCCCCGGAAAACGTGTTCGTTCGAACTCCCCCACCTCGTCGTCCACCCAGGCGAACGGACGATCGCCGACCCACTCCGCGACGTACGGCGCCTTCCAGGAACCATGGCGTACCGGCTTGCGATCCGGCCACCGGATCGTGGGCAGCGGCGGCAGGCCGAGCCGCGGCCCGAGCAGCCGGTTCGCGCCGTCCTCCCAGCTGCTCGCCCACACCAGCTCAAACGTTTTCGCAAGCTCCTTGAGCTGTCCGCCGTGACTCGGGTTGAGCAGGACCCGCCAGGTCTTTGCGCCCTCAGTGATCTCGTGCCGCACGTACCCGGGCGGGATTCCGTCGGCCGCGTGCGGGTTGAGCGGACCGTCGAAATCGAGCAGTAGCAGCGGACGCATCACTCAACGTTAGTGATTGTCGGTGCGGGGTCGTAGGGTCTGGGGGTGGCTTTGGAGACCTCACCGGACGCACCCGCGGCCGTTCGCACGATCGCGAACGGGATCGCCAGCTGGATCAACCAGCTCGGTGCCGTGTGGGTCGAGGGACAGCTGACCGACGTCTCGATCGGGCGCGGTACGACGACTGTCTTCGGCACGCTGCGGGACACCGACGCGGATATCTCGCTGCGGTTCACCTGCAACCGCCGGGTGTTCGAGGCGGTCGACCCGCCGGTGAAAGACGGCTCGCGGGTCGTCGTGAACGCCAAGCCGAACTTCTTCGCCCGGCGCGGGACGCTCGCGCTCGCGGTCAACGAGATCCGGCACGTCGGCATCGGTGAGCTGCTGGCCCGGATCGAGCGGCTCAAGCAACTGCTCGGCGCCGAGGGCCTGTTCGCGCCGCACCGGAAGCGGAAGCTGCCGTTCCTGCCGCACACGATCGGGTTGATCTGCGGGCGCGACTCGGCGGCCGAGCGTGACGTGCTGGAGAACGCGAAGCGGAGGTGGCCGGCGGTCGCGTTCCGGATCGAGTACGCGTCGGTGCAGGGGCCGTCGGCGGCCGGCGAGGTGATGACCGCGCTGCGGAAGCTGGACGCGGACGAGTCGGTCGAGGTGATCGTGATCGCGCGCGGTGGCGGATCGCTGGAGGACCTGCTGCCGTTCTCCGACGAGGGATTGATCCGCGCGGTGTCGAAGGCGAGTACGCCGGTCGTGAGCGCGATCGGCCACGAGCCGGACTCGCCACTGCTCGACCTGGTCGCGGATCTGCGGGCGTCGACGCCGACCGACGCGGCGAAGCGGATCGTGCCGGACGTGCGCGAGGAGCTGGACGGCGTGCGGCTGCTGCGCGAGCGCGGCTCGCGGGCGATCAGGTCGTGGCTGGATCGGGAAGCGCATGCTTTGGCGGCGATCCGGAGCCGGCCGGCGCTGGCGGCGCCGGTGACCGATCTGCAGCGCCGGTCCGACGAGGTCCTGGCGCTGATCGAGCGGAGCCGGCGGACCCTGACGCACCGGCTCGACCGGGCCGGCGACGACATCGCGCACCGGTTGGCGAGTGTGCGGGCATTGTCCCCGAAGGCGACCCTCGAGCGCGGGTACTCCGTGCTGCAGCTCGCCGACGGGACCGCCGTACGGGAAGTGGCGCAGGTCGCGCCGGGTGATCTGTTGCAGGCGCGGGTCACCGACGGCCGTTTCACGGTCGAAGTCAAGTCCGAGGAGAACACGTGAGCGGCGACCGACCCGAGATCACCTACGAGCAGGCCCGCGAGGAACTCGTCGAGGTGGTCCGCAAGCTAGAAGCCGGCGGTACCACGCTCGAGGAGTCGCTGGCCCTGTGGGAGCGCGGCGAGGAGCTGGCCACCACGTGCCAGCGCTGGCTCGACGGCGCCCGCGAACGCCTCGCCAAGGCCCAAGCCGCCCACGAGGAAAAACCCAACTGATCGTCCGTTCGGCCCGGCCAGAAGATCTCCCGGGCGCCGCCGAGGCGCGGGTCGCCAGTTGGCGGGCCGCGTTCACCGGCCTGGTCCCCCAGGATTTCCTCGACGCGATGGACCCGTCGGCGATCGCCACCTCCTGGACCGACAGCATCGCCGCCGGCCGCTCCCGAATCCACGTCGCCGTACGCCAAGACAAAGTCATCGGGTACGCCGGTGTCGGGCCCGAGCGCGATCCGGAGGCGCCGCCGCGCAGCGGTGAGTTGTACGCGCTCTTCGTGCATCCTGACCACTGGGGAACCGGCGCGGGGCGGGCTCTGACCGACGCGGCGTGTGCCGATCTGCGGGCCGCGGACTGTACCAATGTGGGGCTTTGGGTGCTTGAGGCAAATATCCGCGCGCGCACGTTCTACACGCGGTACGGGTTCACCGAGACCGCCGGCCGCACGTACTCCTCGCTCGGGAAACTCCCGGAAATCAGGCTGATCCGCGACCTGACGTGAAGGTTGCGCAAAGCCGCACCGATTCGGCGAGTGGTGACCTGATCCGCGACCCGCTGAACGGCGACGACTTCTACACGTTCCACGCCGAGCAGAGGTAGTCCTGGGAGCTGACGCTGTCGCCGGAGCAGGAGAAGGCGTTCATGGCCGGTCTCGAGGCGTACGACGACGATGGAAGTTCAGGCGCTGAGCAGGTTCTTGGCGATCGCGGCGAGGCCGGCCCGCATTCGGTCGAGCTCGAAACCCTGTGTCCGCAGGGCGTTGTGCAGGTCGGCCGCGAGCGGCGCCAGCAGTACGTGCGCCGTGTAGTCCGCGTCGAGGTCCGGACGGGCGGACTCGATCAAGTGCGACAGGTGCCGGTGCCAGAGGTGGTACGAACCGATCCGGTAGCGCGCGCCGTCTGACGCGTTCTCGCTGTCCATGAACAGCGCGACGTGCCGGTCCAGCAGGTCGAGGTACGCGTCGAGGAACGCCAGTAACCGCACCAACGGCGGCGCTCCCGGACCGAGTGGTGGCGGACCGCTGATGATCCTCGCCTGCAGTTCCTGCTCGCGCTCGTCGAGCAGTGCGACCGCCAGCCCCGCGCGGTCCCCGAACCGGCGGAACACCGTCCCCTTCCCCACGCCCGCCTCGGCGGCGATCGCGTCCAGCGACACGTTCTGCACCCCGTGCGCGGTGAACAACCGATCCGCGGCCTCCAGCACCCGGAGCCGGTTCCGGCGGGCGTCGGCGCGTTCCGGGCGTGGCTCCCCCACGACCGGAAGATCCCGTTGTGAAGCGGACCGCGGTCCGGTACTGTCGTTCATAAGACGGACTGTAGTCCGCTAAAGACTCAGGAGGAAGCATGAGCAACACTCCCGCCCGGATCGCGATCGCCTTTCACTCGGGCTACGGGCACACCGCGAAGCAGGCCGAGGCGGTCGCGGCCGGGGCCACGTCGGTCCCGGACACGACGGCCGACCTGGTCCCGCTGGACGAGTTGACCGAGGACGTCTGGGAGCGGCTCACCGCAGCCGACGCGATCGTCTTCGGAGCTCCGACGTACATGGGGAGCCCGAGCTGGGTGTTCAAGAAGTTCGCCGAGGAGAGTGTGCGGGTCTGGGCCGCCGATCTCGGCTGGCGGGACAAGATCGCCGCCGGCTTCACCAACTCGAAGGCGATGTCCGGCGACAAGCTGAACAGCCTGGTCGACCTGGCGGTGTTCGCGGCGCAGCACGGGATGATCTGGGTCGGCCTGGACATCTACCCGGGCTGGGCGGAGAGCACCGCGAGCATCGAGGACCTGAACCGGCTCGGCAGCTGGATGGGCGCGATGGCGCAGTCCGACGCGGACCTGTCCGCGGAGAAGGCGCCGCCGGCGACCGACCTGCGCACCGCGGCCGCGCTCGGGGCCCGGGTCGCGACGGTCACGCACCGGCATCTGCGCGGAGCGCTGGCGGCCTGATGGCCTGTCGCGTGGGCTTGAACACCATCTGGTGGGTGAGTACAGGCAATAACCTGTGCTCGCTCACCATTTCTTGTGCACCGTCGCTGCGGTGGGTTGGGCGCGACGGTCCGGCGCCGCTGTGGTCAGGGGGCGGTACGGCGGCGGGGGCGGGCAATCGGGGCTACGGGAATCGGGTGGGTGTCGAGCGGGAGCTCTTCGGGGATGGGGGTGCCGGAGAGGAGCCGGTGGTACTCGGCCCAGGTGGTGACGCGGGGCGGGACGTTGCCGATGGCATCGACTCTGGTGATGCGGTGGACGCCGCTGTGGACGGAGGTCCACAGGTCCGCGTCACTACGGAGCGTGCGGAGTTCGCCGAACAGCTCGCGCCCGAACCAGCACGGGTAGCCGTCGCCGTCGTCGTACCGGCAGACGCCGATCGGTGTCGCGGCCTCGGCGACGAGCGACCAGACGGCGGCCGACGTGATCCCGGGCTGATCACCCGGCAGGACGACGATCCCGTCGGCCCGCCGGTCGACCGCGTCGAGGGCCGGGACGATCGAGGAACTCCCGGTGTCGTAGTGCGGGGACTCGACCACCCGCACTCCGTCCAGGTCGATCCGCTCGTGGACGGCCTCCGAGGCGCTGCCCAGCGTCACCACCAACTGGTCGAAGGAGCACTCGCGGGCGCTCTCGAGCGCCGCACCGAACAGCGTGCCGCCGCCGTAGGCCAGGAGCTGCCACGGAGTGCCGAGATGCGGCGAGCCGTCGGCACCCAGCAAGATCCCGGTGATGAACATCGGCGGGTCAACCCTTCACCCGGGACGGCGCGACCATGGTTGGCCCTTCCGCTAGTCCCCGAGCGTGCACAAGCCGTGCATCGATCGAACCAATTGCCGAGGGCACGTGTCAACGACCGTCCGGAAAGTGGGCGGAAATGCCCGGAAATTGGTCAGCGCGCCGGCGGAAACTCGGTAATACGCAGCGAAACCCGGCGGTGCCCGGGAAACTCACCGGCACTCGGTGCGACGAAAACCACTCAGTGCAAGGTCACGGCGAACGTTTCGAGGGCCGGATATCCGGCATTTCCGGTGACGATCGTGGTCACTCCGGAACCTATCCGCACCAACGCGTTCTCGCCCTTGCGGTCCAGCAGAACCTTGCGTTGCCAGGTCACCCCGTCGACGGTCGTCGTACCGTCGTCGGTGGTTCTGCCGAGCTTGTCGGCGAGGTATTTGCCGCCGGAGACATTCGATTGTTCGAGGCCGACGTATTTCTTCTCGTTCGTGACGACGCCGAGATGCCAGGTCATCGGCTCCTGCTGAGGTGAGCGGAACTCGACGCTCGTCGCGGTCCACCCGGACGGCATCGGCTCCGGCCCGAGCACCCAGGAGGCGGCCTTGCGGGCGTCCTGCAGTTGCGCGGTGTACTCGACGGCCTTGACCGTCTCCTGCTTCGGCCGCCAGGTGACGATGATCAGGAACGCGACCACGACGAGACAGATCAGCAGCGCGAACACCATGTTGCCGACGGTCTGCGACTTCCGCTTGTCCCGCCGGTACGCCTGCCGGTACTCGTTCGCCTCCGCCTGGATCTGCGCCCGCTCCCGCGCCGCAGCCTCGTTGGAAGCATCCTGACCTGTCGAACTCATACCCACAGTGTCTCCCGAGGCGCAATCCGCCCGAACACCCCCTCGGGCCGTTGGCTACGATCCGTTGGCATGAGCGAGCGCAGCGAGCGACCAACCAGCAGAGCCGATCTATCGCTCGTGCTGGAGCCGAGCGCCAGCGAGGTGGAAGCATGAGCGATCCGACGACTCCGCCTGCCCATCTGGAAGTCGAGGCCGATGCGCCCGACCGGAACCTCGCGCTCGAACTGGTGCGGGTCACCGAGGCCGCGGCGATGGCGGCGGGGCGCTGGGTCGGCCGTGGTGACAAGAACGGCGCTGACGGCGCGGCCGTGAACGCTATGCGGACGCTGATCGGCACCGTGGGGATGAACGGCGTCGTGGTGATCGGCGAGGGCGAGAAGGACAACGCCCCGATGCTCTACAACGGCGAGCAGGTCGGCTCCGGCGCCGGACCGGAGTGCGACGTGGCGGTCGACCCGGTCGACGGTACGACGTTGGTCGCGAAGGGCATGGCCAACGGGATCGCCGTGATGGCGGTGGCGCCGCGGAACTCGATGTACGACCCGTCCGCGGTCTTCTACATGGAGAAGCTCGTCGTGGGCCCGGAGGCCGCCGAGGTGGTCGACATCCGGCTCCCGGTCGCGGAGAACATCCGCCGGGTCGCGAAGGCGAAGGGCTCCACGGTCGACGACGTCACCGTCGTCCTGCTGGACCGGCCGCGGCACGAGGACCTGGCCCGGCAGATCCGGGCGACCGGCGCGCGGATCAAGTTCATCTCCGACGGTGACGTGGCCGGCGCGGTCGAGGCGGCCCGGCCGGACACCGGCCTGGACATGCTGCTCGGGATCGGCGGTACGCCGGAAGGCATCATCGCGGCCTGTGCGATGAAGTGCCTCGGCGGCAAGATCCAGGGCAAGCTCTGGCCGCGCGACGACGCGGAACGGCAGAAGGCGCTGGACGCCGGCCACGACCTGGACCGGGTGCTCGACACCGACAACCTGGTCGGCGGCGACGACTGCTTCTTCGTCGCGACCGGCATCACCGACGGCGAACTGCTCCGCGGCGTCCGGTACGGCGGCTCGACCGCGCGCACCCATTCGCTCGTGATGCGATCGCGCAGCGGCACGATCCGCAGCATCGAGAGCGTCCACCAGCTGTCCAAGCTCCGCGCGTACTCCGCCATCGACTTCGAGCACGCGCGATGAGCACTGTGCTTTCGGCCGCGCCTCCGCCGTGGTCCCGGGGCTGTGGCTCCGAGCCGTCCCTGCTTCCGATGCTCCTCAGTCCCGGCCGGGAGGCCCAGTGACCGTCCCTCTGCTCGTCGTCGGTGAGGCCCTCGTGGACATCGTCGGCAGTGCCGCCAAGCCTCGTAACGGGAACGGGAACGGCAAGACCAACGCGACCCCCGGCGGGTCTCCCGCGAACGTCGCGGTCGGGCTGGCGCGCCTCGGCGTACCGACCGAGTTGGTGACGCGGTTCGGGACCGACGCGTACGGCGATCAGCTCGGGGCGCACCTGTTCGGGAACGGCGTCCAGCTGGCGCCGGGCTCGGTCGACCCCAAGTTCCGGACCAGCACCGCGACCGCGACGCTCGATGCGGCCGGCGTCGCGACGTACAAGTTCGACATCGCGTGGGAGCCTCCGGCGCTGTCGCTGTCCCGCGGCTGTCCGGCGATCCACACCGGGTCGATCGCGACCGTCCTGGAGCCCGGCGCGGCAGCGATCCGGGAGTTCCTGGAGTCGGTCGCCGATCAGCCGGTGACCGTGACGCTGGACCCGAACGCGCGCCCGAGCATCACCCCCGACCCCGTCGCGACCTGGGAAGCGGTACGGGCGCTTGCGGCCTTGAGCGACCTGGTCAAACTCAGCGATGAGGACTGCGAGTTCCTCCGACCCGGGATGTATCCGGAGGACATCGCGGAGGAGCTGCTGACCGCGGAGCGGACCCAGTGCGTGGTGATCACCCGCGGCGGCAAGGGCGCGCTCGGGGTCAGCCGCGACGCACGGGTCGACGTGACCGCGCCGGTGATCGAGGTCGTCGACACCGTCGGCGCGGGCGACTCGTTCATGTCGGCGCTGATCGCCGGTCTGGACGCGCGCGGGCTGCTCGGCGAACGGCGGCTCGCCGGACTGACGTTCGAGGACCTGCGCGACGTCGTGGACTACGCGGTGAAGGCGGCGGCGATCACCTGCACCCGCCACGGCGCCGACCCGCCGACCGCGGCCGAGCACACTGCGAAGTGGGGTTCATGAGTGTCCGCCGAGACGTGGTCCGCTGAGCTGGAGTCCAAGGGCAGCGTGGAGTTCCCGCCACGCCGCGGCCGGCTCGTGGTGCGGCTAGCGGCTTTCGGCCTGCTGATGGTGGCGTCCGCGTGGACGAACGTGGACCACCTGCAGTCCGACGGGTTCACCGGCACCCTCAGCGTGCTCCGCCTCACCGCACTGGCCGCGTTCGTCTACGGGACCGCGCTGACCGCGTGGCAGCTGATCACCAATCGCCCCGTGGTCCGGATCGACAGCGACGGGATCAGCCGCGGCCGCAACCTCCCCTGGTCCGGCATCACGAGCATCGACGGCCCGGCCGGTCTGCCACTCGCTCGGACGGTCCAGGTCACGCCGGCGGACCGCCGTACCCGGCCGATCTCGATCCCGCAGGACAACGTCGAGGATCTGGCCGCGCTCACGCCGTGGCTGCGATCACTCCTCGAACAGCACCGCGACTAGGCCAGTGAGCTTCGCACCGCGCTGAGGTGTTCGCGGGCGCGCGTCGCGGCCAAGTCGGGGTCCTTGGCGCGGATGGCGTCCGCGATCGCCTCGTGCGCGGCCTGGTCGTGGCGGTGGCGATGTTCGTCGTCCAGCTTCAGCATGTCGATCATCGCCCGCCGGATCCGCGGCACGAACGTGTCGAACAGCTCCGTCAGTACGGCGTTGTGCGCGGCCGTCACCACCGCTCGGTGGAACGCGAGGTCCGCCTCGATGTACCAGTCGTCCGGCGCGTTCGCGGCCGCCCGTTTCCGGTCCGCAAGCGTGTAGCGGAAGTCCTTCAGATCCGCTGGCGTACGACGTGACGCCGCCAGCCGAGCCCCCTCGGTCTCGATCGCCAGGCGCCCCTCCAGGACGTCGGTGATGTCGGCCTTGCGCAACACCTTGTCCCAGTCCTCGGCCGCCTGCAGCGCGATCACGAACACGCCCGCACCCTGCCGGCTCTCCAGCACCCGGCGCCCGGCCAGTTCACGCACGGCCTCCCGGATCGTGGACCGGCCAACCCCTAGCTGCGCCGCCAGCGTGGTCTCGCCGGGGAGCTTGGCGCCGAGCGTCCACTCACCGCTCCCGATCCGGCGCAGCAACTCCTCGGCGGCCTGCTCGGCCAGCGGGTGACGGCGAATCATGCGGGTAGTTTAGAGGAACTCAGGTTGTCAGCTTGTCTGAGGAGTTGATAGCGTGCTCGGCATGCGCAAGCTCCCGGGCCTTCTCCTTCTTCGCCGCCACGGCGGGAGCTGATTCGATCGGCGCTCCCTCCGTGGAGTGCCGTCGCCCGCCGGTCCTGCCCCGCACTCCCCGGAAGGACCCACCATGAATCGCCAGCAGCCCTCCCCCATGCCCAGCCACCGGTACCGCGACGTCTTCGCGAAGGTCCCGGTCGCGCCGGTCGACCGCACCTGGCCGGACCGCCGGATCACCAGCGCCCCGCTGTGGGTACCGGTCGATCTCCGGGACGGCAATCAGGCCCTGGCCGACCCGATGGACCCCGAGCGCAAGCGCACCTTCTTCGAGCTGATGGTTGCCATCGGCTACAAGGAGATCGAGGTCGGCTACCCGTCCGCGTCGCAGACCGACTTCGACTTCGTCCGGATGCTGGCGACCTCCGACCTCGTCCCGTCCGACGTGACCGTCGTCGTGTTCACCCCCGCCCGCCGCGATCTCATCGAGCGCACCGTCGAGTCCGTCGCCGGGATGCGCGGCGACGTCGTCATCCACATGTACGCCGCGACCGCGCCGGTGTGGCGGGACGTCGTACTGCGGAAGTCGCGCGACGAGCTGGCGTCGATGATCTACGCCGGGTCCGAGGAGATCCTGCGGCTGGCCGGGGACTCGGTGCGGTTCCAGTTCTCGCCCGAGGTGTACAACCTGACCGAGCCGGACTTCGTGCTCGAGCTCGCGGACCAGCTCACCAAGCAGTGGGACGCGACGCCCGAGCGGCCGGTGATCATGAACCTGCCGGCGACCGTCGAGGTGGCGACGCCGAACGTCTACGCCGACCAGATCGAGTACATGCACCAGAACCTGCCGCGTCGCGACGGTGTGATCCTGTCGGTGCACCCGCACAACGATCGCGGGACCGGGATCGCCTGCGCGGAACTCGCCGTACTGGCCGGAGCGCAACGCGTCGAGGGCTGCATCTTCGGGAACGGCGAACGCACCGGCAACGTCGACATCGCGACCCTCGCGCTCAACCTGCACGCGCAGGGCGTCGACCCGATGGTGGACTTCTCCGAGATCGACCGGATCCGCGAAGTCGTCGAGCACTGCACCCGGATGCCGATCCATCCGCGGCACCCGTACGTCGGTGAGCTCGTGTACACCGCCTTCTCGGGCACGCACCAGGACGCGATCCGCAAGGGATTCGCCGTACAGGGTTCTGGTGCTTGGGAGGTGCCGTACCTGCCGATCGACCCGGCCGATGTGGGGCGTGGGTACGAGGCGGTGGTCCGGGTGAACAGCCAGTCGGGTAAGGGTGGGATCGCACACGTGCTGGAGTCTGTGTACGGCATTCGCCTGCCGGCCGCGGAGGAGCGGGCGTTCGCGCGGCGGGTGCAGCAGCACACGGACGGCACCGGGCGGGAAGCGAGTCCGGAAGAGTTGAAGGCGTTGTACGAGGAGGTTTACGGGTGCTCGAACTGAAGGATGTCGACTTCGTCCGCGACGGCAAAGTGCTGCTCGGCGGCGTCTCCCTGACCGTCGGCGAGGGCGAGCGCTGGGCGCTGCTCGGGCCGAACGGGGCCGGCAAGAGCACCCTGCTGAACCTGTGCGGAGCGATCACCCATCCGACCCGAGGCACCGTCGAGATCCTCGGACGACGCCTCGGTACGGTCGACATTCGCACCCTGCGCGAGTCGATCGGGCACGTGAACCCGCGGCACCCGCTCCGCTCTCCGCTGAGCATCCTCGACATCGTGCTCACCGGCCTGACCGGGACGATCGAACGGATGCCGCGCTGGGAGCCGACCCCCGCTCAGGTGGAGCGGGCGCGGGAGCTGATCGACCTGCTCGGCATCGGCGGGATCGCCGCCTCGTCCTGGACCACGCTGTCCCAGGGCGAGCGCGGCCGCGCGTTGATCGCGCGCTCCCTCATCTCCGACCCGAAGCTGCTCCTGCTCGACGAGCCCTCCACCGGCCTCGACGTCGCCGCGCGCGAGCAGCTCCTGGAAACCCTCGACCAGATCGACGCCAGTCACCCGCACCTGGCGTGGGTCCTGGTCACCCACCACCTCGAGGAACTCCCCACCTGCACCACCCACGCGGCCCTCATCACCGAGGGCCGCCTCCTCGCCGCCGGCCCGGTCGAGGACACCATCACCACCGAACTGATCTCGACGACGTTCGCCCACCCGATCGAGATCAACCGCCACTCCGGCCGCTGGACCGCGACCGCTCACCGAAACTGACCAGCCGGAGTACAGTGACCCTGCTCCGGGGGCGGGGTCACGCGGCTGGGGGACGACATGAAGGTCATGGGTGAACGCCTACCCGAGGCGTGGATCGTCGAGATGCACCGCAACGGGCGCGTCGAGTTTCCCCTGCGCCGATCGCCGATCGCCCAGCGACCGATGCTGTTTGTGGTCGTCGTGTCCCTCAGCTATGCCACGCGCATCCCGGACATCCTCGACAGCGGCGACCGTCTCCTCGGCTACCTGATGATTCTGGGGTATCTCGCCGGCCTCGTCGCGATCAGCTGGCAGCTGATCACGCAGCGCCCGCTCCTGGTCGTCGATCAGCGCGGAATCCACCTGGGACGTCGACGCTCCATGCCCTGGACCGAGATCAGCTCGATCGGCGTTGTCTCCGGTCCACGGCTGTTCCGACGGCTGGAAGTGTTCCCGAAGGACATCTGGGCCAAGAACCTCACCCTGGCTCAGAGCCACGTGAACGACCTGGAGTCGTTCCGGACGTGGCTGGACGAGGTGCTGGCGGAGCAGCAGCGCCAGCTCAGGTGAGGCCGAGGCGTTTGCTCAGGCGGGGGCCGCGTTTGATCTTGATCTCGCCGAGGACGGCGGTGCCGCGGATGTGGATGCGCAGGGGCGCCGCCGACTGGGCGTTCGGGTCGGGGACGGCTTTCAGGCCGGCTTCCTGTTCGGAGATCGAGCCGAGGATCGGGTTGCTGTCCAGCACCACGATCGCGTTCTGCGGAACGCGGATCTTCACGTCGGCGAGGATCGACTTCACGTCCACCTGGATCTCGTCGAACGGGATCTGCGCCTCGGTGTAGTCCAGCGTGACGTCGCCGAGGACGGCGTTCACCTCCTGGCGCCGCGGCACCAGCCAGTTACCCGTCCTCTTGGTGTCGGACAGGATCACATTGATGACCGGCCCGGACTCGACCAGCGCCCCGCTGTACTGCGACCCGCCGGACGGGACTGCCGACGTACCGGGGGCCTGCAGACCGTTCGGAAGGTCGGACGTCAGCTCGACGAGCTCGCCGTACGTCTTGGAGGAGTACAGCGTCTCGAGCCGCTCCTCGAGTTCGGCGTACGACAGCCGCCCCTCGCCCGCGGCCTCCCGCAGTACGTCGGCGACTTCCTCCCGCTCCAGGTCGGAAACCCGTCGCCGCATCGCCAACTCGTCACCGGTCGGCGCCTGCGCGGGCACGACATCCTGCGGTCGGTTCTCCTGGGGAACGTCATCCTGAGCCACGCTCAGAACCATACGCGCGCAGCACCCCGCCTGCCGCCCGTTTCTTCCCCCATTCCCCCCTGACCGGGCCCCTGATTCGGAGCTGCGGAGTGAGGGTCGCCTCACCGGCGGGTGAGACGGAGGTCGCGTCGGCCGGTCCGGCGGGGAGAACTAGGCTTTGGGCGTTCAGTCCACTCCTGCTGGAGGTATGCCCGGTGTCTGCCGACTTCAACTACTCCGACCTGTTGCCGTTGGGCGCCGACGAGACGGAGTACCGGCTGCTGACGACCGAAGGTGTCAGCACGTTCACCGCGGGCGACCGGACGTTCCTGCAGGTGCAGCCGGAGGTGCTGCAGCAGCTGACCTCCGAGGCGATGCACGACATCTCGCACTACCTGCGGACCGCGCACCTGACCCAGCTGCGCCGCATCATCGACGACCCGGAGGCGTCCGGGAACGACCGGTTCGTCGCGCTCGACCTGCTCAAGAACGCGAACATCTCGGCCGGCGGCGTGCTCCCCATGTGCCAGGACACCGGTACCGCGATCGTGATGGGCAAGAAGTCCGAGGGCGTACTGACCGGCGCGGTCGACGAGGAGTGGATCAGCCGCGGCGTGTACGACGCCTACACCAAGCTGAACCTCCGCTACTCCCAGATGGCCCCGCTGAGCATGTGGGACGAGAAGAACACCGGCTCCAACCTGCCCGCGCAGATCGAGCTGTACTCGACTCCGGCGGGCGCCGGCGACCCGGCGTACAAGTTCCTGTTCATGGCCAAGGGCGGCGGGTCGGCGAACAAGTCGTTCCTCTACCAGGAGACCAAGGCGGTGCTGAACCCGTCGCGGATGATGGAGTTCCTGGACGAGAAGATCAGGTCGCTGGGTACGGCGGCCTGCCCGCCGTACCACCTCGCGGTCGTGGTCGGCGGGACGTCGGCCGAGTACGCGCTGAAGACCGCGAAGTACGCCTCCGCCCACTACCTCGACACGCTGCCGACGACCGGATCGCCGGTCGGGCACGGGTTCCGGGACGTGGAACTCGAGGAGGAGGTCTTCAAGCTCACGCAGCAGTTCGGGATCGGGGCACAGTTCGGCGGGAAGTACTTCTGCCACGACGTCCGCGTGATCCGGCTGCCGCGGCACGGTGCGTCCTGCCCGGTCGCGATCGCGGTCTCCTGCTCGGCGGACCGGCAGGCGCTGGCGAAGATCGCCCCCGAGGGCGTGTTCCTGGAGCAGCTCGAGCGGGAGCCGGCGCGCTTCCTGCCGGACACCACCGACGAGCACCTCGACGACTCCGACGTCGTCCGGGTCGACCTGAACCGGCCGATGAGCGAGATACGCGCCGAGCTGTCCAAGCTGCCGGTCAAGACCCGGCTGTCGCTGAGCGGACCGCTCGTGGTGGCGCGGGACATCGCGCACGCGAAGATCAAAGAGCGCCTCGACGCCGGCGAGCCGATGCCGCAGTACCTGCGCGACCACGCGGTGTACTACGCCGGCCCGGCGAAGACCCCCGACGGCTACGCGTCCGGCTCCTTCGGCCCGACCACGGCCGGCCGGATGGACGCGTACGTCGACCAGTTCCAGGCCGCCGGCGGCTCGTTCGTCATGCTTGCCAAGGGCAACCGCTCCGCGAAGGTGACCGCGGCCTGCAAGGACCACGGCGGCTTCTACCTCGGCTCCATCGGCGGCCCCGCGGCCCGGCTCGCCCAGGACTGCATCAAGTCCGTCGACGTCCTCGAGTACGCCGAACTCGGCATGGAAGCCATCTGGAAGATCCAGGTCGAGGACTTCCCCGCCTTCATCGTCGTCGACGACAAGGGCAACGACTTCTTCACCGACACCAGAAAGCCCGTCCCCCTCACCGTCCGCCCCCGCAGCTGAAACAGTCCCGGGACAGCACACAGTTCACCCCACAAGCCCCTCCCGCCACCGGTCCGCCCGGTTCAGCTGCCCGCGCGGGAGGGGTTATCCGCTCGCGTGATGGGTTATCCGGTGGTGTACGAGCGCAGAACCCCCAACACGCGGGGATAACCTCTCGCGTGCCGCCCGCTTCCTCGGCCGGCACGCGATCCGGGCGGGGCGATCGTAGTCGCGCGACGGTGGTGGCGAAGGCACGCGGCGTTGTCGCGGACCGGCAGCTCGACAGGAGGTGTCACGCTCCGGGGTAGTGCACCTGAGCGTGAACCCACCCGTGCGTACGCCGTACCGCGGTGCACTACCTGTCCACCTGCCGATCCACCAACCCCGCCGACCCCACCGCCCTGCCACCCCACCGCCTCGCCCCCCGGACGCTCCTCAGGCTGCCCGCGCGGGAGGGGTTATCCGTTCGAGTTGGGGGTTCTCCGCTGGTACACGGGCGGACAACCCTCCACGCGCGGGGATAACCCCTCCCGCGTGGAGGACCTCAGCGAGTGCGGCGAGCGCGCTGGGGTGGGCGCGTGCGTGGGGGACCGGCGGGGGCTGGCCGGGGTTGGGCACGGGATCACCGCGCACACGCCTGCCGTGCGCGGGGGTGGGTCAGCTGGCTTGGCTGTCTACCTGCTCGGGGAGCTTGGCGAGAAGGGCGCGGGTGGCTTTGACCAGGTCGGCTTCGTTGTGGCCGAAGGCCTGGAGGTAGCTGTTCAGCGCCGAACGCATCAGCTGCAGCTCCTCGGCATCCAGCTCGATCGTGTCCATATCCCCAAGGTAAGACGGTTCGCGGGAGTTGCAACCGCTCGTGACCCAGCCGTTGTCGGCCTACGCCCTCAGCTGTGCAGTTCCGGTGCGATCAGGGTCGGCTGGTGGCTGGTCGGCGCGGCCGGCAGCGGCCAGTCGGGTGGAGCTGTCCAGGTCTGCCAGTCGTCGCAGAACGGCGACGTCCACGCCTCGATGTCGCGGATCGCTTTGTGGGCGTCGGCGATGATCTGCTCCGCCTCGGCGGGCGTGAAACGGCCGGCGGTAACGGCCCCTTCGAGTTCGTCCTCGTCCTTCCATTCGATGCTGCGGTCCGGTTTGATCCACAGGTCAAGCACATGATCGACGGTGCTGGTACGACGGGAAGCCCAGTCCCGCACGTGTTCACGCTCAAGGTTCACGTACCACCCGTTGAAGGTCCCGTCCGCGGCCCAGAAGTACCAGACCGACCACGGTTTGCCGGGTGGCGAGACCTTGAGGATCCCGGTGCCGTGCCAGATGTCGAGTTTCAGCACCCGGTCCGCGGTGAACATCCCGACCGGACCGGCGTACCGGAGCTCTTGTCCGTCGGCGAGGACCGGTTTGAGCAGCGGCGTACCGGGGGCGAGCCAGGCGACCAGGCCGTCCGCGTCGTCGCGCACGACCGTCATCGGTCGCACGTTCGGCAGGTAGGCGTGCCGCTCCGTGCCCTCGTAGACCCACTCGATCGTCGTCCCCAGCTCCCAGTACTGCGTCATGAACCGGCCGGCCGGGTCATGGACAGGACGTCGAGGGCGGCGTCCAGCTGCTCCTCGGTCAGGTCGCCCTTCTCGACGTGACCGTTCTCGATCACGACTTCACGGATCGTCTTCCCTTGTTTCAGGGCGCTCTTGGCGACCGCGGCCGCGTTCTCGTAGCCGATGTAGCGGTTCAGCGGGGTGACGATCGATGGCGACGACTCGGCGAGCGCCCGGGCGTGCTCGACGTGGGCGGTGATGCCGTCGACGCAGCGGTCGGCGAGCAGGCGGGAACTGTTCGCCAGCAGGGTGATCGACTCCAGCAGGTTACGGGCGATCACCGGGAGCATCACGTTCAGCTCGAAGTTGCCGCCGGCGCCGGCCACGGTGATCGTGGTGTCGTTGCCGATCACCTGGGCGGCGACCATCAGCGTCGCCTCGCAGATCACCGGGTTCACCTTGCCCGGCATGATGCTGGAGCCGGGTTGCAGGTCGGGCAGCGCGATCTCGCCGAGCCCCGCGCGTGGCCCGGATCCCATCCAGCGCAGATCGTTGCAGATCTTGGTCAGGCTGACCGCGACCGTCTTCAGCTGGCCGGACAGCTCGACGAGCCCGTCCCGCGCGCCTTGCGCCTCGAAGTGGTCCTCGGCCTCGGTCAATTCCAGGCCGGTACGACGGTTCAGCTCGGTGATCACCGCTGCGGCGAACCCGGGCGGCGTGTTGATCCCGGTCCCGACGGCGGTGCCGCCGAGAGGCAGCTCGGCGGCGCGGGGCAGCGTGGCGCGGACCCGCGCGGTGCCGCGGCGGATCTGCTGCGCGTACCCCGCGAACTCCTGGCCGAGCGTCACCGGGGTCGCGTCCATCAGGTGCGTCCGCCCGGACTTCACCACTTCGGCGAACTCGGATCCCTTACGGGACAGGGAGTCCGCGAGGTGCTCGAGCGCCGGAAGCAGCTCCTGGACGACGCCGGCGGTGGCCGCGACGTGGATGGCCGACGGGAAGGTGTCGTTGCTGGACTGCGACGCGTTCACATGGTCGTTCGGGTGCACGTCGAGGCCGGACTCGCGGGTGGCGAGGGTGGCCAGGACCTCGTTGACGTTCATGTTCGTGGACGTCCCGGACCCGGTCTGGAAGACGTCGATCGGGAACTCGGCGTCGAACTCCCCCGCGGCCACCTGGCCCGCGGCGGTCACGATCGCGGCCGCGCGGTCCGCGTCCAGGACACCGAGCGAGGCGTTCACGACCGCGGCCGAGGCCTTGATCTGCGCGAGCGCGTGCACGAGCTCGGGCGCGAGCGGCCGGCCGGAGATCGGGAAGTTCTCCACCGCGCGCTGCGTCTGCGCCCGCCACAACGCCGCCCGAGGCACCTTCACCTCGCCCATCGTGTCGTGCTCGATCCTGAACTCCGCGTCATCACCCATACCTGCAGAGTACGTCGCTCACCGTTGTCGGAACGCCCTGATAGACAAGCTGTGGACAACACCACAGGAGGGGACGGGATGAAGTTCACCCAGACGTTCGAGATCACGCAGTGGGACCAGTCGGCGTACGACGAGGCCGGCGCGATCCAGCTCGGCCGAGCGGCCGTCGGCAAGACGTTCACCGGCGACGATCTGAACGGCACCAGCGCGGCCGAGCTGCTCATGGTCGGGACCGCCGACGGCCCGGCGGCGTACACGGCGCTCGAGCGGTTCACCGGCACGCTCGCCGGGCGGAAGGGCTCGTTCGTGATGCTGCACGGCGCGACGACCGATCAGTCCGCGGCGCCTGGCCGGATCGTGGCCGCCGACGGCGACCTGCAGGGCCTGACCGGCACGGTCGTCTACGAGCACGACGAGCAGGGCGCCCGCGTCACCGTGGACTACGAGCTGCCCTGATACACGTAGTACAGCTCGGAGCGGCCCTGGAGGTCGACGGGGACGGGTTTGACGATGCAGGCGCCGAAGGTTGCGCTGACGGCTGACTCCAGGGCGTCCGACGCGGAGGAGGACCAGACGGTCAGCACTCCGCCGGTGCGGAGTTTTGCGCGGCAGGTTGTCAGGAAGCCGGACGTGTAGATGGCCGAGTTCTCGTTGTAGACAAGGAAGTCCGGGCCGTTGTCGACGTCCAGCAGGATTCCGTCGACGGAGGCGTCCGGGAGGTCGGTGACGACATCCCGGACGTCTCCGACCACGACTGCAACCCGGGGGTCGTCGAGGATCGACGGGACCAGACCGGAGCGCATCCAGGACACCAGGTCCGGCTCGATCTCGGCGACGACCACCTCACCGAGCCGCGCATCGGTGAGCAGTGCACGAACCGTGTAGCCGAGGCCGAGTCCCCCGACGAGCACGCGGTTTGGGTGCTGTACGGCGTCCAGCGCCGCCGACGCGAGCAGCTCCTCGCTGGACGTCTCCTGATCGTCCATCACGAACACACCGTTGACCCGGAGCTCCAGCGCCCCGTCGTCGTCCCGCCGACGCAGGACGAGCTCGCCACGCTCGCTGTGCCCCCGAGCGATCTCTGCCACGGTCAGACCCCCAGGCCGGCGTCGTGCGCCAGTAGTGCGAGCTGCACGCGGTTCGTGAGCTGCAGTTTGGCCAGCGAGTTCGTCAGATGCGTCTTCACCGTGGCGATCCCGAGGTCCAGTGCGGCCGCAGCCTCCGCATTACTCTTGCCTTGGGCCACAGCCAGTACGACGTCCCGCTCGCGCTCGGTCAACTGCGCCAGCGCCGCGAGTGCCGTCGTACGCCGACTGTCCTGGTCGACTGCGCCCACATGATCCATGAGTTGCCGGGTCGACTGTGGTGACAGCACAGACTCACCAGCTGCCACCTTCAGCACCGCAGCGACGATCTCAGCCGGTGCAGCGTCTTTCAGCAGGTAACCGGACGCACCGGCCCGCAGCGCCCGCAGCAGGTGCTCATCGGACCCAAAAGTGGTCAGCATGACCACCTGCGGCGCACCAGCTCGTCGACGGATGGCCGATGTCGCAGCAACCCCGTCCAGCACTGGCATCCCGATGTCCATCAGCACGACGTCCGGCCGCAGATCACGGACCGCGTCGACCGCCTGCTGGCCGTCAGCGGCCTCACCGACCAGCTCCAGCTCCGCAGCACCGGTCAGCATGCTGGACAGCCCTGCCCGGACCAGTGGGTCGTCGTCGACCAGCAGCAGTCGGACCGGTTCAGTCACGCCCGTCATCGTAGGCCACCCACGGCAGCCAAGCCGCCAGCCGGAACTCCCCGTCAGCGGTCGACCCGTGCTCGAATCGCCCACCAGCCAGCGATGCCCGCTCCGCCAGCCCGATCAGCCCCACCCGCGACCCAGGTCCCGCCACACCGTGCTCCAGCGGATTCGACACCTCCACAGCCAGTCCAGCACCCGGCCCGCCGGTCAGCACTACGCGGACCGGCTGGTGTGCCGCGTGCTTCCGCGCATTCGTCAGCCCCTCCTGGATGATCCGGTAAGCATGCCGCCCGACCGAGTCCGGTACCGCAGCGAGCTCGACACCCACTGCGAGCTCGATCCGCGTCCCAGCAGCCCGTGACTCGTCCACCAGCTCGTCCAGCTCGGCAATCCCCCGGCGTGGCCCGTCAGCGGTGTCCTGAGACCGCAGTACGCCGACAATCTCGCGCAGGTCGTCCACGCAGTCCCGCGCGCTGGACCGGATCACACCGGCAGCACGCGACATCTCAGCAGTGGGCATGTCCGGACGGAACTCCAGTGCGCCCGCGTGCATGCTCAGCAACGACAGCCGATGCCCCAGGGCGTCATGCATCTCCCGCGCGATCCGCTCCCGTTCCAGCCGCTGCCCCTGCTCGACACGCAACTGCTGCTCCGACTCGGCGCGGACGGCGCGTTCGGTCAGCGATGCCATCAGCTGCCGCCGGGTCCGGACCACGATCCCCCACCCGACCAGGACCAGACAGGCCAGCGCGGTGAGTGTGACGGCGATCCAGTAGGCATTCGGCGTGTCAGCCACCGGGTAGATCCAGAACTGCAGCATGCAGGACGCCATCGCCGCTGCGCCGAGCGAGAGGCTCACAGCCGGACGTCGGTGCACGGCAACGTTGAAGAGCGCCAGTCCGCCCGCTCCACCGAGTGACGGCACCAGTGTGGACACCAGGATCATCAGCACAGCCAGTCCGACCGGCCAGCGCCGGCGGAGCAGCAGCGAAAGCGCACCGGCGATGCACAGCACCAGGTCGAGCCAGTGCGGCAGCGGACCGATCCGTGGCGGCGGGTTCACGTCCCCTACCGCGGGCAGCCCGAGCAGGAACGCGAGCAGCACACAGGCGACATCCACGACCCGGTCCCGCGGGGTCAACCGCCCGTAGCCCGGCGCGGCCCGCGATCCGGGTGCGATCAGCGCGGCGAAGATGTCCACCGGGCTGACGGTAGCGCCTCGACCGCCTGGCTCACCGGCGCGACGGCGTACCGCGAGACTTTCGGTGGAGGCGGGGGTCCGCCGAACGACGGTAACGGCGTGCGGCGGACTGATCCGCCGGGCAACCGCCTGAGGACAGTGTTATCGGCATGATCCTTGCCGAAAGCACCTTCCGTGGGACGACGGCCGCGGAGCTGGCCGCGCGGTCCCGCTGGGACTCGTTCAAGGCCGCTGTCGACCAGCGCGCCATCTTCCCGCGGTCCGGCACGATCCGCCTGCACCTGAGCCAGCTGGAACTCAGCGGCTGGCACCAGGGCCGCGACATCACCGTCCATCCCGGCGAACTCGCATCGGTCAGCAACGACTTCACCGACCTGTACGGGCGCTTCCTCGGCGGCGGCTCCAAGACGCTCGGCGCACCACTGATCCTCGAGCTGCGATCCGGCACCGTCCTCTACCTGCTGGTGAACCACCGCTGGTTCACCGAACGCACCGACAACGCCCAGTGGACCGGACGACTCACCCAGTGGCTCGCCACCAATCGCACTGCCACACAACCTCGAACTGACTGTGATCTGAGCGACTGATGAACCGAACCACTATCGTTGCCGTGAACAACATCTGCGTCGCGCTCCTGCTGGCTGCGCGTGGTGCGACGCAGCCGACCCCTGCCGATCCGGCGGTCATCAGCACCACCAACGGGGCCATCAAGGGCACCGTCGACGGCAAGCTCCGCCACTTCAACGGCGTCCCGTACGCCGCTCCTCCCGTCGGACCGCTGCGCTGGCAATTCCCACAGCCGGTTGCCAACTGGACAGGCGAGCGACCAGCCACCAAACAGGGCCCCAAGTGCGCGCAGGCCGACGACAGCGGCACAGCACTCGCCAAGGGCTCGTCAGAGGACTGTCTGTACCTCAACGTCGCCACACCGGCCGCACAGACCCAGCAGCTCAAGCCGGTCGTCGTCTGGCTGCACGGTGGTGGCTACAGCAGCGGATCGGGCAACGGCTACGACACCGACCGGATGGTTGCCACCGGCGACGTTGTCACGGTCACGGTCAACTCCCGGCTCGGAGTGTTCGGCTTCTTCGGCCATCCGGACCTGCCGGACTCCGGTGTGTACGGACTGGCCGACCAGCAGGCCGCACTGCGCTGGGTGCGCGACAACGTGAAGGCCTTCGGCGGTGACCCGGGCCGCGTCCTGCTGGCCGGCGAGTCCTCCGGTGGGTACAGCGTCTGCGCCCACCTGGTCGCACCGAGCTCACGTGGTCTCTTCCAGACCGCAGCCATCCAGAGCGGCACCTGCCACAACGCCTGGCCCGCCGAGACGTTCGCACCCGGTGACGGCGAGTCCAAGCTGCTCTGGTCGCTCAAGGAGATCCAAGACCGCGGCCGTACGGCGGGCACGCCGTACCACTGCGACACGCTCGCCTGTCTGCGCTCGGTGAAGACGGCGGACCTGCTGAAGCTCAACGGTCCGTTCCACGACCCGGCGTACGGCGGCTCGTTCCTGCCGGTCGATCCGGAGCAGGCGATCAGGCGTGGTGAGTTCCAGCACGTCCCGGTGCTGCAGGGCTCCAACCGCGACGAACACCGGCTATTCGCGGCGATCTTCGACCTGCCCGACACGCGCGACGCCGCGGCGCGTACCACGGCTCCGAGCTGATGTACCTGTTCGACATGGACGGCTCCTACGCCGCTCTGGACCCAGCGCGGCGCGCACTGTCGGACCGCATGATCACCGCCTGGACCACGCTGGCCCGCACCGGAACCCCCGGGTGGGACACCTTCGACGGCAAGACGGCCAAGGTCTTCCGACCGGGGACCGACACGACCGTCGATCTCGACACCGAGCACCACTGCGGGTTCTGGTCATGAGGCGCATCGGGAGGTTCCTGTTGCGGTTCGCGCTCGTGGTCGTCGTACTGGTGCTGATCTTCGTCGGCTGCTCGGCGGTGTGGACCTGGCAGGACAACCGCCGCGCCGAGATGACGACCAACGGGCCGTACGAGGCGACCGTGGAATCGCTGAACGAGCATCCGCTGCCGGAGTGGTTCGCCAACGCCAAGTTCGGGGTCATGATCCACTGGGGTCTCTACTCGGTGCCGGGCTTCGCCTCCAAGGGCACCACCTTCGCCAAGCTGCTCGAGACGCAGTACGGGAACGCGATGACGCACAACCCGTACGCCGAGGACTATGCGAACGCGATGAAGGACCCGGACTCGCCGACCGGTCGGTATCACCGCGAGCACTACGGCGACGCGCCGTACAGCGACTTCACCAAGCAGTTCGATGCCGGACTGGCGCAGTGGAACCCGGACCGGTGGGCAGCGCAGTTCAAGGCCGCCGGAGCGTCGTACATCGTGGTGACGGCCAAGTACGCCGATGGGTACTCGCTCTGGCCCACACAGGTCCACAACCCGCACGCACCGGACTTCCACGCCAAACGGGACCTGATGGGCGAGCTGGCGACGGCAGTCCGCAAGCAGGGGCTGAAGTTCGGCGTCTACTACTCCGGTGGGGTCGACTGGACATTCCAGCGCACGACCGTGAAGACGCAGGGCGACTACGCCTACCTGCACTACGGCGAGGATTACCGCAAGTACGCCGAGGCGCAGGTGCGCGAGCTGATCACGCGGTACAAGCCGGACATCCTCTGGAACGACATCTCCTGGCCGACCGGCTCCAAGCGGCTCTACTCGCTGATGGCCGACTACTACAACACCGTCCCGGAAGGCGTCGTCGACGACCGCTGGGGTACGGCGTCGTTCGGCCGGCAGCTGATGGGCGCCAAACCGCTGCGCTGGGGCTTCGACCAGCTCATGAAGGGTCTGTTCAAGCTGCCCGATGTGGCGGAAGGCGTGAACACGCAGAAGCCTGCCCCGCACAGTGACTTCCGCACACCGGAGTACACCGACTTCGACACCATCCAGGACAAGTTCTGGCAGCAGGACCGCGGCATCGGCGGCTCGTTCGGCTACAACCACGAGGAGACCGACCAGGACTATGCCAAGCCGACCGATCTGATCGGGTCACTCGCCAAGGCCGCGGCCAACAACGGCGCCCTGCTGCTGAACGTCGGACCGAGCGGTGGCGAGGGCGAGATCGTCCCGGACCAGCTGAGCCGGCTCACCGCGATCGGAGCCTGGCTGAAGGTCAACCGGGAGGCGATGGACGGCACCCGCCCGTGGACGCGCCCGTCGGCGACCACAGCCGCCGGCGACCAGGTGATGTTCACCCAGAAGGACAAGACGGTGTACGCCTTCGTACTGGGGCAGCCGAAGGGGGACATCGTGCTGAAGGCTGCCGGCGACGGGAGTTTCGGTCCGGTGTTCCGGATCGGGTGAGGGTCAGTACCAGTTCTTGGCCACCGAGTGCGCCCACGCGGAGCACGGCGAGCCGTAGGTGGCCTCGATGTAGTCCAGACCCCACTTGATCTGCGTCACCGGGTTGGACCGCCAGTCGGAGCCATAGGCTGCCATCCGCTTCCCGGGCAGGGCCTGCGGGATGCCGTACGCCGAGGACGTCGGGTTCGCCGCGCTGACCTTCCAGCGGGATTCCTTGTTCCAGAGCTTCTCGAGGCAGCTGAACTGACCCTGGCCCCAGCCGTGGTCGGGGAGGAGGTTCATCGCGACCTCCTTCGGCGTGCCCTCGTACTTCTTCCGCTCGGCGTCCCGGCTGGCCCGCTCCTCGCTCGACGAGCGGTTGGCGCGTGCCAGGGCCTCGTAGCGGCGCAGGGCGGTGTTCTTGGCGGCCATCTTCAGGTCGGCCGCGTTCTGCAGCGAGACCTGCTGCTGGGCGATCGCCTCGACCTGGTTCCGCATCCGGACCGCGTCGGCGGCCGCATCGGCGTCGGAACCCTTCGGCGTGGCGGACGGCTTGTCGTCAGTGGCGACCACCTTGCCACTGTTGATGACGGCCATTTCGGCACGCCCGGACACACTCTCCGACGCATTACTGCTCCCTGGGGAGCTGAAGAGATCGACACCGGCGACCACGGAGACCACGGCGATTCCAGTCACTGCCAGAACCGCGACGGAGCGCTTCGCTTTCATCTGTCCTTCCGAGAAAACCCGACCCCCGTCGGCTGCAACGAGAACATACTCTGGCGTAAACCGTCCGTGATCACAAGCAGGTCACGAACGAACGGTGCGGTCACCGCATGGCGACCGCACCGTTCTTACTCTCGCTTTACAGAATGCTATGACCCAATAACTCGAACACTCCTTACAGCTGCAAGTCGTCGAGCATCTCGGTGACCAAGGCCGCGATCGGCGAGCGCTCCGAGCGGGTCAGGGTGACGTGCGCGAACAGCGGGTGGCCCTTCAGCTGCTCGACCACCGCGACCACGCCGTCGTGCCGGCCGACCCGCAGGTTGTCCCGCTGGGCGACGTCGTGGGTGAGCACCACCCGCGAGTTCGCGCCGACCCGGGACAGCACCGTGAGCAGCACGTTCCGCTCCAGCGACTGCGCCTCGTCGACGATCACGTACGAGTCGTGCAGCGACCGGCCGCGGATGTGGGTCAGCGGCAGCACCTCGAGCATGCCCCGGTCGATGACCTCGTCGATCACGTCGCTGCTGGTCAGCGCCCCGAGCGTGTCGTACACGGCCTGGGCCCACGGCTGCATCTTCTCCGACTCGGAGCCCGGCAGGTACCCCAACTCCTGGCCGCCGACCGCGAACAGTGGCCGGAACACGACGACCTTCTTGTGCTGCCGGCGCTCCATCACCGACTCCAGTCCGGCGCACAAGGCCAGCGCGGACTTACCGGTACCGGCGCGGCCGCCAAGCGAGATGATCCCGACGTCAGGGTCCAGCAGCAGGTCGAGCGCGACGCGCTGTTCGGCGGACCGGCCGCGGATGCCGAACGCCTCCCGGTCACCCCGGACCAGCCTGATCCGCTTGTCCGGCATCACCCGGCCGAGCGCGCTCCCGCGGTCCGACAGCATCACCAGTCCGGTGTGCGTCGGGAACTCCCCGGCCTCCGGCAGCTCGACCGTGCTGTTCTCGTACAGGTCGTCCACGACATGCGTCTCGACCTCGAGCTCGGCCATTCCGGTCCAGCCCGACTCCAGGGTCAGCTCGGCCCGGTACTCCTCGGCCTGCAGACCGCACGCCGACGCCTTGACCCGCATCGGCAGGTCCTTCGAGACCAGCGTCACGTCCTTGCCCTCGGCCAGGAAGTTGCAGGCCACGGCCAGGATCCGGCTGTCGTTATCGCCGAGCCGGAAACCGGCCGGCAGGGTCTCGGGGTCGGTGTGGTTCAGCTCGACCCGGAGAGTTCCACCGTTCTCCCCCACTGGCAGGGGCGCGTCCAGACGTCCGTGCAGTATCCGGAGCTCGTCGAGCAGTCGCAGCGCGGTGCGGGCGAAGTAGCCGAGTTCCGGGTGATGCCGTTTGGCCTCCAATTCGGTGACGACGACCACCGGGACGATCACCTCGTGCTCGTCGAACCGCAGCATCGCGTGCGGGTCGGAGAGGAGCACCGAGGTGTCCAGCACGAACGTGCGCTGGTCCGGTGTGGATGAGGTACTTGACGCCTTGGCGTGGATGGCCATGTCGCACGTCCTCTTCTGAGGCCGTGACGTGCACCCTCGCCCCGGCCCGCCAGTGGTTAGGTGATGGACCGGGTGCCGCCCCTGGGGTCCGGTGCAGACCCCGTCCGCGCCGCGATTCGAGCGGCAACGGAAATCAGTGAGTTCGAGACCAGAGGTCTCGGGTACTCCGTTCGGCCCCTCACAGGGCCACCGGCTGGGACGAGATTCTCAAACTGATCGGGCCTCCCGGACAGCCGGCTTCCCCTCCGACCGTCCCTGCCAGAGTAGGAGGGTCCCGCAAACGGCGCAGCCCGACACGCCCGGCCACGGGGTTAACAGGGCGTTACGCCTTCTGGGGGAGTCAGGTCACTCCGCCGGGTGATCCGGTCCCCCGTCCCCGCGGGCGACGCTCGGTGCATGAGGAAGAACTGGCCGTCGTGGACCGGGTACGCCACCGCGCTCTGGTCCCTGGGGTACGGCGTACTCGGGCTCTACTGGACCCTCGGCGGCGCGGGCTACCCGTTCGCGCCCGTGCCGGACGACCGCGCCACAGCGTCGATCCTGGAAGGTACGCCGGTCCACGTCGTCGCACCGGTGATGACAGCGATCGGACTCGGCGGCGCCGCGCTCGCGCTCGTCATGACACGCCGTACGCCGCGCGGGTGGGTGCTACAGACAGTTGCCGCCGTACTCGCCGTCGGACTGGCTTTGGTGATCCCTGACTACACACTGATCGCCGTCGTCGCGCTGGCGCCGGCACTCCTCGTGTTCGCGTTCACCGGCGTACCGGGGGCGCAGGGCGGGATCGGCGACATCCTGTACTGGCACCGGGTGAACCTGATCGTGTTGTTCGTCGGCGGTTTGTTGTGGGCGGCAACCGCTCTCGCCTACCACCGCCGGAGCCGGGACCTGTGTGTCTCGTGTGGCCGGGGAGACGAGGATCAGGCGTGGACCAGACCGGATGCCGCGCTGCGCTGGGGCCGGTGGGCGGTCGTCGTCGCGGTGGTGGCGAATCTTCCGTACGAGTTCACCCGGATCGCCTGGTACTTCGGCTGGCCGGTCGGCATCAGCGCCGAGTTCCCCGGATGATGGCCGACACGCCCGGGATGCTCGAAATGGGCCTCGGCCTGGCCGTTCTGGGCCTTGCCGGCAGCGCCTTGACCCACGGTCTGGTCCACCGCTGGGGCGAGGTGTACCCGCGCTGGATCTGGTTCCGCGCGGGCCGGCGCGTCCCGCCGTACCTCGCGATCATCCCGGCGTCGATCGTCGCGGTCGTCCTGGTCCCGGCCGGGCTGATGAACCTGGAGGCGCCGATCGACCCCGCGAACTGGGCACTCACCGCTCCCGGCATCCTCTGGACCCTCTGGGGTACGGCGCTGGGCGTCGCGACGTACGCGTACTACCTCAGACGCCGTACGACGTGTTCGCGCTGCGGCCGCGGCGTCAGGTCCCGAAGCGGCGTTCCCGCTGGGCGTAGCTCCGGACCGCACGCAGGAAGTCCACGTGCCGGAAGTCCGGCCAGAGCGCCTCACAGAAGTAGAACTCGCTGAGCGCGCTCTGCCAGAGCAGGAATCCGCCGAGACGCTGCTCCCCCGACGTCCGGATCACCAGGTCGGGGTCCGGCTGGCCCTTCGTGTACAGGTGCCGGGCGATGTGCTCGACGTCGACCCGGTCCGCGAGTTCCTCGATCGACATGCCCTTCGCCGCTTCCTCGAGCAGCAGCGACCGGACCGCGTCGGCCAGCTCCCGACGACCGCCGTACCCGACGGCGACGTTGACCAGCATGCCCTGAACGTCGTGGGTCGCGGTCTCGGCCGCCTTCAGCGCCTCCGCGGTGGTGCCGGGCAGCAGGTCGAGCGCGCCGACCGGGTGGATCCGGTAGCGGCCGATCGTCGTCAGCTCCTCGACGGTCTGCTCGATGATCCGCAGCAGCGGCTCGAGCTCGTCGGCCGGACGGGTCAGGTTGTCGGTGGACAGCATCCACACCGTGACCACCTTGACGCCGACGTCCTCACACCAGTCCAGGAACTCGGAGATCTTGTTCGCCCCGGCCTCATGACCGCGCGACACCGGGTCGCCGCCCTGGCGGGCCCACCGCCGGTTCCCGTCGATGATGACGCCGATGTGCCGGGGAATCCGGTCCGGCGCCAACGATCGCCGCAGCCGGCGCTCGTACAGTCCGTAGACCGCGTCGCGCAGCTTCTGTTTGCCAGGTGTCCGCATGGGCAGAATGCTCTCCTCAAAGACTCTCGATCACGAGGCTAGCCCAGATTCACCCGGTGCGAGAGGCCCTGGAGTGGCTCACAGAAAGCTGGCAGAAAGGTCGAACTTTCTGCCGAGTTGGTGCATCGTCAACGCGGGGGTCCTGCATCAGGACGGTGACTTCGCCTACATTTCATTCTTCCGACCCATGTGACCTACGGTTGCGTAGGTTACGGTTGCGTAGGTATGACCCGCCCGACACCCCTCGAAAGGACGGCGATGACCGCTACCAGCGCCCAGCCCCAGGACCTCGGGCACCGGCTCTCCGGCCGGCTCGGGCCGCTCAAGCCAAAACTTCGCGGATGGCTGCACGCCGGCACCTTCCCGTTCGCCACCGCCGCCGGCATCGTGCTGATCTGCCTCGCACCCCAGGCGAACGCCCGCTGGGCCGCCGCGGTCTATACCGCCGGCTCGATGCTGCTGTTCGGGATCTCCGCGCTGTACCACCGCTTCTACTGGGGCCCGACCGGTGAGGCGATCCTGCGCCGGCTCGACCACAGCAACATCTTCCTGCTGATCGCCGGCACCTACACCCCACTCGGGATGGTGCTGCTGCACGGCAAGGACCGGGTGCTGCTGCTCAGCCTCGTCTGGGGGGGCGCGATCCTCGGCATCCTGTTCCGGATCTTCTGGCTGAGCGCACCGCGCTGGATCTACACCCCGATCTACTTGGCCCTCGGCTGGGTCGCGATCTTCTGGATGGGCGCCATCTACCACGCCGGCGGCGCGGCAGTCGTCACCCTGATCGCGGTCGGCGGCGGCCTCTACTCCCTCGGCGCCGTCGTCTACGGCACCAAGCGCCCCAACCCGTCCCCCCGCTGGTTCGGCTTCCACGAGATCTTCCACGCCTTCACCGTCGCCGCGTTCATCTGCCACTACATCGCCGTAAGCATCGCGACGTACCACGCCCGCTAACCCGCGCCGTCCTGCGACAGACACGGAAAGGACACGCGTACGGCGTGACTGTCTGATGGCCGGCTCCGCCGGGGCGCGGGATGTCGCGACGAGTGGACGTACCCCGCGAGGCGCCGATTGAGGCCAGCCGGTGAATCGTTGGCCAGCCCATTGATCACCGCACCCACCGCGGTCAGCCTGCCTTTCGCACCGCAGATCGCCGACTCGTGGCGAAAGGCGGACCCCGCGCCGCCGAGTCGTGGGTTCTGGTTGCTGTTTCGGTGCCGGACCCACGACTCGACGCGCAAGACGCAGTCGGCGCGGGGTGCCTCGGCTAGGTGGCTAGCTCGTGGAGCATTTGGCGGAGGGAGTTGTAGCGGTCTGGGCCTAGGTGGTTGGACCACTGGTGTTCTAGTCGGGCTATGACGGATCGGCTGAAGGTGACTGCTTCGTCGCCGAGGGGGGTACGGCGGACCAGGCGGACGCGGCGGTCGCCCCGGAGGCGGTCGGATTCGGTGTAGCCGAGGCGTTCCAGGTAATCGACGTGCTGGCCGAGGCCTTGTTTCGTCATTGCCGCGGTTTCTGCCAGGTCGGTGATCCGGGCGCCGTCCGGCGGGATCATCTCGAGCAGCCGGTAGTGCGAGACGCGCAGCTCGGGGTAACGCTCCTCCGAGGTCGCCAGGATCTCCTGACGGAGCGTCCCGATCGCCGCACCGAGCAGGTTGGCGATGTGGTCGGATCCGACCACAGGCCCGCCGTTGACGGAAGTCATAAGGCCACTTTACTATCCAAATAGTAAGGCTGCTTTACTTCCATGGGGGGAAGGTTGTGGGGAGATGCGGACCGAGTTGGCACCGTTGGGCCGGGACGCTCCGAGCGAGGACGATCTGACCGCGCTCGTGCGGACCATCACCGGAGACGCAGGCGCCGTTCCAGGCGCGGTGCGAGTCGTGCCGGTCGACTACGAGATCGGTACGCCGAGCACCGCGGCCCTGCTTCGGGTCTTCGGGACCGCGACCAGCACAACCGGCGATGACGTCGAGTGGTCGTGCTTCGTGAAGCAGCTCCAGTCCGCGCGGCACTGGCCGCAGATCGGGATGGTCCCGGAGGCGTTCCGCGCCGAGTTCATCAAGTACCTGCCGTGGGAGCTGGAGATCGCGGTGCACCGCAGCGGGCTGGCGGAGCTGCTCCCGAGTGGCCTGCGCCTCGCCACGGCGTACCGGATCGATCTGTACGACGACGATCGCGGCACCGTGTGGATGGAGAACGTTGTCCAGGTGCCCGGACCGTGGCCGATCGACCGGTTCGAGCGCGCGGCGTACCTGCTCGGGCGGCTGTCCGCGCGGCGGCAGCCGCACCTCGTCGGACCGCTCCTCCCCCGGGGCGACATCGAGACGCCTGGTTCCGGACTGCGGTACTACGCGGGCGGACGGGTGGCGCACAGTGCGCTGCCGACGCTGGCCGACCCGCAGACCTGGCGCCACCCGCTGCTCGCCGCGGCGGTCTGCAACCTGGGAGATCACCGGTTGCGGGCGGACTTGCTCGACCTGGCTGAGCGACTACCCGCCGTACTGGATGCGCTCGACGAACTGCCGCAGTGCTACCAGCACGGGGACGCGAGTCCGCAGAACCTCCTGGTTCCCTCCGACGAGCCGGACGAGTTCGTCGTGATCGACTGGGGGTTCGACTGCCCGCAGGCGGTCGGGTTCGACCTGGGGCAGTTGCTGGTCGGGCTGGCGCATGCCGGCGAGTTGTCGCCGGAGGCGTTGCCGATCGTGCATCGGGTGATCGCCAAGGCGTTCCAGGCGGGTCTGGCCGAGGAAGGGATGCGGGTGACCGAGGACGAGGTGCTCTACGGCTACCTCGGTTCGCTGCTGGTCCGCGCCGCGTTCACCGCGCTCCCACTCGAGCAGCTGAGCACGGTGGGCGACCAGGCGACGCTCGCGCTGTTCGAGCAGCGGGTCCAGCTGACGCGCGCGATGGTCGACCTGGTCTCCCCCGTCGTCTGACGATCACATTTCAGTCCTGTCACAGCTGCAACGAACGGCCTGCCATTGGGTATCCATGGTGCGTGAGGAACCTGAGCAGATACGCAGCAGTGGCCGTGTTCATGACCGTCGCGGGAGTCGTGCTGAGCGGGTGCGGCGACGAGTCCGGATCGAGCGGCGGTACGCCGGTGAGCTCGCCACCGCCGACGTTGCCGACGGCGTCGGTCACGCAATCGACGCCGGTCGGAGCCGGCCTGCCACTCACGGTGTCCAGGACCGGTGGGTTCGCGGGCTTCGACGACCAGGTGCAGATCAGCCCGGACGGCATCGCGACCGTGACCGCGCGCGGTAAGCAGCCGATCAAGTGCAAGCTCGACCCGAGCCTGCTGACCACGATCAGCGCGGCCGCTCAGCAGGTCGACTGGGCGAGCCTGGTGGCCACCAAACCGTCGACGAAGCACCCGGACGACATGATCGTCGCGGTCACGGCGAACGGGAAGACCGCCCGAATCGAGGACCCGAAACTCAAGCCGCTGGCGGACCCGGTGAACAAGTTGCTCACCGAAGCCGCCATCCCACCAGGCAAGCTCTGCACAAAGATCTAACCAGCGGTCAAGGCCACGTCGTCGATCACGAAGCTGGTCTGCGCGGAGGAATCCTCCTGGCCGACGAACTTCACCGTGACCGTCTTCCCCTTGTACTGCGACACGTCGAGGGTCTTCTGCACGTACGACGTGTTCTTGTTCAGGTTCGAGTACGTCGCCAGCGTCGTCGCGGTGGACCCGTCGACGACCTGCACCTTGACCGTGTCGTACGCCGTGGAGGACGTAGTCTCCGCGGTGTCGATCCGGATCCACAACGACAACGAGGCCGCGGTGGCGGTCGCCGGGATCGCGACCGACTGGCCGATGCTCTCGGTGGTGGCACGGCCGTTGCCCTGGAGCCACGCCTTCCAGCTACCGGTGTGCGCCGGACGCCCGGTGTTGTTGGTGATCGGGCCGGTCGTTCCGGTCCAGTTCGCCGTACCGGACTCGAAGCCCGGGTTCTGCAGGAGGTTGCCGCCGGCCGGTGGTGGGCCGCCGGTGTAGTCCTTCTGCGCGTACGTCCAGATCATGTGGCCGATGGCATCGATCTGGCGGTCCAGCGAGGTCAGGTCCAGGTTGCTGATGGTGTCGCAGGACCGGTGGTAGCAGGCGTCGAACGCCTGCCCTGCCGTACCTCCCCACTTCGTCGCCTGCGCCGAGCTCTTGATCTCCTCGGCACCGGAGAACGTTCCAGCCGTGGGGATTCCCAACGATCGGAAGGCGGCGTGGTCGGAGCGGCCTTGGACGTCGATGAACTCGGTCTGGACGTTCTTGCTGGTGAAGTACGTGACGAGGTCGTCCCGCGCGGCGTCGCCGGCCGGGTTGTCGTCGTACACGAAATAGCCCGGGTTCGGGGACGCGATCATGTCGAAGTTCAGGTACAGCTCGATCTTGTCCCGATCGGCGGCCGGCAGGTTGTTCACGTAGTACTTCGAGCCGAGCAGCCCGAGTTCTTCCGAACCCCAGAAGCCGAACCGCAACCGGTTCTTCGGGGTCTGGCCGCTGGCAGCGTAAGCGAGGGCGGTTTCGAGTACGCCGGCGCTGCCGGAGCCGTTGTCGTTGATCCCAGGACCGGCGCTGACGCTGTCCAGGTGCGAGCCTGCCATCACCACGTGGTTCGCGTCGCCGTGCGGCCACTCCGCGATCACGTTGTACGACGTACCCGCCGAGGTGCTGAACGACTGCAGGGTGGTGGTGTAACCGGCCGCGTCCAGCTTGGCCTTCACGTAGTCGGCCGAGGCCTTGTACCCGGGCCGGCCGGTGTAGCGGTTCCCACCGTTGCTGGTGGCAATCGACTGCAGCTGGTCCAGGTGAGCCTTGGTGTTGGTGACGGAGATGTCGGGCGAGTCGGCCGCTACGGCGACGTTGCCCGGGGCAAGCAAGACACCGGCGACGAGGGCGGCGCCGACTCCGGGGACGAGAAACTTGCGCATCACTGGATCTCCTTTGACCCAAGAGAAATCCGGGGCGCGCGGGCCTGGGCGGAAGGCCGCGCACGCCCCGGACGTGTCACCGCGAGGTCAGCTCGCGGTCAGGGAGGTGTCGTCGATGACGAAGCTGGTCTGCGCGGAGGAGTCCTCCTGGCCGACGAACTTCACCGTGACGGTCTTGCCCTTGTAGGCCGACAGGTTCACCGTCTTCTGCACGTACGACGTGTTCTTGTTCAGGTTCGAGTACGTCGCCACCGTGCTGGTGGTCGAACCGTCCACGACCTGCACCTTCGCCGTGTCGTACGCCGTGGTGCTGGTGGTCTCCGCGGTGTCGATCCGGATCCAGAACGTCAGGGTCGCGGTGGTCGCCGACGCCGGGATCGCGACCGACTGGCCGACGCTCTCGGTGGTGGCGCGACCGTTGCCCTGCAGCCACAGCTTCCAGGTACCGGTCCGCGCCGGGCGACCGGTGTTGTTGGTGACCGGGCCGGAGGTGCCGGTCCAGTCCACCGCACCGGACTCGAAGCCCGGGTTCTTCAGCAGGTTGTCGCCGGTGGGCGGCGGCGTGGTGCCACCACCGCAGGCGGCCGACCCGGCCGGGACGGCGATCCCGCCGAACGCGGCCTCGATGCCCTTGCACTCCGCGGAGTCCGCGCCGTACAGCTCCTTCGCGGAGGTGATCGCACCCTCGCGGGCGTCCTTGTAGGTGCTGCCCGAGCTGAGCTTGGTGCTCAGCGTGCGGTACCAGACCTTCGAGGCGACGTCGCGGCCGACACCGGCGAACGTCGTACCGTTGCAGGCGGTGCTGTTGTAGGTGACACCGTTGATGGTCTTGCTGCCGGTGCCCTCGGAGGCCAGATAGAACCAGTGGTTCAGCGGGCCGGACGAGTAGTGCGGGTCGAGCCCGCCGGTGCTGGTCGACCAGCAGTCCACGCTGGCCCCGTCCTTCGACGGCTTGTCCATGTAGCGCAGCGGCGTACCGTCGCCGTTGATGTTGATCTTCTCGCCGATCAGGTAGTCACCCGGGTCGCTCGCGTTGTTCGCGGACCACTCGACCATGGTGCCGAAGATGTCCGACGTCGCCTCGTTCAGGCCGCCCGCGTCACCGGAGTAGTTCAGGTTGGCGGTCGCCTCGGTGACGCCGTGGCTCATCTCGTGGCCGGCCACGTCGATCGCGGTCAGCGGGTGGGTGTTGCTGATCCCGTCGCCGTACGTCATCTGGGTACCGTCCCAGAACGCGTTCACGTACGCGCTGCCGTAGTGCACCCGCGAACGCGCACCCTGGCCGTTGTTGAAGATGCCGTTCCGGCCGTGGACGTTCTTGTAGTAGTCCCAGGTCAGCTGGGCACCGTAGTGCGCGTCCACCGCGGCGGTCGCGCGGTCCGAGGCGGCACCGCTGCCCCAGGTGTCGTCGGCGTCGGTGAACGTCGTGCCGTTCCCGGACGTCGCGCCCTTCAGGTCCGTGGTGTAGTTGCCACCGCGGGTCGAGTCGGTCATCGAGAAGTTGCCGGACGAACCCGACGTACCGATGGTGACCTTGCCGGCGTACATCGAGTTGCCGGTACCGGCCTTGATCTCGTCGTCCTGCGCCAGCACCTTGCCGCTCTTGGCGTCGACGAACGAGTGCAGCACCGACGGGGTCTGGTCGGGCTTCACACCGGTCGTGACGACCTCGTACGCGAGCACGGGCTTGGTGGGCGTCACGAAGACGACCAGTTCACCCTTGTTCGCGGTGGCCTTGAACTTCGCGGACTCCGCACCCTTCGCGAGCGCCGCCGACTGGGACAGAGTCGGCTTGGTGGCGACGGCGACGGACTTGGCGCCACGGTTGTACGTGACCTGGCCGACGGACTCGCCCTTGCTCTTGACGATCAGATCGCCGCCGACGACCTTCAGGCCGTTGAAGGTGCGGTCGTAGCGGACATACTCGGTGCCGTCGGCATCCTTGACGACGTCGTGGACCTTGAGCTGCTCACCCTTGCCGAGGCCGAGGGCAACGGCCGTCTGCGGGGCCAGCGCCTGCTCGGCCTTGACCGCGGCGGGCTGGTTGAAGCCCGACGCCGGGAGCGGAGCCGTCCGGTCGGCGGCACCGGCGGTCGACGCGGAGAGCGTCGTGGCAAGACCCGCTGCCGCGACGATCGCCACCGCCCCTGCTGATGTCAGTCGTTTCAAGACAACATCTCCTCACGGTGTGGTCGCTGTTTGGGCGCAGCGACCGAATTCAGTTGGGGACGCGCCGGATGCTGACGCAACAGTGCCACTGCCTCATTTGTGACACTTCGTGTCTGAACATGCGAGTTCTGTTACATCCGACTGAGGACCGACTGTTGCCGTCCGGTCGCCGTGAGTCAAGGGAATCGGGCGAAACCGCAGGGAAAACCCGCACCCGCGCACGCCTCAGTCCGCTGGGCGCAACTCCTGCCGAAGGTGTTCCGGCAACGTCACGGGCAGCCGGCAGGTGAATTTCTGACACACGTACGCCGCTGATTCCTGCCGCCCGTCCATCAGCGGTACGGCGAGACCGGGTGCACCGCTGACGATCGCCGTACCCCACGGGGCGTAGGTGAACGCGGTCCTGGTCAGCTCGGGCCGGTCGCCGACGATCGCGATCTCGAGCGGTCCCCCGGCGATGGTCTCGGCGACCGCGAGGGCGCGACCGGCGAACCTGGGCGCGCGGTCGGCGATCGCGGCGGAGGCCTGCAGGGCCTGGTCGGCGGCGGCTTCGTACCGGACCGATCCGGTCAGGCTGGCCATCGTGGTGAACGCCTCGGCGGCCAGGCTGACGCCGGACGGGGTGGCGTTGTCGGTCGCGTCCTGCGGGCGCCAGACCAGCGTCTCGGCGTCCGCGGCGGTGTCGAAGTACGCGCCATCAGCAACGAACTGCTCGAGGACCCGGTCCAGCAACCGCTCCGCCGTCCGGAACCATTCGGCCTCCCCGGTTGCCCCCAGCAAGGTCGCACACGCCTGCGCGAACGCGGCATAGTCCTCGAGTACGCCGTGCGCGGTCCCCCGAACGCCGTCGCGCGACGTGCGGTACAGCCGGCCGGTGTCGTCGAGGTGCACGTCGCGGATCAGTTCGGCCGCGGCGCGCGCGGCGTCGACGTACTCCGGTTTCCCGAGGACGACGCCGGCGCGGGTGAGTGCGGTGATCGCGAGGCCGTTCCAGGCGGCGACCACCTTGTCGTCGCGCCCGGGGTAGGTGCGGCTGCTCCTCGCCTGCTCGAGGGTTGCGCGGACGCGCTGCCAGCGCTCCGGGTCGTCCGGGTCCTGCCGTAGCTGGAGGACCGACGTACCGTGCTCGAAGGTGCCGCTGACGTCGCAGAGGTCGATGACCCAGTCGGCGTCATCGGTGGCCTCGCGCAACTGCTCGGGGGTCCAGACGTAGTACCTGCCCTCCTCGCCTTCGGTGTCGGCGTCGAGAGCGGACGCGAAGCCACCTTCCGCAGTGCGGAGCTCGGCGAGCAGGAAGTCGGCCGTCTCCTCGGCGACCCGCCGGGCCAGCGGGTCGGACGAGAGCGTCCACCACTGCGTGTAGACGTCGAGCAGGAGCGCGTTGTCGTACAGCATCTTCTCGAAGTGCGGGACGATCCACTGGCCGTCGACGGAGTACCGGGCGAAACCGCCGGCGAGCTGGTCGTACATCCCGCCGCGCGCCATCCGGTCGCAGGTGTGCGCGACCATGGCCAGCGCGTCCTCGTCGCCGGTGCGGCGGTGGTGGCGGAGCAGGAAGTCGAGCACCATCGACGGCGGGAACTTCGGCGCCCGCCCGAACCCGGCGTCGACCGGATCGAAGTCGGCCTTCAGCAACTGGACCGCGCGATCGAGGTCGAACGTTCCCTGTTCGGTGGGCTGCTGGTCGGTGGGCTGCTGGGCGCCGAGCTGCTCGACCACCCGCTTGCCAATGCCGTCGATCTGCTCGCGCCGGTTCTGCCAGGCGTCGGTGATCGCCTGGAGCACCTGGGGGAACGTCGCCATCCCACCGCGGGCGTCCTTCGGGAAGTACGTCCCGCAGAAGAACGGCTCCCCCGCCGGCGTCAGGAACACCGACATCGGCCAGCCGCCCTGCCCCGTCATCGCGACCGTCGCCGCCATGTAGATCGCGTCGACGTCCGGCCGCTCCTCCCGGTCGACCTTCACACTCACGAAATGCGCACCCAGGTACGCCGCCGTCTCCGCGTCCTCGAACGACTCATAGGCCATCACGTGACACCAGTGACAGGCCGAGTACCCCACGGAGAGAAAGATTGGTGCATCACGACGCTTGGCCTCGGCGAAAGCCTCTTCTCCCCAGGCGTACCAGTCCACGGGATTCTCCTGATGCTGCAAGAGATACGGGCTCGTGGCGTCCGCCAAACGGTTCACCATGATGTCACTCCAATCCAGTGATAGATGCATCACTTTGATGCATCTAGGCACATTTCGGGCTCAGATTTCATCATCCGCGCACTGCTATCTGCCCGAGCGTAGTGAGGAGACGGTCGGGATGGCCACGCACTTCAAGATCCTGCCATTGCTGTCATAGCCAGCTTAAAGGTATCCGTTCTGGTTACTTGCGGGCATCGCTTGACAGTTTTGTCACACGCGGTACCTTAGTATCTGAAATGGTTACCTAGGAGGCTCTCATGACAGCACCTGCGCGGACCTTGTCGCGGGGGCTTGCCCGTGTGGTTGCTGACCTGGAGCTGCGTCAACTCACCCTGGTCAGGATGGACGACATTGCCCGCCTCGCCGAGGACGCGGGGCTTCGAACGCCCGCGAAAGTACTCGCCGGCCGGCTGCGCGAGGCCGGGTGGCTCCTCCCCACCGGGCAACGCGGTGTGTACGAGTTCGCCCCCGGTGCGCACGCCGGACCCTACGGCCACGGCGACCCGTTCATCGACTTGCGGGCCGCAATGCTGGCTGGTCACGACTCAGCCACAGTTGCCCTGGGCAGCGCCCTGTGGCTCCACGGATTGGCCGAGCGCGCACCGGATCGTCACGAGGTCGCAGTGCCGGTCAACACAGTGGTCCCTGACTCGCTCAAGCAGCGCATGCGAGTCGTGCATTTCTCCGCTCGACTCCCCCCAGCGGCCCTCGAGCAACTTCCGGTCCAACGGCCAGCCACGATCCTGGCTCACCTGGCGACCAAGCCAGGCGACGTGCGGGACTGGACCACGTTCGCCGAGGCGCTCTCCGACCTCGCCGAGCGGTCCCCGGTCAACGATCTGGACAAGGAACTGCACCGGCGACCGACCACCGTGCGCCCACGACTTGCCTATCTACTCAGCGGCGTCGCGCCGAAGACAGCCGACCTGCTGCAACCGACCAAACCAAACAACGTGACCTGGTTTGGTCGATCCCGAGTCACTCGGCGCTTTGACAAGCGCTTCAACGTGGCCGACGGCCTACTGCCATTCGACCCCCGCGAACTTACAGAGGCGACATGAGCCGCATCACCACTGGTTGGCTGGCACGTCACACCCCTCAGGGACCCGGCGGTCGGCACGCCGCTCTGATCGACGTTGCGCAGGATCTCCTGCTCGCGCACCTGCATGAGCAAGCCACATTCGAGCACCTCGTATTCAAGGGCGGCACTGCACTGCGCAAGCTCTATGCGGGTAACGCAGGACGCTTTTCTACCGATCTGGATTTCTCGGTCCGTGACCCCGCCGATGACCCAACCGTTGTGTCCGACCTGCTGCGCGGTGAGATCGACGGTCTCGAGATCAACGGCTTCCACTACCGCGTTGACGACCATCGCGGACGACCACAAGTTGCCTACGACACACCGTTCGGTGGGGTCGGCAATCTGACGACCAAGCTCGACATCGGACCAGCCCCGTGGCTGCCACCCGACCAGCGGGGATGGATCCGGCTCGCCATCCACGACGCCTACGACCTGCCGACCGCTCTACCGGTGATGGCGCTCGCGGAGAACATGGCCGAAAAGATCGCGCGCCTCACCCGGCGCACACCCGCACGTGATGTGTACGACCTGGTGTGGATCGCAACCAACAGCCCTCACTCGAGCTTCGACCGCGCAGCAGTGCGTCGCCTGGCCGTACTCAAGAACTGGGTCGACCAGTACGGTCTGGCCTCGCCGCCAACGACCTGGGCCCCAGTCTCCGGCGCGGTCGCCTATGACCCCGCACTCTGGCGTCGAGCCCGGACAGCCGCCGACTTCGACGAACAAAGCATCGGTCTACTCGCCGTACCGCCACCCAGCCTGAACGAGCTCAGCGAGCACCTGCGCAGCCTCTACGGCTTCCTGGCCGAACCCGACGACATCGAGCGGGCAATCATCGCCGGCGGCGCGAACAGCCGCAGACAAGTTCTCGACGCAATCAGACAGCTCCACGGTGCTCGCTACGCCGACCGCGCCCTGTACTAACAGCGCGCCGGTCGGTTTGCCGGCGGTCGCCACGCGGTGAGGTCGTTGAACGGAGCACCGATCGTCGCTCGGGGCCAGGCCCAGGCGTCGTGACCCAACCTGTCACCTGATCCTGCAGCAGACCCGAGTGTGACAGTCACTCCATGGAATCCGGCGCAGAGACTGGCCACCCGAGGTAGTGCCGAGCGAGCTCGGCCGGTGGGGTTACTTCCTGCACGCCACCCGACGACGTCCACGTCGCGATCAACGTCAGTTTTTCCCCCGCGGCTGGCTCCCAGTCATGACTTGACCCCGGAATTGGCTCCCACTCGCCGGCCGCCCATGCGGCCGCATCAGCGCTGAACCAGCGGTCACCAAGAGCAGCAGTCCTAAGCCAGACAGGCCCATCGTCTTTCCGGATGTGGACGCCCTCCTCGCCATCGCGCCCAAGAAGGTACACCGTCGCCTCCTTGCCCGCTACCAGCCTGGGAGCGGCTGGTCCCTTCGCCAGAAACGGCGCCGCGACGAGGTCAGCGCGTCGTCCACTTTTCTTGCGAGTCATACCGCCTCCATCCAGTGAACTCGGGGAAGTCCGAGTGTCCCACTACAGCCTGACATATCGACAGCGCTCAGGAGTCGCGAACTCTGATAACCACTATTATCAACGAATTGAGTGCTTGATACGCCGGAGTTGCGTATTGTCTTGTGCCGTCGGTTCAGACTCCGCAGCAACACGAACAGTGACGCCGGACAAGGCTCGGCGCCAACGGCCGAAGTGGCTGTTGTGACGTAACGAGGGGGATACGCACCATGATCAGTGGTCTGCCAAACCTCGCGCTCCGCCCCCCGGGCCCGCTACCCCTCCTGGTGTCGATGTCCGACATCGCGACGTTGGCCCGGGTGAAGCGGCCTGTCGTGTCCACATGGCGCCGGCGCTACCCGGACTTCCCTGCCGCGATGTCGGAGAACTCCGGGCGGCCATTGTTCGACGGCGTACAGGTAACCGACTGGCTAATCGCCTCCGGCCTCGGCAACGCTGCCCCGCAAGAGCTGCGATCCGAGCTGACCCTTTTCGGCATCATCGCGTTGCGGGACCGGTTCACGCCCTGGCAGCTGGTCGAGACGCTGGGCGGCTTGTTGTGCCTGCGCCGGCTCGACGGGCAGCCGCTGACCGACGATGCGAACGCCTCCCCGCGAAACGCCGAAGCCGACGAGGCCCTTTGGTCCGCGCTGCTGCGCCGGGCCGAACGGATCGACACGGAGGACGATTTCGTACTCCGCGAGCTTCGCTCGATCGACGCCACGGCGGCCCCGCTCGCCCGGTTCGCCGAGGACCTGGTCGAGTCCGCATACGACGAGCGCGGCGCGTACGAGTGGCTGCTTACCGCCCGCTCCCGGCTCGGACTGGACTCGCTCACCGCCGACGCGGTCGCCCCGGAGCTGTGCAACCTGCTCACCCAGCTCGCCGACCTCCGCGTCCGCCTTGATCGAGGCGAGTCCCTCACCCTCGCCGACCCGCACGCCCGCGCCGGCGACCTGCTCGCCGCGCTTCTCGACGACACAGAGGACCGCGACCGCGTCACCGTACTCGCCGCCGATCCCGACTACCGGCTTACTCGCATCACCCGCCGTCGGCTCCTGCTGGCGGGCGTCAGCGAACTCGAGCTTGACGTGCAGACCGGCACCGACCTGGACGAACGCTTCGCCGACCCCGACCTCATCGTCACCCAGCTCCCCTACCACCCCGGCGAGGATCGCTCGGCAGCCGTCGCCCTTACACAGCTCGAACGCGTCGCCTACCTCCTTCGCCCGGGCTGCACCGCTCTCGTCCTCGGACCGGCTGACGCACTCGTTGACGAGCTGAAGAGCACCGAGGCCGCCCAGCTCCGCTCAGCCCTCCTCCGCGAGAACATCGTCGAGTCCGTCATCGCGCTCCCCGGCGGGGTCCTACCCTTCCGCCCTGGCTACCGTCCTGCGCTATGGACGCTCACTCGCGGTCCCGTCCGGCAGGCGGAGGGCCTGGTCTTGCTGGCCGACATCAGCTCGGAACAGCTCACGCCAGGTGTGTGCATGCGGCTCGCCGAGGACGTCCTCCTCTGGCGGGCTGAAGGCTCCCGAAGACTCGACGGTCACGACCCACGCTACGGCCGCGTGGTCCCCGTCACCGATCTGGACCGGGCCTTCGGCGCTTCCCTAACCCCACCTGCGCCGCCTGCCTCCGCGATCTGGTCCGACAAGGTCACCGAACGCCCCGCCCTGATCGCCGAGGCCGAGGCCCGCCTGGAGCGCGCGACAGCGGACGCCCGCACGTACGAGGACGAACGAGGCCCTTACCGAGGGGCCGTAATGCGCAGGGTCGGTCGCCCACCCACAGGCACCACCCTCGGCAAGCTGATCACCGCACGCAGGGTGACCCGACTGCCCGGCCACCGTGTCGACGAGAAGCACCTCACCCTTGACGGCCACCACACCTTCCTAGGCCCCGAGGAAATCACCGGCGAAAGAACCGTGGGTGAGCGCCGCATAGACCGCCTGCTACTAGCGACGGCGTACGATCGAGCCGCACTCACCGAGCCAGGAGACGTCGTCTACACCCTCGCTCCCCGCCTCGGTTTGTACGTCGACCACGACGGCTTCTCACTCGTCGCGTTTCCGGCCCGCGTTCTTCGCGTCGACGCCAGCGCCCCCCGCACACTCACCCCCCGGGTTCTCGCAGCCCTGCTCGGCGCGGCCCGTGGCACCGCTCGCAGCCCCAGCGCCGTACGTCCGGGCCGCCGTATTGAGGACTACCAGCTCCCGGACCTCGACCCGGACGAGGTCCTGCGCTTTGAAGCTCTGCTGGCCGAAACTGAACATCGGAAGCGTCTGCTGCAAGCCCAGTCCGACGCGCTCGCGGAGGCCCACCGCCTGACGATCGCGGGCCTCGCCGACGGCACTCTCGTCCTCGGCGAGACCCGAACCATCAACCGCACCTAGCCGAATCCATTTGTATGGAACCCATCACCGCCGAGTCGGAAGAAGGAACAATGCCACCCCGCAAGCGAACCGCGGCAACCGCCGGACAGGGCGAATTGCTCAGTGTCTCCAGCACCAAGGAGATCCAGGACATCCTGTGGAGGGCCGCGGATAAGCTCCGCGGCTCCATGGATGCCGCCCAGTACAAGGAGTTCGTGCTCGGTCTGGTCTTCCTGAAGTACGTCTCCGACGCCTTCACCGAACGCCGCGAGGAGCTGGCGGCCGACCCCGAGCTGGCCCGGATCCCCGAACACCGCCGGGCGGCCTTCCTGGAGGAAAAGGACGAGTACACGGAGAAGAACGTCTTCTGGGTGCCCCCGACCGCCCGCTGGGACCACATCTCCGAGAACGCAGCCAGCGCGGAGGGCGGCGTTGGCAAGCTCCTCGACGAGGCCATGGACGAGGTGATGAAGGCCAACAAGACCCTCACCGGCGTCCTCCCGAAGATCTTCAACCGCGACAACGTCGACCAGAAGCGCCTGAAGGAGCTCGTCGACCTCATCAGCGACGCCCGCTTCACTGGTCATGGCGACCGTCCCGCGCAGGATGTCCTGGGTGAGACCTATGAGTACTTCCTGGAGCGCTTCGCGCGGGCAGAGGGCAAGCGTGCCGGCGAGTTCTACACGCCGGCGAGCGTCGTCCGCCTGATCGTCGAGGTGCTGGAACCGTACGAGGGGCGGGTGTACGACCCAGCATGCGGCTCGGGCGGCATGTTCGTACAGAGCGGCAAGTTCGTCGCGAAGCGGCGCGGCAAGGACCACACACACGACATCGCGATCTATGGCCAAGAGGCCAACGAGCGCACCTGGCGCCTGGCCAAGATGAACCTCGCCATCCACGGCATGGACCCAAAGGGCGTCGGCGAGCGGTGGGCCGATACGTTCGCGGACGACAAGCTGCCGGATCTCAAGGCCGACTTCGTCATGGCGAACCCACCGTTCAACATGTCCGACTGGGCAAGGAAATCGGACGACGCGCGCTGGCGCTACGGCGTTCCGCCCCAGTCGAACGCCAACTACGCCTGGCTCCAGCACATCGTGTCAAAGCTCGGTGATCGCGGCAGCGCGGGCGTGGTCCTGTCGAACGGCTCCATGGCATCTAAGCAGTCGGGCGAGGGAGAAATTCGAGCGGCGATGGTCGAGGCAGACCTCATCTCCTGCATGATCGTGCTACCAAGCAACTTGTTCCGTACGACGACAATTCCAGCCTGCTTATGGTTCCTGACAAAAGACAAATCCGGCCAGGGTGTGAAGGCCCTGGCAGACCAGCGGGGCCGGGTGCTGTTCATCGACGCGCGCACGATGGGCACCCTGGTCGATCGCGCGGAGCGGATCCTCACGGAGGAAGACCTCGAGAAGCTCTCCGACACCTATCACGCGTGGCGGGGCACAAAGTCGGCGAGGGAGAAGGGGCTTTCGTACGAGGACGTCCCGGGCTACTGCTACAGCGCGAAGCTGGAAGAGATCGCACAGCACGGCTATGTGCTGACTCCAGGGCACTACGTGGGGGCAGCGGAGGTTCATGAGGACCCAGATGCTGAACTGGTAGGCGAGCGAATCGCTCGCCTTACGAAGGAGCTCTTCGAGCAGCTGGATGAGTCCGCCCGCTTGGATGCAGCCCTGCGGGAGCGCTTGGGGAGCATTCGTGGCTGAGTGGCGACAGGCAACTTTGGACCGGTTGGTAAGACTCCAGCGTGGGCACGATCTTCCGACGTCGCAGCGCAAACACGGAAATGTGCCAGTGATCGGCGCGGCTGGGCAGAGTGGAACCCATGACACCGCACTGATTAAAGCGCCCGGAGTTGTACTCGGTCGAGCCGGGGCTTCCATTGGTAAGGCAACCTATTGCGAGATTGATTTCTGGCCCCTCAATACGGCACTATATGTTACCGACTTTCTTGGAAACGATCCTCGGTTTGTGTACTACCAGCTGAGCCTCATCGACTTCTCAGGATACAACTCCGGCGCCGCCCAGCCAATGTTGAATCGGAATTACATCAACAAAATCAGGATTTCCCTTCCGGATCCATCTGAACAGAAGGCAATCGTCGGTGTAATAGGGGCGCTAGACGACAAGATCGCGATCAACGACCGCATCGCGGTGACTACTGAGGCCCTTCTCCGCAGCACGTACCTTGCGTACGGAACAGCCGGGACAGGAATCCGCATCGGCGACATCGGCCATGTGGTTCGAGAATCCGTAAATCCAGCCTCCCTTCGCGGGGATGAGCCCTACATCGGTCTTGAGCACATGCCTCGCAAACGAGTTTGGCTCAGCTCATGGGGGCCTTCGTCGGCGATTGGAAGCACCAAGAGTGCATTCAAAGCCGGCGACATTCTCTTTGGGAAACTGCGCCCCTACTTCCACAAGGTAGGAATTGCGCAGGTGGACGGTGTCTGCTCGACCGACATCATCGTGGTGCAGGCCACCAAGACCGAGTACCGCTCGTGGCTTCTGATGGCGCTGTCCAGTGACGAGGTTGTTGCGCATGCGACAGGGCGAAGCGACGGAACACGGATGCCGCGTGCCAAGTGGTCCGATCTTGCCGACTTCAAGGTCCCCTGGCCCGGCGCAGAGCAAGTGGCGTGCTTCGAGGAGAGTGCTGCGCCCTTGATCCAGCGAGCAGAAAGTGCAGCGGCAGAGAACCATGCCCTTGTGCGCCTCCGCGACGCTCTCCTCCCGCAACTCATGTCCGGCAAGCTTCGCCTCCGGGACGCCGACAAGATCATGGAGGGCGCCGTATGACCATCGAAGACGGCGAGCACACTCCCGCCCACCGGGACGCCAAAATGACCGAGTCCACCTGGGAGGACCTGGCCCTCGACGAACTCGCCGAGCTGGCCTGGGAGCCCAAGCCCGGCAAGGACCTAGCGCCCGGTACCGACCACCGCCGCTACTGGGACGACCTGGTCCTCCACGACGTGCTTCAGGCATCTATCGAGAAGCTGAACCCTGAGCTGACCTCCACCGCCGTCCACGAAGCGATGCGTATCGCAACCGATCCGGCATCCCGCGAGGCATACCCGGAGAACAAGCAGGCCCATGAGCACCTGACGGCCGGTGTTCGCCTCACCTACACCGACGAATTCGGCGCCGAGCAGACCCCCACCGTCCGTCTTGTTGACTTCACGGACCCCGACGTGAACAGCTACCTCGCCGCCAATCAGATCACGGTCAGGGACACCGACGGCCGCCACCGCCGCTTCGACATCGTCCTGTACGTGAACGGCCTCCCCCTCGCCGTCGTCGAACTCAAAAGCGCCTCTGACGAGAACGCGACCCTCAAGTCTGCGCACGCCCAACTCCAGACGTACGTCTCGGAGTTCCCGATCGCGTTCCGCTACAACGTCCTCTGCTTGGTCTCGGACGGCATAACCGCCAAGTACGGCACCGCGTTCACGCCGTACGAGCACTTCGCGCCCTGGAACGTCGACCACGAAGGCGAGCGCGTCGACACCAACGAGCCCGGCTACGACGGCCTGGAGGCGCTGAACCTGGCCCTGCACGGCCTGTTCACGCAGGCCCGTTTCCTCTCACTCACCCGCAACTTCGTCAATTTTCCTCCGGCCACGCCGGGCGAGCCTCTCTCCGGCAAGCGCATCGCGAAGCCGCACCAGTACTTCGCGGTGAATAAGGCAGTGGACGCCGTCGTCGAGGCGTCACGGACGAACGGCCAGGCCGGCGTCGTATGGCACACCCAGGGCGCGGGCAAGTCAGAGGAGATGGTGGAGACGGCGGCCCTAGTCGCTCGTCACCCGGCCCTTAACAACCCCACCATTGTCGTCATCACCGACCGCAATGACCTCGACGACCAGCTCTACGACACCTTTCTCGACAGCGAGACCTTGCTCGGCCAGAAGGCCCATCAGGTCGACTCGCGCGAGGAGTTGCGCACCGAGCTGACGCGGCGCAACGTCGGCGGGATCGTCTTCACTACCCTCCAGAAGTTCGGCTTGAGCAAGGAGGAGAAGGACGCCGGCAAGTCCCATCCCCTCCTCTCCGAACGCCGCAACATACTGGTGATCGTCGACGAGGCCCACCGCTCGCACTACGACAGCCTTGACGGCTACGCCCGGCATCTGCGGGACGCCCTACCGCACGCCACCCTGCTTGCCTTCACCGGTACGCCGATCTCGAAGGCTGAGGCCGACACCCGCGCAGTCTTCGGCGAGTACATCGACATCTACGACCTGAAGCGCGCCGTCGACGACGGAGCGACGGTCCGGGTGTTCCACGAGCCACGTGTCATCGAGGTCAATCTGCCCAAGGGCGTCGACCCGAACACGCTCGACGAGCAAGCCAACACGCTCACCGAGGGCATGGACGACGCCGAGCGTCGCCGCGCAATCCAGTACGCGACAACGATGAACACCGTGTACGGCGCCCCCGACCGCATAGCGAAGCTCGCCGACGACCTGATCGCCCACTGGGAGCAGCGCCGCGAGCTGGTCAAACCCGACATCGGCGCCCCCGGCAAGGCAATGGTTGTGTGCGCGACCCGTGAAATCTGCGTACGCATCTTCGACGCGCTGGCAGAGCGGCGGCCCGGCTGGGTCAGTGACGAGGTCGACAAGGGTGTCATGAAGATCGTCTTCCACGGCGACCGCTCCGACTCCGAGCACCTGCGCAAGCACTCGCTGCGCAAGTCCCAGCACAAGGTCGTCCAGAAGCGCGCCAAGGACCCCGACGACGAACTGGAACTACTCATCGTCCACTCCATGCTGCTCACCGGCTACGACGCCCCGCCCATCCACACCCTGTACATGGACCGCCCGATGCAGGGCGCCAACCTGATGCAGGCGCTGGCCCGCGTCAACCGCCGTTTCCGCGGCAAGCAGGATGGTCTGCTCGTCGGCTACGCGCCTCTCACCGACAACCTCGCCAAGGCCCTGCGCGAGTACTCGGATCAGGACCGCAAGGATCAGACTCTCGGCGCGGGCATCGAACGGGCCGTCACTGAGGTCAAGAACGAGCTGGCCACGATCAAGGGCCTGCTAGCTGGGAGCCGTTGGAAGGTATGGCTCGGCGACAGTGGCCGCCCTGACTCTCGCAGGCGGGCGCTGCGCCTGACCGCTGACTTCCTGCGCGACCCGAAGACCTTAGGGAACAAGGTCGACCCTCCAATCAAGCCGCTCTCCGTCCGCTTCAAGGACAGTGCCGCTCGGCTGGACCGCTTCTACCGTGTCTGCGCGATGAGCAAGGAGATCGCCGAACGCTGCGAAGACATGGATGACTGGCGTCGTGACATCTCCTTCTTCAGCGAGGTCAGGGCCTGGATGATCAAGCTCGACGCTGCCCAGCGTGAGGCTAACGGTGAGCCGCTCAGCGCCGAGGTCCAGCGCTACCTGCAAGCCCTCGCGGCCTCAATCGTCGACGCCGACGAGATCACCGACCTGTACATAGAGGCCGGGATTGGACGGCTGGACATCACCCGCATCAACGAGGCGCAGCTGCGCAAGCTGGAGAACTCCGAGACCCCGCACCTCGTGACCGAGGCCCTGCGCCGCATGATCCAGCAGAAGATGCGTGAGGTGACCAAGCACAACGTCGTCCGCAACGAGAGCTTTACCGAGCGCCTCAACGACCTGATGAAGCGGTACATGCTCCAGCAGCTCACCAGCGCCCAGGTCATCGCCGAACTCGCCGCTCTAGCACGGGAGGTGTCCGAGGAGGCCCGCCGTGGTGAGCGGTTCGACCCGCCGCTGACCCACGCCGAACTGGCCTTCTACGACGCCGTCGCACACCGCGACATGGCCGAGGTCATGGAGGGCGGCGGCGACGCCCTCGCCGAGATCGCGCGTGCCCTCGTCAAGGACATCCAGAAGAACCTGTCCGTCGACTGGCTCTCCCGCGAACCCGTCCGGGCGAAGCTCCGTACCCGCATCCGCCGCGTGCTGGCGATGTTCGACTACCCGCCGGAGGAGGAGCGCCAGGCGGTCGACCTGGTTCTCAAACAGATGGAGATCGTTGCCGCCCTGTGGGCGCCCGCGGCAAAGGAGGGGTAGCACAGAGGGCACTGCGACTGCGGCGAGACTTGAGGTTTGGTGACAACTACGCCAGCCCCAGGATCACGCGGCCGCACTCTTTCCCGATGCTGCGCGGCAATGGCAACCACGGAGTCGAACGGACTGGGACCCTCCACATTGGCCGGCAACACGATCTTGGCCATGTTTGCGGAACGTCACGATGCCCAGCCCGAGCCGAGCACCGTGAAGCTGATCTCCCCCTCAACGCCGACGCCGTCACCACCCTTCAGGTGGACGCGTTAACGCGGTGCTGAGCCGAACGGCGCGAGAGTCGCATCCCCGCCCCGTGCGATCTCGCGCAACTCACTTCAAGCGGTGTCCCACCACCGTGGGATTCGATGCAGAACATCGTACCCCACACGCTCCTGAGGAATCCGCTGACGTTCCGAGAGAACCTCCGCCGCACGCTGCCGCAGCTCGACCGGCAGCACGTCGAGAAGGGGCGGCTGGAAGACCGTGGGTCCGGTCGGCGGGACGGGACGTTCGGCGAGCATGAGGGTCCACAGTGGTACGTGGAGCCGGGCTGTCAGCCCGACCTTTGCTGCGGCAGCCAGGACGTCGCGGGTGATCTCGAGGCCTCGTACGTCGAGGTCGCCCCAGTAGTGGACCTCGGTGATCGGAGTCGGGTGATCAAGGGCGGCAGGGATTGTCTTCGGCGCCCACGAACCTTGGCCGAAGGCAACCGCACAGTACGGATGGCCGCTCTCGGCAGCGAGGAGGCGGGCACAGGTTCGGAAGGCCGCGGTGTTCTCCACCATGAGGAGTTTTGTGCCGTCGCCGACTGCGCGATAGGCAAACGGGATCGGGACGTTCTCGTAGCGTAGGAGTACTGGTGAGAGCCGGTCGGGTCGCCACAGCGTCGTGGGTCCCGCGATCCCACTCGCGATCGCCTTCTCGTTGTCGAACAGTTCGGCTGACCGCTCCTCGGCTGGCACTACCGGGCGCTGGGCGCCACCGTCCCGCAACCAGCGATTGACCCGGTCCAGTACGTCGAACTGCTGGTCGCTGAGCACCATTGTCGAGGCCCAGGCAAGCTCGTCCACCCAGGGCACAGGGCGGCGCTCGACCCGCATCGGCCTGGTGGCGATCAAGGTTACGAAGCGCGGCAGCGGGGTCGGCGCGAGTTTGTCTGTCGAGGCGGAAGGCTGAACCAATCCGGCTGCGCCGGCGGCGCCGATGAGCTCCGCGAGCTGTGCCCGCGCGTCGACGGACCGGGCGGCGTCGACGAAGTGGCGGGAAAAGACACGCCAGATCTCGTCGCTGTCGACCCTAGTACGGCGACCGGCGGCCACTCGGAGTTCGGCCACAAAGCGCTCGGCGTCAGTCATCCGTCGGCTCCTCGCGCTGAACGAGCCGAATGGAATCCAGGTAGACCAAGTCGGCGTCCTTCTGATCGACGACCAGATGCACGTGGCCCGAGCGAGGGTTCTCCCGACCGTCCAAGCGCACAATGTTGCGGAACGAGGCCAAGGCCCCTACGTCGTGCAGCCCCGTTGTATAGATCAGCTGCAGTCCGAATGCCTCTGCCACGCGCTGCTGCACCTCCATCAACGTGGCCTGGTTGGCCTTGCCGATCGGGTTGTCCATCAGCAGCGGCAGTGCGGCGTTCGTTTGCAGGCCGGACGAACGAGCCTCGGTACGCATCCTGGTCAGCGCGGCGAACAGAACCAGGGCGACGGTCACCTTCTGACCGCCGGAGAAGGTTGCCATCTCACCAATGTCGACGCGTTCGTTCCGCAGCCGCTTGTGCGGCTTGAGAAGCGTCGCGTGAAACGGTCCACCAATCGCGGCCGAGACCGACGCGTACAACAGGTCCATGCCTGAGGGCACAGTCTTATCCGGGTCCGCGCACACCCGGTCAACAACCGTCGCCACCTTCCCCGAGAGCTCATCAGTTGCCTCTGGCAACTTGGGATGGGTGAGGTTCAGGAACAAGCGATCGGACCACTCCTCCAGACCGGCCGGCATCCGCGTGCGCCGCTGCAACCGCTCGAGCAGCGTCACCGTCTCGCGCACCTTGCCGACCAGGTGCTCGATCACGATCCGTCGGTGCCGCTCGACATCGGCGAGCTGCCGGTCGATGGTCAGCGCGAACATCTGTAGCTGCTCACTCAGCTGCCGCGCATAGGCGCCCCGCTGGTCCGCCGTCCCCTCTGTCAAACGCGGCAGCAGCGTCGGCAGCTCCTTGGTCAGCAGCTTCTGGAACCGATTGGCGAGATGACGTACGTCGTCCAGCGCACTGTCGCGTTCCTTGATCGCGAGCCGGATGTAGTCGGCGGCCTCGTCGAGGTTGATCTGGCGGCTGCGCCGGGCCTGCTCGGCGAGTTCCGGACCGCCCGACCAGGCAGACACCTCCCGTGGCAGGTCGATGAGGTCGGCCGGCCGCTCCATCATCGAGGCACTGCGCCGCAGCACGTCCGCGAGATCGGTCGCTTCGCGCTCGAAGGCCTTCCGTTCAAGGTTAGCTACCTCGGCGACTCCAGTGTGATGCGTCTGGGCCTCGGCCGCTGCCGTATGTTCCTCCATCGCCGCGCTGGACTGCGCGGCCAGCTCTTCGAGCAGTTCGTGCGCTCGATCGACGGTTGTGGGCTCCTCATCGAGCGGTGCCCGCCGGCTCGCTGGAATCGTCTCCTTGTCCCTCAGGTCGGATTGGGTCAGGGACAACGCGTGCTTGGCCAGCGCCTCCTGCTTTCCCAGCTCCGTCAGCCGTTCCTTCGCGACTCTGAACGCCGTCTCGCGAGATTCCAGCGTGGCGCCCTCCGGCCCCGCCAGCAGCGTCTCCGCGAGCGCGACCACCTCGTGGTTCACTCGCCGGATCAGAGTCGCGAGCTCGGACACCGTCTTCTGCAGATCTTCGCGCTCACGCAGCAGCTCGCTGGGCGGGCTGGCCTGGTGCAGCTCGCTACGGGCAGCCTCGAGCGCACGCTCCAGGTTGTCGACGGGATCCGCCGGCGGTTCGGCCTCGACAGCCTCCAGCCGCCATTGGGTGAAGGTGCGATCGATTCCGCTGATACGAATCGAGACCGCCGTCATCAGTCCGTTCGCCGCCGTCTCGCGGGCGCGCGCCGATCGCCGTGCGTCGCCTGCCTTCTGTCCCAGGCGTTGGGCTGCGGCAAGCTCCATCTCGCCCTCCCTGAGCTCATCCGCCACCCCTGGGCGAACGGCTTGGCGGTCAATCAACCGGCGGACGGCGACTTGGGCACGCTCGGCAGCGCCGAGTCGATCGCGAGCCGGCTGCACAGCCTCCGCCGTCGTCTGTGCCGAGGCGCGGGCCTGCCGGTACTCGTCTTCCGCGCCCCCAAAGCGCTTGCCAGCGTCCTCTAACTCCGCATGACGGTCAGCGACCTCCTTGCGCCATTTGGCGACCGCGGCCGCCGGATGGAGCTCGAGGAAGCCGGTCAACGCTGCCCGCACCGTCCTGGCCTCGGCCTCCTGGGCTCTCGCCGTTCGCTTGTCCTGGTCGGAAACAGCCAGCCGGGTGGCCCGACGGGTCACCTCGTCTGCAGCCGCGTTGTCGTCGTACAACGCGGCCGGCCCCTGAAGGACCGTGAACGGCTCCGCCCGGTCTCCGCCAAACGCAGCCGTGGTGGTCAGGACGACCGGGCCGGTCAGCACCACGCGCCCGGCGATCTCGGTTGCGGCGTCCAGGTCAGCTGGATTCTCCAGTACTACGCCGCTGACCACCTCGGGGAATCGGGAGATGTACGCCGCCTGCTGGTCGACCGGCACTCGCCTGCGGAGCACATCCCAGCCGGAGAAGGCCGAGCCGACCTCCTTCGACGCGGTGAGGACCTCCAGGATGGCCTCGACATCCGGACTGGGCGGCAGCAACCCGGTGCGATGCAACCAGTCGACAGCCCGGGTATCGGTCGCGGCCGCAAGCTCGATCATGACCCGAGCCGCTCCAGCCTCGTCGGCTTGCCGGCTGAGACGATCGGCGGCTGCTTCGCCGTCCTGCCAGACATCAGGGTGCGCGGCTTCGAACACCGCTGCCAGTCCGGGTATCTCCAGCAGTCGGGTCAACGCGGCATCGACCGCGCCAGACCGCGCCGCGGCCTGCTGGTACTCCTGCCGTGCCTCCGCCAGCGCCGTACGCGCCGATTCGCGTTGCTCTTCCGCCTTAACCACTGCTTGGAGCGCGTCGTCTGCCAGCGCCGCGAGGCGCTCGGCCTCATCTTTCCACCGCGTGCACTCGGCCGCCGCCGAGACCAAGGCATCGTCGAATGGCTGACCAGGTTTGATCAAACCGTCCTCGATCACCTGGGCCAGATCCTCGTCCAGGACCCGCAACCGCTCCTCGGCGGAGGCGATCGCGCCGGTTGCCTGAAGATGCCGAGCCCGAGCCTTCGTCTCGTCTTCCTCGGCGACCGCGGCGGCCCTGACTGCGGCCTCAAGCTCCTCCTTGACTCCATCGAGTGTCGCCTGTTCCGCGGCACGAAGACTGGTGAGTTTCGCCGCAAGTCGGGACTCGGCGCCGGCGACTGCCGTCCGCAGGGGTGCGGCACGATCGTCCATCTCCACGAGAAGCGCGTCGATCTGTTCCAGCCGAGCCTTGGCCTCGCCTTGGGAACGGAGTCGACCAGTGACCTCCCAAGCGTCGACCTGCCGCTGCGCTTTCTGCAGGTCGTCGGCGAGCTCTTGATGAATCCCAGCTGCTTCCTGGTGCTGCAGTCGCGCCGCGACTAGCTGCGCCTGCCGCCCCTGTTGCTGACGTTGATTGCGGACCGACTGAGCCTTCTTCGCCTTCTCCTCGAAGTGTGCCGCCCGCCCTTCGTGGTGCCGTACGGCGTTCTCCGCCTGCGCCGCCGCGGCCCGGAATTGATCGACCAGTCGCAGACCCGAATCCCAGCTCCCGGTCGCCTCCGACCGCTCTTCCTCCAGCTGAGTCTGCTGCGCCGCCGCATGGGACAGCCTGCCTTCGACTGCCATGCAGAACCGCTGTTGCTCGAGAAGGCCGGGTCGCTTGGTCAGCGTGTCCCGTACACCCTCGACCACGGCCGAGACACCGTCCGGAACCTCAGGCGGAATGATATAGGGCATTGCCCACTGCACCAGCTGATCGCCGTTCTGGAAGTGGAACCGGTCCGAGATCGACCCCTCGTCCGCCGACATCTTCAGCTCGTCGGCAAACACCTCCGGATCCAGCCCATGGTGCCGGAGCCACTCCGCCCAGCGCCCTTGGTGATTGTCCGGCCGGAACGCATCGCCTTCGATCAGCGCCGAAAGCTCCGCCGAGAAGTCGGACAACGGCCGGCGCCGGTCGTCATCGGTGTGCATCAGTTGCACGACGCTCTCGAAGGTCAGGCTGCCACCATCCGCAGGTACGACAGCTGCCCAGAGCTGCCGAAGCAACTGGGTGGACTCACGGGACCGCTCCGGGCGGCGTTGCTTCCACTGCAGCACCTGCCCGATCAGGAGCCGCGTGCCCGACCCAGACAAGGTCCGAACGCCAGCGATCTGCGAGAACTCGAGGAGCACGTGTGCGGTGTCCGTGCCCAGCACGTAGTCGCCCAGGTGCTTGTCCGGCCGGCCGAGGAAGTCGTCGAGCTTCGGCCGCAGTGTGGAGAACACGAGCGACAGCCAGGAGGTCTTGCCGCCCATGTTCTCCAGCCACAGCACTGACGCGGTCGGTTCCCCGTCGACATCGGTGAGGTTCACGGTCAGCGGATCGAAGCGAGCATCAGGATGGCCGACTGATTCAAGATGAACGCGCCGTAGATGCCACATCAGTCCTCCCCTTCCATCCCGGCCGCCCGGACAGCATCGAAGATCGTCTTCGCGGCCACCTCCCGCACGTGCAGGCGGAACCGCTCAGTACTGCGGTAGACGTCCTGCTTGGTGGCGTCGCGCACCATGAACTGCTGCTTGGCCAGCCAAGCCAGCACCCGCCCGACGCGGTAAACAGTGCAGTCCTGACGCAAAGCGGACGAGTCCTTGTTCCGCGAGATCGACTTCTCCGCAACGTAGACGGCCAGCGCGTCGGCGACCGCGATCTCCTCGCCGCCGCCCGCTGTGGAGTCCGTCTGTGCCGCGGTCGCAGCCTTCCGAATCCAGTCGTCCACCTCCACCGCCGTGACCTGACGTGCACCCGACTCGCCGAACGAGTTCGCCGTTGGATAGCAGTAAGTCGCGATGCCGACGAAGGCGACGCCGTACGTGATCCGCTCGGCGGCCGATGTCCACTTGAAGTCCCGAATCAGATCGTCGGAGCGCAGCGAGAACGGCGAGTCGGCCGCTGGGTCGAGGATCAGCCCGACCTGCGGATCCGCCCCGAGCACCCGCAACCCGAGCGGCTCGGCAGCGAACCGTACGGCGCTCGCGTACCCCGGGTCGGTCCGGAAACGCTCCAGCAGCGCCCGATGCGCAGGATCCGCACCAGGACGGCTGGACCGGTCGACCGAGAACCTGAGCAGCCGGTTCGCATCGGCGAAATCATCTACGCGCATCGACGCCTCCGTTCGATCGAGACAGCAACAGATCCGGCACCCTGAATCGGTCGAGAGTCAGCTCGACGCCACTCTCGACCGCGGCGATGCCGATCAGCATCGGATCTCGGGTCTCCGACGAGCCACGCTCGCCCCAGCAGCGCATCGAACACAGCGCGACAAGCAAGGCGATGTCGTCGTCCGCGCCGGCGAGAAGTTTCGAGAGCGCGATGGGCGCCGGCCCGATCTGAGCCATCAGCTCGCGAGCCACGGCCCAGGCGTCGTCGTCGAATCTCTCGAACGGATTGCCGATCTCCTCGAGATCGCCGAGGTCCACATCGACCAAGGCCTCCTCTCGTTCGCGCGGCCGGGTGAGCAGGATGTCGGTCAGCGTCGCCAGCGACACCACCTTGGGCGGCGTCACCCCGGTGGAAACCCGGACAAGCTCCATCGCCATGTCCTCGGCACCTGCCGCCGGCAGCGCGAGCAGCGGCTTGAATACGTCGTCGTGAAGCTGGATCTTTCCAACGTCCAGCGAGATCGCGAATCCCTGCGCGATCTGCGCGGCCCGGAACCGCGAGCGTGCCACCTGAATGTGCTGCTGCAGCCGCAAGAGATGCTCCAGGGTGTCACCCACAAGCCGGACAACCGAAGCAGCCTGCGTCCGCGATTTCGGGTCGACGTCCTCGGCCAGCTGGGCCGCATGATCGGACAGTTGGTGCAGCGCCCGGACCCGATTCTCGAGATGCGCAAGAGCCGCCTCAAGAACGGTCTCAACATCGGTCTCCCAATCGATGTCCCGCAGATCCCGCTCAACCGACCTCAGGTACCGATCCAGTCGATTGCGGTACTCCACCGCCACCCGCTGGGTCACCGCCGCCGACTGCTCGGCCTGCGACCACCTGCCCGACTCGATCTGAGCGCGAAGCACGGCCTCCGCAGCGATCTGTCGGTCCTCAAGATCAAGGTCGAGACCGGCCAACGTCAGATTCAGCGCCGCCTCGTCCGCATGCAGCCTGACTTCGCCCTCGGACGTCAACGTCTCGTAGAGCGCCACGACCCGCAGCAGCTCCCGGCTGTAGCCGACCGGGTTGATCCACGGCACGTCGAACCCACGAGCGGCGTACCCCACGTTCAGCAACCGATCAATCAGCCAACTGGCGACCTCGGCATGCTCCGCCGAGGTCCGCCCGGGCGCCGACCGCGCCGCTTGAGCCCCGACCGCCGCCTCTACAGACGTTCGCGGTACCCCACCCTCCGGATGCAGGCCGTACTCCGCCGCGATCGCGTCGAACGCCGCGACCTGCAGCAACCGCATGTCGTACTCGTCCCAGGACCGCTTGGCCCCACCCGCACGAGCCGCCCGATTCTTGTCATGCTCGATGTCCAGCAGCGGTTGCAGGTGCGCCAGCACCCGCAACCGCCGTGCGAACGACCGCCCGGCCGACTCGGATTCGGACATGTTGCTCAACGTAACCGTCGACTCCGACAATTTCGACGGCCGACGGCGCGTCCAGGTCCTCTACAGGCGCGGCGAGTAGTAATTATGCAGCCGGTACGCAGGATGAGATGACGGGTCTCGGGGATGCGCCGGAGGACCTGCAGCGCCGCCGCTCTGACAAATTTCGCTGCAGCACACGGCACAGGGTCTGGGCTCCCGCCCAGGATGCGTATCGCCTAGCAGAAGGCACGCGACCTGCCCGGTTGGGTGACGTCGTTGATCATGGTTGTCAGCGGTTGATCATGATCCGCAGAAGGTTGGTGGTCGTTCGTCTTCCAGCCTGCAGTCGTCCCGAGGGTTCGCTCCCATGGCGGTACGGACCGGGGATGTTTGACGGCATGAAAGCCGTGCGCAGTCTGGAGCGCGCAGGGCCCCGCTACCGTCGTATCGCTCGGGTGTCCCGCGATGCATCAGCGTGATGCATTAGGCAGTTCAAACGCTGCGGAATAGAGCCGAGCCGTGCGCCACTAAGCGGCGTTTTGCGCCTAGATCGTAGGGATCTCAGCCCTGCTGCCCCCACCCGCAGCGGGCTGGCAGTCACGTGACACCAGTGACAAGCGGAGTACCCCACCGAGAGGAAGATCGGGACGTCCCGCTCCCGCGCCTCGGCGAACGCACGATCCGACCACTCCCGCCACTCCACGGGGTTGTCAGCGTGCTGCCGCAGGTAGGGACTGGTCGATCGCCCGAGCTCGTTCGCCATGCCACCACCGTAGTGCCCCGAAAATGGTGCTCGGAATGGACAGACCGGAGCGGCGGTTGTACGACGTCATGCCCGTGCACCCGTTGCTCGCCAGCCGTTTCAGCCCGCTGCGCTTCGACACCGGCTGGAGCGTGACGGACGACGACATCGAGACGCTGCTCGAAGCAGCCCGCTGGGCACCGTCGGCAGGCAACTCCCAACCGTGGGCGTACTTCGTCGCGCGCCGCGGCGAGCCCGACCACGAGCGCGTCATCAGGCACCTCGCGCGCAGCTCGGCCCGCTGGGCACCGACCGCGTCCCTGCTGATCGTGACGATGGCCCACCGGTACATCGAGGACACCGACTGGGCGTACTCCGATTTCGCCGACTACGACCTCGGCCAGTCGGTCGCCCACCTCACCCTGCAGGCACACGCGATGGACCTCGCCTGCCGCCAGTTCCGCGCCTTCGACCTCGAAGCCCTGACCACCGACCTGAACCCGGGCGACGGCTGGCACATCGTCTCGATGATCGCAGTCGGCCGCCCCGCCGAGGACCGCCCGGCAGACCGCGAACGCCGCAGTACCGCCGAGCTGCGAACGGCGCCCTGGGCCTAGGCGGTTTGCGAGAGGGCGACCGAGAGGCCGAGGGCGATGGCCATGGTCAGGAGTTCGAAGCCGACGATGCGCCAGAACGGGAGGGTGGCGTCGAGGAGGTCGCCGTGCGAGCGGGAGCGGTGCAGCGCGGCGAGCACGATGAGGAGCAGGAACGCCACGATCTTCACGATCAGCAGGACGCCGTACGCGTCCTCGGTGAGGGCGTCGCCGATCGTGCCCCAGCCGCCGCCCTTCGCCGCCAACCGTCCGGCGGCGCTGATCAGGCCGCTCACCAGTACGGCGATCGACGACACGAACGCGACCTGGCGGTACCGCTCCAGCACCATCCGGAGCCCGGTCCGGCTCGCTCGCCCGTAGCGGACCAGACCCGCGAGGCCGCCGACCCACGTGGTCGCCGCGATCACGTGGATCACCAGCGCCGCGCCCGCGAGGACGACGTACGACTCGTTGCGGGGGTACGCCGTGACCGCGGTCGGGACCAGTGCGGCGATCGCCACCAGCACGCCGAGGCCCGCCGCGGACGATGACTGCACGCGGCGGATCCCGATCGCCAGTGCGACCACCAGGATCCCGGTGATCAGCAGCGCCTTGACCTCGGGTACGCCGAGGGCGTCGTCGAGCCGCATCCGGAGCAGCCGGACCGGGGTGTCGAGCAGGGTCGCCGCCGTGACGACCGCGCCGGCGAACGCGCACGCCGCCCAGATGATCGCCGAGTTGCTCGCGTCCCGGACCGCCCGCCGGCCCTGGACACCGAGCGGTCCGCCGTCGGTCCGCAGCAGCACCACCGCCGCGAGCAAGGCACCTGCACACCCGACCGTCGCCAGGACGGAGACGAGCCGGAGCAGCGGCAGCAGCCAGGCGACGAAGACGCTCGGTCCACCGATGCCGCCGAGCTCACGCGGTTGGCTGTCCGAGGCGTAGAGGGCGACCACGAGCGCCAGTGATGCGACGAAGACAGCGCCCACGCCACCGATGACCAGCCGCCCGGGCATACGGTGCCGGGCGGAGCGGGTCGCGGTCACCGAGCAGACCGGAGAAGGGGGCCATTCAGCACGCGGCTCACTATAGGGTCAGCCGAAGGTGGGCAGCCCAGTCCGACACCATCTCGTGATCAGGGTGTTTCCCAGCTCCCAGGAAACGGTGACCGCACTGATACCTCGTCAGTGCTCAGAGTGTTGTTTGCCGTCACTCGATGTCGGGGTCGATGTCGGGGTCGGGTCCGAAGTCTTCGGCTCCGCATCGCCAGCCGGGGACTGCGAGTCGTCCGGACTCGCTGGGCCGGCGGACGGTGCTGGGTCGTCCGCACCATCGCCGTCCACGTCGATCCGCTTCAGCTGTTTGCCCATGTTCCGCCACAGCAGCACCGTGGCGGCACCGAGAGCGAGCACGATCAACAGCGCGACCCAACCGGGCTTCACGGTATTCGGGTCGATCTCGGCCGTCAGAAGGGAGGTCGTCGCTGTCACGCCACCAGTCTCTCACTGTCCCGACCGCCCGTCAGCGGAGCCCCGCGAACAGGTCATTCTCAGGCAGCTCCGACTCGACCAGAGTCCGCGCGAGCTCGTAGTCCTCGGTCGGCCAGGCCGCCTGGTGCACCTCGAGCGGTACGGCGAACCAGGCGCCGTCCGGGTCGATCTGCGTCGCGTGCGCGAGCAGCGCCCGGTCCCGAACCTCGAAGTACCGCGCGCACTCGACCCGGGTGGTGATCCGGCGCTCGTTCTCCGGGTCCGGCTTCCAGTCCTTCAGGCGCTCGGCGTACGGCGACTCGAGCCCGCGCGCGACCATCGCGTCGTGCAGCGCCTTCATCCGCTCGTAGTGGAAGGTGTGGTGGTAGTACAGCTTCAGCGGCTGGAACGGTTCGCCGAGCTCCGGGTAGGCGTCCTTGTCGCCCGCGGCCTCGAACGCCGCGACGGTGATCTGGTGGCACATCACGTGATCGGGGTGCGGGTAGCCACCGTTCTCGTCGTACGTCGTGACGACCTGCGGGCGGAACTCGCGGATCAGCTTCACCAGCGGGGCGGCCGCGTCCTCCACCTTCTGCGCCGCGAAGCAGCCCTCCGGGAGCGGTGGCGGCGGGTCACCCTCCGGGAACCCGGAGTCCACCCAGCCCAGCCACTCCTGCCGGATCCCGAGGATCTCGCGCGCCGCGTCCATCTCCTTGCGGCGGATCTCGGTGATGTTGGCCAGCACCTCGGGGCGGTCCATTTTCGGATTCAGGATCGATCCGCGCTCGCCACCGGTACACGTGGCGACCATCACCTCGACGCCCTCGGCCACGTACCGGGCCGTCGATGCGGCTCCCTTGCTCGACTCGTCATCCGGGTGGGCGTGCACATGCAACAACCGAAGATCTCCACTCACAAGACACAATGGTCCTCCAAGCGCACCGAAAACCCACGACCGACCCCCTGGACGACCCTGTGACCGAGCCTTCAGCCTCACCCGCCGCCGACCCGACCCCCGACCTGAACGCGCGGTACGGCCGGGGCCGCCGGTCGCGGCGACCGCTGGTGATCGGCGGGCTGGGCCTCGTCGTCCTGGTCGCGATGGCGTGGCTGATCTGGGCGGCCTGGGTGCAGTCGAACCCGCCGGTGACCTCGCAGCTGCAGGGCTTCCAGATCGTCTCGCCGACGAGTGCGAAGGCGACGGTGAACGTCGACCGGAGCAAGTCGGTGGAGGCGAGCTGCCGGCTGCAGGCGAAGGCCTCCGACTTCTCGATCGTCGGCGAAGTGACGGTGACGGTCCCGGCCGACTCCCCGCGGCACCAGGTGCTCCCGGTGACGCTGACAACGCAGCGCTCGGCGACCGCGGTGGTCCTCGTCGGGTGCACGACGGCTGATCAACACCGTCCGCGCTGACCTCAGCGCCGTGTCGCCCCGATCTCACCACTTGCCGCCGGGATCCCTGCCTGGGCAACCGATTGCCGCCGAGTGCCCGGGACGGCGCGAAAAAGGCCGGTAGCAAGCGTTTTCCAAGCGTTTGCGTCCGGTCAGAACCCCTGCGTGATCTGGGTTCCCTTGCTACGCTCGTTGGATTGGTCGCCGTCGACGACGGCGGCCAGCAGTATTTTCCTGCCCATCCCACCGACACAAGGAGCAGCCCGTGACGCAGAAGATCGACGAAGACAGCGTTGTCTGGCTGACGCAGGACGGTTATGACCAGCTGAAGTCCGAGCTCGAGCACCTCAAGGGCCCCGCCCGTGCCGAGATCACGCAGCGGATCAGCGAGGCCAGGGACGAGGGCGACCTCAAGGAGAACGGCGGCTACCACGCCGCGAAGGACGAGCAGGGCAAGATCGAGGCGCGGATCCGGCAGCTGGAGGACATGCTCCGACGGGCCCGGGTCGGCGAGACCCCGAAGGCCGGCGGCAAGATCGAGCCGGGCATGAAGGTGTCGATCAAGTTCGCCGGCGACGACGACGTCGAGACGTTCCTGCTGGGCTCCCGAGAGTTGCTCGCCCTGGATGCCTCGGTCGACATCGACGTGTACTCGCCGCAGTCCCCGCTCGGTGCCGCGATCCTCGGGAAGAAGAAGGGTGACAAGGCCACCTACGAGGCCCCGAACGGCAAGGACGTCACCGTCGAGGTCGTCGCCGCGGAACCCTTCACCGGCTGACTCCACCAAAGCTTTCAAGCGCCCCGGTGGAGACCCCACCGGGGCGCTTGCTTTTGAGGTCAGTCTTTTGAGGTCAGTCGCACCCGTCCGTGGGTGCCGGCGTCCAACGACGTACGCCGACACCCGCGGACAGGCTCAAGTTGAGTCGCCTCGACTCAATTTTGTTGATACTTGAGTCGACAGGACTCAACCCGGCGCTTACGGTCGCGGAATGAGCATCCTCCGCCACCCCGAGTTCCGCCGGTTGTGGGCCGCCGACCTGCTCAGTCAGCTCGGGTCCCGGTTGAGCATGGGCGCGATCCCGCTGCTCGCCGTCCTCACCCTGAACGCGTCGACCCTCCAGGTCTCACTACTCCGCACCTGCGAGACCGCCGCCTGGCTCGTGCTCGGCCTGTTCGCCGGCGCCTGGGCCGACCGGATCCGTTGCCGCCCGGTCCTCGTGTACGCCGACCTGCTTCGGGCGCTGTTGTTCGCGTCGATCCCGGTCGCCTGGTGGCTCGGCGTACTCACCCTCACGCAGGTGTACGTCGTACTCGTGCCCGCCGGAATCCTGACGGTGCTGTTCGACGTGGCGCACAACTCGTACCTGCCCCGGCTGCTCGAACGGGACCGCCTGCTCCCGGGCAACGCCAAGCTCGCCGCCAACCACTCGATCGCGGCCGTCATCGGCGCGGGCGCCGGCGGTCTGCTCGTCCAGTGGCTCGGAGCTGCTCTGACGATCGGCCTCGATGCGCTCAGCTTCGTGTGGTCGGCGCTCTGGCTCCGCTCCATCCGGACCTCGGAACCGCAGCCGGTACTGCCCGCGCGCCCGAACCTCCGCCGCGAGATCGGCGACGGCTTGCGGTACGTCTTCCACCACCCGCTCCTGCGCCCGCTCGCCCTCAACACGATGGCGACGATGCTCTTCCAGGCGGCGGCCGGCGCGATCATGGTCGTCTACCTGGTCCGCGAGGTTCACCTGCAGCCGGCGACCATCGGCATCCTGAGCATGATCGGCCTCCTCGGCGCGATCGTCGCCTCCGCCGTCACGGAACGACTCAGCCAACGGTACGGCGATGCGCGCATCCTGCTGCTCTCGTCGACCGGCGTCGGGGTCGCCTTCACGGTGCAGGCGTTGACGGCACCGGGCTGGGCGGTGAGCTGGTTCGTGGTCGGGACGCTGCTCGCCGGCTTCTGCATCATCGTCAGCTACATCCTGCTGGTCAGCACCCAACAACGCCTGTGCCCACCAGACCTCCAGGGCCGAGTCAGCGCCACCATGAGCTTCGTCAGCTGGGGCGTCACACCCCTAGGCAGCCTCCTAGGCGGCGCACTAGCCACCACCCTCGGCCTCCACCCCACCCTCTGGCTAACAGGCCTAGGCACCCTAACCGCCAACACCCTCCTCTACTTCTCTCCCCTCCGCCCCCTCCGCACCATCCCCACTCCCACCAACACGCCAGCAGGCTGACGCTCCGCCAGCAGGCTGACGCTCCGCTGGCGGGTTGTTTCACCGGTGACGTGTTGCAGCACTCCAGTCGGCACAAAAGCCGCCAGCCGCCGGTGGATGGACGGGGTCAGTCGGACGTCAGCTGGGCGGTGCCTACCAGGACCTCTACGTCGAGGGCGGCTCGGCCGCGGCCGATTTCTACGTCTTTGGATTGGCCGGAGACGGCGCCGGACCAGGTGACGCGGCCGAGTTGGGCCTCGGTGTGGACGTGGACGTCGGAGCCGCGGCGGAGGGCGATTTGGGCGGTGCCGGATTCGACGCGGACGCGGGAGCGGCCCTTGGTGATCTGGGCGTCCAGGTTGGCGGAGCCGGCTTGGACGAGGACGTCGATCGGGCCGGCGACGTCTGCGACCTTCGCCGTACCGGCGGTGACGCGGACGCGGGTCAGACCGGGCAGGCGCTCGGCGTTGACGCTGCCGCCGGTCACCTCGACCTCGACCTGGAGGTTCGGGTTGACGCGGATCGACAGTTCCTTGGCGAGGCCGTTGACGTGCGCTTTCAGGTCGGTTGGATTCCGCAGCATGCTGAAGCCGTCGATCGAGACGCCCATGTCGCCTTCGCTGCTGATCGCCAGGGTGTCGCCGTCGCGCTTGATCACGTGCGGCCCGTCGACGGCGACGCCGTTCACCGCGGGCTCGCCGATCAGCCGCACCCGGCGCCCGATCGCCCGCACCGTCACCCGCTGCACGCCGGACGGAATCGGCACGTTGCTGTGCAGCTCCTCGACCAGCTCCTCAGTCTCCTCCGGCACGGTGTCCTGCACCCGCGAAGAGTCAGCCCGCGCGTCGGACGGCTCGCTGGTCGACTCCGCGAACGGCTCGGTCGATGGCGACGCTGGGCCCTCGGCGGACGACTCGCTGGACGGCGTGGCGGTGGGCGAGTCGACGGCGTCGGCCCAGGCGGACGGGGTCGCCGCATCGTCGCCCGTAGCTTCGGGCCGGGGCGTCGTGCCGTCGGCCGGACGGTCGGCAACCGGAGCTTCGGTGGCCGGCTCTGCCTGGGTGTCGGCAGGCTCGGACGGGGTGGTCTTGAGGGCGGCGATCAGGGTGGTGGCCTCGTCGGTCGAGAGGTGGCCCTTGGCGACCCGGTCGAGGATGTCCTTGACCTGCCGGTCGTAGCTCTGGTTGCTCATGCCCCCAAGTCCAGCACCCAACCGGTCCGAAACCAATCGGGGTATCCCCCGAAATGCAGTGGTGCGAACCCCCGAAGGAGTCCGCACCAGCCACTGTCTCTATAACCGCACAGCCCGCGAAGGGCTGGTTGTTGTCACGCCGCCGGCGTCATCTCCTCGGTCGCCAGCTCGTCCTGTACGGCGGCCAACTCGGCGGCCTCCGCCTCTTCAGCAGTCCGCCGGGCGCGCAGCCCGCGCAGACCGGTGAGCGCGATCACCAGGCCGAGCGCCGCGATCCCCGTCACGACCCCCAGCCCGGACTTGTACGCCGGGAGAACCCCCGACGGCGTGGTGATGCCGACGGACTGACCACTGATCACCGCGGTCACGATCGCCAGGACGACCGCGCCACCCACCTGGTTGGAGGTGTTGAACAGTCCGGACGCCAGACCCTGCTCGCTGTCCGGGACCCCGGACACAGCCTGGATGTTCAGCGACGGGAACCCGATCGCGAACCCGAGCCCCAGCAGCATGATCGTCGGGAACACCGTCGAGAAGTACGCCGACTCCGGGCCGATCCGAAGCGACAGCGCGTACCCGGCGACGAACAGCGCCATCGCGAGGATGATCATCTTCTCGGTGCCGACCCGGTCCACGATCTTGCCGACGTTCGGCGAGAGCGTGGCGACCAGGATGCCGGCCGGGAGGAAGCCGAGCGCGGTCTGGAACGACGACCAGCCGAGCAGGTTCTGGAAGTACAGCGTGCCGATCAGCTGGAACGCGACGTACGAACCGAAGACGGTCAGGATCGCCAGGTTCGCGCGCCGCAGCGACGGGTTGCGCAGGATGCCGAGCCGCACGAGCGGGTGCTTGGTGCGCAGCTCGATCGCGACGAAGCCGGCCAGCAGTACGACGGCGAGCGCGAACAGGCCGATGGTCTGCACCGACACCCAACCGGCGTGTTCGGCGCCGACGACGGCGTACACCAGGGACAGCATGCCGCCGGTGACGGTGATCGCACCCGGTACGTCGTACCCGCCGGCGGCGTCGTCGCGCGGGCTGTTCGGGATCAGCTTGATGCCGAACAGCAGCACGATCAGGGCGACCGGGCCGGGCATCAGGAAGGTCCAGCGCCAGCCGACCTCGGTCAGCGCGCCGCCGAGGATCAGGCCCATCGAGAAGCCGCTGGCGGCGCAGGTGGTGAAGATACTGAGGGCACGGTTGCGATCCGGGCCCTCGTGGAACGTCGTGGTGATGATCGACAGCGCGGCCGGCGCGGTGAACGCGGCGGCGATGCCCTTCACGAACCGCGCGGCGATGAGCAGTTCGGGGTTGCTCGCGAGTGAGCTCAGCATCGAGACGACCGCGAACACGGCCAGCGCGATCAGGAAGACGCGGCGGCGGCCGAGCAGGTCCGCGGTCCGGCCGCCGAGCAGCAGCAGACCGCCGTACCCGAGCACGTAGCCGGTCACGACCCACTGGAGAGAAGAAAGGGAGACGCCCAGGTCGGCGCCGATGGACGGCAGGGACATGCCGACCATGGACACGTCCAGGCCGTCGAGGAAGATCACGCCGCAGACCACCAGGAGAGCGCCCCAGAGACGGGCATCCCAGGTCATGCGAGCGGGCGATGTGGTTTGCGTAGTCACGAGGAGAGACTATTGCATGCACGTGCATCTAATGTCTAGGCATTAAATGCGTTTGCATTGAATGCGTGTGCATGCTATGGTCACCTCCATGACCGCTACGAAGGTCAGCAGTGGGACTGGTGAAACCACTGCCGATGTCAGGGAATGGCGCGAGCTGCTGGCTCGCCACGCAGATCTGACTTGCGCCCTCGACCGGGCGCTGCAGGCCGGTCACTCGCTGGGCATGAGTGAGTACGAGGTGCTCGAGCGGCTCGCCGAGCTGCCGGACCATTCCGCGAAGGTAGCGACGATCGCCAAGTCGGTGCACCTGAGCCAGAGCGCCCTGTCCCGCGTGATCGGCCGGCTGGAGACCGCCGGCCTGCTGGAGCGGCACATGTGCCCCGAGGACCGGCGCGCGGTGAACGTCCGGCTGACCGACGAAGGGCTGCGGCGCCAGACCGAGGCCCTGCCAACGCAGCGCGAGGTGCTCGCGCAGCGGCTGCACGCACCTCTCGTGAAGACCTGTGAGCCATTACCCTCATCGGGTGAGTGAGACTTTCGACGACGCTCGCGAGATCATCGCGGATCTGCAACGCATCATGACGCCCAACGGCGTCCAGGAGACCTACCAGCTCCCCGCCGGCGGTATCGACCACTACGTCTACGCGCGTGGCCACGACCGCTCCAACCCCGTCATCTTCTTCGTCCACGGCGGTCCGGCCTCGCCGCTCGCCCCGGCTGCCTGGGAGTTCCAGCGGCCGGTCGAGGAGTACTTCACCGTTGTCACCTACGACCAGCGCGGCGCCGGACTCACGTTCCGCACGGTCGATCCCGACACCATCGCGGACACCTTGACGATCGCGCAGTACGCCGCCGACGCGATCGAGCTCGCCGAACAGGTCAGGGACCGGTACGGCGTCCAGAAACTGATCCTCCTCGGCCACAGCTGGGGCACCCTGATCGCCTTCGAAGCGGCCCGCCTGCGTCCGGACCTCTTCCACGCCTACGTCGGTATCGGCCAGGTGATCGATGCGCGGGCCAACGAGCGCCTCTGCTTCGAGTACGCGCTCCAGCAGGCGCGCGAGCACAACCACACCGAGGCGCTCGAGCAGCTCGAGTCGATCGCGCCGTACCCCGGTGACGTGCCGCTGACCCGGGACCGGATCGTGATCGCGCGTGAGTGGGCGCAGTACCGCGGTGGGCTGTCGGCGTACCGGAGTGACTCGCGCTACTTCTTCGAGGCCCCGCTGCTGTCACCGGAGTACACGGTCGCGGATGCCGAGATCATTGGCGAGGGCAACCAGTTCACCCTGGGACGGGTGCTGGACGAGATGCTCGAGGTCGACCACACGGACGTCACCGAGTTCCCGATCCCGGTGCTGATGTTTCTCGGGCGGCACGACTACACGACACCGGCCGAGCCGTCCGCGGCATGGCTCGAGGCCGTCGATGCGCCGTACAAACAGGCCGTCTGGTTCGAGAACTCGGCGCATCTGGCGCCGTGGGAGGAGCCGGGGAAGTTCCTGGTCAGCCTGGTGACCTACGTGCGTCAGTTGAGCGTGTAGGTGTAGCCGTTCGCGGCGAGGCCGGCGAGCAGACGCTCGCGGTGATCCTCGCCGCGAAGCTCCACCTGCAGGGCGACCTCGACCTCTTCGAGGCTCAGGGTCTCCGAGATCCGTTCGTGCACGACCTCGATGATGTTCGCGTCCAGCGCGGCCAGCTGGGTCAGCAACGTCGCCAACCCACCGGGCGTATCGGGGATCCGGACCCGCAACGACAGGTACCGACCGGCAGCCGCCATCCCCTGCCGGATCACCCGCATCAGCAGCAGCGGATCGATGTTGCCACCGGACAGCACCACGACGACCGGTGGTTTGAACCGCCGCGGCTCATCGAGTATGGCGGCCACCGCTGCGGCCCCGGCGGGTTCGACCACGAGCTTCGCGCGTTCGAGGACGAGCAGCAGCGCCTTCGACAGCGAGTCCTCACCGACGGTCCGTACCTCGCCGACGTACCGCTGGACCGTCTCGAACGGGACCTTGCCGGGCAGCCCGACCGCGATCCCGTCCGCCATCGTGCGCATCCGCTCCAGCTGGACCGGCTCCCCCGCGTCCAGCGAGGCCGGGTACGCCGCCGCGCCGGCCGCCTGCACGCCGACGACCTCGATCGGCATCCCGTCGCGCTGCATCGCGGCCGCGATCCCGGCGAGCAGTCCGCCACCACCGGTCGGTACGACGACCGTCCGGACCTGTGGGCACTGCTCGACGATCTCCAGCCCGGTGGTCGCCTGACCCGCCACGATGTCGGGGTGGTCGAACGGGTGGATCAGTACCGCGCCGGTCTCGGCCTCGAACGCCCGCGCGGCGATCAGGCAGTCGTCGATCGACGTACCGGCGAAGCGGATCTCCGCGCCATACGCGCGGGTCGCCTTCTCCTTCGGGATCGGGGCGCCGTGCGGCATGAAGACGGTCGCCTTGATGCCGAGCAACTGTGCCGCCAGCGCGACGCCTTGCGCGTGGTTGCCGGCGCTCGCCGCGACCACGCCACGCCGGCGTTCGGCGTTGGACAGCCGCGCCATCCGCACGTACGCGCCGCGCAGCTTGAAGGACCCGGTGCGCTGCAGGTTCTCGCACTTCAGGAACACGTCGCCGCCGACCAGCTCGCTCAACCACCGCGAGAACTCCAGCGGCGTCGGCGCCACCACGTCGTGCAGCAGATCGGCGGCCCGTGCGACATCCCTGGCATCGATCACGGGTTCACCCTAGCCAGGAAATGTTGTTGCACCGGGAACATACGCTGCCATACATGAAAGTCACGGCCATCGTGGTGCGTCCGTCCGACCAGGCAAGCATCGTTCGGTACGTCGAGGTTCCGGACGACCTCTGGTTCCCCGACACCGAGCCGGTGCTGCGCGCGCTCCGCGACGAGCACTCCGTGGAGGCGACGGTCCTCTCCTGCGTCAGCAGGGAACCACTCGTCTACCTGATGCAGGCGCGCGGCGAGCTCCCGGCCGAGGAGCAACCCGCCTGGACCAAGCCTCAGTGGTACGACGACGCACTGCCGTGGATCGCCCAGCACATCACTCCCACCGGACCGTGGTCGCAAGTCCGCTCGTGGGGTCTGTCGAACGTCCTGCGGATCCCGACCGCCGACGGAGACGTGTATTTCAAGGCGCTCTCGCATGCGTCGACCCGGCCGGATGCGCTGCCCTTCCTGTTCGCGAACGAGCCGTTGTTCCTGCAGCGCGCGTCGACAGACCGTCCCGGTGCAGTGCCCGCGCCGATCGCGATCGACAGAGAACAGCGGTGGATGTTGCTGCCTGACCTCGGCGCACCGTTGGCGGAGGAGACCGACATCGCGCTCTGGCTGGACGCGATCCGCGATCATGCCCGATTGCAGCGCAGCTATGCGGATCAGCCCGAACGCCTGCTGGAGTTCAGTTGTGTCGATCGCCGGCTCGCCGTACTCGATGCCGAGCTCGACCGGCTGCTCGGGCCGAATCAGGCCACTGACAGCCTGACACCGGACGAGCGCGCCCAGCTGCCGATCCGTGCGAAACAGTTGCGCGAGGCAATCACCGAGCTCGCGTCGATCGGCGTACCGGAGACCTTGCTGCACGGGGATCTGCATCCGCGCAACCTCGCGGTGCGGGACGGTCGGGTGCTCGCGTTCGACTGGACGGACGCCGCACTGTCGCATCCCTTCCTGGACCTGGTGACGTTCGTCGAGGAGCGGTCGCCACTGTCGACCGATCCGCGGGTGCGGGACGCCTACCTGAGCGAGTGGGAGGAGTTCGCCTCCCCCACCGAGCTGCGGCGCGCCCTCGAACTCGCCGAGGAGCTCGGGACGCTGTTCCAGACGATGACGTCACTCCACCTGCTCGATCACCTGACCGGCCCGAGCCAGGATTCCGTACTCCGCGGTGCTGTGTGGTGGTTGCAGCGGACGTTAGCGGTGCAGGACAGCTAGCTGGTTGCGCATGCCGCGGCGTACGGGTGGGTCGAGGTGCTGGTCCCACTCCGGGTGGCGTTCGCCGCGGAGCATCGCGTAGTACGCCAGGGCTTCGGACAGCGCTGCCTCGCGGAGGTAGCCGCGGGCCAGCGGCTGCTTGCCGCGTCCGTTCGGCCGTGGGCGGCGCTCGTACGCCGCGTTCGCGGTGAAGATGCCGAGTCCGTAGAAGACCGTGATCAGGTCGGTCAGCGGCTCGTGATCGGGGCGGCCGGTGAGGGAGATCCGGTGGCTGCCGAGCAGCAGTTCGTGCCCGACTTCGTGCGCGTAGATCGCGATCAGCGCGACCGGATCCGCGGCCAGCGCCGGAGCGAGCTGGATCTGGTTCCGGTCGGTGCCGCGGGTCCAACGCCCGGACTGCTCCTTCACCACGACTGTCGCGCCGCGGGTCGACGGCCGCCGGGCGCCGTCCAGTCCGAAGTCGAGACCGCACTGGCCGGCCGGCAGGTCCATCCGGCCGTCGACACGTCCGCAGATCTCGATCGCGGCCGACTCGCTGCCGTCGTACCCGTCGGGGATGACGTCGGCCGGAAGGGCGATCGGGCGGAGCAGGACGTCGCGGCCGAACTCGCTGACCAGCCAGTCCATGGACGAGCGGATCCAGCGGCGGCTGCCACCGGGCAGGCGCTCGCGCGGTGCCTTCAGTTGGGACCGCACCTGCTGACTTCGCCGGATCATGCCGATCGGATTCCTCACCCGCCGGATCATGCCTGTCCGACGGTTCGGCAAACCTCCCGGTTCCGCTGTGTCACCACTCCTTGACATCAGGTCAGCGGCGCACCCTCCTGGATCGAGGTGATCTCGGCGTCCTTCACCAGCGCCGCGAGCCGCGCGAACGTGCGCATCCGGACCGCCCGGTCCAGCTCGGTCGGCATCACCGGCAGCAGCGAGCTCGGCCACAACTGGTGTCGCCGGAAGCAGTACGCCGCCAGCGCCTCGGAGGCACCGCGTTCGCCCAGGTACCCGAGGGACTGCAGCGTCGAGCGATGCCCCGGGACCCGCTCGACCGCCTGGTTCGCCAGGAAGATCCCGAAGCCGTGGAACACCGCGAACAGGTCAGTGACCGCCTCGGCGTCCGGCCGCTTCCGGTCGAGCAGGTGATAACCCCACAGCACCTCGTGCCCGAGCTCGTGCGCGGTCGCGGCCACCACCGCCGACGGATCGACCAGCGCGCCGGCCGACAACATGACGGCGGTGCCTTCGTACCCACCGCTCCGCAGATCGAGCCAGCACGCGCGCGATCCACTGCCGGCCGGCCTCGACCAGGTGGCCACGGCGCCCGTGACCAGCTCGGCCCGTCGATGCGGATCGGTCTCCTGCGCGATCGCCGTACTGCGTTTCAGCTCGGCCTGCAGCTCGCGCTCGGCAAGTACGGCGATCTCGGCCGCGTATCCCTGCTCTGCAAAGGCGCGCACCTCGTCCGGCGTCATCGTGGCCCGGAGGCCGGAGTACGTGGAGATGTGTCGCGGATGCTCGGCGTGCAGCCGATGGACGGCGGCACTGCGGGCGGCGGCGCGGACCTCTTCCATCCGGAAGCTGAACCGGATCCGGTCGTCGGGCACCTCCATCCAGGCGCAGACCTTCAGACAGAGTTCGCGGGCGGCCGGCTCCGAGCCGTCGTACCCCTGCGGGACGAAGGCGCTCGGCACGACCGGCGGGCGGTGCAGCGGCTCGTGCCCGAACCGGCCGACGAGCCAGTCGAGCGAGTCCTCGATCCACTGCTCCGGTCCACCGGGGAGCAGGACCTTCGGCCCGTACAGCCGTTCCCGCTCGCGTTGCCGGCGCCGCCAGGCACCCATGGGGTTCATATCGACACTGACGCGACGCGCCGCGACGCCGTTCCACACCGATTGTTGCGGTTGGATCACCAACCCAACACAGTCGGCGGGCCGCCGATCAGTTCGTCCAGCCGGGACAGGAAACGAGCCCGCGGTACCGGGTCGAGCGTCTGGTACCAGTCCGGCACGAGCGGCCCGTCACGCTGCAACCGGTGCTGCCGGAAGCGGTACGACGCGAGCGCCTCGGCCATCGCATGCTCGCCGAGATAGCCGGACGTGTGCACCCACTCGTCGTCGAGCGTCGTCTCGTCGACGGCCGCGTTGACGAGGGCGATCCCGAACCCGTGGAACAGGGCGCACAGATCGGCCAGCGGCTCTTCAAGCGGACCCGTTGCCCAGGGCAGCTCCGCTCGGGACAGGAGTTCGTGGCTGAGCTCGTGGGACACGGTCGCGAGCAGCTTCGTCGGGTCGGCGATGACGTCGGACCGGATCATGACCGCACAGTGGCCGGGGACCACCTCGACACCGGGACTGTCGGCCGCCAGGTCGATCCAGCGACCGACGACCGATACCGGCCGGAGGACTTCGGGCTGCTTCGGTGGGCGCGCGCGTTCGGGGCGCTCCTCAGGAGAAGCGGCGGCGATCAGCAGGCACCGCACGACCTCGGTGCCGAACTCGGCGACGCCCAGCCGATGCACCAATGGCAACAGGTTCTCGTCCGTCAGGTCGGACTCGACGATCCGGTCGACCGTCGCGAACGACGCGGTCCCGAGCCGGTTCGAGTAGGTCCGCACCGCCGCGAGATCCCCCGGTGCGGATCCCTTCGCGAGCAGGCTGTCCGGTTCGACGTACATGTCGAGCATCGCCGACCCCAGGTGCTGGGCCGCCTCGAGCACCTTCTCCAACCGGAAGCTGAACTGCACGCGTTCGGACGGGACCCCCATCCGGTCGCTCACCCTCCGGCAGACCTCACGAGCAGCCGCCTCCGAACCGTCGTAGCCAGCCGGGACGAACTCGTCCGGTACGACGGCCGGCCGGAGCAGCGGGCCGAAGTGCTCGGTCAGGCGCTGGAAGGAGTCCTCGACCCAGCGCCGCGGTCCACCCGGTAGATCAACTGCCGGCCCCCGCACGGAATCATCGGCAGAAGTCATGAAGCGGCACGCTCGCTCATCAGCTGCACCCGGCGGCTGAGCAGCAATCGCGCGGACCAGTCGACCTGCTTGCGCCACGGCGGCATCACCGGCTGCCCCGGGCACAGGTCCCGGTGCCGAAGCCAGTACGCCGCGAGCGCCTCGGCGTACCCCTGTTCCTTCAGGTTGCCGAAGGTCTCGATCAGCCACGGCCTGCCTTTCGCGGGCTCGCTGGACCTGTTGAGCAGGAACACGCCGAACCCCTGGTAGACGGCGTACAGCTCGGCCATCGCCTCGGCGTCCGGTCGCTGGGTGTCGATCAGGCCGCGTCCGTCCAGCACCTCGTGCCCGAGCTCGTGCGCGACCGCGGCGACCACCGCGGCCGGTTCGGGCAGCAGCCTGGCGGGCAGCACGATCGCTGTGTCCTGGCCCTGCACCGTCATAGCCCCGTCCGTCTGGAAGCTGACCCGCAGGCGTTCGGTGGGGACGCCCATCCGGTCGCAGACCTTGAGGCACAACGCGCGAGCCGCGTTCTCCGAGCCGTCGTAGTCCTTCGGAACGAAGTCGCTCGGCAGGACGACGGGCCGGCGCAGCGGGGCGGTGCCGAACTGGTCGACCATCCACTGCATCGACACCTGCATCCAGGTCCGCAGCCCGCCGGGCAGCTCGGCCTGCGGCCCGGGCAGCAGCTCGCCCTGGCGGCGACACTCGAGGGCGCGCTCGCGCCGGCGCTGCCACCACGCTGCGATGCTTTTCATGCTGGAGCAGACGCCGCCGGTGCGGCCGGGGTTCCCACCGGCCGCAATCGTTGCCTCGGGCTACTTCAGCAGCAGCTTGCCGAGCCGGCGGGAGGCGACGTACATGCCGGCGGCGCCCATCGCGGCCAGGTAGAGCGCGTGGATCAGCAGGAACCAGCTGACGTTGCCGGTCGTGAACGCACGCTCCAGAACGACGCCCTGGTACAGCGGGGTGATCTCGACCAGCCAGCGGATCACGCCGGGATAGGTCTCGACCGGGTAGAAGGTGGCCGAGAACAGGAACATCGGCATGATCGCCAGCTGCACGAACTCGAAGTCCTGCCAGCTGCGCATGAACGTGGTCAGCGCCATCCCGGCCCCGGCGAACGCGAACCCGATCAGCACCGCGGCCGGCAGCGCGAGCAGCGCCCACCACGACGAGATCAGCCCCATGATCAGCATCACGACGATGAACATCGCCGAGTAGATCCCGCCACGCAGCAGCGCCCAGGTGACCTCCCCGGTCGCCACGTCCCACGGTTTCAACGGGGTCGCGAGCATCGAGTCGTACAGCTTGGCGTACTTCATCCGGAAGAAGATGTTGTACGTCGAGTCGAAGATCGCACCGTTCATCGCGGAACTGGCGAGCATCGCCGGCGCGACGAACGCGGCGTACGCGATCTTGGTGCCGTCGGACAGCGTGAAGTCGCCGACCAGGTGCGCGACACCGATGCCGATCGACAGCAGGTAGAACACCGGCTCGAAGAACCCGGACAGGAACACCACCCAGGACCGCCGGTAGAGCATGAAGTTCCGCTCGACGATATGCCGCCCACCACCGAGCCGAACAGGTACGGGAATCACCCGCGCTGCAATCGTCGCCATCAGCCGATCAATCTCTTCGTGAAGCCGCGGACGGCGAGCCACGTGCCGACCACGAACCAGGCCAGCAGGTAGACGACGTTGAGCAGCGCGAGCCACGGGTTCACGGTGCCGAGGCTCAGGTTGCGGCACAGGTCGACCGCATGCCACAGCGGGCTGACGTAGGCCAGCCACTCGATCCAGTCCGGCAGCTGCGAGACCGGGAAGAACGCCCCGGAGAACAGGAACGCCGGCACCACGCCGAACCGGAAGATCATCGCGAACCCGGAGTCGTTGTCCAAGGTCGTCGCGTACGCCGCGATCGGACTGGCGACCGCCATCCCGACCAGCAGCGCGACGAACAACCCGAGCACCCCGAGCGGCGACTTCAGCCCGCCGAACAGCGCGATGATCACCAGGAACACCGCGCACGAGCTGAACACCCGGAACGCGATGAATCCCAACTGCCCGAACACCACGTCCGCCGGCCGCAGCGGCGTCGCGATCATCGAGTGGTAGAACTTCTGCCACTTCAACCCCGACATCACCGGGTACGTCGCCTCGCCGACCGCGATCTGCAACGCGGTGGCGGCCAGCAGACCCGGCGCGATGAACTGCAGGTAGCTGACGCCACCGAGCGCGCCCGTCCCGTTGCTGTCCACGAACGAGCCGAGCCCGATCCCCATCGCGGCCAGGTAGAGCATCGGCAGCAGGAAGCTGCTGATCATCGTGCCCTTCCAGGTCCGCTTGTAGACGGTCAGCCAGTAGTCGAACATCCGGCGACCGTTCTCCACTGCCATTGCGGTCATGTCAGTCCACCAGCGTCCGGCCGGTGAGGCGGAGGAACACGTCCTCCAGAGTGGAGCGGCGTACTAGGACGGCGGCCGGTTGCAGGCCACGCTCGTGCACCGCGGCGACCGCACGCTCGCCGTCGTCGGTGTAAAGCAGCAGCCGGTCCGGCAGTACCTCGATGCGCTGCGCGAGGTCCTCGACCTTGCCGGCCAATGCGTCGTGGTCGGCCAGCATCACGTCCGGCCCGAACCGCAGCTCGGTCACCTCACGCGTCGAGTAGTCCCGGATCAGGTCGGCGGGCGAGCCCTCGGCCGCGATCAGACCGCCGTCCATCACCACCAGCCGGTCGCAGAGCTGCTCCGCCTCGTCCATGTAGTGCGTGGTGATGATCAGCGTCACGCCGGCCTGCTTGAGCCGGAACAGCTTGTCCCACAACAGGTGCCGGGCCTGGGGGTCGAGGCCGGTGGTCGGCTCGTCGAGGAGCAGCAGGTCGGGCTTGCTGACCAAGGAGCGCGCGATCGTCAGCCGGCGCTTCATCCCGCCGGACAGCTCGTCGACCTTGACCTTCGCCTTCTCGGTCAGGGCGACGAACTCCAGCAGCTCGTCCGCGCGGCTGCGGCACTCGGCGCGGCTGAGCCCGAAGTACCGCCCGTAGATCGTCAGGTTCTCGCGGACGGACAGCTCGGTGTCGAGGGTGTCGTCCTGCGGGCAGACGCCGAGCCGCGCGCGGATCGCCGGGCCGTCGGTCGCCGGGTCCAGCCCGAGGATCCGCAGCGTGCCGCCGCTGGTCGGTGAGACCGCGCCGATCATCCGCATCGTCGACGACTTGCCCGCGCCGTTCGGCCCGAGGAAGCCGAAGGCCTCGCCCTTCCACACGTCCAGGTCGATCCCCCGGACCGCTTCGAAGTCGCCGTACGACTTCCGCAGCCCGCGGACATGGACCAGGGACTCCCGCTCGTCACTCACCTGCCCGAGACTAGACGGATCTCCGGACAGTTTTCTTGTCGTCTTGGGCATACCCGAGCCGCTGGACGGCATACGCCCGCACTGCGGCCGCCAACCACTCCGGCAGGTCCTCGTCGACGGAGGCGATCATCGCCCGCTGGTCCGCGTTCTCCACCAGCACGTCACCGAGCGCGTGGTACGACGCGGGCGTGGCCGGCCACAGCTCCAGCACCCCCTCGTAATGCTGCTGCGCCAGCTCGAGCGCCTCCGGCGAATCCGGCGGTACGCCGCGGTCCCGGGCGGCCGCCATCCGCAACAGCAACCGCCGGCCCTCGTCACCCATCCGCTCGTAGTCCTCGCGGGTCCAGCCCTCGGTCTCCCGAACCGCCTTCTCGAACCCTTCGGCGGCACACTCACCGAACCGCTCGGCCAGGTCGTCCCGGAACCGCGACCGCGCCTCCGTCAGCCCGGTGAAGAACTCCTCGTCGGTCACGCTCTGGTCGCCGGACAGCCCCGCGATCGTCCGTTCGACGGCCCCCAGCATGTCGTCGAGACGCTTCCGCTCCCCCAGCAACTGTTCGCGATGGCCCCTGAGCGCCGCGACCTCGTCGTCCTGCTCGTCAAGGATCCGCGCGATCCCCGGCAGCGGTACGCCGAGTTCGCGCAGCAGCAGGATCCGTTGCAGCCGGATCAGTTCGGGCCGGCCGTAGTACCGGTAGCCGTTCGTTGCGATGCGGCCGGGCTGGAGCAGACCGATGGCGTCGTAGTGCCGCAGCGTCCGCACCGAGACACCGGCGAGCCGGGCGACCTCGCTGACCGTGCGCTCCACAACACCTCCGAAAACCGGTTGGAGTATGACGCTACGTCACCCTTTAGCGTCCGGGACATGGCATTCACCATCCTGCACACCGGACTGGTCGACCGCGGCGCAGTACTCGCGTAGCGCACGGCCGCATCAGTGCGATCGGCGGCGCGGACATCGCCCAACCCGGCGACTCGGTGGTCGACGGAGCGGGTCTGACTCTCCTACCGGGTCTGATCGACGCCCACGTGCACCTCGTGCCCGGCTGCACCCAGTTGGCTGCGACGTACGGCGTGACCACGCTGATCGACCAGTTCAGCATGCCCGAGGTGGTCAAGCGGGTGACGCCGCGATCGTCGTTCCGCACCTCGAGCATCGGCGCCACCGCACCGGGCGGTCACCCGACGATCGCGTTCCCACCGCTCCCGTACGTCACCGGACCGGAGGACGCGAAGCAGTTCGTCGCCGACCGGGTGGCAGAGGGCGCGGACCACCTGAAGCTGATCTACGACGACGGCTCCGGCGCGATGCTGAACATCCCCACACTCGACTCGGCCACAGTGCGAGCACTGACCGACGAGGCCCACGCGCACGGACTCACAGTGGTCGCACATGTCTCCACAGCCGCCGGTGCGGTACGGGTGGCGGAGTGCGGCGTCGACGTACTCGCGCATGCGCCGTCCGACCTCATGTCGCCGGCGGACATCGAAGCGGTCCGAGGTGTCGCGGTGATCGCGACGCTGGACGTCATCGACGGCTTCAACGGCCCGTCCGGTCGCATGCCGTTGCAGGACGAGCCGGAGCTGATGGCGCGGATGCCTGCGCGCTGGCGGCGAGTGCTGGACCATCAGTCCCGCCGCTGGATGCCACCACAACCACCAGACGGTACGGCGCCCCGCGCGAACACGCTGGCGCTGCAGAGGGCCGGCGTACCCGTGTTGGCTGGGACGGATGCACCGAATCCGGGTCTGGTGTTCGGGGCGTCACTGCATCGGGAGCTGGGGCATCTGGTGCGTGCTGGTCTCACACCGGCCGAAGCGCTCGTTGCTGCGACCAGTGCGCCGGCTGAGGTGTTCAAACTGGCGGACCGTGGACGCTTGGTCGTCGGAGCGCGTGCTGACCTACTGCTGGTCGACGGGAACCCGCTGGAGGACATCACGGCCACTCGGCGGATCAGTCGGACCTGGGTGGGTGGAGAGGAGCCGGCTCCCTATGCGGGGATCGCAGTGGAACTGGAGAGCATCCATTTCCTCGGTGAGACGACGGCTCGCATCATCAAGGCGCTGACGGAGCAGTGGCCCGGATTCCCGTCACCGGAAGACGTGGTGCGGGAGGACGGCGAAGTACTCGGGCGGGTAGTACCCATGACCGGCGGGTGGATGCCGACCACCGTCTTCGGCGCCGCGCTCGGTCCGGTGAGTGATCGGGACGGAGCGGTCCACACAGTCGAGTCAGATGGGCTCTCCTGCTTGACGGAGCCGTGGTGGGCGCGGACCGACGGACCGGACTGGCAGGAGGTCGTGCTGGTCGAGGCGCAGCCGGATCGGGTCCGGCTGCGCTGGAAGGACCCGTTGATCGAGCAGCCGCCGAGTGGCCAGTGGTACAACCTGACCGACATCGACGTGGTCCGTGTCCGACCGGACTGATCAGCCGCGCCCCACGTAAGGCATCCCGGCCGCCATCACGGTCAGCGTCGGCACAGCGACCGTGGTCGGCAGGTCCGCGACCCGGACCACGAAGTCGGCCACGATCTTCGGGTCGAACGTCGGCTCGACCGCGATCGAACCGTCCGGCTGGAGCACGCCCTGCTCCATCCGGGCGGTCATCGCGGTCGCGGCGTTCCCGATGTCGATCTGGCACGCGGTGATCCCGTGCGCCCGGCCCTCCAGCTCGAGCCCCTTGGTCAGCCCGGTGATCGCGTGCTTGCTCGCGGTGTACGCGATCCCCTGCGGCCGCGGTACGTGCGCCGAGATCGACCCGTTGTTGATGATCCGCCCGCCCTTCGGGTCCTGCCGCAGCATCAGGTCGAACGCCGCCTGCGCACAGAGGAACGACCCGGTCAGGTTCGTGTCCACCACTCGGCGCCAGTCCGCCTCCGCCACGTCCGGCACCGCCGCGGCCGGTGAGCCCGTGCCGGCGTTGTTCACCAGTACGTCGATCCGCGGGAGGCCACCGAAGAACCGCCGTACCGCTGCACCGTCGGCGACGTCCAGGACGGCGAACTCGACCTGACCGCCACCGAGCTCGACCGTCTCCTTCAGCTTCTCCTCGGTCCGGCCGGTCACCCACACCCGGTATCCGGCCGCGGCCAGCGCGAGCGCCATCTCCCGTCCGAGTCCCGAACCACCACCGGTCACCACGGCCACCCGCGTCATACCGTCACCTCTCCACGTCGTCGAACTGTCGTCCAGGATGGCAGCAACGCCGCAGCGACCACCGTCAGCACCAGCAACTCCAGCCAGACGCCCTTGCCGAGCGGCGGAACCAGTTCCTCGGTCAGATTCCACGCGGCATGCACCAGGATCGCCGCCGGTACGCCGCCCCGCAGGCGCTCGCTGACGAACAGCATCACGAAGGTGAGCGGAAAGAGCTCCAGGAAGAACGTCAGCCCCTGTGCGGTGAACAGACCGTCGTCGTGCTGACCAGTGCCGTTCAGGAAGTACAGCGGCACGTGCCACAGACCCCACGCCGCGCCGAGGATCGCTGTCGTCCCGAGCGGACCGACGTACTGACGCAACCGCGGCTGCACGTACCCACGCCAGCCGAACTCCTCCGACGCCGGCCCCGCCAGGAAGGTGTACGCCGCTGCGCCGAGCACTCCGCCAGCGCCGGAGACAACAGAAGCAGCGTGGTCCGGCAGCGCCGGCAGATCGCCCATCAGCGCACAGGCCGCAAGCGGCGCCACCGCACCGAGGCCCACAGCAGCCACCAGCCACACCAGCGACCACCTGACCGCGGGCCGCCGCTCCCGGTACCGCAGATACATCACCAGCGCCGCCAGCGACGGCCCCGCAGCCGCCAGCGCGAACACCACCGACCCCACGCCCTCGTCGGGATCCGTACCGAGTACGCCGAGCACTCCCCACGGCACCCAGGTCAGGACGAGACAGATGACGCCGAACTCCAGCAGTCTGCGCTTGATCACCGCCCAAGCCTCGTCACGCGCGCAGGCACCGGCGAGGGTGCTGAACCGACCGCTGTGGGGGATCCAGCACCCTTTCCGCGTCACAAAACGCCACCCTCTGCCGTCGAATGAGTGTGCGAATCACCTCTTTGACTGCGGAAAGTGATCGCCTCACAACTAAGAGCAAATCATTGGCGGCTCACTGGAAGATCTCGGAAACTCATTTGCGTGTATCACGCAAGCATGTATATGCTTGCAGCATGCAAGTAAACGACGCGTACACACCACAGACCCCCATCGAGGGCGTCATGCACGCGTTCACCCGGATCGGACGCCGGCTGAAGGCCAAGCAGCCCGGCGACACGATCGACCACAGCGCGCACGTCGTGCTGTTCGCACTGCGATGCAACGGCGCGCTGCGGCTGTCCGACCTCGCCGCGCGGCTGGAGCTGGATGCCTCGACCGCGAGCCGGCACGTCCGCTCGCTGGAGCAGCTGGGCCTGGTCCGCCGCTCCCCCGACCCGGACGACGGCCGCGCGTTCCGCGTCGAGCTGACCGAGCAGGGCCTCGAGCAGTGGGAGGCCAGTGCCCGGCACCGGATGGAACTGCTCAGCACGGCGATGGAGGGCTGGTCCGAGGAGGACGTGCAGACCTTCGAGCGCCTGATGACCCGCTTCGCGGACGGCGTCACCGCCAACACCGAAGCCCCCAGCAGCGCCGCCTGGGCCGACAAGGGCTGGGCCGCGGTAGCACCGCGACTGCAGCCGAAGGCCCCCGCAGAGCGCAGTACCGACCCCAATGACTCCGCGGCCGGCGGCGATCCCGCCGCCCGCGAGAACACCGACAAGAACCTGGAGAGCACCAGATGAGCACCACAGAGCCTGCCACCGCCGGCGGCGCTGCGCCTGACGGCGGTCCTAGCTACCTGTCCCACAAGCAGATCCTGGTCATCCTCGGCGGACTGATGGCCGGGATGTTCCTGGCCGCGCTGGACCAGAGCATCGTGGGTACGGCGCTGCCGCGGATCGTCAGCGAGTTCAACAGCCTGGACAAGTTGTCCTGGGTGGTCACGGCGTACCTGCTGACCTCGACCGCCTCGACCCCCCTGTGGGGCAAGATCTCCGACCTCTACGGCCGCCGCCCGCTGTTCATCGCGGCGATCCTCACCTTCCTCGGCGGCTCGGTGCTGTCCGCGCTGTCGCAGAACATCGAGCAGCTGATCGGCTTCCGCGCCGTCCAGGGTCTGGGCGCCGGTGGTCTGATGTCGCTGGCGTTCGCCACCATCGGCGACGTGATCCCGCCACGCGAGCGCGGTAAGTACATGGGGTACTTCGGTGCCGTCTTCGGTCTGTCCTCGGTGGCCGGCCCGCTGCTCGGCGGCCTGCTCACCGACGGTCCGGGCTGGCGCTGGATCTTCTGGATCAACGTCCCGATCGGCCTCGTTGCCCTGGGCATCGTCGCCGCCGTCCTGAAGCTTCCGCACGTGAAGCGCTCGCACAAGATCGACTACCTGGGCGCCGCGACGATCGCCGCCGCCGTCACCTCACTCCTGCTGGCCATCTCCTGGAGCGGCCCGACCAACGGCTGGGGCACCGGCACCACGATCGCGCTGCTGGCCGGCGCCGTGGTACTCGCGGTCTCCTTCGTCGTCATCGAGCTGCGGGTGGCCGAGCCGATCATCCCGATGGACCTGTTCAAGGGCCGGATCTTCTCCGGGTACGCCGGGTACGCGTTCCTGCTCGGGTTCGCGATGTTCGGTGCGCTGATCTTCCTGCCGCTGTACCTGCAGGCGGTCAAGGACCTGTCCCCGACCCGCTCCGGCCTGGCGTTGCTGCCGATGATCGTCGGTATCTTCTCAGCGTCGATCCCGAGCGGCCAGATGATGAGCAAGAGCGGCCGTTACAAGCACTTCCCGATCATCTCCGCGGTCCTGGTCGGCGGCGCGATGGTGCTGCTGTCCACGCTGAGCCTGACCACGCCGTACTGGCAGCTGGCGATCTACATGTTCGTGATGGGCGCCGGCCTGGGCCTGTCGATGCAGATCACCGTCACCGCCGCGCAGAACAGCGTGCCCCGGCAGCACATGGGCAGCGCGACCTCGACGATGACGTTCTTCCGCTCGATGGGTGGCGCGATCGGAACGGCGGTTTACGGCGCCGTACTGACCAGCCGGCTGAAGACCCACCTGGGCGACATCGTCCCGAACGCCACGCAGTCGATGGTCGACGGGCTGGCCAAGGCGGCCAACAGCGTCCAGGCACTGCACGCATTGAAGGAGCCGTTCAAGGGCTTCGCCCTGCACGGCCTGGTCGACGCCATGGACGACGTGTTCCTGGTCTCGCTGCCGTTCCTGGCGATCGCGCTGATCCTCGCGATCATCACGCCGGAGCAGCGGCTGGCCGGCCGCAACGAGGGCCCGAAGGCCGACGGCGAGGAGTCACTGGAGTCCTCGGCCGCCGCGGCCATGCACTGATCTGTACTTGCAGCACCGCGTCACCGAACTGAGACCGAACGACGGTTGACCTACCCGACAGCCGCCCTGGGAAGCTTCCCAGGGCGGCTGTTCGCATGTCGTACACGCAGCGGACCGCCGTCTGACCCCTGCGGGGTCTTAGTTTCGACAGCAGAGTGTGACAAACCGGACGACAGGGACTTGCCCACGGATGAAGACACTGGACCGGCCATTGGACGACGACGACCGGGCGATGGCGGACATCGCCGACGTCCGCGACTGGCGACGCCTCGGCGGACCCCAGGCGGGTGCGACCGGCCCCGTGCCGGTCCGGCGACTGATCCGACGGGTGAAGTCGGCGACCAACTGGAAGCCGTGGCCGATCAACCGCCGCACCGTCATCGACGACCAGCTCGACGGCTGGGGGTTCCTGACCCGCCGCAACACCGAGCTGGCGGTGTACGACGACCAGGTGCTGCCGCACAGCCCGTTCAGCGGCTGGGTCGCGTTCGCGATCGAGCCCGCTGACGTCGATGCCGCGGCCGCCGGGCTGGACGAGCACTGGCCGGAGAAATTCGACCTCGCTTGCCGGCACTGGGGACAGCCTTCGTACGTCGGAGTGGAGAGCAAGGCCGGATTCGTCGACGACTGGGCGCCCGGTGCCGGCATCGACCGACGGCACCTGGCGGTCTGGACGCCGCCGGGCGCGGAGATCCACCTGTACAGCAACAAACCGACCGCGAGACCGCTGTCGGTGTCTGTCGGAATCAACTACACGGTCTACCTCGCCGAGGAGGGGACATGAGCACAGACGTCCGCAGAAGTGACGTGCACCGAGCCCGAGAGGGCCAGCGGGACCTGAGATTCGCGAATGTCGGAACCCCGACACCCAGCGGCAGCGTCTCAGAGGCGTCGCTCACTGACCTCGCCCACGCACGGGCCGCGGCCGGCACCGGCCCACGTCCGAGCGTGGCCCAGGACCCGATGTTCCGCGCCGGCATGCCGCCGTCGCCAGGACAGTCCCGCTCCACCGGTGACGCCGGCGCCAGGCCGACGATCGGAGGCCAGACCCAACACCGCGGCCCCGGCCGCAACAGCCCCGGCACGCCCAGCCAGGGCCGCTGAAAACCCCAGCTCACCGAGTTATCCACAGGTCCGGAATCGCCCCACACCGTGACCCCGAAATCGCCGTACCGTTTCGAACGACGGCTTGAGGCACAGACGGAAGGAACCAGCCCGGAATGAAAACGCAGGACAGGCCCCTCGACGAGGACGAGGCCGCCATCGCCGACCTCGCCGAGATCGCTGACTGGCGACCGATCGCCGGGCCGGACAACGACGACACCGGGCCCGAGGTGGTCAGGGCGATCGTGCAGCGGGTCATGTCGGCCACCGAGTGGACCCCGTGGCCGCTCAAGCCCGGAGAGCCGATCGACAACGTGCTCGCCTCGTGGGGCTTCACCACGAAGCGCGGCAGCACCATCGTGGTCTTCCCCGGACTCGCGTTCGCCGATGCCCGCAACAGTGGCTGGTCGGCGTACGAGATCAGCCCCGACGACATCCCGGCAGCCGAGGCCGGACTCGACGAGAACTGGCCCGCGATGCTCGACCTGGCCCGCAAGTACCTCGGTGAGCCGGACTACGTGGGCGACGACAGCAGCCGGCACTTCCTCGACGAGTGGCGTCCCGGTGCGGGCGTCGACAAGCGTCACCTGGCCGCCTGGGTCCGCCCGGGCGCACAGTTCCACCTGTTCAGCAGCAAGCCGACGCGGGAACCGCTGACCGAAGCGGTGGGCGTCACCTACGCGGTCTACATCGACTAGGAGATCGAGACATGTCGCAGCCCACCGAGGGCCCGCAGCCACAACGCACCTGGACCGAGACTCTCAACTGGCTGTCGGAACAGCCAAAGGGGAGCCTGGAGAACCTGGGTGCTCTGGCCGCGTTGCAGAAGAACGAGCTCGACCGACTCATCCAGCAGGCCCAGAAGGTGCCGCTCAAGGACAAGGTGCACGAGAAGGTCTCGAACGCCACCACCCGGGTCCAGGTGCTCTACATCCGGGAGTCGATGCGCCTGAACGAAATGGCCGAGCAGCTCCAGAGCCAGGCCGGTCAGTACCTGAACGCCGGGCGTGAGTGGGCCGACCGGCAGGTCCAGGCCGGTCGTGAATGGGGTAGCCAGCAGATCCAGACCGGCCGCGAGGGCTTGCAGGCCGGGCGCGAGTGGGCTGGCCAGACAGCTCAGGCCGGGCGTGAATTCGCCGGTCGGCAGATCGACCGCGCCACGGAGTTCGGCGGCCGGCAGGCCGACCGCGCCGCAGCGTTCACCGACCGGCAGATCGACCGCGCGGCGGAGTTCGGCCAGCAGGCCGCAGGCGCCTACCGTGCCGGCGTCGAAGCGACCGGCCGCGGTATCCAGGCCGGCAAGGAATGGGGCGGCCAGCAGGTCGACCGCGCCGCCGCGTTCACCGACCGGCAGGTCAACAAGGCTACCGAGTTCGGCGGCCGGGCGATGGACGCCGGCCGCGATCTGCGCGACCGGGCAGGGCGCTGGCTCGACGCTCAGAAGGGCCGCGTGACGCGGGCCTCCGAAGGTGCCCGCGCGACCATCGCCATGGCGCGGTTCGACGGGAACATGCCGGGTGTGACGACACAGGATCTGTCGCAGCTGAGCCAGCAACACAGCCGCATCATGACCGGCGCCACGCTGGACGACCGTCTGGCCGCTGCCCAGCAGGTGGCGAACCAGCTCCAGACCCAGAAGGACGCCCAGACCGCGGCGCAGGCCTTCGGCGGTCTGGCCCCGGCGGGCCAGGCTGTCAACCAGACCCAGACCCCGGCGCAGCCCGCCGAGCAGAACCAGGGTCAGCAGACCGCTGCGAACCTCACGAAGAACACCGACACCAAGGGCTTCGGCAAGGGCTGACGCCTGATCCGAACCCACAAGACGCCGCCGAGCCTTGCTCGGCGGCGTCTTGTCGTTCAACGGCGAGTGGCTTGGGCAGACTGAGCTCATGAAACCGTTGCAGCGCCGGATGGCGACCGTTGGCCTGCGAGCTGTGGCCGAGTACGGCTTCGTGCTCGCCGGTGGTTACGCACTTCAGGCGCACGGGTTTGGTGAGCGTGAGTCCGATGACATCGATCTGTTCACCGACGACCCCGTCCATTTCGCAGCGGCCGTCGACGAACTAGTGGCGGCGTACCAGTCTGCCGGGCTCGTTGTGGAGGTCGTCCGGCAAGTCGCGAGTTTCGCGCGCCTGGAAGTGACCGACGAGGAGGGTACGACGGCCAAGGCGGATCTCGGCGTCGACCACCGGCAGTTGCCCCCGGCGACGACCGAGGTCGGGCCGGTGCTCTCCGAGGAGGATGCCCTCGGCAGCAAGGTCGGCGCCGTTTACTCACGACTCGAGCCACGCGACCTGATCGACGTCCAGGCAGTCCTCGACAGCGGCCGCTACGACGGCGACGCCCTACTCACGCTCGCCGATCAGCGCGAGGTCACTCCCCTGGACCGCGAGATGTTCGCCGGCCAACTCCGCGCCGGGGCCCGGCTGCCCGACTCCGGTTTCCAGCAGTACGGCGCCACGCCCGAGCTGATCGCGCGGATCCGGGACACGGCACGGCACTGGGCCGAGCAACTGAACCATCCCTCAGGGAAGATGGACGAATGAACGAGCCGCGCTACACCCAGCCCGGGGACTCGTACGCTTCCCGGATCCCCTACGTCGTACCCGAGTCGCTGGATCAGCTGACCGGTCCGCGCACCGGGATCGTCGAACTGCCGGTCTCGATCAACTGGGGACCGCAGCGCGTCTACGACCTCGCCAACGTCGACGACAAGCTGTCGCTGTACAAGACGGTGCTCAGTGAGGCCTCGACGCCGGCCCAGCTCACCAGCCTGGTGAACAAGGACCTGTTGATCGAGCTCTGGCCGCAGCTCCACCTGCCGCGGTACTGCGTTCGTCGCTGGCACACCGCGTTTCCGCGGCTCGCCGAGATCGGCGCCGGCGGGATCTGGCAGTGATGGACGCCGAACACGCTCAGGTAGCCCGCATCGGGCTCTCCGCGACCCAGGACCGCGGGTACGCGCTGGCCGGCGGGCAGGCCTTCAAGGAACACGGCTTCGGTGACCGGCCGCACCACGACGTCGACCTGTTCACCAACCAGCAGACCGACCTCGACCAGACGATGAACGACCTGCAGACGGCGTACGGCGACGAGGGGTACCAGGTCGACGTGCTGGAGCGGTCGGGCGAGCACGCCAAGTTCGCGGTCAGCAAGGACGGCCGCAGTACCGAGGTCGACATCGGCCGCGACTTCCGCAGCCGGCCCACGGTCGAGACCGAGGTCGGCCCGATGATCTCTGTCGAGGACTCCGTCGGCTCCAAGGTCGGGATGGTCTACGACCGTGTCGAGGCGAAGGGTGCGATCGACCTCGAGGCCGTCGTCCAGTCGGGACGCTACTCACGCGACGACGTGCTCGAGCTCGGGGACGAGCGGGAGATGTCCGGGATGGACCGCGAAGGGTTCGCCTACCAGCTGGATCAGGCCGCGAACCTTCCGGACGCCGACTACGCGAGGTACGGCCTCGACGCGGAGCAGACAGCGTCGATCAAGCAGGACATGGGCAACTGGGCCCAGCAGCTCCGGACCCGGGCGCAGAACCCGGAGGCGGACCGAGCGATGCGGATGGCCGAGTCCGGGCAGTCCCGGGCCGGCTCGGGGCCTGCCGGCCAGACGCAGGGCGCGGCCGCCCGTCCGGGGCACGGGCACGGCGCGGAGCGCGCGAGGGGCGAGCAACACAACGGACGCGGAAGCTAGTCCTCGACACCACCGTCTGCCGCCATCCGGGCGTTCAGTCCTCGGTGGCGGTGGAGTGGTTGTTGCGGAGTCTGGGGAGGGGTCTGGGGGGTTCTGGGTCTACGTCGTTGCCGGCCAGGTGGTTGACGATGGCGTTGATGACGGCGGCGGTGGGGACGGCGACCAGGGCGCCTACGATGCCGGCGATGACGACGCCGGTGGCGATCGCGAGGATGACCGCGAGGGGGTGGACGCTGACCGCGCGGCCGAGCAGGAACGGCTGCAGGACGTGCGCCTCCAGCTGCTGTACGCCGATCACCACCGCGAGCATCACGATCGCGACGATGGGGCCCTTGGCAACCAACGCGACGAGGACCGCGACGATGCCGCTGATCAGCGCGCCGACGACCGGGATGAACGCGCCGACGAACACCAGGATACCGATCGCGCTCACCAGCGGCAGCCCGAGGATCGCCGCGCCGAGCGAGATCCCGATCGCGTCGACCGCGGCGACGATCACGGTGGCGCGGACGAACGCGGTCAGCGACACCCACGCCTTCCGGCCGGACGAGTCCGCCTTGCCGCGGGCGCGGCGCGGGAACAGCCGCACCAACCAGGTCCAGATCTGCTCGCCCTGGTACAGAAAGAAGAACAAACAGAACAGCGAGATGAACAGGCCCGCGACGACGTGCGTGGCCGTCGTGCCGACCGCCGCTGCCTGTTGTCCGAGCGCGCCGCCGGACGTGAACTGCTTCTGGATCTGTTTGAACAGGTTCGTGATGTCGGAGTCGGAGAGGCCGAAGTTGATCCGGGCCAGGTCGCGCAGCTTCTGCACGCCCTCTCCGACCTGGTTCGACAGGTCTTCGAACTGACCGGCGATCTGCGTCCCGACCAGGGTCAGCAAGCCGGCGATCACGATGATCGTCGCGATCACCGTGATCCCGGCCGCCGGGCCGCGCGGCAGGCGGAGTTTCTGCAGCCCGTTGGTGACCGGCACGAGCAGCGCGCTGAGCAGGATGCCGACAGTCACCGGTACGACGACCTCGGACAGGTACCGCATCGTGTAGCCGATCACGGCCACGGCCGCCACGACGACCAGGAACCGCCACGCCCAGGCGCTGGCGATCTCCATCCCCGGCGTCACCCCGTTGTCCACCCGCCTGCGTTTGGTGGATGCCTCGGGCTCGGCCGCGCTGCTCTTCTCGAGCACCTCGTTGTCCGCGATCGGACTCGGATCGTCGCGGACCTCGTCCTGCCTGGCCTCGTCGCGCGTTCCGGCGTCGTCGTCCCGCCCCGTGTCGCTCATCCCACCTCCACAACTGTGCTGGTGACGAGACTAGTGCCCGCGCGTACCCGTTCCATGAATGTGCGCGGCCAGCCCCTCAGCGGCCTTGGGCGCGTCGTCGGCCAGCAGCCCCACACCGGCCAGCACGTAGTCGGTGTCGACGCAGACCTCCGCGCGCTGCGGGACGAGCCAGCCCTCCGCCTGCGCGTTGGTCCCGATCGAGCCCAGGATCCGGGCCGCGACCTCGGGCGGGTTGTGCCGCAGCACTCCCCCGGACCCGACCAGCAGGTCCACCTCGCGCAGATCCTTCCCGGACCGCTCGACCACCCGGCCGCCGGGCCCGAACACGATCCGCTGCCGCCCCGCGTGCCGCCGGAGCGCGACCGTAGCGGCCACGCTCGCGAGGCTCTCGTCGTACGACGCCTCTCGCTCGCTGTCCGGAAGGTAGGACGGATCCGTACGCCGCAGCTCGGCCGCCGACCGCAGCTCGCGCGCGTCCGCGAGCAGGCCTGCCTCGACCGCCGCCTCGACCACCGGTACGGCGCTCCACCGCATCCCCAGGTCGCCCTCGACGGTCCGGGTCACGGGATGAGTAGCGACCACTTCGCGCCCGAGGTTCGCGTCCTCGGGGTCGAGCTCGATCACCGAGTGCACGTCGGTGGTCGCGCCGCCGATGTCCACGACCGCCACGTCACCGTGCAGCGCGGCGAGCACTTCGACACCCCGCAGTACGACGTCGGGCGTCGCGGCGCGGACCATCGCCTGGAACCCCGGGTCACGCGAGAGGTTCTTGCCGCCGATGACGTGCGCGAGGAACATCTCCCGGATCGCGGCCCGCGCACCGTCCGGAGCGAACACCCCGATCTCCGGTACGACGTTGTCCGCCAGCACATGCGGTACGCCGGCCGCGGCCAGCGTCGCCGCGATCTCGTCCTGCGCCTCGATGTTGCCCGCGACAACGACCGGTTTCCGCCAGCTGTACTTCGCGAGTGTCTCGGCCGCCTTGAGCAGGACGGCCGAGTTACCACCGTCCGTCCCGCCGAGCAGCAGGACGACATCCGGGCGGTCCTTGCGGAGCTCCTTCTGGGTCGTGGCCGTGAGTCCACCGCTGACCACAGCGACCACCCGGCCGCCGCTCGACAGCGCGACCCGCTTGCCCGCTTCCGCGGTGACGAGCTCCTCGTTGCCGACGACACCGATCCGCAGTCCCCCGCCGGCGCTCGAACACGCCAGTACCTCGGCCTTGGCGACCCCACGATCGACCGCTTCCAGGGCGGCACGGCACGCGTGCCAGCCCTCCATCACGTCGGTGTCGATCGTCGTCCGGTGCTCGGCTCGGGCAACTAAGTCGCCCGAGCCGGAGTCCACCGCGATCGCCTTCGTGAACGTCGACCCGAAGTCGACGGCCACCACCAGGCTCACGCCATTGCGCGATCGAGGTCGAGGAGCAGGTCGTCGACTGTCTCGATACCGACGCTCAGCCGGATCAGGTCGGCCGGGACCTCGAGCGGCGTACCGGCAACCGACGCGTGGGTCATCTTGCCCGGGTGCTCGATCAGGGACTCGACACCGCCGAGGGACTCGCCGAGCGTGAAGACCTCCGCCTTGTTGCAGATGTCCAGTGCCTGCGACTCGCCCCCGCGGACCCGGAAGCTGACAATCCCGCCGTACCGCTTCATCTGCTTGGCGGCGGTCTCGTGGCCGGGGTGCCCGTCGAGGCCCGGGTACAGCACCTGACTGACAGACTGGTGCCGCTGCAGGAACTCGACGACCTTCTCGGCATTGTCGCTGTGCCGGTCCATCCGGACGCCGAGCGTCTTGATGCCGCGCAGCACCAGCCAGGAGTCGAACGGACCCGCGACCGCGCCGATCGCGTTCTGGTGGAAGGCGATCTTCTCCGCCAGCGCGCTGTCGCGCACGATCAGCGCACCGCCGACCACGTCGGAGTGCCCACCCATGTACTTCGTTGTGGAGTGCACGACCACGTCCGCGCCGAGCTCCAGCGGCTGCTGCAGGTACGGCGAGGCGAAGGTGTTGTCGACGACCAGGAGGGCGCCGGCGTCATGCGCGATCTGGGCGACAATCGCGATGTCCGCAACGTTCAGCAACGGGTTCGTCGGCGTCTCCAGCCAGACCACCTTGGTCTTGCCGGGCTGGATCGCGGCCCGGATCGCCTCCGGGTGGGTGACCGCGGCGGGCGTCATCTCGACACCCCAGTTGCTCAGCACCCGGGAGAACAGCCGGAACGTGCCGCCGTACGCATCGTCGGGGAACACCACGTGGTCGCCGGGCGCGCAGATCGAGCGGATCAGCGTGTCCTCGGCGGCGAGACCGCTGGCGAACGCGAATCCGCGGCTGCCCGCCTCGATCGCGGCCAGACATTCCTCGAGAGCGGTCCGGGTCGGGTTCGCCGACCGGGAGTACTCGTAGCCGTTGCGCAGCCCGCCGACGCCGTCCTGCTTGTAGGTACTGGTCGCGTAGATCGGCGGGACCACCGAGCCGGTGGTCGGGTCGGGCTCGTTCCCGGCGTGGATGGCGAGCGTCTCGAAGCCGTAATGGTGTTCCGTGTTCACCGGACCAGCGTACGGCCTGGTCTGCTCGGGCCCGGCAGGCCGTCCAGCCCGGGGAACTTCCTGGGAACTTCGTGGGATCCAAGTTGTCCACAGGCACGTCGTACGAGGTGGCGAATGACCCACTCCGCCACCTACGGTTGCGCACAGAGGGTTGCCGGCAGGCAACCGGGCAGGAAGGACCCCAGGACCGCATGAAGACGCAGGACAGGCCGCTCGACCAGGACGACCTGGCGATGGCGGATCTCGCCGAGATCCCGGACTGGACCGTGATCGCGGGTCCGGACGGTGACGAGGCCGGTCCGGCAGTCGTGCGCGCCCTCGTGCACCGGGTGATGGGCCAGACCTCCTGGCAGCCGTGGCCGCTGCAGCCGGGCGAGGTGATCGACGCGGAGATGGTGTCGTGGGGTTTCACCACCCGGCGCGGCACCACGATGATCGTCTTCGACGGTCTCGCGTTCGCGGACACCCCGGACAGCGGCTGGTCGGCGTACGACATCGGTCCGGACGACATCTCCGCCGCGGAAGCCGGCCTGGACGCGCACTGGCCGGACAGCCTCGCGCTCGCGGGTCGGCACTGGGGGCGGCCGGACTACGTCGGTCACTCCAGCAGCCCGACGTTCGTGGACGAGTGGGAGCCCGGCGCCGGGATCGGCCGCCGGCACCTCGCCGTCTGGTTGCGTCCGGGGGCCCAGATCCACCTGTACAGCACCCTGCCCAGCAAGGACCCGCTGACGACGTCTGTCGGGGTCAACTACGCCGTGTACATCGACTAGGAGACCTGATGAGCGAGCCCTCCGCAGGCCCCCGCCCGAAGAACCGCTGGTTCGCCGGCGCCCGAGGCACGAAGAAGCTCAAGGCCGCCTACGCGCTCGGCAAGAGCGAGGTGAAGAAGTACGACCGGACGGCCCTGGAGCGGGCCAGCCGATTCTCCCCGTCACAGCTGGCCGTGATGGCGCAGGCCGCCGTCAACGCACGGGTCGACCCGCAGCAGTACGCCGGTCAGGCGGCGTCCGTCAGTCAGCAGATGACCGAGCGGATGCGGTCCACGCAGCCTCAGCGGCAGGCCCCGACCAGGAACCCGTTCCGCCGCATCGCGCGCGCCTACGGCACCCGGCAGCGCGTCCGGCAGGGACGGAAGAATCTCAAGGCCGCGATGGCGCTCAGCTACAAGGACGCGCGGAAGTCCAACCTCGGCGTCCGCAGGGCCGCGGGGAACGATCGGACGCTGTCCCGGGTGCAGCTCGCGGCGGCGATGCGGGGGCAGTTCGAGCAGGCGCTGAGACCTGAGGTCTTCGGGCAGCAGAACCAGGCGGCCCCGGGTCAGGGCCAGGGGCAACAGGTTCAAGGGCAGGGTCAGGGGCAGGGGCAGGGGCAGCAGGGTCAGGGGCAGCAGGCCGGTCAGCAGCAGGTGCAGGGCGGCGACCGGATCGCCCAGCTGCAGCAGATGCTGGAGGCGAGTCAGCAGCGGGCAGTCTCCGCGGTTGCCGAGATCAACCAGTACAGCGCCCAGATCCAGCAGCTGATCCACGCGGAGGCCGGCCGGCTGGCGCAGCAGGCCGCCGACTTCCAGCAGCAGAACCAGCAGTTCAACCAGCAAATGGCGCAGGCGATGCAGGGCCAACAGCCCCAGCAATCTCAGCAGCCCGAGCAAGGCCAGCAGAGCCCCGAGCCCGGGCAGGGTCAGCAGCCGCAGCAAGGCCAGCAGGGTCAGGAAGGCCAGCAGCCGCAGCAGCCGGATCCGAATCTGCACAACGTGCAGTTCGTGACGCCCGTGCAGCAGGAGGGCGCGCAACCCGAGGCCGCACAACCCGAGGCCGCACAGCCGGAGGCCGCACAACCCGAGGCCGCACAGCCGGAGGCCGCACAGCCGGAGGCGGCGAAGGGGGAGGCCGAGCAGGAAGCGGTCGGCGGGAACCCGCAGGAGTCCGGTGGCGAGGTGAGCGCCGACGGCGAGCGGGCCCAGGGCGGCGGCGCAGAGCTCAGCGAGGACCAGCAGAAGGCAGCGCAGGCCGCGGCACAGCCGGCCCGGAAGGAGCGGTGGGTCCAAACGGCCCTGGACCCCGAGGCCGCCGCCGAGGACCCGGCACGCGCGCAGGCCGACCCCCAGGCGCAGGGCCAGGCCCAGGGCGACAACCCGACTCAGGTACAGGGCCAGGGCGACAACCCGACTCAGGTACAGGGCCAGGGAGACAACCCGACTCAGGTGCAAGGTCAGGGCGACAAGGCCGGCCAGGCGCAGGGGCAGGACAAGCCTGGCGGGCAGCCGACCGGAGCGAGCGTGGACGGCAACGACGCGATGCGGCTCACGAACGCGGGCGTCTCAGCGCCGAAGGGATCCACCGTCGACCAGGCCGTCAACACCTCCCGCGGTGCGGGCGACGACAGGCAGCACGCCGGCCACGGCACGGACAAGGGCAACAAGGTGGACAAGCGCGGCGGTCGCGAATGACCGCGCAGCGCGCCTGAACCTGCAATCACCACGAACGCCGCCGGGCAACCGGCGGCGTTCGTGCTGTTAGAAGTCGACGAGCTCCAACCGCGTCTCGACCGGAGCGCCCTCGGACAGCTCCTCGGCCGTCCGCACCTGCTTCTTGACCGGCAGCACATAGGTGCCGGTCTTGCTCGGGAACACCGAGGTCTGCCAGGTGGTCGCGCCGACCGTCACCGTCACCCGCACCGACCCGAAGCCCTTCCGCCGCCCCACGGTCAGATCCGTGATGTCGTCGCTGACCTCCTCCGGGACCGTCACGAAGTACCAACTGCCTTCGCCCGGGTACTGCCACAGCGGTGCCGAGAACCGGTACGTGTTCACGTCGCGAACGTTAGCCCGCAGCACCGACAATCAGCAGTACCGACAATCCGCAGTACCGGCAATCACTCGGAGACCGGCGCACCGCGCCGCGCCAGCACCGCGGACGCGGCGTCGAGCAGGACGGCCCGCATCTCGGCGTCTGGCACGCTGAGGTCGACCTCGGCCGACATCGCCGCGCCGATCGTCTCGACCGCGGCCGCGGCCCGCAGCCGGTCGGCCGCCGTCGGATCCGGCCCGGCGAGCCACAGCTGGAACCGCCGGCTTCGCGCGATCAGATCCTCGAGGTCGTCCCCGAAGGCGGCCAGTACGGCGGCGACGTCGCGGAGCAGCGTCGGCCCGGTGGAGCGGTGCGCCAGGACCACGTCCAGGTACGCCGCGAGTAGTTCACGCTCAGCCTCGGGTGACCACGGCAGCGTGTCCACGCGGCGCAGTACCTCGAAGAGATCTTCCAGGAAGGTGCCGACGATCGCGCGCAGCAGGTCCTGTTTCGACGAGTAGTGGTAGTACAGCGACGCCTTGGTGATGCCGACCTGCTCGGCGATCTCGCGCAGGCTGGTCTTGTCGTAGCCCTGGTTCGAGAACAGGTCGACAGCGGCGCGGTGGATCTCCGCCTTGGTGTCGCGGGAACTGGTCGCGTGCTGCACGTCACCACTCTCTCACTTCTCTTGCCTACCGTGCGGCAGGTAGCCTATCTACCGACCGGCAGGTAGACAGTGCACAACCCTCAGGAGGGGTCAGGGGTGTTCACCAGACTCGGACGCTTCGTCGTCCACAACCCGTGGAAGGTGATTGCCGCGTGGGTGGTCGCGGCGGTCGCGGTGATCGCGTTCGCGCCGACACTCGCGGATGTCACCACCAAGGACCAGGCGGCGCTGCTGCCCGACAAGTACGAGTCGGTGCAGGCGCAGAAGCTGGCCGCGGACACATTCGGGCAGACCAACGACGCGACCGCCAGCATCGTGGTCAAGCGCGCCACCGGCGGTGAGCTGACCGCGGCCGACCAGGCCAAGGTCACCCAGCTCGCGGCCAAGATCACCGCGGCGAAGATCGACCGGGTCACGGCGGCCGTCACCGGCCCGCAGGCGGTCTCACCGAACAAGCAGGTGCAGATCGTCAGCGTCGGCCTGAAAGGTACGGCGGACGAACAGCCGGTGCTCGACGCGGTCCAGAAGATCCGCGACGTCGCCGGACCCGCCCTCACCGGCGCCGACCTCGAGTACGGCGTGACCGGTGACGCGGCGCTGATGCTCGACAACCAGGACGCGTTCGAGAACGCCTTCGTCGTGGTCGGGATCGCGACCGTCGTGCTGATCATCGGCCTGCTGCTGGTCATCTACCGCAGCCCGGTCGCGGCGTTCCTGCCGATCCTGACGGTCGGCCTGGTCTCCGGGATCGCGCCCGGCCTGATCGCACTCGTCGCGAAGGCCACCGGCCTACAGGTCACCCAGGATCTGCAGACCATCCTGACCGTCGTGCTGTACGGCGTCGGCACCGACTACATCCTGTTCCTGCTGTTCCGCTACCGGGAACGACTCCGGGCCGGCGAGCAGCCGAAGGAAGCGCTGGTGAACGCGGTCGCCCGGGTCTCCGAGGTGATCGTCTCGGCGGCGGGCGCGATCGTGGTCGCGTTCAGCGCATTGCTGCTGGCGGTGTTCGGTGGGTTCAAGAGCCTCGGCCCGGGGCTGGCGATCGCGGTCGCGGTGATGGCGTTCGCGGCGATCACGCTCGTCCCGGCGGTCGTCTCGCTGCTCGGCCCGAAGGTGTTCTGGCCGTCGAAGTCCTGGCAGAAGACGCCGAAGGGCGCGACGTTCAAGCGGCTCGGCCGATTCACCGCCCGGCGCCCGGCCGTGGTGGCGGCGATCTCCGGCGGCGTGATGGTCGTGCTCGCGCTCGGCTCGCTCGGGATGAAGGTCGACTACGACGCGTTCAGCCAGCTCCCGGACGGCACCGAGTCCGCCCGCGCGGTCAAGGACCTGCAGGCCGGATTTCCCGCAGGCGCCCTGAACCCGACGACGGTCTACGTCCGCAGCACCGACGGCACGCCACTCGATCCCACCGAGCTCACGGCGTACGCCGGGAAGCTCGCCAAGGTCGACGGGGTGGGTGGAGTACTCCCGGCCGGCGCGGACGGCAGCATGGCGCTGCTGAACAAGGACAAGACGGTTGCCCAGCTCAACGTCGTACTGAAGGACGCGCCGTACGCGAACGCGTCGCTGGATCTGGTGGACGGCAAGCTGCGCGAGGTCGCACACGCCGAGGCGCCGGACGGGACGACCACACTGCTCGGTGGCGTGACGGCCGGGTACGCCGACATCCGGGACGCGAACAGCCGGGACCTCTCGGTGATCTTCCCGGTCGCCGGTGGGCTGATCGCGGTCATCCTCGCGCTGCTGCTGCGGTCGCTGATCGCTCCGTTGATCCTGATGCTCGCGGTGGTACTGAGCTTCTTCAGCTCGATCGGCGCGACGGTGTTCGTGTTCCAGGGCGCCGCCGGCCACGCCGGGGTCACATTCTCGCTGCCGATCATGCTGTACCTGTTCGTCGTTGCCATCGGCACCGACTACAACATCCTGATGATCGCGCGACTCCGCGAGGAGGCCGAGCGCGGAACGGATCCACGGACCGCGGCCGACCTCGCGATCGAGCACGGCGGTCCGTCGGTGGCGGCGGCCGGGCTGATCCTGGCCGGCACGTTCTCGTCTCTGATGCTGGCCGGTATGGCGCTGCTCACCGAGATGGGTTTCTCGGTCGCGGCCGGCATCGTGATCTCGGCGTTCGTGATGTCGAGCTTCCTGGTGCCCAGCCTGATCGCGCTGCTCGGCCCCCGCGCCTGGTGGCCGCGCCGGCTGAAGGTCCGCTCGACGACTCCCGAGGAGCATGAACTGGAGCCCGTCGGCTGAGAGCCCGCAGGCTGAGGGGTCCTGCGAGAAACGGGTCCCGGACCGTGACGGTCCGGGACCCGTGTCAGGTGAGCTGCTCGGCCAGGCAGCGGTCGAACTCGATCGCGGCGCGGATCCAGCTCACGATCGTGTTCACGAAGTTGTCGAGGACGACGCCACCGGTGACGATCATCTGGACCTCACCGATGACCCGGACCGTGCCGTCGTCGTCGGTGTGGGTGTAGACCTTCGGCCAGAGCGTGGTCCGGTTCCAGTCGTCGACGATCCCGAGCAGCCGCGGCTTGTCGTCGAGGCCGTAGTCCCGGTCGTAGAACGTCCGGACCGACAGCACCTGCTGGTCCTCCTCGCCGCGGAACATGAAGTAGGTCCGGAACGTCTCCCACGGCGCCGCGAGATCCCCTTCCTCGTCGACGATGTGCTTGAGCTCCATCTGCTCCAGCAACTCGATGATCAGTTCCTGATCGGGAACGACCGACACGATGCTCGACTCCTGACTGGCTCGGGAACGGCACATCGTACGGCCGGGTCGGGGTCTACTCGCGCTTCAGTCGCACGGTGAAGATCGGCAGCAGGACGTGCACGAGCGGGCCGATCGAGAGCGCGTACACGACGGTGCCGACGCCGATCGATCCGCCGAGCAGGAAGCCCGTGGCGAGGACCGTGAGCTCGATCGCCGTCCGAACCAGACGCACGCTCAGACCGGTACGCCGCACCAGGCCCGTCATCAGTCCGTCACGGGGACCGGGGCCGAACTGGGCGCCGATGTAGAGGGCCCCGGCCAGCGCATTGAGGACGACGCCGGAGAGCATGAACACGATCCGCAGCCAGAGCGCGTCGGGCCTGTCGACCGTGGCCAGGGTGAGGTCGGTGACCAGGCCGATGATGATCGCGTTGCTGATCGTGCCGAGACCCGGCCACTGGCGCAGCGGGATCCAGGCCAGCAGTACGACGAAACTCGCCGCGATCACCACCGTGCCGAAGCTCAGCGGGACGTGCTTGGTGATACCCGAGTGGAAAACGTCCCACGGGTCGAGGCCGAGGTTGCCCTGGATCATCAGGCCCATCGAGGCGCCGTACAGGGTCAGGCCGACGTACAGCTGCACCAAGCGGCGGGGCAGGTGGCCTGCTTTCAGCTGCTGGATCGGGTTGATGGGTGCGAGCTGACGCGGCGGCGCAGCGGAGGTGGCGGTCACGTTCTCCAGTGTCCGGAGTAAGTGGCCTGGTATTCGATAGCCAATTGCGCGATAGTGGACTGCATGCAAGCGCGTTATCTCCCCGCCAGCACGTTGACCGGCCTGCTCGGCGAGTGGGCGGACGGGACCGGTCCGGCGTACCGGCTGCTGTCCGAGCGGCTGCGGCTGCTGATCGCGGACGGGCGGATCATGCCCGGATCGCGCCTGCCGAGCGAGCGGGAGCTGACCGAGGCGCTGGGAGTCAGCCGTACGACGGTCGCGTCGGCGTACCGCGAACTCCGGGACAGCGGGTACCTGACGAGCCGCCGCGGATCGGGCAGCGTCACGGCGCTGCCGTCGAAGGTCGAGCCGGAGCTCGGGCGGCACCACGCGCCCGGGATCGACACCGGCGGGATGTACGACTTCACGTGCGCGGCGCCCGCCGCGGTGCCGGGGATCAGTACCGCGGTTGCGTCGGCCGCCGACGCGCTGCCGCTGCATCTCGCGACACCCGGGTACCACCCGCAAGGACTGCCGGTACTGCGCGCCGAGATCGCGGCCGCCTACTCCGAACGCGGGCTGCCGACGTCGGCCGATCAGATCATCGTGACCGCGGGTGCGCTGGCCGCGACCTCGATCGCGGTCCGGGCGATCACGCAGATCGGGGATCGGGTGCTGACCGAGAGCCCGACGCACCCGAACTCGGTGGACGCGATCCGGCGCAGCGGGTGCCGCGTGGTCGCCGTACCGATGTCGCCGGGCGGCTGGGACCTGCCGTTGTTGGAGGCAACGATCCGGCAGACGGCGCCGCGGGCCGCTTGGTTGGTCGTGGACTTCCAGAACCCGACCGGTTTCCTGATGCCGGCGGCGGATCGGCAGCGGCTGGCGCGGGCGTTCGCGCGGTCGCGGACGACGGCGATCGTGGACGAGACGCTGTTCGAGCTGTCACTGGACGGGCAGGAGATGCCGCCGCCGTTCGCGTCGTACGACCCCGACGGGGTGATCACGGTGGGGTCGGTGAGCAAGTCGTTCTGGGGCGGGTTGCGGATCGGGTGGATGCGGGTGCCGGAGGCGCTGGTCGCGCGGGTGCTGGACGCGCGGGCGTCCATGGATCTCGGGGCGCCGGTGCTCGAGCAGCTGGTCGTCGCGGACCTTCTGCGTCAGCGGTCGACGCTGCTCCCGGAGCGTCGCGCCGAGCTCGCCCGCCGCCGGGACGCGCTGGCCGCGGTCGTCGCCGCCGAGCTCCCGTCGTGGAACTTCAATTTGCCGTCCGGTGGGCTGTCGTTGTGGTGCGAACTCCCCGAACCCGTCGGCTCCAGCCTCGTCGGGGTCGCCCAGCGTAACGGTGCGCTGCTGGTCGCCGGCTCCCGCTTCTCCCCCGACGGCGGCCTCGAGTCCTTCATCCGCCTCCCGTACACGCTGGACGTGGAGTCGTTGCGCGACGGCGTACAGCGACTGGCCGCGTCGTACGACTCCCTGACCGCCGGCGCTCCGCCGCGGCGGACTGGGGTGATGATCGCCTAACGCCGTACCGAACGACGGGTAGTGGTCACCCCTGACCGCCCCGGCCGCCGCCGCGCCAGGCGTGCCGTGGCCCGCCACGTCCGACCACTACCCGTTCTTCGGTACGTCATCGTGCCGTAAGGGGTGCGGGGAAGGTTCGCCTTACATCGGGCGTTGAGAGACTATGAGAGTCACTCTGCGAGAGGCGTGAGAATGTCGTTCTTCACCCGCAACACCGCCATGGTCGAGCCGCAGGCCGCGCTGCCGGGCCGGCCGACCCCCGGCTTCGCCGTACCGGACGAGAACATCGTCCTGCACACGCCGCAGACCGCCGCCGCGCCCGAGGGGTTCGAGGAGGTCTGGTTCGGTACCGGATGCTTCTGGGGCACCGAGGAGATCTTCTGGCAGCAGCCCGGCGTGTACACCACCGCCGTCGGGTACGCGGGCGGTTACACCCCGAACCCGACGTACGAAGAGGTCTGCAGCGGCCGCACCGGTCAGACGGAGGCCGTCCGAGTCGTCTACGACCCGACCAAGACCACGTTCACCGATCTGTTGAAGGTGTTCTGGGAGACGCACGACCCGACCCAGGGCATGCGTCAGGGCAACGACCTCGGTTCGCAGTACCGCTCGGCGATCTACTACACGACCGACGCCCAGCGCGCCGAAGCCGAGCGCACCCGCGACCTCTACGCCCCCGCCATCAAGCCCCTCGGCTACGGCGACATCACCACCGAGATCGCCCCCGCGCAGACCTTCTACTACGCGGAGGACTACCACCAGCAGTACCTCCACAAAAACCCCAACGGCTACCGCTGCCACAGCAACACCGGCGCCAAGTTCCCCGCCTGACAAGCTGTAATGCACCGAGCGCCCGACCGCCAAGCGGCCGGGCGCTCGTGTCATACGGTGTCCGGGTGAAGAACGACGACCGCCGCCTGCGCCGTCTCGTGGTGGGTGACGTCACTTGGCGCTGGACGGTCCGTCAGCAAGTGAAACCCAGCTATGAGGACTGCCGGCTGACGCTCTCCTTGTTCCCCGAGGGCACGCGGCACAGGTTGGTCTTCGTCTTCCGTCCCGGCCCGGACCGGGTCGTCTCGAACACGTACTTCGACGCCGCGGCCCTGGTGCGTCTGCCGGATCGCAGCTATCTCAATCTCTTCGAGCCTGGAACTGTTCGCCGGCTCCTGGATGCGGCTTTGTCGACCCTGGACCTCTTCGCACGCGAGCAGGTGACCGAGGTCGACGGATGGCCGTACTTCGACACAGTCGTGGACTCAGCCAATGAGACAGGCGACCTGCTCGACGACTGATCCTTCAGCAGGCCGAGGGCTCTGCCGCCGGTGGAGCCCTCGGCTTGTGTGTCGTGCTCCCGAAATCAGGTCAAGGTCGGTAGGACACTCTTGGCGGCGCCGGCGTTGACTCCTGCTGCGGCTTTCCACCAGCAGGCTGGGTACGCACGTTCCACGAACCGCTGGGATGGAAGATCACGCGCACTCCACGGAACGAACTCCCTGGCGAATCCAGGATGATCGTCTGTGTCGAGTACGCCGCAGATCCCCAGTATGTCCAGCAGGACCTCGCGTTCGGCCTTGTTGCCTTTCACGAAACCGAGCTGAGCAGCGGCCTGGGATGCCGTGATGTCAGGCGGAAGATCATTCAGCGTCTCGAGGACTGTGCGCCCGAGCCGTATGTCCTCGGCGGTCGGCTCGAGCCTCGGCGCCAGGCGAAACTGCTGCAGGTCGAAGGCGACATAGTTGATGTTGTCGCGTCGCACCCCTCCCCATTTGAAGCGTTCGAAGTTCAGTACGTTGAGATCCTCGGCGGCCGACTCCGAGTACAACCCGCACACCGCGCACTGGCGACCGCGAGTGCTCGCCGTGAAGCCATGGTCCGGTAGGCCGCGCGCGATGAGGAACGATGCCAGGACCGAGCGCAGGTCGAGTCTGCGACTGGTCAGGCTCGCCACAAACGCCGCCTCTGCTTCCATGAGTGATACGTGGCCGACCGCAGCCTGTGCCGTCGCGACCCAACCGTCGTGACTCAGGACGACCGGCTCCGGAAACATGACACCTCGCTGAACGGCCGCGCGGAGATCCTGATCAGCGGGCCAATCCGGCGACTCTCGCCAACCTGCAGCGGACCAGAAGGTGTCTATCAGAGGCTGAATACTGCCTGGCGACGCGTCGTACTTCGTCTGCGGTGTATCCACGCCGTTGATGATGCCGCACGACGGTAGGGGTGTCGCTCTACCAGACGACGTCGTCGAGCGCCGGCCACGGCGGACCCTCCCGCAGAACGCGAAGGTACGCCACTCCCGATTCTCTGCCGCTCGGGTGTTGGTCGTTGAGACTCCAGCGATGCGTTGCGACGATCGCGAGTACGACACCCCTGCACTCACCGACCAAATCTTGGTCAGCGTCGGGATAGTGCTGGCTGACCTCGCTAGGCGCCCAAGCCAGGTCGTACTCGACGGGCCCACGGGCGGTGTTTTCGAAGTCAATGAGGAGCGGCCCGTTCTTCGTGTTGAGGATGTTCAACGGGTGCGGCTCGCCATGCAGCAGTTGTTCGGCGCCGCGCCGGTCGACGATTGATCGCCCTAGATCGTGCAGCGTGTTGGCGAGCAGCGCCCGGTCCGTATCCGCGAGATCGGGAGTGACATCACGGCTGGCAACGTCTCGTTGAGTAGCAGCCACTCGATCCATGAAGTGTGGTGTCGTGATCTCGATCCGCCGCAGGCCGGCATGAAGACGTGCGAGCGCCTGCGCGTACTCGGCCGGCGGAAGCATTGGTGACTGCACAGGTTCGACGTAGGCCCACAGGGCGATCTTGAAGCCGTCATGCACGAAGACGCGTGGTTCGGCTCGAGGCTCGAGCGGGGCGACCGGGCTGTCCGTCTGCGTTAGCCGCCGCACGAGTTCAACTTCTTGCTCTGCGCTTGCGAAATGCGTCATGGGCGTGACTCGGGCGACGGTGTCGCACGGCGTCAGACGGATGACGAGTCGGTTGGAGTCGCTGAGAACGATCGCGTCGTCGACGGCCAAGCCGAGTTCTGAGGCGGTCGACATCGCCACAGCCAGCGCGCGCCGCGCCTCAGATGCTTCCATCTCGGTCTCCCCTCCCCTTGACGTCGACTGCCCCGTCCAGGAATTCCCTGATCGCCCGTTTGGACTTGAGCACGTGCCGGGTCACGTCTTGCCCGTGTCGGGCGATGATCGCTTGCTCGCGTTCGAGTTCCGCGCGCCGGTTCCGCCAGATGAGCGGGATGAGGCGCCATTCATCGCGCAACCGTTGCCAGGCCGAGTACTCACAGCCTTCAGGCAGCGTGTCCGGCATTCGGCAGCCGCGCAGCAACGCTCGTCCCGCGCACCGCCACCACGGCGTGGCTAGGACCACCACAGTGTCGGCGCGTTCGAGCCGGAGATCGAGCGTCTCGGCGTAGTTGCCATCGGCAATCCAGGCGTTGTTGGCAAGGAGGTCACGTTGTTTCTCGCGCCACTCGGCCTCCGACGGTTCGGTCCAGCCCGCCTTCCAGAACTGGAGGTCCAGATGGATGACCGGCAGGCCGGACTTGACCGCAAGCGCCCGGGAGAACGTGGATTTCCCGGATCCAGCCATCCCGGTGACGACGATGCGGCGTTGCGTTTCGTGGGGGTACATGACACCTCGCAGGGTTCGCAGCGGTGCCAGGTTCGACTACATGAAGGCTGTCTGCGCCATGGTGTCGAAGCTGGCAAATGACCTTCTGCGACACGGCAGGATCAAAGATGCCCCGGCAGAGCTGGCAGGTCGCCCACCTGGCGGATCCACGCGCTGACCGTCATCGGGAACGGGGCGAACGTCTCCTCCAGCCAGTCGGCCAGCGCGGGCGCGCCCGGCGACGGCGGGACATGGGCGGGACGCGGCGTCCCCTCGTCGTCGTTCTCCTGCGCACGGAAGCCCTGCGCCTGCAGCCGCCCAACGAGCGTCTCGACGTTCCTGCGGGCACGGTCGGCAAACTCGCGCGCCACCGCCTCGGCGTCCTCGCGGTACGGAGCATCGAAGACCCGTCCGCCGAGACCGCGTAAGTCGCGCCATACCTCGTCGGGATCACCGGACACGTACCGCGCGTGGTAGCTCACCATGGCCGCCATCCTCGCAGGGAGCGACCAGCGTCGCCCGGTGTGGTTCCCGTGTGTGAAACTCGTGAGGGCGGGTGTCGGATTCGGTGGGGTGTGTTCGTGGTGAGGGTGGAAGGTGGTCGTGGCGGCCGCCGCTGAGGAGGAGAGATGTCCGAGTACCTCATTGCCTTCAACGACGAGTGGGTGCCTGAGCACACCGACGAGGAGCTGGCGGCCAAGTCCGCGGCTCTGCGGCCGCTCATCGCGGAGATGAAGGCGGCCGGGGTTCTGATCTTCACCGGCGGGCTGGAGCCCGATGCGCCGGTCTTCAGTGTGGACGCGTCGAGCGGTACGCCGATGTTCAGCGACGGGCCGTACGTCGAGTCGAAGGAACACCTCGGCGGGTTCGCGGTCGTCGACGTACCGGACGAGGACGCCGCACGCCACTGGGCCGGCAAGATCGCCATCGCCTGCGGCTGGCCCCAACAGGTCCACCGCTTCCAGACACCCCGCAACCGCTCGTAACAGCACCTCAGCTGACCGGCTGGTCAGGGATCATGGGGCGATGTCCATCAGCGCGACCCATGAGTTGCTTCCAGAGACCCCGGTCGGGCGGCCGGGGCGGCTGATCCTGCTGAACGGGACTTCGAGTTCTGGGAAGTCGAGTGTTGCGAAGGAGTTGCTGGGCGCGCTGGACGGGGCCTGGTTTCACTTGGCGGTTGATCAGTTTCATCATGTGCGGGCTCGGCGGGAGTGGAGCGAGGAGGAGTTCCTGCCGGTGTTTCAGCGGACCGTGTTGGGGTTTCACCGGGCGGTCGCGGGGATGGCCTCGGCGGGGAATGACGTGGTGGTGGATCACATCTTGGGTGAGCGCTGGCGGCTTGCGGATTGTCTCCAGGTGTTTGACGGGCTCCCGGTGTATTTCGTTGGGATTCGCTGCTCGTTGCCTGAGCTCGAGCGGCGGGAGCGCGAGCGTGGGAACCGGACGATCGGCCGCGCTGCGTTGCAGTTCCCGCTTGTCCACCAACACGGCACGTACGACGTCGAGGTCGACTCCGAGCGTCAGAATCCGGCGGAGTGCGCCGCAACGATCCGCGATCGCCTGTCAGCGGGCCCACCGAACGCGTTCGACGAGCTGCGCCGAGTGGCCGAGCTACAACCTGTAAACCGATAACCCGAGTTACGACCGGTGAAGGTGCTTGTTGTTGGTCTCTGATGAGACCTGGCGTGGTGCCTTGGTTGGTGGGTGGTGGGGCGAGAGGTTCGGCGTGGCCAGGCCGGCCTGGATGGCTCGGGCCATTGCAGCTGTCTGCAGGTCGGCGTCGGGGGTGACGGTCAGCGGCGTCGATACCGCACATCCCGCGGCGCCGATGAGAGACCCCTCGACCACGAACCCACCGATCACCGCACCATCGTCGCCAGCGCGCGAGCCCCGATCCAGCTTTCTCGCAAGCCGCTAACGACAAGCGCCGAGGACGCCACCGACCGGCGGCACCCTCGGCGCTGGAGCGCGTCAGCCCATCGACTTCTGCCCGTCGATGGCTTCGCGGATGATGTCGGCGTGGCCGGCGTGCTGCGCGGTCTCGGCGGTGATGTGCAGGAAGACGCGGCGGGCGGTCCAGAAGACGCCCGGGGGCTGCCAGGGGGCGGAGGGCAACTCGTAGCTGACGTCGAGGTCGAGGGTGCGGACCAGGTCGTCGGTGGCGGCGGCGATCTTCTCGTACTCCGCCAGTACGCCGGCCAGCGTCTCGCTCTCGGTGAGGCGGAACTGGTCCTGCCACGAGGCGATCATCTCCGGCGTGAACTCGGACTCGGCCGGGACGTCGTCGGGACGCGTCCCCTGGGCGAACTCGGCCCAGTGCTGCTCGACCGCCGACACGTGCTTGATCAGGCCGCCGATGGTCAGCTCGCTGACGGTGCTGCGGGTGCTCGCCTGCTCGTCGGTCAGGCCCTGCGCGGTGTGCCGCAGGAAGTACCGGTGCTTGGCCAGGAAGTCCAGGATGTCGGCCCGCTCGCCGGTCACCGGCTGCTCGTTGTTCGTCATGTCCCTGACTCTAGAAGGTGTAGCGGCCAGATAGTGACCGCTATTCGAACCGGCCCGAGAACTCCTCGGAAATCCAGGCGACAGCAGCTAGCGTGTCCCGGGGGCGGCAAAGGGCCGATCCCCTTTGTGCTGAAAGGGAATCAGGGGGTACACCGTGGGAACGATCACGACCAGCGACGGCACCGAGATCTTCTTCAAGGACTGGGGTGAGGGGCAGCCGATCGTCTTCAGTCACGGATGGCCGCTGTCGGCCGACGACTGGGACAACCAGCTGCTGTTCTTCCTGTCGAAGGGGTACCGCGTCGTCGCGCACGACCGCCGGGGGCACGGGCGGTCCACGCAGACCAGCGGTGGTCACGACATGGACCACTACGCCGACGACCTGAAAGCCGTCATCGACCACCTCGACCTGCACGACTGCATCCACGTCGGTCACTCGACCGGCGGCGGCGAGGTCGTGCACTACCTGGCCCGGCACGGCGAGGGCCGGGCCGCCAAGGCCGCGATCCTGTGCGCGGTCCCGCCGTTGATGGTGAAGACCGACGCGAACCCGGAGGGCCTGCCCAAGGAGGTCTTCGACGACCTGCAGAACCAGCTCGCCGCGAACCGGTCCGCGTTCTACCGCGCCCTACCGGAGGGCCCGTTCTACGGGTTCAACCGCCCGGGTGTCGAGCCGGTCGAAGCCGTCATCGCGAACTGGTGGCGCCAGGGCATGATGGGCGGCGCCAAGGCGCACTACGACGGCATCGTCGCGTTCTCCCAGACCGACTTCACCGAGGACCTGCGGAAGATCACTCTGCCGGTCCTTGTCGTGCACAGCGAGGACGACCAGATCGTCCCGTACGCCGATGCCGGTCCGAAGTCGGCCGCACTGCTCAAGAACGGCGTCCTGAAGACCTATCAAGGACTGCCGCACGGCCTGCCCACAACCCACGCGGACGTGGTCAACGCCGACCTGCTCGAGTTCTTCCAGTCCTGACCCGCACCACCCGGCTTCGTCACGCAGCCTTGCGCGCCCTCCCGGCGACAGTCGCCTGACGAAAGGGCTTCATCGATGCATCACCACAGAACGCGGGTGCTGGCGGTAGTCGTCGCCGTACTCGCGGTCCTGATCGCCGCCGTGACACCCGCGGCCGCGTCGTACCGCAGTGGTCCGAAACCGACGGTCGTGCTGGTCCACGGAGCGTGGGCCGACGGGTCGAGCTGGGCGAAGGTCACCCGTCGGCTCATGGACGACGGGTACACGGTCCGCGTCCCACCGAACCCGTTGCGCAGTCTCCCGACCGACGCGGCGACGATCCGAAACTTCCTCGCCACCCTGTCCGGGCCGATCGTGCTGGTCGGCCACTCGTACGGCGGCGCGGTCATCACGAACGCCGCGACCGGCAACCCGAACGTGAAGGCGCTGGTGTACGTCGACGCGTTCGCCCCGAACGAGAACGAGTCGGTCTTCCCGCTGGCCGGTGCGGACTCCGCCCTCGCCGTACCTCCGGAGACTGTCTTCGACTTCGTCCCGAACGGCAGCGTCCTGGACCTGTACCTGAAGCACGACACGTTCGTGAAGTCGTTCGCCTCCGGGGTCCCGCGCTCCGAGTCCGAGCAGCTCTACCCGGCGCAACGCCCGCTCACCCTTCAAGCCGGCAATGACCCGTCCGGCGTACCGGCCTGGAAGACCATCCGGTCCTGGTACGTGCTCGGCACCAAGGACCTGATCATCACCCCGACCGCGCAGAACTTCATGGCCACCCGGGCGCACTCCACCATCACCCGCATCCCGGCCGGCCACCTCGGCCTGATCTCCGATCCCGGCCCGGTCACTCGCGTGATCGAGACCGCGATCCACGCCACCCGCTGATCCGGCGCCGCGGGTCGCCCGAGGTAATTCGGGCGACCCGCGGTCGTGGTCGGGCCTAGGCTGCCCAGCCAGGAGGCCTGTATGGACGACGAGTTGGCGATCCGGCCGTTGCGCGCCGGCGATCCGGCGATGATTGCCGCGGCGATGGACGCGATCGGGTGGAACAAGCCCGAGAGCCAGTACCAGCGGTACCTCGCGGAGCAGCAGGCGGGCGATCGCGACGTACTGGTGGCGACGGTCGACGGACGGTACGTCGGGTACGTGACCGTGCGCTGGGTGTCGCCGTACTTCGGGACCATCCCCGAGATCCAGGACTTCAACGTGTTGCCGTCGGACCGCCGGCGCGGGATCGGGTCGGCGTTGATGGACGCGGCGGAGGCGCTGGTCGCGACGCGGTACCCGGTGGTCGGGATCGGTGTCGGGCTGTACCCGGACTACGGGCAGGCGCAGCGGATGTACGTCCGCCGCGGCTACCTCCCGGACGGGCGCGGGCTGATCTACGACGGCCGGCAGGTGCCGCCGATGGAGTCGATCCGCAACGACGACAGCGCGACCCTGATGTTCACCAAGGAGCTGCGTGCCCGCGAGGACGTCAGCGGGTAGCGTCGGTGGGGTGCGTGCTATCGAGTACTCCGTGACCGGTGAGCCCGACGTCCTGACCCTCGTGGACAGGCCGGTGATCGACCCGGGGCCGGGCGAGGTGCGGGTGCGGATCCACCGGTCGGGCGTCAATCCGACGGACTGGAAGTCGCGCCGCGGCAGCGAGTCCGGGACTCTGATCGACCCGGCTCAGGTGCCGAACCAGGACGGCTCCGGTGTCGTCGAGGCCGTCGGCCAGGGCGTCGACGCGGCGCTCACCGGCCGTCGCGTCTGGTTGTGGGAGGCCGCGTACCAGCGACCGGCGGGCGGCACCGCGCAGGAGTACGCCGTGGTTCCCGTGCGCAACGTAGTGGCACTGCCCGACAGCGCGTCGTACGACCTCGGAGCCGCGCTCGGCGTGCCGTTCCTGACCGCGCACCGCTGTCTGACGGTGACCGAGGATGGGCCGGACCATCTCGGTCCGGGCAAGCTCGCGGGCCGAACGGTGCTCGTTGCCGGTGGCGCCGGTGCGGTCGGCAACGCGGCGATTCAGCTGGCCCGGTGGTCCGACGCGACGGTGATCACCACGGTGAGCAGCCCGGAGAAGGGCAATCTCGCCGCGCTCGCGGGTGCCGATCACGTCATCGACTACAAGCAGCAGGACGTGATCGCCGAGGTGCATGCCATCGCACCGCACGGAGTGAACACGATCGTCGAGGTGTCCCCGGCGGCGAACGCGGCCATCGACGCCGCGGTGATCGCGCCGCACGGATCGGTGGCGGTGTACGCGACCGACGGCGGGCCGACGATGGAGCTGCCGGTGCGGACGTCGATGGTGCCGAACGTTCGCTGGCAGTTCGTCCTGCTGTACACGGCTCCGGAGTCGTGGCGGCCGCGCGGGCTGGGCGATGTCGCCGCCGCGGTCAAGGCCGGCGCGGTGGGTGTCGGGCCGGAGGCCGGGCTACCGCTGCACCACTACGCACTCGATCGGGCCGCGGAGGCGCACGCCGCGGTCGAGCAGAGCGTCGTCGGCAAGGTCCTGATCGACGTCAGCTCAGACTGACGCCAACCGCTGCTGGATTGCGGCCGCGCAGCGGCACTCAGGGTTGTCGGTGCAGAGCAGAGCCGCGGGGTCGGCGAGGACGAGTTCGCGAGTCGCGTCCAGTACGGCCTGTTTGGAGATGCGGCGTACTCGCGCCTGACCGATGCGGACTTCCTTGGTCGCGGGACGCAGTACCGGCTCGATGGCGTCGAAGTGGTGGCTCTCGCCGGGGATGTTCGGGAGCTCGACCCACAGCCCGTCGGCGGATTTCGCGTAGCGGTAGAAGCGCGAGCGCCCGAGGTACTGCTCGGCGAGATGGATCGTGGTGTTGGACGTGTGATCGACACCGAGCAGCAGTACGTCGCCGTTCAGCGCCTCGATCGAGCCCAGCGGCCAGTCGGGGCGCTGCGCCGCCAGCAACCGTTCCGCGGCGGGACCGGCAGCCTGGTAGGCGAACAGCGGATGGGCGGTACGCCGCGGCGCGCCCGTCTGCCGGAACACCTCGGGAATCCGCCCCAACCAGCGGTCGATCGGCAGATCACCCCGGAAACTGGTTGCCTGCGACAACTGTTCGTCGAACTCGGTCCAACTCGCCGCGTTCTCGTAGCAGTTGTCCGGCCGGACGAGCCCCGGCGGCGCCGGCAACCCGGTCAGATCCCAGGTCCCGGCGGGCATCATCACGGTCCCGCACACCTCGGTCAGCGCCGCGCAGACCGCCTCCGCGCCACCGTCGACGTACCCGAACGCACTGAGCGACGAGTGCACGAGCACCTCGGACGTCCCGTCCAGCCCGAGCTGCCGCAACCCGTCGACGATCTCCGCTGCTCGCATCACCGCAATCTAGAACGCCTGGAACAGCCCTGTCTCCCGAAATTCGGCGTGCAGCCGGAGCACCACCTCAGTCGGTGGGTGCAACGGACCTGGCGGAGCAGCGAAGAACCCGGCTTCGAGGACCTCGTCCTCGCCGGGGCGTAGCGCTCCGGTCCACCGGCGTGCCTCGAAGCAGAGGGCGAAGCACTGCACCACGTCACCGTTCGGATAGGTGAGCGTGTGTACGTCGGCCTGCGACAGGCTCGCGAACGGGACCAGTTCGGCCTCGTCGACGACCAGCCCGGTCTCTTCCTGGAACTCGCGAGCGGCCGCGGACCGGAAACTGTCACCGGGCTCAGCGCCACCGGCCGGGAGCTCCCACAGTCCGGAGTCGCGGCTCCGCTGGAACAGGATGCGGTCGTTCGCATCGATCGCGAGCACCTGGGCTCCCGGAAGCAAGAGGAGGCGAGAGCCCACGTCGCGACGGAGCTGGGCGAGGTAGGAGTCCACCAGTGAGAGGGTAGGACCCGTGGACTGGGTGAGGCGTCGGGCGGGCTGGTTGCTGGGGTTGGGGCTCGCGGGCGGTCTGGTGTGGACAACGGTGGTCACGTTGTCGATGCCCGGCTGGTTCGACCCGAGCGCCGACTGCGCGAAGAGGTTCGTCGGCGAGACGGGCGACGCGGTGGTCCGCACCAGCTGGTTCCCGCCGTCCGCGAGCTGCGTGTACGGCGATCACGTCCGCCAGTACATGTCGACGACCCGCTCCGTCGTCCTCTCGATCACCGGCGTACTGCTCCTGGTCGTGATCGTCGCCGGACTGATCCTGACCGTACGGCGACTGCGCGGCGACGCCGGACCGATCCGGCCGGTCGGCACCGTCGACCTGCGCAAACGCCAGATCAATCACCTGCTCTTCGGCGCGCTCGACGCCCTCATCGTGTTCGCCGTCCTGACGTTCCTGAACGCGGCCGCGATCGTGTTCGGCGGGCTCCCCGGAGGCGTCCTGTTCATCGTGACCGCGCTCGCCGGTCTGAGCGGGTTCGGCGTCACGCTCGACCGGCACATGGGCCCGCTGCCGAGCAGCGCGCTCGACTCCCGCCGCCGCGGCACGATCGCCGGCGTCGCGACCTTCGCCGTCGTGTTCGTCGCGACCGCGGTGACCGGCCAGCTCCCGTTCTTCCGCTTCTGGGCGGCCCCCTTGGCCGCGATCGCGTACGTCGTGATCGCCGCGGTGCAGTGGTCGCGCGCGACTAACACCGCCACTCAGGTTCAACATTCTGATTGAGGTGGAAGACGTTCTCGGGGTCGTACTGGCACTTCACCCGGGCTAACCGGTCGTAGTTCGCGGCGCCGAACGCGGCGATCATCCGGTCCCGGCCCTCGTGCCCGACGAAGTTCGGGAACACATGCCCGGTCGACCACGGCTCCAGGTCCAGGCACACGTCCCGCACCCAGCGGATCGCCCGGTCGTCCGAGCACGGATGCGTCCAGGCCGCGAACGGTCGCGCCACCCAGGCCGCGTCCCGGTACGCCTGCGGCCACTCCCCCGAACCACGGCGTACGGCGCCTCCCCAGGGCAGCATCGTCTGCTGCGACGGTGACGGTGTGACCATCTCGCCGACCCGATCACAGAACGCCCGTACGGCGGGATCCGGCAAAGCGGACAGATGCTCGGCGGAACAGTAGCTCCGGAAGCCGGCCGGGCTGTCCAACGCGGACTGCAGTTGGGCGTACGGCAGCTCCGCCAGGAACGTCCCCTCGGGCGCGAGCTCGAACATCGGCGCGAACACGTCACGGGCTTCGGCCGCGCCACCGACGTACACCGCGACCGCCATCACGACCGGCTGCGCCACCAGCGCCTCCGGGACGAACCCGAAGGCCGGCGCGGTCAGGAACACGACGCCGCCACCGAGCTCCTCGGGCGCATCCTCGTCGATCAGGTCGCGGTACGTCCGCAGTACCGAAGGACCAGCCACGGCCGGCCAGACCAGCACCGCCAGGGTGGTCGTCACCACCTGCGTGAGCCGGAAGGTCAGCGCGGTGGCCACCCCGAAGTTCCCGCCACCGCCGTGCAGCGCCCAGAACAGCTCGGTGTTCTGGGCCTCGTCGGCGATCACCAGCTCCCCGTCGGCGGTGACGAGCTCGACCGAGACCAACGCGTCGGACGCCAACCCGAGCTTCCGTTCCAGCCAACCGGAGCCGCCGCCGAGGGCCAGTCCCGCGACCCCGGTCGACGGCACCCGCCCGCCGGTCGTCACCAGGCAGTGCGGCTGTCCGGCCCGATCCAGATCACTCCACGTCGCACCGCCACCGACCCGCGCGAGTCGTCGGTCGGGGTCGATCTGCACGTCGTACATCCGGCGCAGGTCGATCACCAGCCCGCCGTCGCTGACGCCGTCCCCGGTGATCGCGTGACCACCGCCGCGCACCGCCAGTTCGAGCTCGTTCGCGACGCCGTACCGGACAGCGGCCTGGACGTCGGCGGCGGTCTCGCACTGCGCGATCAGCGCCGGCTTGCGGTCGACCATCGCGTTGAAGACCGTCCGTGCCTCGTCGTACGCCGCGTCTCCTTCGCGCAGCAGAACGCCCCCGAACCCCGTGGGTCGCATGATGCATCCCCCTCACTCCCCCAGTGATCCCCTGATCGTCCGTCGTCCCCCGGTCCCGGTCAACGTCCGCAGTGGGTAGGGTCGAAGCGTGACTGGTGCGGCGGTGATCGGTGGTGCGGGGCAGGTCCTGACCGAGGACGAGGTGACGTCGTTCGTTGGTGGTGCGCTCGCGGGCGCCGGGCTGGAGGGCCGCAGCGTCTGCGTGATCGTCCCGGACGCCACCCGCAGCTGCCCGCTACCGCTGCTGCTGAAAGCCGTCACCGGCGCGCTGGAGGGCCGGGCCAGCAAGGTCACAATCCTCGTTGCTCTGGGCACCCATGCGGAGATGACGCCGGAGCAGCTGCGCAAGCACCTCGGCGGTGACTACCCGAACGCGATCAACCACGAGTGGTGGAAGCCGGACACGTTCGTCGACCTCGGCACGATCAGCTCCGACCGGGTCGGCGAGATCTCCGACGAGATGCTCCGCGACGAGGTCCCGGTCCAGCTCAACCGCGCTGTCGTCGAGCACGACGTCGCGCTCGTCGTCGGGCCGGTCTTCCCGCACGAGGTGGTCGGCTTCTCCGGCGGCAACAAGTACTTCTTCCCCGGCGTCGCCGGCCAGCAGGTCATCGACTTCTCGCACTGGCTCGGCGCCCTGATCACCAGCGCGAACATCATCGGTACGCCCGGCATCACCCCGGTCCGCGCCCTCATCGACGAGGCCGCCGCCCTCATCCCGGCCGAGAAGCTCGCGCTCTCGGTCGTCGCCCAGTCCGGGACGGACTCGCTGCACGCGATCGCCTTCGGCGACACCACGTCGTCCTGGGCCGCGGCGGCCCAGATCTCCGCCCAGACCCACGTCCGGTACCACGAGCGCCCGGTGAAGCGCGTGCTCTCCGTGATGCCACCGAAGTACGCCGACATTTGGACCGCCGCCAAGGGCTTCTACAAGCTCGAGCCGATCGTCGCGGACGGTGGCGAGGTGATCCTCTACGCGCCGCACGTCACCCAGATCGCCGCGATGCACCCGGAGATCGAGGAGATCGGCTACCACTGCCGTGACTACTTCCTCGGCCAGTGGGAGAAGTTCCGCGACGTGCACTGGGGTGTCCTCGCGCACTCCACCCACCTGCGCGGCGCCGGCACCTGGGACCCGGTCAGCGGCGAGCACCTCCGGGTCCGGGTGACGCTGGCGACCGGCATCCCGGAGGACGTCGTACGCCGGGCCAATCTCGACTATCTCGACCCGGCGAGCGTCGACATCGCCGCGTACGAGGCCGACCCGGACACGTTCGTCGTCCCGAACGCCGGCGAGACCCTCTACCGGCTGCGGTGACCCGCCGGTAACCTCTGGCGGTATGGCCGACGTCGTCATCATCGGGTCCGGGTTCGCCGGACTGTGCATGGGGATCAAACTCCGTCAGGCCGGGTGCGAGGACTTCGTCATCCTGGAGAAGGCGGACGAACTCGGCGGCACCTGGCGGGACAACACCTATCCCGGCTGCGCCTGCGACATCCCGTCGTACCTCTACTCGTTCTCGTTCGAGCAGAACCCGCGGTGGACGCGGATGTTCGCGCCGTGGGACGAGATCCTCGCCTACCTGAAGCATTGCGCGAACAAGTACGGGATCGCGGACAAGATCCGGTACGGCGCGGAGGCCACCGAAGCCGTCTTCGACGAGACGACCGGTCGCTGGACCGTCACGGTGAACGGCGACGAGACGATCGAGACCCAGGCGCTGGTGACCGGCGTCGGCAGCCTGCACGCGCCGAAGCTCCCGCAGATCCCCGGCCTCGACTCCTTCGCCGGTACGACGTTCCACTCCGCGCAATGGGATCACTCGGCGGACCTGCGCGGGCGGAACGTGGCGGTGATCGGGACCGGCGCGTCGGCGATCCAGTTCGTACCGCAGATCGCGCCGCAGGTGGCCCAGCTGGACGTGTACCAGCGGTCGGCCCCGTGGGTGACGCCGAAGCCGGACCGTTCGATCGGCAGCTGGGAACGCAAGCTGCACGAACGCTTCCCGGCCGGACAGCGGACGATCCGCAACGTCATCTACTGGGGTCTCGAAGGCCGCGGCGCCGGATTCGCGGGCAACCCGAAGCTGATGAAAGGCCTCGAGCTGCAAGCGCGACGGCACCTCCACAAGCAGGTCACCGATCCGGAGCTCCGTGCGAAGCTGACCCCGGACTACCAGATCGGCTGCAAGCGTGTGCTGATCTCGAACGACTACTACCCGGCGCTCACCCGGCCGAACGTCAGCGTCGTCACCACCCCGATCGCACGGGTCACCCCGACCGGCGTGGTCACCACCGACGGCACCGAGCGGTCCTGCGACACGCTCGTGCTCGGCACCGGGTTCGCGGTCTCGGCCAACCTGACCCGGATGCCGATCCTCGGCAAGGACGGTGTCGACCTCGCCGAGCACTGGAAGCGCGACGGCATCGGCGCGCACCTCGGCATCACCGTCGCCGGGTACCCGAACCTGTTCCTGCTGGTCGGCCCGAACACGGTCCTCGGCCACTCCTCGATGGTGTTCATGATCGAGGCCCAGGTCCGCTACGTGATGCAGGCCCTGCACCTGCTCCGGCGCCGCGCCGCGACGTACCTCGAGGTCCGCGAGGAGGCCCAGGAACGGTTCGTGGACTCGATCCAGGGCGAGCTCGGCGACACCGTCTGGCAGTCCGGGTGCACCAGCTGGTACCTGGACGCAGCGGGGCGCAACTCGACGATCTGGCCGGAGTGGACCTGGTCGTACTGGCGCCGTACCCGACGACTCGATCCGGCGGACTTCGCCGTCGTCCATTAGGGGAAGCCCGGACTCCTCTAGTAGGAGTCCGGACCCTCGGATGTACGACCTTGGGATGAAGGAAAGACCGATCCGGAGGCCGATGTCCGGCAGGCTCCGGCGGAGCACTCTTGAGACATGGACATTCTTCAGATCGCAGGAGCGGCAGTCGTGGTGATCGGCATCGTCCTCACCGCACTGATCGCCATCATCCCGTCAGTCGTCGACCGCTAACCGACTCAGTCGGCGGAAAGATGGACCAGCAGGTCCTGCCGGGTCAGTACGCCCACCGGCTTTCCGTCGTCCAGGACCATCAGGGCGTCCCGACCCTCGAGCAGCTCGACCGCCTTGGTCACCGGTTCGCCGGCGCCCAGGGACGGCAGCGCCGGGTCCATGTGCTGCTCGACGATGTCCGCCAGCCGCGCCTTGCCGGAGTACAGGGCATCCATCAGCGTCCGCTCCGACACCGCGCCGGCCACCTCGGCCGCCATCACCGGCGGCTCCGCGCGGACGACCGGCATCTGGGAGACGCCGTACTCGCGCAGGATGGCGACCGCCTCGGCGATCGTCTCGTGCGGGTGGGTGTGCACCAGCGGCGGCAGGCTGCCGTCCTTGCCGGCCAGCACGTCACCGAGCGTGGTGCCCTGCTTGGCGTGCGCGAGGAAGCCGTACTGCGCCAGCCAGTCGTCGTTGAAGACCTTGGTCAGGTAGCCGCGGCCGCCGTCCGGCAGCAGGACCACGATGGCGGCTTCGGGGTCGTCGAGCTCGTGCGCGAGCCGGATCGCGGCCGCGGCCGCCATCCCGGCCGAACCGCCGACCAGCATGGCCTCCTCGCGGGCCAGCCGCCGGGTGAGCGCGAACGAGTCCGCGTCCGACACCTCGATGACGCGGTCGCAGATATTCCGGTCGTAGGTCTCCGGCCAGAAGTCCTCACCGACACCCTCGACCAGGTACGGCCGGCCGGTGCCGCCGGAGTACACCGAGCCCTCCGGGTCGGCGCCGACGATCTGGACGCGGCCGCCGGACACCTCCTTCAGGTACTTGCCGGTGCCGCTGATCGTGCCGCCGGTGCCGACGCCCGCGACGAAGTGGGTGATCTTCCCCTCGGTCTGCTCCCAGATCTCGGGCCCGGTGGTCTCGTAATGCGAGCGCGGGTTGTTCTGGTTCGCGTACTGGTTCGGCTTCCAGGCGCCCTCGATCTCGCGGACCAGGCGGTCGGACACGTTGTAGTACGAGTCCGGGTGCTCAGGGGCGACCGCGGTCGGGCAGACCACCACCTCCGCGCCGTACGCCTTGAGCACGTTCCGCTTGTCCTCGCTGACCTTGTCCGGGCAGACGAAGACGCACTTGTAGCCCTTCTGCTGCGCGACCATTGCGAGCCCGACGCCGGTGTTGCCGGACGTCGGCTCGACGATCGTGCCGCCGGGCTTGAGCTCACCGGAGGCCTCAGCGGCCTCGATCATCCGGACCGCGATCCGGTCCTTCACGGAGCCGCCCGGATTGAAGTACTCGACCTTGGCGAGCACGAGGGACTTGGCACCGTCGGTGGTCTTGGACAGCCTCACCAGCGGTGTGTTGCCGACGAGGTCCAGGAGAGAGTCTGCGTAGCGCACGGTCTTAACTGTAGTGATATGCGTGGCATTCGGTAATTTGGCTTGCTTGTCCGTGACTGCGTGTAATGCTTGTACTTGTGAGTAGAGCCAGGGCAGCGAAGAAGCTGGCCCAGGCCGCAGCCTTCGGGGGCGGGGGACTCGGACTCATCGGTGCCACGTTGTACGGCGTACTGACCGCTGAGGCCGAGTACGCGAAGCGCGTGATCGGACCGATGCGCTACTACCCCACTCCGGGCGACGGTCTGTACGGCCGGCATCCAGGACATCCGATCACGTTCGCCATGCTCGGCGACTCGAGTGCGGCGGGGTACGGCACCGACTCGCCGGACGAGACGCCGGGGGTGTTGCTCGCCTCCGGGCTGGCCGACCTGGCCGACCGCTCGGTCCGGCTGGTCGACGTCTCCAAGACCGGAGCGAAGTCGACCGATCTCGCCGCGCAGGTGGACACCGCGCTGCTGGCCGGTCCGCACGTCGCCGTGATCCTGATCGGCGCGAACGACGTGAAGGCGAAGATGTCGCCGTCGACCTCGGTCCGCCTGCTCTCCAACGCCGTACGCCGGTTGCGCGCCGCGAACTGTGAGGTCGTGGTGGGCACCTGCCCGGACCTCGGGGTGGTTCCGCCGATCGTGCCGCCGCTGCGGTGGGTCGCCCGGTCCATGAGCCACCGGCTCGCCGCCGGCCAGACCATCGCGGTGGTCGAGGCGGGCGGCCGGTCCGTCTCGCTCGGCTCGCTGCTCGGCGAGGTGTTCCGTACCAACCCGTCGATGTGGGGCCGGGACAACTTCCACCCGTCAGCCACCGGGTACGCCGCCGCGTCCGCCGCACTGCTGCCGTCGGTGGCGGCCGCGATGGGTGTCGGGCCGGAGTCGTTCGTGCACCCGGAGCCGTTCCGTGGCGAGGCGATCCTGCCGATCGCGGAGGCCGCCGTCCAAGCGGTCCGCCGCGCCGGGACCGAGGTCGCGGCCACTGAGGTGGCCGGTCGCGAGCGTGGGCCACGGGGCCGTTGGGCCGCGTTGCGGCACCGCCGGCGGCACCCGAAGGCCGAGGTCGATCGCGTCGACGAGCCCGCGGAGGCGTCCCCCGAGACGGTGCCCGTCGGCCAGTAACTCTCGCAGTAGTGGGGGATTCGCCGGAGTGCCGTGGTTGTTGCTGAACTTGAGCGTCCGCTGAGCGGGGACTTTCATGTCGGGAGTCTTGCCTCCGGGCTGCCAGGTGGTGCACAGTCGATAACTACGCGGTACCCCGATGACGGGAGGCGAAGATGGGCTTGAACCACTCTGAGGAGACGCATCAGCGTTTGGTGGAGGCTGTGCCCAGATGCACCGGACGCGCAATGACCGAGTGGTTCCAGCTGATGAACGACGGACCGTCGTTCCTGCGCTTCGACGACAGAGTGCGATGGCTCTCCAGCGAGTACGCACTCGCTCATGGGCACGCGACCGCCATCGTCCACGAGTACGACCTGGTCAGAGCGCACCGGCGAATGGGCTGAGCCGCTAAGGAGACGAACTCAGAAGACCTGCCCTTTCAGGTGGAGGGGCAGGTCTTCTGCGTTCAGCCCGCCGTGATCGCCACCTCGTTCCCCTCCGGATCCGCCACCAGGTAAGGGTTTTCGGCCAGCACCCGCCCGCCCGCTGACAACGCTGCCTCGACCCGCGCCGTCACCAGCTCCTCCGGTACGACGAGTTCGAAGCGCACCCGATTCCGCTGCGACCGCGGTTCGTTCAGCTGTTGAAAGAAGAGCACCGGGTTCAGCCAGCGCGGGTCGTAGATGTCGGTGACATGCGGCCGCGTGTCCTGCTCGTAGCCCAGGAACTCCGTCCAGAACCGCCGTACCGCGGGGACGTCCATCGCGTCCAGCCCGAACTGCACGAACCGCAGCGGCGCCGGATCCGCCCGCAACCCCAGCTCCCGCGCCGCCTCCTCGACCGCCTGTGCCAACGCGACGAACTTCGGGTCGGCCCCGTCCTCGCCCTCCCACCGATCCTTCGCGCTGTCGACGGTCACGCCCTCCGGCCGTACGTCGATGCGCAGCGCGATGCCCGCGGCGTCGGCCAGCTCCGCCGCCTTCGTGACGAACGGCGCCGGCGTGGCGGTCGGGTAGAACACCATCGCCGCGAACAGCGCCTGCCAGTCATTCGTTCCGGGGAGCGGATCGCCCGGGACCAGGTCGATCTCGTTCCCCTCTTCGTCGGCCACCATCACGCCGAACGCACCGGACGGCTCACGCCCCGTCGCCTCGTAGGCCTGCTGGACCACGTCCGACGGACGCACCACGTCGACGTGGATCCGGTTCCGCAGCGGCCGCGGCGTGTCCAGTCGCCGTACCGCGAAGCTCGGAGTGCGGTGCAGAGGGTCCTCGAGGGTCGCTGGGTAGCCGAGCGCGAGTTGCCAGAAGGACTGCACGGCGGGCGGATCCGTGGCCTCGAGGACGACGTTGAGCGTCTCCGCGGGCGATGGCGTCAGACCGAGTTCGCGGGCCGCTCGGGCGATCTCGTCGGTGACGTCGCGCACCTGGACTCCGTCGGCGCGGATGTCGAGGGCGGACGTCGTGGTGATCAGCGCGGCGCCCGCGGTGTGCGAGGGAGCGTCGTACCAAACGGTGGTCATGGAGACACCGTAGAACCGGAACCGGACGAACGGAGTCCGGAAAAGCCGGAAGGGCCGGCCCACCTGGACCGGCCCTTCCGTAGATCTGCTTCCGCGGGGTCAGTCGCCACCGCGGAGGATCGCGAGGATCCGCAGGATGTTCCAGTACAGCCAGACCAGCGTGACGGTCAGGCCGAACGCGGCCCGCCAGGCCTCGCTCTGCGGGGCGCCCTCGCGGACCCCGCGCTCGACCAGGTCGAAGTCGAGGATCAGGTTGAACACCGCCAGTCCGGCGCCGAGCGCGGCGAACAGCAGGCCCATCGGGCCCATTCCGGAGATCCCGGTGTTCAGGCCGAACAGGCTGAGGAGCAGGTTCACCACGAGCACACCGGCGAAGCCCATCGTGCCGATGATGACCATCTTGGTGAACTTCGGCGTCACCTTGATCGCGAAGTACTTGTACGTCGCCAGGGTCAGACCGGCCGTGATCATCGTGGCCAATACGGCCTGCACGATGATGCCGGAGTCACCGACCCAGCCGGCGATGAACTTGCTGCCGATCCCAAGGAACACGCCCTCGGCGACGGCGTACGCCATCAGCAGCGCCGGGTTCACCTTGCGGGAGAACGACAGCACCATGGCGATCGCGAACGCGACCAGCGCGCCGGCCAGGAACACCGGCGAGACCAGGGTGTCCGGGACCTTGTACCAGGCGAGCGCGGCGGCTGCCACGACCACACCGAGGGTGATCGCGGTCTTGACGATCACGTCGTCCAGCGTCATGGGGCGGCTCGCGGCCGGAGCCCCCTGGTACTGCTGCTGCGGCGGCATACCCGATCCGCCAGAGCCGTAGGGGCCCGACTGACCGTACGGAGCGGCCCCCGGATAGGCCTGGCCCTGGCCAGGCGCGAACGCACTCGACCGGTTCAGCACCGGGTTACTGCTCTGCATGTCTTCCTCCTGATGGCCCACATCCGGGGCCGTAGCGAGATACTACGGTCCCATCCTGAACAACATCTGAGAATCCCGTAGACATTCCGCACCGAAAATCAATCGCTTTCCGATGTATTTCCCGGCAATACAAAGGCGGGATCAGGCGTGCCGGTTGATGGGCTCCTGGGTGGACAGGGCGGCACCGACCTGGTCGGCCAGGGCGACCGCGACCAGGCGTTGTTCCAGGTCCGGGCGGGCCACCCGGGTGGCGGCAGTCAGCAGGAACCGGCCGCGGGTCTCACCGGCGTGCTGGACGGTGAGCTCGATCTCGGCGTTCGTCGGCAGGCCGTCACGCTCGACCTTCAGGACGTGTGCGCCGCGCGTCACCGAACCGTCCGGGTTCAGCCGCGGGACGTGGGTCTGATTGCTACCGGCAATGAACTTCACGCCGTCGATTCCAAGGACAGCGGTCAGCTCGGCGCGCACCTGCTCGATCAGGTCGTCGGCCGAGGCGCCGGTCGCGACCGCCTGCGAGGTGGTGATCACGCCGTCCAGGTAACCCCGCCGCCGGGACGCCTCAGCTTGTTGCCTGCGGCCCCAGATCGCGATCTGCGTGACCGCGAGGCCGATCACCAGCAGCAGCACGGCCTGCTCCACGTCGTTGCTGTTGTCGATCGTGAAGCTGTCGTACGGAACGGTCAGGAAGAAGTCGAACCACACCGCGCTGGAGATCGCCGCCACCACGCCGGCCAGCCGGATCCCGAACGCCGCGACGCCGACGATCACGACCACCAGCAACAGCGCGGCGTTCGCGTTGTCGAAATGTTCCCGGAACGGGATCAGCAGCGCGCAGACCGCCGGGGGCGCGAGCAACGAGGCCGTCAGGACCGGGGCGCGGTAGTTCTCCACACCCCTATTGACGCGCACTATCCGACCCGGATCAACAGTTCTCACAAAGGTCTGACGTCCAAAACCCGGTGGTCGGTCCGCCGGCGTCGACCTAGTGTCCTGAGTCGGAGGTTCGGCGAGTGATTTCGGTGGTCAGGTGCGTGCATCGCGGTGCGTGCCTGGGCGCCGAAAGCGCCGTCGAACCTCCGACTCAGGACACTAGGTCGAAGTACGACCGCCTCGGGCTCGTGCGGGGCGGCGGTGACGACGAGGAGGACTTGATGGAGTTGTCGAAGGCCGCGGAGCAGAACCGGCTGTGGAACGCGGACGTCGCCGCCCGGTACGACACGCCGGGCAGCGGGATGTTCGCGGCCGACGTGCTGAGGCCGACCGTGGATCGGTTGACCGAGCTCGCCGGCGGTGGGCGCGCGCTCGAGCTGGCGATCGGAACCGGGCGGGTCGCCGTACCGCTGTCGGAACGCGGGGTGCCGGTGAGCGGGATCGAGCTGTCGACCGCGATGCTCGACCAGCTGCGGACGAAGGCCGACGCGGAGACGATCCCGGTCGTCGTCGGGGACATGTCGACGGCCCGGGCGCCGGGTGAGTTCACGCTCGTCTACCTGGTGTTCAACACGATCTCGAACCTGCTCACGCAGTCCGAACAGGTCGCCTGCTTCCGGAACGCCGCCCGCCACCTCTCCCCCGGCGGGCGCTTCGTGATCGAGCTCTGGGTCCCCGAACTCCGCCGTCTCCCGCCCGGCATCCCCGCGACGGTCGGCATCGCCGATCCCGGCTACATCCTGCTGGACACGTACGACGTACTGCAGCAGCACGTCGTCTCGCACCACTTCCACTTCGGCGAGGGCACCGAGGCACAGCTCGACCGCACCCCGCACCGCTACATCTGGCCCGCCGAACTCGACCTGATGGCCCAACTGGCCGGCTTCACCCGCGAGTCCCGCCACGCCGACTGGAGCGGTTCCCCCTTCACCGCCGACTCGCCGTCCCACGTCACCACCTACCGACTCCCCACCACATAACGCAGGCTGGTGGGCATGATGTTCACTCATCTCGCCCCCGTCCTGAACGTCTCCGACCTGGCCGCCGAGCGCGCGTTCTACGAACGACTCGGACTGCCGGTGATCTACGAGGGTGAGGAATACCCGGACTTCATCGCGTTCGGAACCGACACGGTGCACTTCGGCATCCAGCAGGCGCCGGCGCCGAACGATCCGCCCAGCGTGCTCACCTGGCAGATCGCGGTCGCCGACGTCGATGCTGCCGCCGCACACTGCCGCGCGGCCGGGCTCGACTTCGAGGTCGAGCAGAACGACCCGGCGCCCGAGTGGAGCTACCGGCGCCTGTTGCTCCGCACGCCGAGTGGGTACCGGCTGGCCCTGGAGGGGCCGACCGAGTAGTTCTTGCGGTTGTGTCTCGGCCCTGGTGGGCACGGGGTCTGGGGTCGACTATGAGGGGATGGTGGGTCCCTCGGGTGGGGGATGTTCGGTGGGTGAGATCACCCGCTAGGGGGTTTGTGAAATCTTTCACGAGCCCTTAGCGTTGAAGTGAACATGAAGTCGGAGAACCACTCAGGGAGAGTGAACCGCATGACAGCCCAGGTGCCGCACATCCTCGTCGTCGGAGGCGGTTACGTCGGGATGTACACCGCGTACGGCCTGCGCCGCGCGGCCCGGAAAGGCAAGATCCGGGTCACCGTCGTGGACCCGCGGTCGGTGATGACCTACCAGCCGTTCCTGCCCGAGGCGGCAGCCGGTTCGGTGGAGCCGCGGCACGTCGTGGTGCCGCTGCGCAAGACCCTCAAGGGCTGCCGCGTGGTGACCGGCCGGGTGACCGGTATCGACCACGCCCACAAGGTCGCCAAGGTGCTGCCCGAGGAGGGCCCGGAGTACGAGCTCGCCTACGACCAGATCGTCGTCGCGCTCGGCTCGATCGCCCGGACCCTGCCGATCCCCGGCCTGGCCGACGAGGCGACCGGGTTCAAGAACGTCGAAGAGGCCATCGCGCTGCGCAACAAGGTCCTGGACCGGCTCGACGTCGCGTCGTCCCAGCCCGACCCGGCGCTGCGCAAGTCCGCGCTCACCTTCGTCTTCGTCGGCGGCGGGTACGCCGGTGTGGAGGCGTTCGCCGAGCTCGAGGACATGGCCCGCTACGCCACCCGCTACTACGACAACATCAACCCCGAGGACATGCGCTGGGTGCTCGTCGAGGCCACCGGGCGGATCCTGCCCGAGGTGGGTGAGGACCTCGGCAAGTACACCGTCGATGAGCTGCGCAAGCGGAACATGGACGTCAAGCTGGAGACCCGGCTGGAGTCCTGCGAGAAGGGTCACGTGATCCTCAGCGACGGCGACGAGTTCGACGCCGACACGATCGTCTGGACCGCCGGCGTGAAGGCGAACCCGGCGCTCGCCGCGACGGACTTCCCGCTGGACGAGAAGGGCCGGATCAAGACCCTGCCGAACCTGCGGATCGAGGATGTCGACGACGCCTGGACCGCCGGTGACAACGCCGCCGTACCGGACCTGACCAGCGAGACCGGTGCGTTCTGCGCCCCGAACGCGCAGCACGCGGTCCGCCAGGCGCGCCAGCTCGCGGCGAACATCCTCCGGGTCGTCGACGGGGAGCCGCCGCAGGACTACAAGCACAAGTACGTCGGCTCGGTCGCGAGCCTCGGCCTGCACAAGGGCGTCGCCCAGCTGTACGGCGTGAAGGTGAAGGGCTGGCTCGCCTGGTTCCTGCACCGGACGTACCACGTGTCCCGCGTGCCTACGCTGAACCGGAAGGCCCGCGTCATCCTCGACTGGACGCTGGCGCTGTTCTTCCGCCGCGAGGTGACCAGCCTCGGCAGCCTGCAGACGCCGAACGAGGAGTTCCGCCGGGCAACGCAGTCCTGACCCACCACTGATCAGCCGGGCCCCCAACTCGCCGGGGGCCCGGCTCTTTTTCGTTGTGTCACCCTTGATTCCAGGAGTGTCTGGAGGGGGACATGAGTACAGCGGACCGTGGGGCATGGGTGCCGCCGCACTGGGTGAAATGGCTGGCCTGGAAGATCCATCGCGGCATCTACAAGATCAGCGGAGGCCGAGTCGGCCTGTCACGGCCCCGGGACCAGCGGTACGGCATGCTGCGTCTCACCGTCACGGGCCGCCGCACCGGCCAACCGCGCAGCGTCATGCTCGGGTACTACGAGGACGGACCGAACCTGGTCACGCTCGCGATGAACGGCTGGGAGGAACCCGAGCCCGCCTGGTGGCTGAACCTGCGCGCTCATCCCGAGGCGGAGGTCGTGCTCACCGACGGGACTCGGGCGGTGCTCGGCCGTGCGGCCGAGGGCGAGGAGCGGGTGCGGTTGTGGGAGCGCTGGCGGGAGATCGACCAGCACCTCGACGCCTGGGCGGCGCGACGCTCCAAGCCGACCGCGGTCGTCGTTCTCGAACCGCGCTGATTCCTGAGGGCTAGCCGTGTAGCAGGTCGGCGTCGTGGACCAGTAGGGCGACCTGGACGCGGTTGTTCAGGTCGAGTTTGGTGAGGATGCGGGAGACGTGGGTCTTCACGGTCGGGACGCTCAGGTAGAGCGTGGCGCTGATCTCCGCGTTCGACTTCCCCTCGCCGACGGCGACGGCGATCTCACGTTCGCGGTCGTTCAGTGCCGCGAGCCGCTCGAGGGCCTTGGTCTTGCGGTTGTCCTGACCGGAGTCGGCGACGCGGGTGATCAGGCGTTTGGTGACCGCGGGTGACAGAACGGGCTGGCCGGCCGCGACCCGGCGTACCGACTCGACGATCTCGGCGGGTGGGGTGTCCTTGAGGACGAACCCGGCCGCGCCGGCGCGGAGCGCGCGCAGGACGTGTTCGTCGGCGTCGAAGGTGGTCAGGATGACGACCTCGGGCGCGCCCGGACGACGGCGTACCGTCTCGGTCGCGGTCAGACCGTCGGTGCCGGGCATCCGGATGTCCATCAGGATCACGTCCGGCGCGAGCTTGTCGATCAGCCCCTGAACGCCGGACCCGTCCCCGGCCTCGCCCACCACGCGGATCTCCTCGGCCCCACCCAACATCAACTTCAACCCGGCCCGCAGCAGAGGATCGTCGTCAACAATCAGCACCCGAATGGTCACGGCGCCCACGGTAACCAAGCGAAGAGGCGGAAGTCGCCTTCGGGGGTGCGGCCGTGTTCGACGCGACCTTCTACCAGGGAGGCGCGTTCGCGTAAGCCCTTCAAACCTTGGCCGTCTCCTCGCCTGCGGTCGGGAGCCGGGTTGCGCAGCTCCACGGACAATCCGTTGCCCGGGGCACCGGTCACGCTGATCGTGACCGGCTCGCCCGGCGCGTGCTTGACCGCGTTGGTCAGCCCCTCCTGAACGATCCGGTACGCCGTCCGTCCGACGTGCTCCGGCAAGGCGCCAGGCGCGTCGAGCGTCAACTCGACCGGAATACCCGCCGCGCGCGACCCCTCCACGAGCGCGGGCAGATCCGCGAACGCCGGCTGCGGCAGCTCCCCGACCGGCGCCCGCAGTACGCCGATGACCTCGCGAAGGTCCTGCAGCGCCTGATGAGCACTCGCCCGGATGATCTCCGCGGCCCCCGCCACCTCTTCCGTCGACGCGTCCGACCGGTACGCCAGCGCACCGGCGTGCACGCTGAGCAACGACAACCGATGCCCGAGTACGTCGTGCATCTCGCGAGCGATCTCTTCCCGGGCCCGGAGCTGCGCCTGCTCCGCCTGCAGCGTCGCCACGGTCTCGGCGCGATCCGCCCGGTCCCGCAACGTCTGCAGGAGCTGGCGGCGGGACCGGATGTACAGCCCCCAGCCGGCGACGGCGACGTACATCGCCACCGCAGCGATGAGGATCGCCATCGGGTCGTCCTGCTTGTTGCGGACGTCGATGTAGATCAGCAGTGCGACAGCGTTGATCGCGAAGATGAACAGCGTGGTCTTGAGCGGCCGGTAGATGGCGACGCTCAGGATCAGGATCATCCCGGCGGCACCGGCGGCGTCCGAGAAGGTCGCGATCACGGCTCCGGCGACCGCCAGTTGCACCGGCCAGCGGCGACGGAACCAGAGGCTCAGGCACAACGCCATACCCGCGATGAAGTCGAGCGCGAGTAGTCCGGAGCTGACCGGGTCCTTCTCGCCGTCGTCGTACAGCAGGAGGCTGAACAGCACCGCGACGACGAAGATGACGCTGTCGACGATCCAGTCGCGGGTACTGCGGCGACGGCTCGTGGACTCGGTCATGGATCGAATGTAGCGGTGCGTAAGCGTTCTCCGGGCCGATCCCGGGTGTCCGGATACCGAAGTCGGTGCGGTCGGCTACTTAGGTCGGCGGTAGGTTGCCGGGCATGAGTCAGCTCGCTGTCACCGTCATCGGCCCGGACCGCCCGGGGATCATCGCGGACGTCACCGAGGCCCTGGTCGGTACCGGGGTCAACCTCGAGGACTCGACGATGACGCTGCTGCGCGGTCATTTCGCGATGATGATCGTCTGCGCCGGGCCGGTCGACGAGGTGGAGACGGCCCTCGAGCCGCTGCAGGGCGAGCTGGTCATCACGGTGCGCGCGATCGGTCCCGAGCACGAGCACGCTCCGATCGGGGCGCCGTACATGCTGAGCGTGCACGGAGCGGACCGGCCGGGGATCGTGGCGGCGGTGACGCGGATGATCGCGTCCGCCGGCGGTACCGTCACGGACCTGTCGACGCGGCTGAGCGGCGGGCTGTACGTGCTGACCGCGGAGGTCGAGCTACCGCCGAGCGCCGACCTGGAGACGCTGAACCGGGCGCTCGAGATCACCGCCGAGGAACTCGGCGTCGGAGTGACCCTGCGCGCGACGGAGAGCGACGAGCTGTGATCACCGACTGGTCCCCTGCCCGGCTGGACGTCGAGGGGCAGGTGCTGAAGGTTGTCCAGGCTCCGCACCCGGTGCTGGCCACCGAGGGTGCGCTCGTGGATCCGCTCGACCCGGAGATGATCCAACTCGCCGCGGACCTGGTCGCGACGATGCGGGTCTCCCCCGGCTGCGTCGGCCTCGCCGCGCCACAGGTCGGCGTCGCCGCGCAGATGTTCTCGCTGGACGTTTCCGAGCACCCGAAGACCCGTACCTGTCACGGCGTGTTCGTGCTCTGCAACGCGGTCGTCGTCGAGGCCTCGCGGAACGAGAAGGCGCGCGAGGGCTGCATGTCCGTCCCGGACTTCACCGGCGACGTCAAACGGGCGAGCCGCTTGACCGTGACCGGCGTACTGCCGGGGACGACCGACACGGTCACCATCACCACGGACGCGTTCGAGGCGCGGGCGCTGCAGCACGAGATCGATCACTGCAACGGCAAGCTCTTCCTGGACCGGGTCGCCGGCGCCCACGCCGTGTACCCCCGAAAGGTCTACCAGTAACGAGTAGTCTCGTCCCGAGCCTCCAGCCCGGGTGGCGGAACGGCAGACGCAGCGAGCTTAAACCTCGCGGCCCTCACAGGCATACGGGTTCGAATCCCGTCCCGGGCACAAACGCTTCAGCCCCGCCGTACTCCGCGACCGCTTCCTTCGTCACTACGTTCCTCAGCGCGCCCACTCCGCGCGGCCCCACCCACCCCCGCCTCAGCGCCATACCTCCATCTGCGCGCTGTCGCGCGACCGACCGCCCCGCCCCACGCCCTCTCGGAATGGCTGAGCAAACCGCATCTATCGCGGCCTGGACCCCTCGCCGACCCAGACACCCAAAGGCGGCGGCAATGCGAAGTCTGCGCACTGGGTTTGGATCGCCTAGCCTGCTTGGAAGAGACGAATCAATTCGGGACTCGTGGAGAAAGTCAGTTGATTAGCGCGAGCGAGCCGCAGAACGGTGGCCGATTGCCCGGCCTCACCGTCCAACGGGTACTTCCAACCATCCTGTTACAAGCTCAGCTGATCGGCACACTCGAGATCGAGCCCTCGACAAACTGCCTGGTGCTTCGCATGGCAGTCGGCACTGGGGTCGGTACCGGCGACAGACTCGTCGACGTCGACGTCGCTTGGCCGCCAGGCTGGAGCGTCGCGATCCGTGATGGCGTGGTTGCCCTGATCGATGGAACAGGGCAGACAGTTGCCGGCGTGGGCGACGAGGTGTGGGTTGGCGGAGGTTTTATGACCCCCGACCGGGCCGATGTCGTGCCGTGCACGGGGCACGACTCGGTATTCCAGGCGAGTGGGCTCTCGCGACCTTGAACCTGCGGCCCCGGCTTGGCGGGCGATGGAGCCCGGCGCCGCCGCGAGACGACATCCGTACATGTCGCTGTCGATGAAGCACGGAACTGCCGAGACCTGCGCTGCTCCCCGCGCCCTACGCAGGTAAGTGGTCCGGCTAGGCGGGGAAGGATTTCCAGTGGCCTTCTGAGATGACCTCTGTGGTGCCGTTGAGGACCTTGATGGCGGTTTGGTCGTCTATGGCGTAGGCGGGGCCGGTGATGTCGGCGGCCCATTGTTCTGCGTTGGCGAGGGTGTTGTTGGGCATTAGTTCGTGGTCCAGGTGGGGGTAGATCGAGAAGTCGACGACACCGAGGGTGCGGTCGTCGGGGGCGGCGGGCCAGTTGACGAAGTCTTTGCCGATGCGCGGGGTCATGACCATGCTGCCGGCGCTGAGTCCTACCCAGACTGTGTCGGGGAGCGACGGGAAGACCTCCGCCAGCCCTGACTCGCGCATCCAGTGGTTCAGGTACGTCGCGTCGCCGCCGTCCACCAGGAGTACGTCGGCCTCGCGGACCCACGGGACCCACCGCTCCTCGCCGATGCTGGGCAGTGCGGTGAGCTCCAGGACGCCCAACGAGGCCCAATCCAGGCTCGTCATGCTGTGCCACGGAGGTATGCCGGCGACGAAGTTGCGCACGGAGGGAGGCCCGAGCATCGGGTGGCCCCACTGCGCCGTGGGGATGCAGAGCGCACGGGACTCGGAGATCGGCTTGCCCAGCAGATCGACGAGCGCATCGCGGATGCTCTCGTTCGTCACGCCGCCGGATGTGAGAAGAAGCTTCACAACGCCTCCCGAGTTGATTCGTGTGACAGGCACCGCGGACACGTCATCGCCTGACCCCTCATGTCTGTGGCGGCCTCGAACGGCCGCCATTCACCTGTACTACGCACACTACGGTCCGGATCCGACAATCTCCGGAGCGTCGAATGTCGCGACCGGTTGTCGGCCTCATCCCGGGAGGGGGAGGACCCGGAGTACCGGAACTGGTCAGATGCGGGGATGACGACCCCACGTGAGGCCAGCGCCGCCGTTCGCGAGCAACACCGGGCCGCATTGGCGGACCTGCCGATGTCCGACACCGCCGACTTCGACGCGACCTCCCGGGGCCTCATCGCCGAGCTGCGTCCCGACGTCGTGCGGTCGGCCGGCGGCGACGTGCTGTGGGACAACGACTCGTACGACTTCCTGACCGGCGAGGCGCCGGACTCGGTGCATCCGAGCCTGTGGCGGCAGTCGCAACTCGTCGCGCGGCAAGGGCTCTTCGAGGTCGTCGAGGGCATCTACCAGGTCCGCGGGCTCGACCTTTCGAACATCACGTTCGTCGAAGGCGACACCGGGCTGCTCGTCATCGATCCGCTGATCTCGTCCGAGACGGCCGCCGCCGCGCTCGCCCTGTACCGCGAACACCGCGGTGACCGTCCCGTCCACGCGGTCGTCTACACCCACTCGCACGTCGATCACTTCGGCGGCGTGAAGGGCGTGGTCACCCAGGAGGACGTGACCGCCGGTCGCGTACGGATCATCGCACCGGAGGGTTTCACCGAACACGCCGTCTCCGAGAACGTCTACGCAGGCACGGCCATGGCCCGACGGGCCGGATACATGTACGGCGCTGCGCTGGCGCGCGGGCCGCGCGGGCAAGTGGGCGCCGGGCTCGGCCAGACCACCTCGACCGGGACGGTCACGCTGATCGCGCCGACCGACTTCGTCTCCACCACCGGCCACGAGGAGACCGTGGACGGGATCCGGATGACGTTCCAGATGGCACCCGACACCGAAGCGCCCGCGGAGATGCTCATCTACTTCCCCGATCGCAAGGCACTGTGCGCCGCCGAGGACGCCACCCACACGCTGCACAACCTGCTCACGCTGCGCGGCGCGCTGGTCCGCGACCCACACGGCTGGTCCCGCTATCTCACCGAGACCATCGACCTGTTCGGCGCGGACCTCGAGGTCGTCTTCGCCTCTCATCACTGGCCCACCTGGGGCAACGAGCGAGCGGTCGGCTTCCTGAGGCTGCAGCGCGACCTGTACGCCTATCTGCACGACCAGACGCTGCGGATGCTGAACCAGGGACTGACCGGTGCCGAGATCGCCGAGCAGCTCCAGCTCCCGCCCGCCTTGGAGAACGCCTGGCACGCGCGCGGCTACTACGGCTCGGTCAGCCACAACGTGAAGGCGATCTACCAGCGCTACATGGGCTGGTTCAACGGCAACCCCGCCGAGCTCTGGCGGCACCCACCCATCGAAGCCGCCAAGCGGTACGTCGAGTTCATGGGCGGAGCCGACGCTGTCGTGGCCAAGGCCAAGTCGTCGTTCGACCAGGGCGACTTCCGCTGGGTCGCGGAGGTGGTCAACCACGTCGTGTTCGCGGAGCCGGACCACGCCGAGGCCCGCGCCTTGCTCGCCGACACCTACGAACAGCTCGGCTACGGCTGCGAGAACGGCACCTGGCGCAACTTCTACCTGTCCGGTGCGACCGAGCTGCGCGAGGGAAACTTCGGTACGCCGGCGCAGACCGCCGCGCTCGACATCATCGCGAATCTCAGCCCGTCGATGCTGTTCGACGCCCTCGCGATCCAGATCGACGGACCACGCGCCTGGGACGAGACGCTGACGGTCGACGTCGCCTTCGACGATCTCGACGAGCGCTATCGGCTCAGCCTGTCCAACGGCGTCCTCAGCTACAGCTCGGCTCCACAACGCGGAGCGGCCGACGCGACGCTGAGCATGCCTCGCGCGGCGCTGCCGGTTCTCGCCCAGCAGACGACCGATCCGGGTCAGCTGGCCGCGGCCGGCGTCAAGGTCGCCGGTGACGCGACAGTCCTCGGCCGGCTCTTCGGCCTGCTCGACCCCGGCGACCCGAACTTCAGCATCGTCACCCCCGACTAGCAGACATCCGACAAAAGCGACTTTCAGAGACCCGCGAGCAACTTCGCGCGGTTCAGGACTGCGTCCATCATGGGTGCGGTGAGTTTGCCGGTGAACGTGTTCTGCTGGCTGGGGTGGAAACAGCCGAGGACGGTGACTTCACCTTGCGGGGTTGAGATCCGGTGCTCCACGGCGTGGCCGAACTTGGGGCGCGGTCTGGGGATGGTCGCGCCGAGTGCGGCGAGGCCGGCGAGCAGGGCGTCGTACCCGAACTTGCCCAGGCAGACGATGGCCTGGGTGGTGGGTAGGACCAGTTCGAGTTCGCGGCGGAACCAGGGGCTGCAGGTGTCGCGTTCGGTCGGGGTCGGTTTGTTGGCCGGTGGGGCGCAGCGGACGGCGGCGATCATCCGGGTGCCGGTCAGGTGGAGGCCGTCGCCCGCGTGTTCGCTGGTGGGCTGGTTCGCCAGGCCCACGCGGTACAGGCTGGCGAAGATCCAGTCGCCGGAGCGGTCGCCGGTGAAGACCCGGCCGGTGCGGTTGCCGCCGTTGGCCGCCGGGGCCAGGCCGGCGATCACGATCCGCGGCGCGGGATCGCCCCAGCCGGGGATCGGGCGGCCCCAGTACGGTTGATCGGCGAAGGACTTGCGTTTGCCGACGGCGACCTCTTCGCGCCAGTCGACGAGCCGTGGGCAGGCGTGGCAGACCGAGACCCGGGCCTCCAGTTCCGCCAGGTCGTCGGTCGCCGCGAGCCGGACGACCTCAGGGGCATCGTGAGCCACCCGAGTACGGCGTACGGCGGGATCCTCCGGCCACCCGGTTCCGGGCGGCACCGGGCTGTCGAACAACTCACCGGTCAACGGGTGCGGAAGCTCCATCCGGTCAGCCTAAGCTCACCACGCCACCCACGTGGTTGCCGTCGTACCGCTGGCTGGTGGGAAACTTTTTGCCGCCTGGTGACCAATTGTTTCCCAGCAGAGGGTGATCAGGCGGCGAGTTCCTCCTCGCGGGGGTTCGGTACGGCGGCTGCGGGTGGGAGCGACGTACGGCGTTTGCCGGGGATGGCCAGCGCCAGTACGACGGCTGCGGCGGCGAAGGCGGAGAGAAGGAGGAACGTGTTGGTGAAGCCGGACTCGGCGGGTAGGCCGCTCGGCTGGGTGTGGGCGGTGATGATGGAGCTGGCGAGGGCCGTGCCGATCGAGCCGCCGATGGTGCGGATGTTGGCGTTCATGCCGGTCGCGGCGCCGGTCTGCTCGCGGGGCACGTTCTGGACGATCAGGCTGGTCATGGAGGCGTAGGCGAGGCCCAGACCGATGCCGAACAGGGCGGTCGAGAGCGCGACCTGCCACGGGTGATCGTGGAACTCCGCGAACAGCAGCGCGGCGACCAGGTTCAGCGCGGAGCCCCAGACGACCTGCGCCTTCGCGCTGAACCGCGGCGCGAGCGGACCGCTCACCGACCCGGTGATGGCCATCGTGACCAGCATCGGCAGCATCAACAGACCGGCCTGCGTCACGCTCGACCCAAAGCCGAAACCAGCCGCCTTCGGGATCTGCATGAACTGCGGCACGAAGGCGTAGACGGCGAACATCGCGGCGCCGAACAGCAGCGCGACCAGGTTCGTGGTCCAGACCGCGGGCACGCGCATCATGCGCATGTCGATCAGCGGGTTCCGCGACCGCAGCTCGACCGTGATCCAGGAGGCGAACAGCACGACCGCGGCGGCGAGCAGACCGAGGGTCCGGAACGAGCCCCAGCCCCACGAACGGCCGGCGCTCAACGGGAGCAGCAGCGCGATCAGCCAGCCGGACAGCAGCGTGGCGGCGACCCAGTCGATGCGGCCCGGGACCCGGTTCGGGGACTCGGCGACGTAGCGCCGTACCACCAAGGTCGACAGCGCGACCACGATCATCGGGATCCAGAACAACCAGCGCCAGCCGAGCCCTTCGACGATCGGGCCGGCCAGCACGATGCCGAGACCGCCGCCGGCCGCGATGATCGCCGACACGACGCCGACGACCAACGGCACCCGCTCGGCCGGGAACTCGTCCCGGATGATCCCGAACGACAACGGGAACACGGCGCCGCCGACGCCCTGGAAGACGCGGGCGGCAATCAGTACGCCGACGTTCGGCGCGAGCGCGGCGATCAGACAGCCGATCGCGAGCGCGACCAGTGCGATGAACAGCGTGCGTTCCTTGCCGACCATGTCGCCGATCCGGCCGAGCAGCGGCGTCGCGACCGAGACCGAGAGCAGCAATGCGGTGAAGACCCAGGTGACCGTGCTCGGGGTGGTGTGCAGGTCGTGCTGGATGACGGGCAGCGCCGGGCTCACCAGCGACTGCAACATCGAGAACGAGGCGACCACCGTGGCGAGCACAGCCAGGGTCAGCCGCGGGTTTCCAGACCTGATGACAGGCATGCAGAAGTCCTTCAGAACGGAGGTTTGCGCGCCGGGACCCCGGCGTGAGAGTTCCCCGGCCTGCTAAAGTCGAGGTGTGCCTCCACTATAGCGGAGGCAAGCCTCCGGTAACAACTGGCTAAGGTGAGCGAATGGTGAGCGATCAGAGCAGGCCCGCGCTGCGGGTCGACGTCCGGCGGCCGCAACGGGCGGACGCGCGGCGGAACTTCGACGCCCTGCTCGCCGCCGCCCGGGACGCGTTCGCGTCGAAAGGCGTCGACGCGTCCCTCGAGGACATCGCCCGCCAGGCCGGCGTCGGGATCGGCACCCTGTACCGCAACTTCCCGAACCGCCAGGACCTGCTCAACGCGGTCTACTTCGGCGAGATCGAGGAGCTCTGCATCGCCGCCGAGGACGTCGCGGAACTGCCGCCGTGGGAGGCACTGACCACCTGGCTGCACCGCTTCTTCGGGTACGCCGCGACCAAGCGCGCGATCTGGGAGTCCCTGAACCGCGAGACCGAGAGCTTCAAGGCCGCCCGCGCGGCGATGTACGCCGCCGGGACGCCACTGTTCGAACGCGCGCAAGAGGCCGGCGAGGCCCGCAAGGACGTGTCGTTCGACGACCTGCTCCGGATGGTCAGCGGTCTCACCGCAGCCGGCTTCGTCGACCAGGACCAACGCGACCGAGTCCTCACCATCGCGCTGGACGGCGTCCGTACCCGCTAACCCCGCACACCCCAACCGCCGCCGGGGCGGAAGTCCGGGGCGGAAGTCCGGGGCGGGGCGGGGGCAGGACGAGGCAAGGCGGGCCGGGGCGCTGCAGCGCGCCAGGGCACCGGGTGGACACCGGATCCTGGGCCAGCGTCGGGGTGGTTACACAGGTTCCGGTGGGCTTGGACAGGTTATTGCCTGTGGCTGGACCCGGCTTCCTGTTCAGGCTTTGGGGTGTGGATGGTGCGGGTTAGGCCAGCGAGAGGGCGGTGCCGTCGAGGATGTCGTGTTCCGAGACGGTCAGGGTGTCGATGGGCAGGCGGTCCGCGAGGCGTTGGAGGATGAGGGCGCCGGCACCGATGACATCCACCCGGCCGGGGTGAATCGCGGGAATGCCGCGGTCCGCGCGCGTCGACGTGGTGAGCCAGCTCGTGGTGGCGCGCAACTGGTCGGCGGTGAGGCGGGAGTGGTGTACGGCGGTCCGGTCGTACTCCGGAAGCTCCAGCGCGACCGCCGCGACGGTGGTCGCGGTGCCGGCGACCGCGATCAGGCTGCGGGCCTCGGCGAGCGGGACCTTGGTGGCGTCGAGGAGCGCATCGATGTCGCGAGTGATCGCGGCGAGGTCCGCCGGGGTGGTCGGGTCGGTCCTGACGTGGCGCTCGGTGAGGCGGACGGAGCCGATGTCGAGGGACTGCGCCGCGATCACCCCGTTGGCGTCACCAAGGACGAGCTCCGTCGAGCCGCCGCCGATATCGGCGACCAGGTACGGCGCGGGCAGGTCGAGCGAGGTGGTGGCGCCGCGGAAGCTGAGTTCGGCCTCTTCCTCGCCGGAGATGATCTCGGGATCGACGCCGAGCCGGTCGCGGATGCCCGCGAGGAACTCGTCGCGGTTGCGCACGTCCCGGGCCGCCGAGGTGGCGACGAAGCGGACCCGAGTGGCACCCGACGCGCGGATGACCTCGGCGAACTCGTCACCGGCGGCGAACACGCGCTCCAACGCGACGGGTGCGAAAGCGCCGGTGGCGTCCACTCCCTCGCCGAGGCGGACGATCGTCATCCGGCGATCGACCTCGACGAGTCCCCCGTCGCTCAGGTCGGCGATGAGCAGCCGGATCGAGTTCGTCCCGCAGTCGATCGCCGCAACTCGCACCGCCGCCCGCCGCTGGACCGACGCCCCGAGCTCAGACACAGGGGCCTCGGCGGCCCCAGTCGTCGAGCGCCTCCAGGGCCTCGTCGCCGAGGGGGTTCACGCCGGGGCCGGCCGCCAGGGAGTGGCCGACCAGGACGTGCAGGCACTTCACCCGGTTCGGCATGCCGCCGGCGGTGATGCCGGCGATCTCCTCGACGTGTTCGATCGACTCGCGGTGCTCGAGGTACGCCTCGTGCGCGGCCCGGTAGCGGGCGGCGAGGTCCTCGTCCTCGGCGAGCCGGTCGGTCATCTCCTTCATCATCCCGGAGGACTCGAGAGTGCCGATCGCGGACGCGAGCCGGGGGCAGGTGACGTAGTACGTCGTGGGGAACGGCGTACCGTCGGGGAGCCGGGGCTCGGTCTCGACCACGTCGGGCAGGCCGCAGCTGCAGCGGTGCGCGATGGATCGGATGCCGCGGGCGGTCCGGCCCAGCTGCTGGCTGACTGCTTCTTGATCGGCGGAGCTGACGGTCACCTGGTTACCTTAGGTGACGGCGTCAGGATCGGTAGCGGGGTGGGCTTCGCCGCGGTCGGCGGCGTCACCGGCGCGGGTGGCTTCCCGGCGCCCTCCACGCTCCCCCAGAGCTTGGTGTACCAGGTCGGCTGCTGCGTGTTCGTCGTACCGTCCGCGGGCGTCGACGGCTCCGGCGGGGCGCCGACCGGCTTCCCGTCCGCGCCGATCACGCGGTACCCGACCTCGCCGGGCATCACCCAGCCGAGCCGCTGCCGCGCCTGCGCCTTCACGTAGGCGTCGTCGTCCCAGCGGGCGATCTCGTCGTTCAGTTCGCCGACCCGCTTCTGCCGGTCGGCGATCTCCTGGTTCAGCGCGCTGATCTGCTGGTGCTGGTCGAACCAGACCCGCAGGCTCTGCGCGTAGGACACGATCAGCGCCCCCAGCACCAGCAGTACGACGGCCGCGCGGCCGGTCAGGTTGCGGGACCCGCGGGTGCGCTCCGGTCCCGCCTGCGGACCCGCCGTACGGCGTTTCGGCTGGTCGCCCCGCCGGGCCGGTGGACGCGACTGGTTCCGGCTCGACGGACGCGAGCCGGGGCGTGCACCGGAATCCCGACGGGACGGCATACCTGAACCTCCCAAAAATCAGACGCAGTCGTCAGCCCTGGAAGCGCGGGAAGGCCGAGCGACCGGCGTACGTCGCCGCGTCGTCGAGCTCCTCCTCGATCCGGAGCAGCTGGTTGTACTTCGCGGTGCGGTCGGACCGGGCCGGGGCGCCGGACTTGATCTGGCCACAGTTGGTCGCGACCGCGAGGTCGGCGATCGTGGTGTCCTCGGTCTCGCCGGAACGGTGGCTCATCATGCAGGTGAACCCGTTGCGGTGCGCCAGGTCGACGGCGTCCAGGGTCTCGGTCAGCGAGCCGATCTGGTTCACCTTGACCAGCAGGCTGTTCGCCGACTTCTCGGTGATACCGCGCTGCAGCCGCTCCACGTTGGTGACGAACAGGTCGTCGCCGACGATCTGGATCTTGTCGCCGAGCTGACCGGTCAGGCCCTTCCAGCCCTCCCAGTCCTCCTCGTTCAGCGGGTCCTCGATCGACACGATCGGGTACGACGCCACCAGGTCGGCGTAGTAGGCGATCATCTCGTCGGCGGACTTCTTGCCGCCCTCGAACGCGTACACGCCGTCGGTGTGGAACTCGCTCGCCGCGACGTCCATCGCCAGCGCGATGTCCTTGCCGGCCTGCAGACCGGCCTTCTCGATCGCGGTGATGATCAGGTCGAGCGCGTCGCGGTTGCTCGGCAGGCTCGGGGCGAAACCGCCCTCGTCACCCAGGCCGGTGGACAGGCCGCGCTCCTTCAGCACCGCCTTCAGCGCGTGGTAGACGCCCGCGCCCTGCATCAGGGCCTCGCCGTACGTCGCCGCGCCGATCGGGGCGATCATGAACTCCTGCACGTCGACGTTGCTGTCCGCGTGCGCGCCGCCGTTGAGGATATTCATCATCGGCACCGGCAGGACGTGCGCGTTCGGGCCGCCGACGTAGCGGAACAGCGGCAGGCCGGAGCTGTCCGCGGCGGCCTTCGCGACCGCCAGGCTGACGCCGAGGATGGCGTTCGCGCCCAGCTTGGCCTTGTTCGGGGTGCCGTCCAGGTCGAGGAGCGCGTGGTCGATCAGGCGCTGCTCGTGGACGTCGTACCCGACGATCTCCTTGTCGATGTCCTCGAGGATCGCGGTGACGGCCTTCTGCACGCCCTTGCCGCTGTACCGCTCCTTGTCGCCGTCGCGTAGCTCGACAGCCTCGAACTGGCCGGTGGACGCGCCCGACGGGACGGCCGCGCGGGCGACGGTGTCGTCGTCGAGCAGAACCTCGACCTCGACAGTGGGGTTGCCGCGCGAGTCGAGGATCTCGCGCGCGCCGACGGCCTCGATGGTGGCCACATTGACTCCCAAATTCTCGATGACGAATCGCTCCTGAGCCTAGTCCCCAGACCAGCAGGCTCAGTGGACCGCGTCGACCCTAACAATCGCATCCGCAGGTACCTCGCGCGTCAGTAACACTCCGTTGGGCGCCCGATAGACCGCCAAATCCGCGCAATCCACGCCCAGCAAGACTTCTACGCTCGTCCGCCGCCCGACCGGACTGTCCTTCGACGGCGCCAGATGCACGTGGGTACGGCGTCCCGCGTTGAGCCCCTCCCGCTGGATTGCGGGCAGCGCGGCGCGATTCGTGCCGTGCCACAGGAGATCGTCGGGATATACCCGTTCCCAACTGTTCTCCAACCCTTCACGTGTCACGGGCATCCCCGCCAGTGAATGCCCCTGACACGCTCGGATCCGGTCTCCGTCCACCTGTAACCGATGTTTGTCGTTCTCACGCACAGCGACGTCCAACCGGTCACGGCTCAGGCTGAGCAGCGTGAGTACGTCGGAGATCGTTGCCCACCCATCCGTACTCATCGTGAGCCCGCGCTCACCTGCCGTGTGGCGGAGCAGGCGGGAGATCGCTCGGCTGTCACGGCTCACGCCAGCGCCCTCCTGAATTCGTCCACCCGCTCGTCGCGGTCCGGTCGCGAGATCACGTAGTACCGCACCGGTGGGAGGTCCTTGACCGGGATCTTCCGGACCGTGCTCGTGGTCTTGACCGAGCCGTTGACGACGGCCGGTCCTATTCCGAGACGGACGAAGTGGACCAGCAGTTCCCACCCTTCCGCCTCCACGGCGACGGACCAGCGCAGGCCTTGGTCCAGCATGCTCCGCTCGAGCTGCTGCCGGTGCGGGCGATCCTTCGGCGGTACGACGAGTGCTTCGTCCTGCAGGTCTTTCAGCCGTACCGTGCGCCGCCCCGCCAGACGGTGACTCTTCGGAGTGATCAGCACTTGTGGGGCCTGGGTGAGCAGCGTGCAGTCGAGATCGTCCGGTGGGATGCCGAGCGCGGTGACGCCGATGTCGGCCGAGCCGTCCCGGACCGCGGCCAGGGTCGCTGTTGCGTCGCCGGTCCGCAGGCGGAGCTCGTGTCCGCGGCTGAGTACGCGCTTGAGCGCGTCGCCGAGCAGATACAGGTAGGTGCCCGAGCCCGCGATCAGGACGAGCGGTCGGGGCGGTGCGGCGTCGAGCGTGCGCAGGAAGTCGGCTGCGCGGTCGCGACTGTCGTTGGCAAAGGCAGCGAGCCGCTCCCCCGCCTCGGTCAGCTGCAACTGCCGGCCGACCTTCACGTACAGCTTGGTGCCGAGCCGCGTTTCCAGCTTGCGGATCCGGGCATGCAACGCGGGCTGACTCACGTGCAGCTCCGCAGCCGCCCACGTGAAGTTCCGCTCCACCGCGAACACCGCAAACGCCCGCAGATCCTCCGCCACCAGTTCCATCACCACAAACTATAGCTATGTCGATAAGAACTAGTTCTCCCCGATAGCTCAAGCGCGCAGGCTGAAGGTATGAAGAGATTGGGAATCGACATCGGGCGCGTGATCATCGACGGATCATCCGGTCCCGGCGACACGGCGTTCTTCTCCGGCGACACCGCGGCGATGCTGCGAACTCCCGCCGTACCAGGGGCTTTCGAGGCGATCGCGCGGTTGGTGCCGCTGTTCGACGAGGCGTGGCTGGTGTCGAAGTGCGGGCCGCGGATCCAGCAGCGGTCGCTCGAATGGTTGCGGCATCACCGCTTCTTCGAGCGGACCGGCGTACCGGCCGGCAACGTGCGGTTCTGTTTGCGGCGGCCGGAGAAAGCCGTGCACTGTGCGGAGCTTGGGATCACGCACTTTGTCGATGACAAGGCGGATGTGATCGCCGCGATCAGCGCGGTGGTGCCGCACCGCTACCTCTTCAGGGAGTGGAGAGCGACAGAGGTGGCGGTGCTCGGTGACCTGCGGGCCGAACGGGCGGCCCGCGCCGGATAGATGTACAGCTAACGCTTCGTGGTGTCGCTCAGCACCACGTCACGAGGACATTGCATTCTGGCGCCGCACTGGATGCGGCTGCTGGGGTGGCGACGCCGCCCAGGGCCAGGATCGCCAGTCCGGCCATCACGATCAGCTTCTTCATTGTTCCTCCTTCCCGCGACTAAGGTGGGCGTCATTCTCGCCACGAATCGGTCAGAAAACCATGGCTGAGCCCGATCTGGTGCAGTCCGCCTACAGCCCGAACGAGCGACGGGCGTCCGCGAGGCCCTTCTGGTTCTCGGCCGGCGAGGTGATGCCGACGCGGACGTCCTCGGTGCAGCGCCAGGCGAAGTACGCCGCTTGTACGGCGTACCGAACCCGGAGAAAGGTGTCGAGCCCGCGGTGCACTTCGTCGGCCAGATCGGGGCGTCTGGCAACGTACGAGGGGACGATGTGGGCTGAGCCGTTGTACATCACCGCCGACGCGACGTCGTACAGGATCGGGCCGTGCATGGCGGCGCCCCAGTCGATGAGCGCGAGTCCGCCGTCCGGCTGCCGCAGGAAGGCTTCGGCCGCCGGGTCGCCGTGCAGGCCGGACCAGGACAGGTCGTCGAGCGCGAGCGCGTCCGAGACGGCAGCCTCGCAGGCGGGACGGATCCAGGGCTCGAAGTCCAGGTAGTCCCCCCAGTCAGTGACGATCCCGAGCCAGGACTCCAGGTCGCCAGGCTCCCGCGCCGACAACTCGTGCACCTGCCCGAGCAGACCCCCGATGGCCCGCTGATCAGCCTCGGCGCGGCCGAGGGGTGTACCGTCGACGAACTCGAGCACGCCGACCACACGACCGTCGACCCGCTCGGCGATCCGGCCCGCTGAACTCCGCAGCGGCCGGCCGGTCGTCACACCGACACGGTCGAGCCGCTCGGCGAGCTCCAGCCCCGGCGCGAACCCGTTGTCGCGCCCGTCGACCGTCTTGACCACCACCCGCCACCCAGCACCGGCCGCCGCCCAGGTGAACGACCCCATCCCACCCTCGAGCGGCTCAACCGACGACGGCGTCAGCCCCCAGTGCTCCCGCAGTACCTCGGCGACGTCCATCCCCACACCCTGTCAGCCGACGGCTCGGGGCGCCGCTGAATTTCCCGATGGCGGGCTATTTCACCGCTGGCGCCCTGCAACGCGTCATCGGTGAAACAACCCGCTAGCGGTCAGCTTCGGCGGCCCGGATCTCGTCGGTGAGGGCGGTGATCGCGGTGCGGAGCGCCTGTTCGGCGTCGATGCCGCGGGCGCGGGCCTCGCGGACGATCTCCAGAAGCTGCTCGCCGACATCCGAATCGCCGGCGACCGGCGGCTCGGCCGGAAGGACCTTGGCAGCGCGGCCGAGGACCTTGTCGGCCAGGGCCAGCGCCGGGAGGGCCAGCGGGATGCCCTCGAGAACGGAGGAACGCTGCTTCTCGGCGGCCTTGATCGACTCCCAGTTCGCCTCGACCGCGGCCGCGTCCTTGGCGTCGACCGTGCCGAAGACGTGCGGGTGCCGCCGGATCAGCTTCTCGACGATGCCGCCGGCCACGTCGTCGATCGTGAAGCCCTCGTCGGGATCGTCCTCCGCGACCCGGGAGTGGAACGCGACCTGCAGCAACAGGTCCCCCAGCTCCTCGCGCAGGTGCTCCCGGTCCCCGGTGTCGATCGCCTCGAGCGTCTCGTACGTCTCCTCGAGCAGGTACTTCGCGAGGCTCTCGTGCGTCTGCTCCTGGTCCCACGGGCAGTTCCGCCGCAGGCGATCCATCACGCGCACCAGATCGATCAGCCGCGCGCCAGGCACGTCGTACGACCCGTGCAGGATCTCCACCGCGTACGACGGCTCGCGGACCAGCTCGTCGGACACGACGCGGAGCAGACCCGGCTCGCCGTCGTCACCGGTCAGCCAGACGACCTGTCGCCCCTCAGCCGCCGCAGCGGACAGCCATGTCCACGCGGCGGCGACCCCGGACTCGACCTGCGTGACGACCAGGCCGGAACCGATCACGGCCTGGACGTCGGGCCGGTCCGGACCGCCCGCAGCGCCGATCTCGTCGGCCGCTTCGAGCGCCTGCCAGGTCGCGCGGGTCAGCAGCCCGGGAGCGACGCGAGGACTCGTGAGGACGACCTTGATCCCGCCGGCGGGCTGGTCAGGCATCCGCAATCAGCCCTGGCCCTGCTGCTGTTGCGCGGCGTTCTCGGCGGCCTTGCGCTTGGCGGCGGTCTGCGGGGACTCCTGGGACAGCGACCCGGAGATGCTGGTGTCCAAGGTGCCGTCGGTCCACTTGCCGAACCGCGGCGCGACGGTCACGTCGATGCTCTTCGCCGCCTCCCGGAGCGCGAGCACGCCCTGCTGCAGCTTGGTCTGGTTCTGCAGGTCCTGGATCGAGCCACCGGCGAGCTTCACGGTGACGACCGAGGAGGTCCCGACCGCGTTCAGGAAGTCCCGGGTGAGCGGGTCGCTCTGGAACTTCTGGAACGCCGCCTCGTCGCCGCCGACCGCGGCCCGGGCCGCCTCGCTGGTCTCCGCGGGGCTGACCGAGATCGACTTCTCCTGCTGCACCTCCGCGGTCAGCGCGTTGCTGACCAGCGTGTTCAGCGCGGCGTTCGCGTTGAAGTTCTGCCCGAGGGCCGTGGTGACCGCCCGCGAGGTCTGGTCGACGTCGCTGATGCTGATCTCGGTGCTGCCGACGACGGCCGCCGCACCCGGGTGCGTACCCGCCGCGCATCCACCGGTCAGCAGCACGATCGCTGCGACCGTACCGAGTGCCCGAAGCCGTGTGCTCACCGAATCTCCTCGTATCTCTTCAAGGGTTTCACGCCGGCACCACGATAGGTTCGGCGATCACGTCGTCGATCAACCGGGTGCACCACTGCAGCAGCTCCTGGTCACGCAGCGGCTGCCCACCGATCTGCCTGGTCGCAGGTCTCGGCACCAGAATGGTATGCAGTTGCGGCTTCACCAGACTCTTCGGGTACAGCCTGTTGAGCCTGAGCACCTTCGAGTCGGGCAGCTCGACCGGCCCGAAACGGATCATGTTTCCCTGCAGTGTGACGTCGTGCAGCCCCGCCCGGCGGGCGTGGTTGCGGAACTTCGCCACCTCAATCAGGTTCAGCACCGCCTGCGGAATGTCGCCGTACCGGTCGTGCAGCTCCTCGACCAGCTCGGCGATGCCTTCCTCGTCGCGGACGGCCGCGAGCCGCTGGTACATCTCCAGCCGCAGCCGCTGCGACGGGATGTAGTCGTGTGGGAGGTGCGCGTCGATCGGCAGCTCGATCTTGACCTCGGGCTCCTCGGCCTGGGTGTCACCGCGGTACTCCGCGACCGCCTCGCCGACCAGCCGGACGTACAGGTCGAAGCCGACGTCCGCGATGTGCCCGGACTGCTCGCCACCGAGCAGGTTGCCCGCGCCGCGGATCTCCAGGTCCTTCATCGCGACCGCCATACCGCCGCCGAGGTCGGCGTGCTGGGCGATCGTCGCCAGCCGGTCGTGCGCGGTCTCGGTGAGCGGCTTCTCGGGCGGGAAGAAGAAGTACGCGTACGCGCGCTCCCGGCCCCGGCCGACGCGGCCGCGGAGCTGGTGCAGCTGGGACAGGCCGAGCAGGTCGGACCGTTCCACGATCATCGTGTTCGCGTTCGAGATGTCGATCCCGGACTCGACGATCGTCGTACACACGATCACGTCGGACTGCTTCTCCCAGAAACCCTGGATCACCTGCTCGAGGTGATGCTCCGGCATCTGGCCGTGCGCGACCGTCACGCGCGCCTCCGGCACGAGCTGGCGGATCCGGGCGGCCGCCTTCTCGATCGTGTTCACCCGGTTGTGGACGACGAAGACCTGGCCCTCACGGAGCAGCTCGCGCCGGATCGCCGCGGTCACCTGGTGCTCGTCGTACGCGCCGACGAAGGTCAGCACCGGGTGCCGTTCCTCCGGCGGGGTCGCGATCGTGGACATCTCGCGGATACCGGTGATCGACATCTCCAGCGTTCGCGGGATCGGCGTCGCGGACATCGTCAGTACGTCGACCGCGGTACGCAGCCGCTTCAGCTGCTCCTTGTGCTCGACGCCGAACCGCTGCTCCTCGTCGACGATCACCAGGCCGAGGTCCTTGAACGCGACCTCGCCGCTGAACAGCCGGTGCGTCCCGATCACCACGTCGATCGACCCGTCGGCCAGACCGTCGACGGTGGCCTTGGCCTCCTTGTCGGTCTGGAACCGCGACAGCGGCGCGACGTTCACCGGGAACGCGGCGTACCGCTCGGCGAAGGTCGCGTAGTGCTGCTGCACGAGCAGCGTCGTCGGCACCAGTACGGCGACCTGCTTGCCGTCCTGCACCGCCTTGAAGGCCGCGCGGACCGCGATCTCGGTCTTGCCGTAGCCGACGTCACCGCAGACGATCCGGTCCATCGGCATGACGCGTTCCATGTCGTGCTTCACGTCGTCGATGGTGGACAGCTGGTCGGGCGTCTCCACGAACGGGAACGCGTCCTCGAGCTCGCGCTGCCACGGGGTGTCCTTGGCGAAGGCATGACCCTTGGTGGCCTGGCGGGCGGCGTACAGCTTGATCAGCTCGCCGGCGATCTGGCGGACGGCCTTGCGGGCGCGGCCCTTGCGCTTGGCCCAGTCGCCGCCGCCCATCTTGTCCAGGGTCGGCTGCTCGCCACCGACGTACCGCGTGACCTGGTCCAGCTGGTCGGTCGGCACGTACAGCCGGTCGCCCGGTTGGCCGCGCTTGCTCGGCGCGAACTCGATCACGACGTACTCGCGGGTCGCCTTCTGGCTGCCCGAGCCGACGGTGCGCTGCATCATCTCGACGTACCGGCCGACGCCGTGCTGTTCGTGCACGACGTAGTCGCCGGGCTGCAGCTCCAGCGGGTCGATGGTCTTCTTGCGGCGCGACGGCATCCGTTGCTGGGAACGGCGTTCGGCCGCCGAACGCTGGCCGGCCAGGTCGTTCTCGGTGAGCACCGCGAACTTGATGCCCTCGGCAATGAACCCGTGATCCAGCTGACCCTGCGAGATCAGTACGACGCCGGGCTCGGGGATCTCCTCGATGCCCTCGACCACCCGGGCCGCGAGCTCGGCCTCGGCCAGCACCTCGGCCAGCCGTTGCGCGGGACCGTGGCCCTCGGTGACGGCGACGACGCGCCAGCCCTCCCGCAGCCAGCCGCGGATGTCCTCGATGGCCGCGGCGGTCTGACCGAGGTACGGATCAACCTCGCGCACCGCCAGCTGACGGCTGGTGACCGCTCCGGACTCCGTGTCGATGTCGAACGCGACCCGCTCGCCCATCGAGTCCCGCAGTTCCGCGGTGTCGTCGACCGGCGCCGCCGCGAACGGCGACAGGCTCCACCAGGCCAGGCCCCGGGTCAGCGCCTGCGACCGGACGTCGCCGAGCGACATGTACGCCGCCGCGCCCAGGTCGATCGGAGCCTCGCCACCACCGGCAGCCGCGGCCCACGACGCCTCCAGGAACTCCTGGCTGGTCGCGACCAGGTCATGCGCCCGGGCCCGGACCCGCTCGGGGTCGCTGACCACCACGTGCGTACCGGCCGGCATCAGGTCGACCAGCAGCTCCATGTCGTCGACGAGCACCGGCGCGAGCGACTCCATACCCTCGACGGCATGCCCCTCGGCGAGCTTCTCGAACAGCTCGGCCAGCTCGGGGTGTTCCTTCGCCAGTTCGGCGGCCCGGGCGCGCACCTCGTCGGTCAGCAGCAGCTCACGACAGGGCGGCGCCCACAGTCCGTGCTCGGCGATCTCCAGCGAGCGCTGGTCGGCGACCGCGAAGTACCGGATCTCCTCCACGTCGTCGCCGAAGAAGTCCACCCGCAGCGGGTGCTCCTCGGTCGGTGGGAAGACGTCGATGATGCCGCCGCGGACCGCGAACTCACCGCGCCGCTCGACCAGGTCGACCCGGTGGTACGCCGCCGCGGCGAGCCGCTCGACGACGTCCTCGAGCTCGACGGTGTCGCCGACGTGCAACTGCACCGGCTTCAGGTCCGCCAGCCCGGCGACCTGCGGCTGCAACACCGATCGCACCGGCGCGACCAGGATCTTGATCGGGCCGGTGGTCTCGTCGGACGGATCCGGGTGCGCGAGTCTCCGCAGTACGGCGAGCCGCCGGCCGACCGTGTCGGAGCGCGGCGACAGGCGCTCGTGCGGGAGCGTCTCCCAGGCCGGGTAGTAGGCGACCGAACCGGGCTCGTCGACGAGGCACTGCAGCGCCTCGGTGAGCTCCTCGGCCTCGCGGAAGGTGGCGGTGACCGCGAGCACCGGGCGATCGGCGCCGTGCTGCTGCGCGGCCAGGGCGGCGAGTAGCACCGGGCGGACCGGCATCGGCGCGCTCAGGTCGAGGGTCGTGACGGCGTCCCCGCGGGCGTCACGAACGGCCTCGGCGACCACCTTGTCGGTGATCAGCGTCTCTACGAGACCGCTCAGCTTCACGAGTTGTACCGCCCTTGGGTCGCGTCGAGGCCGTCGGTCATGAGGCACTCCACCGCGTCCGCGGTCCGGTCGACGGCGAACGGAAGATCCTTGCGTTCGGTCGAGGAGAACTCGTTCAGCACGAAGTCAGCCGGTGCCTGGCGGCCCGGCGGACGACCCACACCGAACCGAACTCGATAGTACTCACCGGTGCCAAGCGACTTCCGCAGCGACTTGAGCCCGTTGTGGCCGTTGTCGCCACCGCCGAACTTGCACCGCAGGACGCCGAAGTCGATGTCCAGCTCGTCGTGCACGACCACCAGATTGGTCGGGTCAAGCTTGAAGAACTTCAGCAGCCCGGAGACCGGTCCGCCGGATTCGTTCATGTACGCGCGGGGCTTGGCCAGCACCGTCCGCAGGCCGCTGATCCGGGTCTCGATCACCTCGGCCTTGACCTGCTTGCTCTGCTTCCACTTGCCGCCGGTCCGAGCGGCCAGCTCGTCGGCCACCAGGTGCCCGATGTTGTGCCGGGTGCGGGCATAGGAAGGGCCGGGATTCCCCAGTCCGACGACCAACCACACGTCGTCCGCCACGGATCCCGGCCCTCCAGAAGGTATGTGCTGCGGCAGAGGTTACTCGGCCGCGGCGGCCACCGGCTCCGCGGTCTCCGGCTCGTCGCGCTCGATGCCGGCCTCGGCCTCCGCCTCGGCCAGCTCCGCCTCGGCCTGCTCGGCGGTCTGCTGGGCGGTGATGTTCACGATCAGGGTGTCCGGTTCGATCGCCAGCGTGGTCCCGGTCGGCAGGGTCAGGTCGGAGGCGTGGATCTGCGCGCCGACCTCGAGGCCCTCGATGGAGACGGTGACGCCGTCCGGAATGTGGGTCGCCTCGGCCTCGACCAGGATGCTCTGGGCTTCCAGGACGACCAGGGCGTCGCTGACGGCCTCGCCCTCGAGGTGGACCGCGATGTCGACCTGAACCTTCTCGCCACGGCGGACGATGACCAGGTCGACGTGCTCGATGAAGCCCTTGATCGGGTCGCGCTGGACCTGCTTCGGCAGCGCCAGGTGCGACTCGCCGCCCTCGACCTCGATCATCAGCAGGGCGTTCGCGGTCTTCAGGGCCAGCATGGTGTCGTGACCGGGCAGCGTGATGTGCACCGGGTCACTGCCGTGGCCGTAGAGGACGGCGGGAACTTTGTTCTCCCGGCGGATTCGGCGGGCAGCCCCCTTGCCGAACTCCGTACGCGATTCGGCTTGGATCTTGACCTCGGCCACGACTGAACTCCTCAAAAGCGTTGCGGTGATCTGTTGTCTGGGTGGAACTCGGCTGCAACCTCAGCGGGCGCCTGCTGACCCCGGAGAAGGCGTCAGGCAACGAACCACCGCGTCGATCACGGAGCCGCGCCCAACAACTCTCGGGGGGCGTCCCTCGCCGAGGCAACCAAAACAGTCTACCCACGAGCGCGGCCAGACGGGAAATCCGTACGCCGCAGGTGCTTTGTCCCGTGCGCGACGGCGTACCCGGTGACCGGTTTTCCCCGACGCTGGCGGACCACCTCTTCGATACGTTGCCGGGGTGATTTCCTTCCTGGCGGCGCTGGTCCTGCTCATCCCGGTGGTCACGCTCTGCGGCGTGATCTGGCTGGTGGTCTGGTCGCAGCGACGGCGCAAGGAGGCGGCGATGCGGCGGGCCTCGCAGGTGGCGGCGGTCGGCTGGCAACTGGTCCCGCCGAACCAGTGGCTGGTGCAGGTCGCGGGCACGCTCTTCCCGTCGAACGGTGAGGTCGCGGCGGCGTACGCCGGGGAGTTCCGGGATCGCGGACTGTGCGTGTTCGACTACACCTATGTGACCAGCAACGGGAAGACACAGACGTCGCACACCGTGCAGTTCGTTGCCCTGAACCTCCCGGTCGCGCTGCCGTCGATGACGGTGATGCACGAGACCGGCCTGCGGCGGATGTTCCGCGGCCACGACCTCGAACTGGAGAACGCGGAGTTCAACGAGCGCTTCCGGGTCGAGTGCGACGACGACCGGTACGGGTCGGCGGTCATGCACCCGCGCATGATGGAGTGCGTGATGCTGAACCCCGGCCTGGAGTGGATGATCGCCGGGAACGCGTTGGTCAGCTGGGGCCAGGGTGCGTTCGAGGTGCCGGACGTCCTCGCCCGGGCCGAGGCGATGACACGGCTCATCGAGCTGCTCCCGCCGTTCGTCCTGCGTGACTACGGGCAACCGACGTACCGATGATCGTCACGATCGTTGTTCTCTGCCTGATCGCGGTCGGGCTTCTGTTGCTGTACCTGCGGTCGCTGCACCGTCGCCGTACCTTCCTCGACGAGCGGCTGCGGGCTGCGGCGGGGCACGGCTGGCACCCGGCGCCGACCGATCCCTGGCTGGCGGGGATCGCCGAGCAGCTGTACTCCGTGCAGGGATCCGCCGAGCGGATGGTCGCGGGCCAAGGGATCCGGGCGCTCGATTTCACCTACAGCGCGAGCAGTACGGCGACCGCGGCCAAGTGTCACGTGATCGCGTACGACCTGCCGTGTGCGCTGCCTCCGCTCGCGGTCCTGCAGAAGAACCCGCTGGTGGCGAGCCAGGAGTTCGAAAGCACACGGTTCAACCAGCAGTTCACGGTCGAGGCGGACGATCCGCGGTACGCGAGCGCTGTGGTCAACCCGCAGTTGATGGAGCTCCTGACCGACCGATTCCCCTACGTGCAGTGGCGGATCGAGGGGCGCGCACTCGTCACCTGGGGGCTTGGTTACTGGACCGTGCCGGCGGTCGCCGAGGCGGCGTTCCTGTTCGGCCGGATCGTGGACCTGATCCCGCCGTTCGTGATCGAGGACTACGGGATCAGGTGAGTTTGGTCCACACCTGGCGCAGCGCACGGGCCGCGTCGCCTTCGAGGCCCGCGTCGTCGAGGGTCTCGGCGAGCTCGTCGAATTCCGGGCCCCAGCGCCACGCCACGCTGCGCAACCGCTCGGGAAGCTCCGGATCCTGCAGCGATCCGGCATCCGCCCGCACCTGCTGCGCCGTGAGCGCATCCGTCACGCCGTGCTTCTCGGCCAACTGGAACGCGAGCACCGCCAGCGCCGCCTTGCCCTTGTTGTAGAGCGCGTACGACGACTTCGCCGCACTGGCAGCACCGGGCTCGGACCCGACCACCATCGGGGTGACCGCCGTGCCGGCCCACAAACCGGCGACGTCCTCCGCCTGCGCGCCCGACAACATCAGATGCGTCGGACTGGGCCCACCAGTCGGAGGCGGGCCGACAACACCGGCGTCCACGAAACTCGCATCCGGTACGGCGGCCTGGGCTTCGCGCAGGGAGATCGGGGACAGCGGGTTCGCCTCAACGTAGGTCCCGCGGAAGCCCGCGGCGCCGACCTGCTTCGCGATGTCCACCGCGCCTTGTGGAGCACACGAGCAGAGGACGACGTCGGCCAGTGGGATCGCGTCCGCGAACGGCGTACCGATCAGGCCGGCTTCGTCGGCGCGGGCCTTCGTTACGGCACTGCGGCCGTCCGGGATCCAGTGCACCTCGTGTCCGGCAGCCACCAACTGCGCGGCGAGCTGCGAGCCCATGGCGCCGGGATGGAACACAGTGATTCGCCTGGGGATTCGCATGTGGCGTCCGATCCTCGATCCGGTCAGTCACCACCAAACCTATGTCAGTCACCGTGCGGCCCGAGCCGTTGCCTTCGCGTCGGAATCAGGGGCAGCGTGGAAGGCATCAGCGGCTCACAGGGGGAGGAATTCATGAGTGAGAACGCGATCGGGCGCCGGCAGGCGCTGAGGGGTGCGGGAATGGCCGCGGGTGGTGTCGCGGTCGCCGGCCTGGCTACGGCCGCGCCGGCGATGGCGGACAGCGGCAACGGCCCGACGGGCAGCTGGTTGTGCACACGGCAGGACGACGGCACGACGGCCAAGATCCGGTTGGTCCTGAGTTTCAGCGGCGGTGACGTGTTCCTGTCGCACGACATCAGCCCGGCCGGGCCGCCGTTCACCGGGACCTGGGCGTCGAAGGGCAAGTCGTTCCAGGCGACCTTCTGGACCGGGAACGCCGGCGGCCCGGGGCAGTCGGTCGGGCCTACTGCCCGGGTGCGGGCGCGGGGCTCGGTGTCGCACGGGAAGCTGACGGCGAGGTACCAGTTCACGGTGTTCGCGCCGAGCAGTGACACTCACGTCATCCAGTCCGGCACCGGGACGGTGACCGGGCGCCGGATCAGCGCCTGATCATGACAATGCTCGGCGCCGGACCTGGTGTGGTCCGGCACCGAGCATTGCCCAGGCGCGGGTGGTGCTGAAGCGGGTGATGCTCAGGCGCGGCCGTCGAAGAGGCTGGTGACCGAGCCGTCCTCGAAGACCTCCCGGATCGCCCGGCTGATCAGGGGTGCGATCGACAGCTCGGTGAGCTTGTCGAACCGGCGGTCCTCGGCGATCGGCAGCGTGTTCGTGACGATCACCTCGCTGGCCTGGCAGTTCTTCAGCCGGTCCACCGCCGGGCCGGACAGGATCGCGTGCGTGGCCGCGATCACCACGCCCGCGGCGCCCTCGGTCATCAGCGCGTCGGCGGCCTTGGTAATCGTGCCGGCGGTGTCGATCATGTCGTCGACCAGGATGCAGACCCGGCCCTTGACCTCACCGACGACCCGGTTGGCGACCGTCTCGTTCGGCCGGTCGATGTCGCGGGTCTTGTGGATGAACGCCAGCGGCGCGCCGCCGAGCCGGGCGGACCACTGCTCGGCGACCTTGATCCGGCCGGCGTCCGGCGAGACCACGGCCAACTGCTGGTCGCCGTACTTCTCCGCGACGTAGGTGCTCAGGATCGGGAGCGCCATCAGGTGGTCCACCGGGCCGTCGAAGAAGCCCTGGATCTGCGACGTGTGCAGGTCCACGCAGATCAGCCGGTTGGCGCCCGCGGTCTTGAACAGGTCGGCCATCAGGCGGGCCGAGATCGGTTCGCGACCGCGGTGCTTCTTGTCCTGCCGCGCGTAGCCGTAGAACGGGAGCACCACGGTGATCCGCTTGGCCGACGCCCGCTTCAGCGCGTCGACCATGATCAGCTGCTCCATGATCCACTCGTTGATCGGCGAGGTGTGGCTCTGGATCACGAACGCGTCGCTGCCCCGGACCGACTCCTCGAACCGGACGTAGATCTCGCCGTTGGCGAAGTCGTACGCCTGCGTCGGGACCAGTCCCGAGCCGAGCTCCTCGGCGACCTCCTCCGCCAGCCCGGGATGGGCCCGGCCGGAGAAAACCATCAGGTTCTTCTCGGTGGTTCGTTTCATCCCACTCATCGCCCGCGCCTCCCGTTGTCCTGTCGCGTCTACTGCTCGCCGGACCGGTCCGGCGTACCGGACTGGTCGTCGGCCTTGTCACCGGTGGGGTCACCGCTGGAGTCACCGGCCTGCTCGGCGAGTGCTGCCTCGGCCGCCGCGGCGGTCTTGGTGCCGGGTCGCTTGCGCTCCACCCAGCCCTTGATGTTGCGCTGCCGGCCGCGGGCCACCGCGATCTCGCCCGGGCCGACGTCCTCGGTCAGCGCGGTACCGGCCGCCAGGTACGCACCGTCGGCGATGGTGCGCGGCGCGACCAGCACCGAGTTGCTGCCGATGAACGAGTGCTTCCCGACGTGCGTCGGGTGCTTCGCGACACCGTCGTAGTTCGCGAAGATCGTGCCGGCGCCGATGTTCGCGCCCTCGCCGATCGTCGCGTCCCCGGCGTACGTCAGGTGCGGCACCTTGGCGCCGTCGCCGATGGTGGAGTTCTTGGTCTCGACGAAGGTGCCGATCTTGCCCTTGACGCCGAGCTTCGTGCCCGGGCGCAGGTACGCGAACGGGCCGACCGAGGCACCGTCGCCGATCACCGCGAGTGACCCGTGGGTCCGGATGATCGTGGCGTTCTCGCCGATCTCCAGGTCGGTCAGGGTGGTGTCCGGACCGATCGTCGTACCGCTGCCGACCGTGGTGGCGCCGTGCAGCTGGGTGTTCGGCAGCAGGGTGACGTCCCGGGCCAGGTCGACAGTCTGGTCGACCCAGGTGGTGTTCGGGTCGACGATCGTCACGCCCGCACGCATGTGCTTGGTGAGGGTACGGCGGTTCAGCTCGGCACGGAGCGTGGCGAGCTGGACGCGGTCGTTGACGCCCTCGGTCTGCATGGCGTCGGCGGTGACGTGCGACCCGACCCGCTTGCCGTCGTTCCGGGCGATGCCGAGGACGTCGGTCAGGTACAGCTCGCCCTGGGCGTTGTCGGTGGTCAGCCGACTGAGACCGTCACGCAGGGTGATCGCGTCGAACACGTAGATCCCGGCGTTGATCTCGTCGATCGCCCGCTGCTCCGGGGTCGCGTCCTTGTGCTCGACGATCGCGGCGACGGTGCCGTCCGCGCCCTGCACGATCCTGCCGTACCCGGTCGGGTCCGGGACCCGGGCGGTCAGCACGGTGACCGCGTTGCCGTCCTTGTCGTGGGCGGCGACCAGGTCGTGCAACGTCTCTGCCTCGAGCAGCGGGACGTCACCCGACGTGACGATCACGGAGCCGTCGAAGCTGTCCGGTACGGCGGTCAGACCCGCGCGTACGGCGTCGCCGGTGCCGAGCTGCTGCTCCTGGACGGCGGTCCGGGCGTCCGGGTCGACGCTCCTGAGGTGGTCCTCGACCAGCTCGCGGCCGTTGCCGACCACGACGACGAGGTGTTCGGGGTTCAGCGCCCGGGCGGTCACCACGGCATGCCCGACGAGACTGCGCCCGCCGATCTCGTGCAACACCTTCGGGGTCGCCGATTTCATCCGGGTTCCCAGACCAGCGGCCATGATGACGACCGCCGCGGGGCGATGGGAAGTCACGCGGTCTTCTCCTCGAGTTCCCTGCGAGTTTCTTTCAACAAGTATCAGCATGGGCACCCGATGCAGTGCCCGCGCAAGCCTACTTCCTCATCAGATGAGCCTCCCCCCGGGTACAAGGAGAGCGATTTCACTTTCCACGACCGGGAGGGATCAGCCTCATGGAGCGCATCGACAAGCCGGCGAGCGGGCCGGAGCGGGAGATCGTGGTCGGCTGGCTCGAGTTCCACCGGGACGCACTCCGGGCGAAGTGCGCCGGCCTGGACCCCGACCAGCTGGTACGCCGCGCCGTACCGCCGTCGGCGTTGTCGCTGCTGGGCCTCGTGCGGCACCTGGCGGAGATGGAGCGGGCGTGGGGCGGGTACGCACTCGGGCCGCAGACCGCGATGGTGCCCGTCTGGGGCGACTACACCGACGACGGGCCGGACTGGGACTTCGATGTGAACCCCTCGATGGTGGACGAGTCGATGGCGGTCTGGGCGACGGAGCGCGACCGGACGGATACGGCGCTGGCGGCGTACGCCGACCTCGACGCGGTCCCGCCCGGGAACGGGATGAGCGTGCGGTGGAACCTGCAGAAGCTCCTGCAGGAGTACGCGCGGCACAACGGGCACGCCGACCTCCTCCGGGAGGCAATCGACGGGGAGACCGGGGAGTAACCGGACGTCGACGCTGGGGCCGGCGACCCGGGTAATCTCGAAGTACCCGGGGGGAACGATCGAGGAGCCGTGAACGCGGGGACCGAAGACAGCGCAAGCTCGACCGGACCGGCCCTGTCGGCCGACCGGCTGAGCAAGCGTTTCGGCGACCGGGTGGCTTTCGACGACGTCACGTTCGAGATCGGGTACGGCGAGGTCTTCGGGTTCCTCGGGCCGAACGGTGCGGGCAAGACGACGACCGTACGGACCCTGGGCACGTTGCTCGCGCCGACCTCCGGGTCGGCCACTGTCGCGGGACTCCGACTGACACCGGACAACGGCGTCGAGATCCGCCGGCGGATCTCGATCATGCCCGAGTCGCCCGGCCTGTACCTGCGGCTGAGCGTGCTGGAGAACCTGCGGTGCTTCGCCGATCTGTACGAGGTGCCCGCCGCACTGGAGCGGATCGACCACGTGCTGAGCGCGGTGCACCTGACCGATCGGGCCCACGATTCCTGTGGCTCCTTGTCGAAGGGCCTTCGGCAGCGGGTCGCACTGGCCCGGGCGCTGCTGAACGACCCTCGCGTGCTGTTCCTCGACGAGCCGACCTCCGGTCTCGATCCCGTCGCCGCCCGCGGGGTGCACGACCTGATCGACGATCTCCGGCACCGCGGCGTCACGATCTTCCTCACCACACATCGCCTGGACGAGGCCGAGCGCCTCTGCGACCGGGTCGCCATCCTGAACACGACGCTGCGCACCATCGGCCGGCCGGCGCAGTTACGCGACGAGCTCTTCGCACGGACGCTCACCGTGCGTACGGCGGCCCCGATCCACGACCCGGATCGGGTCTTCCGCGGCCTCCGAGGCGTCACCGGCTGGCATGCCGGCAGCGCCGCGACGTACGTGCTGACCGTGACGGATCCGGAGCTGGCGGCACCGGACGTGACCCGGGCCCTGGTGAAGGACGACGCGGACGTGCTCTCGATCAGCGCCTCACACCACTCGCTCGAGGACGTCTACCTGGAGCTCGTCACCAACGACGTCCAAGCGGGCCGGTCATGAGGCTCAACCGCAGACTGGTCCGCGCGATCATCGCCAAGGAACTGCGCGAGTTCCGGCGGAACCGATCGCTCGTGGTCGGGATGGCAATCATTCCTGTCATCTTCTCCGTCCAGCCCCTGGTCGCGGTCTTCGCGCTGAGTTCGTCGGCATCGGAGGCACTGAGGCACGAACACGTGCTCTTGTACCTGCTCGGCATTCCGGCTCTCGTGCCGTCCATGGTGGCCGCGTACGCCGTGGTCGGCGAGCGCGAGCAGGGCACTCTGGAGCCGTTGCTCACGACACCGATCCGCCGCGAGGAACTGCTGCTCGGTAAGGCTCTCGCGACGTTTCTCCCCGCGACCGGTGTCGCGTACGGCGTCTACATCCTGTTCCTCGCCTGCGTAGGGCTTTTCGCCCAGCCCGGGGTGGCCGCGGCGCTCATCCGCCCGTCCGACCTGCTCGCCCAACTGGTGTTCACACCGTTGCTGGCCGGGTGGTCGATCTGGGTGGCCATCGTCATCTCCACCCGGTCCAACGACGTCCGCGTGGCGCAGCAACTCTCCACGTTGGCCAGCCTGCCGTCAGTCGTCCTGACCACTCTGGTCGCCCTGAACGTCATCGAAACGTCCCGGCTCCTGGCGGTGCTGGCGGCAGCAGCCTTGGTGGCGCTGAACCGGATCGGCTGGCGGGTGTCATCAGTGGCGTTCGACCGGGAACGGCTGATCACGGGCACGAAGTCCTGACCCGCGTTACACCCGGATCTCTGCGACCCTCGGATCATGGCCCTCACTCTCGGAGCAATCATCCTGAACGTCCCGAAAACCGGCCCCGCCGCGGAGTTCTGGCGCGAAGCCCTCGGCTTCACCGGCCAGCCCGGCAACCCCGACTTCCTGCTTCCGCCGGCGAACGCCCGCCCCACCCGCCTGCACCTCGACGAAACCGACCAGACCCACCTCGACCTCTGGGTCGACCACGAGACGTCAACCCTGGAATCCGAAGTAGCCCGTCTCATCGCCCTCGGCGCCGAGCGCGTCGAGGACTGGACCTACCCACCCGACGCCGACTTCGTAGTCCTCAAGGCCCCCGACGGCACGGTCTTCTGCGTCATCGACTGAGCAGTGCGGCGACCTGTGGGGTGTTGTAGAAGCGGGCCGTCAGCGGGAGGTGGCTGTCGCGGTCGTACGGGTCGTTGTCGTGGGCGTTGCTGATGATGAGCGAGTACGCGCAGCGGTAGAGCACGAGTTGTTCGGCGTCGTACCCGAGGTTCGTCGCGAACGTTTCGTCGAAGGCTGCCTCGACCTCGCGGGACCGGGGTGACCACAGGTCGATCACGCTGGCGGCCGCGGCGGCGTCGAACACCGGGTCGCCAGGCATCGTCAGCAGGCCGAGGTCGAGCACCGTGACGGGACGGAGGTTCTCGTCGACCAGGATGTTCCCGGCCGTCACGTCGCCGTGGACCAGCCGCGTCTCCGGCTCCTTGATCTCCGCCAGCAATGCGAGGAGCCTGTCCAGCTTCGGCTCGAAGTCGTCGATGACGGCGCGCAGCTGATCCGCGGACTTCTCGGCCCGCCGACGAACCAGACCCGCCAGCGCCTCGTTCCACGAAACCCCTACCGGCCGGAACGGATCCGCCTCGTCCAGCACGGTCATCCGGTTGAGCACCGGCGGAGCATCCACCTGCGCGAGGGCCGCGAGTACCTCGACAACACAATCCCGCACCCGCTCCCAGCCGGGCTCCCCGAAAGCCGGCGCCACCGTGTGCAACGGGACCCCGGGCAACTCCGCCTCGACCGTCACCCAATACGGCCCCGGCCGATGAACCTCCAGCATCCGCGGCGTACGAAACGGCAGTCGTCCGTCGAGCGCGGCGTACAACTCCCCCAACCGCCGCAATTCGCTCTCGCCGGCGTGGAACCACACCTTCGCGATCCGCTCGTCGCCGAGCCGATAGACCGCCCCCTCCATCCCGATCGCGAGCTGCTCCGCTCCGGCGTACCCGAGCGCCCGAAGCTGCTCCTCCAGAACGGCGTCCGACAACGGCATACGCGACCTCTCCCTGAACGGCTGGCCCCAGCGACCCTAACCGCGCGGGTTGCCCGTCGCAGCTCGATTAACGGCTCGGTTTGTCGGTGGGGCGTGGGACTGTTCGGGGATGGATGAAGCGTTCGTCGACGTCGGGGACGTCACGTTGTTCGTGCGGGAGCTCGGCGTGCGGAGCGCGAAGCCTTCGGTGGTGGTGATTCATGGCGGGCCGGATGTCGGGCACGGGTATCTCGTGCCCGGGTTCGAGCCGTTGGCCCGGGATCACCATGTGGTGCTGTTCGATTTCCGCGGGTGCGGGCGGAGCACGCGGGGGTTGCCCGCGGACGACCTGCAGCCGGAGTACGTCGTACGGGATGCGCACCGGCTGATCGACAAGCTCGGGCTCGAGACGGTCGACCTGGTCGGGTTCTCGACCGGTGGGCGCGCGGCGATCCAGTTCGTGGACAAGCATCCCGAGCAGGTACGCCGGTTGGTGCTCGCGTCAACGTCGGCGTACGGCGCTGCGGACCACGCCCGTTACCTCGCGGACTTTGACGAGTACCACCGTCGCCAGGCCATCGAGGACGCGGCGAACGGTGCCCTGCGCAACTCGACCGTGTTCGTCTGGGACCTCGACCTGGCGCCGGCGTACCTGCAATTGCTCGAGTCCCTCGGCACGGACCTCGGCGACTGGTCCTTCGAGCGTGCTGTGAAGGGCCTCATACATCCGTGGTTCTCCGGCGATCCCGAGCAGATCCTGCGCGACTTCGCGAAGCCGGTCCTGGTCCTGCACGGCGCGCAGGACATGGGTTTCCCCGTCCAGGTCGCGCATCGCCTGCACGCCGCCGTACCCAGGAGTCAGCTGGCCGTCATCCCCGGCACCGCCCACATGTGCCACTTCGAGCAGCCGGAGACATGGGCGAACCACATCGCCGCGTTCCTGAACGCCGACGACTCGTAACGTCCCCCACCAACGCGTCCGGTCAGCTGAGGAACGCGCGCAGGTCGTGATCCCCTTCCTGGAAACTGGCGTGCAGCCAGCGCTGCTGGTCCTCGTTCAGACTCCCCCAGGCGGTCTTCAGTACCTGCGTCGGCTTCCGCTCCGGATCTCGCGCGAGCCCCGGCACCAGCGCGGTGCAGATCTCGGCCAGCCGCCGGATCTGCTCCTGGTACTCGTCCGTCGGAAACACGCCACTCTGCGTCGGCTGTCGCTTGTACGACATCTGCCCGATCGCCGTGACGGCCTCTTCAACTGCGTACGCAACCGCGGCCGCAGCCGCGTCCTCCCAGCGTCGCTCTTTCCTCCCCATCCGCCCATCGTCGAACCCGCACCCGTCCCCCGCAAGCCCATGCCCTTAAATCCCGTGCTCATGCGGGTCATCGGGGTACGCACCCACCACGGGGACCTCTTCGCCAGCAGGGCCATCACAACCATCGAGAGACCGGTGAGGATGCCCGGCGCGGCCATCGCGGCGCACCAATCTCCAGCCGATTCCGCCAAGTGCTCCGCACCAGCGGTTCAACTGGTAGATCGCCTGTCACCACAGAAGCCCCCTCGGCCGACTGAGTAGTCACTAATCGTTTCCGGGCGTACTCATCCTCCGCAACAGAACCGCACCAACCTGCATCTTCCCTGCTTCGGATCACCGGGTGTGCCTGCCAATGCGTAAGCTCCCGTGTCGTGCAGGCGACGCGGCTCGATCTGGAGCGGATTCGTGCGGTACGGCGGCTTGTCGACCCGGTGTTCCTCGACACTCCGCTGTACCGATGTGAGGCGCTCGAACTGGGCTGCGAGCTCAGCATCAAGCTCGAGACAGCGAACCCGGTCCGCAGTTTCAAAGGCCGCGGTACCGAGGTCGTCGCGAGTCAGCTCGCCGCCGGCGACTCGCGAGCCGTGGTGTGCGCGAGCGCCGGCAACCTCGGCCAGGCGCTCGCGTGGTCGGGACGCCACCGCGGCCTCGACGTCACCGTCGTCGCCTCCCGCTTCGCGACCAAGGCCAAGCTCGACCGCATCCGCTCCCTCGGCGCCACCCTCGAACTAGTCGACGGCGACCACGAACTCGCCCGCGACCGAGCCGCCGAGATCGCGCAGTACGCCGGGATCCGCCTCCTCGAAGACAGCCTCGACCTCGAAACCTGCGAAGGCGCCGCAACTATCGCCCTCGAACTCGTGGAGACGTGGTCAAGGCGTGACGACTGCCCCAGGGGCGACGCGGGGGCGAGGGGCGACTGCGCGTCGGACGGGAGTTTGCTCGCGGACAGTGAGGCCGGGCGGCCTGTGGTGTTGATCGCGCTCGGGGGTGGGGCGATGGCGACTGGTGTGGGTTATGTACTGAAGATGCTCGCCCCCGATGTCGAGGTGATCTGCGTCCAGCCGCTCGGTGCGCCCGCGATGACGCATTCCTTTCACCAGCGCCGCGTCGTCACCACCGACACGATCGACACCATCGCCGACGGCGTCGCCGGCCGGCGTCCGATCCCGGAAGTACTCGACGACCTCCTCGTCGTCGCGGACGACGCCGTCCTCGTGCAGGAAGCCTCGATCATCACCGCCATCCGCCTACTCCACGACCACGCCGGCCTCATCGTCGAACCCTCAGCCGCCCTAGGCGTCGCCGCAATCCTCGAAGACCGCAACCGCTTCGCCGGCCGCCCCGTCACAACCATCATCTGCGGCAACAACATCGACCCCGAAACCCACCGCCACTGGATCAACCTCTGAAGGCACGCCTTCTACTGACGGAGCTCTTCGACAACAACAGCCGGCTTCCATAGGAGTACTTCGTCGTACAGCTGGCCGCCTCGGTCGTGGAACCCGTTGGGCATCCGGCCCCACTCGCGGAACCCGAGACCGACGTACGCGCGCTCGGCGTCGGTCCCACCGCGGCAACTGACCTCGAGTACCGAGCATCCCCACGCGTTCGCCTGCGAGCCGGCTGCGTCGACGATCTGCCGCGCAAGCCCCGTTCCGCGCGCAGCCGGGACAATCACGAACCCACCAAGCTTCGCCCGATGCCCACGCATCCGATGCGCGAGCCGCTCCACCGTGGTCATCCCCACCACGCCACCCTGGTTCTCCGCGACCAGGAAGCAGAACTCGCTCCCCCGTTCCCGCTCAACCGCCGACTCCACCAGCTCGGTGGTCTCCTCGATCGTCAACCCACACAGCCGATTCTCGTGAAGGCTCTCTACATCTTTCAGACGCACCCGCCGGACGATCATCCACCCGACAATAGCCATTCGCTCACGTAATTCCAGCCAAAGGGATGACGAGATGCAGCAGACTAAGGCCCGTGCCTGTACAAGACATCCACATCCGTCCAGCCCGACTCGAGGACGGCGAGCTCGTGTGGCCGCTCGCCGAGGCGTTCGCCATGTCGTTCACTCCCGAACGGACTGCCTTCGACGCGACGTGGGCGCAGCTGGTCGACGTACCGGACACGCTCTTGCTGGTCGCCGAGACCGGTGACGGCGGGATCGTCGGGTACCTGCTCGGCAACTGCCACCTCACGTTCCTCGCCAACGGCCCCGTCGCGTGGGTCGAGGAGATCATGGTCGACCAGAATCTCCGGCAGTCCGGCATCGGCCGCCTCCTGATGGAGCACGCCGAGAAATGGGCCCAGTCCGCGGGCGCGCCGTACCTCGCCCTCGCCAGCCGCCGAGCCGGCCCCTTCTACCTCGCCCTCGGCTACGAAGACTCAGCCACCTTCTACCGAAAAACGCTCGCCTAGCCAGTCAGCCAGGCCGCCGACTGCCCCACTCCCGATGTCCCATCTCAGAACCGTAGTCACCCCCCGCCCACTCCGGCGAGTCATGGGATACTCGCGGACTGTGGAAGAGCTCCTGGCAGCGGACGCCGACGGATCGGCGCTGCTCAGCTTTGATCGGCTCGGGGAAGACGAACTCGGTGGGCTGGACCCGGCCGTGCCGCTCACGGCCTCGCTCGTGGTGCTGTGGTGCCGGGGCGAGTGCCTGATGGTGTTCAACAGGTTCCGGAAGGCGTGGGAGCTCCCCGGCGGGATGCTGGATCCGGGCGAGTCGGCGCGGGACGCCGCGATCCGCGAACTCGATGAGGAGAGCGGCCAGCGCGCGGACTCCCTCGAATTCGCCGGCGCCGCACGGATCCGGGTCGCGCCCGACCAGCGGCGGGAGTTCCTGGCGATCTACCGCGGCGAGATCTCCACACCGCAACCGTTCACCCCGAACGACGAGATGTCCCACAGCACCTGGTGGAGCCCGAGCGAGCCCCTCAAGGACCTGCTCCCCATCGACGCCGCCCTCGCCATCCTCTGCGCCTGAACGCTGGTACGCCGAGGTAAAGGCGCGCGGGCATCGCCTCAGCGGGCGATCATGATGCGATGCCCGAAAAGCACTCACGTCTCGTACCTGGCGGCCGAGCCTTCTACCTGACCGAACGCCTGTGGGAGCTGTCCGCCGGCCTTCCCGTCGAGTCGGTACCGATCGACACCATCGCCGCGTTCGACGAGGACTGCTGGTTCGGCGGCGCCGCGGTCACCTGCCGCATGGTCGCCCGCCACGCCGGCCTCATCCAGAAAGCCGACCTCAGCTACCCCGTCATCCTCTCCGCCGACGGCCGCCTGATGGACGGCGGCCACCGAATCTCCAAAGCCTGGATCAACGGCCAATCCACCATCAAAGCCGTCCGCTTCCAAACCGACCCAGACCCCGACTACTACGAGTGGGACTCAGCCCAGCCCACACCTGCCGACGACTAGGCAAATCGCTTTGCCGGTGGCGGCCCAGGACGGCATCATCACTCGAATGCCGACGCCACCAGCCCTAGCGATCTCAGGCCCTCCAGGAGTCGGGAAGACCTCGGTCGGCTGGCGAGTCTTCGACCGCTGCATCGACCTCGATCTCGCACCGGCGTTCGCAGACCTGGACCTGCTCGGCGCGGCCTGGCCTGCTCCCGACGACGACCCACATCAGTCGCGATTGAAAGCAGCCAACTTGGCTGTCGTGTGGTCGAACTACGTCAAGGCAGGCAGCCGTCGCCTCATCATCGCCGGAGTCGTCGAGGACCTCCACGAACTGCAACAACTCGAACACGCCACCGAAGGCCCCGTCGTGCTCTGCCGTCTCGACGCCCCAGACGCCGAACTCGCCCAACGAATCCACAACCGCGGCCGCGAGAGCGAACACAACGTCAACCAGCTCATCACCCGCGCCTGCGAACTCTCCACCCAACTCGCCACAAACGACATCAGCAACTGCGTAGTCAAAACCGCAGCACGCACCATCGACGAGGTAGCCGACGAAGTCCTCGACCGGTGGAGGACGTTCAGGCTCGCCTCGTAGCGAATTGGTCGGCGGTGATCAGGAACTGGCGGTAGAAGCTGCCTTGACCCATGTACTCGCCACCGGCACCCGTCCCGGTTTCGGTCATCCCGAGCCGCCGGAGAATCGTCACCGATCCGCGATTGGCATCGAGCGCCTCGGCCCAGATCTCGGAGAGCCCCAACGTGCCGAACCCGTAGCTGAGACCGGCTGCAGCGGCGGCTGTGCCGATTCCGCGGCCCCACAGGCGTCGTTCCCCAATGACGAACCCGAGCTCGAGGCGTTCTGCGCCCTTCCCGTGCAGATCTACATAGCCCGCTAGGCTGCCGGCGACCTCCGCGCCCAGCCGCCGCAAGTCCGAGGGTGGCTGCGCGATCAGCCTACGATGGAAGGCCAGGCGTTCATCCAGGCCGAGCGCGATGGTCCAGTCCGCGGCACGACAGAACTGTTCATCGTCGCCCCAACCAGCCACGGTCGCCGCGTCATCCGCAGTGAGCGGGCGCAGCCGAACCTCGAGGTTCACCCGGCCAATCTACTCAGCGCTCAGTAGTGACGTGCGAGCAAAAACCCCGGCTCGGGGACTCCAGAGCCGGGGTTTTGGGTTGCTCCCCCGCCAGGTTTCGATCCTGGTCTTCGAGATTCAAAGTCTCGCGGGCTGCCGATTACCCCACGGGGGATCGTGGTTGCCGGGACAGTTTGCCACGAGTGGGGTGGATGACACGCTCAGGGGTTCCTTACCTACGGGGCCGTAGGTTACGGTGGCGTAGGTAAGGACCCCCTGAGCCGAGGGAAGACACACATGACTCCACCCGCCGTTGCCACGCCGGACGCGCCCACCCGTACCGCGCCCGCCGTCGAGGACGTGCACACCGGGACGCTCGGTGGTGAACGGAAGAAGCCCTGGGAACAGGTAGCACTCGCGCTGTTCATCGCCATCCCGTTCCTGGCAGTGCTGGCGGCGGTGCCGATCGCGTGGGGCGGGTTCCTCGGCTGGCGGGACGTGGTCCTGGCGGTGGTGTTCTACACGATCGCCGGACACGGGATCTCGATCGGTTTCCACCGGCTGTTCACGCACAAGTCGTTCAAGCCGAACCGCGCGACGAAGTACGTCCTGGCGATCGCCGGCTCGCTGGCGATCGAGGGGCCGGTGATCCGCTGGGTGGCCGATCACCGCAAGCACCACAAGTTCTCCGACCGCGACGGCGACCCGCACAGCCCGTGGAAGTACGGCAACAGCCTCGGAGCGCTGTCCAAGGGCTTCTTCCACGCGCACGTCGGGTGGTTGTTCGACACCGAGCAGACTCCGCAGCGGCAGTACGCGCCGGACCTGCTGAAGGACAAGGACATCGTCCAGGTGTCGCGGATGTTCCCGCTGCTGGTGACTGTCTCGCTGCTCGCGCCGGCGATCATCGGCGGCCTGTGGTCGTGGTCGATCGAGGGCGCGTTGACCGCATTCTTCTGGGCCAGCCTGGTCCGGATCGCGCTGCTGCACCACGTCACCTGGTCGATCAACTCGATCTGCCACACGATCGGCGACCGGCCGTTCAAGAGCCGCGACAAGTCCGGCAACGTGTGGTGGCTGGCGATCCTGAGCCAGGGCGAGTCGTGGCACAACCTGCACCACTCCGACCCGACCTGCGCGCGGCACGGCGTACTGCGTGGGCAGCTCGACACGTCGGCGCGGTGCATCTGGTTCTTCGAGAAAATGGGCTGGGTCAGCGACGTCCGCTGGCCGGTCAGGGAGCGCCTGGAGGCCCGCCGGGCCGACGCGACGCCCCGCACCTTGAAGGCGGCCTGACCGTAATTCCCGCACCCGCAACACCTGAGTACGGCATGATGCTGACGTGATCTCGACGTGACGGAACCCAAACCGCGGCGGTCCGGCCGGATCCGGATGACGAGTGCCGAGCGTCGCGAACAACTCATCACCATCGCCCGCGGCCTGTTCGCCCAGAAGGGGTACGAGGCCACCTCGGTGGAGGAGATCGCGGCGCGCGCCGAGGTCTCCAAGCCGGTCGTGTACGAACACTTCGGCGGCAAGGAAGGCCTGTACGCCGTCGTCGTGGACCGCGAGGTACGGGCGCTCCTCGACGGTGTCACCCAGTCGCTGACCGCAGGCCGGGCGCACGAACTCGTGGAGCAGGCCGCGCTCGCGCTGCTCGACTACATCGAGAACAACTCCGACGGTTTCCGGATCCTGGTCCGGGACTCCCCGGTCGGTTCGTCGACCGGTTCGTTCATCTCGATCCTCAGCGACGTCGCAACCCGGGTCGAGCACATCCTGGCGGAGAACTTCAAGCGCCGCGGCCTGGACCCGAAGAACGCGCCGATGTACGCCCAGATGCTGGTCGGCATGGTCGCGCTCACTGGCCAGTGGTGGCTGGACGCCCGCAAGCCGAAGAAGCCCGACGTCGCCGCGCACCTGGTCAACCTGGCCTGGAACGGCCTGTCCGGCCTGGAGCCGAAGCCGACCCTGTCGACGCGCCCGCACAAGTAGGCGTACCGAAGAACGGGTAGTGGTCCGGGCTCCGGTCATTCCGCACGCCTGGGGGCGGCGGCACCCAGCCAGGCGGAGGCGACCACTACCCGTCGTTCGGTACGCAACACCCTGGTCGTACGCCGACATCCGACTGTGGACTGACCCCTCGCAGCGGGCGGCCCCGTACCCTGGCTCGCATGACGGGGATCTTGACCGCGCGGCCGCTGCCTGCCCGGAGCAGGGCGTTCGACCTGTTCCTCGCCGGCGGGCTCTGTGTGACGTTCGGGTTCCTGTCGCTCGCCCAGGCGCACTTCGGCGGCATCCTCGCGTTCGGCATGCTGGTCCCGCTGATCTGGCGCCGTACGCACCCCGAACTGGTCTTCTTCGGCGTCTGCTCGGTCGCCGTCCTGCAGTGGCTGACGGGGGTCGAACTGCAGCCCGGCAATGTCGGCCTCCTGGTCGCGCTCTACGCGATCTCCGTGTACGGCGACGTACGCCTGAGCCGGATCGCCCTCGGGATCGGCGGCCTCGGCGTCCTGATGGCGACGTCGAGGTACTGGGCGGGCTCGGACTGGAAGCAGCAGGTCACGATGATGGTCGCGCTCGGCGCGGTCGTCTTCGGCGTCTGGGCGTTCGGCGAGCGCCGCCGGACCCGCGGGCTGTACGTCAACCAACTCGAGGAGCGGGCCGCCCAGCTCGAGCGTGACCGCGACCGCGAGGCGAAGCTGGCTGTCAGCAACGAGCGGACCCGGATCGCCCGCGAGATCCACGATGTGGTCGCGCACGGGTTGTCGATCATGATCGTCCAGGCCGACGGCGGTCTGTACGCCGCGGACCAGTCCCCCGAGGCGGCGAAGAAGGCGCTCGCGACCATCGGCGACACCGGCCGCGCGAGCCTGACCGAGATGCGCAAGATGCTCGGCCTGCTCAAGCAGGACGAGCAGAACGAACTGGATCCGAACCAGCCCCGCCCGCAGCCTGGCGTCTCGTCGCTGCCGGAGCTGATCGAGAACGTCCGGGAAGCCGGGCTGGCCGTCAGCTACGACGTCACCGGCCAGCCCCGCGACCTGCCGGCCCTACTCGGCCTCACGGCGTACCGGATCGTGCAGGAGGGGCTGACCAACACCCTGAAACACGCCGGGCCGGGAGCGCGGACCTCCGTCACCTTGGACTTCGGTCGCGAGATGCTGATCGTGGTGGTCACCGACGACGGCCGCGGTGCCGGCGTCGCGCCGAGCTCGGACCCGGGTCACGGCCTGGTCGGGATGCGGCAGCGCGCCTCGGTCTCGGGCGGTACGGTGAGCGCCGGACCGAAGGCGGGCGGCGGTTACGAGGTGATCGCCAAGCTGCCGTACAACCTGCCGACTGGAGAGTGATGGACGACGTGATCCGGGTGTTCCTGGTGGACGATCAGGAACTGGTCCGAGCGGGATTCACGATGCTGGTCGACTCCCAGGCGGACATGCGCGTCGTCGGTCAGGCGGGTGACGGCGGCGAGGCGGTCGAGAAGATCCAGGTCACCGCGTGCGACGTCGTACTGATGGACGTCCGGATGCCGCGACTGGACGGCGTCCAGGCCACCCAGCAGCTGCAGTCGTTGCCGCAGGCCCCCAAGGTGATCGTACTGACCACCTTCGACCTGGACGAGTACGCGTTCGCCGCGATCAAGGCCGGCGCGGCCGGCTTCCTGCTCAAGAACACCCCGCCCGCGGACCTGCTGAGCGCGATCCGCCAGGTGTACTCCGGTGACGCGGTGGTCTCCCCGAGTACGACGAAGCGGCTGCTGGAGCACTTCGCCGGCGCACTGCCCGACACCGAGACCGAACGGCCGGACCTGGCCGAGCTGACCGCCCGCGAGCGCGAGGTGCTGATCGAGGTCGCCCGCGGCCTGTCGAACACCGAGATCGCCAAGCTCTTCACGTTGTCCGAGGCAACGGTGAAGACGCATATCGGCCGGATTCTCGCGAAGACCGGCCTGCGGGACCGGGTCGCGCTCGTCGTCCTGGGGTACGAGACAGGGCTCGTCCGGCCGACCAAGTAATACCCAGGTAGGACGCGGAGTCCCCACTCTGGTCCGACGTACGCAAGCCTCGCGTTCACTAACTTTTGGTTCACCATCGGGTTTGAACCAAGGAGTGACATGAGCTTGCAGACCGGGGAGCTTGCGGCCGGGCGGCTGCCGCAGGACGGGGAGCCGCGGACCGCGATCCGGGCGCACGAGCTGCGCAAGGTGTACGGACAGGGCGACACCGCGGTCGCCGCGCTCGACGGCGTCTCGGTCGACTTCGGCGTCGGCCAGTTCACCGCGATCATGGGCCCGTCCGGGTCCGGCAAGTCGACGCTGATGCACTGTCTGGCCGGGCTGGACACCCCGACCGGCGGCCAGGTACTGCTCGGCGAGACCGAGCTGACCCAGCTGCCCGACGCGGAGCTGACCAAGATCCGCCGGGACCGGATCGGGTTCGTGTTCCAGTCGTTCAACCTGCTGCCGATGCTGACCGCGAAGGACAACATCCTGCTGCCGCTCGAGCTCGGGAACCGCAAGCCCGAGCAGCAGTGGCTCGGCACGCTGATCGACGTACTCGGGTTACAGGACCGGCTCACGCACCGGCCGTCGGAGTTGTCCGGCGGTCAGCAGCAGCGGGTCGCGGTCGCGCGTGCCCTGGTCGGCCGGCCGGAGGTCGTGTTCGCCGACGAGCCGACCGGCAACCTGGACTCGCGGTCCGGGGCCGAGGTGCTCGGCTTCCTGCGCCGCTCGGTCCGCGAGTTCGGCCAGACCGTGGTGATGGTGACCCACGACCCGCTGGCGGCGTCGTACGCCGACCGCGTGGTGATGCTTGCCGACGGCAAGCTGGCCGGCGAGCTGCGGCAGCCGACCCCGGAGAGCGTCCTGGACGCGCTGCGCCAGCTGGGGGCCTGACGTGCGACGCTCCATCCTCTCCTCGCTGCGCGCCCACCTGGGCCGCCTGATCGCCGCCTGCCTGGCGATCGTCCTCGGGGTCGGTTTCGGGTCGCTCGCGATGATCGTGCACGCGTCCGCGTCGCACGGCGTCGACGAGACGATCGGTGCGCAGTACAAGGGGGTCGACGCGGTCGTCTCCACGGGCAACGCGACGATCTCGCCGGACGACATCGCGAAGGCGCAGAAGATTCCGCAGGCCGCGTCGGTCGTCACGCTGACCACCGCCTTCCTGCAGGCGTCGTACCCCGGTCTGGTCCGCCCGACGTCACTTCCGATCGACGCGCTGTACGACACCACCCACATCTCCGGTCCCGGGACCTCGTCCGGCCGGTTGCCCACCGCAACCAACGAGATCGCGTTGCCGGCCCGGACCGCCGCCAAGCACAAGGTCTCGGTGGGCCAGACGCTGCGGATCAGCTCGTACGACGACAAGTCCTGGAACGTCACCGTGGTGGGCCTGCTCGACGACTCGAAGAGCGTCGGTACGGCGGCCGCGGTCGCGACGCCCGCGGCGGTGAAGGTCTTCGAACCGGGCGCCTACACCCGCGCGATCGCGATCGCCGGCAAGCCCGGTGTCACCGAGCAGCAGCTCGCGGACGCCGCGCAGGCCGCGGTGTCGAAGGACCTGCGGACCTACACCGGTACGGCGTACATCCAGCACGAGGTGGAGGGCTTCACGCACGGCATCGACGTACTCGGTGGTGTGTTCGGGATGTTCGCCGTGATCGCGCTGTTCGTCGCCTGCCTGGTGATCGGCAACACGTTCACGATCGTGATCGCCCAGCGCACCCGCGAGATGGCGTTGCTGCGCTGTGTCGGCGCGTCCCGGCGACAGGTGTTCTCCTCGGTCCTGGCCGAGGCGGCCGTGGTCGGCGCGATCGCGTCGGCGATCGGTGTGGTCTTCGGGGTCGCGCTCTCCGCGCTGGCGCTGGCGCTGTCCCGCGAGTTCGACTGGGGTATCCCGGCCGTCCCGTTGCATCTCGATCTGTCGTCGATGTTCCTGCCGCTGCTGCTCGGTACGGTCGCCACGCTCATCGCCGCCGTCGTACCGGCCCGGCGCGCGACGAAGGTGGCCCCGCTGGCCGCGCTGCGTCCCGAGGCTACTCCGGCGGCCGCGTCGAAGGCCGGCGTACTGCGCCTGGTCCTGGGCTTCCTGCTGCTCGCGGGCGGCGGTCTGCTGCTCGCAGCGGGAGCGTCGCAGAGCCAGGTCTTGCTCGGTGTCGCGGGTGGCGGGCTCTCGTTCCTCGGGGTCCTCGCGATCGGTTCGCTGCTGGTGCCGGCGTTGATCCGCCTGATCGGCGCGCTCCCGGCCCGAGGTGGCGGCGTACCCGCCCGGATCGCCGTCGCGAACGCGGTCCGGAACCCGAAACGTACGGCGGCCACGACGTCCGCCCTGCTGATCGGGGTCACGCTGATCAGCCTCACCTGTGTCGGAATCGCCTCGGTGCGCAAGACCTTCGACGTGTCGATGGACGGGCAGTATCCGGTCGACCTGATGGTGACGACGTACAACGAGAAGATGCCGGCCGGCGCGGAACAGCAACTGCGCGACATCAAGGGCATCACGCAGGTCGTCCCGATCAGCAAGGTGACCGTGAACGCCGGCGGCCAGGAGCTCCCGGTCACCGGGATCGACCCGAAAGCGGCCGGCTCGGTGATCCACAACCCGGATCTGGCCAACAAACTCGAGCCGGGGACGGCGCTGCTGGACCACTCGACGATGGTCCTGCTGCAGGTCGAGAGCGGCGTCCCGGTGACGATCGTCGCGGGGAAGCACAAGCTGCTCATGAAGGCGAAACTGGCAACCGGGCTCGGACCGATCACGGTGACCTCGAGCGACCTCGCGAAGCTGGCGCCGAACGCGGCGGTGACCGGGTACTGGCTGGCGTCGGATCCGAAGGCGAACGGCTCACAGGTGATCGAAGCCGTCCAGCAGTCGATCCCGACCGTGAAGGACCTGAGCGTCGAGGGCGGTCTGGCCGAGCGGACCAGCTACACGAAGATCTTCGACGTCCTGCTGATCGTCGGGATCGGTCTGCTCGGGGTCTCGGTGCTGATCGCGCTGGTCGGCGTCGGGAACACGCTCAGTCTGTCGGTGCTGGAGCGGACGCGGGAGAACGCACTGCTCCGGGCGATGGGGTTGTCCCGACGCCAGCTACGCCGGATGCTCGCCGTCGAGTCGTTGCTGATGGCACTCGTCGCGGCCGGTCTCGGGATCGTGCTCGGCCTGATCTACGGCTGGACCGGGACGAGTGCGCTGATGGGCGGCCAGACGGTCGACGGTGGTGTCGAGTACGCCGTACCCGGGAAGCTGCTGATCGCAATCGCCGCCATCGCCGCGGTCGCAGGCTTGCTCGCCTCGGTCCTGCCCGCTCGCCGGGCGGCGAAGGTCGCACCGGCCGGCGCGCTGGCCACCGAATAACACCGAGTAAGACCAGCGGCTCGCCCGGCTTGAGGGGGCCGGGCGAGCCGCTTCAGACGATCTCGATCCGATTCCCGTGACCGTCGGCGGTGTGAAACCGCCGGCGGCCCGGGATCGTCTCGTTGTCCCACTTCACCGGGAAACCGAGGCTCTCCAGCTGGGACGCCAGCGCATCCAGATCCTCCACAGCCAAGGCAGGATGAGCTTTCTTAGCGGGCGTGAACCCCTCCTCCACACCGACGTGAATCTCCGCCGCACCAGCCTTGAACCAGCACCCGCCGCGCGCCTGCAGCAACTCCGGCTTCTCCACCTCGGTCATCCCGAGCGCGTCCCGGTAGAACGCCCGCGCCACGTCCTCACCACCAGGCGGGCAGGACACCTGCACATGATCGAGCCGCATGCTCACCCCTTCTTCTGGGCAACTGCGAAGATCCGCCGGAACGGCAGCAGCGTCCCGTAGTCCCGCTGCGGGTACGCCTCCGCGAGCCGAGCGCCGTACTCCGCCTCGAACCGCGGCCGCACGTCATCGGGCAACGACTGCAGCACCGGTCGCGCGCCGGTCCCCTTCACCCACTCCAGTACGGCGTTGTCGCCCGACAGCAGGTGGAAGTACGTCGTCTCCCACGCGTCGACCACGCAGCCCTCGGCGCTCAGCGCATCGACGTACTCCGCCGGCCCCGGTACGTCGGGGCGCAGCGACGCGTCCTTCGCGTACTCGGCGTACGGCTCGGTGCCGGCGAGTTCGCGCAGGATCGCGTGCGACGGCGCGTTGCCGTTGCCGGGGATCTGGATCGCCAGCCAGCCGCCCGGCCGCAGCGCGCGCACGAACCCGGGCAACAGGTCGAGCTGTTCCGGGACCCACTGCAGCGTCGCGTTGGTGACGATCACGTCCAGCGAACCCGGCTCGGGCGCCCATTCGCGGACGTCGCCGAGCTCGAAGCTCAGGTGGTCGTCGGCGTACTCCTGCGCCTTCTCGAGCATCTGCGGCGAGCTGTCGATCCCGACGATCGTCGCGTCCGGCCAGACCGGCCGGAGCGTGGCGGTGAGCGCGCCGGGTCCGCAGCCCAGGTCGACGACGTTCCGCACGCTGTCCGCACGGACGCGCTCCACCAGGTCGCGGAACGGGCGGGCGCGCTCGTCGGCGTACGTGCCGTACTGCTCGGGACTCCACACGGGTGACGTGCGCATCGGCTGACCTCTCTCGGGATTTATCTTGACGTCGAGATACTTTACCTCCGGGAGTTGTCTTGATGTCAAGAGTCTTGATGAGTACTCTCGAAGCCATGGAGGACGAGGTCGACCGGCTGATCGAGGCCTGGCGCCGCGAGCGCCCCGATCTCGACGTGGCGCCGATGGAGGTGCTGTCCCGGGTCAGCAGGCTCGCGCGGCACCTGGATCGCGCGCGCAGTCAGGCGTTCGACGCGCACGACCTGGAGTCGTGGGAGTTCGACGTCCTCGCCGCCCTCCGCCGCGCGGGTACGCCGTACCAACTCTCCCCCGGCAAGCTGCTCAAGGAAACCCTGGTCACGTCCGGCACGATGACGAACCGGGTCGACCGACTGACCGCCCGCGGGCTGGTCGAGCGCCTCCCTGACCCGAGCGACCGCCGCGGGGTGCTGGTGCAACTGACCACCGCCGGCCGGGACAAGGTCGATGCCGCGATGGCCGACCTGCTCACCCACGAGCGCACCCTGCTCGGCGGCCTCAGCGACCGCGACCAGCAGAAGATCGCCCGGGTACTGCGCGAGCTCGTGCGCCCGTTCGACCTGGAAAAGCACTAGAAAACAAACCGGTTTATCACCGCAGACAAAGCCTCGCCGGCGTCGACAAACGCGCGCCGGAATTGTGTCGGAATAATCCGAAAAGACGACCCGTCACTTCACCGGGGTCCCAATCGTTGCTAGTTGCAACGAGATCGAGAGGCTGTTGTAGCCGACGACTATCGACACCGGTGAGGGCCAGGACTAGGGTCATCACCGTCGGTGCCAGATCGACTACACAACGTCAGAACATGGTGACTTCGGCGGCAAGAGGTGGTCCGCCGAAAGCGGTCGACGGTGTCCGGGGCTCGGGGCCCGAACAACGCCGGCCGGCACGGGGCCCGCTCACCCACGAGCTCGGCGCACCCCTCCGAATCACAGGGGATCGGAGGGTGCGCCGCTGCTCACAGCTCCTGCACAGCAACGATTTCCGGACCGGCCCAAGGCCGAGACCCGCTGCCTACTCGGCGCGCTCCGCGGCCTCGAACCAGGCGGTCTCCAGCTCCCCGCGCTCGTCGGCGAGCTTGCGGAGCTCGGCGTCCAGCTCGGCCAGCCGCGCGTAGTCGCTCGCGCTGGCGGCCAGCTGGTCGTGCAGTTTCGCCTCGGTCTCGGTGAGCTTGCTGAGCTGCCGCTCGATCCGGTTCAGCTCTTTCTTCGCCGCCCGGGCCACTGCCGCGTCAGCGGTCGGACGCTCAACGACCTGACCATTTCCGGTCGCCGCCAAATCACTGGACATCTCGACCGCCGGTGTCGACACATTTGACGCCGCCCGCCGCGGAATTCCGGCCTCGAGTTCCTCGAGATACTGATCGACACCGCGCGGGAGATGCCGCACCCGGCCATCACCCATGATCGCGTAAACCATGTCGCTGACCCGCTCCAGGAAGTACCGGTCATGGGTCACGGTGACGACCACACCCGGCCAGCTGTCGAGGAAATCCTCCAGCACGGTCAGCGTCTCGACGTCCAGGTCGTTGGTCGGCTCGTCGAGGATCAGCACGTTCGGCTCATCGAGCAGGATCCGCAGCAGCTGCAACCGCCGCCGCTCGCCACCCGACAGGTCGGAGATCCGCGTCGTCAGCTTGTCGCCGGTGAACCCGAACCGCTCCAGCAGCTGCGAGGAGGTCAGCTCACCGCCCCGCCCCGCGAGGGCCGCCGTACGCCGGATCGCGGTGATGTGGTCGAGGACCGTGACGCTGCCGTCGATCTCCTCCAGCGTCTGCGAGAGGTTGGCGATCCGGACCGTCTTGCCCTGCTTGACCACACCGCGATCCGGGGCGAGCAGGCCGGTGAGGACCCTGAGGAACGTGGTCTTGCCGGCGCCGTTCGGGCCGAGCAGCCCGATCCGGTCCGCCGGGCCGAGCCGGAACGTGACGTGGTCGAGCATCTTCCGGTCGCCGAAGCTGAAGCTGACGTCCTCGACGTCGAACACGTCCTTGCCGAGCCGCGAGGTCGCGAGCTGGGACAGGGCGAGCTTGTCGCGGGGCGGCGGCTCGTTCTCGATCAGCGCGTTCGCGGCGTCGATGCGGAACTTGGGCTTGCTGGTTCGCGCCGGTGCACCACGGCGCAGCCAGGCGAGCTCCTTCTTCAGGAGGTTCTGCCGTTTGCCCTCGACGACCTGCGCGTTCCGGGTCCGTTCGGCCTTCGCGAGCACGTACGCGGCGTACCCGCCGTCGTACGACGCGACGCTGCCGCCCTGGACCTCCCAGGTCTCGGTGCAGACGGCGTCCAGGAACCAGCGGTCGTGGGTGACCACGATCAGTGCGCCGGCGCGGTCGACCACGTGGTCCGCGAGCCAGCTGACCGCCTCGATGTCCAGGTGGTTGGTGGGCTCGTCGAGGATCAGCAGGTCGACCTCGGTGAGCAGCAACCGGGCCAGCGACGCCCGCCGGCGCTCACCACCACTCAAGCTGCCGACCAGCGCCTGGTGGTCGACCTCACCGAGCAAGTGCTCCATCACCGACCGTGCTCGCGGATCCGCCGCCCAGGTGTAGGTCTCGACATCGCCGAGGACCGCGTGCAGCACGGTCTGCCCGGGGTCGAGATCGTCGCTCTGCCCGAGGTACCCGAGCCGCAGGTCGCGGTTGTGTGTGATCCGGCCGCTGTCGGGCTCCTCACGGCGCGCCAGGAGCTGCAGGAGCGTCGACTTGCCGTCGCCGTTGCGCCCGACCACGCCGACGCGCTCGCCACGGCCTATGCCGAGGGAGACGGAGTCGAGCAGGGTGCGGGTCCCGAAGCCCTTCGAAACAGCTTCCAGATTGACCAAGTTAGGTGCCGCCATAACGCGCCCAAGAGTAGCCGACCGCGACAGCTGTGCCAGGATCGTCCAGGTGCTGACTACTGCTTGGCTCGACGGCCTGTCTCTGGGCGATGCCGTTTCGGCTGATCCGCTCGAAGGTGGGTACGCGAGCAAGACCTTTCGCGTGCGTACGACGGCGGGCCGCTCGGTGGTCGTGAAGACGCAGGACGACCTGCCGCCTGACCTGTACGCATTGGAGGCGGAGGGCCTCGACGCGCTGCGGGTGGCCGGCGGATTCGTCGTACCCGAGGTCCTGCGGGTGACACCGACGTTCATCGTGCTGTCCGACCTGGGTACGTCGGCGGCGTCACCGACGTACTGGGAGGACGCAGGGCGGGCTTTGGCCGTGCAGCACCAGCAGACCGCGGACAAGTTCGGGTATCACCACGACAACTACCTGGGGACTCTGCTGCAGCGGAACCCGTGGACGACCGACGGGCACGCGTTCTTCGCCGAGCACCGCCTACTGCGCTTTCTGGAGTTCCCGACCTGCCACAACCAGCTCCCCGAGGCGGACCGCCGTCGTCTCGAACGCATCGCCGGCCGCCTCCACGATCTGGTCCCGGCCCAGCCGCCGTCCCTCGTGCACGGCGATCTCTGGCACGGCAACCTCCTCCCCGGGCCGTCCGGCGACCCCGGCATGATCGACCCGGCCGTCCACTACGGCTGGCCTGAGGCCGATCTCGCCACCCTGCTCATCTACGGCCACCTGTCCGACGACTTCTTCACCGCCTACGAGGAAGCCCACCCGCTGGAGTCCGGCTGGCGCGACCGGCTCCCTCTCCTCCACCTGCGAGAGCTCCTCTCCATCACCGCCCACACTCCCGGCGTCACCGAAACGGTCGAGGAAATCCACACCATCCTCGAGAGCTTCGACTAGCGAGCGGACCGCCACCACTCACCAACCCGGGCTGCGCCGCCCTCGCCGGCCGCTCCCACGCGGGGAGCGCGCCCGACGACCTGGGTTGGTGAGTGGTGCACGTCCGCTCCCTACGCCCGGTTGAGGTGCAGGAGGTACTGCTTCTCGTTGAGTGGGTTGCCGTCCGTGCGGGCCCGGGTCGGCGGCGGTCCGGCGACGGGCGTGTAGCTGTGGAAGCTGGTCGCGAGCAGGCCTTCGCCCCGCGTGAGCGGCGGGAGGTGGGACTCGAAGCCGTGCGTGGTGGCGGCCGGGACGGTGCCTTCGAGATGTGCCTGGGTCGGGGTGAGCGTGGTCTCCAGGACGACGCCGCGGTTCTCGGCCACGTGCGCCATGATCCGCGAGACGGTGTCGGACGGGACGTCCAGCTCGAAGTGGTTCACCGGCTCGAGGACCGTCGTACCGGCCTGGTGAATCGCCTGCGTCAGGATCAGCGGGACGAGGCGGCGGAAGTCCGCCGCGACGGTGGCGACGCTGGAGTACGCCGTGTGCGTCAGCGCGACGTGGATGTTCGGGATCTCCCAGCCGTACAGGCCTTGGTGCAGCGTCTGGCGGACCGTCTCCTCGATCGCGGTGTGGAAGGCGCGCGGCAGCCCACCGAGTTCGACCTCCAGCTCGTATTCGATGCCCTCGGCAACCGGCGACACCCGGAAGCCGACGCCGGCCAGCCAGAGGTTCCCCGGCTCACCCATGTCCCGCATCGCCGACCCCGTTCCGTCCAGCCGCTCGACATGGATCGGTGTCGTCTCGCTGAAGGTGACGTCGACGCCGTACTCGGTCGCGAGCAGCGAGGCGATCACCTCCTTCTGCACCTCGCCGTACAGGCTCACGGTGATCTCATCGGCCTTGCGGACCCGGATCAGCGGGTCCTGCTCGGCGAGCTGGGTCAGCCCTTGGAACAGCTTCACCCGATCCCGTGCGCTCACGACGGTCTCCAGGGTCGGCGGCGCGAACAGCTGCCCGACCCGTTCGGTGCGAACGCCGAGCTGATCCCCGATCCGGATGCTCTTCAGCCCGCGCAGCGCGACGATCTGTCCCGCCTCGGCTCGGTCGACCGACTGCCGGCCGCCGTCCGAGAACACCTCGATCCCGGTCGGCCGGATCAGGTACTCTGTTCCGTCGACCGGCTGCACCGGAACCGGCGTCCGGGCCGGCAGCGAGCCGGTGACGATCCGCGCCGACGCGATCTTCTGCCCCGCGGCACCGCGCTCGACCTTGAACACCCGCGCCCGCAGTTCGTCCGCCGGCGATCCGGTTGCTCGCGGCAACCAGGTTCGGATGCCCTCGATCAGCTCCGGTACGCCGGTTCCGGTCATCGCCGAACCGAAGTACACCGGGTGTACCGACGCCGCCGCGACCTGCCGCGCGAGTTCCTCCGCGGGATCAGCATCGGCATCTTCGAGGTACCGCTCCAGGAAGTCGTCGTTGCGTTCGGCAAGCAGTTCGCCGAGCACCTGGTTATGTAACGGCAGCGGCGCGTACCGCGCGGACCGTTGCCCGAGGTCGGTCACAGTCCCCATCGGTACGGCGGCCGGTGTCAGCAACCGCCGGATGTCCGCGAGCAGGTCGTCGTACCGGGCGCCGACCCGGTCGATCTTGTTCACGAACAGCAGCGTCGGGATCCGCAGCCGGTCGAGGGTACGCATCAGCAGCCGGGTCTGCGGCTGCACGCCCTCGACGGCCGACAGCACCAGCACCGCACCGTCCAGCACGGACAGTGCGCGCTCGACCTCGGCGATGAAGTCCGAGTGCCCGGGCGTGTCGATCAGGTTGACCGGCAGGTCGCCGAGCGCGAACGCGACCACGGCGGAACGGATCGTGATGCCGCGCTTCCGCTCGAGATCCATCGAGTCGGTCTGGGTGCTTCCGTCGTCGACCCGGCCGACCCGGTCGATGACGCCGGCGGCGTACAGCAGCCGCTCGGTCAGGCTGGTCTTACCGGCGTCGACATGCGCCACAATGCCCATCGTCAGAGAGTTCAAGAGTCCTCGCGAATGCGTCGAAGCGATCAGTACCGATGAGGTAGATCGATTCGCGGCGCATCCCGGTCTCCTGTCTCTTGGCTAGGGCTTGTTCGACGCTAGCACCGGACGGCGGCGGGGACGAGCGGTTTTCTAGCGGCTGACGATCGCCGGCAGGATCCGGGCGCCGGGGACGGGACCCTCCGCCTGCCGCACCATCCGGCAGAGGCCGGACTCCGCGAGCTCCACCGCCAGGTCCACCGCGCTGCGGCTGTCGGCGGCCAGGAACAGGCACGTCGGGCCGGACCCGGAGATCTGCGCGGCCAGCGCGCCCTGGTCGAGGCCGAACTGCAGCGTGTCGGACAGCTCCGGGCGCAACGACAACGCCGCGGCCTGCAGGTCGTTGCTGAGCGCAACCGCGAGCGCGCCCGGCTGCCCGGACAGCAACGCGGACATCAGTTCCGGACGAACCTGCGGCGGCTCCACGCGGCGCAGCGGCCGCAGCCGGTCGAGCTCGCCGTACACCTCCGGCGTCGACAGGCCGCCGTCGGCGATCGCGAACACCCAGTGGAAGGTCCCGCGGGACATCACCTCGGTGACCTGCTCGCCCCGGTTCTGCCCGAGCGCGGTGTGGCCGACCAGGCAGAACGGTACGTCGCTGCCGAGCTCCCCCGCGTGATGCTGCAGCTCGGTCTGGGTCAGCTGCAGCCCCCACAGCCGGTTGCAGGCCACCAGGGTCGCCGCGGCGTCGGTCGAGCCGCCGGCCATCCCGCCGGCCACCGGAATGGTTTTCCGGATCGTCAGGTCGACACCCTCGTCGACGTCGTACTCCGCCTGCAGCAGCCGGGCCGCCCGCACCGCGAGATTGGTCTCGTCGGTCGGTACGTCGTCCGCGAAGTCCCCCACGATCTCGACCGAGACCTCGCCGTCGTCGTCCCGCACCGCGGCGGTGACGTCGTCGTACAGGGCAACGGCCTGGTACACCGTGGCGACGGGGTGGAACCCGTCCGGGCGCGGCGGGCCGACCGACAGACCGAGATTGATCTTGGCCGGCGCCCGCACCGTGACCTCAACAGAAGGTGGCACGTCGCACAGGCTAGTGCCTTATACAGTCCTTGCTGCACCTGCGAGCGCGGCGAACTCTGTGATCCCGAGCATTTCGCCCCGTAACCGGGGGTCGATGCCCGTCGCGCGGAGTACCTCGTCGAGCCGCTCCCGGTCCGGCATCCAGCGGGCCAGCGCGGAACGGATCGTTTTCCGGCGCTGCGAGAACGCCGCCTCGATCACCGCGAACACCTCCTCGCGCGCGGCCGGCGTCGCCGGTGGGTCCCGGCGCTCGAAGGCGACCAGGCCGGAGTCCACATTCGGTGCCGGCCAGAACACGTTCCGCCCGATCGGGCCGGCCCGCCGTACGTCGGCGTACCAGGCGGCCTTCGCGGACGGTACGCCGTACGTGCGCGACCCCGGCGGGGCGGCGAGCCGGTCCGCGACCTCGGACTGCACCATCACGAGTCCGTGCCGTAGCGAGTCCGACACCTCGAGCAGGTGCAGCAGGACCGGTACGGCGACGTTGTAGGGCAGGTTGGCGACGCAGGCGGTCGGTTCGCCGATCTCGGCCGGGCCCACGTCCATCGCGTCGGCCTCGACGACCGTCAGGTCCTTCGCCTGCTCCGGCGCGTACGTCGCGATCGTCGACGGCAGCGCCTGCGCGAGCAGCGGGTCGATCTCGACCGCGGTGACCCGGTGCCCCTCCGCGAGCAGCGCCAGCGTCAGCGAGCCGAGGCCGGGCCCGATCTCCAGCACCGTCTCACCGGCCGTCAGCTCGGCGGCCCGGACGATCCGGCGGACCGTGTTCGGGTCGATGACGAAGTTCTGCCCACGCTGCTTGGTCGGGCGGACCCCGAGAGCAGCGGCCAGTGAACGCACTTCCGCCGGACCGAGAAGTCTCGGTCCGGCGGAAGTGGATGAATCAGACGAGGTCACCTCGTCAGTCTGTCACTAGGCCTTCTTGCCACAGACGGGCCACGCGCCGTAGCCACCGCGGTCGGCCTTGACCTTCTCCGCGATCGAGATCTGCTGCGCCTTCGACGCACCGTTGGCGTTGCTCGCGTACGCCGTACCGCCGTACGCCGCCCAGGTGCCGTGGTCGAACTGCAGACCGCCGTAGTACCCGTTGCCGGTGTTCGCGGCCCAGTTACCGCCGGACTCACACGCGGCGATCCGGTCCCACGCGCCGCTGCCACCGCTCGGCGTCGGGGTGGTGTCGGTCGTCCCGGTGGTCGTCGTGGTCGGCGTCGTCGGCTTCGGCTTGGTGCCGACCAGCACCTCCTCGTCGACCGCCTTGGTCACCAGCTTCGACCCGACAACCTTGGTGGTCGACAGCTTGCCGTCCAGGAAGGTGTACAGGTACGTGACGGCCTTCGCGCCGTCGGTGCCCTTGGTGGTGGTCTTCGTGGTGCCCTCGAGCAGGGTCGCCGACTCGGTCTTGTCGGTGCCGTGCGCGATCGCCTCGTTCTTGGTGACGGTCTTCTGCAGGACCTGCACGAAGCCGACCTTGTTCACGCCCAGTTTCAGCGGGGTGGCGGCGGCCGGGGTGATCCGGTCGTCGGCGTCCCACGCGATCTTCGCCTGCGTGAGGGCCTGACCGACGGTGCCGGCCAGCGACTTGATCGTCACGGTCTTGCCCTGGTGCACGATCTGCACCGTCTTCGGCGTGGTGACGGTCAGCTCCAGACCCTGCCGGCCGAGCGGCGCGCTCCGGCTGGTGGACAACTGCGCCCCGTCGTACCGCAGACCGAGGTCGGCAAGCGCCTCGTTCACGCTGGCTGCCGTGGTCCAGTACGCCTTCTTGGCGCCGTCGGCGTTCACGGTCAACTGTCGGCCGTACTGGACCGAGATCTCCTGGCCGTCCTTGAGCTTGGAGTCCGGAGCCGGCGCGACCAGGTCATGGTCGCCGGTCTGAACTTTCTCGGCCTTCAAAGCGTCTGCCACGGTGGAGCCGAAGGTATGCACCTTCCGCACCTGGCCGTCGACGGAGACGCTGACCGTCTTGCTCTTCACGGCATATGCCACAGAGCCGCCCGCGACGGCGAACGCAGCCGTCGCACCGACGGCCGCGATGATGGACTTACGCACTAACGCTCCCAGGTAGGGCTACCCGGGCACGGGGTCGGACAGCACAGGCATCGGCCGCGCGCGCCAGGTTGGCTGCCTGGAGTGAGGGGTCAACGCCGAGGGGCGTGCTGCCCGGGATCTTCCCCGATCCCGGCCAACATCACGGGACCATAACGAAGAAGTAGCGGAAGTGCCAATCCCCTGGTCGGCGAGTCGTGAAAAGGTGTAACGGCGTCCTTACTCGGCGTGATGGCCCCACTGCCCCCGATGCACCACTTCGGCGGTCGTCCGGCGGCCCCTTCTCAGCGACGGCGACCGCTTGTCCGGGGCCCGGTGACCGACCGACAGCACCCCGACCAGATCGAACCCCTCAGGTACGCCGAACTCCTTGAGCAACCGACCTGCTTTATCCGCAGGAGGCCCGAAAAAACAGGCTCCTAGGCCTTCGTCGACGACTGTCTGGAGCATCAGCAGGACCGCCATGCCGGTGTCGACATACCAGTACGGCGCGGTCCAGCGACCCTCGTCGCGATCGGTCCAGCCCTTGTCCGGTTCGGTGTACCGATCGAGGTACGCGTCCTTGTGCGCGAAGGCCAGAATCAGCAAGGGCGCGCGGCGCAGGCCTGTGATCCATTCAACATACTTCTCGTCCGGATCCTCGGCCGCGATTCCCCAGTACCGGTCCCGTTCCGCGCCCTCGAGGGTCAGGAACGCCCAGCCCTGGCTGAAACCGCCCGACGGGGCCCGCAGACCGTTCTCCAGGATGCGTTCCCGGACCTCGTCGGGCACCGGGCGGTCCGGGTCGTAGTTCCGCACCATCCGCCGACGCCGTACGACCTCACTGAACTCCATGCGGTGTGTCTACCAGCAGACTCACCCGACGTCGTCGCCGACCTGCAGGTGACGCCAGTACTCCGCCTTCGGCTCGCCCTTCACGCCGGCCGCCGTCATGATCCGCTGGATCTGCGGCCCGGAGTGCTCGAAGAACGCCTCGAACGACGCCTCGTCCGGCCACTCGTCGACCACCAGAACCTCACGCTCGCTGCCGTAGAAGTGATGCGAGATCAGCCCCCGGCTGGTCGCGTCGGCCACCACGTCACGGAACATCGCCCCGTCGTCAGCCGCCAGCTTCTCCACCGCCGTCGGATCCCCACTGATGCGCAACGTCATCAGAACACTCATGACCCCTCCCATCGAGAACCGGCGCCGGGATCAGCGCCGGCACCCTCAGCCTGCGCCTCCCCCGCAGCCGACTGCAACGCCCGCCGAAAAGTTCACGACGAGCGTTCAGGCGACTGCGGCCGGTCGGTCCGTTGCCCCCGTGGCCGGCCTTCGTTGCCCTGCTCGGACGGCGCGTGATCGGTGCCAGCTGGCGACCGCTTGGTCGCGCCCGCTGCCGGCGCCTGAGCATCGGTCAACCCCCGCAGACGCGCGAGCTCTGGAGACTGGTTCTGCTGGGCTTGGTACTTGCCCTCGATCTGGTTGAGTTCCGTGTCCAGCCCGGCAACCGCCGTGCGGGCAGCCGCAGTGGCTGCAGCGGCCTTCACGTCGTCCCCGAGCGACTCGTCGTCCTCGACCGCTTCGAGTCCGGACAGCGCCGCGTGCAGCGGGGCGATCAACTGCTTCCGCACCTCGGCCCGATGGGCTTCGGGCATCAGGCCTGGCTTGACGAGACGTTCGTCGATCACCAGGTCGACCGCGACGTTCCAGCGCTGGACGTCGTCGGCAAGGATCAACTTCTGGGTGACCTCGGCACTCGTCAATCCACTCCGCTCGGCCAGCGCCTGATCGAGGTCGCGGGCGGCGGGGGTATAGGCGGGATAGGCGTCGATACTCGTTTCGGCCAGTACCTCGGCTTCCACCGCTTCCAGCCCGGCGTACGGGAAGACGTCGTGGATGACACCGTCGAGATTGACGAGGGTCCAATGCTCGGTGCGGCCCTCGTTGTCTGCCTCGGCCGCGGCGTCGAACGGGTGGGCGTCCGGTGCCGACTCGTCGCCGGACTCCGCCAAGAGGTGCACGGCTTCGTGGGTCAGCGTCGCCATCGCGTCGCGAACCTCGAGGACCTCGCCGCCGGTGAGTGGCCGATCGAGATCCCTTGCCTTGCGCAACGGTTCGAGAATGTTGTCGATCGACACCCACATGTTGCCGTCGTCATCCGCTGCACCGAGGAAGTCCGGATCGGTGTCCACGAGTACTTGCCCGTTCCAGCGGGTGCGGGGCGCGGTCCCCGTACCACCGACGCGCTGATCGACGACGGTGACGACTGCGGCGACCAGCCTGTACTCCCAGGATTCCGGGGAAATCCTGACAGGGCCGGTCACGATCCGCTGTCCGGGCGTTCGGCTCGGCGGCGCTCGATCAGGCGCTTGAGGGTCGAGTTCATCCGCAGGATCGTGCGGAACTCGCGTCGCGGGGCCTGCCGCGCCAACGTGCCGATCTCCCGGATCGCGCGTTCGGCATGAGCGATCTGATCGGCCGGCGAGCCGCTGTCGTTGACGACCTGCGTGACGAGGCTCGCCGCGCGCCAGTACTCCGGGCTGGTACCCGCCTTCGGCCCACTGATCAACTCGGGGAGCTTCTGCGCCCTGATCAGGGCCAGCCGGCGGGAACGCTCGTCGTCGATCTGTTCCGCCAACGCCTTCAGGCGCGCGACCTCGGCAGCCACGGTGGCCTCGTCGGCCTCGCGCAACGATTCGGCCAGCGCGATGACCTGAGCGTCTACCGTGTCGAAATCCACCGGCTCAGGTTATCGGCTGCGGTGATTACCAGGGGCCGCCGAAGGCGTTGTTTGCGTTGTTGTTGAGGGCTTCGCAGAGTTCGGGGACCGAGATGTTGAGGACGTCGGCCATCTTGCGGACGGTGTGCGGGATCAGGTACGACGCGTTCGGTTTGCCGCGGTACGGCGACGGCGTCAGGTACGGCGCGTCGGTCTCGACCAGGATGCGGTCGAGGGGGGTGACAGCCAGTGCGTTCCGTAGCGACTGGGCGTTCTTGAAGGTGACGACGCCGGCGAAGCTCAGGTACGCGCCACGGTTCACGCACTCGCGGGCGAACTCGGTGTCGCCGGAGAAGCAGTGCATGACGAGGCGGTCCGGGACGCCCTCGCGGTCGAGGATCCGGAGGATGTCCTCGTGCGCGTCCCGGTCGTGGATCATCAGCGTCTTGTCCAGCCGCTTCGCCAGCTCGATGTGCGCGGCGAACGACTCGTGCTGCGCGGCCTGCCCGTCCGCGCCGGTGCGGAAGTAGTCGAGCCCGGTCTCACCGATCACCCGGACCTTGTCCGAGCCGGACGCCAGCCGCTCGATCTCGGCCAGCGCACTGTCCAGCTCGCCGGCCTCCTTCAGCTTCGGCGCCTCGTTCGGGTGCAGGGCGACGCCGGCGATCAGGTTCGGGTACTGCGCGGCCGCCTCGACCGCCCAGACCGCGCCCGGCAGGTCACACCCGACCTGGACGATCCTGGTCACGCCGACCGACGCCGCCAGCTTGATCGCCTCGGCCGGGCTCAGCCAGGCACCGTCCTCGCCGTCGGCGATGTCGAGATGGCAGTGCGCGTCGACCACACTCATCGGCAACGGATCCGGCACCGCCGGCCGACTCCGATCCCGCGACCGCCCGTCCTCCCCCACCGCAGCCCGCTCCCGGGTCGGCCGCCCCACCTGCACACCTTCAGAACCCATAGGGCTCACAGTACTGACAGCCCCGCTGGCGGGTTGTTGCTGCACTGCCTGGTTACAGCACGCCAGAGCCCGAACAACCCGCCAGTCACCGATATCCACAGCCCTGAAAGTCGCGCGCTCCGGGGTCAGCGAACGCGGCATGTTCTTGGGCATGAACACGAGACTGGAGGTTGTTGCCGCCCGGCGGGGTGGGTGGTTCTCGCGGCGCGACGCGATCGAGGCCGGGTACTCCGATGCCGACCTTCGCGGGCGGGTCGCTTCAGGGCGGTGGGTGCGACTCACCCGCGGGGCGTACGCCGATCCGGGATCCGCAGTCGCGGCGATGCCAACCTGGGAGCAAGCAGCATGGTTCCACGTGCGTACTGCCAGGGCGGTCTACCACCGACTGGGCGGTCGCGTCGTTGTGAGCCATCAGTCCGCGTTGCTGCTGCACGGCGTACGGGTGTCGGAGCTTGAGCTGCGGCGAGTGCATGTGACCAGAAGTCGGGGAGCCGGGCGGTCCGGTGGGTCGGTGTGTCAACACGCGGCCAGCCCACCGGTCGACACGGTGGCCGAGATCGACGGCGTACAGACGACTCTCGCCGCGCGGGCTGTCGTGGAGACCGTGCGGGGGATCAGCTATCCGGTCGCGGTATCGGTGGTGGACCAGGCGCTGCGGTTGCGGATCGCCACGGCCCAGGATTTGTCAGGCGCGCTGGCCCTCTTCGCCGGCCGGGCAGGGATCGGGACGGCCACGCGGGCGGTCGGGTTCGGCGACGGGCGGGCCGAGTCGGTCGGCGAGTCGCGGCTTCGGGTGTTGCTGGCGGATCTGGGCGTCCCGGCGCCGGTGCTGCAGGCCGAGATCCGTGACAGCCACGGCCGGTTCGTGGCCCGGGTCGACTTCTTGCTCGCGCAGTTCGGGGTGATCATCGAGTTCGACGGAGCTCTCAAGTACCGCGAGGGGAACCCGAGCGCGCTGATCGCGGAGAAGGATCGGGAGGACCGGCTGCGCGACCTCGGCTACCAGGTCGTCCGGGTGGGCTGGCCCGACCTCGATCACCCCGCGGGCGTTCTGCAGCGGATCCGTCGGGCTGTTGCTCGCTCCCAGGCCGTTCGATAGCGGGTTGTTCGACCGCTGGCGTGCTGAAGCACGGCAGCGGTTGAACAACCGGCTACTCAGGCTTCGGCGGCCTCTTTGACCTTGGCTACCAGCGTTTCCCACATGCCTTGCGAGTGCTTGGCTTCGTCTTCGCTCGCGTTGTTGTCCTGGGCGAGCTCGAGGTGGGTGTTGCCGGTGAGGGTGTAGGTCAGTGTGTGGTAGTTCTCCGGTACGTCGGGTTGCCCGGTGAGCGGGCTGAAATGGGTCAGGCGCAGCAACCGCCCCGGCTCGACGGCGAGGATCTCACCCTTGTCCTGGTACGGCTTGCCCTCCCATTCGCCGGTCCAGGTGATCGGGCTGCCCACCTGCCAATCGGTCTCGACCACGGCCCCGAACCACAGTTCCTTCAGCTGCTCCGGGCTGGTCAGCACCTCCCACACCCGTGCGGGCGATGCCGCGATATCGGTCTCAGCAGTAGCAACAAACCCAGTCATCGTGACTCCTCTCTCCCCTGACCGTACGGTTCCCCTCACTCATGCGCTTGTAGAAATGCGTCAGCGGCCGGATTTGGTTCTCCGACAGATCCTGGAAGTAGCACAGCTCGGCGCGCGGGCTTTGGGGGGAACCATGTACGCGAACAAGCGCCGCCCACACAAACCTGCAGTCAAACCGGCCGCGAAACCCATCCGGCCGCGTCGCTCGCCGGCCGCGTATCGCGGCCAGGCCGTCATCCACCCCGCCGTCGAACGGCCGGTCGGGCCGCCGATCCGGTTGGTGGTCGGACCGCTACCGATCCGCATCCTGCGCGGGATCTGGCGCGCGGTACGCCGGCCCTTCGGCAAACCCGACGTACCGCAGCCGGTGCAAGCCGTGGAGGCTGGTCCTCGGTGTCTGCACTGCAAGGGCAGGATGGCGGAGAAGTTCCGCGAACAGCCCGAGCCGTACGGCGTCTGGGCGGTCTTCAGCTGTGGCGCCGCGAGCTGCCCGGTCTGTCAGGGGCCGTGCCGGAACCAGTCCCGGATGTTCCTGCCGTCGCACTGGCTCTCCGGGCCGCCCGGGGCGATCTCGTACCTCTGACCAGTCAGCCGGATCGTGCAGGAAGTCAGCACGCCGGGGCATGTCCCCGCGTGCTGATCGGCCAGTAGCGTCTCGGTTCCGCCCGACCGACAGGAGCACACCGATGCCCAGGAAGTCCCGGATCAGCGCAGCGCTCGCCCTTCTCGGCCTGGTGGTGGGATCCACCGCGCTGCCACCTGCGACCGCCGCGCCGGCACCGATCCCGGTGCAGATCCTCAGCCTGACCGACTTGCACGGCTACCTCTCCGAGACCGAGAACCTCACGATCGCGGGCCCTTCGGGGACCCAGCAGGTCGGCGGCGCGGCGTACCTGAAGGCGCATCTGGACAAGCTCCGGGCCGGGAAGCCGAACAGCTTCCTGATCGGCTCGGGCGACCAGTTCAGCGGCTGGCCGGACTACACGCAGGCGTTCGCGAACGAGCCGACGATCGAAGTGCTGAACGCGTTCGGGATGGACTTCGACGTCGCCGGTAACCACGAGTTCGACCGGGAGTTCCCGTTCCTGCGCCGGATGACCACCGGCGCCTGCTACGGCAAGCCGGGTTTCGACAGCTGTTTCAAGGACTCCACCGGCCGCAACTTCCACGGCACCGACTACGCGTACCACACCGCCAACATCGTGGACCCGAAGAGCAAGCAGCCGGTGCTCCCGCCGTACTGGATCGCGAAGGCCGGATCGCAGCGGATCGGGTTCATCGGGCTGGGCTTCCCGGGGACGCCGACCGAGACGTTGTCGATCAAGGGCTCCGGCTTCGAGTTCCAGGGTGTCGTCGAAGCCGCGAACCGAGCGGCGGCCGAACTGAAGGCCCAGGGCGTGAACGCGATCGTGGTCAGCATGCACGAGGGCGGTCAGCAGGGCGGGTTGTACGACGAGTGCAAGAACCCGACCGGTCCGATCTTCGACGCGGCCCGAACGCTGTCACCCGATATCGACGTGATCCTCGGCGGCCACTGGCACACCGCGTTCAACTGCATGATCCCGGACCCGAACGGCGTACCGCGGCCGGTCCTGGAGGCGAGCAACCACGGACGGGTGCTCGGCGAGGTGAACCTGTCGCTCGACCCGACGACCGGTGAGGTGGACCGCGCCGCGACAACGGCCAGCAACCACGCGGTGACCAAGGACGTGACGCCGGACGCCGGGATCCAGAAGATCGTGAAGTACTGGATGGACAAATGGACGGCGCGGCAGAAGGAGCCACTCGCCAAGCTCGACCGTGACCTCGACTTCACGCCGACGGCGGAGAGCCGCACCGGCAACCTGGTCGCCGACCTCTACAAGACCGAAGCGGAAGGTGACTTCGCGCTGGTTCCGGCGGACCTCGGTGTCGACGTGATCGCGGCCGGGCTGAAGGCCGGAACGGTCACGTACGGCGCAGCGTGGCCGGTCGCCGGGATCTCGCCGATCACCACGTTGTCGATGAAGGGCTCGACGGTCGAGGCCGTGCTCGAGCAGCAGTGGATCCCGCCGGCGTACGGCTGCAGCAGGCTGTCGTCGCTCGCGACCTCCGCGAACTTCCGCTACACCTACGACCTGGGCAGACCGGTCGGCGACCGCGTCGATCCCGCCAAGGTGCTGATCGACGGCAAACCACTGCAGCTCGACAAGACGTATCGCGTGACGACAAGCGCCGCGATGCCCTTGCACGGAACGCAGTACGGCTATCCGGGGTTCCAGCAGTACACGGATCTCGCCCGGGCGCCGCGGATGGGTCAGGAGGTCTTCCTCAACTACCTGCGGACGCATCCGTCACTGAAGGCGCCGGCGCTCGGCCGGGTGACCGCGATCCCCGGGACCCCGCCGCCGTCGGACGGACCGTTCGGGCCGCTGAACCTGCTGCCACGCAACGAGATGACGGCGACCGCGACCAGCCAGGGCGGGGCGGCGTACGGCGCGGCGGCCGCGATCGACGGCAACTGCGCGACCATGTGGCACTCGAACTGGAGCCCGCACGCACCGCTGCCGCAGTACATCACGCTCGACCTGAAGACCGCGCGCGCGATCGAGGCACTCGTCTACACGCCACGCCAGGACGCCGACGTACCGAACGGGCGGATCTCGTCGTACGACGTCCAGACGAGCACCGACGGCGTCACGTTCACCTCGGTCACGAAGGGCTCGTGGGACGGCAGTATCGACGCGAAGATCGCCAGGTTCCCCGCCGGTACGACGGCCCGCTACGTGCGGCTCGTCGGGCTCGCGGGCGGTGCGGACTACGCGGCGGCGACGGAGCTCAATATAGCTCTAGCTCCGGCTTCCTGACCGCGTTGCGGTGGGCCGTCGGGGACATCCCGTACCGGCGGCCGAACTGCCGGCTCAGGTAGTGCGGCGAGTCGAAACCGACCGCCGCGGCGATCTGCGCGACGGACATGTCGGTGGCGCCGAGCAACTCGGCCGCGCGCTGCAGCCGGAGCGCGAGGACGACGTTCATGATCGAGTCGCCGACCTGTTCCTTGAACAGATGCGCGAGGCGCGAGACCGAGACCTGCGCGAGGCCGGCCAGTGAGGTCAGCGTGTGCGGGCGGGCCGGGTCGGCGGTGATTGCCTCGAGCACCAGATGGACGCGCGCGTCGAGGTGCTGCGTCTCGCGGCGGAGGCTGGCGACCGCGGTCAGCAGCACCTCCTCGATACCGTTCATCGTCAGCTCAGTGGCGACGCTCTTCTCCAACAGGTGCAGCTCGGTGTCGCCGGTCGGCGAGAGCCCGGCCCGCTGCGCGTCGCGGTGCATGCGGTCGAACGCGGACACCACGCGATCGGTCTCCGACGACCTGGTCAGCCGCACGTACGACAGCCCGGGCATTGCCTGCGGCAACGACAGCCACGAGTGCCACTCGCGCCGCGGCTGGAAGTGCGCCCACCAGGACTCCCAGTAGGTGCCCACGGTCCCGTAGTCGTGCGGCGTACCGGGGCTGACCAGTACGACGTCCCCATGGCGCAGCATCAACTTGTTCTCACCCAGCACGTACCGGCCCGTCCCGGATGCGGTGTAGAGCAGGTACCAGCTGCCGACGCCGTCCGGCCGGACGACCCGGTAGTCACCGCCGCTGTGGAAGTGGCCGGTGACCAGCTTGCTCGGCGGCGGGATCTCGCTGTACAGCTCGATGAGCACCTGGGTAGCAAGATCGTGCTCGAAGTCAGCAGGCTCCGTCATGGTGGATCTCCTTATGGGCGCCTCAAGATTAGCGGCACAGCAGCAAGATCCTGCACCTCCATCGAATCGAGGATTCTGTGCCCTTCCGCCCAGTCGCCGAGCTCGACCACGATGCGAACACGGTGGTCTTCGAGCACGGCTGGCAGTCCTGGAGCCCGAGCGGCTGGTACCGGCTCGACGCGCGTCCACCCCGGCCGACCGCCCCCAACCATCACGTGATGGCCTACCGCCCGGGCGTCGACGCCGGCCGGTTCCAGGGCGAGGGTCTGCTCGCGGTTGCCAACGGCAGCGATGTCGTCGTGGTCGCCGCGCTCACGCCCGACGTCGTACCGTCGATCCGCGCCGAGGTCCACGGCGACAAGCTGGTGATCACCGCCGACGGCGACGTCCAGGTGACCACGAGCACCCAGGCCAACCCGAACCAGGCACTCGCCGACTGGGCCGAGACCTTCGCCGCCGGCGCGCCGGCCGTCCGGGTCTTCGGGCCGTCGTGGTGCAGCTGGTACGCGTACTGGGGCAAGGTCACCGAACGCGACGTGATGACCGACGTCCGGCAGTTCGACCAGCACGACCTGAGCGTCGACCTGGTGCTGCTCGACGAGGGGTACCAGTCCGCGATCGGCGACTGGCTGACACCGCGCGACGACTTCGGATCCACCGTCCGGCTGGCCGCCGACATCCGCACCGGTGGCCGCCGCGCGGGGATCTGGGTCGCACCGTTCCTGGTCGCGGCCGGCAGCGAAACGGCGCGACTGCACCCCGAATGGCTGGTCCCCGGGATCAGCGCCGGCACCAACTGGGGCGAAGAGCAACTGGTCCTGGATGTCACCCACCCGGGCGCCGCACGGCACATCCAGGACGTGTTCACCGAGCTCTGCCGCCAGGGCTACGACCACTTCAAACTCGACTTCGTGTACGCCGGTGCGATCGAAGGACCGCGGCACGAGCAGATCGACGGCATCGCGGCGTACCGGCTCGGGATGCGGCTGCTGCGGGATGCGGTCGGACCGAACCGGATCCTGCACGGCTGTGGCGCGCCGATCCTGCCGAGCCTGGGGCTCGTCGACTGCATGCGGATCTCGCCCGACACCGACCCGTTGGTCGAACCACCGTCCGGCGACATCAGCCAGCCCGGTCAGCGCGGAGCCCGGTCGACCTCGGTCGCGCGCGAGTTCCTGCACGGCCGCTGGTGGGCCAACGACTCCGACTGCCTGATCGTGCGGCCCGAGATCCAGGAGCGCGAGCTCTGGGCGCGGCACATCGAGGCGGGTCCCGGCCTGCGGATGTCGAGCGATCCGATCAGCGCACTCGACCGGTGGGGCATCGACCGGACCCGCGAGCTGCTGATCCCGAGCTCGCCGCGGCCGCACCCGCTGAAGGATCCCGATGCTTAGGCCCGCGCCGCGCCGTACCCGACGGATCGGTCAAGGGCGGCAGACGGCCGCGGCGTACGCACTGCTGGCACCCAGCCTGGTCGGCGTCCTCGGGTTCCTGCTCGCGCCGGTCGTGATCGTATTGGTGGTCAGCCTCTTCGACTGGAAGCTGCTGTCGACGCCGGAGTTCATTGGGTTCGCCAACTACCGCAAGCTCTTCGCCGACTCCGACGTCTGGCACTCGCTCCTGGTCACCCTGTACTACGTGGTGATCTGCGTCCCCGGTACGACGATCCTCTCGCTGCTCCTGGCCGTGCTGGTGGACCGGAAGCTGCGCGGGATGAAGTACTTCCGGGCACTGCTGGTGATCCCGTGGATGGCGACCCCGGTCGCGCTCGGACTCGTCTGGAGCTGGATCTTCGACCCGGGCCGCGGCGCCCTGAACCAGTTCCTCGGGCTGTTCGGGATCGACGGGCCGGCCTGGTTGTCCTCGCCGTTCCTTGCGATGCCGAGCGTCGCAGCGGTACACATCTGGCAGTTCGCCGGGTACAACATGCTGTTCTTCCTGGCCGGCCTGCAGAACATCCCGGCGTCACTCCGCGAGGCGTCATCCCTGGACGGCGCGTCACCGGTCGCGCACTTCTTCACCATCACGCTCCCGCTGCTGCGGCCGACCATGCTGTTCGTGCTGATCACCAACGTGATCGGCTCGTTCCAGGCCTTCGACACGATCTTCGTGATGACCGAGGGCGGACCGGGTGACAGCACCGAGGTCGCGACGTACCTGATCTACGACGAGGCGTTCAAGAAGTTCGACTTCGGCTACGCGTCGACGATCTCGGTGCTGCTGTTCGCCGTGGTGCTGATCGCGACCATCACGCAGTTCGTCTACTTCGAACGCCGTACGACCTACGAGGTGTCCACATGAGGCTGCGCATCGTCCCGTACGCCGTCCTGGTGGTCGGCTGTGTGTTGTCGATCTTCCCGTACTTCCTGACCGTGCTCACCGCGTTCAAGGGCCCCGGGCAACTGTCGGAGACGATGCCGTGGGAGCCGGGACTGCCGCCCAGCACGGCCGCGTTCCACCGGCTGTTCGCCTCCGGGTTCGGCGGCTACCTGATGAACACCGCGCTGGTGACGGCCGGGATCACGCTCGGTCAGGTGGTGTTCGCGGTGCTGGCGGCGTACGCGTTCGCGCGGTTGACGTTCCCCGGCCGGGACGCCTTGTTCTGGGTGTATTTGTCGACACTGATGGTGCCGCCGGTGGTCACGATGATCCCGCTGTACCTGATGATGCAGAAGCTCGGCCTGGTCGACACCTGGGCCGGTCTGATGCTGCCGACGATGCTCGGGACGCCGTACGCGATCTTCCTGCTCCGGCAGTTCTTCCGCGGCATCCCTGCGGATCTCGAGGACGCGGCCCGGATCGACGGCGCCGGGCGGGTCCGGACGCTGGTTTCGATCATCCTGCCGTTGTCGAAACCGATCCTGGTCACCGTCACCACGCTCGCCGTGGTGGCGAACTGGAACAGCTTCCTCTGGCCGCTGATCATCACCAGCAGCGAGGACAAACGGCTGCTCTCGGTCGGGATCGCCTTGTTCAAGGGGGAGATCGGCGTCGATTACAACGCCGTGATGGCCGGCAGCCTGATCGCGCTGGCGCCGCTGCTCGTGCTGTTCATCGTGTTCCAGCGCTTCATCGTCCGCTCGGTCGCCGTTACCGGGCTCAAGTAGTACGGAGGCACTCATGTCTTTGTCCAGGAGGACATTTCTGATCGGCGCCGGGAGCGTGCTCGCGCTGGCCGGTTGCGGTTCGTCGAACGACAAGGCGAGCAGTAGCGGAGGCAAGGTCGAGCTCGTCTACCGCCTCTGGGACGAGCAGCAGGAGGTCGGGTACAAGACCGTCTTCGCGGAGTTCACCAAGGAGAACCCGGACATCACCGTCCGGATGGAGGTGCTGCCCTGGGACCAGTACTGGACCAAGCTCACCACCGAACTCGCGAGCGGCAAGGCGCCGGACGTGTTCTGGCTGACCGTCGACTACTTCCCGGACTTCGCCAGCAAGGGCGTGCTCGCGCCGCTCGACGACCTGATCTCGAAGGCCGGGCTGAAGCTCGACTCGTACCACCCGAACGTCGTGCAGTCGTACAAGTTCGAGGACAAGCAGCTCGGGATGCCGAAGGACATGGGCATCGTCGGCCTGCTCTACAACAAGACCCTGGTCGAGAAGGCCGGGATCACGATGCCGAAGGAGCTCACCTGGGCTCCGGACGGCTCGGGCAGCTTCCTCGAGGTGGCGCGCAAGCTGACCGTCGGCAGCAAACAGTGGGGCTTCTGCTCCTGGAACCACAGCCAGACCCAGTGGCTGAACTGGATCGCCTCGAACGGCGGTCACGCGATGGACAAGCCGTACGGCACCTTCGACTTCGCCGGCGACAAGTCGGTCGAGGCCCTGCAGTTCGCCCGCGACCTGGTCTTCAAGTGGAAGGTCTCGCCGGACGGCACCCGGACCAACCCGCCGACCGGGCAGGCGACCGAGATGTTCTACCGCGGTGAGGTCGCGATGTTCCCGGCCAACAACGCGCTGCTGCCGTTCGCGCTGCCGGAGGTGAAGTTCCCGATCGGCGTGGTGGCGATGCCGGCCGGCCCGTCCGGCCGCACCGTGGTGATCAACGGGCTCGCCGAGGCGATGTTCGCCAAGACCAAGCACCCCGACGAGGCCGGCAAGCTGGTCCAGTTCCTCGGCTCCGAGAAGGCGCAGCGGCTGATGGGCGACGCCGGCTACATCATCCCGGCGCTGAACGACGCCGGCGCCGGCTACCAGGCGTTCTGGAAGAAGAAGGGCATCGACGTCCAGCCCTTCATCGAGTCGGCCGCCGGCAGTACCGTCAACCTCCCGATCGCCGAAGGCTGGACCGCCAAGTCCCCCGAGATCAACAAGGCCGTCAACGACCTGTACCTGAACAAGGTCCCGGTCTCCGACATCGCCAAATCCATGGACAAGATCGGCAATGACAAATGAAAGAACTGACCGACTCGTACGGCGTGGTCTCGGATGCGGCTGTGCTGCGGGAGCGGCTGGCCGCGGACGGGTACTTGTTCTTCCGCGGGCTGCTGCCGAACGATGTGGTGGGCGACGTCCACGAGCAGTTGGCCCGGATCCTGTACGACAGCGACTGGCTGGCGCGGGACGCGGATCCTCGGGAGCTGGTCGCGTCGGGGCGGGCCGTCGAGGAAGGGTCGGCCGGGTTCTTCGGGGCCTATACGGCGATCCAGAGCACCGAGGCGTTTCATCGGCTGGCGGTGCGGCCGGAGCTGCTGTCGCTGACGAGCCGGTTGCTGGGTGAGGAGACGTTCGCGCATCCGGCGCACATCTGCCGGATCGCGCCGCCGTCCCCGGGCGCGAACCCGACCCCGATCCATCAGGACTACCGGTTCATCCAGGGCTCCATCGACACACTCACCACCTGGCTGCCGCTGAGCGCTGCGCCGCCGGAGATCGGTGGGCTGCGAGTGTTCTCCGGGTCCCCGAAGCTCGGCGTACTCCCGGTGAAGGCGTCCGACGGGCCGGGGATGATGCGGGCCGAGGCCGACGAGAACCATCCGGAGTGGCGTACGACGTCGTACGAGCCGGGCGATGTGCTGCTCTTCAGCAGTCTCACCGTGCACGGCGCGATGCCGAACCTCACGAAACGGCTGCGGCTGTCGGCTGACTTCCGGTACCAGGCGCTGAGCGCACCGATGGCGCGGGACCTGCTTGGCACGGGCAAACCGCACTATCACCCGGAGGTGCCCGACTTCCCGACGCTCACCCGCGGCTGGACCTCGACGGACTGCGTCGAGATCCCGGCCGGGGTGAACTTCGTCGATCGGTGGGATCCGCGCGTGGACGACGTACCAACCCCGCCGTCGCGCTTCGCCTACGTGTGAGATCCGGACCTGCACCACTCACCAACCAGCCGGCTGCTGCCCGGCGCACGCTTGGCTGCGGCGCCGGACCGTCGTCGGCGCGAGGTTGGTGAGTGGTGCAGGTCCGCCTACGCGTGCGTCACTGCTGGGGTAGCACGATGATCTTGCCGCGGGCGTGGCCGGACTCGCTCAGTTCCTGAGCCTTGGCCGCGTCCGCGAGCGGGAACGTCTGCGCGATCCGGGTCGTGAGCTTGCCGTCCGCTGCCGCCTGCAGCTGGGCGTCCAGGCCGGCCCGGATCTGCTCGCGGGAACCGCCCCCGCCGGACGTCTGTACGCCGAGCTCGCCGGCCGCCGCGTAGTCCGCGATCGTGACGATCCGCTCCGACCCGCCGATCAGCTCGATCGACTCCGGCAGACCGCCCTTGCCCGCGGTGTCGAACGCCGCGTCGATCCCCTGCGGAGCCGCCGCGCGGACCCGCTCGACCAGACCGTCGCCGTACTCGACCGGCACCGCGCCGATCGACCGCAGGTAGTCGTGGTTCGCGGCCGACGCCGTACCGATCACGGTCAGACCCGCGGCCGCCGCCAACTGGACCGCGATCGAACCGACCGCCCCGGCCGCGCCGTGGATCAGGATCGTCTCGCCCGACTTCACCCCGAGCAGATCGAGCACCCGCTGCGCGGTTTCGCCGGCCACCGGGAGGCTGACCGCCTGCTCCCAGCTCAGGCCCGCGGGCTTGCGCGCGACGTTGCCGCCGAGCGCCAACTCGGCGTACGCCCCGCCCTCGGACCAGCCGACCACCTCGTCGCCGACCGCGAACTCGGCACCGTCACCCGCCTCGTCGACCACCCCGGCCACCTCGAACCCCGGGATCGCGGGCAGCACCGGGTCGGCGAAGTCCCGCGTCCAGCCGCGGCGGACCTTGAAGTCGAACGGGTTCACCCCGGCCGCGTGCACCGTGATCCGCACCTGCCCGGGCCCGGCGTGCGGCTCCGGCCGGTCCTCCACCTTCAGGACCTCGGGACCACCGAACTCCTCGAACACCACCGCACGCATCAAAACCGCCTCCACAAAACTGGTTGTTGCTACGAACAAGACTGCCGGGCGTCCTGCTATTCCCAGGCGGCCAGCAACTCGGCCGGCCCGTAGACGGCATCAAGACCGGTCGCTGTGACACCGTTTCGCGACACAGCCACCAGCGGAACCGGGTCGTCGGTCAGCCGAGAGCGGTGCCGCTGCAGGGCAACGAGATCATAGTCGTCGAAACGATTCTTCTCCAGCCACTTGATCGACCCCAGGAACAGCAGTTCCTTCGCCACTGGACCGTGGTCGGCGCCGACCACGTCGATCTCGACATCGTTGCTCCGGGTCCAGAAACCGCCGATGACAGGTGCTGCCGGCAACTGATCGTCCGGCAACAACCTGGCCAGCGACTCGCGGACCAGCGGCTCGACCGCCCGGCCGCGCCAACTGCTCCAGTTCTCCATGATGCGGGCCTGGGTCAGGTCCCCGCGCATCCTCTCGATCTCTGCCATGTGCGGTGCGAGGAAGGTGAGCCAGAACCGGAGATAGGGGTCGGCGATCCGGTACCGGCGCTCCTTCGACGGACGGAGCGAGACCGGTAGCTCAGCCACCACAATGCCCTTGTCCGTCAGTACCTGCAGCGCTCTGGTCAGACTGGTATGGGCAAGTCCTCCGGCCGACCGGGCAATGTTGCTGAAGGTCCGCTCGCCGCTCCCGATCGCCCGCAGGACCTCGCCACCGAGTGCCCGCGGCGGGAACTCGGCCGCGAGGGATCGCTCGGCCGAGACGAGCAGCGCGGAGGTCGGATCACTCAGGGAGATCTTCAGGAAATCGCGCAGCGTCGCACCTGGCCGCCAGTCCCGGCAGATCAACGGCAAGCCGCCCGTCACCAGGGCGGCATCGAACGCGACCGCCGGCCCGAGGTCGAGCATGTCCGCGAGGTCGGCGGGGGTCAGTGGCCCGACGACCAGCTCCCGACCGCGTTGATGGAAGGGTCGCTCGTAGCTGTTCAGCGACTCCATCATCGACAGATCCGAACCGACGAGCAGCAGAAGTACCGGCTTGCGGCTGAGTAGCCTGTCCCATGCCCGCTGGAGCACACCTTCGAAGGCATCGACACGATCCATCAGGTACGGGACTTCGTCGATCACCACGACGCTGGGCCGATCGTCCGGCAGCAGCTCCGCCAGCAAGCGCAGCGCCGCACTCCACTGGGTCGGCGCCTCCTCGGCGAAGAGTTCGCGGTCGGGAAGGGTCGAGCCTGCCACCACGTCGGCCAGCTCCGTCAGCTCGTCCTCGGCCGACCGACCGGCTGCGGTGAAGAAGAGGTACGGCGTGTCAGCGGTCCGCAGGAACTCCTCGACCAGGCTCGATTTCCCGACCCTTCGGCGGCCACGGATCAGGATGCATTCCCCCGGCTGAGCCGCGCCCGCCGCTGACTCGACGCGCTTCAGCGCGTCCCGCAGTACGCCCAGCTCGCGCGCCCTGCCGATGAACCGCCGCACCTAAACCTCCCGAGAAAGTATCTCTCAAGAGAGTATCACTGCTGATACTATCTCCAGAGATACCAATATCTCAGGCCTCTTCCAGGCGGGGGAACAGCGGGTCGCCCTTGGTGATGGTGGACCCGGCCGGTAGCTGACCCCACGTGCCGGCGTCCTGGACGCGCTGGTCGGCCAGGGCGCCGAGCTTGTCCTCCGCGCCGAGCAGCTCCCAGAGCTTCGCAGACGTCTTCGGCATCGTCGGGTTGTGCAGTACGGCGACCCCGCGCAGTACCTCGGCGGCGGAGTACAGGATCGTCGCCAGCCGGTCGCGCCGGGACTCGTCCTTCGCGACCTTCCACGGCTCCTGCTCGGTGACGTACCCGTTCACGGCGCCGACCAGTTCGTTCACCGCGGTCAGCGCGTCCTGGAACGCCAGTGTGTCGATCGCCTTGTCCGCGGTCGCCACCGTCTGCGCGAGCTTGTCCGCCAGCGCCTGCTCGGCCGGTCCGTGGTCGGTCGGCTCCGGCAGCGCGCCGTCGAAGTACTTGCCGACCATCGCGGCGATCCGGCTGGCCAGGTTCCCGAGGCCGTTCGCGAGCTCCGAGGTGTAGACCGCGCTCAGGTGCTCCCAGGAGAACGAGCCGTCCGAGCCGAACTGGATCGTCCGGAGGAAGTAGTACCGGAACGCGTCCGAGCCGAAGTGGTCGGTGATCTCGTGCGGCGCGATCGCGGTCAGCTTCGACTTGCTCATCTTCTCGCCGCCGACCAGCAGCCAGCCGTGCGCGAACACCTGCTTCGGTACGGCGACCCCGGCCGCCATCAGCATCGCCGGCCAGATCACCGCGTGGAACCGCAGGATGTCCTTCCCGACCAGGTGCACGTCGACAGGCCACAGCTCCTCGAACCGCTCCGGGTCGGTGCCGTAGCCCGCGGCCGTCACGTAGTTCAGCAGCGCGTCGATCCACACGTAGAGGACGTGGTCCTCGTCCCACGGGACCGGGATCCCCCAGTCGAACGTCGACCGGGTGATCGACAGGTCCTGCAGTCCCTGCTTCACGAACGCGACCACCTCGTTGCGCGCGCTCGACGGCGCCACGAAGTCGGGCTGGCCGTCGTACAGCTCCAGCAGCTTGTCGGCGTACGCCGAGAGCCGGAAGAAGTAGTTCGTCTCCGAAACCGTCTCCAGCTCGGTGCCGTGGATGATGCAGCGCTGCGTGCCGTCGGAGTCGGTGCGGATGTCCGTGGGGAGCTTGAACTCCTCGCAACCGACGCAGTACAGGCCCTCGTACTCGCCCTTGTAGACGTCGCCCTTGTCGTACAGCGTCTGCCAGAACTCGCGGACCCGCTCGGTGTGCCGCTGCTCGGTGGTCCGGATGAAGTCGTCGTACGCGATGTCGACGTCGGCCCAGGCCGGCTTCCAGGACTCCTCGACCAGCTTGTCCGTCCACGCCTGCGGAGACATGCCCTGCGCCTCGGCGCTCCGCATCACCTTCTCGCCGTGCTCGTCGGTACCCGTCAGGTACCACTTGCGCTCACCGCGTTGGGCGTGCCAACGGGTCAGGACGTCCCCGGCCACCGTCGTGTAGGCGCTGCCGATGTGCGGCGGGGCCGTGACGTAGTAGATCGGGGTGGTGACGTAATAGGCCTTCTCGGACATGCGTAAAGGGTAATGCCCCGGGCTAACCCGGATTCCGCGCGGCCAGGACCGCGTCGTACACCGTTCGTTTCGGCACGTTGAAGCGCTTCGCGACGTCGGCGATCGCCTGCTTGCGCGGCGTACCGGCGTCCTCGTCGGTGGCGACCTCGCGGGCCAGCTCCTCCGGGGTGAGCACCCGGGTCGGGTCCGCGCCGGCGACCACGATCGTGATCTCGCCACGGACGCCGTCCGCGGACCAGGTCACCAGGTCACTCAGCGGACCGCGTTTCACCTCTTCGTACGTCTTGGTCAGCTCGCGGCAGACCGCCGTACGCCGGTCTGCGCCGAACGCGTCCCGCATCGCCTCGAGGGACGCGGTCAACCGGTGCGGCGCCTCGAAGAAGACCATCGTCCGCGGTTCGTCCTTGAGGTCCGCGAGCCGCCGCCCGCGCTCGCCCGGCTTCCGCGGCAGGAACCCCTCGAACGTGAACCGGTCCACCGGCAGCCCGCTCAGCGCCACCGCCGTCAGCACCGCCGACGGCCCCGGTACGGCGGTCACCTCGACCTCGGCCTCGATCGCGGCCGCCACCAGCCGGTACCCCGGGTCCGACACGCTCGGCATCCCCGCGTCGGTCACCACCACCACGGTCTGCCCGTCGACGAGCGCCTGCAGCAACTCCGGCGTCCGCTCCCGCTCGTTCCCCTCGAAGTAGCTGACCACCCGCCCACTCAACTGGATCGCCAACTCCCCCGTCAACCGCCGCAACCGCCGCGTATCCTCCGCGGCCACCACGTCCGCCTCCCCCAACACCCGCCCCAACCGCGGCGAAGCATCCAGCACATCCCCAATAGGAGTCCCCGCAAGCACCAATCGCCCGGTCACCAGGCCATCATCCCAGCCCTCAGGACCGACACGGGGAGGCGGTGGTACCCGGGCGTCCGTACGATGGCGGGCGTGGCTGCTGTGATCGAGGACGGGACTGCGCGGCGGAGTGCTGCCGGCGAGGAGCGGGAGACGCTCGGCCGGGACGTGCTCGGGAGACGGCTGCCGCCGCTCAAGGAGCGGTTGTACCCGGCGATGCCGAAGGACTTCGACGGTGGCTGGATCGCCACGCTGGTGATCACCGTGCTGGCCGGCGTCCTGCGGTTCTGGAACCTCGGCAACCCGGTGAAGTTCGTCTTCGACGAGACGTACTACGCCAAGGACGCGTTCAGCCTGCTGAAGTACGGCTACGCGCGGCAGTTCATCGACCAGCCCGAGGGAGCCGCCGACAAGGCGATCCTGAGCGGCAACCTGGACGTCTTCAAGCCGACCCCGAGCCTGACCGTGCACCCCGAGGTCGGCAAGTGGATGATCGCGGCCGGTGAGCAGCTCTTCGGGATGAACACGTTCGGCTGGCGGTTCATGCCGGCCCTGTTCGGCACGCTGACCGTGCTGCTGCTGATCCGCACCGTCCGCCGGATGACCCGCTCGACCCTGATCGGCGCGATCGCGGGACTACTGCTCGCGGTCGACGGCCTGCACTTCGTGATGTCCCGGGTCGCGCTGCTGGACATCTTCCTGGCGTTCTGGCTGGTCGCCGCCGTCTCCTGCCTGGTCGCCGACCGTGACTGGACCCGCCGCCGGCACGCGGACACCCTGGACACGCCGGTCGCGGACGGTAGCCGCCGTACCCTCGGTCGCTGGCTGCTGATCCGGCCGTGGCGGATCACCGCCGGGATCTGCTTCGGGCTGGCGCTCGGCACCAAGTGGTCGGCGGTCTGGACGCTCGCTGCGTTCGGCGTGCTCGCGTTCGCGTGGGACTTCGGGGCGCGGCGTGCGCTCGGCGTCCGGTTCGCGTTCGTGAAGTCGGCGCTGGTCGACGGCATCCCGGCGTTCATCAGCCTGGTGCTGGTCGCCGGGGTCACGTACGTCGCGACGTGGACCGGCTGGCTGCTGCACGACAACGCCTATGACCACAACTGGGCCGCGAGCAACCCGGCACACGGCGTGATGAAGGTGGTCCCCGACGACTTCCGGTCGCTGATCGAGTACCACAAGGAAGTGCTCGCGTTCCACACCGGCGACTACATCAAGCACGCCACCCACCCGTACCAGTCGAACCCGGCCGGCTGGCCGATCATCGCCCGCCCGATCGGCTTCGACGCGGTCAACGACATCAAACCCGGTACGCCGGGCTGCAACGCACCGGCCGGAACCAACTGCCTGCAGGTGATCTCTGCCCTCGGTACGCCGTTGCTCTGGTGGGGCGGTGCGCTCGCGCTGATCGCGGCGCTGGTGCTGTGGATCGGCACGCGCGACTGGCGGTTCGGCGTACCGATCGTGGGGTTCGTGACGTGTTGGGTGCCGTGGTTCGCGTTCGACGACAGACCGATCTTCTTCTTCTACGCGGTCACGATGATCCCGTTCACCGTGATGGCGCTAGCGCTGATCCTCGGCAAGGTCCTCGGCCCGGCGCGCGCCGCGGTCGGTTCGGCGATCAGTACGGCGTCACCGCGCCGGCTGATCGGCAGCGCGGTGGTCGGCGCGTTCGTGGTCCTCGTGGTGCTGAACTTCGCCTACATCTGGCCGATCCTGACCGACCAGGTGCTGCCGCATCCGGCCTGGCTCAGCCGCATGTGGTTCAAGTCCTGGATCTAGGCGCGTACGCCACGGTCGCGAACGGCCAGCGGGTCGCCAGCCAGTCGCTGACGGCGTCGTACAGGACGATGTCCAGATCGGCGCGGTCGGCACGGACCCACGAGCGGACGTCGGTGACGGCCGGGTCCTTGCGCGACGGGTAGATGTACAGGCAGCCGATCACGTCGCCGTCGGTCTCGAGGACCGTGTAGGTGAACCCGCGGCGCGCGGCGAAGTCGTCCGCGTGCCGCTGGAGATCACCGAGATTCGCCTCGGGCGTCATCCCGTCGACGGGCGGCCAGCTGCCGCCGAACCCTGGCGTCGAGCGGATGTGCTCGATGCTGGTGGTCCAGGCGGCGTGGTCGGGAACGTTGTGCTCAGGACCCAGCGGTTCGAGCCGGAACCGTGGCGTGACCAGCTCGCGCGGGACGTCGAAGTCAGCGGGGACGAAGGACATAGCCGCAGGCTACGGGCAGCCTCCCCCAGCCGCACCGCAATTCTTCAGTGCCCCGCCCACCGCACTCACCGCATTTCAGTGCAACTCGTGGTGGCCCTTGTTCTTGCGGTTCTTGCCGTGGCGCTTGAACGACGACTGGCCGCCGACGCCGCCGAACAGGGCCAGCCCCTTGATCACCACGGTCGGCGCGTTCGGGTCCGGGTCGTCGGAGCCGTGAGCGGCGAACCCGCCGAAGATCCCGATCCCCTCGTTGCGCACCGTCACGCCCTCGGGCACCGTGATGTCGATCCCGCCGAACACGGCGAACGCGTAGATCGTCACCTCGCGGCCCTCGAAGACCGCGTCGGTCATGTCCAGGTCGTGCCCGCCGAACACCGCGACCGCGTTGGTCCGCCGCTTCACCCGCCAGCGGCCCTTCCGCTCCCCGCCACCGAAGATCGCCAGCATCGTGTCGAAGCTCTGGTTCGGGTCGGCCGGCTCCTCGATCGGCACCAGGCTGCTGGACGCCGCCGGCTGGACCGGCTGGACCGCTCTGGCCGCCGCCGGCATCGCCTGCCCGGGCACGACGAGGTCGCGGGTGATCGGCTCCAGCTCGCCGAGGGTCTTGGCCTGCAACGCCTGCTCGAGGCGATCGGCGTGCTCGTCCTGCGACAGCCGGCCCGACATCAGCGCGTCCCGCAGTACGTCGACGACCTGGTCGCGATCGACATCGGACGCCCGCAGGTGCGCGTGCGGATGCGGGCGGTCGGGCAGATTCTCCATAAGAGGAAACGATATATCGAGTTCAGGCCCGGGAGGACTCCGGTAAGACCCCGATCCCGACCCTTACCGCAGGTCGGGTGCCGGCGCGACCTTGTGGTGGTGAACGCGCAGTGCGCAGAGCATCGCGACGAGTGTGAGGCCGGCGAACGTGATCGCCGTACCGGTGTAGCCGCCGAGGCCGAGGCCCAGTCCGCCGATCGCGGCGCCGAGGAAGGTCCCGAGGCTCATGCCGGCCGCGTTCACGCTCAGGGCCGAGCCGCGGAGGTCACCGCTGCGGCGGACCAGCAAGGTGGTGACGCAGGCGGCGACGGTCGCATGACCGGCGCCCATCAGGGCGGTGAAGAGCAGCGTCAACGGAAGCGACGGCGAGAAGTAGAACGCGGACACCGCGATCAGGGCGACCGTGATCCCGACGAGCAGCATCTTCTCCGGGCTGATCCAGGGACGCTCGGTCGCGATGTAGCGGCCGGCCAGCAGGTTGCCGAGGAAGAACGACGCACCACTGAGCGACCAGACCAGCGCGAACCAGCCCGGGGCGAGGTCGAACTTCTCGTCGTAGAAGGCGGCGAGGTAGGCGAGGTACCCCATGAAGGCCGCGGTCCGGAGCATCGCGACGGCGAGCAGCGGGAGCGCACCGGGGACGCGGGCGAGTTCCCGGTACGTCGCGAGGTAGCTCGTCCGCTGCCTGTTGCTGATCGGCGCCTGCCGTCCCCGCCCGCGCCAGAAGAAGGCCGCGGACAACGCGAGCGAGACCACCGCAGCCGCCAGCAGGTTTCCGCGCCAACCCCAGATCAGCCCCGGCCCGGCGAGCACCGGGGCCGCCAGCATCGCCATCGCCGAGGTCGTCGCCGACACCAACGTCGCCGCACGCCCGGCCGCGGCCGGCGACCTGAACCGGTCCGCCGCGGCCGCTCCGATCGACGGCGCGAGGATCGACGTCGAAGCCCCGATCAGCAAGCAGAACGCGGCCAGCGCGAACACGTTGCCCACCGCCCCCAACGCTGCGGAAACTCCCAGCAACGCCAGCCCGCCGGCGGCCACCAGTTCACGCGACACCCGGTCCATCAGCGGCGCCAGCGACACCCCCACCGCCAGCGCCGCGAGGCCGCCCAGTCCACGCAGTCCACCGATCTCGGCGACGCTCCCGCCGGCCGCGTCCGCGATCGGCACCAGGTACATCCCGAACACCGTGAACGGGATCAGACTCACCGTGGACGCGATCAGGAACGGCCACAACCGCTTGGCCATCCGGAAGTCTCCGGGAACCTCGGCCGGGCGCGCGGCGAGGGCTGGGTTCTGCGAGGTGCTCATCTGTCCGTCCTGTAGCGATAGAGGCTGCTCGGGCGGGAGCTGAACTGGGAGAAGGGGAACGGTTCGGCCGACAATGCGGTGACGCCGGAGCCGAGGAAGGCACGGGCCACCGCACTGCCGGTCTGGGCGTAGATCGCGAGCGGCTTCGCTTGCTCACGGCAACGGGTGAGGAGTACGTCGAAGCTGCCGTTGGACAGTGTCATCCCCGTGGCGACGACCGCGTCGGCGGCATCGATCACCTCGGTCATGTCCTGGGAGACGGGAAGCCCGGACGCGGTCTCACGGAGGTTGAAGTCGCACGGGAGGCAGATGCCGCCGCGGTCCGTGATCGCGTCGACGAGCGGGTTCACCACGCCGATCAATGCCACTTTGGTGCCGTTGGCAACATCAAGCAGCCCTGCCACCGCGGCGTCACGGGCCCGGGCGCGAACATCCGGCGTACCGGCGGGGAGGACGATCTCCTCCGCGGCCGGCGCGGTGTGATGCGGCTCGACCGCGGCCAGGTAGGCGTCGAGCGCGGCGATCCGGACCGGGAGCGGTTCGTCGGCGGACAGTACGTCGGCCAGCGTCCGCCCGGAGGTGTCGGCGCAGTACGCCGGATCGAGCTCGCCAGCCTCGAACGAGCAGGCACCGAAGACCTCACCCACCCGGAGCAGCACGTAGTAGTTCCGGTAGGTGACGTCGGCGCCGGGCAGCCGCGTCGTGTGATGCAACCAGAAAGCGCTGGTGACACTGAGGTCTGCCGGTGAAGGACCGTACGAACCGGCGAGAACAGATGCGGTGAGGTCAGCCACGGAAGCGGTCATGGCAGATCGGCCAGCCTTTCGGGGTTATAGGGCAGGGCGGACAACTCGGGACGTCCCGTGGGCTGGAAGCAGTACAGCAAGGAGCCCCGGTCGGTCGCCGTGCGGTTCGGCGCCGAGCGGTGCACCATCAACCCCGGGAACATGAGGACCGAACCCGCCGGCGCTTCCACCGTCACCGCGCGGGTCTCGTCGACCACCGTTGGATCCGCCAGCAATCCGGTCGGATCCAGCGGATCACGCCGTACCGGGCCTTCGGACGGGCTGCCGGGGATCAGCGTCATCGCCCCGTTCGCGACCGTGTTGTCGTCGAGCATCACGATCGCGGTCGCGATGTCGTACGCCGCCGCGCCACAGCAGCCGTACCAGTACGGGAAGTCCTGGTGCCACGCGAACTCGGACCCGACGGCTCCCAGTGGATCGTGGTCCCGCGCACCGTCTCCAGCCGGTGCCCGTCCGGCCAGATGTTCACCGTCGTCTCGCCGGCTTCAGCCGCGGACACGACCTCCGCGTGCACCTGCTCGGCCACATCCCGCAGCCGGTCCACTTCGGTTGCCGTGAACAACTCCGGCAGCAGCACGTACCCACTCACGGCCTCATCTTAATGCGACGGAGTCGCAGATGGAAACTCTTCGTGCCGAGTCCGGGCGGAGTCGCGCCGGTCCCACGACATCGCCGACCACGGGACCGCGAGCTCGTCCAGCGAGTCGATCTCCCGCGGCCGCATCGACGCCATCGGCCGCGCCTCGGCATGCCGGGCGAACGCGGACTCGACGTACCGCGTGCCTGTATCCGCGGCCAGGAACACGTGCCGGCGGCCGCGGTCACAGTTGTGCTCCCACAGCGCCGACAGGTACGCCGCGCCCGCGGACAGTCCCGCGAAAACACCGGACGTCCGGAGCAGATCCACCGCCGCCGACATCGCGTATTCGAACGACACCCAGTGCAGCCGGTCGTACAGCTCGTGGCGCACGTTCCGGAACTCGATCGAGCTCCCGATGCCGGCGATGATCATCTCCGGATCCTGCGTGTGCCCGGCCCCGAACGTGACACTCCCGAACGGCTGGACGCCGACCAGGTTCACGTCCCGTCCGCGGTCCCGCAGGTACGCCGCGATCGCGCCCGTCGACGCGCCGGTCCCCACTCCACCGACCAGACACAGCGGGCCGGTCGGCACCACGTCGGCCACGAGATCCGCGACCGCGCGGTATCCGAGGTAGTGGATGTCGTCGTGATACTGCTGCATCCAGTGGTACGTCGGGTTGTCGCGGAGGATCTCGCCGATCCGGCGGACCCGGAGGTTCTGGTCCAGCTGCAGGTTGTTCGACGACGGCACCTGCTCGACGGTCGCGCCGAGGATCTCCAGCTGGATCTTCAGCGTCCGGTCGACCGTGGTGGAGCCGACGATGTGGCACTTCATCCCGTACCGGTGGCAGGCCAGCGCGAGCGCGTGCGCGTAGATCCCGCTCGAGCTGTCGATCAGCGTGTCACCCGGCCGGACCCTCCCGGTCTCCAGCAGGTGCCGGACCGCGCCGAGCGCGGAGTACACCTTCATCGTCTCGAACCGCAGGCAGATCAGGTCGTCGCCGGCCTCGGACCGGACCCGGATCGGGTCGGGATCCTTGATGGCCTCCGCCAGGTGGTCGTGCAGTCGCGTCATCGGCGCGGTTCGCTCCTTGAGTCGAGGGATAGCACGGGCGGAGGTTTGTGGGTGCTGAGCTGGGCGGCTGCTACGAGCTGCCGGGTCAGTGCGTGTTGAGGCGCGGTTGTGAGGGTCGCGGGCGGACCTTGCTCGACAACGTGGCCGTCGTCGAGGACCAGGACCTCGTCGGCGACGGCGGCGACCAGGCCGAGGTCGTGGCCGATCCAGATCAGGGCCGTCCCGCGGCTCTTCAACTCACTCAGCAGGTCGAGCACCAGCGCCGTCCCGCGGTCGTCGAGCGCTGTGGTGATCTCGTCGCAGATCAGTACGTCGGGATTCGCGAGGACGGCCCGCGCGAGAGCGGCCCGTTGCAGCTCACCGCCGGACAGCCGGCTCGGTGGACGCGCCGCGGTGATCGCCGCGACACCGAGACGGGCGAGCGTGGCGACGGCCTCGGCGTGCGCCCGGTCCGGAGCGAGCGCGCGCAGGCGTTGCGCCGTACGGGCGACTTGCTGGTCGACGGGGCGGCGTTCGTCGAAGGAGCCGCGGACTTCCTGCCAGACGTACTGGACGCGGCGGTGCTGCTCGCGGGTGCGTTTGCGGAGAACCGGAAGCGGAGCGCCGTCGAGCAAGATGGTGCCCGTCCGGCGCTCGTGCAGACCCGCGAGGCAGCGAGCCAGGGTGGTCTTGCCGCTGCCGGAACGGCCGACGACGCCGAGGCAGGCGCCGGCTGGGACCGCGAGGCCGACGTCGCGCAGGAAGACATCGCGACCGCGCGGCCGCAGCGAAGCTGACAAGTTCATTGCCTCTAGCAACGGGTGTCGGTCGCCGGAGGTTCCCAGCACGGCATGTTCCGGCGCGGGCGGGAGGACATCGGCAGTGCCTGCGGCGACGACCTGGCCGGCGTCGAGGACGACGACGCGCGTGGCCAGCGCGCGCACCAGGTCGAGATCGTGACTGAGCAGCAAGATTCCCAGGCCAGTGGCCGCGAGGTCCCTGAGCTCGTGGACGAGTTGGAGTCGGGTGATCGAATCGAGGCCGGTGCTCGGTTCGTCGAGCACGAGTACGTCGGGCCTGCACGTCAGCGCCTGCGCGAGCGCGACCCGCTGCCGCTGACCACCCGAGAACTGATGCGGAAAGCGTTTGAGAGTGCCGCGGTCACCGGGCAACTGGGCGGCACGGACCGCCTCGTCCGGTTCGCCGGCGTGGAGTTTCGCCAGCTCGCGCAACGTCGTACCGATCCGGCGTGCAGGATTCAGAGCACTGCCCGGATGTTGTGGCATGTACGCCACCACACGTCCAAGCATCCGGGCCGCGGCCGGGGTCACGCCGTTGCCATCGACAACTGCTTCGCCCGCGACCTCGACATGACCGGTCAGGCGTACGCCGTCGCCGTGGTCACCAAGCAGCGCCAGCGCCGACGTGGTCTTGCCGGACCCGGACGCACCGACGAGCGCCGTGACCTCACCCGCGACGACCTCGAAGAACACACCGTCCACGAGGAAGGTCTCGCCCGCGGTCGCGGTCAGTTTGTCCACTCGCACCAGGCTCATGAGGCCACCTCGACCAGACGACGGGACCTGTGCACCAGACGATCAGCGAGGAGGTTGAAACCGAGGGTGAACGAGACGAGCAGCAGTGCGGGAGCGAGGACCGACCAGGGTTGGAGGAGGAGACCTTCGCGGTTGCGGGACACGCTGACCGCCCAGTCCGGCGCGGTCGGGCTGAGTCCCAGTCCGAGGAAGTTCACCGACGCGACGAGGAAGACCGCGAGGGTGATGCGGGTGCCGAGATCTGCCGCGACCGGGCCCAGGACCGAGCGTCCGACGTACCCGATGTGGATCGCGAACCAGGACTCGCGCTGCATGCGCAGGGCTTCGACCACCGGGCCGCTGGCCGCGTCCAGCGCCGCGGCGCGGACGAGGCGCGCGACGGTCGGGACGTTCACCATCGCCACGGCGGCCGTGATCGCGAGCGCGGACGCCTGCCAGCCGACGGCGACCACGCTGATCACCAGCAGGGACGGCACCGGCAGCAGTACGTCGAGGGGTCGCATCAATCCTTCGTCCAGCCAGCGATGGCGGGTCGATGCCGCGATCAGCCCGATCGCTCCGCCGACTAGGTAGGCGATCAGCACGGCTCCGAAGGCCATCCCCAACGCCGTGCGCCCGCCTACCAGCAGCAGTCCGACGACGTCCCGGCCCAACCCGTCCGTCCCCAGCAGGCCTTCGGGCGAGTACGGCAGCCCCTCTCCCCCGTCGTACGGCGCCAGCGGCCCGAGCACCGCCACTCCCAGCGGCACCAGAACCAGTACGACCGACACACCGACCGCGATCCGTTCACGCAGCGACGGGGTCATCGGAGGAGGGCCGTTCGCGGGACGAGTCGGTTGCAGGTGAGGTCGGCCGCCAGGTTGATGAGCAGAGCGGCCACGGCGAGAGTCAGCGTGAGGGCTTGCACCACTGGGAGGTCGCGAGTCTCCACGCCGTCCACGAGAGCGGTGGCGAAGCCCGGGATCGCGAAGATGGCCTCCACAACGAGGACCCCTCCCAGGAGCGTGTCGCCGGTCCGGGCCAGCTCCTGAACACCGGGTACGGCGGCGTTCGGCAGGACGTGACGCAGCAGCAGCTGGCGCCGCGGAACACCGAGCCGGCGGGCCTGGGCGACATACTCGGCGTTCAAGGCGGAGATCGTGCCGGCGCGGACCTGGCGGGACAGCAGGCAGACCGTCCGGCCCAGGAGAACGGCGACCGGAAGGACCAGCAGGACCGGCGAAGCGAGCAGGTTGCCGCCGACCCAGGTCGCCGGGAGCCAACCGAGCTTCAGTGCGAAGACCGCGACCAGCACTACCGCGATCACGAAGTCCGGGATGGCGGACAGCGCCAGCGTGACCGAGGTGATCGCACGATCGATCCGGCCGTTCTCACGGGTTCCCATGACGATGCCCAGGGCAACAGCCAGCGGAACCACGACGGCGAGCGTCGCCAGCGTGAGCACCAGCGTCGCGCCGATCGAGCTGCGCACGATGCCCGCGACCGGTCCCCCGCTGATCAACGACGTCCCCAGATTGCCGCTCAGCACGTTGCCCATCCAGTGCACGAATCGTTCCGGCGCCGGTTGATCCAGCCCGAGCTCGGCCCGCAGCCGCGCGACCTGATCGGGCGTCAGCGTCTCGGTGAACCGCAGCTCGGCCGCGTCCCCCGGCAGGAGCGACGTCAGCACGAACACCAGCACCGAGAGCACAACCAACTGAACCACCGCGAGCAGTGCCCGCTGGACGGCGTACGACCGCATTCAGGCCAGCCACACCTTGTCGAACCGGCCCTGGTCCAGCGTGTTCGGCGGCGCCGCCTGCACACCCTGCACCTTCGCCGACACCGCCACCAGGTAATCGGGCAACCCCCACGCGAGGATCCCGCCCTCGTCCCGCAGCGTCTTCTGCAGTACGCCGTACTTCGCCGACCGCTGCTCCTCGGACGTCACCGCCCGCGCCGCCGCGAACGCCGCGTCGAACCCCGGCCGCCGCCAATGCGTCACGTTGAACGGCGACTGCGACAGCAGCCGATCGGTGACGTACTGCGGGATCGGCATCGCACCGGAGCGATGGTTGCCGATCGCCCCCTTCGTCAACAGGTCCTTCGCGTAGGTCTGCGGGCTCCCGGTCGTCACCTTCAGGCGCACGCCCGCCTCCGCGACCTGCTCCGCGAACAACGTCGCCGCCTCCACGAACCCGGCCGAGGCGTCCGCGGTGAAGATCTCCACTTGCTTCCCGACCAGACCGGCCTTCGCGAGCAACGACTTCGCCCGGTCGACATCGCGCTCGCGCTGCGGCAGCTCGGCCGGGTAGTACTGATACCCCTTGCCGAACAGGTCGTTCCCGACCGCGCCGCGACCGGCGAGCACAACGTCGACCAGCCGCTGCCGGTCCGCGAGCAGTTTGAAGGCCAACCGCACGTCCGGGTTGTCGAACGGGGGTTGGTCGACCTTCATCACGAACGCCTGCATCGTGCTCGCCTTCGCCGCCACGATCCGCACCGTCTTCCCGGCCTCGGCGGTCCGCGCGAACGTCGCGGTCATGTCGTTGGCGTACTCCGCCTGGCCGCCCTGGACCGCGTTGGCGCGCGCCTCCGAGTCGGCCGACAGGATCTGCAGCTCCTCGATCCGCGCGGGCTCGTCCCAGTAGTCGTCGTACCGCGAGGCAACCATCGACCGCCCGGCCTCGAAGGACACGTAGCGGAAGGCGCCGGTGCCGACGGGCTTGGCCGGGTCCTTGAACCCGTTGCGCACGATCTGCGTGCCGATCCCGGCCAGCAGCGCGGGGAACTCGGTGTTCGCCGCGGTCAGTACGAGCTCGACCGCCGACGCACCGATCGCCTTGCTGCGCTTGAGATCCAGCGTCGCGAGCGACGACTGCGCGACCCGCTCGGGTACGGCGGGATCCGCGATCCGCGCGAGGCTGGACAGCACGTCCTCGGCGGTCAGCTTCGCGCCGTCGTGGAACGTCGCGTCCCGCAGCGTGAACCGCCACGTGGTCGCCGTACCGTCGTGGTCCCACTTCGACGCGAGCCGCGGGACCGGCTTCAGGTCCGGGCCGAGCTCGACCAGCTTCTCGTAGATCGCCTTGTGCCGCGCGATGTCCACGAACAGGCTCTGCACGTGCGGATCGAGCACTTCCTTCGCGCCACCACCGGCATACACCGCGCGCAACCGCCCGCCCTGCTGGGGTTGGGCGGCCGCATCCGCCCCACACCCGGTGACGGCGGCCAGCCCAGCAGCCCCGGCCAGCCCCAGAAACCCACGCCTACCCCAAGCCTCGGACACGCGACAATCCTCACGTTAGTGAAAACGATTGTCAAATCCAGCGCGCATCCGAACCCGACTCGAATCATTCTTTCGGCACGCTCCACCCCGCCGCTCCGCGTGACGGCGTGTCACCACCCAACTACCGGCGAGTACCGGGAGTGACCGCTACTCGTCGCAGTCCGCGGGGGTGCAGGTGGCGGGGAGGTCGTCGGCGATGCGGGTGAGGAGGGTGGTGAGTTGGGTCTGCTCGGCCGGGGTGAGGCGGTCGAAGAAGAAGGTGCGGACGGCGGCGACGTGGTCCGGAGCGGCGGCGTCGATGGCTTTGCGGCCCAGCTCGGTCAGGCGGACCATCGAGCCACGGGCGTCGTCGGTGCACTCCTCGCGGCAGACCAGACCGCGCTTCTCCATCCGGCTGACCTGGTGCGACAGGCGGCTGCGTTCCCAACCGACGGAGCGGCCGAGGTCACGCGTCCGGAGGACTCCGTCGACGGCCTCGGACAACGGGTGCAGCAGGGCGTAGTCGGCGCCGGACAGGCCCGAATTGGTGATCATCCGCGCCTCGAGCGCGCGCATCAGTTCCCGATGCGTGTCCCGGTACGACTGCCACAGTCGCGCCTCCCGCTCGTCCAGCCACCGCGGTTGCGTCATTTACCCAGTGTACGGGCGTCTGTTGACATGTCACCGAGTCACGTCACGGCGTGCGCGACAGCGCGACCGCCAGCCCGATCGTCGCTCCCATGACCACGAGTTCCAGAACCGCAAGGCGCCGGAACGCGCCCGCATCCCCGTCCGCCAACCGCAGCAGGGTGTACTGGCGGTGCTGCCACCCGATGAAAACCAGAGTTGCGAACGCCAGGGTCTTCCCGAGCACCAGAACGCCGTACCCGCTGGTCACCCACTGGGTGATCAGGCCCCAGCCGTCCGCTCGCCCACCGAGGTGGATCTCGGCCGTCAGCAGACCCGTCAGCCCGACCGTCACCGTGCACACGAGAGCGAGCGTGCTGAACACCTCGACCGCCTGCGGTGACCGGGCATACCGCAGTACGGCGCCCAGCCCACCGACCCACACGACGACCGCCACGACGTGGATCACGAGTGACGTGGTCGCGAGCACCGACCAGAGACTCGTGCGCTCGATGGCCCCGTGCCCCGTCAGCAGTGGACCAATCAGCGCGGCGACGGTCAGCACCGCGGCGAACCGTGCACCACGCAACGTCTTGAGGCCGGACAGCACAACGGCCAGTACGGCGGTGAGTACGACGGCGACCGCGAGCGCTCGGACCTGGGGCAACTGTCCCGCCGGTGACGCGTGTTCGGCGAGATGCGACAGCGGGATGCCGAGGATCACCGTCGCGGTCGCGACCAGACCGCCGATACTCGCGACGGCCCACACGCCCGCAGCCAGTGCGGCGTCCTGACAGGCCCGAATCGCTTTGTCACCGAGCTTTCCGTCCTTCGCGGGCAGGAACAGCACGACAGCCAGTACGGCGCCCCCGGTCGCCACCGCGGCGACGTCCGCGAGGATCCGCAGTACCGGAACCGCCCAGGAGATGCCGAGGCCGGCGCCGAGCAACCCGTCCGCCGGCCGCGTCGGGGCACCGCCGGCGGCGAGCAGGCCGAGCACCATCACAACGATGCCGGCGGCAACCATCCCGGGCAGGACCAGGCGGCTGCGGGTCATGAGGCGGGTCGGCGACGGACGATGACCACCGCCAGGGCGACGACCACCAGCATCACCAGGCACATCGCGACGATCGTGACGGTGTTGGAGCTGCTGTCCTGCGGGGTCGTCGGCGGGGTGCCGGCCGGTTCGGTCGCGGGGTGGCCGGCGTGCGTGACGGTGAACGAACCGGAGACGGTGATCGGGTGGCCGTCGGCCGAGACCACGCGGGCGTCGACGACGTACTTGCCGGCCTCGATCATCGCGCCGACCGGCTGGGTGACCGTGTTGTCGACCACCTGGACGTCACCGTTCGCGACGTTCTTGCCGCTCGGCGAGTTCACCTGCACCTGCGTCCCGTTGGCGCCGACGGGCTCGTTGAAGGTCAGGACCACCTTGGTCGGCGGCGCGGCCATCGACGAACCGTCGGTCGGCGTCATCGACTCGAGCTTGGCGTGCGCCGCCGCCACGCCGGTGGAAACCACCAGCGCGGCGAACGACGCCACCAGTACTGCGATCAGTCGGCGCACGACTACTTCCCGGACTCCGCCGCGGCCGGCTTGCGCGGACGCAGACCGAACCCGAGACCGAGCAATCCGACCAGCAGGCCGGCGCCACCGAGCCAGCGCGCGAGCGAGTCCGACGTACCTTCGGACGCAGCTGCCGCGACCGGCGTGACCGCGGCCGTCAGCTTCAGCGTCGGCGCGGGGTGCTCAGGCTCGTCGGCCCCGTCCTTGGCGACATCAGCCCATTTCACCACCTCACCGTCGCTGTACGTCTGGTCCGCCGGGAAGCTCAGCGCGTCGACGCCTTCGGGCAACTTGCCGACCGACAGCGCGAACTCGTCGAAGTCGTTCGGCGGGATGCCGCCCGCGGTCGCGGTCCAGGTGACCGTGGTGATCGCCTTGGTCAGCGTCACGTCGCCGACCTTCACCGCCGCCGGGAGCTTCTGTTCCGTCTTCTCGACCTTCCACCCGTCCTTCACCTGCGCACCGACGTGCGCGAACGGGTGGTCGGTGGGCAGCGAAACGACGAGCTTCGTCGTACTGGTGTTGTCGGACTCGGTCGGCACGCGGAACACCAGCTTCGCGTACCCACCGGGCTTGGCGTCCGGTGACGACACCGTCACGTGGGCAGACGCCGAGCTCGCGGCACCGATCACCACGAGCGCGGACGCCGCGACGATCGCACCAGCGCGCAGCACGAATCTCTTGGGCATGAGAGAACCTTTCAAGGCATACGAGTAGTCCGGCCCGTGGGCCGGTTCAGACAGCTGGGAGCACTCGTACGCCGGGAGGCCCGCGCCCGGAGACACTCGAACCGAGCCGCGACCCGGCCGGGGTCCAGGGCGAGAGGAAGCCGTGAACAGCGGGGGCGAGGTGCAGCACAGGCCGCAGTACCGGCAGCTCCGGGAGCAGCCGGGCGAACACCTTCCGTACCCGCAGGATCCACCGGTGCGCGCGGCTGATCGCGAGGACGGCCGCCAGCAGCACGCCCAGGTGCGTCGCGGTCATCAACAGGCTGCCTCCGATACCGGGAGACATCCCGTGATGCATGCTCGCGGCATCGAGCGTCACGTGCACGAACAGCTGCACCACGGCCAGGACGAGGGCCGTCAGCAACCGCTCGTCCGCGAGGTGCTCTCCCAGCAGCCAGCACACCGCGGCCAGCGCAGCCAACGGAGGCACCACGACGAGCGGAACTCCACCACCCCCGACGAGCACATGACCGAGCACCGCAACCGCGACGCTCAGCGCCGCGACCACGGGCGTGGCCCTGCCCTCGGTCGGCATCACAGTCCCCTCGCTCCAGTCACTCTACGGACAAGAGCGGACAACCGTTCCCGCATTCCACAGATCTGACCGCGAATCCATGCAACCGTTTGACGTGTTCAGCACGTTTGCCTCGGCATGACTGGGGAGAGCCGCGGGTGAGACCGGAGACCGAGCAGGACTACGTCGAGTTCGTGACACACCATGCCGACGCTCTGTGCCGGACCGCTTACCTGTTGTGCGGGGACTGGCGCCGGGCCGAGGACGCCACCCAGGAGGCGCTGATCCGGATGTACCGGAGCTGGGGCCGGATCCAGCGCAAGGGCGCGATCGGCGCGTACGCCCGGAAGGTCGTCGTCTCGACCACCCTCGATGCCCTGCGCCGGAAATCCAGCCAGGAAGTGGTCAGCGACGGCGAGTACTTCGTCAACGAGCCCGACCGCTCCAACTCACTCGGCGACGTGGAGAACCGGCTGGTGATCACCAAGGCCCTCGCCGAACTACCGCCCCGGCAGCGCGCGTGCGTCGTACTCCGGTACTTCGACGAACTGTCCGTCGACGAGACCGCGATCGCCCTCGACTGCCGTCCCGGCACGGTCAAGAGCCAGACGCTGCGCGCACTGGAGAAACTGCGCGCGCATCCGGCCCTCGCCGAGCTCTCCGACCTGGCTGGAATGAAGGGAGCGCGATGACCGGCGAACTGAAGGACCTGATGGAGCGCGCCTCCGACCGGCCGGCGACCTTCGCCCCGGATGTCACGGAGCTCGTCGCCACGGGACGGCACCGGACCCGGGTACGCCGCCTCGCGATGACCGCCGCCACAGCCGCCACAGCCGCCACCGCGGTGGTCGCCGTACTGCTGGTCGGCCGGATCGGCGGCGCACAGTCCGCGCCCCAGCCGGCGACCACGCCTACGGTGTCCCGCCCCGCCGCGATCACCGACCTGTGTGCGAAGTCCAACGACTACTTCCGGACCGTGAACAACGACGTCTGGCGCGTGCGGGTGGTGACGCAGTGGACCGACAAGGTGGTCGAGGTGAGCGACCTCGACGGTGCGATGACGGTCCGCCGGTCCCCGGACGGGAAGCAGTACGCGTACTGCGTGGCCGGCGTACCGATGTTCGGGAAGCCGGTGGGCGGGTTCGGGGCGACGCTGCTCAACGTCGGCATCATCACCCGCGAGTACCAGATCCAGCGGTACTGGAGCATGGGCTGCGGTGACAAGCCGGTCGACCGCGACCACAACGTCGATGGGCGAGTGTGCAGCGGGGTGCGCTACAGCTACGCGGGCCGGGTGCCGGAGGGAGTCACCCGGATCGCGTTCAGCGGCCTCGGGCAGCAAGGTGACGCCACGATCAAGGACGGCTACTGGGTGCACCGCGTGTACACGCCGAGCATCCTGCTGGGCAACAGCGACCCGATCTCCATCACCATGTACGACGCGTCCGGGAAGCCTGTGTTCCGGGAGGAGTACTGACTGCTGCGATGATGTGCGGATGGACGTAGCGGTGCTGGAGATCGGGGGAAGTCACGTCACGGCGGCCGTGGTGGCGCCGGAATCGTGGGACGTGACCGAGGTGGATCGGGTGCAGCTCGAGTCCCAGGCGGCCGCCGAGGTGGTGGTCGAGCAACTCGCACAGGCGGCCCGGAAGTTGCCGCTGGCAAACGGGCTCGCGGTCGCGCTGCCGGGGCCGTTCGATTTCGAGACCGGGGTGGCCTGGTACCGCGCCCAGGGCAAGTTCGACCAGCTGTACGGCTTCAACCTGGGCGAAGCGCTGGCCAAGGAACTCGGGATCGACCGGTTGCTGTTCATGAACGACGCGGAGGCGTTCGCCGTCGGTGAATGGACCGCGGGCGAGGTCCGCGGCGCCGAACGCTGCGTCGGCGTCACGATCGGCACCGGCATCGGTACGGCGTTCCTCGCCGACGGGCGGGTGATCCGCGAGGGCGACACCGTCCCGCCGGGCGGTGAGCTGTACAAGACGACGTACGCCGGGAAGCCGCTGGAGGACTCGATCTCGGCGCGGGCGATCCTGCGCCGGTACGCCGAGCGGACCGGGACGGAGGCGCCGGGCGTGAAGGAGATCGCCGACCAGGCCCGCGCCGGCGAGACCGCCGCGCAGGAGGTGCTGACCGCCTGCTTCACGGACCTGGCCGCCGCGCTCGGACCGTGGATCGAGCGTTTCTGGGTGACGCGCACCGTCCTCGGCGGCTCGATCTCCGGTGCCTTCGACCTGATCGCCGCGGCCCTGCCGTTCCCCGCGTCCCCGACCCACGACACCGAACGCTCCGCCCTGGTCGGCGCCGCCGCCCACTACCTGCGCAGCGTTTGACGGACCGCCAGGCCATCACAATCCCCCAGACCTCACCCGCCCCCGCGCGCGGCGGCGGCGGAGCCGCGATTGTGATGGCCTGGCGATCCGCCTTCTGTCCACGTCGCCCGCTACGGTCGGTGGCGTGAAGATCGCCGTACCGCGCCTGCGGGCCCAGCTCGAGACCGCGCTCCCGGACGAGATCGAGGACGAGGAGCGGTTGCTCGACCTCGGGCTCGAGGACGTGGACCTGAGCGATCTGGAGGCCGAGCACGTCGAGGTGAGCGGGTGCCGGCTGACCCGGTGCAAGCTGGCCGGGTCCGACCTGGAGAAGCTGATCGTGGTCGACACCGAGCTGGCCCAGTGCGATATCGCGAACGCTCGCTGGTCGGACGCGGCGCTCACCCGGGTCGCGATCACGGCGTCCCGGATGATCGGGTTCGCCGGATCCGGGGCGACGTTCCAGCACGTGACGGTCCGCGACACCGTGCTCGACTTCGGCTCGTTCCGGTTCGCGAAGTTCCACAAGGTCGAGCTCACCGACTGCCGGTTGCAGAACGCCGACTTCGTCTCCGCCGATCTGACCGGGGCGGTGTTCCGGCGCTGCGACCTGTCCGGAGTCGAGTTCTCCCAGGTCAAGGCCACCAAGGCGGTGTTCGTGGACTGCACCTGGGACGGCGCGAAGGGACTGGCCTCGCTGGCCGGCGCGACCGTCGCGGCGGCCTCCCCGATCGACACGCTGGCCTTCACCAGCGCGGTCACCGTCGCGACCGGGATCACGCTCGCGCACCCGGACGATCTCGCCTGACGAGCGCTGGGCGTGAGCCTGCCCACGCCGAAGCCGGCCCGGCCGGATCGCCCATTAGGGTGGGGCTGTGACTGACTCGACGATCATCTACACGCACACCGACGAGGCTCCGGCGCTCGCCACGTACTCGTTCCTGCCTGTCATCCAGGCGTACGCCGGGCAGGCCGGTGTCGGCGTGGAGACCCGGGACATCTCACTGGCCGGCCGGATCCTCGCGGTCTTCCCGGAGTACCTCAAGGACGACCAGCGGATCGCGGACGCGCTGACCGAGCTCGGTGAGCTGGCCAAGACGCCCGCGGCCAACATCATCAAGCTGCCGAACGTCTCGGCCTCGATCCCGCAGCTGAAGGCCGCGGTCGCCGAGCTGCAGTCCCAGGGCTACGCGCTGCCGGAGTACCCGGACGAGCCGAAGACCGACGAGGAGCGGGAGATCCAGGCCCGCTACGACAAGGTCAAGGGCTCCGCGGTGAACCCGGTGCTGCGCGAGGGCAACTCGGACCGCCGCGCCCCCGCCTCGGTGAAGAACTACGCCAAGACCCACCCGCACCGGATGGGCGCCTGGACCGCCGAGTCCAAGACCAACGTCGCGACGATGGACAACGACGACTTCCGCGCCACCGAGAAGTCCACCGTGATCGCCGCCGACGACTCGCTGCGGATCGAGCTGGCCGGCGACGACGGCAGCACCACGGTGCTGCGCGAGTCCGTCCCGGTGCTCGCCGGTGAGGTCGTCGACGCCTCCGTGCTGCACGTGGCCGCGCTCCGCGAGTTCCTCACCGCACAGGTCGCGCGGGCGAAGGCCGAGGACGTGCTGTTCTCGATCCACCTCAAGGCCACCATGATGAAGGTCTCCGACCCGATCGTCTTCGGCCACGTCGTCCGGGCGTTCTTCCCGGAGACCTTCGCGCGGTACGGCGACGTCCTCGCCAAGGCCGGCCTGACCCCGAACGACGGTCTCGGCGGCATCCTGAACGGGATCGCCGCGCTGCCCGAGGGCGCCGAGATCAAGGCCTCCTTCGACGCCGAGCTCGCGGCCGGGCCGAAGCTCGCGATGGTCGACTCGGACAAGGGCATCACCAACCTGCACGTCCCGTCGGACGTGATCGTCGACGCGTCGATGCCGGCCATGATCCGTTCGTCGGGGCACATGTGGGGCCCGGACGGCGCGGAGGCCGACACCCTCGCTGTACTGCCGGACCACAGCTACTCCGGGATCTACCAGGCCGTTCTCGACGACTGCCGCGCCAACGGTGCGTTCGACCCGTCGACGATGGGCTCGGTGCCGAACGTCGGCCTGATGGCGCAGAAGGCCGAGGAGTACGGCTCGCACGACAAGACCTTCGAGATCCAGACCACCGGCTCGGTGCGACTGGTGAACCAGGCCGGCGACGTCGTCCTCGAGCAAGCGGTCTCGGCCGGTGACATCTTCCGGGCCTGCCAGACCAAGGACGCCCCGATCCAGGACTGGGTCAAGCTGGCCGTCAACCGCGCCCGCGCCACCGGCGACCCGGCGGTTTTCTGGCTGGACGAGACCCGCGCGCACGACGCGCAGATCATCGCGAAGGTCCAGGAGTACCTGTTCCACCACGACACCGAGGGTCTGGACATCCGGATCCTGGCGCCGGTGGACGCGATCACGTTCTCGCTGGAGCGGATCCGCCGCGGCGAGGACACCATCTCGGTGACCGGCAACGTGCTGCGTGACTACCTGACCGACCTGTTCCCGATCCTCGAGCTCGGCACCAGCGCGAAGATGCTGTCGATCGTGCCGCTGATGGCCGGTGGCGGTCTGTTCGAGACCGGCGCGGGTGGGTCGGCGCCGAAGCACGTGCAGCAGCTGGTCAAGGAGAACTACCTGCGCTGGGACAGCCTGGGTGAGTTCTTCGCGCTGGCCGCGAGCTTCGAGCACCTGGCGCAGGCGACCGGCAACGCGCGGGCGCAGATCCTGGCCGACACGCTCGACCGGGCGACCGCGACGTTCCTGAACGAGGACAAGTCGCCGACCCGGCGCGTCGGCGGCATCGACAACCGCGGCAGCCACTTCTACCTGTCCCTGTACTGGGCGCAGGAGCTGGCCACGCAGACCGACGACGCCGAGCTCGCGAAGGCCTTCGCCCCGCTCGCCGAGACCCTGGCGAGCAACGAGCAGACCATCGTCGACGAACTCCTCGCCGTCCAGGGCAACCCCGCCGACCTCGGCGGCTACTACCAGCCCGACCCCGCCAAGGCCGCAGCCATCATGCGCCCCTCCAAAACCTGGAACAACGCCTTGGCCTCGCTGTAGAACGTAGTACCCAACGCCCGGTGGTCCTCGTGACCACCGGGCGTTCTTTTATTCAGAAGCACATCGTGGAACCGGCTCCTACACTCGGGGGGCATGAAGACGACCCGTTCCCCGCTCGCCGATCAGGCGACGGACTTTCCCCGTTGGTACCAGGATGTGATTGCCAAAGCCGAGCTCGCCGACAACGGGCCGGTCCGGGGGACGATGGTCGTACGACCGTACGGGTACGGGATCTGGGAACTGTTGCAGGAGGCAATGAACCGCCGGATCAAGGCGACCGGCGCGGCGAACGCCTACTTCCCGTTGCTGATCCCGGAGAGCTACCTGCAGCGCGAGGCCGAACACGTGGAGGGGTTCAGCCCCGAGCTGGCCGTGGTGACGCATGCCGGCGGCAAGCAACTCGAGGAGCCCGCTGTGATCCGGCCGACGTCGGAGACGATGATCGGCGAGTACATGGCGAAATGGGTCCAGAGCTACCGCGACCTCCCGCTGCTGCTGAACCAGTGGGCCAACGCCGTCCGCTGGGAGGTCCGGCCGCGACTGTTCCTGCGCACCACCGAGTTCCTCTGGCAGGAGGGTCACACCGCGCACGCCTCCGAAGCGGACGCCCGCGCCTACGCGACGAAGATCCTGTACGACGCCTATCGCGAGGTCATGGTCGACGTACTCGCGATCCCGGTCGTCGTCGGCCGCAAGACGCGGCGTGAGCGGTTCGCCGGCGCCATCAATACGATGACGCTGGAGGCGATGACCGGCGACGGCAAGGCCCTGCAGATGGGCACGTCCCACGAGCTCGGTCAGAACTTCGCGCGCGCGTTCGACATCGGGTACCTGTCGCGGGACGGGCAGCGCGAGCTCGCCTGGACCACGTCGTGGGGCAGCACGACCCGGATGGTCGGCGGCCTGATCATGGTGCACGGCGACCAGGCCGGTCTCCGGGTCCCGCCCACGGTCGCGCCGGTCCAAGTCGTCGTACTCGCGATCAAGGAGGAGACCGTCGCGGCGGCCCGACGGATCGCGGCAGATCTGGAGTCTGCCGGACTGCGGGTAACGGTCGACGACCGTACCGATCAGCCGTTCGGTCGGCGCGCGGTGAACTGGGAGCTGAAAGGCGTCCCGGTCCGGATCGAGCTCGGTCCGCGTGATCTGGCCGACGACAGCGCAACCGTCGTACGCCGGTTGCGGGGCTCGGCCAAGTCGGCGGTGCGGATGGCGGAGCTGACGTCGACCGTCACGGCGGCGATCGAGGACGACCAGGCGCACCTGCTGGCCGAGGCAGCCGCCCGCCAAGCCGCCCGCATCACTGCTGTGTCGACGGTCGAGGAGGCCGTGGAAGCGGCCGCCGCAGGCTGGGCGAGCCTGCCGTACGACGCCGTCGGCGAGGCGGGCGAGGATCGCCTGGCCGAGGCCGGCATGACCGTCCGTTGCCTGCAGCGCCAGGACGGTTCATTGCCCATTGGAGACAACGAACCCAACCTGACCGCATACGTCGCCCGCTCCTACTGAACGTCGTACAGGGTCAGCGGGCCAGGTAGCGGCGGACGTCGTCGGCGGCTTGGGCTCGGTTGCGGAGGCCGTATTTGCGGAGGATCGCGCTCAGGTGGGTCTTGACCGTGTTCAGGCTGACGCCGAGTTCCGCGGCGAGCTGGTCGTTGTCGAGGCCGTCGGCGAGCAGTACGGCGACCCCCTGCTGTGCCTTGGTGAGACTGCTGAACCGGCGCTCCGGCCCCTCGTCGGTCTCCATCAGCATCTCGATCAGCTCGGACTGGATGTGCTCGGTGGCGTTCATGATCCGTTCCAGGTGCGTATGGACGCCCGCGCTCACGTCGGGCTCCTGCAACGCCTCGGCCGCGATCTCCCGGATCGACGCCACCCGATGCGTCAGGTACTCCATCACGTGGTCCGAGGTCAGCAGGTTGGGCCCGATGTCCCCGGCCGGCAGCCGGCGCAGCGCCTGCCGGTCCTCGCCCTCACGGGTCAGGACGCGCTCCACCACCTCGCACAACCACTCGAACGCCCGGATCGCGTTGTCGTCGTACGCCTTGGGTGTGTAGCTCTGCATCGACAGCAGCCCGAACAGCTGGTCGGGCCCGTCCTTGGCCGCCCGGAAGATCGGCACCGTCACCGCGTCCTCGGACCGCCGTCCGACCGGCCCCACCGGTACGCCGGCATGCAGCGCGGACCCGTTGTCGTAGGCAAACCGGTACGTCTGCCGGTGCTTCACCAGCCAGGCGGTCTGACCGTTCGGACCGAAGATATGGGTGTCCGGAGTGACGTAGTGGCCGTCGTCGTACCCGTACGGGTAGCGGACCCGGCTGGCGCCCTGCAGGAACCCGACGAAGAACGCGTCGACGGGCGCGACCTTCCCGGCCACCACCCGGACGTAGTCGTACAGGCCGTAGTGGTCGGATCGGAAGAGCGCCTCGATCTTGTGGTACGCCTCGCGCAGGATGATCGCGGTCTCCGCGTCAACCCGTAGCGGGGCACCCTTGTCTGCGTCCACGCCCCGGCTCCCCATACCCGTGCAGCATCGATCCCTCGACTATGCCGCCGTACCCGGCGACTTGCCAAGCAGATCGGTGGACTGCCCGGATCAAGGCAGCAGTCGCGGGCGGTGGAACGAGCTCCCGAGTCGCCCTCCCAAGCCTCGGCCGAACTCTTCAACACCGCCCACGACCACGAGTAGGGCACCGGTAACAGTGAGACCCCCGCGTCGATCGGTCCCGTGCCCCCACGAGATCTCCGACCCCCCGACGGATCGCCCGATGCCCTCCCTCCCCCTTGTCACAACACCGTGCCACCGAAGGCGACCGGTGACCATCGCCCGGCGCATGAACTTGGGGAGTCGCGAACCTCACCCGGCGGGTGAGACAGGCGACGGCTACCAACTGGTGCTGAGCGGTTTGCCCTCGGAGTACCCGGCGGCGGTCTGGAGCCCGACGACGGCACGGTCGTGGTACTCGGCGAGGGTCGCGGCCCCGACGTACGTGCAGGAGCTGCGGATGCCGGAGACGATCGAGTCCAGCAGGTCTTCCACGCTCGGGCGCTCCGGGTCGAGGTACATCCGGGCGGTCGAGATGCCCTCCTCGAAGATGCTCTTCCGAGCCCGCTGGAACGGCGAGTCCTCGGCGGTCCGGGACCGGACGGCGCGGGCCGAGGCCATCCCGAAGCTCTCCTTGTAGATCCGCCCCTGGCTGTCCCGGTGCGGGTCGCCGGGTGACTCGTACGTCCCGGCGAACCAGGACCCGATCATCACGCTCGACGCACCCGCGGCGAGGGCCAGCGCGACGTCACGAGGATGCCGTACGCCGCCGTCCGCCCAGACGTGTTTGCCGAGCTCCCGCGCCCGGGTCGCGCACTCGAGGACCGCGGAGAACTGTGGCCGGCCGACTGCGGTCTGCATCCGGGTCGTACACATCGCGCCGGGACCGACGCCGACCTTCACGATGTCCGCGCCCGCGTTCACCAGATCGGTGACGCCCTCGGCGGTGACGACGTTGCCAGCCACGATCGGCACCTGCGGGCCGAGGGAGCGCACACGCTCGACCACCTCGAGCATCCGCTCCTGGTGACCATGCGCGGTGTCGATGACCAGTACGTCGATGCCGACGTCGAGCAGCGCCTTGGCCTTCTGCTCGGCGTCACCGTTGATCCCGATCGCGGCCGCCACGCGCAGGTTGCCGTTCGCGTCCAGAGCGGGGTCGTAGAGCGTGGCGCGGAGGGCGCGCTGGCGGGTGAGGATGCCGACGATCTGCCCGCTCGCGTCCACCACGGGCGCGAGTCGGTGCCGGCCGTCGTGGAGCTGGTTGAACGCGGCCTCGGGGTCGATCCCTTCGGGCACGGTCAGCAACTCGCGCGACATGATCGCGTCCAGTTGAGTGAACCGATCGGCACCCGCACAGTCCGCCTCGGTCACCACCCCGACCGGCCGCCCATGGTCGACAACGACGACCGCGCCGTGGTTCCGCTTCGGCAGCAGGTTGAGCGCCTCCCCCACCGTCCCGGTCGGCGGCAGCGTCAGCGCGGTGTCGTGCACAGGGTCCCGTTGCTTGATCCAGGCAACCACCTCGGCCACCACGTCCACCGGGATGTCCTGCGGAATCACCGCCAGCCCACCACACCGGGCGATCGTCTCGGCCATCCGCCGCCCCGACACGGCGGTCATGTTCGCCGCCACCACCGGAATCGAGGCCCCGGTCCCGTCACTCGTCGACAGATCGACGTCCAGCCGCGACGTCACCCGGGACCGATTCGGCACCAGGAACACATCACTGAACGTCAGGTCCCCGTCCGGCTCCCGATCCTGATGAAACCGCATAGCAGACCCCTTCCGCCCGAGTACAAACCTGACCAGCCTGCCAGACCCACCAGACCCGAACAAGGCCGGTGACAGCTGGCCCGAGTAGGTATGGCAGCAAGCTGCAGACACGCGAACTGACAGTCCCCATGCCAGTACAGTCAGTTCGCATGGATGAGGCTGACGATGCGATCCAGGTGGCGCGGACGACTGTGGCGATAGCTGTCAGGCGCCTGCGTGGGTACGGCTACGGATTCGGCAGCCGGCCCGTTCGGTCCGAGTCAGAGCAATTTGCAGCCGACCGGTTCGAGCTCGAGGTCGTCATGCGGCAAGTCGAGGCCGAGGTTCAGCCGATCCTGGAGCAGTTGGCCGGTCTGGCTGCTCAGGATCCGGAGGACTCATCTGATCTGCGTGTCGCCCTCGGCGCAATCCTGCAGGCGCGCGAGACCGCGCGCCTCCCGTTCACCCGGGATGTCCGGAGCGAGTCCACCGAGTTGCTCGGACTTGCCCACGAGTACCTCGACGCCTATGTTCGGCAACGCGTCGAGCGGCCTGACCGACCCGCGAACGACACCACGGCCGAGGCGCAGGATCTTTCGGATCGGATCGGGGCCCGTCCACCAGGTCCTTGGTTCTTGGAAACCGACAAGCTCAGCGCGCGTGGCAGTGCCTTCGCCGAGTCCGTCGCCGCGCAGCAGCGCGATGGGGAGGTACCGGCCGGGCGCGCCGACGAGATCCCCGGCCCGTACGACGACCTGCGTGAACCGTGGTTTCGCGCGGCACTGCGCCGAGTACGCCGTTCTGCGCGAAACGGCTAGCCGATGACCGGCATCCTCCAGGGCGCCCTCAGCAGCGGACGGGCGTTGCTGGTCGGGTGGATCCTACCCAGCCTGATCAACGTGCTGATCTTCGGATTCGTGGCCGCGCCGGCGCTGGTCGGATTCGGCACGACCGGCACCGACGCAGCCCGGGCAGCGATTGCCGGACTGGTCACCACCACCGTGTTGGGCCTCGTCCTGGCCGCGGTACAGACTCCGCTGTACCGCGTCCTGGAGGGCTATCTCGGCTGGCCCAAACGGCTGTCCCAAGCTGGGCTCCGACGGCAGCTAACCACCAAGCACCTACTGCGGAACCGCGTTGACGCCGCGGTGCTAGCTCGACAGGAACGAGCGGGCCAACTGACCGGCGACGCACCCAAACTGGCCGCCTTCCGCGCGCACCCGGTCGTCGGCCGGTACGCCGACGAGGATGTCCGGCGGGGCTCGGTCTGGCTCGGTGTGCTCAGGGAGCGGCTGCATCGCTATCCCCTGGACGATCGGCAGGTCGCCCCGACCCGACTGGGCAACGCGATCCGGCGCTTCGAGGAGTACGGGCATAACCGGTACCGCCTCGATTCCCAGGTGCTCTGGCACGAGCTCAACGCCGCCGTCCCGGAGGCGGCACGCAAGCAGACCGACGACGCCCGGATGACTGTCGACTTCTTCATCTGCCTGCTCTACGGCCACCTGCTCGTGGTCGTCGCGCTGGTCGTGACCCTCGCGGTCGGCGTCGCCGCGCGCCCCTGGGTGACTGGCGCGACGGTTCTTGGTCTCCTGCTGCTGACCACGATCTGGTACCGCCTCGCCATCGAGGCCACCGACGAATGGGCCGGCGCGGTCCGTGCCATGGTGAACCTGGGTCGACGGCCCCTGGCGGAGGCGCTCGGGCTCAGGATCCCCTACGGCATCGAGGAGGAACGCGCCATGTGGCTGTTGGTCAGTGACCTCGTTACCTCCGACTTCTACCCCGGGCTGTCGGCCCTGGACACCTACCGTGCCGCTCCTGAAGGACCGACGGCACCTGTCGACAGCCCGGTGGCGGAGAGCTGATTCACGCGAGCCGGAGCTGCTGTTCGGGACGCGCAGACAGGCCGCGGTACAGCCGAGGGGAGCCGTCGAGCGTGAGCTTGATCCGCGATCCGGTCAGCGTGCGGTGCCGACCGATGCAGTCGATCTCGACCAGGTCGCCACCGGGTACGACGACGTTCGTCTTGGTCGGCCAGTCGTCCTCCCAGACCTCGGGGTGCGGGTAGTACGGCTTGCCCTCCTCGTGCTTCACGTTCAGCAGGTATCCGTCCTTGCGGCTCCAGAGCATCGACAGCGGACCCTCGGGCGTCATGAACAGCAGCCCCTGCAGGTGCTTGTCGAGCTTCGAGAAGTCCAGCCAGCGCACGAACTCCGCCTCCTCCAGCACCCGGGTCCCGGTCGCGAACGCGAGCAGCGACGGCTTCGCCGAGAGGTCCCGGTTCATCAGGCCGAAGTGGTACTCCGGGTTCGCCGGGTCGGCCTCCTGCGGGTGATAGATCGTGGTGTCGTGCAACTGGTACCAGTTCACGCCGTCCACACCTTCGGCCTTCGCCAGCGCCATCGTCAGCAGGACGTTCTCGGCCGCCTGACGCATGGTGTCGTTCCACCACTGGTTCGGCCGCGTGCAGGCGTAGGCCTCGGTCAGCCACAGTTCCTTGTGGCCGTACTCGCGGATCCGGCGCTTGGCCTCGCGAACGCCGCCGAGGAAGTTCCAGTACGACCCGTTCGAGCCGGTCACCCATTCGTCCGGCGTCGGCGCGTAGTCCGGCGTGAAGTTGCCGCGGCCGGGGTGGAACGCGAACACGTCGATCAGGTCCCAGCCGCCGTGCGCGTGGAAACTGTCGACCCAGTTGACGTCCATCCCGCCGAGACCGTTGTTCATCACCTTCACGTCGGACCCGACCTCAGCGAGCCGGTCGACCACAGGCTTCAAACCGTCGCGGATGTACTTGTCGGCGTACAGGCCGGACATCCACGGCTGGTTGCGTTCGTTGTCGACCTCGAAGTACCGCGCGCGGGCGTCGACGACGACGTCGACCAACTCGGCCGCCCACGCCTTGGCCTGTTCGGGCGTCGAGTCGAAGACGACGTCACCGTGCTGGATGTTCGGCATGATGCCCATCGCCTCGAGCTCGGCGGGCGGGATCCCGGGCGCGCCGGTGTACGCGATCCGCACCGAGGCGACGCCGATCTTCTGCAGCAGCGTGGCGACATCGGCCTTGCTCGGCTTCAGCAACCACGGGTAGTTCGCGATACCGAACATCCCACCGCCGCGGTACGCGTACGACGGCAGTACGGCGAGCGTGGTCCGCGCAAAGGCCTCCACCCCACCGGTCGACGCCTTCACCTCCACGAACGCCACGCCCTGCTGCTTCAGCGCCGGTACGACGACCCGCTGGTCGGTGCTCTGGCCCGGCCCCAGCGTCAGTACGGTCGATCCGCTTGCGAGCGTCGTACCGTCGAAGTCACGGGCGAACCAGCTCAGCGTCACTGGCGCGCTGACCGTGCTGCCGGCCACGACCTGCACGTTGAGCGGCATCGGCCGGCCGGTCTCGTACCAGAGGTTGAACGGCTGATCGGTCCAGATGTCGACGCCGACCGGACGCCCGACGGCAGCCGCGTTCGCGGCGACCTCGCGCAGGTTGCCGAGCACGAGATCCGCCTCGTGCCGCAGGACCCCGAGCGCGTCGTACGTGCCGACGATGTGCATCCAGGACGCGGTCGTCCAGTCCGGGCGGCTGGAGGCGAGCCGGAAGTATGCCCGGGTATCCGCCCAGGTCTCGGTGTAGACCATGCCGTCGTTGGTCTCGTACGGCACGCCACCGCCCGCGTCGCGGTTCCACCGGGTGACCGCGGTCGGGTACTCGGCGGCGGTCGGGTTCACGGCGGTCCGGCTGAACTGCGAGTTCAGGTACATCTGGTTCGAACTGGTCGCGTCCCAGCGCATGTGCAGCCGCCGCGCGGTGACGTCGAAGGTCCCGGTCACCGTGATGGTCTTCGCGGCCGCGCCCATCGTGTAGTCCACGCGGATCGCCTGCCGCCCGTCGGGCAGCGTCACCAGCGACGGCTTGCCGCTGAACGATCGCTGCCCGCCGAGCACGGTGTCCTTGACCTGGAAGTGCCCGATCCGGATCCGCTCGGTCCCGTCGCCGACCACGATGGTGCCGTCGGTCTCGGCCGTGACCGTGATGCCGTCCGCGCTGAGCGTGTACGCCGTCGCGGCCCGCGCGCTGCCCGTCGGGAGGATTCCGCCGGCCACTCCGGCGGCGACCATCGATCCGGCCACGAACGTTCGCCGGGTCGGCCTGGACTGGATGGATTCTTGTTCTGTCATGGCGTTCCTCCGGTGGTCAGGGGCAGGGCTAGACCGATGAAGATGCGCGGCGAGCCGTCCAGGGTGACGGTGACCTGCGCGTTGACTGCTTGGTGTGTGGCGACGTCCATGCCGAGGCAGTTCAGCTCGCGGACGCTGGTGCTCGAGGCCGGGGTCGGGACGGTGACGTTCGTCTTGGTGGGCCACAGGTCCTCCCACGGTTCGGGAGTGCGGTAGTACGCGGTGCTGGTCGCGATCCGCCGGTTCGGGTCGTCGTTCAGGACGTAGCCGTCCTTGCGGGACCACAGCAGGTTGACCTTGCCGGTCGGTGTCGAGAAGACCAGACCGAACAGGTCCGGATCACCGAGGTCGGCCCAACCGAGCCAAGTCGATTGGTCGAGCCAACGAGCGGCGGTCGCGAACGCCAGCAGTGAGGGCTTCGCGCCGAGGTCACGGTGCAGCAGGCCGTGGTGGTATTCGACGCTGTCCGGGTCGGCCTCCATCGGCTGCTGCTGGATCGAGTCGTTCAGGGTGTACCACGTGACGCCCCGGACTCCGTGCACCTTGGCCAGGGCCAGCTGCAGCAGGACGTTCTCCGCGGCGTTGCGATAGGTGTCGGTCCACCAGCGGTTCGGCAGCGTTCCGGCGTACGCCTCGGTGAGCCAGAGTTCCTTGTTGCCGGCGGCATCGGCTTGGGCGCGGGCCTTCTTCAGGGTGCCGAGGAAGTTCCAGCGGGTCTCGTTCGACCACGGCTCGGATGGTTCGTAGTCGGCGGTGTAGTTGCCGCGGCCCGGGTGGTACGCGAGTACGTCGACGTGATTCCACCCGCCGGCGGCGCCGAAGTCCTGGATCCACTGCTCGGGATATCCGGCCAGCCCGCAGGTCATCACCTTGAACGTCGCGCCCTTGCTGGTCATTGCTGTCCGCAACGGTTGCAGGACGTCGGCGACGTACTGCGCCGGCGTTTTGTCGGCCGCGGTGAGGTTCAGTTCGTTGGCGCACTCGTAGTAGCGGGCGCCGGAGTACATCGCGCGACCGACCATGTCGTCGGCCCACGCGGCAGACGTCGTACCGCCCCAGGGGAGGTCCCGTGCGAGTTGCAGGTTGTGCAGGAATCCGTCTTGGTCCAGTGCGTCCACGGTCGGCCCGGGCGAGGCGACGTACCCGTTGTAGGCGCGGTAGGCGGTGCGGATCCATTTCATGCCGACGAGTTGCAGCAGCCCGAGTACGTCGCTGCTCGACGGCTCCTCCAGGTAGGCGAAGTTCCCCATCCCGAACGTGCTCTGCTCGGTGTCGCCGTAGGTGTACGTCGACAGCACGGACAGCGTCGTCCGGGCGAACGCGGCCTCCGTCGTGCCGTCGTACACGACCGCCTCGACGAAGCGGATGTCGCGGGCGCCGAGGGTGACCGCGAAGTTCGCGTTCCAGACGCCGCGGGCGCCGACCGAGCCGCTCGTCGTACCGGAGGTCGTCCCGCCGTTCCAGTCTCGCGCTACCCAGTCGACGCGCACCGTTCGACTGGTCAGGGCCGCGTTGACGACCTGGAGGTTGACGGTCCGGGATCCGCCGGTGTTCCACAGGTTGAACGGTTGGTCGGTCCACAGGTCGATGCCGAGGTCGCCGTCGCGGGCGATCACGCCGGCCGAGTGCGGCCGCATCACACCGAGGACGATCGTGCTCTCGACGAAGCCGGCCGCGTCACCGACCGCATGCAGGTAACCACCGGTGCTGAAGGCAACAGTGCTCTGCGGGACGCGGATGACCGCACGGGCGTCCGACCAGGTGTAGGAGTAGCAGACACCGTTGGTCGTCTCGAACGGTACGCCGCCGCGCAGCGCACCCGTGGAGGGATCGCGGTCGCGGTTCCACAACGCCACCGGGTCGTAGTGCTCGGTCGCCGTACCCGTGACGACGCGGGCGATGCGGAAACTGTCGGTGCGCAGGTTCGTCACACTGCTGACATCCCAACGGATACGGGCCTTCCGCAACCCAACGGTGAACGTGCCGACGACCTGACCGATCGGTGCCGTGTAGGTGATGACGAACTGGGTCGCGCTCGTGGACTCGATCGACGTGATGCCGGTGGTCCGCTGGACGATCTTGTCCGTGCCGGACATGTACGCGTACTCGAAGGTGGTCAAATCGAAACGCTGCACTCCACCGCCGTCGAGCACCTTCACGTGCCCCGGCACACCGCCCGCGTCAGCGACGGCGACCAGGACGATCGTCGGACTCGTCGCCGAGTCGGCGATCTGTACGTCGGCCGCGTGCGCCGGACTCGTCGTCGTACCGATGACGGTCGCGGCGACGGCGCCACCGAGGACGGTTCGTCTGCGAATCATCAGCCCTTCACCCCCGTGAAGCCGAGGCCGGCCACGACGTACCGCTGCAGGACGAGGAAGACGAGCACCGGCGGCGCGAGCGCCATCGCCATCGCGGCGATCAGCTCGTCCAGCGGCGCGGAGTCGACCAGGTTGGCCAGCGCGACGCTGATCGGCTGCAGCTTCGGGTCGGAGATCACGACGAGCGGCCAGATGAACTCCTTCCAGGAGTGCATGATCGCCAGCAGGCTGATCACCGCGATCACCGGCCGGCTCATCGGCAGCACGATCTTGGTCAGGAGTTGCCAGGTGCTCGCGCCGTCGACCTTCGCGGCGTCGTACAGCTCTTGTGGGAGGGCTTCGAAGAACCGGGTCGCCAGCAGCACGTTGAAGGCGTTCGCGCCGGCCGGCAGCCAGATCGCCCAGTATGTATCGAGCAGGTTCAGGTGCAGCAGCGGGACGTCCAGGACGGTGAGGAACAGGCTGACCAGCGAGACGGTGTACGGCACGAACATCGTCGCGAGAATGGCGCCGTACACATAGCGGCCGATCCGCGGGCGGATCACCGCGAACGCGAACCCGGCAGTCATCGCCACCACCAGCTGCACGGCCCAGGAACCGATCACGACCTGGACGGTGTTGGCCAGGTAGTGGCCGACGCCGAGTTCGGTGAAGGCGCGGGCGAAGTTGTCCAGCTCCGCCTCGGCCGGCCACAGCCGGAGCGGATGCGTGATCATCTCGGTGGGCGGCGACACCGCACCCTTCACGGTCCAGAACAGCGGTCCCACCCCGATGGCCACCAGGCCCAGCAGGGTGAGCACCTGGATGGCCCGCAGCGCGAACGCCGTACCCGGTCGGCGCAGGTCGTTGCTCGACGTGAACGTCGTCATCGGCTCGCTCACTTGGTGCTCCAGCTTCTGGTCAGGCGGAGGTAGACCGCGGACAGCACAGCGAGAACGATCGCGAGCAAGACCGACAACGCGGCGGCCTGCCCGTAGCGGCCGTCCTGGAACGCGTACCGGAAGATCAGCAGCAGGACGGTGAGCGTGGCGTCGTCCGGACCGCCCTGGGTGAAGATGTACGGCTCGGTGAACACCTGGATCGTGCCGATCAGCTGCAACAGCAGGAGCAGCCCGATCACCGGTCGCAGCTGCGGCAGCAGCACGTGCCAGATCCGTCGCCAGATCCCGGCGCCGTCACTCTCGGCCGCTTCGTAGAGCTCCGTCGGTACGCCGGTCATCGCGGCGAGGTAGATGAGTGCCGCACCGCCCATTCCCGCCCACGTTGCCTCGAGCACCAGACTCAGCATCGCTGTCTGGGGTGACTGCAACCACGGGTACGGGCCGAGACCGACGAGCCCGAGCAGCTGGTTGAACAGACCGGATCCCGGGTCGTAGAACCACTTCCACAACAGGATCGCGACGACGGGCGGTACAACGACCGGCAGGTACACGACGACGCGGTAGAGGCCGGCGAAACGACGTACCGTCGACATCACCGCCGCGAGGACGATCGGGGCAGGAAAGCCGATGACGAGGCCGAGTCCGACGAACAGCAAGGTGTTCGTCAGCGCCTTGCCGACCAGCGGATCGGACAGGACTGTCTGGAAGTTCTCCAGCCCTACCCAGACCGCGGGGTCGACCAGATTGGTTTCCTGGAAGGAGATCAGCAGGCCGCGCAGGATCGGCCACCACGAGAACAGGCCGAACACCAGCAGCGCGGGCGCGAGGAAGACCAGGCCGAGCAGCTCCCGGCGCAGTCCCGCCCGGCGCCGGGACGCCGCCGCCACCGTGGGTTTGGTGGGGGCAGCCTCCCGTCGCTCCAGCAGAGTGGTCACTTCTGCTCCGCGGCGAGCATCTTGTCCGCGTCGGCCTGCGCCTTGGTGAGCAACGCGTCCACGTTGGCGTCGCGCTTGGTGAGGACGGACTGCACGACGGTGTCGAGGATCGTGTAGAGCTTCTGCGCGGCCACCGGCGGCTCGGGCTTCAGCGCGAGCTTCGGCGTACCGTCCAGCCAGGGCTTGAAGTGCTCGAGCTCGACGTTCACCGACGGCTTGATCGCCGCGTTGATCTTGTCCTGCTGCGCCGTACTGAACATCGGCAGCGTCGGTACGCCGACCGCGGCCTTCGGATCCTTCGCGAGTTCCTTCGCCCGCTCGGCGGCGATCGCCGGGTCGTACTGCGGCTCGGCCTGCGCGAACAGCAGCCACTTCACCGCGGCGTCGACCTTCTCCTTCGGCACCGACGCGGGCACCATGAACACCTCGGCACCACCGAGCGTCGCGTTCCCACCGGTCTGCGGCAGCGACGTGACGCCGTAGTCGGCGGTGTCCTTCATCCCGAACTTGGTCTTGGCCAGCTTGTACGTGCCCGGCGTACCCATGAACATGCCGACCTGACCGGCCGCGAACTGCTTGACCACGTCGTCCTGGTCCATCAGCTGGTTCTGGCCCATCGAGTTGTCCGTCCAGCGCATCGCCTTCAGCAGCTCGAGCGACGCCTTGGTCGCCTGGTCGTTGACCGTGGCAACGAACTTGCCGTCCCGCTCGGTCTGCATCGGGCCGCCGTGGGTGTAGGCGAGCATGGTCAGCTGCCAGCCGCCGGTGTTGCCCTTGGACTCGTGCACGAACCCGGCCTTGCCGGTCTTCGCCGCGATCACCTTCGCGGCCGCGCGGACCTCGTCCCAGGTCGCCGGAGGCTTGTCCGGGTCCAGACCCGCCTGGGTGAAGAGCTTCCGGTTGTACACCAGGCCCTGCGCGAACGGCGCCTGCGGAATCCCGTACACGTGTCCCGCGCTGTCGCTCAACGGCTGCAGCACCTGCGGGTTGAACTCCTGGTAGTGACTCCACTGCTTCAGCTGATCGGTGATCGGCTGGACGTGCTCGCGGGCGATCAGACCCTGCGGCTCGGTCAGCGGTACCTGGATGACGTCCTCGATCGTCTTACCGGCCAGCTTGGCGGAGAAGGTCAGCGGGTCCCACCGGTTCTCGGTGCCCTCGATCGTGATCCCGGGGTTCTTCGCCTGGAAGTCCTGCACGAGCCGTTTGAACTGCGCGAGCGCGGCCGCGTCCGTCGGCGCGGGCATTCCTTGCACCCGCAGTACGACGTCCTGCCCGTCCTGCCCGCTTGTGGTCTCGTTCTTAGCTGGGGTCATGCCCGCGCAGCCGGTCAGAACGAGACCGGTCGCCGCCGCCACCAGGGCAGCACGAACACGCAACGGTGTAGCCATCTGAATGTCTCCATGAAGGATCGGTACGGCGAGGAACCTCGCCGTACTACCGGGTCGTGCGGTGGGTCAGGCGCCGAGCGGCGCGGGACCGGTTGAAGCTCGGGGGATCAGCCGGGAGCCGACCTCGACGGACCGTGGTCCCGAGCCGGTGATCGTCTCGACGATCAGATCGGTGGCATGGGTGGCCACCGTCTGCGGCGAGATCCGGATCGTGGTGAGGGCAGGGATCGACAGACCGGCCAGCAAGGTGTCGTCGATGCCGATCACGCTGACCTGGCCGGGCACGTCCACCCCGGCGCCGGCCAACTGGTGCAGGACACCGATCGCCACCAGGTCGTTGTGCGCCAGGATGGCGGTCGCGCCGTTCGCGATCGCCAGCGTGGCCGCGTGCAGGCCGGTCTCGAAGCGTGGTTCGTAGGGGCCGAGCTCGACGACCGAGAGCCCCTGCGCGTCGAAGGATTCTCTTATCGTCTTACCCCGCAGGTGTTCCGGCCGCGAGCAGTTCACGAACACACAGCTCGTGTGACCGAGCGCGCGCAGGTGCTCGGCGGCCTGGCTGATCCCCGACGCCAGCGAGATCTGCAGCTCCGGGATGCCCGGGACGTGCCGGTTCACCAGCACCAGCGGGATCTCGGCGGCCAGCTCGAGCAGCCGGCCGTCCGACAAGGTCGATGCCCAGAGCACCAGACCGTCGACCTTCTTCACGATCGCGTCGATCGTCTCCAGCTCGTCGGCCTCGCGCTCGTCGCAGTCCGCGACCAGCAGCGTGTACCCGTGGTTGCGGGCCCGGGCCTGCATCGCCTTGACGATCGGCGGGAAGAACGGGTTCGCGATGTCCGGGACGACCAGGCCGAGTGACTCGGTCCGGCCGCTGCGCAGCGTCCGGGCCGCCGGGTCCGGCCGGTACCCGAGCTGCCGGGCGGCGTCGGTCACCTTCTGCCGGGTCGCCTCTTGCACCTGGTCCGGCGCGGTGAAGACCCGGGACACCGTCGACGGGGAGACACCCGCCAGCTGCGCGACTTCCCTGACCGTGGCGGCCATCCGGATCTCCTTGTCCTCGCCGAGCGTTGAAACATGTTTGCAATCGTTCCTGGTTGTGTCAACAGTTCGGTTCCCACCCTCTGGCACACCGTGCCGTTCTTGACTTATCGTCCAATGACAACGTTCCTGAAACAGAGCAGAGGCCACATGAAGATCACCGGCTGGGAAGTACTCACCCTCCCCGACCGCGGCGACGCGATGATGCTCGTCGCGGTCGACACCGACGAGGGCATCCACGGCATCGGCGAGGTCGGACTCCGCTCCCGCCAACGGGCCGCCGCCGGCGCCCTCGAACACCTCGGCGCACTGATCGTCGGCGAGGACCCGCTGCGCACCGAGCACCTGTGGCAGCTGATGTTCCGCTCCGGCTTCTACCCGGCCGACCGTGTCATCGCGTCGGCGATCGCCGCGATCGACGTCGCACTGTGGGACATCCGCGGCAAGGCGTACGGCGTACCGGTGCACCAACTGCTCGGCGGTGCGGTGCGTGATCACGTGCCCTGCTACGTGCACGTCGGTGACGGGATGGCCGATCGCCCGCGCTTCCTGGATCACTGCCGGGCGCTGGTGTCCGACGGGTGGCGGCATCTGCGCTTCTCCGTCCCGCACGACGCCGACGTGCTCGACGAACGACGTACCCTGCGGGAATCGATCCGGCTGTTCCACGAGGTCCGCGACGTCGTCGGCGACGAGATCGAGCTGCTCCTCGACGTTCACACCCGCCTCGACCCACCCGAAGCGGTTACGCTTTGCCGCGAGATCGAGTCCGCCCGCCCGTACTTCGTCGAGGACGCACTCCGCGCCGAGCACCCCGACTCGTACCGCATGCTGCGCGCGCGAACCGGCGTACCGCTGGCGGCCGGGGAACAGTTCGCGTCGAAGTGGGAGTTCGCGCCGCTCCTCGAGAACGAACTGATCGACTACGCCCGCGTCGACATCGCCATCGCCGGCGGCCTCACCGAGGCCCGCAAGATCACGGCCGCCTGCGAAACCCACCACATCAAACTCGCCACCCACAACCCCCTCGGCCCGGTGACCGCGGCATCATCCCTGCACCTCAACCTCGCCACCCCGACTGCCGTCATCCAGGAACACCAGGCCGCCCCCGACCCCGAACTGGCGTCCTTCTTCACCCACCTCCCCACCATCACCCCCGGCCGAGTCCACCCCACCACCCTCCCCGGCCTAGGCATAGACATCGACCGCCCCCGAGCCCGAGCCCACACCGCCAACCCCCGCCCCCTCCCCACCCTCCACCGCCCCGACAACTCCTACACCAACTGGTAACACCACCAGCGGTACGGCGTTGCAGGAAACTGCAACGCCTGTGGATAACGCACCGGCCGAACACCCTCCGTATGCGACGCTTACACCACCCGCATCGTTGAACGGAGCCCCCATGCCGCGCCGACCGGCCCTCGGACCCACCACCGCAGCCCTCTGCGCCCTCCTAGCGCTAACGGCCTGCCAAGGCTCCCCAGAGGCCGGCCAACCCAACACGGCACCGACGTCTCAGCCGTCCAGCCCGGCAAGCACGACGAGCACACCTGTTGACGAGTCCAAGGCAGCCGGCGATGCGGCGGTTGCCGCCTACGGCCGGTACATCGCCGTGATCAATGCGATGACGGCCAGCGGTGGCGCGTCCGTACAGGCTCTGCCAACGGTCGCGTCCGGGGTCGAGCTGGCCAAATCGCAGAACCAGGCCGAGACGTACCGGGTCAAGAAGATCAAGACGATCGGAGGCATCGAGATCCTCTGGGCCAAGGCGGTGAAGACCGGTCCCACCGGCGCCAGCATCACAACCGCCTCTGTCCAGGCCTGCTACGACACGTCGAAGTCCAAAGCAGTCGACTCCACCGGTAAGAACGTCCGAGTGCCTGGCACGCCCACCCGCTGGCTCGACAACCGCGACCTGCAGCTGATCGGCGGCATCTGGAAGGTCACCAGAGGCAGAAATCAGGGGGCGTCGTGCTGAGATTCTCGGCCGCGGCGTTGAGCTTGCTGGCCGCCGCTGTGCTCACTCCCCAGACGTCGCTTGCCACACCTACGCCGACGGCGGCGCCTCCTGACTGCGACTGGGATCCGCAGACCGGTCAATGCCTGGTCAGTGTGGCAGACGACGGGGATCCGCCGACCGCGTCGGTGACGACGAAACCCGGGAAGAAGAAACCTGGTGGGTCCGACTGTGTGTTCGAGGGGCAGGTCGTGCCGTGTCGGACGGCTGACGGGTTCTTCGATGCTGCGTCGCACTGTTACCTGACGCCGACCGACACCCCGCTGCTGATGGGGGGACCCACGGTGTACCCGCCGGGTACGAAGTACTACAGGTGCTGGGTGATTCTCGGTGTCGTGGACGGCAAGCCGGAAGGTATCGAGAGAGCGCTGTCGGTGGTCCGTCCGCCGGCCGAGCACCGCACCATTGATCCTCGGGTTGCCGCGCAGCAGGTGGTGAAGACGATGACCTTTGTGGCGCCGCAGCTTGGGTTGTCGCCGTATGTGCAGAGTGCGAATCAGGTCGGTGTCGTGAACGTTCCGATCTGGATGTGGGCCACCGATCCGGGGCCGACCACCACCGGTCCGCAGACGAAGACCGCGGCGCTCGGCGGGGTCTCGATCACCGCGACCGGCACCGTCGATCACATCGAATGGTCCATGGGCGGCGGCAACACGGTCACCTGCAAGGGCGCCGGTACGCCGTTCACCAAGGCGATGGCAGCCGGCAAGTCCCTCAAGGGCATGCCCACGTCGCCGACCTGCGGCTCCAAGTACACCAAGACCTCGCACTGCGAGAAGGCAGGCAGCTACACCGTCACCGCCACGGCGTACTGGAACGTCCACTGGACCGGCGGCGGCATGCAAGGCGACATCCCCCTCAACTTCAGCCGCTCACTCCCCCTCCAGGTCACCGACCTCCGCCCGGTCCTCGTCGACCCGAACGGCGGCTCGGCGACCACGTCGATCCCACCGCGGAACTGCGGCGGCTGACGCCGCGGCCGGGGCTGTGGATGACGACCGCAGCTCGTGGACGGAAAGGACTAGATTCGGCGCATGACGAACTGGCCATCGGTCGACGAGGTCCGGGCTGATCTTGCCGGCGTGCTCGCGAGGTTCCGCAGCGGGCAGACGCGTGCGTTCAGCTTCGGGAACAGCCTGCCTGAGGCAGTCGTCCTGACGTACGACGAGTTCGAGGACCTTGATGGCGCGGAGACGTTCACCGGTTTGAACGACGTACTCACGCCGGCCGAGCTCGCCGAGCGGTTGCCTGCTCTGGTCGCGACCGGTTCCGGGTTGCCCGTGGCGTGGGGCGACGGGGGCGAGGCGCAGGCGGTGGTGATGTCGACGACGCAGTACCGCGACCTCCGAGGCGACGACCACCCGCCACCGGGCGTCATCGACGACCCCACCGTCCGCACGTACAACACTGAGCCACTCCCCACCAGCCGTCCCCTCGACCTCGACGACTGGGCAGCCCGGATGGGCCCAGAAACCCAAGAACTACTGGAAGAACTCCGCCGCGAGCAAGAACCCCGGCGGGCCTGAGGCAGCCCTTCGGCGCGAGGTACTGCGGACGATGATCGACCTCGCCAGCGGGAAGACCGACGGTCACCACGCGCTGACCTGCGCGCTCGGCAACGGAGACCTGCGGGACTGCGTGACGGCGTACCTTCGATCGGATCCGCAACGTCCCGCGGACTACCGGCTCGTGTTCCGCGAGATCGGCCCCGCGACACCGAACGGACCGGCGCGCCGTGAGCTGCTGGCCATCAAGCCTCGTCGTGGGGCGAACAACATCTACGCGCAGGTCTGCGCTCGTCTGCACCGCCATCCGAATGATCGCCAGCCAGGCCTCAACCGGTACGACGACTGGACGCAGACAGATGTCGGTACGTCCAACCGCCAGGCTGAGCTGGACGCCAAGCGTGCGATCGCTCACGCGTGGGACGGGCAACGACCGCTCCGGTCCTCGCGACCGCTCGCCGTCGGCGGATCGCCGAGAGCCCCCGGCCTCATCTCCGCAACCCTCTCTCAGTACGTCGGTGGAGAGTCGCACCCAGGTTGACGATCGCCCTGGGATGCGGCGTGGTCGGCCCGGGCCAACTGGCTGGCCTGAGCGCGGTCGGTGAACGCAGTTTCGTCGAGGTTGCCTGGGGCAACTGGTTAGTGGGTCCAGTGGTGGTAGAGGTAGGACTCCAGGGTTGCGATGGTGGTGTAGAAGGCGTGGGTGCGGCGGGCTACTCGGGGGTCCAGCCAGTTCCAGTTGGCGAGGTGGCCGTACGCCGCGACGGTGTCGGCGAGGGTGAAGAGGGCCAGGGCTGTTGCGATTCGTCGCGCTCGGGCTCGGCCTGGTGTGTGGAGGGCGGTTGAGAGTAGGCCTCGGCTGGCGATGTGGGAGGTCATGGCGACGGATCGTTCGATGAGGACGAACTGGTCGACGACGACGGAGTGCTGGCGGGCTTTGCGCCATTGGTCGAGCGTCTCTGGATCGGCTGGGTGCGCGATGCCTAGTGCGAGGACGTACAGGGCTTCGATGCCGCCTACGCCCGCGCCGAATGCCACGACCTGGCCGGGGGCTGAGGGGCGGCGTACGGCGAAGGCTAGGGCGGTGCAGCCGAGTTCGGCGGCCGCTGAGATCGCCCCGCGTTGGGCGGCATGCGCGAGCATCGAGCGCCGCCCCGCGCTCGGAGCGGCACTCGGCATCCCGGCATCGGCCCGCTCCTCGCTAGGCACAGCTCCCGTGATCGCCGGGACGGCTCGTTTGATGAACGAGGCCAAGGCCCAGCTGGCTGCTCCGGCGAGGGGCCAGGTGAGCGAGACGTGGCGCGACCTGGCGACGGCGATGGGTGCGGCGGCCAGGGCGACGATTCCCAGCGTGCCGATCGCGCCGGATGTAGTCTCTGAGATCTTGTTCGAGGGAACCGTCACTCCTCGTCTGCCGGGGCGGCTCGGAAGCGCTCCTCCTCGGCCGGCACCACCTCGATCTCTGGGAGGTCGGACTCCTCCACGAGGACGACGGTATTGACGACGACCGACACCGCCGGCTGCGTCCCCTTCGTGACCACTCGGACGGCCGGCTTCGTGCCCTTGGTGATGATGCTGACCAGCGGCTTCGTCAACGGGAACGCGAGCTGCTCGTCCCCTAGCGCCTCGGGTTGCTCGAACCGCAGGCTCGACCGGATGGCCTCTTCCTGCTGGACGTCGAGCTCGTAGCCGGCTTCGTTGAGCGCCCGCACCGGGTCACTGTCCATCGCCTCCGCGAAGGACGGCTCGGTGAGCACTCGTTCCAGCAGCAGCGCAAACTGCTGCTCGCTCTCTGATACCGGGATGTACCTGTCCGGCATGGCTCCTCCCTACAGCTTCACGGCACCGGCCATCACAGCGGCAGGTGTCGTAGTGGCCGGCGCGCGACGTCCGCGCGCCGTTCCTTTCCGGTGTTCCGGTCCCGCGCGTACGCCACGGTGCGCAGATTCGGCAGCGCGTGGCTCGAGCCCCTGACCAGGTCCTCCGGGAAGTACAGACTGATCGGCTCCGGATGCCCGTACTCGATCATCACGCGATCGGGGTTCCGGGCCCGGGACAGGTACATCAGCGCGCGTACCTGCCGGCTGATGTCCCAGATCTCCTCCGGCGTCAACTGGACCCCGCTGCGGAACAGGTACAGGTTGCGGAAGAACCCGAACTCGTCGTACATCACTTCGCTGACGTCCAGGCGGTCACGCTGCTCCTGCCACAGCCGCGAGCCCGGGATCTGGCAGTACCACTGGAGCAGCAGCCGGACGCCGTACGTCGCGTAGAGTTTCGCGGCGAACGCGATGGTCCGGCGTACTTCGGTCACGGTTTCCCAGGGCAGGCCGAGAATGAAGGAGAAATCGGCACGGTCCGCGATTCCGAACTCGACGAGTTTCTGCGCCGCGCGTTCCAGAATGTCGGTGGTCGTCCCTTTCCCGATCTTCTTCAGACCTTCGTCGTACCCACATTCCGCGCCGACCAGGAACTGCCCGGTGAACTCGGCGATCGACTCGACGTACCCGGGGAACAACAGGTCTGTGGCCCGCGAGTCGTACACCAGGCTCGGTGTCATCCCGCGGCGCCGGATCGACTCGGCGATGCGGATCGCGCGGCGCGGATTCATCGAGAACTCGTCATCGATGATGTGCACGAATCCGGTGTTGGTCCGGCCGGTGTACTGCGACAACGCCTCGAGGCGATCGACGAAGGCCTCGGGTTCGAAACTGCGATAGCTGCGGCGGTACGACGTACTGCAGAACGAGCAGTCGAACGCGCAACCCCGCGACGACTCGATCGACAGCCCCTGGAAGACGCCCGGCTGCAACTGGTCGTAGTCCGGCAGCGGAGCCGCGGCGAGATCGTCCGCGGTGAGCTGCCGGGCGACCGGGTTCCGCACCAGTTCGCCGGACTCCGACATCCAGCTCAAGTTCGCGACGCCGGCCACATCACCGTTGTCCTGTACGGCGTTCGCGAGCTCGACGATCGCCCGTTCGCCCTCACCGCGGACGACGTACTGCACCGGGAACGTCCGCAACAGGTACGCGTCGAACATCGTCGGGTGAATACCGCCCAGCACGATCGGCACGTCCGGCCGCGCGGCGCGGATCTGCACGATCACCGACAGCGCGGTCGGCCAGGACATCGACGTCGCCCCGATCCCGACGAGCCCGGCCTCGGCCACCTGCGGCAGGTACGCGTCGATCCGGTCCGATCCGTCCGCGATCAGGTCGACCAGTGTCGCGTCGTGCCCGTTGGCGTTGAGCACCGCCTGCAGCAGGTACATCCCGTAGGCGGGACATTCCCGTACCGCATCCATCGCAATCGGCTTCGGATCGCCGGCGAAATCGTCCATGATCGGCGGCGAAATCAACACAACCTTCATCGCGCCCCCATTTCCCACCCGGCGACGAAGAATCAACTAATTGATTGAGATGTGCGCTCCTGGTAAATACAAAGCACATTCCAGCGTGCGCTTCCGGTCATCACGTGTCAAGCACGCCGGAACGCGGACCGGCTCCCCCGCGACACGGGGGAGCCGGTTTCGTGCGTTATCGGATCAGCGCAGGTCGAAGCGGTCGAGCTCCATGACCTTGTGCCAGGCGGCGACGAAGTCGGTGACGAACTTCTGCCGCGCGTCGTCACTGGCGTAAACCTCGGCGACGGCGCGGAGCTCGGAGTTCGAGCCGAACACGAGGTCGGCGCGGGTCCCGGTCCACTTGGTCTTGCCGTCGACGGTGGCCTCGAACGTCTCCTGGCTGTCGTCGGTCGCGTGCCACTCGGTGCCGAGGTCGAGCAGGTTGACGAAGTAGTCGTTCGTCAGCGTGCCGGGGTTGTCCGTCAGGACGCCGTACTTCGACCCGTCGTAGTTGGCACCGAGAACTCGCAGGCCGCCGACGAGGACCGTCAACTCCGGCGCGCTCAGCGTGAGCAGGTTCGCACGGTCGAGCAGGAGGTACTCGGCCGGGAGACGGTTGCCCTTGCCGTTGTAGTTGCGGAACCCGTCGGCGACCGGTTCGAGCGCCGCGAACGAGTCCGCGTCGGTCTGCTCGGCCGACGCGTCCACCCGACCGGGCGTGAACGGTACGACGACGTCGTGCCCGGCGTTCTTCGCGGCGATCTCCACACCGACGCCGCCGGCGAGGACGATCAGGTCGGCCAGCGAGACCGACTTCCCGAACGACTGCTGGACGCCCTCGAGCGTGCGCAGCACCTGCGCGAGCTCGTCGGGGTTGTTGACCTCCCAGCCGCTCTGCGGCTGCAGGCGGATCCGCGCACCGTTGGCGCCACCACGCTTGTCGCTACCGCGGAACGTCGACGCCGACGCCCACGCGGTCGAGACCAGCTGAGCCACCGTCAGGCCGGACGCCGCGATGGCCGCCTTGAGCGCGGTCACGTCGGCGTCGCCGACCAGCTCGTGGTCGACGGCCGGCAGCGGGTCCTGCCAGATCAGCACCTCGCTCGGGACCTCGGCGCCGAGGTACCGGACGATCGGGCCCATGTCGCGGTGGGTCAACTTGTACCAGGCGCGCGCGAACGCGTCCGCGAACTCTTCCGGGTTCTCGTGGAAGCGGCGCGAGATCGGCTCGTAGATCGGGTCGAACCGCAGCGACAGGTCGGTGGTGAGCATCGTCGGCAGCTTCTTCGGGCCGTCGTACGCGTCCGGGATGATCGCCTCGGCGTCCTTGGCGACCCACTGGTTCGCGCCGGCCGGGCTCTGGCTGAGCTCCCACTCGTAGCCGAACAGGATGTCGAAGAAGTCGTTCGACCATTGCGTCGGCTTCGTGGTCCAGGTGACCTCGAGGCCGCTGGTGATCGCGTCCTTGCCCTTGCCGGTGTTGAAGGTGCTCTTCCAGCCGAGGCCCTGCTGCTCGATCCCCGCGCCCTCGGGCTCCGCGCCGACGTTCTCGGCCGGGCCGGCACCGTGGGTCTTGCCGAACGTGTGGCCGCCGGCGATCAGCGCGACGGTCTCCTCGTCGTTCATCGCCATCCGGCCGAAGGTCTCGCGGATGTCGCGGGCGGCAGCGATCGGGTCCGGGTTCCCGTTCGGGCCTTCCGGGTTCACGTAGATCAGACCCATCTGGACCGCACCGAGCGGACGCTCCAGGTCGCGGTCACCGGAGTACCGCTCGTCGCCGAGCCAGGTGGTCTCCGGGCCCCAGTACACGTCGGTCTCCGGCTCCCAGACGTCCTCGCGGCCGCCGGCGAAGCCGAAGGTCTTGAAGCCCATGGTCTCCAGCGCGACATTGCCGGTGAGGATCAGCAGGTCGGCCCAGGAGATCTTCTGGCCGTACTTCTTCTTGACCGGCCAGAGCAGCCGGCGGGCCTTGTCCAGGTTGCCGTTGTCCGGCCAGCTGTTCAGCGGCGCGAACCGCTGCTGCCCGGCGCCGGCGCCACCGCGGCCGTCGTGGATCCGGTACGTGCCGGCGCTGTGCCAGGCCATCCGGATCATCAGCGGGCCGTAGTTCCCGAAGTCGGCCGGCCACCAGTCCTGCGACGTGGTCAGCACCTCGGCGATGTCGGCCTTCACGGCCGCCAGGTCGAGCGTCTTGAACGCCGCGGCGTAGTCGAACTCCTCCCCGAGCGGGTTCGACACCGGCTGGTTCTTGGCCAGGATCTTCAGGTTCAGCTGGTTCGGCCACCAGCCACGGTTGGCGTTCCCGCTGGTCGGGTGCACGCCCTGACCGTGGTTCACCGGGCAGCCACCGGTCTCGGCGCCGCGGCTGTCCGCGGAGGCCTCGCCGGGCAGGGGCTCATGGTTCTCGGACATCGAATTCCTTCCAGGACTGGACGTTTTCGGAAGATCAGGTACGGCGTGAGCAGTCGGCGCACAGCCCCCAGTAGATGACCTCGGCCTCGTCGATGACGAACCCGTGGTCCTCGGAGGCGGTCAGGCAGGGCGCATGCCCGACCGCGCAGTCGACATCGGCGATGGCACCGCACGACCTGCAGACCGCGTGGTGGTGGTTGTCCCCCACCCGCGACTCGTACCGTGCGACCGACCCCAACGGCTGGATCCGCCGCACCAGCCGCGCTGTCGTCAAAGTGTGCAGCGAGTCGTACACCGCCTGGTGCGAGACCTCCGGCAATTCGTTGCGCACGGCACCGATAATCGAGTCCGTGTCCGCATGCGGGTGATCGTGGACCGCGGCCAGCACCGCCACCCGCGGCCGGGTCACCCGCAACGAAGCCCCACGCAACAGATCCTGGAGCTCATCCACCGTCGGCACGTTCCGCAGTCTTCCGCCTTTTCTGGAATGAGTCAAGATTAGGCTCAGATTGAGACAGGCGTGTCGCGCCGGTCAGGGCTGGATGTTCTCCAGATCGTCCAGCAGGCCGGGGTGTTGCGGCGTCCAGTCGAGCGCTTCCCGCGTGTGCGCGCTGGAAGACGGCTGATCGGTCGCGAAGATCGGTCCCAGCGGCCCGAAGGTCTCCGGCGCCACGGACTCGACCGGGAGACCCAGCCGCCGCCCGATGACCGCCGCGATATCCCGTACGGCGTCCCCCTCGTCGGCGACCGCATGCCACGCGGTCCCCGCCGGTGCGTTCTCCAGAACCAACCGGAAGAGCACGGCCGCATCGAGCGCATGCACAGCAGGCCACCGCTGCGCGCCGTCGCCCGGATAGCCGGACACACCGCCCTGTCGCGCGATCTGAGTCAGCAAGCCGGCGAACCCGCCATCACCTTGATTGTGAACCGTGCGCGGCATCCGTACGGCGGCACTCCGGACACCACGCGACGCCAGGTCGAGCGTTGCCATCACCGCGCGACTGCGACCACCAACCGGGCCATCGGTCGGCAGCGGGTCGGCCTCCGTCGACGGTCGGCCAGGCACAGCCGGCGTACCCGAAACCGTGACCAACGGACGGTCGCTGCCCGTCAGCTCCTCCCCCAGGGCCGCGAGCGCGGCTCCCTCCTCGGCAATGCCCGCGGCGAGTGCTTCGGGGCTACTGAAGTCGTTGCTGAAGGCAAGATGAATCACCCCGTCGGCCTTGGCCGCGCCGGCGCGGACCGCGTCCAGATCGGCGAGCCCGCCGCGAACGGTCGTGGCACCGACAGCCCGGAGGGCCGCCTCAGACGCGTCGGAGCGCGCGAGGCCGAGGACGGCATGACCGTCCCCGAGCAGTTCACGGACGACCGCGGACCCGATCAGACCAGTGCCCCCGGTCACGAAAACCTGCATGAGATGCTCCTCAGAAGTGATGGGACTCTTGTCTCATCACCGTAGCACCCGATGGGACAAGAGTCCCATCACCTAGACTGACCGTATGGCTCGTTGGGAACCCGGTGCGCGCGACCGACTGGTCCTGGCCGCGGTCGACCTGTTCGCCGACCAGGGGTACGACGCCACCACGGTCACGCAGATCGCCGAACGCGCCGGCGTCACCAAGAGCACCTTCTTCCGCCACTTCCCCGACAAGCGCGAACTCCTCGTAGCCGGCCAAGACACCCTCAGCCGCCTGCTATCCGAAGGCATCGCCGCCGCCCCCGAGAACGCCACACCCCTAGAGGCAGTCGCCGCCGGCCTAGAGCGCGCCTCGAACACCATGGGCCCCATGAACCGCGAGCTCGCCCCACGCCTGAAAGCAGCCATCGCCGCCAGCGCGGAACTCCAGGAACGCGACGCCCTGAAAAGCGTCGGCCTAGCGACAGCCATGACAGCCGCCCTCCGAGCCCGCGGCGTACCCGATCCCCTCGCCCACCTAGCCGCCGAACTCGGCCTCCTAGCCTTCAAACAGGGCTACGCCGACTGGGCCGAACTAGAACACGACGAGGGCGGACTGGCCCCTCATACCTTGGCTGCTCTGGAGGGTCTCCGCGCCGCAACCGCATCCCTCACCTGAGCAAACAGCCCCGACTCCCAACCGCGGCGCCCAACCCCGGAGCCGAGCGAAGCGAAGGCGCAAGGGGGTGCGGGTGGCGGAGCCCCCGCTCGCGGCAAGCGAAGCGCAGCCGCACGAAATGACGAAGGCGACCCGGTCCGCGCTTTCCGCGGACACGAATCGCCCATCGACTTCGTGGAGCTGAGGGGATTCGAACCCCTGGCCTCTTCGTTGCGAACGAAGCGCGCTACCAACTGCGCCACAGCCCCGAGTCGGTCGCTCGGTTTCCCTTGCGACCGCGAAACTCTAACACGGAGAGCCCCGCAGACTAAAACCGGATATCAGTCGCCGACGGCGCGTTTCACCTCGGGCTCTTCGAAGGGCTTCGGCGCGACGGTTTCGGCGACGGCGGGCTTGTCCGCAGGGTCGCTGATGCGGGCGCTGGAGAAGACCGCGTCGTCGGTCAGGGAGATGGTCCGGACCGTCCGGTCGGGGGCCTTTTCCTTGAGCACATATGTCGGCAGCGTGACCGGCACCGGGTCCCACAGGCCTTCGGACGCGGGCTTTTCTTCCTTCTCCGGAGCAGGCGCCGGCGCAGGCTCGGCGGGGAGCTTGACCTCGATGGTCATCTCCTCGTCGACCGACGGCGCGGGCTTGCCGGCCGGGCCGCGGTCGTGCCGCGCCTGGACCCGTGCTCGCCGTTCGGCGGCAGCCGTGGCGCGCTCGTGGGCCTGTCGCCGCAACTGCACACGAGTGAGTACGACGAACCCGAGGATCAACGCCCCGGGTACGGCGACTGTCCACCACGGCAGCATCGCGAGACCGGCGAGCGCCACGACGGACAGCAGGGACAGCGTCAGGATCGACAGCACCCGCCGACGGCGCATGGCGGCCACCCGGCGGGCACGGTTGGGGATGTACCGCGCGGGTGGCGAGGGGTCGTCCGCGGCGACAGCTCCGGGCGGGCGTACGACGTACCGGGTCCGCGACGGGTCGCGGGACAGGACGCGCGCTTCGTCCGATGACGGCACCACCGGACGCCGCCGCGCTTCGTCGCCTCGCTTCAGCCACATCGGGACGAGGTAGGCGGCCCAGGCGGCGACGATCGCCACGTAGATCAGCCCTGTCGTCCCCATGCGATGACGCTAAAGCGCGGCGGGGGCCAGATGAGGTACGTGAGACGGTGTGTCGCAAGAAGACTCGTGTGACTGATGTGAATAGCACGCACCGTAGTCAGGTGAGTCGAGAAACGAGACCGGCTCCGACCTCTTCGACGTTGAGCGCGAAAATGCGGTGGTCGCGCCAGTCGCCGTCGATGTGCAGGAACCGCGGCCGCTCGCCCTCGTACCGGAAGCCGAGCTTCTCGACGACCCGCAGACTTGCCTTGTTCTCGGGGCGAATCGCGACTTCGATCCGGTGCAGACCGAGGGTGAACCAGCAGTGGTCGGCGGCCATCGCGACCGCTGTCGGGACGATGCCGCGACCGGCGTACTGCTCGTCGACCCAGTAGCCGAGGTTGGCCCAGCGGGCCGAGCCGTAGGTGATGCCGGACACGGTGAGCTGTCCGACGAGGGGCCATCGGGCGCGCGGCCCGGCGCCGGCCGCACCGCCGTACGTGATGACGAACGGCAGCATCCGTCCGTACCGCGCTTGGCGGTTCCAGTCGCGTGCCATGGCGCGGAAGGTGCGCGCACCGTCTTCGGCACCGGGCGGCTGGGTCGCGTCCCACGGCCGCAGCCAGCTGACGTTGCGTTGGCGCGCTGCGGCCCATTCGCTGCCGTCGCCGGCACGCAGCGGTCGTAGGCCGACCTGCCCGTGCTGCAGCTCCACTGGCCAGCGCACGATCGCCATCAGTCGACGTCCGTCCGCACGTGGTCCCCACCGTGTACTTGCTCGACCGCGTGTCTCAACAGTGGCTCCAGTACGGCGAGACCGTCTTTCACACCGCCCCGCGATCCGGGCAGGTTGACGATGACCGTAGTACCGGCGATTCCGGCCAGTCCACGCGACAGTGAGGCCGTTGGTACGCCGTTGGCCACGCCGTACGCCCGGATGGCTTCAGCGATCCCCGGCACCGCTTTCGTCAGCACAGCGGCGGTCTGCTCCGGCGTCTCGTCAGTGGGCGAGATCCCCGTGCCACCTGTCGTCAGAACCACGTCGTACGACGCCTCGACCGCGGACCGCAGCGCGGCCCCCACTGGCGCACCGTCCGGGACCACCTCCGGCCCGGACACCTCAAAACCCCAGTCCGCCAGCCGGGACGCGATCAGCGGACCTGTGGTGTCGGAGTACACCCCAGCGGCGGCCCGGTTGGACACGCTGACGACGAGCGCCCTCACGGCCGCTCCCAGTGCCCGGTCTTGCCGCCTTCTTTCAACTCGACCTGTACGTCGGTCAGGGTGGCCGCCGGGTCCAGTGCCTTCACCATGTCGATCACGGCGAGCCCTGCGACCGCTACGGCGGTCAGCGCCTCCATTTCGACACCGGTCCGGTCCGTCGTCTTCACCTGGGCCCGGATGAGTACGGCGTCGTCGGCAACCTCCAGGTCGACCTTCGCACCGGTGATCGCGATCGGATGGCACAGCGGCACCAGGTCCGGCGTCCGCTTCGCGCCCATGATCCCGGCGATCCGCGCGACGCCGAGCGCGTCACCTTTCGGTACGCCGTCGCCGCGCAGGGCGGCCACCACCTCGGCGGACACCAGAACCTTGCCGCTGGCAACCGCCCGGCGGACGGTGGCGTCCTTGGCGGACACGTCCACCATCCGCGCGGCCCCGGTCTCGTCGACGTGGGTCAACCCCGCAGGGGGCTCGGTCATCCGGTCTCCTCGTCCGAGGGCGTCCCTGGAACCATCAGGCACCCTCCAACAGCATCAGCTCGACCTGATCGCCGGCCCGGACCGCTGTCACGTCCTCGGGCACCACGATCAGTGCGTTCGCCCGGCTCAGCCCACCGAGCAGGTGGGAGCCGTGCCCGCCGACTGTACTGGCCATCCAGCCCTCGTCGCCGCCGCTGGCCGCAGCGCGGACGAACTGCCGCCGCCCGGCCGGCGAGTTGAACCCGTCCAGCGTCACGCCGGGGACCAGGGCCCGCCGGTACGGCATCTGCCCCATCATCTTGCGCAGCGCGGGCCGCACGAACACCTCGAACGAGATGTACGCCGACACCGGGTTACCGGGCAGCGTGAAGATCGGCACCGAGTCCTCACCGATCACACCGAACCCCTGCGGCTTGCCCGGCTGCATCGAGACCTGCGGGAAGTCCACTGTGCCCAATTTGGAGAGCTCTTCCTTCACCACGTCGTACGCGCCCATGCTGACGCCACCTGTGGTGATGACCAGGTCAGCACGCACCAACTGGTCGGACAGGGTGTCCATGATCCGTTTGGGGTCGTCGTCGACGATTCCGACCCGGTACACCACCGCGCCGGCGTCCCGCGCACAGGCGGCCAGCGTGTAGCTGTTCGAGTCGTAGATCTGTCCCTCGCCCAGTCGGCTCCCCGGCTCGCGCAGCTCGGCGCCGGTCGAGATCACCACGACGCGCGGCCGCGGGCGGGCCTTCACCCGCGCCCGACCGACAGCAGCCAGTACGGCGATCTGCCGCGGCCCCAGCACGGTGTCACTGTCCAGCACCTTCGTACCGGCGGTCACGTCCTCGCCGGCGTGCCGCACCGAGCCACCGACCGGCGGCTGCTGGGTGATGCGCACGTTGACCGTCCCGCCGTCGGTCCACTCGACCGGTACGACGCTGTCCGCGCCCCTGGGCATCGGTGCGCCCGTCATGATCCGCACACAGGTCCCCGGGGTCACCACGATCGGTTCGCTGCGCCCGGCCCGGAACTCGCCGACCACGGGCAGCGCGATCGGGTTCTCGTCCGAGGCGCCGGCCAGGTCGCCCGCCTGGACGGCGTACCCGTCCATGGCCGAGTTGTCGAACCCCGGCAGGCTGACCCCCGACACGATGTCCTCGCAGAGCACCTGCCCCACCGCGTCCATCAACGGCTGGTCGAACGCGGGCAACGCGGTCACCCGGCCGAGTACGACCTCCAGATGCTCATCCACACTCCGTCTCACGAGCCCGACCCTAATCCGTACCGAAGGACGGGAGGTAGTTGGCGCGGCCGACGGACCGCAGGCTCACCGCGGCTCGCCACGGCCCGCGGTGCGGCACCACTACCCGTTGATCGGTACGCCTTCGGGGTGGCGCCCCCACACCATCCGGACGTCGGGCGTGCGTTCCTCGTTCGCCGCTCCGTCGGTACGGCGGACCTCGCGGAAGCCGTGCGCCCGGTAGAAGGACTGGGCGCGGGTGTTCATCTGGAAGGTCCACAGCGCGAGACCGCCGGGGCGCAGGTCCTTGGCGAGGTCCACGAGGGTGGAGCCGACGCCGTGACCGGCCGCCTCCGGGTCGACGTACAGCTGGTCGAGGTCGTCGCCGTCCAGGGTGAGGACCGCGACGATCCGGCCGTCGTCCAGGGCCACCCAGGTCTGGGCGTCCGGCAGCAGCACGTCCGCGAACCACGTCGCCACCTGCGCGGCGGTGTGGATCGCCGGCGGCAGCTGCGCCCCCGCGGCGTGCCGGGAGCGCCACCAGACCGCGGCCGCCTCGTCCGTGTCGTACGGCTCCAGCGGCCTGATCAACAGCTCGTCCACAGTCCCCCCAGTGCGTGTCAGCTCAGTACGGTGCCGTCCGGGATGTCCCGGCGCTCGCCGTCCGGCGCGGTCACCTCGACATCACCGAGCACCACCACGTCCTTGCCGAAGGCAACGTCGCCGCGGACCGCGAGCCGGTCGGCCCGGACCAGCGACGGCGGGCCGGCGGCGAACCGGGCGTCGAAGTCGGCGAGGATCTTGAAGTACTCCGGGTCCAGGTCGACGTACGGCTCGTCGCCCTCGTGGGTCGTGGTCAGGTCGCCCGCCTCGTCCAGTTCGTAGACGTCGGAGCGGAGTACCAGCAAGTCGTTCGTGGTCTTCACCGGCTTGAACCGGCTGCGGTCGACGATCACCGCCTGCGAGCCCTCGAAGGTCTCGATCGCGGTACCCATCCCGGTCTCCAGCTGGATCACCTTCGGCGACGAGGGGTCGGCCGGGTCGACGGTCTTGCGGTTCACCATGATCGGCAGCCCGAGCACCCCGTCGTGCCCGGACATCAGCTCGTCGAGCCGGTCCAGGTCGATCCACAGGTTGTTGGTGTTGAACATCTTGTGCCGGGTGATGTCCTGGAAGTACTGCGTCTCGTCGTCCGCGACCTGGGCGCTGTCGCGCAGGATCAGCCGGCCGTCGGACTTCCGCACCGCGACGTGCCCGCCCTTGCGGTCCGAGCGCGTCCGCCGGCAGACCTCCATCCCGAACGGTACGTCGTGTTCGGCCATCCACGCCGCGATCCGGGGGTCCGGTGTCGCGCCGAGGTTGTCCGCGTTCGAGATGAACGCGTGCCGGAAGCCGTGCTCGCGGAGCGCGTCGAGGGTGCCGGAGGCAACCAGTGCGGTGAACAGGTCACCGTGTCCGGGCGGGCACCAGGCGAGCTCCGGGTCCGGCTCCCACTCGGCCGGGGTCAGGTCGTCGGCGAGCAGTTTCGGTTCCATGTTCTGCAGGAAGTCGAGCGGCAGGCCGTCGATCGCGAGGCCGTCGTACTCGCCGAGGATCTGCAGCGACTCGGTCTTGGTGCGGAACGAGTTCATCAGCACCAGCGGCAGCGGTACGTCGTACGCGCGCCGGGTGCTGAGGATCTGCCGGGCGATGATGTCGAGGAAACTCAGCCCGTCCTTGACCGGCAGCGCGGACTTCGGGCCGGTGACGCCCATCGACGTGCCGAGGCCGCCGTTGAGCTTGATCACCACGGTCTCGGCCAGCGCGGCCCGGAGCGCGTCCGGGTCGGTGTCCAGGTGGTCCAGGTGGGGCAGATCGCCCACCGGCTCGATGTCGGCCTCGGGGATCTTCCCGTGCTGGCCGGACTTGAGCAGCCGGTAGTAGTGCGTGAAGACGCGGATCGCGACGTCGGCAGCACCGGCGGCACGCATCTTCTCCTGCGCTTGTCTGAGACCCACCTCACCCATGCACCAACCCTAGGCGACAGGACGTAATCCCAGTGTTGCCCGCGTCACGCTCCTACGATCAGAGCGTGTTTGAAACCAAGGCCGTGGCGCGGCAGCACTTCCTGGAGGCGCGGGGGCAGCGGGCCCACGCGGACGGACTGCTGGCGAGCGCCCAACAGGTGTTGCCGGACGTGTACCGGGTCGCTGTGTACGTCTCGATGGATCCGGAGCCGCAGACCGGTGCGCTGATCGACTGGCTGCTCGCGACACACCATGAGGTGCTGCTGCCGATCCTGTACGCCGACAACGACCTCGGCTGGGGCGTTGCGCCCGGTGCGGCCGACCTGGTGCCCGGCCGGCTCGGACTGTCCGAGCCGCCGATCGATCTGGGCTCCGACGCGATCGCTACCGCCGAGCTCGTGATCTGCCCGGCCGTGGCCGTCTCCCGCGACGGAGTCCGCCTGGGCCGCGGCGGCGGCTCCTACGACCGCGCCCTCGCCCGCACCAGGCCCGGTACGCCGATCTGGGCCGCCGTGTACGACACCGAGATCGTCGACGCGCTCCCGTCCAACGCGCACGACCAGCCGGTCGACGCCGCGTTGACGCCAAATCGTTTGATCCCGCTGCGAAGATCGGGAGATGACTGAGACCGCGGTCCAAGCCGCAGCCACAGCCGCTCACAACCTCGGCCTGACGGTCACCGACCCGACAGTGCTCTACACCGCGTTCTCGACGGTGGTGCACCTGAAACCGACCTCAGTGGTCGCCCGGGTGCCGATGAACCTCCCGGACGGTCTCAAGGAGCCGGAGCCAGCAGGCCGCCGGCAACAGCGCGAGCTGGACGTCGTCGCCTGGCTGGCCGAGCAGGGCTTCCCCGTGGTGCCGCCGAGCCCACTGGTGCCTCGCGAGCCGGTCACTCAGGACGGGCTGTCCATGACGTTCTGGACGTACGTCGAGGTTGACCAGGCCGCCGAGCCCGACTACTACGGCGCGACCACTCGTGTACCAGAGCTGCACGCGCGACTCGCCGACTACCCGGGTGAACTGCCCTGGATGACCCCGCTGCGTCTGATCGGACCGGGTCTCGCCACAGTCGAGGCAGTACCCGGCCTGCTCGAGCAGGAGGACGTCGAGCGGGCACGCGCCGAGTGGAAGGTGCTGGAGCCGGTTCTGACCAGCCGCAGCGCCTTCGAGGCGGCGTTCCCCTCAGCGACCATTCAGCCGCTGCACGGCGACGCGCCGTCGTGGAACCTGATCACCACGGTCGACGGCCCGCTGTGGGCCGACTTCGAGGACGTCGGCCTCGGACCGATCGAATGGGACCTCGCCGGCTTCGGCCCCGACCTCTGCAAGGCGTACGACGAGGGCGCGCAGGCCCGCGGTCTCCCGACGCTGGACCCGCAGATCCAGCAGGTGATGGACCTGGTCCGCGCACTGCAGGTCCTCGTGTGCACCCCACTGGTCCCACAGATGCCCGCACTGGCCGACGGGATCCGCATGTTCGCCACCCAGTGGCGCGCGATGCCGTTCGCTGGTGGACTGAGCTGATGCTGCGCGAGTACGTCGACAACGGTGCGATGCCCGGACTCATCAGTCTGGTGAGCCGTGGTGACGAGACGCGGATCGAGGTGCTCGGCAGAACGGAGTACGACGGTCCGGAGCTGCAGCGGGACAGTCTGTTCCGGATCTCGTCGCTCACCAAGCCGATCGTTGCCGCAGCGACCATGCTCCTGGTCGACGACCTGCGGCTGTCCATGGACGCCCCGGTGGCCGACGTACTGCCGGAGCTCGCGCATCCCGTCGTACTGCGGGATCCGGACGGGCCGATCGACGACACCGTCCCGGCGGAGCGGCCGATCACGGTGCGGGATCTCCTCACGTTCCGGCTCGGGCTGGGCGAGTCGGACAACCCGGCGCTGCGGCAGCGGGAGGCCGAGCTGGAGCTGCACACGTTCGGGCCGCCGGTACCGCGGACTCCGCTGGAGCCTGACGAGTGGATCAAGCGCCTCGCGACGCTGCCGCTGCAGTACCAACCGGGTCAGCGGTGGCTGTACTCGACCGGCTCGCACATCCTCGGCGTACTCCTCCCACGGGTCACCGGGCGGCCGCTGGAGGAGTTCCTCCGCGAGCGGATCTTCGAGCCACTGGGGATGCACGACACCGGGTTCACCGCGGTGGATCCCGCCCGCCTCACCACGGCGTACGTCGGGGACGACGTACTGGACCCGGCCGCGGAGAGCCAGTGGCTGACTCCGCCGTCGTTCCCGGACGCGAGTGGTGGGTTGATCTCGACGATCGACGACTATCACGTGTTCACGCGGATGCTGCTGAGCGGCGATCTGCTGTCCCCGGCGGCCGTCGCGGAGATGACGAGCGACCAGCTGACACCGGCGCAGCGTACGGCGGCCGCCGACTTCCTCGGCCCGGACACCGGATGGGGCTACGGGATGTCCGTCGGCGGCGGCCGGTACGGCTGGGCGGGCGGACTCGGCTCGCTCTGGTCCACCACACCCGCGGACGGGACGATCTCGATCCTGCTGACCCCGCGGGCGCTCTGGACCTGGCCCGAAGAACTCTTCGCCGAGGCCAGCACGCCCGCGTGGTGACCTAGTTGCCGGGCTTGGTGAAGGTGAGCGAGTGCTTGCGGGTCGCCTCGACCGCACCCTTGGTGTAGGCCCACGGCAGGGTCTCGCCCTTGACCCACAGGTCGGTCTGGTCGGTGTAGTTCGGCGAGAACGCGTGCCCGGACACACCGGTCAGGTTCACCCAGCGGGACTGGTCGAAGTCGGACAGGTCGACCACCATCCGCATCGACGGGGTCGAGGTCACCTGGTACCCCTCGGAGGCGTCCCACGAGGTCGCGTCGACGATCGACGTACCGCCGCCGAGCTCGTACGGGCCGCGGTTGAAGATCTTCTCGACCACCCCGACGCCGGAGGTGCCCAGCGTCTGGTTGGTCAGCGTGAGCTTGTGCAGCCGGCCCCACTGCCAGTTGGACGGCTCGCGCGCCATCTTCTGGGTGATCTCGGTCCGGGCGTTGATCAGCGCCTCACGCAGGATGTCGTCGCGGCTCTCCCGCTGCGGTGTGCGGATGTCGTCCCACCAGCCGCTGTTGCGCTGGCCGATCAGGTTGTGGATCACCTCGAACCAGCGCGAGCCGCCGTCCGGCCAGGTGCCCTCGGGGAGCTGGTCGTGGAACGTCAGCGAGAGCAGGTTGCGCCAGACCACGTTGAAGTACGCGGCGGCCGCGGAGTCCGGCGGCTGGGTGAAGTCCCAGTTCCGCAGGGTGTCCTGGCCCTGCTTGTCGAACGCGTCGTCGATACTGATCCGCAGCAGGTACGGCACCACCATCTCGGCGGCCTTGTTCTTGGTGTCCAGCTGGATCGACGCCATCGCGTTCGCGTCCAGCTTCCCGGCGTCCTTGATCCGGTCCAGGATCTGCTGCGAGCGGTAGCCGTAGTCCCACGAGTTCGTCAGGTAGTACGTGTACGTGTTCGGCACCACGGCCTGGTTCGCGGTGACGATGATCCCGCTCGGTGGGTCGAACTCGTTCGGCAACGCGTCGAACGGGATGTAGCCCTTCCAGGAGTACTTCGGGTCCCACCCGGGCACCGGCCAGTCGCCACGGCCGGTCGTGCGGATCGGGATCAGTCCGGGCGACTGGTACCCGATGTGGCCTTCGGTGTCGGCGTACACCAGGTTCTGCGAAGGCACCTGGAACTGCGCGGCGGCGGCCCGGAACTGGGTCCAGTTCTGGGCGGTGTTGATCGCGAACAGCGCGTCCGCGGTGCGCCCCGGGTTCAGCGCGGTCCACTGCAGCGCCACGCCGTACGCCTTCGGGTACTTCGCCTGCGACGCGGACTGCTCGCCGACCTTCTTCTCGTCCTCGCCGACGTCGGAGATCAGCGGACCGTGCCGGGTCTCGCGGACAGTGATCTTCACCGGATCGTCCTGACCGGCGATCTTGAACGTCTCCTCGCGCGTGGTCATCGCGCGCCACTTGTTGTTGTAGAGGACGTTGTTGCCGTCGATCCGCTCCAGGTACAGGTCCTGGACGTCGGGGTCGAGGTTGGTGAAGCCCCAGGAGATCGCGTTGTTGTGCCCGATCACCACACCGGGCAGACCGGAGAAGCTGAAGCCGGAGACGTCGAACGGACAGGTCTTGCTGACGTTGTTGCAGTGCAGGCCGACCTGCGTCCAGATGCCCGGCATGGTCGCGCCCAGGTGCGGGTCGTTGGCCAGCAGCGGTTTGCCGGTGGTGGTGTGGTCACCGGAGACGACCCACGAGTTCGACCCGACGCCGTCACCCTGTCCGAGCAGTTGCGGCAGCCCCTTGGCGACCTTCTGCACCGAGTCCAGCGACTTGAGCAGGTCCTGGGTGAGCATGCCCCGGCGGACCTCGGTGCTGACCGGTGCGGTGGTGAACTTGCCGTTCTTGCCGATCGAGCCCGACTCCATGATCGGCTGGTTCCGCTCGTACGGGTACTGCGGGTAGAGGCTCTCGACGTTGCGGGCCGGGAACGCGGACAGCAGCTTGGTCCGGGTGATCTCCTCGTCCAGGTTGCCGCCGAGGTCCCACGCCATCGCCTTCAGCCAGGACAGCGAGTCCGCCGCGGTCCAAGGCTCCGGGGTGTAGTTCTTCGGGCCGCCGGGCTGGAGCGACAGGATGCCGTACTCGAGACTGAGACCGGAGCCGCTGTGCTTCGACAGGTACGCGTTGACGCCGCGGGCGTAGTCGTCCAGGTACTCCCGGGTGCTCGGGCTGAGCAGCGGCAGCTCCTGCTCCGCGACCCGCCGCCAGCCGAGGGTCCGGACGAACTTGTCGGTCTCCAGCGCCGTCTTGCCGAACAGCTCGGTCAGCCGGCCGGAGGTGACGTGCCGCCGGAAGTCCATCTCGAAGAACCGGTCCTGCGCGTGCACATACCCCTGCGCGGCGAACAGGTCGGCCGGGGAGTCGGCGTAGATCTGCGGGATGCCGTTGGCGTCCCGGACCACGCTGACATCGGCGTCCAGCCCGTTCAGATCGATCGTCCCGTCGTACGTCGGGAACGAGTGGCGGACGACGAAGATGACGGTTCCCGCGATCACCACGAGGAGCGTGATGAGGGCGATTCCGCTGTAGATGAGAGCTCGAAGCAGGCGACGCACGGACCAACCGTAGAGAATCCCCCCGCCCACCCCAAATGGAGTCCCTCACAACTTTGCGTTGCTTTGCGTTCCCTCGACATGAACGCAGAGTTGAGGTATGAAGCCGTCCCCCTTTCCGCGCTGGACCGGATCCGCTGCAACGGCTACGACGACTTCGGAAACGTCGTCGTACCGCTGGTTTCCGGAGGCGGTGAGCCACTGCGCTGCTGCCTCACGGTCGCGGACGCCGGCGAAAGCATCGCACTGGTCGCGCACCGCCCGATGACCGTCGGCGGACCGTATGCCGAGGTCGGGCCGGTATTCGTCCACTTGTCCACCTGCTCGGCGCCGGCCGCGGACAGCTTCCCGATCGACTACCGGGACCGGCGGGCGGTACTGCGTCCGTACAGCGCGGACGGTCAGATGCTGGACGGTGTCGTCGCGGATCCCGGGACGAGTGAGATCGAGCTCAAACGACTGTTCGAGGACCCGGTCGTGGACAGTGTTCAGGTGCGGAACGTGGTCGCCGGTTGCTGGAACTTCACAGTGCGCCGAACAGTGCGCCGACAGGCCTGAGTTGGAATACTTCGGGCCGCTGGCGCATTATTAGCAGTCGGGTAGTAGGAGTGCCAGCGGCTTGAAGGGAACCGACCGTGCCGACGTACCAGTACCAGTGCACCGACTGTGGCGAAGCGCTCGAGGTGCGCCAGAGCTTCACGGACGACGCACTGACCGTGTGCCCCAACTGCCAGGGCAACCTGCGCAAGGTCTTCAACGCCGTCGGCGTCGTGTTCAAGGGTTCCGGCTTCTACCGGACCGACAGCCGGTCCTCCGGCAAGAGCTCGGTGCCGGCGAAGTCCGAGTCCTCTTCGGGCTCGTCCGGCTCGTCGTCGAACGGGTCGGGCTCGTCCGGCAGCTCGTCCTCCGGTGGATCGTCGTCCGGTTCTTCGTCGTCGGGGTCCTCCTCGTCGGGCTCGTCCGGATCGTCCTCGAGTGGCTCGTCCTCGGGCACCAGCGCCGCCTGAACCACCGCGCCTGTGGATAACTGACGGGAGGGTGTCGGCGAAACTCGTACCTTCTCCGGCATGACAATCCCTTCCGCACTTCGTGACCTTGTTCGCGCCGCCCGGTGGCACCGTCGGCTCCTCGCCGGCGTCGCCGCCGCGGCCGCCGTGTACTTCGGACTTCTCGCCCTCTCCCCCGCACCGCCTCCGACGGTCGCTGTGCTGGCCGCTGCCCGCGACCTCACCGGCGGCGCCGTGCCGACGCACGACGACCTCCGCACGGTGGACCTGCCGCCCGGCGTCGTGCCGACTGGCGCGCTCAAACCCGGCGCCGATCTCAGCGCCCGGGTGCTGAGCGGCCCGGTCAGAGCCGGCGAACCACTCACCGACGCCAGATTCCTGGCGCCACCCGCCGTGCCACGCGGTTCTCTCGCTTACCCGTTCCGCATCGACGACGCCGACATCAGCGCGCTCCTGCGCGTCGGCGACAAGCTCAACGTGTACGCCGCGACGAGCACGACCGCGGGCGCCGCAGACCTGCTCGCCAAGGCTGTCCCCGTGGTTGCCCTGCCGACTCCGGGCTCGGGCAGCTCCGGCGCGCTGATCGTGGTCGCGACCAGCCCCGAGATCGCCGGCAGACTGGCCCAGGCCGGTGCGAGCGCCCGACTCACCGTGGCGCTGACGAACGACACCAGTTGATCACTCTGCGGACTGGTCAGGGCACGAAGCGTTCCCTGACCGGCGCGGTACCTCGCTCTCGCGGGTCTGCGGCCCTAACTTGTCCGGGTACATCCCACCCGCTTCGTGGAGGCACCCTCACATGCTCAAGGGCTTCAAAGAATTCATCATGCGCGGCAACGTCGTCGACCTCGCGGTCGCCGTCGTCATCGGCGCCGCGTTCGGGAAGATCGTCACCGCGCTGGTGGAAGGTCTGATCAACCCGCTGGTCGCTGCGATCTTCGGCAAGGCGGACATCTCCAAGGTCTGGAGCTTCGAGATCAACGGCGCGAAGTTCTCGATCGGCCTGATCCTGGACGCCGCGCTGAACTTCCTGTTCGTCGCGGCAGCGGTGTACTTCTTCATCGTGATGCCGCTGAACAAGCTGGCCGAGCGCCGTAAGCGCGGCCAGGAGCCGGAGCCGGAGACCACGCCGCTGACCACGGACCAGGAACTGCTGGCCGAGATCCGCGACCTGCTGCGCTCCGCCCAGACTCGCTAGTAAGACCTGCCATCGGCAGGTGGACGCACAACCTCAGCCCCTGAGCTCGCCGGCGTCCACCTGCTCACCGGCGTACCGCATCCAGCGGTACGGGACCGGTTGTCCGTCGTTCCACTCCTCCATCAACGCGGCGGGGACGTCGACGAATCCGCTGCCGTGATAGGCCCGGATCGCCGGCGCATTCTCCGGCCGGACCCGGACGAACACCTCCGAGTACCCGGCGTCGAGCGCGGGCCCGAGCAGCGCTCGGACCAGCTCACCGCCGAACCCGCGACCCCGGACCTTCGGGTCCACGATGATCCGGGCGAGCTCGACCTCGTCCTCCTCGTCGTCCAGCCACACCTCGCCGTACCCGACCGGCCGTTCACCGTCGAACAGCAGATAGGAGTGGATGTCCTCCTCGACCGTCCGCCAGCTCGTCCGCAGGTCCACCGGGAAGGGATACTCCACCCGCCCGGACAGCAACGCCACTTCCCTCTCGTTCCGCGCCCAGCTCGCGACCTGGACGCCGTACCCGTCGGAAAACCCCCGAAGCTCCACGCACTCCCCCTCAGTTGACGAACTCCACGATCGTTCGCACCAGCTGATCCAGGGACGGCGGGAAGGCGGGCGTCGGCGGTTCCGGACACCCGGCCAGTTCACGACTCCCCCGGATCGACCGCAGCAGCGCGTCGACCGTCTTCCGCTGATGCGACGGATTCTCCGGCACCGACGGCAGGACCGCCACTCGAAAGCGCGTCAGCGCCACCCCACGCACTGGCTCGGCGGGCCGATCAGGTGTCAGCACGTCCAGGCCGTGCGGCCGGGCTCATCCGTGGTGCGGGGGGACCTCGCGCAGGATGCGATCGTCGTCGTCGTTGTTGCCGAAGTCGTTGTCACCCCAGGTCCGCGGGTCATCGTCACGGGTCTGGTCCGGAAGCAGCGGCTCGTCGTCTTCGTACGGGCTCGTCATAGGTCCAGATTACCGAGTCGCCGAGGCTCGCCGGGACCGATTTCGCCGTCGACCACCTCACCCTGGATCTGGTCGGCGGAACTGCCTCCGAGTTGCGAACCGACGGCTTCCTGGATCAGCGGCGCGATCCCCGGTTCACCCTGCCACCGGTTGTTCCCGAGCACGGACCAGGAGGTCAGCACCGACAAGGTCGGAATCGCCAGCCCGGACAGCCGCAGCGGTACGGCGTTCTGGAACGCGAAGGTGATCGTCCAGTTCGCCGGATCGGGGTAGAACTCCTGGACGGCGCTGTAGTAGAAGCTCATCCAGCCCTTCGTGGGCAGGTGGCAGAGCAGCCGGTAGTTGGTCGCCACGACCGGGAGTTCCTGGACGTCGCGCCACGACTGCTGCATGTCCCGCTTGGCCGCGGCCTTCCGGCTCGCGTTCACCGCGGCGTTGGCGGCCATCAGCCCGAGCACCAGCGCCGGCTTGCCGATCACGAAGCCGCCGCTGGCGGTGTAGCGGCCGTTGCCGCCGTACAGCCTGGCGTACTGCGCGGTGGTCTGGATGTACGCCGCCTCGCCCGGGTCGAGGACGAGCCCGTACATGGTCAGCTCCTGCGGCGCGTTGCCGGACAGCAGCCAGCGTGCCCAGTCGACACCGAGCTGCCACTCCTCGCGCTCCCGCGCCGCGGCCGCCGCGGCGGCGTTCTTCTTCCGGCCCACGACACAGCATCGTAGACAGCGGCAAGCCGACGCGGCGCGCCCGGCGGCGCGTTCGGCGACCAGTACGCCGACGTTACAGCTGTGCCTCGGTTGCCGCACGATCCCGCGACGTGACCGGAAAGACGCGCTGCCGTGATGTTCTGGCACGCGCGGCGTGACCCCGTTCCACCATGATGGTGCACCTTGCCAACCCGGAAGGAACCGAGTCGTGAGTGCACTACGGACACGGGGCCTGATCGGTGCGACGCTCGTCGTGGCTGTACTCGGATTTGCCGCCGCCTGCGGCTCCGAGAACGCCTCGTCCCCGCCCGCCGCCCAGCCCACGGATACACCGACCACCCCCAGCCCGTCAGCCACCCCCAGCGGCACTCCCAGCACGGACTGCCCCGAGACCATCACCGCAGTCCGCACGGCCGCCGACAGGGTGGTCTGGGGCCAGGGTGTCGCCGCATCGACGTTCCAGCCGGTCAGCGTGACCATCTGCCAGTACGACCCGCAGGCGGCCGGGCAGGACTACGCGACCGTCAACAGCAAACGCAACGGCACGCAGGCCACCGCACTGTTCGCCTTGGTGAACGCGGCGAAACCCGTCGCGAAGAAGCCGAACATGTGCACCAAGGAACTCGGTCCCACCTACGTCCTGCGCTTCACCGACAACGACCGCGGCGTGCTGTCGTTCACCGCTGAGGCGTTCGGCTGCCACCGGCTGGTGGCGACCTCGCTGGAAGGCCAGGGCAAGCCCGGCACCCTGCCGGCCCCTCGCCAGGTGAGCGCCGAGCTGATCAAGTCTCTCGGCCTCCGCTGACCCCCGCGCCGGACGCGCACCCCGAAGCCGTCCGGAGCGGGCCACCCGCGCCTGCCTTGCGGGTCCCTCTCGAGGTCGACCCGCAAGGCAGGTTGCGGCAGCAGGCGCGCCTGCGAACGGCTCGCCCGCCCGCGTACCGACGTACCCGCTCGGCGAGATGTAACTGTGCGGGAAAGGTTGCATCAGGTGGGCGGCTCGGTGCGTCTAATAGATGTGAGGAGTTGTACGCCCAGCCAGGGAGTGGCGAGTGGAGTTCGAGGAGTACGCGGCCGCCCGCGGACAGGAACTGGTTCGGCTCGGGTTCACCGTCTCCGGCGACTACCAGCGTGCGGAGGACCTGGCACAGATCGCGTTGATGCAGGCGTTCCGTTCCTGGCGGAAGGTGCGGAAGGCCGACGATCCGCACCACTACGTCCGGCGGATCCTGGTCAACGAGTTCCTGTCGATGACGCGGCGGCGTTCGTACACCGAGGCGCCGACGGCCGACATCGACCCACAGCGCACCGTCCCGGATCACGCCACCGACATCGCGAATTCCGATGACCTGTGGCGATCCCTGGCGACGCTGTCCGCCCGGGAGCGGGTCGTGCTGGTCCTGCGCTACTACCAGGACCTGGACGACCAGACGATCGCCGACGTGCTCGGCATCAAACCGTCCTCCGTGCGTGCGACCGTCAGCCGGGCGCTCGCGTCGCTGCGGCGGAGTCCAACGTACTCAGGGGCCGGCGAGCCCCATCCTGTTGATGAGAGGTTGTCGTGAGCAACACCGATCTCGAGGATGACCTGCGCGGTACCTTCGAACGCGCCGCGGCCTCGGTGCCGCAGAGCACCGGCCTGGCCGAGCGCGCCACCACGAGCGGCCGCCGCGCCCAGCGCCATACCTGGATCGTCTCCGGTGCGGCCGCGGTCGCCGTGGCTGCGGTCGCTGTCGTCGGCTTCGGGTTGGCCGGCTCGCAGAACAAGCCGACCCAGCCTCCCGTGGCCGCCGCGCCTGCTGCGTCCTCGGCGACGCCGCAGACCAAGCCGCTGACGGCCCAGACCGTGTCCGGCACGTGGCGAGCGGTACAGGTGTCCGGATTCAAGGCCCTGCGGTTCTCCCGGCCTCAGGATCCGGTGCTGACCCTGCGCCCCGACGGCACGTGGACCGGTTCGGACGGGTGCAACGCGCTGCAGGGGACGTACACGATCGGTCAGCGTGGCGCGTTCACCGCGACGTCGGGGCCGCAGCATATGATCGGGTGCGACAACGTGCCGCACACCGGCGTACTGCAGGCAGCCAAGCGGGTCGCGGTGGACGGCGACACCCTGAAGTTCTTCGCGACCGACGGGCGCCAACTTGCGAGTTACGCTCGCGCACGGTAGTCGCAATTGCTCGCAGACGGTGACTAGGTCTTGACGCAGCGGAGTCCCTGACCGGACCATCTAGGGGTTTGGTCCACCGATCTGGGGAGCTTCGTGCGACTCTCTGTTACCGTCCCACTGCTCGCTCTCGGCTCAGCCTCACTCTTCGCAGTCGCCCTCACCGTGCCCTCGTCGGGCTCGGTGACGGGCGCCGCAGCGTGCTCGCACGCCCAGCCGAGTACGAGCTCGACCGATGCGAAACGACTCTCCCAGCCGACGTCCACCTCCGACGCCCGCCCGCTCGGTGAGTCGCTCGGCGACGGCATCTCCGCGGCGGTCGACTCCCTCGAGCCGCTCGACGCGACCGGCCGCCCGAAGTCCGGTCTGCCGTACGGACTCAGCCAGGGCATCATCGGCGTGGTCGGCTCGGCGACGAGCGGGTACAAGGTCGTCGTCGACTCCGCGAAGCTGGACAGCAAGAAGTACCAGTCCGCGATGGCCCGGAACCTCCCGGCGGCCGGCAAACAGATGGTGAAGATCGAGCGCAGCTGCCGCTCGGCCAAGTCCATCGCCGACACCTGGACCACCGTCGGCGACCGTTCGTGGTCCGCCGACGCCTCCCGTACGACGTTCGCCGCCGACCTCGACCCGATCAGCGAGAACGTCGTCGTCGAGTACGACCAAGCGACGACCTCCCCCGAGTCCCAGGCCGGCCTCCGCGAACTGTCCGGCGTACAAATGGTCGCCGGTTCGCTCGCGCGCACGTCCCGGCTCAGTGACACCCCGAAGGGCGGTCACTGGGGCGGTGCCCGGATCACGTCGGCGCTGAAGAACTGCACCGCCGGCTTCTCCGTCGTACGCCGGTCCAACGGCCAGCGCGCCTCGGTCACGGCCGGCCACTGCGGTCAGCGCGGGACGGTCTGGAAGTCCGGCACCAACTACTACGGCACCACCACGGTGCGGACGAACTACCCGGACTACGACCAGTCGCTGGTCACCGGCAGCGCCTACGGCCCGAAGATCTGGACCGACGGCCCCGGCGACACCGTCGCCACCCGCACCGTCACCGGCGGCGGCGACCCCGGCGTCGGCACGGTCGTCTGCCAGTCCGGCAGCTTCAGTACGTCTGTCTGCGGCCTCACGGTCCGTTCGACGTCGGCGCAGTACTGCGATGTCGACGGGTGCACGACGTACGTGATCCGCGCGACCCGCGGCGGGCTGGTGGCGATCATCGGCGGCGACTCCGGCGGCCCGGTCTACTCCCGCCGCGGCAGCAGCTCGGCCACTATCCGCGGCATCACCTTCGCCGGCGCCGGCTGCGCCGCCTCGCGCTGCACCACCCTCTACGCCGAACGCTACAAATCCATCACCGGCCACCTCGGCGTCACCGCCCTCACCGGCTGACCCCGACCACACCCGCACCTCCGCTAAGCTGTCCCCGCGTGCGCCCCCGTAGCTCAGGGGATAGAGCGTCGGTTTCCTAAACCGTGCGTCGCAGGTTCGAATCCTGCCGGGGGCACCAAGCGCGTCACGAACCCTCCGAGGTCTCCGGTTGTTTGGTGGCCGGTTGGGGTGTGCGGGACTGTCTGCGGGTGGCGAGGAAGTACTTGACGCCTTCGAGGGTGAGGAAGGCGGTCACAACCGCGATCAGGATGGGTGCGGTCTGCAAGGCCCCTACCTGCGTCAGGAACGCGGTCATCAGGACCATCGCGAACGGCGCGGACACCATCGCGCCCGGGACGGCGGCGAGCAGGCAGGAGAACGCCAGTCCGAGCGGTACGCCGGGGATGACCTGGTGCACGATGACTCCGGCCGTGCCGCCGATGAACAGCGACGGAAAGATCGGCCCGCCGATGAAGCCGCTGCCCTGGCTGACGGCGAAGGTGAGCATCTTCGCGATCAGCAGGGTGACGAGCAGGCCCAGGCCGAGGCTGCCCGCGTCGGTGAGCACGACCTTGAGTTGGTCGCTGCCGTTGAACATGGTCAGCGGCAGGGCCACGCCGACGACCCCGAAGATCAGCCCGCCGAGCACCGGTTTGGTCATCTCGGGGAGTTTCAGCCGCTCGAACAGCCGCGCAGCTCCGAGCATGAACCCAGCGAGCACCGTCACCACCAAGGCCGCGAACAGGCCCAGCGGCACCGCGGCCAGGAGCTGCCAGTCCTTGAACGCGTACCCCGGCACTTGGTAGTCGTCGATGAACGCGGCGCCGGCAATGACGAAGTAGACGGCGAACGAGATGCTCGATGCCACGGTCTGTGCGGCCAGGGCCTTGGTGAGCCGCCGTCCGCCCGGGCGGGCGACCTCCAGGATCAGCAGCACCACGATCACCGGGCTGGAGAACAGCCCACCGTAGGCACCGGCGAACCCGGCCAGGGTGTTCACCCCGGCGTTCTCCTTCTTGAGCCTTCGTCGCTCAGCGATCCAGCTGCCGACGCCGCCGCCCATGGCCCCCAGCGCCTTCTCCGGGCCGAGGCTGGCGCCCCCGATCAGCGACACCGTCGAGACCGCCGCGATCCCGGGCACCAACCGAGTATCGACGTGCTCGGTCTGCAGGTCGTCGAACAGCCCCGGAGTCTTCCACGGCACCCGCATCAGCCGCCGTACCAGGCCGACCAGGACACCCGCTGCCACGGCGATCGCGATCCACCACCACTTGCCGCCGAACCAGCCCGAATCGGCATCGCTGTACCACCTGCCGCCGAGCGTGAGCACGCCGATGAAGATCAGCCCGGCGAACGCTCCGAACACCCCGAGAACCACCGCGTAGGCGATCAGCACCCAGAAATCCCGGTGCTGAGTGACCGGCGGTGCGGGGCCCGGCCCGGAAACCGCGGTCACGACCGATCCCGCGCCACAGAGTGCCACCAACCCGCAACAACCATGCCCCGAACGCTAGGGGCGCTCCCCGGCGAAGACATCACCCGCGCGGGATGGCCCTCGCCGGGCGACCTGCTGATGCACGGGGTGGCGATTCGCTTCTGGAACTACGCGGTGTACTGCGGTGCGATTGCCGCGGCCGGTGGGCATCGCTGTGCTCGTCATGCTCCTGGCCGGGCTCCTCAGCAGGCGCACGGCCACAGCGCCGCCGCACCGGACCGGGCAGCCGGCCTGAACGGCTTCCGCTTCGGTGCCGACCGGGCGTCACTGTGAGGTGTCTGCCGGTTCGTCCGCTGCGTCCGGCCGCGGTGCTGCCTTGCGTTGCCGGCCACGCTGGACCGCGCCGACGACGACCTTGATCGCCACACCGAAGACGATCAGGTCGGCGATCATCTGCCCAGTGACCACCATCCGCGCCGCATCGCTCTTGGCGGTGATGTCACCGAACCCGACCGTGGAGAACACGGTGACGGTGAAGTACAGGGCTTCGCTGTGGGTCAGCTGCTCGCCGAAGCTGCTCGCCGACCGCGCGGCCATCACGACGTAGGTGGAGGCGAACAGCAGCAGGAACAGCGGCACGCTGGTGCCCAGCGATTCGACGGCCCGCACCGCGGGGAACGGCGACCGGAGAATCATCAGGACCTGAGCCGTGACCAGAGCGATGAACGCGGCCAACCCGACGACAAGGATGGTCACCGCGGTGAAGGTGGAGGCGTGGTCCAACGGCAGCGCGTAATACAGGGCTACCAGCGCGGCCGCCACCACGGCCACTCGCAGCAGCGCCCACGCCACCCTGCCGAACGAAGGCCGGGCCGCAGCCTCGTACGGCGCTATGCCGGCGCCGGCGGTCATGGCGCGCGCCGCGTTCCGCCGACCGCGACCCGGAACGACAGTCCGCCCGGCTGCACGGCGTACTCGTTCCCCGGGTCGCTCGGCATCGCGTCCGTCGCGCGCATCATGCCCTCAGCTTCACGCCGTACCGTGGCCGGCCCCATCACCCCTCGCGGGTGACGCCGTCCTTACTGGTGGAGTGTTTGGCTGGGGAGTTGGCGACCAGCCCCTCGTTCAACGCCCGGTCAGGGCGCGACGGCTTCGACGGTGCCGGCGTCGACCGCCGCCGCGAGTCGTTGGTGGTCGCGGTCGTTGACGTCGGCGTAGGTCAGCGCGAAGTCCGCGACCGCCCGGTCGAAGGTGTCGGACTTCCCGAGGTACGCCGCGATCGCGACCTCATCGCCTCCTCTGCCGTGCGCCCGAGCGAGGGTCCGTCCGCACAGGGCGCCGTACACGCGTAGCCCACCGGGAGTGAGTTTCGACGGGTCGATCTCGCCCTTCATGTCCCACAACTGCCGGACGTAGTAGTCGTTTCCGTCCAATGCGGTCGTCCAGCCGAGGAACTCGTCCGACAGCGCCTGCAGGAGGCGCTGGCCGGCCACCACCCGATGCCCGTGCGTCGGATAACTGCTGGCCGCCACGTACGGCTCGAGAACCGAGGACTCCGCCTGCTTGACCTGGAGGAACAGCACGTCGTCCGGGCTCTTGCCGCGCATCAGGACCACGAAACAGCGGGTGCCGACGCTGCCGACGCCGACCACTTTCCTCGCCATGTCGACGATCTCGTACTGGTCGAGCAGCGTGCGACGGTCGTCTCCAAGACTCCCCCGGTACCCGCCGAACGCCTGCTGGACTGCCTCGGCGATCCGGTCCGCGTCGTCGGCGGACCACAACTGCCGGACCGGGACCAGCAAGGGCGGCCGGCTGGCCAGACGGACCGACACGCCGTCCGACCGGCAAAGCCTGGCCAACGCCCCCAGGCTGTCGCGCGCCCGGGCCTTCGCGAAGATCTTCGCCAGCCGGTCAGGAGACAGTTTGGGCGCCCGGATCCCGAACTCGGCCTCCAGTTGCTCGGCGATGTCGGTGAGTTTCTCGGTGGACATGTGCATGTACCACAGGTCGATCGTCCGTTGGTCGGCGTAGCCCAGCATGGCCTCGCGGTAACCGCGCACCGTCGACCGAGCAGCATCGTGTTGCCGGCCGAGCGGAAGCCCCTTCTGGCGGGCAGCAACCGCGACGCTCGCCGCGAGGCGCTTCACGTCCCACTCCCACGGCCCCGGCAGGGTCTCGTCGAAATCGTTCACGTCGAAGACGAGGTCCCGCTCCGGCGACGCGAACAGCCCGAAGTTCACCAGGTGCGCGTCACCGCATACCTGGACCGTGATGCCGCTGGTGGGACTCCCGGCGAGGTCGTTCGCCATGATCGCGGGACCGCCGCGGAAGAAGGCGAACGGCGACGACAGCATCCGGCCGTAGCGAATCGGGACCAGATCCTTCTCGCGCGTCGTGGCCTGTTCCTCGAGGATGTCGATGGGGTCCGGCCGATCGGACGCCGGCGCCCAATCGCCGTGCGTGTGCCGCGGCGCTCGTTGCCGAGCAGCCTTTCCCATGGCCCGCCGTACCTGCGATGTCAGGTCCGGCGAACTCCCCGCGTCCCCCTCGAAGTCGAACATCGGCCTGCTCAAGTGCGCTCGCGGCGCGAGCCCTCGGTGAGCGGCAGGGCGCCGCCCTCCGCGGCCTCGCGCTCGTCCTTGTCGGGCAGGCCGCGGACGCTTCCGATGATCGCCACGGCGATCGCGGCGCCGAGCAGCGGACCGGCGACGTACACCCACCAGCCGGTGTAGTCGTTGCCGACGATGTCGGGCCCGAGGGTGCGGGCCGGGTTCATCGACGCGCCACTGATCGGGCTGGCGAACAGGCCGAGCAGCGCGACCGTCGAGCCGACCGCGATGGCCGCGTTGTGGCCGATGCTGCGGGCGCCGGTCGCCGTGTTCAGGATGATGCTGACCAGGATCGCGGTCAGGATCGTCTCCATCACGAACGACTTCCACTCCCCGCCGGACGAGCTGATCGGATAGTTGCTGCCCTGGCTGACGTCGCCGAACATCCCCTGCAGGAACAGTGCCGCACAGATCGCTCCGGCGAACTGCACCAGCCAGTACGGCACCAGCCACTTCGGCGGGAAGACGCCCCGGGCCGTGAAGGCGAAGGAGACGGCGGGGTTGATGTGCAGGCCCGACAGCGGGCCCCAGGCGTAGATCATCGCCATCACGGCCGCTCCGGGCGCGATCACAGCCGCCGTCCTGCTGATCGGCGCGTTGCCCACGTAGTGGTTGATCACCCCGGATCCGGCCGCCACCGTGACCAGCACGAACGTGCCCAGGAACTCGATGATCAGCCGGATCCACAACGGTCGTTGCCGGAGCACGTCTTCCTCGAACCGGACGAAGTACCGGCGCCCGAGGGCCGCTGGACGGTCGAGCTCGGGATCGATGGCGGGATCTGCCATGAACGTCTCCCTTCCTGTTCTGCGGTGCAGACTGTTCTGTGGTTCAGACGCCGGTGGTCGCTTCGACCTTGCCGGCCTTGACGGCGTGCTCGAGCGCGGCGTAGTCGCGTTCGTTCTGGTCGGCGTAGGTTTCGGCGAAGTCGGCGATCGCCTGGTCGAAGACGTCCGAGCCACCGAGGTAGGCGGCCAGCACGACGCGGTCGCCGGAGCGGGCGTGCGCGCGCGCCAGGGTCGATCCGCACAGGCGGGCGTACAGCGACATCCCCGAGGGCACCGCTTGCTCGATCGGGAAGGAGAACTTCCAGTCCTTGAGCTGACGCACGTAGTAGTCGCGGTCCACGCCGTCCGGGCCCGGAACGCGGGTCCAGCCGAGGAAGATGTCGCTCTCGGCCTGCATCAGGTGCTGTCCCGCGACCACCCGCTCGCCCTGGTTGGTGTACTGGCTGCGCCCGCAGTACTCCGCCAGGACCGAGTCCTGTGCCTCCTTGGCCTGCAGGAACACGGGTTCCACCCCGTCTCCGCTGTCCATCAGCACGATCCACGCGCGGGTACCGACACTGCCCACGCCGACGACCTTCCGCGCCGCCTGGACCAGCGTGAACTGCTCAAGCATGTGCCGCCGGTCGGACTGCAGGGTACGCCGGTACTTGCCCAGCATCTTGCGGATCTGCTCGTACACCGCATCGGCCTGCTCGTCGGCGAAGACCTCCTCGATCGGGACGACGATCGGCGCGTCGCTGATGATCTGCCGCCGGCCGTCGACGACCGTGGTCAGCTTGCGCAGCACCTGCGCGCTGTCGTGGGTGTGGGCCTTGGCGAGCATCTTCTCGGTCGCGGCGAACTGCTTCGACGTCATCTCGGACTGCAGGTCCCGCAGGGCCTGCTCGATGTCGAGGTGCGTGTACCAGACGTCCAGGAACTCCTCGTGCGCGAACCCGCGCATCGCCGTCCGGTAGCCCTTGACCGCGGCGAGCACGATCTCGCGGCGGCGCTTGCGCCCGTACCCGTTGGTTCGTCCGGCCACCGCGAGGCTGGCCGCCAGCCGTTTGACGTCCCATTCGAACGGCCCGGGCAGCGTCTCGTCGAAGTCGTTGACGTCGAACACCAGCTGCCGCTCGGGCGAGGCGAATGCGCCGAAGTTAGCCAGGTGCGCATCACCGCACAGCTGCACCCGCAGCCGCGACGTCGGCGTCGTGGCCAGGTCGGCCGCCATCGGCAGCGCCGCGCCCCGGTAGAACGAGAACGGCGACGCCAGCATCCGCCCGTGCCGGATCGGCACCAGCTCCGGTACCCGCGTCTTCGCCTGCTCCAGGAGCAGCCCGATCGGATCCCGCGAGGCGATGGGCCGGAACTCCGCGTGCGACTCCCGTGGAGTAGCTCCGCGGGCGTCCTTCCCTAGTGCGACTCGATCCGCCCGGCTCAACCGGGTGGCGTCCTTGTCCTGTTCCAGGTCTCTGCGCGCCGACCGCGTGGCGGGACTCGCCGTTTTACCCCGGGTCGTCACAGTCATAGCTCCCCTTCCAGCCACACCATCGAGAAAGTGCATCGGGCACGGGAGGGCCGCGGGCCGCGAGAACGGCGTCGTTCCCTCGACCACGCTCCCTACCCTGGTACGGACGGACCCGGCCGGCATCACCCCTGCCGGGTGACGAAAGCCCGGGCCATCGCGCTGCGTGGCAGGCCTGCGCGGCTCTGTGGTCGTGGGCATCGGTACTGTGTGAGAGATCTGGACGGAGAGGGATCGCGTGCGCGTCGTTGTCGGTGCTGGTGCGGTGGGGAGCGCGGTCGCGCGGTCGCTGGCGGCGCGCGGTGAGAAGGTGCGGGTCATCACGCGGTCCGGCGGTGGACCGGACGGGGTGGAGCGCGTCGCGGCCGACGCCCGATCCGGATTGACGCAGTACGTCGATGGCGCGTCGACGATCTACTCGTGCGCGGGACCGGCGTACAACAAGTGGACGACCGAGTGGCCGCCGCTCAATGCGGCGTTGATCGCCGCCGCGGAGGCCAGCGGCGCGGTGCTGGTCACCACCGGCAACCTCTACGGGTACGGCGCTGTCGACGGCCCGATGACCGAAGAGCTGCCGCTGCTGCCCAACACCGTGAAGGGGCGGGTACGGGCGCAACTCTGGACCGACGCCCTGGCGGCCCACGAGGCCGGGCGGATCCGGACGGCTGAGGTGCGCGGCTCGGACTACCTCGGCGCTGGCGCGGTGTCACCGTTCAGCGTCACCGTGTTGCCGAAGGTGATCGCCGGCAAGCGCGGACTGATGCCGGGCGACCTCGACGCGCCACACAGCTGGACGTACGTCGGTGACGTCGCGCGAACACTGATCGCGATCGCCGACGACGAGAGCGCCTGGGGACGTGCCTGGCACGTGCCGACGCCGGCGCCGCTGTCGGTGCGGGAACTGGCCCGTCGTGCCGCCGATCTGGCCGGGGCACCCCCCGCGCGGGTCGCGGCGATGCCGGCCGCGATACTCCGGCTAGCTGGGTTGGTGGACCCGGCAGCCCGGGAGATGGTGGAGATGCAGTACCAGTGGCAGCGGCCGTTCGTGGTCGACTCCACCGCCACGACTGTTGCGTTCGGCATCAAACCTACGACCACCGACGACGCGCTCCGGGAAATGATCGGGAAGGGCAACAATGAGCTCTAACGGACCAGGCCGGTGGATCCGCCGCCTCGTCGTCACGCTGGTGCTGCTGGCGGTGCTGGCGGTCGTCGTCGACCGGATCGCGCTGACGGTCGCCCAGAACCAGCTCGCGACGCGGGCCGACACGCAGGCCCGGAAGTACGACGTCCACTCGACGGACACCTCGGTCAAGATCAACGGCTTCGGGTTCCTGCCGCAGCTGTACAACGAGAAGTTCTCCAGCGTCACGATGACGATGCTGAAGCCGAAGTTCTCCGGGGTCCCGGCCGAGAGCCTGAAGGTCGACATGCACGACGTGCACGTGCCGCGGTCGCTGGTGCTGAACCAGAAGGGCACGGTGACCGTCGACACGACGGATCTCCAACTGAAGCTGTCGCCGCGTGAGCTCGGCCGGCTCGCGGTCAAGAGCACCGGACTCGAGGGCCTGCAGATGCCGGTCGTCGACGGCAAGGTGCATGCCCAGGCGACGGTCCAGGGCGTCAAGATCGACGTACCGGTCCTGCCGCAGATCCAGAACGGCAAGATCGCCGTGGACGTCTCCCAGTTGTCGACCACGCTTCCGTCGGTACTCCGGAACGCCCTGAAGAACCAGCTCGCGCAGGGGATCACGATCCCCCCGCTGCCGTTCGGCGCCCAGCTCAGCGGGGTCTCCGTGGTGGGTGGCGCGGTGGTGCTGACGGCGACGGCGTCCGGGCTGAACTTCAACGCCTGAGTTCCCTTGGGTTGCGATTGTTCGCGATATATCGTCGGACTATCGCAATCACATTCGTGAGGAACGGGTGGTCGAGATGACCGGATCGGCGTACGCCGCGGGCTGGCCCTGGCAGCAGCTCGCACGGCATTGTTCGAACTTCGACGACATCGTGGACGAGCTGCGCGCGGCGATGACCGGCAGCCGGCGGAGCACCAAGGGACACCACCAGCAGCACTTCGGGCCGCAGTGGGGGATGTTCGGCGGCGGGCAGATGTTCGGTCCGCCGTGGGGACCGCCGCCGCGCTGGCGTGGACCCAAGGCGCGCCGCGGCGACGTGCGCGCGGCGATCCTCGCCGTGCTCGCGGAGCAGCCGATGAACGGCTACCAGATCATCCAGGAGATCGCCGAGCGCAGCGGCGGCATGTGGAAGCCGAGCCCTGGCTCGATCTACCCGACCCTGCAGCAGCTCGAGGACGAGGGCCTGGTGACCGCAGACGCGGAGGTCGGGCGGCGGACGTTCCGGCTGACCGACGAGGGCCGGACGTACGTCGGCGAGCACCAGGACGAGGTGTCCGCGCCGTGGGAGGCGATGAGCGCTCCCCAGGGTGACGACGAGAACGGGTTCCGGCCGCTGTTCGGACAGGTCGCGACGGCGATGTGGCAGATCCTCGCCAGCGGTACCCCGGACCAGCAGGCCCGGGCGCGGGACGCGGTCGCGGACCTGCGGCGCAAGCTGTACGGGATCCTCGCCGAGGACGGCGACAGCACCGAACAGGACCGCTCATGACATCGCCCGACCGGGACCGCCGGCGGCGTGGCGGTCCCGGCGCCGGCCGCAGGCGCGATTGGCAGGGCTGGAATTCTCAGGGCTGGAACTCTCAGGGCTGGAACAGTCAGGGCTGGAACGGCCCCCGGTGGTACGACGAGTCCGCTGCCGACCGGCCCGAACAGGGGCGCGGTGGCCCCGGGTGGGGCGGTCGTTGGGGCGGCCCCGGCTGGGTCGGCGACTGGCGCGAGACGAGCTGGGACGACCCACGGGATGCGGGGCGTGACGGCCGGCGCGGCGACGTACCGGCGAAGCGGGTGCGGATCGGGGACGCCGAGCGAGACCAGGCCGTTGCTCTGCTGAGTGAGCATTTCGTGGCCGGGCGGCTGACCCAGGCCGAGTTCGAGGAGCGCAGCGAGCAGGCGACGCGCGCGCGGTACTCCGACGATTTCGACCAGCTCTTCGACGACCTCCCGTCGACGACGGAACTGGTACCGCACGGCGCGGCCCGACCGCTGCGGCGGCCCGGTCCACCGCCGGCGTTCATGATGATCGCGCCGTTCCTGATGGTCGGCCTGGTGATCAGCTCGATCGCCCTTACCGCACCGTGGCTGCTGTGGGGCCTGTTCTGGATCGTGATGATCAGCGGCATGACCAGGCGCCGCTGGCAGAACTAGACCTGCCGCCGCTGCCGGGCCCGCGGGATCTCCTCCGCGAACTCGACCACGAACCCGTCCGGGTCGGCGACGTGGACCGTCCGATGTCCCCACGGACGGTCCGCCGGCCCACTCAGCAGCGGTACGCCGGCTGCGCGCAACCGCTCGGCGTACGCATCGACATCGTCCACCGGCACCACCACTTCCCCACCGGCGCCGGGTGTCACCGTGCTCTCGGTCAGCCACTCCGCGCGCCGCCGCTCGTACAACGCGAACCGCACCCCACCCGCGTCGAACTCCGCATACCCCGCGTCGGTGAACTTGTACGCGAACCCGATCACGTCCCGGTAGAACCCCACGGACGCCTCCAGATCCCCGACATACAAGATCAGATACCCGATCTCCATCTCACCTCGTATTGTTCGTCGTCTACTGTTGCATATATGCTACAAGGTATGAGTGCAGGCGAACTGCTCAGACGGGCACGCGAGGACGCCGGCCTGTCGCGGAGCGCGCTCGCCACCAGGGCCGGAGTCCCGACGTCCACGGTCTCGAGGATCGAGACCGGCTTCAGTGATCCCACGTTGACGATGCTTTCGCGACTGATCGCGGCCGCCGGTCAGCACCTGACGCTGACCGTTGAACAGTCCCAGTTGCCTCCAGAACTCACGATCGCGCGCCTGGCAGGGGCCCATTCCCCGGGCGCGAAGGTTCGCAAGGTCAACTGGACGCGCTTGCGCGGTTTCATCGACACAGTCGTCGAGCATCGCGATCTCACCGCGACAGCGATCGCGTCCCCGCCGCACCGAACCGGCGACGCCGCGTTCGACGCGCTCCTGGCCGGCATGGCGGAGAAGCTCGCCGACGACGCCGGGGTCCCGCGACCCCGATGGACCAGGTCGGTTCCGCCCTCCCCCACCCCATGGGAGGCGCCTGGTACGCCGGCGCGGGTCCGCCAGGCACGAGCGCAAGCTCCGGCACAGCTCGCAGCACGCAACATCTGGCTCGCCGAGCATGATCTCTGGCGCGACGCAGCATGAGTCACGGTTCGCCTATGCCGAGCGCCGCCGTGCTCGGCAAGGCTGAGATCCTCAACCATCTGGCAGAAGTTGCCGATGAGTTGGCTCGCGAAGACCTCGTCTGCCGACTGGTGGTCGTCGGAGGTTCGTACCTGGCGCTGCATGGCCTGCGAGAGTCCACCGCGGATGTCGATTCCCTGACCCGGTTGACCGAGGACGTCAAAGCCGTCGTACGCCGGGTTGGCGAACGGCACGGCCTGCGGCCGACTTGGCTCAACGACTCGGCGGCTATGTTCATGCCTGCCGGACTCGATCTCGATGAGTGCGCCGTGCTGTACGAACACAGCCATCTCACGGTTCTGGGCCCTCCGCCGGAGCAGGTGTTCTTGATGAAACTGCTGGCCGGCCGCGCACCGGACCATGACGACCTGACTGCCCTGTGGCCGAGGTGTGGATTTGCCGACGCTCAGACGGCGGTGGACGCCTACTACGTTGCCTATCCGTTCGAGGAGCACGACCCGCATCTCGTCGATTACGTCCAGCAGATCGCAGAGCTGGCCGGCAACGCTTGATTGTCGGTGGCACCGCATAGCGTCATCGGTATGTATTCCGGAGTGTTGATTGTCGAGAGTCTTGGGGTTGGGGCCGAGGTGGCTGACATCCCGTTGGCTGTCCGGAAGGTCAGCCGGATTGCCGTCGGTGGTACGTCGGTGGCCCAGCCTGATGTCTGGTCGTTGCTCGAGTTCGACGTCGAGCGTGGGGCGGAGCTGGCCGAGGTGTTGTCGCGAACGCTGGCGAGTCCGGGGTGGTACGCCGACTTTCACGACGAGCACGAGAGCTTCGTGATCTTCCCCGGGCGGGTGTTCCGGTACCGGCGTGGCGACGACGCGGCGCGGGAGGAGGCGAAGGAGTTCGGACGTGGGCTGGCGATTCCGGAGCAGCAGCTCGACTGGACGCGATAACCGCTGGCGGGCGGTGATTGGATGGCTGGTATGACGACCGTTCTTCGCTACACCGCCTTCGCGTCCGACCCGGCCGGTGGTAATCCGGCCGGCGTGGTTCTGGACGCGCGCGGGCTCGACGACGCCACCATGCTGTCGATCGCGGCCGACGTGGGGTACTCCGAGACCGCCTTCCTCACCGAGGGCCCGGACGGCAGCGGCCCGCTCCCGGTGCGGTACTTCTCCCCCAAGGCCGAGGTCTCGTTCTGCGGGCATGTCACGGTCGCGACGGCCGTCGCGCTGGCCGAGCGCCACGGTCCGGGCGAGATCGTCTTCTCGACGCCGGCCGGCATCGTCCCGGTCACTGTCGACGACACCCTCCGGGCGACCCTCACCAGCGTCGAGCCGTCCGTCGAACCGGCCGGGGACATCACCGAGGTCCTCGACATCCTCCGCTGGTCCGCCGACGACCTCGACCCGGCCCTGCCCCCACGGATCGGGTACGCCGGAGCGCGCCACCTGATCCTGGGTACGGCGACCCGGCAACGACTCGCGGCGCTGGACTACGACTTCGACCGCCTGCTCGCGTACATGCTCGGCCTCGACCTCACCACCCTGCAGCTCGTCTGGCGCGAATCGCCGACCGTCTTCCACGTCCGCGACCCGTTCCCGGTGGGCGGCGTGGTCGAGGACCCGGCGACCGGTGCCGCCGCGGCCGCGTTCGGGGCCTACCTGCGCGAGCTCGGGCTCGGGCAGCCGTCGATCACGCTGCACCAGGGCGACGACCTCGGGCGGCCGAGTCTCATCACGGTCGAGCTGCGCCCCGACGACAACCGCGTGCGGGTCAGCGGCAACGCCGTACCGATCACGGCACCCGCGTGAGCCACTCCTCGGTGCCGAACTTCGCGGCGACCCGCTCGGCGGCCACGGCGACGGTCGCGTCGTCGATGGCGCCGGATTCCAGACCGTAGCGGTTCCGGAACGTGCCGACCATCCGCTCGATCACGTCCGCGCGGTCGAGCCCGGTCTGACTGCGCAGCGGGTCGACGCGCTTGTTGGCGCTCGTGGTGCCCTTGTCGGACAGCTTCTCGCGGCCGATCCGCAGTACCTCGAGCATCTTCGAGGCGTCCATGTCGTAGGCCATCGTCACGTGGTGCAGGACGGCGCCGCCCGCGAAGCGTTTCTGGGCGGCGCCCGCGATCTTGCCCGCCGGCGAGGTGATGTCGTTGATCGGCTGGTACGTCGCCGCGATGCCGAGATCGTTGAGCGCGCCAATGACCCAGTCGTCGAGGAACGCGTACGACTCGACGAACGACAGTCCGGAGACGAGTGATTCCGGAACGTACAGCGAGTAGGTGATCGTGTTGCCCGGTTCGACGAACATCGCGCCGCCGCCGCTGATCCGGCGTACCACGGTCACGTCGTGGCGGGCCGCGCCGTCGAGGTCGACCTCGTTGCGCACGGACTGGAAGCTGCCGATGATGACCGCGTTCGACGACCACTCCCACAGGCGCAGCGTGGGTGGGCGTTCACCCGACCCGACCTGCTCGGTGAGCACCTCGTCGAGGGCCATCTGCAGCGCCGGCTCCCGCGGTACGTCGTGCACGAACTGCCACGCGTGATCCCGCCATCCGGTCGCGCCGGTCAACGCCCGGCGTACCGCGACCGCGACCGCCTCGGGCGAGAACCCGAGCATCTCGACGCCGTCGCCCAGCGCGCCACGCACCCGGGCCGCGATCTGCGCCGCCGCGGTGTCCACCGGGAGCCCTGCCAAGGCACCGTTGATCCGCTCCAGCGCGTCGTCCGGCTCGAGGAAGAAGTCCCCGGAGATCTGCGCGCTCCGCACGTGTTCATCGACGACATCCAGATCGGCGACCACGAGCTTGCCGCCCGGCACCTTGTACTCACCATGCATATTCACCATCAACTTGCTCTGGTCAACGGTTGTTCCCGGACGGATACTCCGGGTCATGGGGGAAATGAGCATGAACCGCGCGATCCACGCCGCCGTACGCCGGGATCTGGATCGCTTCATTGACGCATTGGGAGAGTTCCCGGCCGGGGACCGGCAGCGGGCCGAGCAGCTGGCGACGGCCTGGAAGAACTTCGACGCGCAGCTCACCCGGCACCACCAGGGTGAGCACGACATCGCCTGGCCGGCCTTGGAGAAGGTCGGTGTGAGCCACGACGTACTGACGGAGTTGGACGCCGAGCACGACACCATGGCCGACGCGCTGGCGACCACCCGGACCGCGATGGCTGCGCTGCAGAGGTCGGCGAGCACCTCGGACGCGGAGGCCGCACTGACCGCGATGCGCGGGCTGCAGCGGGCCACCGTTCAGCACCTCGACCACGAGGAGGCGGAGATCGAGTCCGTCTACCTGGAGAAGGAGGGTACGCCGGAGATGCGCGCGATGGGCCGCGAGTTCGCGAAGGTCGGTCCGACCGAGGGCGGCACGTTCTTCGCCTGGGCACTGGACGGCGCGACACCGGCCGAGTCCGACGCCATCACCAGCACCGTGCCGAAGCCGGTCCTCACCCTCATCGTCGGCCTCTTCGGCCGCAACTACCGCAAATCAGTCGCCCCGACCTGGCGCAACTGACGGATCCGTCTGTCCGTGGTTGCCACCAGCAACGGTCAGGCGGCCTGCTTGAGTTCGACCGCGACCTGCCACACGCTCGCACGGACGGTGTCGACGTCGGGGGACGCGTCGACCTCGTAGTGGATGCCGCGGTCGGCGTAGAAGTCGAGCAGCGGTGCGGTCTGTTCGTGGTAGACCTCGAAGCGGCGGCGGATCACGTCTTCGGTGTCGTCCGAGCGGTGCTCGATCTCGGCGCGCCGGAGCAGCCGGGTGACCAGGGCATCCACCTCGACCTGCAGGACGACGGCCGCGTCGAGCGAACGCCCTTGCCCGTGGAGCATCTCGTCCAGGACCTTCGCCTGGTGGAGCGTCCGCGGGTAGCCGTCGAGGACGAAACCCGGACGGGCGTCGGCGCCGGCGAGCCGGTCGCGGACCATCCCGTTGGTGACCTCGTCGGGCACGTACTCCCCCGCGTCGAGATAGCCCTGTGCCGTCCGGCCGAGCTCGGTCCGCTCCGCGATGTTGCGGCGGAACAGGTCGCCGGTGGAGACGACGGGCACCCCGAGATGGCCTGCCAGATGACCCGCATGCGTCCCTTTGCCCGCCCCCGGCGGCCCCATCAGCAAGACAGTCGTCACGGCCCACCCCTCCTGACGCTCGATAAGTCATTCAGAGTAAGGGAGCTTTCGCCGCCGCGGTACGGCGTACGTCACTCCGAATCCCGGACTACGTCACACACCGCGCGTTACTGTCCGCAACGGCCGGTTTCGGAACATGTGGCGAAAACTGGAGCGGCACGGCGGGATCCGGCCGGGTGCGCTCGGCCGGATCCCGGTGCCGGTCACGTCAGAACTCCCACTCCGGGCGCAGCTCGATGGTGTCGCCAGGTCCGGCGAACTTCTCCGCCAGTTCCTCGGCACGTTCCCGGGTCGCGCAGTCCAGGACGAAGAAGCCGGCCAGCTGTTCCTTCGTCTCGGCGTAGGGGCCGTCGGTGCTGACCGGCTTCTTGCCGTCGTGCCGGTAGACCCGGCCGGTCTTCGGGGCGTCCAACGCCAGGCCGCTGACCAGCTCACCGGACGCGGACAGCTCGGTGAGCATCGCGTCGAACTCCTTGCCCATCGCCGCCCGCTCGTCGGCCGGGACCGCACGGCCGACCTCGGTGAAGTCGATCGTCGGGTGCCCCCACGGCTGCATGTTCGAGTGGATCAGTACCACGTACTTCATCTCGGACCTCCAGGTCGCTGTCTCCGCCGGTACGCCGTTGTGCGCCCGACACCCCCTACGTCGGAGGCGCCGGCAGACCCTCGACATTTTGCCTGGATGTATTCCAGCTCACATTCGGTCACACTCCCCCCACCCTGCTCCGTCAGCGCATCAGAACCCCACAGAGTCCCAGCGAACGGAGCGCGACCATGAGCACCATCCTCGTCACCGGCGGTACCGGAACGATCGGCCGGCAGGTGGTCCCGCTGCTGCAGGCGGCCGGCGGCAAGGTCCGCGTCCTCAGCCGGCACGCGCAGGACCGCGGCGACGGCGTCGAGTACGTGGCCGTCGACCTGCTGACCGGCGACGGTCTCGAGGCGGCGGTGGACGGCGTGGACGTCGTCCTGCACCTCGCCGGCGGCCCGAAGGGTGACGACATCGGCACCCGCAACCTGGTGCAGGCGGCCGAGCAGGCCGGCGTCAGCCACCTCGTACACATCTCGGTGACCGCGGTCGACCAACTGCCGCTGACCTACTTCAAGTCCAAGCTCGCCGCCGAACAGGCGGTCCGCGGCTCCACGGTGCCGTCGACGGTACTGCGGGTCGCCCAGCTGCACGATTTCGCCTGGAACACGGTGCGGGCGATGGCGAAACTGCCGATCCTCCCGACGCCCGGTGGGATCCGGTTCCAGCCGGTCGACAGCCGGGACGTGGCCCAGCGGCTGGCCGAACTGACGCTCGGCGAGCCGCAGGGTCTGGTCCCCGACCTGGTCGGCCCGAAGGTGTACAGCCTGTCAGAGCTCGCCCACGACTACCTGAAGGCGACCGGCAAGCACCGGCTCTCGCTGCCCGTCCGCGTCCCGGGCAAGGCGGGCAAGGTGTACCGCGCGGGCGGCAACCTGACCCTGACCGGCGCCACCGTCGGCACTCACACCTGGGAGGACTTCGTCGCCGCGCAGGTGTAGGGCGCCAGCAGTTCCACCAGGTCCGGTCTGCGGCGCCGGGCGATCCCGGCCAGAAAGTCGGCCACCTGCACCCGCGGATCGTGTTTCGAGTCGACCTGCTCGAACGACCGCAACGGCGCCGGTTCGAACCGTCCGGCGAGGTACTCGCCCAGCCTGGCCACCCGTCCCGGGGTCAGCGCACTCTGCTCGTCGTGCACCACGGCGACCGAACGACCGCCGGCGCTCCAGTACAGCACCGTCTCGGCGAGCGCCGGCACCAGCGGCTCGAGCGGCGGAGGAAGCTCCGGATCCTCGTCGATCAGCCGCTGCATCACCTCCTCGACCCGGGCCCGGGTCACCGCCCGCAGCGCGGGAACGTCGGCCGGCAACGTCGCGAAAAACCGATCGAGCGCCGCGTGATCCAGTAACCGCACCCGCTTCGTCCGCGTCAGGTCCACGAACGCCGCGAGGAACCCGGTCCGATGCCGCAGCGCCGCGACCACCTCCGAGTGATCCGTGGCGAGGCTGGTGCCCGCGCCGTACGACGGCTCCTCGGTGAACAGTTCGAACACCCGCGCGGCGACGTACGCGGTCTTGTCGATGACGTGGACGTGCGCATGACCGCGCAGGGTGCTGAGCAACCATTCCAGCGCGGGTCGTTGCTCGGAGCGCAGGAGTTGGTTGGCCTTGTACTCCGTGCGGCGGCGCAAACGGGTCCGCAGTACGTCGACGAGATCGGCGGCCGCGGTTTCGGGGAGATCGACGCTGGCGTGGGTGATGACGGGTGAGGTGGGGTCGAGCAGGTTGGTTCCGGAGAACCCCGACTCGTCGCACGCGACCTCGACCCAGGATGACTGGGTGGTCATGGGATGGCTGGCTCCAAGGCTGAAGGACTGCACGCTTCGGGGCCCGTCGGCAGGACGGGCTTGATCGGACGCGCCGGCATTCATCGGGGCGCGCGGGCGATCAGTGAGCGGCAGCAGCCTTGGCAGACATGCGACCCATCATGGTCCGGGCGGTCGCCGGACACCAGTGAATTACCCGGGTTTGCGGCCGAGCGCGACCAGCAGGAGCTGTCCCGCGCCGGTGGTGCTGAGCTTCCGCTCGTCGTCCGGCCACCAGGAGGTCAGGTCGACCAGCCCCGGCTCGACCAGCTCGAGCCCGCCGAGGAGCGCCGCCACCTCGTCCCGGGTCCGGAACCGGATGTGCGGGAACGTGTCCCGCAGCTTCCCCTCGATCGCAGTCGAGAACCCGGCCAGCCGGCCACCGTCGCGCGGGTTGATCGGGTGGGTGAGCGCCAGGTACGAACCAGCCGGCACGGCGGCCAGGTAGTCCGCGACGACGGCGCCGGGATCGGCGGCCGAGTGCAGGACCATGCCGAGCAGGATCCCAACCGGGCGGGTCAGATCGAGCGCGCCGGTCACCACCGGATCTGTCAGGACGGCCGCCGCGTCGGTCAGGTCCGCGCCCGCGAAGAAGCTGCGCTGCTCGTCGGCGAGCAGCGCCCGGCCGTGCGAGATCGCGGTCAGGTCGTGGTCGACGTACACGACCTTCGCGACGGCGTTGGTCCGCAGTACGACGTCGTGGGTGTTCTCCGCGGTCGGGAGTCCGGCGCCGAGGTCGAGGAACTGGTCGATCCGGCCGTCGGTCGCCATCCGGGTCACCGCTTCAGCCATCCACCGGCGGTTCTGCCGAGTCAGCTCGGGCAGTTCCGGGGCGATCTTGAGCAGCTCCTGGACGAACTGCCGGTCGACCTCGAACGCGTTCTTGCCCCCGAGCAGTACGTCGTACACCCGCGCCTGCGACGCTCGCCCGAGATCGATCGGAGCCGGGTTCGGCGGGCGGACGTCGTCCAGTTCGGGCATCGCCGCTCCACCTCGCCTCACGCACTGGAAACCAAGTTGCCGGAAGGCTACCCAGATCCCAGCCGAACGACCGCAGCGGGGCGTGCCGATGAGTTTTTCGACGCTCACTCGTCCCAACGAGAACCAACCCACTCTCAGGAGGCACGCATGGCGAAGGTCTTGTACTCGGTGACGATGTCGGTCGACGGCTTCATCACCGGACCGGACGGGGACATGCAGTGGATGCGCCCGTACCTCGGGCCCAATCCGGAGGTCGACGAACTGGTCCCGCGGATCGGGTCATTGCTGGTCGGCCGGCGATCGCACGACGGCGACGACCCACACAAGGGCGAGGCCGGCGAGGGCGAGGCGTTCGGCGGCGGCTGGAACGGCCCGCTGTACGTCGTCACGCACCGCCCACCGTCCACGCCCGAGCCCGATGTCACCTACGTCGACGACTTCCCCAAGGCGCTCGCGCAGGCGAAGGCAGCGGCCGGCGACAAGTACGTGAACGTCATCGGCGCCAACATCGCCAAGCAATGCGTCGAGGCCGGTGAACTCGACGAGGTTCTGCTGCTCTTCGCCCCGGTGATGCTCGGCGACGGCACCCGCCTCTTCGACCACCCCGGCGGCCGCACAGTCCGGCTCCAGCGAAAGAGCGTCACCGAGTCCCCACTCGCCACCAGCCTCTGGTTCGAAGTCGTCAAGGACTAGAAGTCGGCGGCGGTGGGTTGCATCAGGGCGCGGATCTCGACGGAGCGGCCGGGGGCTCGGGTGTCGGGCAGTAGGCGGGCGAGCTCGATCGCGCGGTCGCGGGTGTCGACGTCGATGACGTAGTACCCGTCGATCTGGCTGGGTTCGCACTCGGGCAGCCGGCCGGGTAGCTGGATGGCCAGTTGGGGATCCGCGAGCAGCCCGCTGCCGACCAGTTCACCGGCGTCGTGGGCGGCTCGCTCGAACTCGTCACGCCGCAGCCGTGCCTCCCCGGCACCCCGCAGGATCAGTAGGAACTTCATCGGCGCTCTCCTCTCATAAAAGGACGGAGTCGAGCGCGCGTTCTTGACATGATGGCCCGATGTTCGCGAGCACCGAACGGCTGACCCTGCGCCGTTTCACCCTTGACGATGCCGAACCGTTCGCGGCGTACCGCTCGGTTCCCGCGGTGGCGCGGCACCAGGGCTGGGAGGCGCCGGTGCCGATGGACGAGGCTCGGGAGAACGTCGAGCGGTTCGCGCAGAGCGATCCGGAGGCACCCGGCTGGTTCCAGTACGCCGTCGACCTGGACGGCGTACTGATCGGCGATATCGGGCTGAACCTGCACAAGAACCTGATGCAGGCCGATCTCGGGTTCACGCTCGCACCGGAATACCAGGGGCAGGGCTACGCGTCCGAGGCCGTGCTCGGGCTGCTGGAGTACGCGTTCGTCGAGCGGGAGCTGCACCGGGTCTCGGCCGAGTGCGACGCCCGCAACACCGCGTCGGCCAAGCTGCTCGAGCGCGTCGGCTTCACGCGTGAGGGACTGCGGCTGTCGAACACGTGGATCAAGCGCGAGTGGACCGACGATCTGCTGTACGGCCTGCTGCGTGACGATTACCTCGGCCGACGGGTCAGCCCGCCGCCGCCCACGCCCGCGCCGTCAGCTTGATCGACCCGTCCGCCTCGATCGGCAGCCGCGCCCGCACGGCGTCGCGCAACGCCAGGTGATCCGGCTCGGCGAGACTCCGCAGGTACGCTGGCGCGACCCCCTGCCCACCGAGGAACGGCTGCCAGTAGTCGTCGAACGACGCGAACACCGTCGGTACGACGATCTCGCGCGTCCGCACCGCATCGAACCCGGCGGCGCTGAACAGCCCCTTCAGCCCTTCCTCGGTGCAGAAAGTGAACCGGCGGCCCTCGTCGTACTCGCGATCCTGCGGACGCACCTCGACCATCGCGTCGAAGAAGTACCGCATCAACTGCATGCCATCGGCGTAGTCCCACACGTAGACGGCGACCGTCGCACCGATCTCGCGGATCCGGCGCAGCGCCTCGACCCGCTCCGGCACGAAGTTGAGCACCAGGCCCGCGACCACCACGTCGAACGGACCGTCAGGCAGCTCGGCCGCCGACCGCACGTCGAAGCTCGCCCGCTCGTCGTGGACGTGCTGCCGGGCGTACTCGACGAAGCCGGCCGACGGGTCGACACCGAGCACCGCCACTGGGTCCGCCGTCCGAAGGATCGTGCTGGTCAGCGCACCCGTCCCACAGCCGACGTCGAGCCAGCGCAGACCGGCCGGTCGACCGAGCCAGTCGACGAACTCGGTCGCGACGAGCCGGCTCCAGCGGCCGACGTACGACTCGTAGATTCCCCCGCTCGACCACTCGCTCATTTCCGCAGGATAGAGGGCAACGCGACGCCCGTCAGTCCTTCCGAGACCTCCCACAGCCGGGCGTTGACCTCCGGATCGGTGGCGCGCTTCGGGTTCCGGACGAGGGTGGTTTTGCCGACCAGGCCGAACAGACCATCGGGTCCGTAATACTCCCCCGCCTTGGCGGCTGGGTCCGCGGCGGCGAACAGCAGCGGTTCGGTGCCGATCTCCACGTCCTGCTTGGGAATCGGGTTGTGCTCCAGGAAGAGCCGCCACGCGAAGGACTGCCGTTTGGGGCCCAGGTTGGCGCCGGCGCTTTGCAGGTTGGTGCGCGTGTAGCCGGGGTGCGCGGCGACGCTGACCAGACCCCAGTCGCGCTCGGCCGACAGCTTGGCGAGGTGGTTGCTCAGGATCAGGTCCGCAAGCTTCGACTGCGCGTACGCCGCCGTACGCCGGTACCGCCGCTCCCACTGCAGGTCGTCGAACTCGATCTCACCCTGGTACGCCGCCCCGCTCGACATCGTCGCGACCCGAGGCGCCGGTGCGGCGAGGAGCAACGGCAGCAGCCGCACGGTGAGCGCGAACGGACCGAGGAAGTTCGAGCCGAACTGCAGCTCGAAACCGTCCTTCGTGGTGATCCGGGTCGGCGGGACCATCACGCCGGCGTTGTTCACCAGTACATCCAGGTGCGGCTCGTCGGCGCTCAGTTGGTCGGCGAACTCCTGGACCGAGGCGAGGTCGGCGAGGTCGATCCGCCGTACCTCCAGCTGGGCCTCGGGATGCGCGGCGAGGATCTCGGCCTTCGCGGCCTCGCCCTTCGCCGGGGTCCGGACGGCCATCACCACGCGGGCGCCGGCCGCCGCGAGACGTTTCGTGGCCTCTTTACCGGTGCCGCTGTTGGCGCCGGTGACGACAACGAGCTTGCCGGTCTGATCAGGGACGTCGTACATGATCCACTCTCCATAAAAGACTGGTGGTCTGTTATGAGATCGACGTTATCAGACCATCGGTACGATAACAACAGACCGTCGGTCTGTAGAATGGGGAGATGACTTTCCAGCGCGCGCGGAGCGCCGAGCAGCGGGCCGAGCGGCGCCGGGCGATCCTCGCGACGGCGGCCACGATGCTGACCGAGATGCCGGTCGCCGACCTCAGCCTCAACGAGCTGAGTCGCCGCGTCGGCCTCGCGAAGTCGAACGTGCTGAACTACTTCGACTCGCGCGAGGCGGTCCTGCTCGAGCTGTCGAGCAGCGAACTGACGGCCTGGGTGCAGGACCTGGCGGCGACGCTCGGCGACGCGCTTCCCGAGTTGTCGGTCACCGAGCGCGGGGAGCAGTTGATCAGCGCCATCGTCGGCACGCTGGCCAAGCGGCCGGTGCTCTGCGACCTGATCAGTGCGCAGGCGGCGGTCCTCGAGCGGAATATCACGACCGAGACCGCGCTGACGTTCAAACGCGCGGCCGCCGTCGCCTACCAGCAGATGATCGCAGCGGTCGAGGGCGTCCTGCCGGAGCTCGGCCGGGACGGCGCGGGTCGCTTCATCGCCACCGCGAGCCTGCTCGCCGGGGCGATCTGGTCACACTCGCACCCGGTGCCGGCCATCCTGGCCGCCTACGAGGCCGATCCGGCACTCGAGGCGATCAGGATGGACTTCGGGCCGTCACTGACCGACGGCCTACGGACCTTGCTGTACGGCGCGCTGCCCCGGGATCAGGGCAGGTAGTAGTTCGGGTTCGGGAGCTTGAAGGTGCGGTCCGCGGAGCCGCCCTTCAGGTCGGAGTACTGGTCGCCGAAGTTCGCCACGATCTCGTAGCCGAGGGACTCGATGTGCGCCCGGGTGGCCGACTTGTAGTGGATCGTCGTACACGAGCCGTTCGGGTCGCCCGCGCAGGCCTGCTTCAGGTAGTCCGGGTAGTCCGCGACGGCCGGCTTGGTGAACAGGCCGTCCTCACCGTTGCTGAGCGCGGTCGGCGCCGGGTAGCCGGCGTCGACGCCGACACCGTCGGTGGTCAGGTTGCCGAGCGTGGCCTTCTCCTGCGCGGCGCCGCGGCCGGTCAGGAAGAAGATCGCGTACCCCTCGGCCTGGGCCTTCTTCACCATGTCGACCATGCCCGGGACGGCCGGGAACCTCTGGTTCAGCACGTAGTCCGCGTTGGTGGTCGGGTTGTACGCCCAGTTGCTGAAGATCTCGTAGTTCCAGGTCGCCAGCGCGGTGTCGTCGACGTCCAGCAGGATCGCCTTGGTCTTGCGCGTGTGGTGCGGCACCGAGATCCAGCGCGTGCCGGCGGCGGCCACCGAGCGGGCCTCCTTGGCGTAGTAGCTGTCGTCCGCGAACGTGCCGCTGCCGAGCGGGTCGCCGTAGTAGTTGCGCAACTGCTGCCGCAGTACGTCGATGTTGGTGACCTGCTTCTCGCTGTGCGGCGTCGACGTCTGGATCGCCGGCTGCTGCGTCGCGGCGCCGGCGGAGTACGCGACCCCACCGACCACCGATGCCATCGCTACTGCGGCGACGCCGGTCAGAACCACCCGACGGGACGGCCGGCGCCAGGAACGGAATGCCATCGTGCCCCCTTCAGAACGGGAATGCTTGCCGAAGCAAACTAACCCCGCCCCGGGCCTGTCGGCGGCGCGACAACCGGAAGACCAGGGGAAACCTGCACGTAGTCAGACGGCCTTCACGTATCGATGACAGGGCACCGGCAGCGTTCCGTCGCCGACCGCGGCCGGGTAGTCGAAGGCGCCCGCGTCCGTCCAGCCGCTGCGCTCGTAGAAGCGTCGCGCCCGCGCGTTCCCGGTCGCCACGGCCAGCCAGGCCTGCTGATGCCCGTTCGCCTTCACCTGCCGCTCGGCCTCACTCAGCAGTACGCCGGCCACTCCCGCGCCACGGTGCTCGCGCCGACGTACACCTGCTCCACCTCGTCCCCCACCACCATCACAAACCCCGCGACCTCGTCACCGACTATCGAGACCGTCGTGTCCGCAATCCGTTGCGCAGCACGCATCCAGAACGATTCCTCGGTCCGCACCGCGACCAATTCGTCAGGGACATGCCCGAGATGCCCGTCCAGCCAACCGTCGTACCAAATCGCAGCAACCGCATCCGTGTCCCCGGCAACAGCAGCTCTCACGCTCATGCCTCGAGGGTAAGCACCAACGAGGCGCAGGCCATCGCCAGGAAGAACACCGCGAGCGCGAACTGGGCGGTGTAATCCGCGGCGCGCACATGCGTGTACAACGCACACACGAAGAACAACAACAGCCCAATCGCGGCCGCCGCCACCAACGACGGAAGCTGCCCAATCAGCCCGGCGAGCAACCCGAGCGCGCCCGCGGTCTTCAACGTCCCGATCGGGAACGACAGCCAGGACTCCGGTACGCCGGCCTTCGCCATCCCCGGCAGGATCGGCTGCCAGTGCAACAGCGCGGCGATCCCGGAGAACGCGTTGATCGCAACGGTCACAGCGACCACGAGAACAGCGAGTGTGGTCATCTCAGTTCACCGCCAGGTGGGCGAGCTTGTCCGGGTTGGTGATCGCGTAGATCCCGGTGATCTGATCGCCCTCGACCTCCAGCACGATCACGGCGTACGGCGTGGCGCCGGTGAGGAGCACCGCCGACGGGTCACCGTTCACGGTGCGGTACTCGACACCGAGCGACGGCACCGGGCGGCGCAGCCGATCGCCGATGATCAACGGCGCGATCCGGTCCCGGCCCAGGATCGGGTGCAGCCCGGCGGCACGCGCCTTGCCACCTCCATCGGCCCACAACGTGACGTCCGGCGCCAGCACCTCCATCAGCGCGTGCAGATCCCCGCCGACGATCGCGTCGATGAACCGCTGCGTCACGTCCAGCCGCACCTTCGGATCCGCGGTGAACCGTGCCCGTCGCGCCTGGACGTGCTCCCGCGCCCGATGCGCGAGCTGCCGTACCGCGGCCGGCGTCCGCCCGAGGATCCCCGCGATCTCGGCCAACTGATACCCGAACACCTCGTGCAGCACGAACACCGCCCGCTCCAACGGCGTCAGCGTCTCCAGTACGACGAGCATCGCGAGCGAGACCGCCTCGGTCCGCTCCGCCTGGTCGATCGGGGTGAGCACGGGCTCCGGCAGCCACGGGCCGACGTACTCCTCCTTGCGCCGGTTGATCGCGGTACGCCGGGCCAGCGCAGCGTTTACCGCCACGCGAACGAGGTACGCGCGCGGGTTCTGTACGTCGGTGCGCCCGGACCAGGCGAGCCAGGTCTCCTGCAGCACGTCCTCGGTGTCCGCGACGCTGCCGAGCACGTTGTAGACAATCGAGAACAGCAACTCGCGCTGCTCGAAGAAAGTGTCGGTCGAACTCATGGTGTTCATGCCCTCTGGGAGTCGTTCGCGCACGAAAGTGTGACATCGGCACGGTGAACCCGCCGCGCCCTACGCTGGATCGGGCGCGCTCGTCGGCGCCGGCAGACCGTAAGGCCCGCACGGCACGACAGGAGAACGATGGCCGACGAAGAGCTGCGCATCGGCCCGGAGTATTTCTGGGCGGTCTCGGTCGTCGAGGCCATCGGCCCGATCGGCGGACGATACGCCGCCACGCACTGGGACGGCCAGGTTGTGATCTCCGACAAAGAGCCGAACCTGGACTACTTCGAACGGGCGATGAGTTCGCCCGACCGGCCACTGATCATTCCCCGGCGCCACCTCGCAACGGTCCGCTCGGCGATCGGCCGGCAGCACGATGACGCCGGCAAGAAGGCCCCGAGTCAACGCCAACGGCAGGCGCGCTGGACGGCGCTGGTCGAGGCCACCGGCTACACGACGACTCAGGTCGTGGAGATCATGAGCCCGCTGCCGGATCTCCAGGGGAACCCGGGAGCCCACCCGGAGGCCCGGCTGAACGCCGCGCTGGCCGACATCGTGACCCAGGATCAGCTGGCCGCGGTGTGGCACGAGAGCGAGTCCGCCGGTCTGATCCGCACCGACGATGTCCCGTCGCCGGAGTTCTCCTGGTCCGACCGCGGCCCGGCCACCCCGGCGGCGCGCGAGATGCTCGCCGAGATCGTCCGGCAGCAGGGTCGGGAGCCGGACCCCCAGGAGATTGCCGCGATCGCCGGCGAGCTGATCGGCGTACCGCCCGATCGGCGCTGGACGGCGATGACCGGCATGATTCGCGGCGCCGACGGGCCCGGACCGGCCGAGCTGCGAGAGCTCACCGCCGGCGCACTGCGCCGCGGCTTCGAGGCTGCGGTCAAGCACCCCGAAACCGGCGCCGCCGACCCGGCCGTGGCGGCCCAAGCGGTGCGCACCGTGGGCGCCGACCCCCAGAGCGCCGCGCGGAAGACAGCTCTCGAACTGCTCGATTCCGGCCAGCCGGTGTTCGGCCTCGATCCCGCCATGCGCTCGCCACGAGGCGCGGCCGGCACCGACAACCGCAGCGATAACCGCACCGGCAGCCGCACCGACGACCGGGCCGGCAGGGCGACCAGCGGACCGCGCGCCTGGCTCAGTCAGTGGGGGTCAAGGCGTCCCGAAGGTCCCCGCGGGCGATAGACGCCTCACTCCGGGTCGTAGGCGAGGTTGGGGCGCAGCCAGCGTTCGACCTCGTCGACGGCGAGTCCTCGCCGTACGGCGTAGTCCAGGATCTGGTCGCGGCCCACGCGGCCCACGCTGAAGTAGCGGGACGCGGGGTGGGCGAAGATCAGACCGGAGACGGCCGCCGCCGGGGTCATCGCGAACGACTCGGTCAGCCCGAGGCCGAGCTTGTCGGCCTCGAGCAGCTCGAACAGTTCCCGCTTCTCGGTGTGGTCCGGGCTCGCCGGGTAGCCGAGCGCCGGGCGGATGCCGCGGAAACGCTCGGCGTGCAGGTCCTCCAGCACCGGCTGCGCGTCCGACTCGAACCACGCCCGCCGCGCCTCCAGGTGGATCCACTCCGCGAACGCCTCGGCCAACCGGTCGGCCAGCGCCTTCACCATGATCGCCCGGTAGTCGTCGTTGCGTTCCTCGTACGACTTCGCCATCGTCTCCGCCCCGTGGATCGCGACCCCGAAGCCACCGAGGTGGTCACCGGACGGCGCGATGTAGTCGGCCAGGCAGCGGTTGTGCCGGCCCGCCGGCTTCTCGGTCTGCTGCCGCAGCATCGGGAACGACGCGTCCAGACCGTCGAGGATGATGTCGTCGCCCTCGCTGTGCGCCGGCCAGAACCCGTACACGCCCTCGGCGGTGAAGGACCCGTCGGCGATGATCTCGTCCAGCAACGTGTTCGCGTCGTCGAACAGTTCCCGCGCCACCGGCTGATCGAGAATCGCCGGGTACTTCCCCTTCAGTTCCCAGGCCAGGAACAGGAACTGCCAGTCGATCATCGCGCGCAGCGTCTCGATGCTCGGTGAGACGCGCTTGAGACCGGTGAACGCCGGCACCGGGAGCTCGCCGTACTCGACCGGCTCCTTGTTCGCCCGCGCCTGCTCGACCGTCAGCAGCGGACTGCGCTGCTTGTTCGCGTGCTGCTCGCGCAGCCGCTCCTGCTCCAGGCTGTTGCTCTTGGCAAGCGCATCGGCACGGTCGGCGTCGAGCAGGTCGGACACCACGCCCACCACCCGCGAGGCGTCCAGCACGTGCACGGTCGTCTTCTCGTACGCCGGTGCGATGCGGACCGCGGTGTGTTGCTTCGACGTGGTGGCGCCACCGATCAGCAGCGGGAGCTTCAGCCCGCGGCGCTGCATCTCGGACGCCACCGACACCATCTCGTCCAGCGACGGCGTGATCAGTCCGGACAGCCCGACCGCGTCCGCGCCCTCGGCCACCGCGGTGTCGAGAATCCTTGCCGCGGGCACCATCACGCCGAGGTCGATGACCTCGTAGTTGTTGCAGCCGAGCACCACGCCGACGATGTTCTTGCCGATGTCGTGGACGTCGCCCTTCACGGTCGCGAGCACGACCTTGCCCTGGCCGCGCACCATCTCCGTGCGGCCCTCGCGGCGGGCCTGCTCCTTCTCCTCCTCCATGAACGGCTCGAGGTACGCGACCGACCGCTTCATCACCCGCGCGCTCTTCACCACCTGGGGCAGGAACATCTTGCCCGCGCCGAACAGGTCGCCGACGATCTTCATCCCGGCCATCAACGGGCCCTCGATCACCTCGAGCGGGCGGGGCAGCTGCTGCCGCGCCTCCTCGGTGTCGGCCTCGATGTAGTCGACGATGCCGTGCACCAGCGCGTGTGACAGCCGCTCCTCGACCGGCCCTTCGCGCCACGAAAGGTCGACCTCGCGCTGCTTGCCCTTGCCCTTCACGTTCTCGGCGAACGCGACCAGCCGGTCGGTGGCGTCCTCGCGACGATTGAAGATGACGTCCTCGACCAGCTCCAGCAGGTCCTTCGGGATGTCCTCGTAGACCGCGAGCTGGCCCGCGTTCACGATGCCCATGTCCAGGCCGACCTTGCCGGCGTGGAACAGGAATGCGGAGTGCATTGCCTCACGGACCACGTCGTTACCGCGGAACGAGAACGACAGGTTCGAGATACCGCCGCTGATGTGCACGCCGGGACAGCGGTCCTTGATCAGCGGGAGCGCTTCGATGAAGTTCTTCGCGTACCCGTTGTGCTCGGCCATGCCGGTGGCGACGGCCAGCACGTTCGGGTCGAAGATGATGTCCTCGGCCGGGAAGCCGATCTTCTGGGTCAGCAGGTCGTACGCCCGGCCGCAGATCTCCACCTTGCGCTCGACCGTGTCCGCCTGGCCCTGCTCGTCGAACGCCATCACCACGGCGCCCGCACCGTAGTCGCGGATCTTGCGCGCGTGCTCGAGGAACTGCTCCTCGCCTTCCTTCAGGCTGATCGAGTTGACCACGCCCTTGCCCTGCACGCACTTCAGCCCGGTCTCCAGCACCGACCACTTCGAGCTGTCGATCATGATCGGGATCCGGGCCACCTCGGGCTCGGTCGCGATCAAGTTCAGGAACGTGGTCATCGCCTGCTCGCTGTCCAGCAGGTCGGCGTCCATGTTCACGTCCAGCAGGTTCGCACCACCGCGCACCTGCTCCAGCGCCACGTCGACCGCGGCCTGGTGGTCGTCACCCTCGATCAGCCGGCGGAACTTCGCCGACCCCGTCACGTTGGTCCGCTCCCCGATCATCACGAACCCGGTGTCCGCGCCGATCTTGAACGGCTCGAGCCCGGAGAACCGCGTCGTGTGATCCGGCCGTACGACGGTGCGCGGCTCGAGATCCTGTACGACGTGCGCGATCTGCTTGATGTGGGCCGGAGTCGTCCCGCAACAACCGCCGACGATGTTGACCAGCCCGGACTGCGCGAACTCCTCGAGCATCGCCGCGGTCTCGTCGGGCGTCTCGTCGTACCCACCGAAGGCGTTCGGGAGACCGGCGTTCGGGTGCGAGGCGACGTACGTGTCGGCGAAGCGCGCGAGGTCGGCGACGTGCGGACGCATCTCGGCGGCACCGAGCGAACAGTTGACGCCGACGACCAGCGGCTTGGCGTGCTCGACCGAACTCCAGAACGCCTCGACCGTCTGACCCGACAGCGTCCGGCCGCTCAGGTCGACGATCGTGACGGAGATCCACAGCGGCAACTGCGGCGCGACCTCACGGGCCGCGGCGACGGCAGCCTTCGCGTTCAGGGTGTCGAAGATCGTCTCGATCAGCAGCAGGTCGACACCGCCCTCGGCGAGCGCGGCGATCTGCCCGGCGTACGCGTCCTTCACCTGCTGGAAGGACACCGCGCGGTACGACGGGTCCTCGACGCGCGGGGACAGCGACAGCGTCACGTTCAACGGGCCGATCGAACCGGCGACGAACTTGGGACTGCCTGGCGTGGCGAACTCGTCCGCGGCCTCGCGGGCCAGGCGCGCGCCGGCGACGTTCATCTCGCGCACGTACTCCTGCAGACCGTAGTCGGCCTGGCCGATGCTGGTCGCGGTGAACGTGTTCGTCGTGGTGATGTCGGCACCCGCCGCGAGGTACTGCCGGTGGACGTCGAGGATCACGTCCGGACGTGTCAGGTTCAGCAGGTCCGGATCACCGGTGACATCGTGCGTGTGGTCGCCGAACCGGTCGCCCCGATAGTCGGCGGGCTGCAGCTTCGCCCCTTGGAGCATCGTGCCCCACGCACCGTCGAGGACCGCGACCCGCTGATCCAGCAGGTCCCGCAGCGCGGCTTCACTCATCTGCCTACCCCTCCAGAAAAGATTCCGGAGGCGCCCTTGCAGTCAGAGACTCAGGTCGAGCGTGGCGGACCTGGGTCCGTTGCAGCGCCTCTCGGCCTGGATCGCCATGCTAGCGGCGTCACAGCCCGCAATCAGCACCCCGGATCACATTCTAAGACGGTGTTTCAAGGGGTGATCAGGGCTTGGACTCCCGGCGCGTAGAGCTCAACGATCGTTTCCGGGTCGGTGGTGGCGATCGGGCCGGTCTTGTCGATCGCCATCGCGGCACCGAGCCCGAGCAACTGCCCGGTGACGAGCGTCGCCCGTAGCTCGGCGTCCGGGCCGGTCAGCCGGGCGATGAAGGCGCGGACCACCTGGTCGCGGAAGTGCTCGCGGATCTGCGCCCGCTCGTCACCCTTGCCGGCCGCGAACACCACCCGGACGAGCAGGTCGGCGTCGTTGTCACGGCGGTACTGGACCAGGGTCCGGACGGCGTGCTCACCGAGCCGCTCGTTCGGGGCAGCGAGCAGCAGCTGGACGGCCTCGCTGAAGTCGGCGACCTTCTCGAACAGTGCTTCCTTGCTGCCGTAGTGCTTGACGATCAGGGCGGCACTAACCCCCGCGTCGGCGGCGACGCCGCGGAGCGTGACCGCGTCGTACGACTCCCGCGCGAACGCTTTCCGCGCCGCTCTCAGGATCGCGGTTCGCCCCGGATCGGTCACGTCCGCGCCACCCGCACCGTTTCCACCTGGTCGGCGGGCGCGGCACGGCGTACCGGGATCAGCAGCACCAGCCCGGCGGCGACCGCAGCGGCGATCCCCGCGATCACGAACACGATCAGGTACGCCGACAGCGCCGGCGCGACCTTGCCGGCCTGCGAGATCGTGACGTTGGCCAGCACGGTGGCGACGATCGTGCTGCAGATCGCCTGCCCGATCGTGCGCATCAACGTGTTCAGACCGTTGGCCGCGGCGGTTTCCGTCACCGGCACAGCATGCATGATCAGTGCCGGAAGTGCGGAGTACGCCACGGCGGTTCCGGCCGAGACGACGGTCGCGCCGATCACGATCCCGGCGACGTTGCTGCTGGTGAAGAGGCGGACGACGTACCCGGCCGCCATGATCACCGAGGCGATCATCAACGTGAACCGCGGACCGCGCGCGCTCGAGATCCGGGCGGACACCGGCGAGAGCAGCACCATGGCGACACCGCCGGGCAGCAGACACAACCCACTGACCACGATCGACTCGCCCAGTCCGTAACCGGTCCACTTCGGTTCCTGCACGAGCTGCGCGGTCGACAGCGAGTTGGCGTAGAACGCAAAACCGATCAGCAGCGCGCTGAGGTTGGTGAACAGTACGGCGGGTCGCGCCGAGACGCGGAGGTCGACGAGCGGGCTCTTGGTGCGCAGCTCGTACCAGCCCCAGAGCGGGACGAGCAGGACGGCAACGGCGTACAGGATTGTCAGTCGGCCGGCGCTCCACGCGTTGCTCTTCGAGACGGCGAGGAGCAGACAGACCAGGAACGCACTGAGCCCGAGGCCGCCGAGGACGTCGAACCGGCCGCTGGTCCGGACCGCTGACTCGGGAACGATCAGCAGCACCAGTACGACGTCCAGCAGGCCGAGGCCGAGGTTGATCCAGAACATCGTGTGCCAGTTCGCGTACTCGACGACCAGGGTCGCCGCCGGGATCCCGAACGCGGCGCCGATCCCGAGCGTCGAGCTCATGATCGCGATCGACGGGATCACCCGGGCCGGCGGCAACTCGTCGCGCAGGATGCTGATGCCGAGCGGTACGACGGCGACCGCGGCCCCCTGGAACGCGCGGCCGGTGATCAGGACGGTCAGGTTCGAACTCGTCGCGCAGAGCAGCGAGCCGATCACCATCGACGACAGGGCGATCAGCAGAACTTTCCGCTTCCCGTACATGTCGCCGGCGCGGCCGAGCAGCGGGGTGAAGACGGCACCGGTCAGCAGCGTCACGGTGATGAGCCAGCTGACGTCCGACACCGGGCTGTGGGTGATGGCGGGCAGCGACGGCAGCAGCGGTACGACGATGGTCTGGCTGATCGAGACCAGCACACCGCAGAACGCGAGCGCGGCCAGGATCAGACGTGGGTGAGCGGCAGGACGGACGATCAAGCGGAGTGTCCTCACGAGCGGCGGGGTGAACGGCTGTTTACTCAGCAATAGTAAACGCATGTTCACCCGTCCCGGAAGTGGACCGGGAAACGGTTCACCGATTGGACCAGGGACGCGGGTACCGGTTTGCCTACGGTGGCTCCATGAGGATCTTCGTCGCCGGCGCCACCGGCGTGATCGGCCGCCGGCTCGTCCCCCTGCTACTCGCCGACGGCCACCAGGTCACAGCCCTCACCCGACACACGACGGCTCACCTTCCGGCCGGCGTACAGATGGTGCTTGGCGATGTGTACGACGCCGATCATCTTCAGAACGTGGTCGCCTCAGCGCGACCGGACGTCGTCATGCACCAACTGACCGACCTCACCGCCCGCGACTTCGCCGCCAACACCCGCATCCGCCGCGAAGGCACCCGGAACCTGGTCGACGCTGCCCGAGCAGCCGGCGTACCGCGGGTCATCTCCCAAAGCATTGCCTGGGCCTACGAACCCGGCTCCACTCCCGCGACCGAGTCCACCCCGCTGGACCGGCACGCCGCCGACGAAGCCCGCCGTACGACGGTGGGAGCGGTCGCCACCCTCGAGGAGATCACCGCGGAAGCACCCGAATGGGTCGTCCTCCGCTACGGCATGCTCTACGGCCCCGACACCTGGTACACCAAAGGCGGCCTGATGGCCGACCTAGCTCTGGCTGGCCAACTCCCCGTCACCCCCGACATCACCAGCTTCCTCCACATCGACGACGCCGCCATCGCCGCCGCAGCCGCCCTCACCTGGCCCAACGGCCCCGTGAACATCGTCGACAACACCCCCGCCCCCGCCACCACCTGGCTCCCCACCTTCACCCAATCCATCGGCGGCCCCACGCCACCCACCCCCACAACAACCCCCCGCACTCCCTGGGCCCGAGGCGCCACCAACACCCACGCCCACTCCCTCGGCTGGACCCCCACCCACCCCACCTGGCAAACCGGCTTCTTCGCCTAGCCCTTCACCGAGTCGCAGCACGCGGCACCCACCAACTCCCCCGAGTCGTGGCATCCGGCGACCACCAGCTCCCCGAGTCGTGAACCACGGCTACGAATCCCCAACCGTCACCCACGACTCGACGCAGACCATCGGCTTGAGAACAGGCCAACCGCTGCACCGCCAACAGCACGCCAAACGGCGCCCGACGTACCCAAGCCATCGCACCCCGCGCAACGCGGGCCGCGCGAGTCGGACGCCCGTCGCACGCCCGTCGCACGCGTCGTGCGATGCGTGTGTGTCGTGAGATGGTCGCGTGTTGTGCGATCGCATCGGATGCGTGCGAGGCGTGTCCTGCGACGTACCTCCACTCGTCTCCCGCCCACTCCACCTCGGCACACCGGTTTCTCGCCCGACCTCCACCGAGTGGTGGCAACTGGCGGGCCCCGATCCGCCGAGTCGTGAACCGGGGCTCCGAATCTCCAGCCGTGTCCCACGACTCGGCGGGTGGCGGCTGGGATTTGGGGGCAAGAGAGCGGGCCCGGTGCTCCGAGGGGGGAGGAGCGCCGGGCCCGTGTTCGGTCCGCTGTAGCGAGGGGAGGCGCTACGGTCAGCGGACCGGGCCTGTGATGAGTTCGATGGTGGCCTTGTGGGTCTGGCCGGACTGGTCGGTCCAGCCGACCTCGACCTTGTCGCCGGGGTGTTGCTTGTTGAGCAGCGTGGACAGGGTGTCCGGCGACTCGACGGTGTGACCGGCGAACGAGGTGATCACGTCACCGGCCTGGATGCCGGCCTCGTCGGCGTGACCGCTCGCGACCACGTCGCCGACGACCGCGCCGGTGGTGCCTTGGCCGGCCACCACGGAGATGCCGAGCATCGCGGAGTCACCGATGTGTACGGCGTCCGACGACTTCCCGTTCTCGATCTGCTGGGCGATGTCGAGCGCCTGGTTGATCGGGATCGCGTACCCGGCGGTGGTCGTCCCGGACCCGTTCCCGGACCCGCCCTGACCGTCGCCGAACCCGTTGCCCTGCCCCTGGCTCTGTCCGCTGCCGTCACCAAGACCGCTGCCGTTGCCGCTGCCGTCACCCAGACCGCTGCCGTTACCGCTGCCGTCACCAAGACCGCTGCCGTTACCGGAGCCGTCGCCGAGGCCGCTGCCGGAGCCATCGCCCCAACTGCCGGGGCCGTTGTCGCCGAACGGGGAGCCGGTGCCGTCGCCGTTGCCCGTGCCGTCGCCGTACCCGGTGCCGGATCCGCTGGCGGCCAGCGTCGCGGTCGCGGTGCTGCCGGACGTCGCGGCGGTCTGGCCCGGGCGGCCCTGGCCGCCGTTGTTGCCGCCGTTGCCGGCGACGTCCACGCCGATCACCTTGCCGCTGGCGTTCACCAGCGGGCCACCGGAGTCACCGGCCTGGATGTCGGCGTCGGTCCCGATCAGGTTCGTCAGGTTCTCCGGGTCCTGACCGCTTTCGTCGGTCGCGGTGATCGACTGGTTCAGCGCGGTGACCTTGCCGGCCGCGTAGCTCGGCGTACCGCCGACGCCGCCTGCGTTCCCGACGCCGACGACCTGGTCGCCGACCTTCACCTGGTCGGAGTTCCCGGTGTCCGCGGTCTGCAGTCCGGAGGCGTCCTTCAGCTTGAGTACGGCGATGTCGTGCTGGTCGTCGTACCCGACCACACTCGCCTTGTACGTCTTGCCGTTGCCGATGTCCGTCACGGTGATCGACGTGGCGCCCTGGACCACGTGGTGGTTGGTGAGTACCTCGCCGTCGGAGCTCAGCACGATCCCGGTACCCGCCGCTCGTGCTCCCTCATACCCGAGCACGGTGTTGACGTCGACCAGACCGGGCGAGACGTTCGCGGCCACGGAGGAGGCGTCGAAGGCCTTCTGGGAGAGCTGCGAGGGAAGGCCCGCGCTGTGCTGGTTGATGCCCCAGGCAACCGAACCGGCGACCAGCACCGCGGCCAGCCCGATCGCACCGGCCCCCAGCAACCGGCGACCACGCTTCTTCGGCGGCCGCTGCGGCACGTACGGGAACGGCACCTGCCCGAACGGCGGGTACGGCGCGTGCTGCCCCTGCGAGTACGGCGCCTGCTGTCCTTGCTGCCACTGCGCTTGCTGTCCCTGCTGGTACTGCGCCTGCTGAAACGGCCCCGACGCCTGCTGGTACTGATACTGCGGCTGCCCACCCGGCACCTGCTGACCACCCGAAGCCTGCGACGGACCCTGCGGCGCCTGCTGCGCCGGCTGCTGCGGTCCCTGCGCCTGCGGCGGCTGCTGCCCAAGCGGCGCGTGCTGCTGCGCCGGCTGCGCGGACTGCGGCGCCGCCGACTGCCACTGCTGCGGCCCCTCCGCCTGCGGCGTCGGCTGCGGCTGCTGCCCCTGGGGCTGCGGCTGCTGCGGCTGTTGTGCCTGTGGCTGCTGGTTTTGTGGTGTGCCGTCCGATGGCATTCCGCCGTCCGGCGACTGCCCGCCGTTGTACGGTCCCGGTCCAGCGGTTTCGTTCATTGGTGTGTGCCCTCCTCGGCCAGTTCTCCCTCTGCTTTCGAGTAGAGCTCGCCAGACTGAGAACTCCATCGGGCCAACCAATGAATCAGCTGAGAATCTGCTGCACCGCCATCACCACCGCGCGTCGCCGGATGATCGCGTCCGGCAACTCGGTGCCGAGCTCGGGGTTCATCGAGGACCAGCTCGTCGCGATCGCCTGGATCAGCGACAACAGGCTGACCGCGGTGAACCGCCGCGGCACCACGCGCCGCCGCATCCCCCGCTGCAGTTCATCGAGCCGGGCCTGGTTGACCGCCACGATCGCCTCCAACGGCTGCCCGTCGGGCCGCTCCAGCCGGTACCAGACCGAGAGCCGCAACCTGTCCGGGTGTGCCTCGAAGTAGTCGAACACCCGCCCCGCGTACGCCGGCAGGTCGTCGACGTCGAACCCGACCTCGTCCAGGTACTTCTCCAGCGACGCACTGAACACCGCGTCGAACAGGTCGTCCTTGTTCCCGAAGTACGCGTACAGCATCGCTTTGTTGCACTCGGCGACCTCGGCGATCCGGCTCACCCGCGCGCCGCCGATCCCGCGGGCGGCGAACTCCTCGGTGGCCGCCTCCAGGATCCGGGCGCGGGTCCGGTCTGCGTTCCGTTGCTGCATACGGCCAGCTTACCAACCAACCGGTTGGTTGATTTATAACCAACCGGTTGGTTAGATTGAGTCGTATCCAACCGTTTGGTTAGTTAGGAACGACAATGAGCAAGATCTGGTTGATCACCGGTAGCTCGCGCGGCCTGGGCCGCGCCCTGACCGAGGCCGTGCTCGCGGCCGGCGACCGCGTCGTCGCGACCGCTCGCAAACCCGAGCAGCTCGACGACCTGGTGACGAAGTACGGCGACCAGCTCCGCGCGGTCGCCCTGGACGTGACGGACGCCGACGCCGCGCGCGCCGCGGTCCGGACGGCGGTCGAGGAGTTCGGCGGGCTGGACGTGGTGGCGAACAACGCCGGCTACGCGAACAGCGCACCGATCGAGCAGATGGCCGACGACGACTTCCGCGCGCAGGTGGAGACCAACCTGTTCGGCGTGGTGAACGTGACGAAGGCGGCGCTGCCGGTGTTTCGCGAGCAGCGGAGCGGGCACTTCCTGCAGTTCTCGTCGATCGGCGGGCGGGCCGGTGGCACGCCTGGGATGGGGGCCTACCAGACCGCGAAGTTCGCCGTCGAAGGGTTCTCCGAGGTGCTGAACAACGAGGTGCGGCCGCTCGGAGTCAAGGTGACGATCGTCGAGCCCGGCGGCTTCCGCACCGACTGGGGCGGCTCCTCGATGCAGCTCCACGACGTCCACCCGGACTACGAGTCCACTGTCGGCGAGATGCACCAGCGCCGCGTGGAGACCGACGGCAAGCAGCCCGGCGACCCGGCCAAGGCCGCGACCGCGATCCTCGAGATCGTCAACCTCGAGAACCCGCCGCTGCGCCTGCTGCTCGGCTCCGACGCCCTCAAGCTCGCCGTGACATCGTCGGCATCCCGCGCCGAGGAAGCCGCCACCTGGGCCCACCTCACCACCTCGACCGACTTCGACTGACCGACCTCAGCCGACCGCCCTCGGCGACCTGGACCGACCGGCCCCGACCCGGCCTCAACCGGCCTCGGCCCGCCGAGTTCGACCAGCAGTCGGCGCCATGTCTACACTGTAGATATGATCTACAGCGTAGACACCGGGGCGGCCGAACTGCACGTGGAGCGGACCGGCGACGGGCCGCCCGTCGTGCTGATCCCCGGCGGCGGAGGCGACGCTGCGATGTACCGCGACCTGGTCGACGAACTCGCCCGCCGCTACAGCGTGATCACGTTCGACCGCCGCGGTAACTCCCGCAGCACCCGCAAACCAGGCGCCGGCAGCGGCCTCGACGAGCAGGCCGCGGACATCGTCGCGATCCTGGACGACGCCCGCCTCGACCAAGCCTTCGTCTTCGGCTCCAGCGCCGGCGGCCTAGTGACCCTCAGCCTGATCACGCAGTACGCCGATCGCGTAGCCGCCGCCGTCGTCCACGAGGCCCCGGTGGTCCAGATCCTCCCCGACGCCGCCGAACGGACCGCCGACTTCGACGAGCTCGGCCGGATCGCCGATCGCGAAGGCGCCCTGCCGGCGATGATGAAGTTCGCCGCCACCACGATGGACAGGCCGACCAAGCTCTTCGACCGCAAGCTCGGCCGCCGGCTCGCCACCGCCGGCATCACCCTGGCCGGCCGACTCTCCCCCGACAACGAGATGAACAGACTCTTCGGCAACGCCGAGAACCTGATCCGCCGCGAGATGCCCGCCTTCGTCCGCTACCGACCTGACCGCGAAGCACTCAAGGACGCCAAGACCAGATGGGCCTTCGGCGTCGGCGATCTCAGCGAAGGCCGCTACTACAGTCGCGCCGCGCAACAGCTCGCCACCGAGCTCGGCGTACCGTGTCTGGAATTTCCTGGTGGTCACCTCGGCTACCAACGCGAGGCGGCCGAGTTCGCGCGTCGTCTGCAGGAGTACTTCGATGCCTGACCGGACCCCGCCGACGCGGGTCGTGCTGAACCGCAGGTACATCGCCGAGGTCGCGCTCGACCTGATCGACCGCGTCGGCCTGCCGAAGTTCTCGATGCGCAAGCTCGGCGCCGAGCTGGGCGCCGACCCGATGGCCGCCTACCGTCACTTCGCCGACCAGGAGGATCTGTACGACGGCATCGCCGAGCTGCTGTTCGACCGCCTCGACGTGGACTCGCTGCCCTGGGACAGCGGCTGGCGAGAGTTGTTGGCCGGCTACAACGAGAGGCTCAAGACAACACTCTTGGAGCACCCGCAGGCGGTGACCGTGTTCGCCTCCCGCCCGGTCCGCTCCCCCGAGGCGATTGCCACCGGCAACCGCATGATCGAGAGCCTGCAACGCAACGGTTTCACGGCACCCGACGCACTGCGGGTCACCCGTTGTCTCCGGGAGTACACGATCGGCCACGCGCTCACCATCGCCGTGGAAACGGTGGGCCGCAGCCGTAAGCCGCCGCCCACCGATCCCACCTACAACCTCCTCGCCGAGGCAGCCGACAGCGCAACCCCCGGCGATCACTTCACGCAAGGTCTGCAGGCGATGCTGACAGGCTTCACCGCAGCGAGCTGAAGAACTCCCGCACGTCCTTGACCAGCAGCTCCGGCTCCTCAAGCGCCGCGAAGTGACCGCCGTGGTCGACGTCCGTCCACCGCGTGATCGTGTTCGACGTCTCGCAGTACCGCCGGATCGCCACGTCGTGCGCGAGCGCCAGCACCGCAGTCGGTACGCCGGAGTTCGGGCTCGGTGCCCACGAGCGCGGCTGGGCGTACCCGATGTACGCCGCGGACCCGCCCGTGCCGGTCAGCCAGTACATCATCACGTTCGTCAGCAACCGGTCCTTGCTGATGATTGCCTCGGGCAAGGTCTCCGCCGGGAACGTCCAGGCGTGGAACTTGTCCATGATCCACGCCAGCTGCGCGACCGGCGAGTCGACCAGCCCGTATGCCAGCGTCTGCGGCCGCGTCGACTGGATCGAGATGTAGCCGAACTCGTCCTTCATGAACTGCCCGATCCGCGCCATCTTGTCCTGCTCCAGCGGCGTCAGCGTCTTGAGCTCGGCCTCGGAGATCTGCAACGGCGGCAGGTTCGTCCCGCCGTTCGTGTGCACGCCGACCACGTGCTCCGGCGCGACCCGCGCCACCTCAGGTGACACCGAGCCACCGAGATCCCCGCCCTGTACGCCGTACCGCTCGTACCCGAGCCGGCTCATCAGCTCCGCCCACACGCGCCCGATCCGCGGGAACGTCCAGTCGTCGTCCGCCGTCGGCCCGGAGAACCCGAACCCGGGCAGCGCCGGGATCACCACATGGAATGCATCCGACGCCTGCCCACCGAACGCGACCGGATCGGTCAGCGGCCCGATCAGGTCCAGGAACTCGACGATCGACCCCGGCCAGCCGTGCGTCAGCATCAACGGCAACGCGTCCGGCTCCGCCGAGCGCACGTGGATGAAGTGGATCCGCTGCCCCTCGATCTCGGTGGTGAACTGCGGGTACGAGTTCAGCTCCTTCTCGGCCGCACGCCAGTCGTAGGAGGTCCGCCAGTACTCCACCAGCGAGGACAGCCAGGACACCGGTACGCCGGTCGTCCAGTCGTCACCGGGCAACGGGGCGGGGAACCGGGCACTCGCCAGCTTGGCAGCGAGGTCGTCGAGCGTGCTCTGCGGAATGTCGATGGTGAAAGGCTTGATCATGTCTCTAGTCTGACACCCGGTTAGGACACCTTCGGACCTAACTAGATGCCAGACTGAATTCCATGCTGGAAACCTCCGCACGACTGCTCAAACTGCTCTCGCTCCTGCAGCAACCCAAGGAGTGGAGCGGCGCCGCCCTGGCCGACGAGCTCGACGTCGGAGTCCGGACGGTACGGCGGGACGTCGACAAGCTCCGCAACCTCGGCTACCCGGTCGACGCCGCACCGGGGGTCTCCGGCTACCGCCTCGGCTCCGGCGCCGCGCTCCCGCCGCTGCTGCTCGACGACGAGGAGGCCATCGCCGTCGCGGTCGGCCTACGCGCCGCCGCGACCGGCACCGTGGCCGGGACCGAGGAGTCGTCGGTGCGTGCGCTGACCAAACTCGAGCAGGTCCTGCCGTCCCGCCTGCGGCACCGGATCGAACTGCTCCAGCAGATCGCGGTCACTCCGGCGGGCGGGCCGTCGGTCCAACCCGACGTACTGCTCGCGGTCGCCGCCGCCTGTCGCGACCACCACCGGCTGCGCTTCGACTACCGCAACCACGACGGTACGGCGACCACTCGCACGACGGAGCCGCATCGACTCGTGCACACCGGCCGCCGCTGGTACCTGGTGGCGTGGGACCTGGACCGTGAGGACTGGCGCACGTTCCGCCTCGATCGACTGGAACCGCGGATCCCGACCGGCCCGCGCTTCACCCCACGCGAGGCGCCTCCTCTGGAGACCACCACCCGCGGCGTGGCATCCGGGGGGTACCGCTATCAGGCCCGCGTCCTGGTCCACGCACCGGCCGACGAGGTCGCGGATCGCTACGGGCCACACGTCGCCTCGGTGACGCCCCTCGACGAGACGACGACCCTTGTCGAGACCGGCGCGAACTCGCTCGACCAGATCGCCGTGTACCTCGGGATCCTCGGGCTCCCGTTCGAGGTCCAGTCACCGCCGGAACTGATCGATTGCATCCGCGAACTCACGACGCGCCTGACAGCCGCGATCCCGCCGTCCTGACCGGTACCGTTCAGACATGCAGGATCGGTACGTCGAGACCGTGCTGGGCCGGATCCGGTTGCGCGTCAGCGGGTCAGGGCCCGCGATGCTGTTCTGGCCGAGCCTGTTGATGGACGGCACGCTCTGGTCCGCCCAGGCCGCGCACTTCGCGGACCGCTTCCAGGTGGTGCTCGTCGATCCACCCGGGCACGGCGGCAGCGAGCCGCTGACCGGACCGTTCACCTTCGGCCAGTGCGCGCAGGTGATCACAGATATCCTCGACGACCTCGGTGTCGACCGAGTGCACCTGATCGGCAACAGCTGGGGCGGCATGATCGGCGGCACCTTCGCGGCGCTGCATCCCGACCGAATCGGCATCGCGGTGCTGATGAACGCGACCTCGTCACCGGCCGGCCGTCGGCAGCGGTTCGAGTACGGCGTCCTCACGCGGTCGGCGCAGTTGCTAGGTGGGATTCGTGGACCGCTCGTCGGGCCGGTCCGGGACGCGTTCGTCGGACCGACCGCGAAACGCGAGAAGCCCGAGGTCGTTGCCACGGTCAACGAACTGGCACGGAAGGTCAACGTCCGTTCGGGGATGCACGCGGTGACCAGCGTGGTCCCGCGCAGGCCCGACCAACGCGAACTGTTCAGGACCATCCGTACGCCGGTGCTCGTCGTCGCGGGCGGCGAGGACAAGACGTTCCCGGTCGCCGAGACCGAGGAGATGGCCGGCTGCATCCCGGGCGCGAGGTTCGTCGTACTCGAGCAGTCGGCACATCTCGCGGCGCTGGAGTCACCCAAAGAGGTGAACGCCCTGATCGACGATTTCCTCGCCGATCAGGGCAGCAACACCTAGCGGGTGACGGCCCCGGTCTTCGGGTCCAGGATCAGCGGCCGGGTGTTCGGGTGCGCGCGGAAGCTGAACATGCTGTTCAGGCTGCCGGCCCGCTCGTCGAACGAGTGGTCACCGATCTTGCCGGTCCGCCAGTTGTCCTCGATGAACTTCAGGACCGAGGTCTGGTCGGTCACCGCGTGGTCGACGTGGTTGGTCTTCGCGTACGGCGAGACGACGAGCAGCGGCAGCCGCGGGCCGTAGCCGCAGCGGTCGGCGTACCCACCGGCGACCGGCTTCTTGCCGCACAGCGCGGCCTGGTCGAGTGCCGCGTCCTTGGAACCGTTCACGCTCGGCGGCGTGACGTGGTCGTACCAGCCGTCGGAGTCGTCGTAGGCCAGGACGACCGCGGTCGACGCCCAGTCCTTGGACTTCTGCAGCTGGTTGATCTCCTTGACGACGAACGCCTGCTCGTCCAGCGGGTCGGAGTACCCGGCGTGGCCGTCCTGGTACTCGCCGGCCTTCAGGAAGCTGACCGCGGGCAGGTTGTTCGCCGCGACGGCCGCGTCGAAGTCCGACGTGTCGTACTGGTGGTTGGCCTGGTCGGTGCGACCGATCGCGGCCACCGACGACGGCGGCAGGTGCTTCGGGTTCGCGGTCGACTGGTAGTACATGAACGGCTCGTGGTGCGGGCTGTAGTCCGTCGCCGCGTTGCCGCCGACGTTGGTGTGCGTCGAGCCGCAGACCGCCTTGCCGTTCGCCGACGAGGTCGGCTTGAAGCCGCCCTGGAACCAGCCCCAGGTGACGTGCTGGTCGTTGAGCAGGTCACCGATGTTCTTGCCGTGCATCACGGCCAGGTTGTTCGACGACTTGCCGTTGTTGTTCGAGCAGTCGTCGTAGTACGGGTCGGGGTCGTTGGTGATGGTGCCGATCCCATTGGTGTCCGGCGACTGGACGGCGTACGCGTCCGTGGTCGGCTTGCCGGTCTTCGGGTCCATCGCCTGGCCGCCGTGGGTCTGCCCGGAGATCAGGTTCAGCGCGCCCGGCGTGGACGGCCCGTACACGGTGTCGAACGAGTTGTCGCTCATCGCGTAGTGCTGGGCGTAGTTCCACATCGCGGTGACGGTGTTGCCGTCGTAGTAGTCCATCACCAGGCCCGGCTCACCGAACAGGACGGGCTGGCCGGTGCACTTGTCGGTCTCGGTGTTCTCGACGAACTTGTCGTCCTTGCCACCGTTGACGGCCTTCTGCTCGGCGCTGTAGCCGTGGTTCTGGTCGCAGGTCAGCGCCTGCGACGGCGCCAGCCGCTTCGGGTTGTAGGCGTTGGGGTTGTTCGTCAGCAGCTGCTGCGACAGGCCGTTCACCTTGGGCGTGTGCCGGGCGGCGGTGAACGGGGTGCCGTTCTCGTTGGTCGCGTTGGGGTACGTGCCGAAGTAGTGGTCGAACGAGATGTTCTCGCCGAAGATCACCACCACGTGCTTGATCGGCGTCGTCGTACCGACCGGCCGGCTCCAGTTCGCCGCCTGGGCGTTGGCCGGGGGCTGGAACGTGGCGGCGGTATTGGTCAGCTGGTGGGTGTCGCCGGCACAGCCGGCGGCAAGCAACAAGCCTGTCGTGGCCGCGGCGGCGGTGGCCGCGACCCGGAGTCTTGCGCGCATGCCTTCTCCTCCTGAGTAACTCATCCGAGCAACGACCGCCCGAAGTGGTCGTTGCCGTCCCGAACACCGGGAAGCACGAAGAAATAACCGCCGCCGACCGGCCGGATGTAGTCGACGAGAGGCTCGTCGGCCAGCCGGGTCTGTACGGCGTCGAACTGCCGGGCGATGTCCTGCTGGTAGCAGCAGAACAGCAGGCCCATGTCCAGGTCGCCGACTGCGTCGGTCCCCTTGTCGTAGTTGTAGCCGCGGCGCAGGAACTGGCTGGCCGCGGTGTCCGCGGTCCGCGGGTTCGCCCGGCGGATGTGGCTGGTCAGCGGAATCGCCGTACCGGTCGGGTCGGCCGCGTAGTCCGGCGTGTCCGTCTCGCGGTTGCCGTCCAGCGGTGCGCCCGAGTCGCGGCGGCGGCCGAACATGTTCTCCTGCTCGCCGACCGAGACGCGGTCCCAGAACTCCACCAGCATGCGGATCTGGCGCAGGACCTGGTAGCTGCCGCCTTCGGTCCACGCCGGCTCACCGTTGCCCTTGGCAACCCATACGAGCTTGTCGTGGTCGGACTGCGCCGGCTGCACGATGCCGTCCTTGAAACCCATCAGGTTGCGCTGCGTACCGGACGGCCGCGGCGGGCTCTGGAAGCCGTCGACCCGCCAGCGCAGCTGCATCGCGCCGCGGGTGTGCCGAGCGATGTCCCGCAACGCGTGCAGTACGACGTCGGTCTCCGACGCGCACAACTGCAGGCTCAGATCCCCGTGACACAGGCTCTCGTCGAGGCTGTCGTTCGGGAACTCCTTCATCGCGGTCAACTTCGCCGGTTTACGGTCCTTCAGCCCGTACCGCGCGTCGAACAACGACGCCCCGACGCCAACGGTGACCGTCAGGTCGTCCCCCGGCATGTCCGGACCGAGTACGCCGGAATCCGCCGGTGGAGCCGTGATACCCAACGGCTGCAACGCACCGCCCGCGGTCAACAGCCGCGCCCGGTCGGTCAGCGTCCGGAACAGGTCGGCGAGCTCGCCCTTGTTCGCCGCGATCACGTCGAACGACGCGAAGATCGCCTGCTTCTGCTGCGGAGTCGTGATGCCGGCCTGGTGTACGCCGTGGAACGCCACGGACTGCGACGTCTCCGCGTCAGCAGACAACGACAACCCGGTCGCCGCGGCGGCACCTGCACCAGCTAGCGCACCGGCCAGGAAAGACCGGCGTCCGACGCCCGTCATGAGCCCCTCCGTACTTCGCAGATTGCGGCGACCGGCGCGAGCTTCTCCAGGAGTTCACCGACCGCGCCGTTGAGCTGCTCGCGCGTGGTCCGGTCCAGTTGGGCGACCGGCGTGTTCTGGTGCGCGGTCAGCAGTGCCCGCGTCCGGTCTTCCCACTTCTGCACCTCAGGCAGTTCGGGGTACCGGGGCTTGAGCACCGGGTTCAGGATGGCGAGCACGTTCGCCGTGCCGTTCAGGTTCGCCAGCGCGGTGTTCAGCGACGTACCGCTGCCTTGGTCGTTCTCCCCGGTGAGTTCGAACTGGAGGGCGTTCTCCATGATCTCGTGGGCGCGCAGGCCGAGGTCGTTCGGATCCACCTGCTGATTCGGCAGGTCAGCCTGGAGGCCGTGGACATCGGCGGCGAGCTTGGCCGCGATCGGCTTCAGCGCCGCGGCCGTCGCGTTGTGCCAGAGGCCCTTCTCCAGCGGGTGGAAGCCGCTGCCGGAGCCGTCGATCTTGTCCGCGAAGTCGCCGAACGCGTCGTACGCGGCGCCGAGGGAGTTGTACGCCAGGTGCGCGGACAGCCAGTCGGACCGAGCGGCAGCCAGGTTGCCCGCGTCCACCTCGCCGCGCAGCTTGTCCGTCTTGCCGACCAGCTGTGCCACACCGGTCGCGACCGCGGCCTCGTACTGCTTGACCAGCGGCAGCATGTCGTTCTTGGTGACCGCCACTGCGGCCGGGCCGCCCTTCGCGTCACCCGTGAGCGTCACGCTCGGACCGGTGATCGCGTCGGTGTCCTCGATCAGGCAGCGGATCGCGTACTTGCCGGCACCGAGTTGCACGTCCATCGGTGCTGTCGTGTTCGGCCCGAGGCCCTCGACCTCGCCGTACACCTTGTTGCTGGTGACCTCGACCAGGTCGACCTCGGCCGCGGCGTCGCCGGTGTTGTGCAGCAGCAGCGTCTGCCGACCGGTCCTCGCGTTGGTCCAGCCCTGGCCGCATTGGCTGCGGGACACGCTGATCTCAGGCGGGCCGCCGGCCGCCTGGGCCGAGTCCTCCCAGGGCCGCCACAACGCCACCGCCACCAAGGCGCCGACGGCAACTACCGCGATCGCGGCCGGCAGCGGGCGGGGAGGGCGCACGGAACGTTGCTCCTGGAGTAGGGCGGATTTACATTCGCGGGCAATGTTAATCCCGCTGCACCCTGCCATGGCTCGGGTTCCGGCGTGTTCGCGCGCTCGTCACGAACTGTTCGCTAGCGACGGGTTGGAACTGAGATTCTGCTGAGATCCGACGCCACCACGATCTCGCCGGAGAACTCCGCCGCGGCCTCCTCGTAGAAGCGCTCAGGCTCCAGATAGCGCTGCGAGAAGTGCGTCAGTACCAGCTTCCGTACGCCGCACTCGGCCGCGACCCGGGCCGCCTGGCGTGCGGTGAGATGACCGAAGCGACGCGCCAGCTCGGCCTCGGACGAGAGATACGTCGACTCGATCACCAACAGATCGGCGTCTTCGGCCAGCCGCAGGACGTTCGGGCACAGCCGGGTGTCCATGATGAACGCGAACCGTTGCCCGGGGCGCGGTTCGCTGACGTCCTCGAGATGGATGGTGCGACCATCGACCTCGAGCGAACCCGCCCGCTGCAGCCGGCCGATCGCCGGCCCGCTGACCCTCGCTGCGGCGAGTTTGTCCGGCAGCATGCGGCGGCCGTCCGGCTCGATCAACTGGTAGCCGAAGGACTCGATCGAGTGCTCCAGGCGGCGCGCCCACAGCTGCCCGAACGAGCCGACCGACAGCAGCCCGTCCTCCTCCACCGGCTCCTCGAGCAGTTCGGCCCGCTCGAAGAACGAGGCGGCGTACCGCAGTCGAGTGAAGTACGTCTGCCCCGACGCCGGGTAATGCGCCCGCACCGCATGCGGTACGTCGTCCAGCGACAACCGCTGCACGATCCCCGGCACCCCGAGACAGTGGTCGCCGTGGAAGTGCGTCACGCACAATCGCGTGATCGCCCCGGCTGCGACCCCGGCGTACAGCATCTGCCGCTGCGTGCCCTCGCCCGGATCGAACAGGAACCCCTCGTCGTCCCAGCGCAGGAAGTACCCGTTCTGCGTGCGTTCCCGGGACGGCACCTGACTGCCGGTCCCGAGCACCACGAGCTCACGCAAGCGCGTTCACCAGTGTTGACGAGGACATGTTGCCGCCGCAGGACACCACCGCGACCCGCTTCCCGGCCAGTTCGGTACGCCGTTCGCGCGCCGCCGCGAACGCCAGCGCGGCGGACCCTTCGATCAACTGGTGCTCGGTGTCGATCACCATCCGGAGCGCGTCCCGGATCGCATCCTCCTCGACGAGCACCCAGTCGTCGACCAGTGCACGGCACAGGTCGAACGTGATGCTGCCCGGTTCGACGCTGCCCGCCGTACCGTCGGACAACGTCTGCGCGGCGTCGACCTGGACGATCGAGCCGGCCCGCACCGACGCCGCCATCGCGTTGTCGACCGCCGGCTGCGCGCCGTACACCTTGATGCCGGGCAGGTGCTTCTTGAGCACCGCGGCGACCCCGCTGATCAGCCCGCCACCACCGACCGACACCACCACGGCATCGAGCGATGCGCCGCCGAGCTGCTCGACGATCTCCACCGCGAGCGTCCCCTGCCCGGCGACGATGTCCGGATCGTTGTACGGCGGAATGTACGTGAGCCCGTGCTCCGCGGCGTACGCCCGGGCCTTGAGTTCGAGCGCACCGGTGTCGTTGCCCTCGGCCCGCAGTTCGAGACCGAGCCGGCGGAGCGCGGCGACTTTGCCCGGTGCGGCGTTCTCGGGCAGGTACACGATGCCGTGACCGCCGAGGGTGGCCAGCGCGTTGCCGACGCCGACCCCATGGTTGCCGGTGGACGCCGTGATCACTCCCGCCGCCCGCTCCGCATCCGTCAGCGTGAGGATCTTCGCCAACGCCCCACGGGCCTTGAACGAGCCGGTGCGCTGCTGGTGCTCGCACTTCACGAGCACCTCGGCGCCGAGGTCGTCGCTGAACGCGTCGTACCGGACGAACGGTGTCAGGCGCAGATGTTCCCGCAGGGCCGGCGCCACCCGCTCGGCCCTGTCGGCAACCTCTGCCGGAGTGATCATTCCGACGGGTTGAGGCTGGTGCCCAGCGCCTGCCAGTCGAGCACCGGCGCGGCCAGCTTGCTGATCGTTGCCAGCAGCCCCAACCGGGCGGCGCGGATCTCCGGCTCCTTCGCCATCACGAGGATCTCGTCGAAGAACGCGTTGACCGGCTCGACCAGCACCGACGCGGCCGAGACGAACTCACCGAGTCCGGTGGGCGCGGTACCGATCTTCTGCACTGCTTCGTGCAGCGCGACCTCGGCCGGCTCGGTGAGCTTGCCGGCGTCGTACTCCGCCTCGGTGCCTTCGGGAACGATCCGGCGTACCCGCTGGAGGACGGCGACCAGGTCCGCGAAGTCGCTGTTCCCGACCTGGCCCTGCAGCGTCTCCAGCGTCTCGTCAGCGACCACCGGAGCAGTTGCCAGCGGCAACACGGCGGCCACCTGGAAGTGGTCGTCGCCCCGATCGAGGAGCTGCTGCTCGTACCGCCGGACGGTGAACTCGGCGACCTCGTCGAGCGAGTCCGCCGGTACGTCGATGCCCTGGGCACCGATCTCCGCGGCCGCGGCCCGGAGACCGACCGGCAACGTGATCGCCCGCAGTTCCGGGTGCTCGCGAAGGATCGCAACCACACCGGCAGCCGCCCGGCGCAGCGCGAACGGATCCGAGCTACCGGTCGGCTTCGCGCCGATACCGAACAGGCCGGCCAGCAGGTCGAAGCGGTCCGCCAGCGCCAGCAGCGCACCCGGAGTCGTCGACGGGACCGGGTCACCGGCCGACCGCGGCAGCTCCATGTCGAACAGCGCCTGCGCGACCGCCTCGGTCTCCCCCGCGCGCTTCGCGTACTCGCGGGCCATCGTGCCGGCCAGGCTGGTCAGCTCGACGACCATCTGCGAACCGAGGTCGAACTTCGCCAGCTCGGCCGCCCGCTTGAGCGTCGTCAGGTCGTCGCCGTCGAGGTCCACCGTGCCGGCCAGGGCCAGCGCGATCCGGCCGATCCGCCCGGCGCGGTCGGCCATCGAACCGAGCCGCTCCTCGAAGGCCAGCTTCTCCAGCTCGCTCTTCATCGACTCCAGCGGCGTCTCCAGGTCGGCCCGCCAGAAGAACGCGGCGTCCTCGTAGCGGGCCCGCAGGACCGCCTCGTTGCCGGCCCGGACCCGGTCCTCGTCGACCGAACCGTTGGCCACGGCAACGAAGTGCGGCAGCAGCTTGCCGTCGCCGTCACGCACCGGCAGATAGCGCTGGTGCTTGCGCATGACGGTGGTCAGGATCTCGCTCGGCAGCTCCAGGTAGTCCGCGCTGAAACCGCCGAGGATCGGCGTCGGCTCCTCGATCAGGTTCACGATCTGGTCGACCAGCGCGGACTCGCCCTCGACGTCGACGGTGCCCTGCACCTTGGCCGACAAGGTTTCGGCCGCCTCGACGACGGTGGCCCGCCGGCGAGCCGGGTCGGCCTCGATGCCGTGGATCCGGAGCAGGTCCAGGTAGCCCTCGGCCGAGGCGATCTCGACCTTCGGCTGCGCGGCCGTGCGGTGCACCCGCGTTGTCCGGCCGGCGGCCAGCGTCGACACCGAGACCGGCACGATCTCGTCACCGAGCAGCGCGACCAGCCAGCGGATCGGGCGGGTGAAGGACAGCTTGGCGTCGTTCCAGCGCATGTTCTTGTCCGAGCGCAGACCGGCGACGATCTCGCTCAGCACGCCGCTCAGCACCTCGGCCGCACCACGCCCCGGGTCCGGCTTGGTGACCGCGACGTACTCGACGCCGTCGACATCCAGGTCGTGCAGTTCGCTGACGTCGACACCCTGACCACGGGCGAATCCGGCCGCGGCCTTCGTGACGTTGCCGTCGGCGTCGTACGCGGCCTGCTTCTTCGGACCGCGCACCACCCGCTCCGCGTCCGGCTCACCGGCCTGGACGGAGGCGACGAAGGCGACCACCCGGCGAGGCGTCGCGTACGTCGTGATCGCGCCGTGCCCGAGGCGCGTCGCGGCCAGCTTCTCCTCGAGCGCGGCCTGCACCGCGGCGGCGGTCTTGGTGACCTCGGACGGCGGCATCTCCTCGGTACCGATCTCGAAGGTCAGCTGCCGGGTACCGCTGCTCGCCGGGAACTCGGTCGGCACGGCCGCGGCCGGCGGGAGCTCGGCGAGACCCAGCGGGTGCTCCAGCTCCTGACGGCGTTCGGCCCACAGCCGCGAGACCTCGCGCGCCAGCGTGCGCATCCGGCCGAAGGCCTTCGCGCGTTCCGTCGTACTGACGGCGCCGCGGGCGTCCAGCACGTTGAAGGTGTGCGAGCACCGCAGTACCTGGATGTGCGCCGGCACCGGGAGACGGTCGTCGATCATCCGGCGGGCCTCGTTCGCGTACTCCTCGAACAGCCGCTTCTGCGACTCCACGTCCGCGTCGTCGAGGTAGTACCGGCTCATCTCGTACTCCGCCTGGCCGAACGCCTCGCCGTACGAGATGCCCGGCGCGTAGGCGATGTCCTTGAAGTGCGAGACGCCCTGGAGCGCCATCATGATCCGCTCGATGCCGTAGGTGATCTCCACCGACACCGGGTCCAGCGTCATCCCGCCGGCCTGCTGGAAGTACGTGAACTGGGTGATCTCCAGGCCGTCCAGCCAGACCTCCCAGCCCAGACCCCAGGAGCCGGTCGCCGGGTTCGCCCAGTTGTCCTCGACGAACCGCACGTCGTGCGCGTCGATGTCGATCCCGAGCGCTTCCAGACTGTCCAGGAACAACTCCTGCGGGTTGCCCGGGTCCGGCTTCAGCACCACCTGGAACTGGGTGTGCGTCTGCAGGCGGTTCGGGTTCTCGCCGTAGCGGCTGTCGTCGGGCCGGACACTCGGCTCGACGTACGCGACCCGCCACGGCTCGGGACCGAGCACCCGCAGGATGGTGGCCGGGTTCAGCGTCCCGGCACCGACCTCGGTGTTGAACGGCTGCACGATCATGCAGCCGCGGTCGGTCCAGTACTTCGTCAGCGCCAGCAGCGCGTCCTGCATGGTGAGCACAGCAAACCTCGAGCCATCTTCGGGGGGTTTTCGCAGCGAAGTCTATTAGGCCAGCGCCGGTGCTATCCCCCGGATCGCGAGGGTGAGCAACCGGTCGGCCTGGACGGCGTCCTCACCGCTGGCCAGCGAGATGCCGTTGACGAGCTTCAGCAGGTCCTCGATCCGGACATCCGGGGGTACGGCGCCGTCGCGCTGAGCACGCTCCAGCAGCCCTCCACCGGCCGCCAGGATGCGCCGGTGGCAGTCCGAACCACGCTCCGCGCTCAGCTTCAGCGCCGGGCCGAGACCACGGCTCGCGGTGCAGTGCGCGACCATGCTACGCAGCCAGATCGTCAACGCCCGCAGGGGTTCGGGATGGTTCGCGAGCTGTACCGCCTGGTCGCAGACCGCGTCGATCCCGCTCTGGAAAACGGCCTCCAGGAGCGCCACCCGGCCGCCGAAGTGCCGGTGCAGGGTCGCGGACCCGACGCCGGCCCGGCGCGCGATCTCCTCGAGCGACGCGTCGGCGCCCTGCTCCGCGACCACCTCGGCGGCGACCGTGACCAGCCGGTCACGGTTCCGCTGGGCATCAGCTCGCATCGAAGTCCCTTGATCAAGTGGGGTGGTCCCCCATATCGTACCGGGAGATAAACGGGGGACCACCCCATTTCACTCGAGGAGACAGTTGATGCGTATCGGTATGGCCTTCGGGGACGTCCGCGGACAGATCCCGCTGCCGGAGATCGCGAGCCAGGCGCAGGCGGCGGCCGCGGCCGGATTCCGGACCGCCTGGCTCTCGGACGGCATCGGGTGGGATGCCCTCACCGCGCTCGCGGCCGTCGGTCCCGGGGCGCCGGGGATCGAGCTCGGCACCGCCGTGGTGCCGTTCCCGCAGCGCCATCCGCTGGTGCTCGCGAGACAGGCTCTGACCGTGCAGGGGGCAGTCGGGAACCGGCTGACGCTCGGCATCGGCGCCGGGATCTCCAGGATGGTCAGCGCGATGTACGGGCTGCCGACCGAGCGGCCTGCGCGACGACTGCGCGAGTACCTCGAGATCCTGCAGCCGCTACTCCGGGGCGAGTCCGTCGACCATCACGGAGAGACCTTCACGGCGGTCGGCTCGGCCGTACTGCCGGGCACCGAGCCGCCGTCGGTCCTCGTCGCGGCGCTCGGCCCGGCGATGCTGAAGGTCGCGGGCGAGCTCGCAGACGGCACAGTCACGTGGATGACCGGACCCCAGACACTCAGCAAGCACATCGTCCCGTCGATCACCCGAGCGTCCGGGAGCCGCGACCCACGGATTGTGGCTGGTCTTGCTGTGTGTCTGACGTCCGCCGAGGACACGGTACGGGCGCGTTTTGCGGAAGAGTTCGCGCTGGCGGGTCAAGTTCCGGAGTACCGCGCGATGTTCGACCGCGAGGGCGTCGCCGGGCCGGCCGACGTACTGCTCGTCGGTGACGAGTCAGCCATCGCGAAGCAACTCGACCGGATACGCGACACCGGAGTCACCGAGGTCATGCTCGCGCCGATCGGCACCCCCACCGAACAGACACGCACAACCGACTTCCTGTCTACAGTGGTGCGGTGACCTCGCCCCTCCATGCGGCGGTAGTTCGCTAGCTCCGTCGTCCGCTCCCCGGCGCCGTACCGGCGTTCCGGGTGAGCCGTGCTGCCCATATCGCTTCGCACTGGCAGGGACGACTCTTGGACGACGTCATCACGGTCGACGACTCCATCTCCGCGGATCGGGCGCTGCGCCTGATCGAACGCGGCTCGACACTTCTTTGGGAAGGTGATTTCCAGAACGCCAAACAACTGCTGTCCGCCCTCGGCCGCCGGCTTCCGGCCACGAGTGGTGGCTCGTTCCACGATCAACGGCGGCGCCAGGCCGAGCGGGTTCGCATCCTGAACTCCTTGTGCCTGCGACTGGTCGACCACCACATCGCGTTGCGCCGGGCTCCGGACGTGCGCGCTGCCTGCGCCGACGCCTACGGACCACCTGATGGCGAACGTTTGGTCCCGCTGCGCGAGCTGCTCGGTGTGATCGGCGCGCATCAACTTCGGCTCCGGGGCGTGGACGTGCTCGCCCTCGGCGAGCGGATCCATCCGCAGTACGGCGTGTTCGCGCCGACCCGTTCGGAGTACGTCGACCTTGTTGCCGACTGCCCCATGCCGACGACGAGTACGGCGTTCGACATCGGGACCGGGACCGGAGTACTGGCCGCGGTTCTTGCCCGCCGCGGTGTTCAGCGGGTTGTTGCTACAGACAACAACCCGCGCGCGGTGGAGTGCGCGCGGGAAAATCTGCGGAGGCTGGGGGTGCGCGCCGAGGTGGTCGAGACCGATCTGTTCCCGCCGGGTCGGGCCGATCTGATCGTCTGCAACCCGCCGTGGATCCCCGCCCGGCCGATGACGGTGCTCGACCACGCCGTCTACGACGAGGACGGCCGCATGCTGCGCGCGTTCCTGGCCGAGGTCGCCGATCACTTGGAACCGGATGGGGAGGTGTGGCTGATCCTGTCCGATCTGGCGCAGGTACTCGGGCTCCGGAGGCCGGGCGAGTTGGAGGAGATGTTCCGGGCCGGCGGGCTACGGGTCGTCGGCCGGGAGGACGTCGTACCGCGGCACCGCCGGGCGCGCGACGGCGAGACGACCTCGCTCTGGCGACTGCGGGTCCGTCGTGACAGTTGCTGCCGGGGGGTGCTGTGTTGTTCTATCGGCGGGTGACGGTAACGGATGCGGGCGGGGCGGTCGACGCGGTTTGGAGGATCGAGTCGGCGCGGATCATCGCGGGCGTCGCACGGATCGTGCGGGACGTCGGGCTGGCGGAGGAACTGGCGCAGGACGCACTGGTGGCCGCGCTGGAGCAGTGGCCGGAGTCCGGCGTACCGAACAATCCAGGTGCCTGGTTGATGGCGATCGCCAAACGCCGCGCGATCGACCTGATCCGGCGCAAGGAGACGTACCAGCGCAAGCTCGCCGAGATGGGTCACGAGCTCGAGATCGACGGCGACAGCGTCGAGGACGATGTGGAAGCCATTCTCGAGGACCACATCGAGGACGACCTGCTCCGGCTCGTCTTCACCGCATGTCACCCGGTGCTCACCATGGACGCGCGGGTGACGCTGACGCTGAAGCTGCTCGGCGGCCTGAAGACCGACGAGATCGCCCGCGCGTTCCTCGCCCCGGAAACGACGATCGCCCAGCGCGTCGTGCGCGCCAAGAAGAACCTGGCCAAGGCGGGCGTCGAGTTCGAGGTCCCGGCCGGCCCGGACCTGCTGGACCGGTTGTCATCGGTCCTCGAGGTCGTCTACCTGATCTACAACGAGGGGTACTCCGCGACCGCGGGCGACGACTGGATGCGTCCGGCGCTCTGCAACGAGGCGATGCGGCTCGGCCGGCTGCTCGCGGAGCTGATGCCGACCGAACCCGAAGTACTCGGCCTGCTGTCGCTGATGGAGCTGCAGTCGTCCCGTGCGAACGCGCGCACCGGACCGGACGGCGAACCGGTCCTGCTGCTCGAGCAGGACCGCCGCCGCTGGGACCGGCTGCTGATCCGCCGCGGCCTCGAAGGCATCGACCGTGCCTGGGCCCTGGAGAAGCCACCCGGCCCGTACCTCCTGCAGGCCGCGATCGCCGCCTGTCACGCCCGCGCCGCCGATCCCGAGGACACCGACTGGGCCCGCATCGCCGGCCTGTACGCCGTCCTCGCGCAGGTCACCCCGTCACCGGTCATCGAGTTGAACCAGGCGGTGGCGATCTCGATGGCGTTCGGGCCCGAGCGCGGACTCGAGGCGGTGGACCTGCTCGCGGACGACCCGTCGCTGAAGGACTACCACCTGCTGCCGAGCGTGCGCGGTGACCTGCTGTTCAAGCTCGGCCGGCTCGACGAGGCGCGCGCCGAGTTCGAGAAGGCCGCCGCGCTGACCCGCAACGAGCGCGAGCGGACCCTCCTCCTCGAACGCGCGGCGGCCTGCTGACTGCTCAGCAAGCGCCGCTCTAGTGCTGCCGGACTAGCCGTGCCGGCGGGCGATCCAGGCTGCGGCGCCGACACCGACGGCCAGTGCGGCGCCACCGACGGCCGCTGCGGCCTTCGGGTGCCGCTTGCCCATCGCCGGCAGCTCCTTCATCGCGCCGGGCACGTCCTTCATCTTCTGGCCCGCCTGCCCGGCGGCGCCCGAGACGCGCTGCCCGGCGTTCCCCGCGGTCTCCTTCACGCGCTGCGGCATGTTCAGCCGGCGGGTGAGCTCCTGGACGGTGTCGGCGAGCTGCTGCCGGGTGTGCTCGAGATCGATCCGGACCGTCTTGGCCTCGGACATCGGCTCCCGGTGGGTGGCGTTCCTGGAGTTGGTGGAGGTGGTGCTCATCGTGTGCGGTTCCCTTCCGGCTGGTGTCCCTTGAATGCTTCGAGGTCCTCGTGCACGGCGTCGGGCGGCACGCTGCGGAACGGGCGGATGGCACGTGCGACGTGCCGCTCGCGCAGCCCGGTACCCACATCACCGAGAGTCACACGTCGCACTGTGATCTGAGTCACAGGCTGTCGATCGGTCCCCCGATTCCTCGACGCACGGGTGAAGACTCACTCACTCAGGAGGATCGAGATGAACACGGTGGAATCCAAGGACGGTACGACGATCGCGTACGACCGGCGTGGGAATGGGCCGGCGCTGGTCCTGGTCGACGGCGCGCTCTGCAGCCGTGCCCAGGGCCCGATGGCCGACCTCGCCGAGACGCTCGCGGACCGGTTCACCGTCTACAACTACGACCGGCGCGGCCGTGGCGACTCCGGTGACGCCGAGGAGTACGAGGTCGACCGGGAGATCGAGGACCTGGCCGCGGTGATCGAGGCGGCCGGCGGATCGGCGTACGTCTACGGCTCGTCGTCCGGCGCGGCGCTGGCGTTGCGGGCCACGGCCGCCGGGCTGTCGATCGACAAACTGGTGGCGTTCGAGCCGCCGTACGTCGTCGACGACAGCCGCAAGCAGATCCCACGGAGCTGGGTCAGCGACCTGCAGCGCCTCGACGCGGGTGACGCGATCAAGTACTTCTTCACCAAGGGTATCGGGCTGCCCGGGATCGTCGTCACGATGATGAAGCTGATGCCGGCCTGGAAGCCGATGAAGGCGATCGCGCACACCCTGCCGTACGACGCACAGGTGGTCGGCGGCAACTGTTTCGGCGAGCCGATGGACGCTACCCAGTGGGCGCCGATCGACCAGCCGGTGCTGGTGGTGAACGGCGGCAAGAGCCCGGCGTGGATGAAGAACTCGGCCCACGCGCTCGCCGCGGCGGTCCCGGGCGCCGGCCACACCGAAGTACCGGGTCAGAACCACATGATCAAGTCGGCGGCGATCGCTCCGGTGATCGCGGAGTTCTGTGCCTGAGACACCCGAAGGGCGCCCAGCCGGAGCCGGGCGCCCTTCGTCGTACTGCGGAGTTCTCAGGCGCCGGTGATCAGCGCCGCGGCGCCGGAGCGGGCCGCGTCGAAGCGGGCCTGGGCGTCGCCCCAGTTGACGACGTTCCACCACGCCTTGACGTAGTCGGGCTTCACGTTCTTGTACTGCAGGTAGAACGCGTGCTCCCACATGTCCAGCATGGCGATCGGGATCTGCCCGGCCGGCAGGTTGCCCTGCTGGTCGTACAGCTGGTGGATGAGCAGCTTGCCGCCCAGCGCGTCCCAGCCGAGGATCGCCCAGCCGGAGCCCTGGATGGTGGTCGCGCTCGCGGTGAAGTTGGCCTGGAAGGCGTCGAACGAGCCGAAGAACTCGTCGATCGCCGCGCCCAGCTCGCCGTCCGGCTTGTCGCCACCGTCCGGCGACAGGTTCTTCCAGAAGATCGAGTGGTTGACGTGCCCACCGAGGTTGAAGGCGAGCGTCTTCTCCAGCCCGACGATCGCGCCGAAGTCACCCTTGTCGCGGGCCTCGGCCAGCTTGTCGAGGGTGTCGTTCAGACCCTTCACGTAGGTCGCGTGGTGCTTGTCGTGGTGCAGCTCCATGATCTCGCCGGCGATGCTCGGCGCCAGTGCACCGTAGTCGTAGGGGAGGTCGGGAAGCGTGTACGTGGTCAACTCTGCTCCTTCGTCGGGGCCCTCGGGGCCGATATCTCCGATGTCCTGTGTCAGCGGCACCAGCTTGAAACTTCAACCACGGTTGAGGTCAAGACGCCACGCGGGCGACGCGGCACCTCGGACCGGTGCCCGGTTCGACCGCGATCACTCCCCCGCGCACGTTCCGGACACCACCAGCTTCACATACTCCGCCCCAGGACCCACGGAGGAGTCTCACCTCGGCTGGTGCAGGACCTTCAGCTCGGCCCGCAGCGCCTCGGCGAACACCTCCGGCGTGTCCGCGAACCCGGTGTGACCGCCCGGGAACCGCGTCGGCTCGATGCCCAACCGGTCGGCCAGCGCGGACGACGTCCGGTCGCAGAGCTGCCCGGTCGACTCCTCGCCGATCCCGACCACGACGTCGGCCTCGCGGAGCCGGTCGAGGTCCGGGAGCCAGGTGATCGTCTCGCGCATCTCGTGCGCGAACCAGAACTGCTCCGCGGCCACCTGCTCCGGGTCGCGCTCGCCGCCGAACATCATCTCGACGACCTCGTCCGGCATCTGGATGTTCGCGAGCGCGAAGAACTGCCTCCAGGCGCCGGTCACGTCACCGGCGAGGTAGTCGGCCATCAGCTGCTCGGACTTCGCCGTCAGCTCGTCCGCGTCCGGGACCAGCCGGTTCAGCGGCGGCTCGTGCGCGATCACCGAGCGGACCAGCTCCGGGTGGTACTGCGCGAGCGCCAGCGCGCTGACCGCCCCACCACTCGACCCCAGTACGACGGCCGGCCCGGCGTCCACGTGCCGGATCAGCCGGGCCAGGTCGTCGGCCCGCTGCTCGGGGCGCGACGTACCGCCGGGGTTCAGCGTGCTCCGCTTCACCCCGCGCGGGTCGAGCGTCAGGACGGTGTAGTCGGGCGCCAGCAGGTCGGCCAGCGGCGCGAACGCGTCCGCGTCCATGGGTGCGCCGACCAGGACCACCAACGGTCCGGTCCCGCGCACTTCGTAGTACAACTCTGCCTCGGGAACCACTAGTGTGTTGTTCATGTCCCTTCCACGAACGGAAGGGGCACGGATGGACATCAGTTCTGGTAAACGTCCGAATCCGGGCCGAAGTCGGCTTCCTCGACGACCCGGCGCACCTCGACCTCGGCGCCGAGGGCCTCGGCCAGGCGGGCGGCCCACTCGATCGCCTCGTCACGGTTGCGGACCTCGACGACGATCATGCCGCCGATCAGTTCCTTGGTCTCCGCGAACGGGCCGTCGGTGACAGTACGGCGGCCGCCCTCGACCTTGACCCGGGCGCCGAGCGCGCTGCGGTGCACACCCTCCGCGAACAGCAGGACGCCGGCCTTCGACAGGTCCTCGACGACCTTGCCGACCGCCTCGCCGACCTCCGGCGCCGGGAACAACCCGGCCTCGCTGTCGGCGTCGGCCTTGTTGATGATCATGTAGCGCATCGCAACTGCTCCTCGTGGTTTCGGTCGATCACTTACACTCACGTCGAGCGGCAGCAGTACAGATCGACACCCGCTTCAGATCATTACCCGGGTCAGTTCGCACAGCCGTCGCGCGTCGTCCGCTGGCGGCTTAGGTGCGCGTTGGCGTGTTGTAGCGCGTCGGCGGGCAAACAACCCGTCAGTGGGCTAGGGCGTGTCTCCCAATCCGGCGAGGCGCCATGCCGAGTGCCTCGCAGTAGGCGGGGGATCGGGAGACACGCCCTAGTTCGGCTGGTCGCCGTTCGGGTGGTAGGCGCAGGCGTCGGCGAGGTTCTGGGTCGGGCCGGGCGGCGGGGGCGTGGTGGCGGGCTTCCGGGTGGTCGCGGGAGTCGACGACCTGGCCGACGGTGTGGTGGTCGGTGTGGTGGTCGGTGTGGTCGTCGGCGGCGTGGTGGCCGGGGCCGGCTCGGACTCCAGAGCCGTCTCGACGGTGTCCCGTAGCGCCTGGTAGTCCGGGTGCAGGTACTTGAGCCGCAGCTTCTCCGGGTCGAGCGTGACGTTCGAGACCGTCCCCGACTTCACCTTCAGCGCCAGCTCGACCATGGCCGGCAGCAGCTCCTGCGGGATGTCGGTCCGCAGCAGGTGCTGACCGGCGCGCGCGATCGCCTTGTACTTCGTCACCAGCGTCTGCGGGTCCGCTGCGTCGACGATGCTCTTGATCACGCACCGCTGCCGGACCTGGCGCTGGTCGTCGTCGGCGCCGTACCGCCCGCGGGCGAACCACAGCGCGTGCCGCCCGTCCAGGTGCTGGTTCGGACCGGGCTCGATCCATTCCTTCGGCGGGATGTGCGAGCTGCTGACGCCGCCCATCGCGACCCGCTCGTTGACGTTCACCTTGATCCCGCCGAGCGCGTCGACGATCTCCGGGAAGCTCTGCAGGTTGACCTGCAGGTAGTAGTCCAGCTTCAGGCCGGTGGCCTCACCGACCGACTGCTTCAGCACGTCCGCGCCCTCGTTGTCCGACGGCCCGAGGATGCCCGGGTGCGCGTCCGGGATGTTCTGGTACATCGCCGTCAGCATCCACTCCAGCCGGCCGTCGAGGCTGAGCCCTTCCTTGCCGAACCCGTTCGGGTAGAACTTGGCCAGCGGTGAGTCCTTCGGGAACGGCATGAAGGTCAGGTTCCGCGGCAACGAGATCAGCGCGGTGTTCCCGGTCTTGGTGTCGATACTCGCGACGATCACCGTGTCGGTGCGCACCCCCTCGCGGCTCGGAGCGTCGTCGCCACCGAGCAGCAACAGGTTGAGTCTCGGTGTGCCCTCCCACGGGTCCTTGACGTTGACCGTCGAGGGCCGCGTCGCGCTCTTGCTCTGCTCCTGCGCCTGGAACACGTCCTGCACCAGAGTCCGCTGCGCCAGCACGGTCTGGACGCCGATCGCCGACGGCGCCGCGATCGCGAAGCACAGCACGCCGACGAACGCCGCACCGAGCACTCGTCCGCCGGCGCCGCTCGTTGCCGGACGCAACGACCGGTGCGAGGCGACGATCACCATGATCCAGAGCAGCGCGACGACCCCGATCAGCACCGAGGTGAGCAGCAGCCGGCTCGGTACGACGGCCGCCGCGATCACCTCGTCACGACGGGTCAGCGCGACGTACACGACGAGGCCGGCCAGCGCGAGGAAGACGACAAGCACGAACGCACCGATCCGCCGGCGCCCGCCGGCGATCAGTCCGGTCCCGGGGAGCAGCGCACCGAGCAGCGTCAGCCCCAACACCGAGAGCACCGAGCGTGGCCGCTCGGCCTCCGCGCGCGCACGACTCGCCATGCGTTCCCCTGTCACCCCGTCTGTCCCCCGACTTCAAGTGTGCGCCAAACTCCCGCTCCTTACCTCTTCAGACGTGTTACAGGCTCAATCGGTTGTCAAACAGCCGACCGCTTAAACGGCTCGCGACCCCCGCGCGCGGGGTCTAGGTTGGTCGGTTGTGCGGATTCTGGTGCTGGGTGGAAACGGGTTTGTCGGGCGCGCGATCGTGGACGACGCGCTGGCGCACGGGGCCGAGGTCGCCTCGTTCAGTCGCGGGAAGGGCGGTACGCCGCTCCCTTCCGGCGTGACGCAGTTGATCGGGGACCGGGAGACCGGCGACTACTCGGGGCTGCAGACCGGTGAGTGGGACGCGGTCGTCGACCTGAGCGGCTTCCGGACGCGGGACGTCGACCAGGCGATGGACGTGCTCGGTGACCGCGTCGGACGGTACGTGTTCATCTCGAGCCACGCGGTGTACGTCCGCGATCTGCCGGCCGGGACCGACGAGACCGCGCCGCGACGGGAGCCGCTGCGCGATGCCGACGTACTGACGAACGACACCTACGGTCCGTGCAAGGTGGCCTGCGAGGACGACGTCGTCGAGCGATACGGCGACCGCGCAACCATCGTCCGTCCGGGCCGGGTGACCGGCCCCGGCGACTCGTCGGGTACGGCGCTCTACTGGATCCGCCGTGGCGCGCGCGGTGGCCGCGTCGCACTGCCCACGAGTCCGGAGCAGCCGCTCCAACTCATCGACAGCCGCGACGTGGGGCGTCTCGTCGTACAACTGATCACCGATGCGCGAGATGGTGCGTTCAACGCGGTCGGGCCGGACTCGACCATCAGCGATCTCATCCAGGTGTCCGCCGAGGTGTCGGGCCGCACCGTCGAGATCGTGCCCGTCCCATTCGACGCCGTACCGCCGCGGTTCCCGCTCGTCGACCCGGTGTCCGAATGGGGCGAGCGGCAACGTAACCCGGCCAAGGCCCGCGCGGCCGGTCTGCCGGTCACGCCGCTGCCGCAGACCGTGGCCGACGTACTCCAGTGGGACCAGGACCGCGGCGTACCCGCGCTGAAGATCGGGCTCACCCCGGAGCAGGAAGCTGAGCTACTCGGGTAGCGCGAGGGTCCGGCCGGCGTCGCGGGCCGCGTTGATGGAACGGGTGAGGGTGTCCTTGAGCGCGCTCGCCTCGTCAGTGAAGCCTTGGACGACCGACGTGTCGCCGACCGGTTCGGTGCGGGCGAGGAGTTCGATGTAGCGGTCGCCGTCCTCGAGGGCGGCCTCGGCCCGGAGCGCGGCGTCGGCGGCACGGACCCGGTCGGCGTACCGGTCGAGCAGATCGACCTTGCGCTTGATCGCTTCGGCGGAGAGCACCAGGGCGCGGCGCTGCGGGCCGAGGACGGCGTCCAGCTCGGCGGTGGACATACCGCGCGCGACGTCCTGCTGGCGCGCCCGCAGTACGGTCTGCTCGCGCAGGACCTGGGCGATGTCCCAGAGTTGCTCGGGCAGCACCAACTCGTTCTGTACGTCGTCGAGCAGGCCGCGCCGGGTAACTGTTGCCTCAAGCACCGTTCGGACCGCGCGCTGGGCCCGGCCGAGCAGTCGCGCGGCCTCAGAGTCGAAGTCCTCCGGCAGCAGGTACTTCCGGTGCTGCAACCGGACCGCCTTGTGTCCACGGTCCTCGACCATCGACTTCACCAGGACCCCACCGGTCGCCAGCACCGCGACCCCGGCCAGCACCACCGCGGCCCACGCCGCGACCGCGGTCGGCAGCGTCGCCGCCATCACGATCAGCGCCAGGATCCACCCGCCGACACACACCGCCAGCCAGACCAGCAACGTCCCGAACGTGTTGCCGGGCGCCACCGACCACGACGACTCCCGCTTCGGCCGCGGCGCGTCGGCCGCCACGAACAACTCCGGCCGGTGCTCGTACAACCGTCGTACGCCCACAGGCACACCCGGCGCGAACACAGGCTCCATCGCCACCTCCGGAGAAGACGTCAGCACTCAGCGTAGCCGCGATGCGAGACCATCGAGGAAGACGCCGAGCCCGAATTCGAACAACTGGTCCAGGTCGTAGTCGTAGTCGAAGCCGTCGGCGAGCAGATCGCGGAAGGCGGTCAGGTTTCCGGCGGCGATCATCGCGGCCAGCTGATCGCCCTGACCCTCGACCCACTCGTCCGCGGTCACGCCGGTGTCCTGCTCGGCCTGCGCCTCGGCCTCCATCACCAGCGCGATCCCGCGCACGTACGCGAACAGACTGATCACCGCCGACAACGCGGCGCCTTTCTCGAACCCACGCAACGCACCCAGCACCGCATCCGTGTGCGGCAACAGTCGCGGCACCAACTGCGGCCGGCTCAGACTGATCGCACTCGCCAGCCACAGATGCCGCCGGTACGCCGCCCAATGCACCTTGGCCACCACCGTGATCGCGTCCCGCCAGTGCTCCGGGACCTTCCCCAACGGGAACTCGCCGATCGCCGCGTCCACCATCTGTACGACGAGCGCGTCCTTGCCACCGACGTACCGGTAGAGCGCCATCGTCGACACCCCGAGCTCGGCTGCGATCCGTCGCATCGACAACGCGGCCAACCCTTCGGCGTCCGCGATCGCGATCCCCATCCGCACGACCTCGTCCCGGTTGAGATCCGGCGCGGAATCGGCGTCAGCACGCCGGGCGCGCGGCGGCGGACCGACCACGGTCCCGACCCCCGGCGCCGGATGCACCAGCCGCTCCTGCTGCAAGACCTGCAGCGCCTTGGTCGCGGTCGCCATCGCCACCCCGAAGTCCCGGACCAGCGCCCGCGTCGACGGCACCCGGTCCCCCGGCCGCAGCTCACCGGAGTCGACCCGCCGCCGCAGTTCCGCCGCGATCACCAGGTACGGCGCTTCGCTCATCAACCCTCCCCAGATAGTGCACGTACATCGTACGCGCACTACCTCAGAACCAGTCCCACACGATCCCTCCGCCCCGCCACCTCACCACCGTTTGAGGGGCCGGCCCCTCGGCCAGTGGGTCCTACCCCCGCTGTGCAGGACGCCACCCCACAGCTTGAGGGGCCCGCCCCCCAAACGGGGCGGGGAGCGGGTGCCCGCACGGTGAGGCCCGTGCCAAGATGGGCGACATGCTGCGCGAACTGCACCTCACCGGCAACCCGGATGCCGACACGCTGCTCAACGACGACCCGTTCGCCCTGCTCGTCGGGATGCTGCTCGACCAGCAGTACCCGATGGAGCACGCCTTCTCCGGCCCGCTGAAGATCGCGAACCGGATGGACGGGTTCGACCTGCACAAGATCGCGAACACCGACCTGGAGACGTTCGTCGAACTCTGCGTCACCCCACCGGCCATCCACCGGTACGGCGGCTCGATGGCCCGCCGGGTGCACGCCCTCGCCCAGCTGATCATCGACAAGTACGACGGTGACGCGGCGAACATCTGGCTCGCCGGCCGCCCGAAGCCGGACGGACCCGAGGTGCTGAAGCGACTGAAGGCGCTCCCCGGATTCGGCGAGCAGAAGGCGAAGATCTTCCTCGCCCTGCTCGGCAAGCAGCGCGGCGTGACGCCGAAGGGCTGGCGCGAGGCCGCGGGCAACTACGGCGACCGCGGCTCCCGGCGCTCGATCGCGGACGTCACCGACACCGCGTCGCTGAACGAGGTCCGCTCCTTCAAGAAGGCCGCGAAGGCAGCGGCCGCCGGCGCCTGATCCGGCGTCTGATTCTGCACCTGATTCCGCGCAACACCTGGGCCCGATCTGTTGCAGATCGGGCCTTTCGGTGCGGGATGTCCCTTGTGCTCCAGGCGTTTCCCTGCGAATCCCGGCGTACCGACCTATGCTCGGGGCAGCCACGGGAGGAGCGCGGATGGACATCCGGGATCTGGATCGGCGGGCCGGCGCGGTGCTTGGGGAAGTCGTGATGCAAGTCCGGCAGGAGCACCTGTGGTTCCCGACGCCGTGCCCGGACTGGACGGTCCGCGGCCTGCTCCGCCACGTGGTCAGCCAGAACGACGGCCTCGCGAAGGCCGCGCAGAACGGGTCCGCCTCCGTGCACGCGTGGAACGCCGGCCGGCTCGCCGACAACCCGGCCGGTGCCTACCGCCGCTCGAACGTGCGGGTCGCCGACGCGTTCGCCGACGGCGGCGCGCTGGACCGGCTGGTGGAGGTGCGCGAGTTCGGCTCGTTCCCGCGCCGGATCGCGCTGACCTTCCACCAGCTCGACTGCATCGTGCACGCCTGGGACCTGGCCCGGGCGATCGACGTGCCGTACAACCCGCCGCCGGACATGGTCGAGCTCGCCCTCACCCTGGCCCGCCGGATCCCCGACACCGACACCAACCGCGGGCCCGGCTACGCCTTCGAACGCGCCGTCAAGGTCTCCGGCACCGCCCCCGACCTCGACCAGTTACTCGGTTTCCTCGGCCGCGACCCGGAGTGGGTCTCGCCCCTCGACTGAGTACTCCGGCAGGTCAATGGCATCCGGCTTGGCGACGGCCATCTTGGCGAGCGCGCCGGACATCAGCCGCGACGTCATCACCCGCAGCACGAAGTCGCGGTAGCCGATCCCGAACGCGGTCATCGGCATCGCCATCTTCAGCCCACCCGGCGGCAGTTCCATCCGCTGGTCGACGTACGCCCGCATCCGGGCCTGGTACGCCGGGAACGCGCGCGCGTGATCGCCGTCCACAGCGGCCAGCTCACCCACCAGGACATAGGCCCCGACGAGCGAGAGCGCCGTACCGTGGCCGGCCATCGGTGAACCGCAGTACCCGGCGTCGCCGACGAGGGTGACTCGCCCGCGCGACCACTCCGGCACGACGACGCGGCTCGTGCTGTCGAGGTAGAAGTCGTCCGCGGCGTCCAGCCCGCGCAAGACGTGGTCGGTGTGCCACCCGAGCCCCTCGAAACGCGAGCGCACGAGCTGCTTCTGTCCCGCGACGTCCCGCCGGTCGTAGCTGACCACCGGTGACCGGAAACTCAGCAGCGCCTTCGCGAACCGCGGATCGCGATCCGGCCGCAGTGCCACCCAGCGACCGCGCGGCGCGGTGTACACCTTCATCCAGTGGTTCAGGTCCTCCGGCGAGTCGACGGTGAAGTACGACGTGTAGCCGCCGAGGTGGTGCACGAAATCGGTCTCGGGACCGAACGCGAGCCGCCGTACCCGCGAGTGCACGCCGTCGGCACCGACCACCAGGTCGAACCGCCTCCGCGCCCCGCTCGCGAACGTCACGTCGACACCGGCCGCGTCCTGCGCCAGTTCGGCGACCGAGTCGCCGTACAGGTACTCCACCTCGGCCGTCGCCGCGGTCAGGATCCCGGCGAGATCGCCACGCAGGATCTCGATCTCCGCGACCGGCCCGGCCCCGTCGAGCAGCTCCGCGGCCATCGCGGCGGACCGCCGGCCGTCGGCCCGCACGTACTCGAGCCCACGCTCGTGCACCTGCCGCTCGGCCACCGCCGGCAGCAGCCCCATCCGGTCGGCCACCACCCGGGACACTCCCCGCAGGTCGACGGTCTGCCCGCCCGGCCGCGGCCCGGACGCGAGCTCGACCACCGTCGGCGCGAACCCGAACCGCCGCAGCCAGTACGCCAGCGCCGGCCCCGCGATCCCGCCACCGGAAATCAGAACAGTCTTCATCGGACACCCCTTCGAACTAGTGCGCGTACGCCGTACACGGTGCACTACTCGGGGATGTCGACGCCACCGCGCACTAGTGCACCGGGGCAGGTGCACTAGTGGACGCCCAGGCCATCACAATCGCGCCACTCGGGCGGGCCCACGCTCAGCGAGCCCGCGATCGGCGGATTGTGATGGCCTGGCGGTCCGGGGTCAGAGGGTGAGGGCGAGGCGGGTCGCCTGTTCGATCGCGCGCTTGGCGTCGAGCTCGGCCGCGACGTCGGCCCCGCCGACCAGGTGCACCGGACGCCCGGTCGCCCGCAGCGCCTCGGCGAGATCGCGGACCGGCTCCTGACCGGCGCAAACGACCACCGTGTCGACCGCGAGCACGGTTGCCTTCTCGCGCTTCTCGCCGAAGGTGATGTGCAGTCCCTCGTCGTCGATGCGCTCGTAATTGACACCTCGCAACTGCTCGACCTGCTTGTTCTTCAGCGCGGCCCGATGCACCCACCCGGTCGTCTTGCCGAGACCGGCACCGATCTTCCCGGCCTTGCGCTGCAGGAGATACACCTTCCGCGGCGACGGCTCCGGCCGCGGTACGGCGAGGGCGCCCGGCAGCTCAGTCGGATCGCCGACGCCCCACTCCGCCTTCCACGCGGCGAGATCCGGCGCCCCGTCCGTCGTCAGGAACTCGCTGACGTCCACCCCGATCCCGCCGGCCCCGATCACCGCGACCGTCTTCCCGACCGGGCGGCCCGCGCGGACCACGTCGACGTACGACAGCACTGTCGGGTGGTCGATCCCCGGGATCGCCGGAACGCGCGGTACGACGCCGGTCGCGAGCACGATCTCGTCGAAGCCGGCCAGGTCCTCGACGGTCGCGCGCCGGCCGAGGTGCAGTTTCACGCCGGTCAGGTCGAGCTGCCGCCGGTAGTACCGGATCGTCTCGGCGAACTCCTCCTTGCCCGGGATCCGCCGCGCGATCCCGAACTGCCCGCCGATCTCCGCATCCGCCTCGAACAGCTCGACCCGGTGCCCGCGTTCGGCCGCCGTCACCGCGGCCGCCAGTCCCGCAGGCCCGGCCCCGACCACCGCGAGCCGCTTGGTACGACGGGTCGGCAGCAACCGCAGCTCGGTCTCGCGCGCCGCCCGCGGGTTCACCATGCAGCTCGCCTTCTTCTTGGCGAACACGTGGTCCAGACACGCCTGGTTGCAGGCGATGCAGACGTTGATCTCGTCGGCCCGGTCCGTGGTTGCCTTGAGCACCCACTCCGGGTCGGCCAAGAACGGGCGGGCCATGCTGACCAGGTCGGCGTCGCCGCGGGCCAGCACCTCCTCGGCGACCTGCGGCAGGTTGATCCGGTTCGAGGTGACCACCGGGATCGACACGTGCGGCTTGAACGCCGCGGTAACACTCGTGAACGCGGCCCGCGGAACGGACGTGACGATGGTCGGGACGCGCGCCTCGTGCCAGCCGATGCCGGTGTTGATGATCGACGCCCCGGCCGCCTCGATCTCCTGGCCCAGCGCCACCACGTCGTCCCAGGTCTGACCGCCGTCGACCAGGTCCGCCATCGAGAGCCGATAGATGATCAGGAAGTCCTTGCCGACCCGCTCCCGCGTGCGCCGGACGATCTCGACCGCGAGTCGTCGCCGGTTCTCCGGGCTACCGCCCCAGCGGTCGGAGCGCTTGTTCGTGCGCGCGGCGAGGAACTGGTTGATGAAGTACCCCTCGGACCCCATGATCTCGACGCCGTCGTACCCGGCCTCGCGGGCGAGCGCCGCACAGTCGACGTACGCCGTGATCTGTTGCTGAACGCCACGATCGGAGAGGGCTCGGGGCTTGAACGGGTTGATCGGGGCCTTGAGAGCGGACGCGGAGACGCTGAACGGGTGGTACGAGTAGCGCCCGGCGTGCAGGATCTGCAGCGCGATCCGGCCGCCCTCGGCGTGGACCGCGCCGGTCAGCAGCCGGTGCCTCGTCGCCTGCCGCCGGCTCGTCAGCGTGGACCCGAAGGGCGTCAGCCAGCCGGTCCGGTTCGGGGCGTAGCCGCCGGTCACCATCAGGCCGACGCCGCCGCGGGCGCGCTCCGCGAAGTACGCCGCGAGCTTCGGCATGTCACTCAGCCGGTCCTCCAGACCGGTGTGCATCGAGCCCATGATCACGCGGTTCGGCAACGTGACATGCCCGAGATCGAGCGGCTCCAGCAAGTGCGGGTACGCGCTCATGCTCTGTCCTTTCGGAGGGCTTCGATTACTTCGTCGCACCAGGCCACGAACGACTCCTCGGCGCGGATGCCGCCGCGCAGTACGAGGTACTGGTGCAGGTCGCGGCCGTGCAGCGTGGCCGGCTTCGGGAAGTCGCGTTTCTGGATCCCGCGGTACACCTCGAGTCGCGTCGCGTGCTCGGCCCGGTGCCGCTCGATCTCGTGGAACACCACGTCCAGATCGCCGAGCGAGGCGCCGCGGAGCTTCACCCCGAGCCCGTCCCGCAGTACGGCGGGATCCTCCGGCTCGGCCAGCCAGCGCGAGAGTTCCGCGCGCCCGGCCGCCGCGACCCGGTACACCTTCTTGTCCGGGCGGCCGTCCTGGGCGATCGCGGTGTGCTTCACCCAGCCGGCCTCGTCCATCCGGCGCAGCACCCGGTAGATCTGCTGGTGGGTGGCCGGCCAGAAGTAGCCGATCGACCGGTCGAACCGCCGGGCCAGCTCGTAGCCGGAGCCGGCCCGCTCGGTCAGCGAGACCAGGATCGCGTGCTCCAGTGCCATCTCCGGAGCGTACCTATGCAACTCGTTGCAGTGCACCGGAGTGCAGCACATGTCACAACAGTTGTCCGGACAGGCCTTTTCCCGTTTGAGAGAATGGTTGCAGACGCCTTGTATTTGTCACCAATGGATTTGGAGCACCATGGACCCGCAGGCCCACACGACCAAGACCACGCTGCCCGGGATCGGCACGCGGTACGACCTGGTCACCGAAGCCGGTAAACACGTCTCGGTGGTGGCGCACAACGACGGCCGGCGGTTCCTCGGCTTCCACAAACCCGATGACGACGACGAATGCCAGGCGTCCGTACCACTGGCGCAGGGCGAGGCGGCCGCGCTCGCCCAACTGCTGCTCCCGGAGCGGATCGACCCGGTCCGCGGCGAGATGGAGATCGACCTGGTCACCGAGCACATCCCGATCACCGCCAAGTCGCCGTACGGCGGACGCACCCTCGGCGACACGCAGGTCCGCAGCCGGACCGGTGCGTCCATCGTCGCGGTACTGCGCCGGACCGGGGCCACGCCGTCGCCGACGCCGGACTTCCGGTTCGCGATCGGGGACAAGCTGGTCGTGGTCGGGACCCGCGAAGGCGTGGACGCCGTGGCCGATCTGATCGCGGGGGGCTGAGCATGCACGAAAACATCACCGCGCTGCTGATCGAGCTCGGCGCCGTCATCCTCGCCCTGGGCGTCCTCGGGCGGATCGCCGGCCGGCTCGGCTTCTCCCCGATCCCGTTGTACCTGCTGGCCGGCCTGGCGTTCGGGCACGGCGGCATCCTCCCGTTGGCCGCGAGTGAGGAGTTCGTTGCCACCGGCGCCGAGATCGGCGTGATCCTGCTGCTGTTGCTGCTCGGGCTCGAGTACACCGCGTCCGACCTGGTCGGCACGTTGAAGACGCAGTACATCTCGGGTGCGGTCGACTTCCTGCTCAACGCCATCCCGGGCGCCGTGGTGGCGCTGCTGCTCGGCTGGGGTCCGGTCGCGGCGGTCGCGCTGGCCGGTGTCACCTGGATCTCCTCGTCCGGCGTGATCGCGAAGGTCGTCGGCGACCTCGGGCGCCTGGGTAATCGCGAAACCCCTGTGGTGCTGGGGATTCTCGTCCTCGAGGACCTGTCGATGGCGGTCTACCTGCCGATCCTCACCGCATTGCTCGCGGGAGTCGGCCTGGCCGGCGGCAGCATGACGTTGCTGATCTCGCTCGGCACGGTGAGCATCGTCCTGTTCATCGCACTCCGGTACGGGCGAGTCATCAGCCGGGCCGTGTCGTCGGACAATCCCGAGATGTTGCTGCTCGTCGTACTCGGCCTGACCTTGCTGGTCGCGGGCATCGCGCAGCAGCTGCAGGTGTCGGCGGCGGTCGGTGCGTTCCTCGTCGGGATCGCGTTGTCCGGTGAGGTCGCGCACGGTGCGCGGAACCTGCTGAGCCCGCTGCGGGACCTGTTCGCCGCGGTGTTCTTCGTGTTCTTCGGTCTGAGCACCGATCCGGCGAAGATCCCGCCGGTGCTCGCGGTCGCGTTCGCCCTGGCGGTCCTCACCGCTCTCACGAAGGTCGCCACCGGCTGGTTCGCCGCCCGGCGGGCCGGCATCGCGCCCGCGGGTCGCTGGCGGGCCGGTGGCACGCTGGTCGCTCGCGGTGAGTTCTCGATCGTCATCGCCGGCCTCGCGGTCGGTGTCGAACCGAAACTCGGTCCGCTCGCCACGGCGTACGTGCTGATCCTGGTCATCCTCGGCCCGGTCGCCGCCCGCTACACCGAGCCGCTCGCCCGCCGGCTGACCCGCAAGGCGCCGGCACGGGTCGAGGCCCAGGCTGTCGACGCTCCGGCCGTCGAGCGGCTGGACGACGCCGCGAACACACCTACCTGATCCTGACGCCACCTGCGGCCTGCTCAACGGTCTGAGCGATCCGTCGGGCTCGCGTCTCCGGACGCTTCGCCAGCGTGATCCATTCGAGGATCGCCCGGCGGGACGAGGGTGGGAAAGCCCGGAAGTGTTCATCGGCCTGGGGGTCGCGTGCCAGCGCGGCCCGCAGGTCGGCCGGGACGATCAGGTCCTGCGCATCCTTCAGCAGGTCCCACGTCCCGGTCCGCCGGGCCAGCGCGACGAGCTCCTCTCCCGGCGGCATCATCAGCCCGGCCGCGGTCAGCCGCTCGATCCGCTCCCGGTTCGACTTGCTCCACGTACTGCGCGGGTTCCGCGGCGTGAAGCACTGGTACGTCGTCCGCTCGTCGCGGCGCAGCGTCTTGCTGTCGATCCACCCGAAACACAACGCCTGCTCGACGGCCGTACCGAGGTCCAGGTCCTGGTGGACGATCAGCCACACGGATCGTTCACGCCGGCCGTTGGTGTCCAGCCAGCTGCGCCACTCGTCGGCGTCCGCGCAGCTCAGGGCTTCGTCATCGTTCATGCCATCCAGAGTGCACCCGATAAGTGCTCACCCGATGAGCAGTTTTGCACCGCGTTCGTGGTCGAGGAGGGCTCGTTTGCGTTCGATGCCGCCGCCGTAGCCGGTCAGGCTGCCGGTCGAGCCGACGAGGCGGTGGCACGGGACGATGACGCTGATCGGGTTCTTCCCGTTCGCCAGACCGACCGCGCGCGCCGACTGCGGTTTCAGACCGAGCGCCGTGGCGAGGCCGCCGTACGTCGACGTCTCGCCGTACGGGATGTCCTGCAGGGCGATCCAGATCTGCCGCTGGAAGTCCGTGCCAACGAGGTGCAGCGGTACGTCGAAGCTCGTGCGGCCGTGGTGGAAGTACTCGTCCAGCTGCTCGGCGACCTCGCGCAGCGTCGAGTCGTCGCGGTCGCCGAAAGTCTCGGTCTCGGGGCGGTAGCGCTGCTGGTCCATGTACAGACCGGTCAGCCCGTGTCGGTCGCCCACGAGAGTGAGCGGACCGAGTGGGCTGTCGATGACGGCGTAGGTCATTGCCTGGACTGCCACTGCGCGCGGCTGATCCGGTAGAGCACATGGCGCTGCAGCCGGTGGCCCTGCTCGATCCGCGGGTGGTCGAAGTCGCCGGCCTCGTCGTGCACCATGCCGATCCGCTGCATCACCCGTTGCGACGGCAGGTTGGTGGTCGTCGTGAACGACACGATCTCGTCCAGCCCGGCCGGCCCGAACCCGACCGCCAGCGCCGCCCGCGCGGCCTCGGTCGCGTAGCCGTTGCCCCAGGCACCTTTCGCGAGCCGCCAGCCAATCTCGACGGCCGGCAGGAAATGCGCCTCGAACGTCGGCAGGTTCAGACCGGTGAAACCGATGAACACGCCGGTGTCGCGCACCTCGATGGCCCACAGTCCCCAGCCGCGTTCGTCGAGCGCCGCGATGTTGCGGTCGATCAGCCCGTCGCTCTGCTCGCGGGTCTGGAGTGCCGGGAAGTGCTCCATCACCGCCGGGTCCGCGTTCAGCGCGGCGAACGGGTCGCGGTCGGCGTCGCGCCACTGGCGCAGCAGCAGGCGGTCGGTGGTCAGTTCGGTCATGCTCGCTCCGTGAGTACCTGGAAGGACGGGTCGTCGGCGGCCGGAATCCGGTTGATCGCATGCTCCCCCGTCGCCCAGAGGTACTGCACGGCGTACGCACGCCAAGGCCGCCACGCGCGCGCGTGATCGGTCAGGGGTTTGGGGGCCTCGGGCAAGCCTAGGTCACGAGCGGCGTAACGGATACCGAGATCGCTCGCCACGAAGGCGTCCGGATCACCGAGCGCCCGCATCGCGATCGACTCGACCGTCCACGGCCCGATCCCCGGCAACGCCGCGAGCTGCTCCCGCGCGCGATCCCAGTCCGCACCCGCGCCGAGGTCGATCTCGCCGTCGGCCAGCGTCGCGATCAGCGTGGTGAGCGTCGTACGCCGGGACTTCGGGAACGCCAGCGATTCGGGATCGAGCCCGGCCAGCGCCTGCATCGTCGGGAACAGATGCGTGAGCCCACCGCCCGGGTCCTCGATCGACTCACCGTGCTGCAGCACCAACCGATGGGCGTGCGTCCGTGCGGCAGCCGTCGACACCTGCTGACCGAGCACCGCCCGTACGGCGAACTCCTCGCCGTCGACCGTGTGCGGGACCCGGCGGCCCGGCGCCTTCGCGATCAGCGGAGCGAGCACCGGGTCTTCGCCGAGCAGGTCGTCGACGGCGATCGGGTCCGCGTCCAGGTCGAGCATCCGCCGGCAGCGGCTGATCGCGATCGCGAGGTCGCGCTGATCGGTGAGCGAGAGCTGACAGGCGATGTGGTCAGGCATCGGCTTGAGGGCGACGACACCGTGGCCGTGCGGAAGGCGGAGCGTGCGGCGGTAGTGACCGTCGCGCCACTCCTCCACGCCCGGTACGCCGGTCGCGATCAGGTGGCCGAAGAGGTTGTCAGGCGTGAGCGGAGCGCGGAACGGGAGGCGCAGCGCGATGGTGCCGGGCGCGGCGGACGCCGTACCCCGGCGGACCCGGCGACGCAGCTCGGTCGGCGACAGCGCGAAGACCTCCTGCACCGTCTCGTTGAACGTCCGCACGCTGGAGAACCCGGCCGCGAACGCGACGTCCGCCATCTGCAGCTCACTCGTCTCGATCAACAGCCGCGCGGTCTGTGCGCGCTGCGCCCGGGCGAGCGCGAGCGGCCCCGCACCGAGCTCGGCCTGGAGTTGCCGCTGCACCTGCCGCACGCTGTACCCGAGCTGGCCGGCCAGGCCCGGTACGCCGTCCCGGTCGACGACACCCTCCGCGATCAGGCGCATCGCGCGGGCCACCAGGTCGGCGCGGTCGTTCCACTCCGGCGACCCCGGACTCGCGTCCGGCCGGCACCGCTTACAGGCCCGGAACCCGGCCTGCTGGGCAGCCGCCGCGCTCGGGTAGAACCGCATGTTCTCGACCTTCGGCGGCACCACCGGACAGCTCGGCCGGCAATAGATCTTCGTCGTCAGCACCGCGGTGAAGAACCACCCGTCGAACCGCGCGTCCTTCGACTGCACCGCCCGGATGCATCGTTCCCTGCACTCGTACACGCCCTCCAGCATCCCTGCCGCCACCGACAATCACTAGCGGATTTACGACATCGAAGTACGCCGCCCGACCAGCTCCTCGGTGGACGCCTGGTAGGCGGCGGCAGCTTCTTCGAAGTAGCGGAACAGCGTTGCCTGTTCGGCCGCGGAGTACTCGCCGATGACCGCGCCGAGCCTCCGGCGGGCGCCGGCCACGGCCTTGTCGACGGACTTCGGCGGCTTGGCCAACTCGACGACGACCTTGCGGCGGTCGTTCGGATCGTAACCGCGTTCGACGTGCCCGCGCTGCTCGAGGCGATCGATCATCCGAGTGGTGGCGCCGGTGCTCAGCCCGGTCCAGCGGGCGAGTTCGCCGGACGTCAGCGGGCCGGTCAGATCGAGCAGGTTCAGCACGAAGTAGTCGGTCGCGTTCAACCCCGCAGCCTCGGCACTGGCCAGGCTGTGCAGCACCATCGCGCTCAGGTACCGCCGGAAGACGGAGCTCTGGTCGGTTGACATGCCGGGACACCTCCAGGTTAGATATCTGCATCATTGCAGATAATGATCCAGAACAGATACTGCAAGGGAGAAGGTATCATGGAGCAGACCCGGATTCTCGCCGTTCTCGATCGGCTGGCGGCTGCCTGGGAGCGCGGTGACGGGGCGGCGTACGGGCGGGAGTTCACCGCGGACGCGTCGTACGTGACGTTCGTCGGGACGACGTACCGCGGGCGGGACGACCTGGCGGCGGGGCATGCGGCGCTGTTCGGGAAGTTCCTGAAGGGGACGCGGATGTTCTCCGAGGTGGTCGAGGTGCGGATGTACGGCGAGCGCACGGCGGTCGTGGTGACGCGCGGGGACGTGGCGAAGAAGCGGCCGCGGCGGTTGCCGAAGGTGCAGACGTACACGCTGGTGCTCGAGGACGACGGGGAATGGCGGGTGGCGGCGTTCCAGAACGCCAAGCACCACCGGTTGATGGAGGCGGTGTCGTTCCGGATGCTGCCGGCGAGTGCGCCGCGGTAGCGGTTTTGCGACGGGAGGATCCGGTGGCGGATTCTCGCCAGCTTCGTGGAGCGTCGGGCGGTGAGATTGAAACATGAACGAACTACTGGGCAAGAAGGCATTGGTGACCGGCGGCAGCCGTGGGATCGGCGCGGCGACCGCCGTCGCGCTGGCGGAGCGCGGCGCCGATGTCGCGATCACGTACAGCACATCCGCGGACGCCGCGGCGACGGTGGTGAAGGAGATCGAGGGGCTGGGACGGCGCGGGTTCGCGTTCGCGGTCGACGCGGGAGACGCGGTCGCGGCGGCGGACGGCGTACGGCGGGCCGCGGAAACCCTTGGTGGGTTGGACATTCTGGTCAACAACGCGGGCGTCGGGGCGATCGCGCCGATCTCGGACATCTCGTTGGACGACCTCGATCGGGTGCTGGCCGTCAACGTGCGGGGCGTGTACGCGACCACGCAGGCCGCCGTACCGCTGCTGTCCGACGGCGCGCGCCTGATTCACGTCGGAAGCTGCGCCGCCGAGCGGGTCACGTCTCCCGGCATGACGCTCTACGCGATGAGCAAGTCCGCGTTGACCGGCCTCAGCAAGGCACTCGCCCGCGAGCTGGGCGCCCGCAACATCACGTCGAACGTCGTCCAACCCGGCCCTACCGACACCGACATGAACCCGTCCGACGGCCCGTACGCGGCGGCACAGATCGCCGACCTCGCCCTCAACCGCTTCGCCACCCCGGCCGAAGTAGCAGCCGCCATCACCTACCTGGCCGGCCCCACCGCCGCCTACATCACCGGCACCGAACTAACCATCGCCGGCGGCCACACCGCCTAACCCCAACACGCCTCCGGTCCCGCCGCGAGGACATGAATCACGGCGTACCGAACAACGGGTAGTGCGGCACCCCCAGCAGTGCACCTGAGCGTGACCCCAGCCCCACGCACGGCCTCTCACCCACTCACTACCCGTTCTTCCGCACCACGCCACACCCGGAGCCCGCACCCCACGCGCCGAGTGCCGGCAGAGCGCGCGGCGTACCGAAGGACGGGTAGTGCGGGCCCCGCTGGTGCGGCTGAGCGGTGGGGCGGGCGGTGTGCGCGGCGTGTCGTGGGTGTACTACCCGTTGGTCTGCACGGCGCGACCGTGAATCCGTGATGGTTGGTCGGTGGGTGGGGCTAGCGTCGGGGTGTGAAATTCTCGGTGACGGTTGGGGCGGTGGGGGCCGGGCGGGATCCGCGGGGGTTGGCGGAGCTTGCTCGGGTTGCGGAGGACGCTGGGTGGGACGGGGTGTTTCTCGAGGACTATCTGGTCTATCAGGGGGACGCCTCGCAGCCGACCTACGATCCCTGGATCTGTTTGGCGGCTATGGCGGTGGCGACCGAGCGGATCCGGATCGGGACGACGGTGACGCCGTTGCCGCGGCGGCGGCCGTGGAAGGTGGCGGCGGAGGCGGTGGCGCTGGATCACCTGTCCGGCGGCCGGATGATTCTCGGGGTCGGGATCGGGGACCCGGGCGACCCGTTCCTGGAGGGCAGGAGCCCGAAGGTGTTGGCGGAGATGCTGGACGAAGGGCTCGACCTGATCGACCAACTCTGGACCGGCCGGCCGGTGAGCTTCGACGGGCAGCACTACACGCTGACCGACGCGCAGCTCACCGCGCGGCCGGTGCAGCAGCCGCGGATCCCCATCTGGGTCGGAGGCAACTTTCTCGTACCGAGTGTTCGGCGCCGGATCCTGCGTTGGGACGGGTCCTGCGCGTACAAGGGCTCCACTGACGCACCGCAGCGGATCACTCCGCAGGACGTGGTCGACCTCAGAGAAGGCGGCGTCGTCGACATCAAGGTGAGTGGTGGCGACCCGGCAGCGTTCGCGCAAGCGGGTGCCAGTTGGTGGGGACGGTGGATCGCGCCGATGAGCGTCGAGGACACGCTCGCGCTTGTGCGGTTGGGACCACCCGGCGCTCTGAGGCGTTGACAGCGGGGCGGGCGCGGGGGAAACTGCGGATGTTTTTAACGTTCAAACGTTCGCGGGAGGCTGTGTGGCTACGTTGAAGCAGGTGGCTGCTCACGCCGAGGTGTCCGTGCAGACGGTGTCGAACGCGCTGAACGCACCGCACCGGCTGCGCCCGGACACGCTCGAGCGGGTGAACCGGTCGATCGAACTGCTCAACTACCGCCCGAATCGGAACGCGCGCAGTCTCCGGACCAGTGCCGTCGAGCTGATCGGATACTGCGTGCCGAACTGGCCGAACCAGACGCACCTCGTGATGGACCAGTTCCTGCACGCCCTCTGCGCCGCCGCGGAACGCACCGGCCGGCACATCCTGCTCTTCACCGCGCCACCCGGGGTCGACGGCATGCCGACGTACGACGACCTGCACGCGCGGCGGCTCGTCGACGGGTTCGTGTTGTCGCAGACCGAGACGCGCGACCCCCGGCACGGCTGGCTGAAGGACCAGGACATCCCGTTCGTCAGCTTCGGCCGGGTCTGGAAAGAGACCACGCAACCCGGTCCGTGGGTGGACGTCGACGGCGCGGCCGGATCCGCGCTGGCGGTAAAGCACCTGTACGAGACCGGCCGCCGGCGGATCGGGTTCCTCGGCTGGCCGAAGTCATCGGGCCTCGGCGAGGACCGGATCGGTGGCTGGCGGGCCGAGTGCAAGACACTCGGGCTGCCGACCACCGGGCTGGCCGTCCGGAGCCGTGACGACAGTATTGACGAGGGCGCCCGCGTCACCGCGAGCCTGCTCGACTCCGGCCAGGAGATCGACGGGATCGTTGCCCTGAGCGACATTCTCGCGCTGGGCGCGCTCCGCGAACTGACCCGCCGCGGCCTGACCGCCGGCCGGGAGATCGGCGTCACCGGCTTCGACGACTCGCCGCTCGCGGACGTCGTCTCCCCCGGCCTGACCAGCTTCCGGCAACCGATGGACCAGATCGCCGAAGAGCTGATCGCCATCCTCACCGGGCCCGGCGACGGGATGCCGGCCGAACGTCTGCTGCAGCCAGAACTGGTGATCAGGGGCAGCTCCGCCCCTGGCTGATCCGGCGCTGCTCCCCGGGCGCCGCGACAAGGAGGAACCGCCATGACTCCGCATCCGACCAACCGAAGTAGCTCCCCACCCCGCAGATCGGTACGCCGGGCCGCCGGCATCGCGCTGCTCGCCACCGCCACCGTCCTGGCCGGCGGCGCCTCAGCCCTCGCCGGCCCCACCGTCGACACCAACACCGGCGCCTCCAACAACACTGCCGCAGCCACGACCGCGGCCGCGGGCGGGGCGTCCGAGCTCTCCGAGACGACCCGTCTCCAGGACCGACGTTCGCTGGTCGTCGGCGACCGCGCGTACGCGATGGGCGACGAGTCCGGCCTCTACCCCGCCTCCGGCTGGCACGTCCGCGGTGAGATGGGCGGCTTCTGGACCCAGCCGATCAAGCTCCTCGACGGCCTCTGGTTCGGCCTCGACGGGAACTGGCTCGGCAAGCAAATGCCCGCCGCGAAGTACACCAGCGGTCACGGCTACAGCCGGATCGACTACTCCGGTGCCGTCAACGTCCGCCGTACCGACTTCGTCCCGGACGGGATCCGGGCGACGCTCGTCGGTCTCACGCTCAGCTCCAGTACGGCGAAGACGGTCAAGCTCGACGTCGACGCGCACTCCGAGCTGATGCAGTCCTACCCGTGGGACTGGACGACGCCGAGCGCGAAGGACGCGAACCTTCCCGACACCGGTGACTTCGTCGACGGTGCGCTCCGGTTCCGCGAGCAGGGCACCCCGGCGTACCCGAACGCGCCTGCCCACGACTACGCCGCGTTCGTCGGATCGTCCCTGCATCCGACGGGCTACCAGCCTGGTCCGGACCATCGCGGCCCGCAGGCCCCGGCGGTGATCTGTCCGAAGGACGGTACGACGCCCGCGCGGTGCGACGACTCGTTGACCGGCAAGGGCACCGGCGGCCGGCTCACGTACGACGTCCCGCTCGCTGCGGGTGAGCAGAAGACGATCTGGTTCGCGGTCGCCGGCTCCGATGAGGGCAGCCAGGCGGCGCAGCGCGAGTACGGGAAGGCACTGAGCAATCCCGAGAAGTTGCTGCGGGCAAAGAGTGCCGCGCGGCAGCAGGTCGACGCACAGTCCGCGGTGGACCTGCCTGGTGACCGGCTACTGCAGCGCAGCGTCGAGTGGAGCAAGCAGAACCTCGCGGACTCGGTGCAGCAGGCCAACAACCTGCAGATCCGCGACGTCAACGAAGGCAAGGACTTCCCGGCACCGGCCGGGAAGGTACAGACCGCGCGCTGGTTCGGCGCCGGCTTCCCGGACTATCCGTGGTTGTTCGCGACCGACGGTGAGTACACTGCGTTCGCAGCGGTCGCGGCCGGTCAGTTCGACACCGTGAAGGAACACCTGCGCGCGCTCCGCGACGTCAGCGAGATCCTGAACAAGCGCAGCGGCAAGGTCGCGCACGAGGTCACCCCGAACGGCTCGGTGTACTACGGCTCGAACCAGAGCGCGGGTAACACCGACGAGACGGTGAAGTTCCCGAGCACGGTCGCGCTGCTGTGGCGGTGGACCGGCGACGACAAGTTCCGCGACGAGATGTACGACTTCAGCGTCCGGAACCTGCAGTACGTGTACCGCGAACTCGACAAGGACGGCGACGGCTGGCCCGAGGGTCTCGCGAACGTCGAGCGCACCGGCATGGGCGTCGAGAAGCTCGACAGCACCGTGTACCTCGCCCGCGGGCTGCGCGACCTCGCCGACCTGGCCGCGTCGAAGCACGACACCAAGACCCAGCAGTGGGCGACCGCCAAGGCGAACGACCTCGAGTCCCGCTTCGAGGCGCAGTGGTGGGTCCCCCAGGCCATGGGGTACGCCGATTCCGTCGACGACCCCGCCAACCCGGCCAACGACAACACGCCGATCTTCCAGCGGCACTGGATCGGTGTCACGCCGATGGAGTCGGTGCTCACCCGTCCGGGTCAACCGGCGTCGCCGCTCGCGTCGAAGGAGCACGCGAACACCGCGCTCGACCAGCGGGAGAAGCCCTGCTACACGGGCGAGTTCGGCCTGTTCCACACCGGCACCGGGCCGACCTCGGACCCCGCCGGCAACCCCGGCGCGTCCTGCGACGGCGTGGTGTCGCAGGTGAAGAGCGAGCGCAGCATCTTCGGTCTCAACACCTCGATCATGGCCGTTGCGGAAGGCAACTTCGGACGGCTCGGCACGAAGCAGCAGCAGGTCTACACGACCGGCAACGCGCGGATCCAGCTCGACCCGTCGGTCTGGGAGACCCCGGGCGCGATGCCGGAGATCGCGCCGTCGCCGGACTCCCCGGCGAACATCGGCCGGCCGTTCTACGACCGCTCGATGACGCTGCAGGCCTGGGGTGCGTACGGGATCCTCTGGCCGGTGATCCACCAGCAGCTCGGCGTCGATCCCGATCTCGGGCACGGGCGGATCGCCGTCGTACCGCAGCTTCCGCAGGGCCAGCCGAAGGTGGCCGGGAGCAACATCCGGGTCGGTCAGGGATCCGTCGATGTGTCACAACGCCTTGCAGGTAAGGAGTTGTCGACCGATGTGACCGTCAAGGGTGTCGGTGCCGACGTCACGGTCGGCGCGGTGCTGCCGTCCGGGGCGAAGGTGAAGAGCGTGGCGGTCAACGGCCACGCGGCGCGGTACAAGCTGGTCACGACCAGCCGTGGGACGCAGGTGCAGGTGCCCGCGCAGGGTGCGCGCACCACGCTGGCGATCACTCTCGGCTGAGCCGCGAACGACCCGAGCCGGCCGGTGCACATCCGTTCTGTGCATCGGCCGGCTCTGTTGTGTCGCCATCCGGAACTACTGGGTTCCGTTACACACAAAGAAAGATGGCAAACAGACGGCGGGGCCCCTCCGGGTATGAGTCGGAGGGGCCCGCACCAGCTGAAGGAAGGGATGACGTCTCCAGCTTCCCGATACGGGTCCGTGGTGGCCGGCAGACCCCGTCACCGGTCTACCTCGGTGGGGATCCCCACCGCGAGGGGCCCTCGGTTTCCGATCGACCCGCCACTCCTTCCGAAGTCGCGTGCCGCTATTTCTACGCCCGACCACACGGTCGGCACAAGCCTTTCCTGAGAACAGTTTCAGTCGTCCACAGTGATTGGTCAGCCATCCACAGAAATGCTCCGAGTTATGCACACCCCCTGTGCATAACGTGTCTTAGCCCTTAGCGGGTTTGAGGGCCATCGGCTCCAGAACGCGATATCCGGCGTACACACCGAGCGCGCTGACCACGAGGACGGACGGGATGGCGACTGCGAGCGGTGGGCGGTGATAGCCGGCGTTGTTGAGGATATCCGCGAGCCACTGCGCGACGAGCAGGAACTCGGCCGCCGCCGCGGGCAGCACCGCGAGCGGCAGCATCAGCACGCCGAGCCAGAAGCCGAACCGGACGAACGTGATGCCGAGCAGCCAGCCCGCCACCTCGTGCGACAGGATCAGCAGGAAGAATTCGGCGAACACCAGACCGACCTGCGACGTACTGGTGAACAGGTGCGGGTTGTTGAGCTTGTCGGGCCAGCCCTGCCACGCGTACAACGCGTGCTCGAGCTGGTAGGCCAGCACCCACAGCAACGAGGTCGCGGCCGCAGCGCCGGTGAGGTAGATGCCGGCGGCAAAGGAGTACATCCGGCGGGTGACGCCTTGCGCGACGAACAGCGCGAAGAACGCCGGGGTGAGCGTGATGCCGATCGCCATTGAGAAGTACTTCGGGGACTGGGTGCCGTAGTCCCACATGCTGCTGGTGACGCCGCTGGTCGCCCACTGGATGACGATCCCGACGACCAGGAACGCGACCAGCATCACCGCCCAGTAGCCGACCAGCATCTGCAGCATGCCGCGCGTCATCGCGAGCAGGACTTGTTTCAAACGCTGCCCGTCGGTGACGCCCCGAGGCATCGCGGTGCGTTCCATCGCCGTACCGGTGCTCATGAACGGGCTCCTGCCGGGGCGGTGAGGTGGACGAAGAGGTCCTGCAGACCGACTGGGCCGATCTCCAGGCCGGCGTCGGTCGCCTGCGCGAGCAGCGCCGGATCGAGATCGCCGAGCACCGTGGTGGACTTGGTGCCGCCGAGACGCTCTTCCGCGAGCACGGTGAAGCCGGCGGTGAACGCGTCGACCGCGGCGGCCGGGCCGACGATCGAGGCGCCGCGACCGCGGAGCGCATCCACGGGCGACTGCGTGACGAGTCGGCCGTTGTCCAGGATCACGACCTCTTCGAGCATCGCGCTGACCTCGCTGACCAGATGCGTCGAGAGCACGATCGTCCGCGGGACCTCGGCGTAGTCGGCGAGCAGCGCGTCGTAGAACAGGTGCCGGGACGGGACGTCCATCCCCAGGTAGCTCTCGTCGAAGATCGTCAGCGGAGCCCGGCTGGCAAGCCCGAGCACGACGCCGAGCGCCGACTTCTTACCGCGGGAGAGCTTCTGGATCTTCTTGTTCAGCGGTACTTCGAAGCGGTCCAGGAGTTCGCCGGCGAGTTCAGCGTCCCAGTATGGCCGCAGCGCCGCTGCGAGTTCCAGCACGCGTTTGGCGGGCACCGGGTCCGGAAGATCTCCGGACTCGCGGATCAGGCAGACCCGGCTGGTGACGACCGCGTTCTCGTACGGCTCCTGGGCCGCGCCGAGATCGCCGCCCTCGATCAGCACCCGTCCCCCGTCCGGCCGGCGGAACCCGGCCAGGATCGCGGCGAGCGTGCTCTTGCCGGACCCGTTCCGGCCGAGCAGCCCGTGGATCTTTCCGGGCGCCAGCCGCAGATCGAGCCGGTCGAGTGCCGGCGTACCGGCGAAGTGAACCGAGAGATCCTCGGTCCGGACGGTCAGGGCGGTGGTCATCAGGTGTCACCCCACGTGCGGATGTGCTGGAGGACGTCGGCCACCGGGATGCCGATGGCCTTGGCCTCGCGGATCATCGGGTCGACGACGTCGGCGAAGAACGAGTCGCGGCGGCCGGTGCGGAGCAGGTCGCGGGCGTTCGGTGCCACGAACATGCCGATCCCGCGCTTCTTGTACAGGATCCCGTCGTCGACCAACTGGGCGAAGCCCTTGGCCGCGGTCGCCGGGTTGATCCGGTAGAAGGCGGCGTACTGGTTGGTCGACATCACCTGCTCGTCCTCGGCCAGCGCGCCGGTCACGATGTCGTTCTTGATCTGATCCGCGATCTGCAGATAGATCGGGCTGCGATCGTCGAACACCCACCCCACCTCCTTCCTCGGTTCATTACCTGAGTGCTGAACCATAGCGGCGAACAGGGTCACCCCGCGGCCGAGTACTGCGTCTGCTGCAGCGACCTCTTCAACGCCGGTACGACGGGACCGACGCGGACCGCGAGCTGCGCCAGCCGATCCTTGTGCCGCGCCTTCTGTTCCTTGGTGACGACCGCCCGCAGATCCGCGGTGGACGCGAGTACGACGACCGACGCGTCGCGCAGGTCCACTCGGGAGACGAGGCGAGACGCTCGCAATGTGTCGCGGGCGCTCTCGAGGAGTTGGCGACGTACCAACGGGTGGCGGACGGTGACGCGGTCGGCCGGGATGATGCCGAGGATGCGGTGCGGCTCGACCCTGATCAGGTGGGCGCGGGCGAGCTCGTCGCGCACGTGGCGCACGGTGGCACCCGGCCGCCGGTCGATCCAGTGCCGCCAGCGCCGCGGGCCGACCGCGCGCAGCTCCTGGAGCACCGCGGCGAGGACCGGATCCGCAGGAGCCGGTGCCGTCGTCACTCGCGCTCGGCCGTTGTCGTCCTCGAGGTTCCCGGCGAACTGCAGATCCACGAGCACCGCTGCGCGGAGGAGTTTCCCGAGCTTCGAGCGAGCGCTCAGCCGCCCTCGCTGCGGATCGTAGGCGAGCAAGAAAAGCCTTGCCGCCAAGGACTCCGGCGGCTTTGCGTTGCCTAGCGCAACTACCTTCCGGGTGGTCCGTGGTTGCCTTGTCAGACCCCGGGGACCGCGCGGCTCCGCGATCGCTGACTTCCTACTCATCGGCTTCCTCCTTCGACGGGCGGCCGGGGCGACGGAGTTTGCCCACGCCGGACGGCAACCGGCCGGCTTCGGCCAGGGCCCGGCGGAGCAGGTACTCGATCTGGGCGTTGGTGCTGCGGAGGTCGTCGGCCGCCCACCGGGCCAGCGCGTCGTGCACCACGGGATCCAGCCGGAGCAGGATCTTCTTGCGGTCGACTGCCACGATTACTGGTAGAGCGAGCCGGTGTTCAGGACAGGCTGGGCGTCCCGATCACCACAGAGGACGACCATCAGGTTGCTCACCATCGTCGCCTTGCGCTCCTCGTCCAGCTCGACCACCTCGTGCTCGGACAGCCGGTCCAGCGCGAGCTCGACCATGCCGACCGCGCCCTCGACGATCCGCTGCCGGGCCGCGACGACCGCGCCCGCCTGCTGACGGCGGAGCATCGCCTGCGCGATCTCCGGCGCGTACGCGAGGTGGGTGATCCGGGACTCGATCACCCGGACGCCGGCCGCGTGCACCCGCGCGCCGATCTCCGCGGACAGCTTCTCGGTGATCTCGTCGGTGCTGTCCCGCAGCGACAGGACGTCGTCGTCGGAGTGCACGTCGTACGGATAGCTGTTGGCGATGTGCCGGACCGCGGTCTCGGTCTGGATCGCGACGAACTCGACGAAGTCGTCCACCTCGAACAGCGCCTGCGCGGTGTCCTCGACCTGCCAGACCACCACCGCGGCGATCTCGATCGGGTTGCCGTCGGCATCGTTGACCTTGGCAACCGCCGTCTCGTGGTTGCGGATCCGGGTCGAGACCTCGCGGCGGGTGGAGATCGGGTTCACCCAGCGCAGCCCGTCGGTGCGCAGCGTCCCGGCGTACCGCCCGAGGATCTGCAGCACCCGCGCCCGCCCGGGCGAGACCGCCGTCAGGCCCGCGGCGACGATCACACCGGCCACGAACAGCACCACGCCGAGCGTGACCATCCCGCCGTGCCCGTTCGCGATCCCGAACGCGAACTGCACCACCGCGGCGATCAGCACCAGCAACGCCACGACCGCCACCGGCCAGCCATTCACATCCCAGGCCTTCCGCTCGGTCACCTTCGGCGCCGGCATCTCCACCACACCATCCACGTCCACCATCACCCGCTCCTCTCGAATAGCTCGAAGGTAGCAAAGTGATATCACATTTTCAAGCGAGAGCTGCCCCCACGCTTGGTGGGTTCTCGGGCGTTACGGGAGGCGGGCGGCGAGGGTGTCGAGGTGGGTCTGCCAGACGGTGGCGTGCGAGTTCGGGAGCGGGTCGATGGCCGACGGGCCCCAGGCGTGGACGGGGCGGATGCCGTGCAGGGCGTTCAGGAGCCAGGCCTCGGTGGTGTCGCGGAGGGCGTCGGGGGTGATCGGGTGTTCGGAGGTCTCGACGCCCTGCGCAGTGGCGATCTGGCGGAGGAGACGAGCGGTGACCGACGGGAGGAGCGGGCGGTCGGACGGCGGGAAGCAGAGGGTGTCGTCCTCCCACCAGGCGACCGCGGAGTACGCCGCCTCGAGCACGGTCCCGTCGCTGTCCAGCAACAGGATCTCGTCGGCGCGGTCGGGTGCCGCCTCCTTCAGCTTGCCCAGCAGTTCCAGGTCGGGACCCTTGACCCGTGGCGCCGTCCGCGGATCGGGACCGTCGTGTACGGCGACCCGCACCCGCCCGCCGATCGGTGGCGCCGGCCGAAGCTGGACCGCGAGCTCGCCCGACGCCTTCAGCTCGAACCGCGGGAACCACCGGCCGAACCCGGGCAACCGCCCGATCTGCTCGTCCCAGAACCGATCCGCGGACACCCCGGCCGCGGCGCAGGACCGGACGAACCGGTCCCGATGCAGCTCCAGTCCCCGGACCTTCCCGTTCGCCACCAGAAACGAGTCCGCCACCAGCAGATCACTCATGTCCCCCGCCTTTCCCGCCGACAGCCGCCGTTGCCTTCAGCACCATTTCGTCGTACTCCGCGACCGGATCGGAGTCAAGCACGATCGCACCCCCGGCGCCGATCACGGTCTCGTCCGGAGTCAGTACCGCCGTCCGGATCACCACGCTCAGGTCCGCGCGCCCGTCCACGGTCAGGTAGCCGAGCGCCCCGGCGTACACGCCCCGCGCGCTCCACTCGAGTTCGTCGATGATCTGCATCGTGCGGATCTTCGGCGCCCCGGTCATCGACCCCGGCGGGAAACACGCCCGGACCGCGTCCACCGCGGTCACCCCGGACCGCAGCCGGCCGCGGACGGTCGTCACCAGCTGATGCACGGTCCGGTAGCTCTCGACCTCCATCAGCTGCGGCACGTTCACGGTGCCCGGCTCGCTGACCCGGCCGAGGTCGTTGCGGATCAGGTCGACGATCATCAGGTTCTCGGCGCGGGTCTTGTCGTCCTCGGCGAGTGTCTTCGCGGCGAGCTGGTCCTGCGCCGGGTCGAGGTCCCGCGGTGCGGTGCCCTTGATCGGGCGGCACTCGGCCCAGCCGTCCGTGTCGACGGTGAGGAAGCGCTCCGGCGAGGAGCTCGCCACCGCGAGGTCGCCGTACCGCAGGAAGGCGGCGTACGGCGCCGGGTTCGCGGACCGTTGCCAGCGGAAGAACTCGAACGGGTCCTGGACCGCGGGCAGCCGGACCCGGTTCGTCAGGTTCACCTCGTAGGTCTCGCCGGCCTCGAGCTCGGCGAGAACGCGCGCGATCCCGGCCAGGTACGTCGCGCGGTCCTGTTCGAGGTGCGATTCGAGGTCCAGCCGGGCGATCGCTGGTTGGTCCACCGACCCCATCCACCAGTCGGCGGCGGCCTCCTCGGCGCGGTCCAGCCAGTCCTCCCCGGCGCCGGGGAGGTCGAGCGCGACGAGCCAGGTGCGATCTCGGTCGTGGTCGATGACGACGAACCGGTTCGCCCAGATCCACAGGGCGTCGGGCGTCGGCGACTCGTGAGCGGTCACTCCCCCGGTGAGCGCCTTCAGCTCGTAGCCGAAGTACCCGACGTAGCCGCCGCAGAACAGGCCGGCCAGCTCGGCCGGCGGTTCTCCGGCGCGCGCCGCCAGCAACTCGTCGAGCTCAGCGAACACGTCGCCGTCGGAAACATCCCGGGTGATCACCTCGGCACCGGCGCTCGTCCCGAGGACGGAGACGCGGCGCGGCACCCGGTCGGTCAGGCTGCCGTCGAGCCAGAACGCGACCGGTTCAGCGGCCAGCAGTTCGCGGTAGACCGTCTCACCGTCGAGCGCCCGGTCGAGCGTCCGGACAGACCAGCGCAGCGCACTCACAGGCACACGGTACCGACCGCGCGCCGCGGATGGACCCGGTGATCAGGAGACGGTCAGTGCCACCTTGGTGCGCATCGCCGTGATCCGGCGGATCGGGATCGCGACCTCGAGCCCGTCCTTCGACTCCGCACGGTCCGCGAGCCAGGCCGCGGCGGTGTCCCGCCGTACGTCGGGTGTTCCTGGGAGGTACAGCGCGTTCACCAGCCGGAGGGCGTCCTCGCGGCTGCGGATCGTGTACACGTACCGCTCGCGCTGGCTCTCCATCACGTGGAACCCCGCGTGCTTGAGCTGGTCCTTCAGCTCGGTGATCTCGCCACCGGCCGGGAACTGCGGCGTCGACCGCAGCCGCGTGGTCAGACCGCTCAGCGTCCGGATGTCCCCGCGCCGCAGTGGCCGGACGGCGGGCACGATCGCCGCCAGTACGCCGCCACGGCGCAGTACCCGGGCCGCTTCGGCGAGCACCTCGGGCAGCGGCTGCAGGACCATCAGGCCCATAGAGCAGGTGACGACGTCGAAGACCTCGTTCGCGAACGGCAGGTGCAGCGCGTCCGCCTGCACCTTCGGTCCGGGCGCCCCGGAGAGCTGGGCCGGGTTGTTGTCGACCCCGACCACCCACCGCCCGTACAGTTCGCGCGCCACCGGGCCGTTACCGCAGGCCAGGTCGAGCACGCGGCGCGCCTCACCGGACACCGCGCGGACAAGCCAGCGGTACGGCGTGTGATCACCCGCCACCGCGCGGGACAGCAACGCCTCGGTGCTACCCGGCGCTGAGGTGTGGAACTCCCGCAGGTACTGCGGCCAATCAACTGGATTCTCTGACATCGCGGTCCGACGCTACCCGCTGGCAACCCGGCGTACCTCGTTGGGTGCGCAGCGTTAACGCAGTGTTGACCTCTCTCAGACCCGGCTGACGAAGATGTGGCCGGCGGTCTCGTCGCTGATCACACCACCGGCTTCGCGGCTGCCGACCAGGACACCCTCGGCGTCCAGGGTCGAGTCGACCTCACGACCGGGCAACGCACCGGCCTTACGCAGCACGGCCATCGCGCCGTCGTCGGTCTGCACCGGCTCGGCGATCCGGCGGACCAGCACCCGCACGCTCTCACCGGTGGCCGTGTCGAGCACCTGGTCGAGCGGCTCGACGCCGATCCGGAAGTCCTCGATCCCGCTGGCCTGGCTGCTGGTCTGCAGCTCCTCCAACCCCGGGATCGGGTTGCCGTACGGCGATTCGGTCGGGTTACCGAGGAGCTGGAGCAACCGCAGCTCGACGGCGTCGCTCATCACGTGCTCCCACCGGCAGGCCTCGGCGTGCACGTCCTCCCACTCGAGCCCGATCACGTCGACCAGCAAGCGCTCGGCCAGGCGGTGCTTGCGCATCACCCGGACCGCCTGCTTGCGACCGACGTCGGTGAGCTCGAGGTGCCGGTCACCTTCGACCTTGATCAGACCGTCCCGCTCCATCCGCGCGACCGTCTGACTGACCGTCGGGCCGGACTGGTGCAACCGTTCGGCGATCCGTGCCCGCAGCGGCACGATGCCTTCTTCTTCGAGCTCGTAGACGGTCCGCAGGTACATCTCGGTGGTATCGATCAGGTCGCTCACGACAACCATTCTCACCTATGTAGGCAAGCCTCACCCAATTTCGCTGGGTACAGGCGGAGGATGGGCCCAGTGACAGCAGTGATGTGGTTTCGGCGAGACCTCCGGTTGACGGACAACCCCGCGCTCCTGGACGCGGTGAACGCGGGCGACGGACGGGTGCTGGGCGTGTTCGTCCTGGATCCGTTGCTGTGGGGGCGGTCCGGCGACCCACGCCGCGAGCACCTGGCCGGGTCGCTGCGGGCGCTGTCGGCGGCGATGGACGGCCGGCTGGTGGTGCGGCAGGGCGATCCGGCCACCGTGATCCCGGAGATCGCGGCGGAGATCGAGGCGGCGAGTGTGCATATCAGCGCGGACTACGCGCCGTACGGACAACAGCGCGACGAAAAGGTTGAAGCCTCATTGAAGTGTCCGTTGGTGCGCACGGGGTCGCCGTACGCGATCGCGCCCGGGCGGGTGCTGAACCAGCAGGGCCAGTCGTACCTGGTGTTCACGCCGTACTACAAGGCCTGGCTCGCGCACGGCTGGCGGCAGCCGGTCGAGGCGCCCGCGAAGGTGACGTGGGTGAGCGTGGATGGCGAGAAGCTTCCGGAAGGTACGGCGGACGGTGCCGGCGAGAACGCGGCGCGCGAGCACTGGCACGAGTATCTGGACAGCGTCGGCGAGTACGACGACCAGCGCGACCGCCCCGACCTGGACAGCACCTCGCGGATGTCGATCCCATTGAAGTGGGGCGAGCTGCATCCGCGGACGATGCTCGCCGACCTGGCCCGCAAACGCAGCGACGGCGCGCAGGCGTACGGCCGCGAACTCGCCTGGCGGGAGTTCTGCGCCGATCTCCTGGCGCGCTACCCGCAGGCGGCGTGGAAACCGCTGCGGTCCGAGTTCGAGAAGATGCAGTACGACGAACCCGACGAACTGTTCGACGCCTGGCGCGCGGGCCGCACCGGCTTCCCACTCGTCGACGCGGGGATGCGGCAGCTCGCCGAGACCGGGTTCATGCACAACCGGGTCCGGATGGTCGTCGCGTCGTTCCTGGTCAAGGACCTGCATGTGCACTGGAAGTACGGCGCCCGCTGGTTCATGCAGTCGCTGTACGACGGTGACCTCGCCTCGAACTCGCTGAACTGGCAGTGGGTGGCCGGCTGCGGCGCGGACGCGGCGCCGTACTTCCGGATCTTCAACCCGATCACGCAGGGGCTGAAGTTCGACCCGCAGGGCGACTACGTCCGGCGCTGGATCCCCGAACTGCGCGGGCTCGCGGGCAAGAAGGCGCACGAGCCGTGGAAGCACGGCGGCGCCGACGGCTACCCGGACCAGGTCGTCGACCACGGCGAGGCCCGCCACGAATCCCTCCGCAGGTACGAAGCCATCCGCTGATCCACCGCGCTCTTGACGCGGCGCTTGCCCATACACCTATAGTGCTAGGTAACTAGATGAATGGGGTTATGGATGATCGAGTTCCATCTGGACGGGCGGTCGGGGGTGTCGCCGTACCAGCAGATCGTGCAGCAGGTCCGGAACGCGTTGCGGCTCGGACTGCTGCGGGAGGGTGATCAGCTGCCGACCGTGAAGGACGTCGTGGCGGCGTTGGCGATCAACCCGAACACGGTGCTCAAGGCGTACCGCGAACTCGAGCACGAGGGCCTGGTGCAGGCCCGGCCGGGGCGCGGCACGTTCGTCACCCGCACGCTCACCGACAACTCGCTGGCCGCCCACGGCCCGCTCCGCCAGGACCTCCGCCGCTGGCTGGCCAAGGCACGCAAAGCAGGCCTCGACGACGAAAGCATCGAGGCGCTGTTCCTGACCACCTTTCGGTCCGCCGCTCAGGAGGACATAGCTTGAACACCGTTCTGCAAGCTCAGGGGCTGGGGAAGAAATACGGGCGGCGCTGGGCGCTGACCGATTGTGAGCTGGAAGTGCCGGCCGGGCACGTGGTGGGGCTCGTGGGGCCCAACGGCGCCGGTAAGAGCACGTTGCTGAATCTGGCGGTCGGGATGATCACGCCGAGCGCCGGAGCCGTCGAAGTACTGGGGGCACCGGCCGGGACACAGCAGGCGAAGGTCGGGTACGTCGCGCAGGACACGCCGACGTACGCGCGGTTGAGTGTCGCCGACCACCTGCGTCTCGGTGCGCGACTGAACCCGGCGTGGGACGAATCCCTTGCCCAGCAACGGATTCAGAACCTGAAACTGGACCCGAAGCAGCGCGCCGGCCGGCTGTCCGGCGGTCAGCGCGCGCAGCTCGCACTGACACTCGGGCTGGCGAAACAGCCCGACCTGCTGATCCTCGACGAGCCGGTCGCCGCGCTCGATCCGCTCGCGCGCCGGGAGTTCCTGCAGGACCTGATGGAGGCGGTCGCCGAGCAGGAACTGAGCGTCCTCCTGTCCTCGCACCTCGTCTCCGACGTCGAACGTGCCTGCGACTACCTGATCGTCCTGGTCGACTCGCGCGTCCAGGTCAGCGGCGAGATCGACACGCTGCTCGGCACGCACTTCCGGCTTGTCGGTCCGCGACGTGACCAGAAGGACCTGCCGAAGAACCAGCACGTGGTGACCGCGAGCCACACCGACCGGCAGTCGACGTACCTGATCCGGACCGACCAGCCGATCCTCGATCCGGCCTGGACGGTCACCCAACTCACGCTCGAGGACCTGGTGCTGGCCTACATGGGGCGCGACGTCCAGCCCGAGCGCCCGGTCCTGGAGGTGCAGCGATGATCTGGCTGACCTGGCGCCAGTTCCGCGTCCAGTTCCTGGTCGTCGCGGGCGTGATCCTCGCGGCCGCGATCGTGCTCGCCGCGACCGGACCGAATCTGCTCGACGACTACCACCGCCTGACCGACGGCTTCATCCAGAGCCTCGGCTACCAACGCCTCAATCCGGCGCTCTACCGCGTCGGCGAGGTCCTGCTGTACGCCGTTCCGCCGGTCATCGGTGCGTTCTGGGGCGCGCCGATGATCGCCCGGGAACTGGAGACCGGTACGCATCGGCTGGTGTGGAGCCAGAGCATCTCGCGGCGGCGCTGGCTCGCGACGAAGCTCGGCGTGACCGGCCTGTCCGCGATCGCGATCACCGGCCTGCTCAGCCTCGCGGTCACCTGGTGGTCCGGCCCGATCGACGATGCGATCAACGCGGGCCAGGACTCGAACAACTACCTGCCCCGGATGTTCCCACCGGTCTTCTCCGCCCGCGCCCTGGTCCCGGTCGGGTACGCCGCGTTCGCGTTCGCGCTGGGAGTCGCGGTGGGTCTGGTGATCCGCCGTACCGTCGTCGCACTCGCGGTGACGTTGGCCGCGGTGATCCTGATCCAGATCCTGACCCCGACGTTCATCCGGCCGCATCTGCTCGCGCCGACGGACAAGTACATTGTCGCGACCGGGGAGAACGTTCGCGGATTCGGGCTCAGTGGGGACGGGCCGACCCCACAGGTGCAGATGATGGAGGTCGCGACCGGAGCAGTCGGTGCCTGGAAGCTGTCCGACGACACCGTCGACAAGTCGGGTCACAAGGTGGGCATCCTGCCGTCGTGGGTGATGAACTGCGCGCCCGCGCCGCCGCCGGGGCTGAACCAGCAGCCGACGACTCCCGCCGACCGGAACGCGTGTTTCCAGCGGCTCGCCGACGAGGGGTACCGGCAGCACGTCAGGTACTTCACCGCGGATACGTTCTGGGCGTTGCAGTGGCGCGAGTTCGGGCTGTTCTTCGCGCTGGCGTTGGTGCTCTGCGGGTTCAGCTTCTGGCGGATCCGGCGCGACCTGTCGTGAAGCGCCGGGCCACCAGCCCGACAACCAGAACGCCGGCGGCCGCGACCGCCGACACCCACGGGAGCGTGACCGCGAGCACGACACAACCGGTCAGGCCGACCACGTTCACGAGGCGCGGCCAGCGGCGCTGATCGGCCGGCTGGGTGAAGGCGGAGGCGTTCGCGATCGCGTAGTACAGCAGGACGCCGAACGAGGAGAAGCCGATCACGCCGCGCAGATCGGTCGTGAGGACGAGGATGCCGACCACCACGGCGAGCGCGAGCTCGGCGTGGTGCGGCACCTGGTACCGAGGATGGACGGCGGCCAGCCAGCGGGGCAGGTCGCGGTTGCGGGCCATCGCGAGCGCGGTGCGGCCGATGCCGGCGATCAAGGCGAGCAGGGCGCCGAGGCTGGCGAGCGCGGCACCGATCCGGACGATCGGCAGCGCCCACACCGCACCGACGTTGTCGAGCGCGGCCACGAAGGGCGCCGCGGCCGCCGCGGGATCACTCACCCGGAGCAGCGCCACCGCGACGACCAGGTAGATGCCGACAGCAACAGTCAGCGCGATCGTCACCGCGCGCGGGATGGTCTTCGCCGGTTCGCGGACCTCCTCGCCCATGGTGGCGATCCGCGCATACCCGGCGAACGCGAAGAAGAGCAGTCCCGCCGACTGCAGAACGCCGTACGGCGAGGTCGCGGTGGCGGTGTGGTGGTGCGAGGGGTGGGCGAAGAGCGGGACGAGCACCATCGCAAGGATCACGAACGTGAACGTGACGATGATCCTGGTGAGCTGGGCCGTTCGGGTGATGCCCCGGTAGTTCACGGCGGCCAACGCCAGCACCGCGGCGAGAGCGATCAGCCGCCGAAGCCAGCCGATGTCGGTCACGTACGTCGCGAACGTCAGCGCCATCGCTGCACACGAGGCGGTCTTGCCGATCACGAAAGACCAGCCGGCCGCGAACCCCCACCACTCCCCCAGGCGCTCACGCCCGTAGACGTAGGTCCCACCCGAGACCGGGTAGACCGCGGCGAGCTGCGCCGACGACGCCGCGTTGCAGTAGGCAACGATCGCCGCAATCACCAGACCGATCAGCAGACCGCCCCCGGCCGCCTGAGCCGCCGGTGCCCACACCACGAACACCCCGGCCCCGACCATCGAGCCCAGCCCGATCACGACGGCGTCCCCGAGACCGAGACGCCGCGCGAGACCGGGCTGGCCGGACATCAGACGGCTTTCAGGACACTCAGCAGGCGGGCGACCTCGGTGGCGACCGTGTCGCGGGCCGGGCCTAGGTACTTGCGGGTGTCGACGAGCTTCGGGTTCTCGGCGAGGACCTGGCGGACCTTGTCGGTGAAGACGTTGTTGAGGTGCGTCGCGATGTTCACCTTCGTCATCCCGGCCTCGACCGCCCGGGTGAGGTCCGGGTCCGCGACGCCGGACGAGCCGTGCAGGACCAGCGGGACCGCGACGGCCTCGTGCAGTTGAGTGATCAGGTCGAAGTCGAGGGTCGCCGTACGCTCGGTCATCGCGTGCGAGGAGCCGACGGCGACCGCGAGCGCGTCGACGCCGGTCGCCTCGGCGAACGCGACGGCCTCGTCCGGACGGGTCCGGGCGCCGGGCGCGTGTACGCCGTCCTTCCCACCGACCTCACCGATCTCGGCCTCCACGAAGACACCGTGGTCGTGGCAGTACTTCGTCACCTCGGTGGTCGCCGCGACGTTGTCGTCGTACTCGAGCTTGGAGCCGTCGTACATCACCGACGTGAAGCCGAGCGTGACGGCTTCGGTGACCAGGTCGCGGTCCATCGCGTGGTCGAGGTGGACGACGACAGGCACCGTCGCGGCGGCGGCCGCGGCGAGGGTCGCGACACCGATCGGCTTGAGCGCGCCGTGGTACTTCACCGCGTTCTCGCTGATCTGCAGGATCACCGGCGCACCGGCCTGCTCGGCGCCGGCGATCAACGCGGTCGCGTGCTCCAGCTGGATCACGTTGAACGCGCCGACACCACGACCGGCCTTAGCAGCGGCCAGCACAACTTCAGCCCCAGAAACCAACGGCATGAGGGAACTCCTTCTACTTAACGGTGACCTGGGGTTGCCAGCGGCGGTATGCGGCCAGATCGATGTCTCCGGCAACGGGCGTCAGCACCGCGGCAGCGGACGCGGCGACAGCGGACTTGAGGACGACGGACCAGTCGGGCTCCGGCGACTCCGCGACCGCCGCGGCGACCACCGCCGTACACGCGTCGCCCGCGCCGGTCGGATTGCCACGCACGGTCTCGACCGGCAACGCCCGCCAGACGCCTTTCTTGCTCGCGGCAACCATCCCGCGCGGTCCGTCGGTGATCACTGCCGCGGTCGCACCGCGCGCGACCAGCTCGGACGCGCCTTCCTCGACCTCGACGTCACCCACCGCCGCTCGCAGCTCGGCCGCATTCGCCCGTACGACGGCGCCCGCGCCCGCGGCGGCCGTCAACGCGGCACCACCGGCGTCGATCACCGACAGTACGTCGTGATGGCGGGCCCGCACCGCGAGCTCGGCGTACGCATCGACCGGCAGACCCGGCGGCAAGCTCCCGGAACATGCCAGCACCGCCAGCCGTCCCCACGGCATCCGGTCGCCGAACGCGCGCCACTCGTCCGCGGTCACCGACGGCCCCGACTCGTTGAAGATCGTCGCGTCCCCATCCACCCCGTTGACGACGGCGACGGTACGCCGAGTCTCGCCGGCGATCGGAGTGAGCAACGCGGTCAGCCCGGCGTCGAACAGCTCTTCGGCGACCAGCTCACCGGTGACCCCACCAACGAATCCGAGCACCAGCGCCTGATGCCCGAGAGTCGATGCGACCCTGGCGACGTTGACGCCCTTGCCGCCCGCGCGCCGGCGTACCTGCTGGACGCGGTGACTGCCGCCGACCACCAGTTCGTCGACGTCGTAGGTGACGTCCAGCGCCAGGTTGAGGGTGACGGTGCCGATCAGTCCAGCCATGATCCGGCCCGCATCACCTTCTGGACGGTGTACTCGGCATCCAGCAGCACCAGGTCCGCGCGCTTGCCGGTCTCGATCGAGCCCACGTCGTACCAGCCGAAGTTCTGCGCCGGGGTGGTGGAGGCCATCCGGGACGCGTCCACCAGCGAGACGCCGGCCTTGACCGCGTTGCGGTAGGCGACGTCCATGGTCAGCGTGCTGCCGGCGATCGAGTGCGTGCCGTGCGCGAGCGTCACCAGGCCGTCCTTGACGTCGACCTCGAGATCGCCGAGCTTGTACCGCCCGTCGGGCATCCCGGTCGCTTCCATCGCGTCGGTGATCAGCGCGATCCGGTGGACGCCGGCCGCGGCGAGCGCGACCCGGACCACCTGCGGGTCCAGGTGCATGCCGTCGTTGATCACCTCGAGCAGCAGTCGCTCGTCGTTCAGCGCGGCACCGACCGGACCGGGGTCGCGGTGGTGGAACGGCCGCATCCCGTTGAACAGGTGCGTCGCGACGGTCGCGCCGGCGTCGGCACCCGCGACCATCTGCTCGTACGTCGCGTCCGTGTGCCCGAGCGCGGCGACCGCGCCCGCGTCGACGACCTGACGGATCGCGTCCAGTCCGTTCTCCAGCTCGGGCGCGATCGTCACCATCTTGACCGCGTCGCTGAGCACCTTCGCCACGTCGTCCTTGAGCGGCGGCCGCAGCAGCGACGGCTCGTGCGCGCCACACCGCGCCGCGGACAGGAACGGCCCCTCGAGGTGCACGCCCGCGATCACGCCGTCCTCAAGCAGGTCCGCCAGGCAAGCGGTCTGCGAGACGAGTACGTCGAGCGGCGCCGTCACCAGGCTGGCCAGCGTGGTCGTCGTACCGTGCCTGCCGTGGAAGGCCGCGACCTTGCGGGCCTCCTCCGGATCGGTGGTCGAGTACGTCGACCCGCCGCCACCGTGGGTGTGGATGTCCACGAACCCCGGCACCACTGTCACGTCACCGAGGTCCTCGGGCCGCTTGCCGTCGGCCGGCATCCCCTCGGACCGGCGCCCGAACGCGCGGATGTCCTCGTCGACCACCTGGATCCAGGCGTTCTCCAGAACATCGTCCGGCGTCACCAACCGCCCCACGCGGTACGTCGTCATTCCTGGCCCTCCTCAGTGGCGCGGTCCCAGGCCATCTGTGCGGCGCCGAGCATGCCCGCTTCCTCGCCCAGTACGGCGGCGACGATCTCCGGCTCGCGCTGGAACGTGAGGCGCGCGTGCACACCCGCACGCAGCGGCTCCAACAGCGTCTCACCGGCGCCGATCAGGCCGCCACCGATCGCGATCCGGGTCGGCGCCACGAGGGTCGTATAGAGCACCAGCGCGTCCACGAGGGCGGCCAGCGCGTCCTGCCAGACCTGCGCGGCGTCGGGGTCACCGGCCGCCAGCAGCTCCATCACCTCGCGGGCACCGTCCACGGTCCGGCCGGTGCGGGCGGCGTACCGGCGGGCCAGCGCGGCGGCCGAGGCGACCGTCTCGAGACAGCCCCACTGGCCGCAGGCGCAGAGTTCCGCGGCGTCGCCGTGGATGAACTTCGAGTGGCCGAGCTCACCGGCGTACCCGTCGCCGCTGACCAGCGAGCCGTCGACGATCATCGCGGCCGCGATCCCGGTGCCGAGCGGGAGGAACATCGCGTTCGTGGTCCCGGCCAGGGCTCCCTGGCGCAGCTCGGCGTACCCGCCGGCGCGGACGTCGTGGGCCAGCACGATCGGGACGTCGTCGCCGCCGGTCGCCTGGACCGCGGCCTTCAGCTCCGCGAGTACCGGCGTACCGACCCATTCCAGGTTCTCGGCGCCGACGGTGCCGTGCTCGGCGTCGATGACACCGGGCACCACGACCCCGATGGCACGCACCCGATGGCCTTCGGCCCTCGCCTTCTGGCCGAGCTCGACAACGGTCTCCAGCAACGCCTCGAGAATCCCGAGACCGCCGCCCCGAGGATCATCGGCAGGCTGCGGCGTCGGCCTGGTCTCGCGGTGCAGCAGGGCACCGTCGGCCGCGACCAGGCCGCATTTCATCCGGGTTCCACCGAGGTCGACGGCAACCACGACTTCACAGGGGTCCACGGAGCGCCATTATGCAGCGTTTCTGCCCCGCCCGAACATCCGTGAGCAAAACGCGGACAAATTCAGGCGGACCACTGTGCACGGTGGTCCGCGGAGCCGTGGGCATGGAAATCACGGCCCCGCGGACGTCGATCAGGATCGCAGACCGCGGTCGAAGGCCGCGACCAGGAATGCGACCAGGTTCTCGGCCAGCTTGCCGGGATCCTCCGGACCGGCGGTACCCAGTCCGGTCGCCTGTGACGTCGACGACAGTGTCGACGGTGTGGTGGACGACGTGGTGGACGCCATCGTGGACGGCGCGACGGCCAGTGCCTGTGACTGGTGCAGAGCCAGCAGACCCAGCATGTTCACGTACCCGAAGGCGACCGCGTCCGGCGTGGCCTGCGGCAGCGCCCGCTGCAGCGCGGCCAGGTACCGGCTCTCGATCGGATCCGACTCGGCCGCGTACAGCTCGCGGATCCGCCGGCTCGGATCGAACGCGATCCGGCCGATGAACCGCGCGATCACGGCACCCCGCTCACCGCGGCGCAGCACCAGGTCCAGTCCGGGCTCGATGAAGGCCCGGATCAGCTCCTCCGGTGTCGGTGACCCGCTGGCCTCCAACTGGTCCAGCCGGCGCCGGCGCTCGGCGTTGACGGGCGCCATTGCCCGGCTGACCGCGGCCCGCAACAGGGCTTCCTTCGATCCGAAGTGGTAGTTGACCGCTGCGATATTCGCGGCGGCCGCGACCGTGATGGCCCGCAGCGAGGTTCCTTCATAGCCCCCTTCGCCGAACCGCTGCTCGGCGACGTTGAGCAGCCTTTCCCTGGTCGTTTCGACCGGTGTCTCCACAGAGTTCTCCTTCCCCCCGGCTACCGCTCGCTCAGGCACCCCACCTGCTCACGCGCAGTAGCCTGCAGTCAGCATAGTTCAAACGGTCATTTGAACTGGAGGGCTCAGCCCGGTTGTCTCCGAGAAATCCTCAGATTTCTCTGAAACCCTCTACTTCCCACCACTCTCCGCGTTCACACCTCGATCACACCCTGTGCTCGGGCGAGTAGTTCCGGTGACTGGTCTAGGGTCGTGAGCCATGAATTTCGTGCGGGTCGAGCGGCGGTTCCAGGGGCCGGAGCGGTCGGGTAACGGCGGGTACGTCGCGGGTTTGGTCGGGACCGCACTGGCCGGGAAGCTCGACGGATCGCACGTTCCCACGGTGACGCTGCGGAAGCCGCCGCCCCTGCAGAAGGACCTCGGGCTGGCGGCCGCGGCGGACGGCGCGCGGCTGACCGACGGTGACGCCGTGGTCGCGGATGCAGTACCGGTCGGCAGCGACGAACTCGTCGACGCGACGATCGAACCGGTGCTGCCCGAGGAGGCGCGGGCGGCCGAGGCGTCGTACCGCGGGCTGCGGGATCACCCGTTCCCGACCTGCTTCGTCTGTGGGCCGGCGAATCGGGACGGTCTGCAGTTGAAGCCCGGGCCGATCGGCGACGGGCGGACGGCGTGCACCTGGAAGCCGGGCGGCGATCTCGCCACCGACGGGCTGGTCGACGAGGTGTTCCTCTGGGCGGCGCTGGACTGTCCTGGCGGCTGGACGATCGATCTCGAGGGCCGTCCGTCCGTGCTCGGCCGGCTGACCGCATGCATCGACGCGCGACCGCAGGCCGGCGAGGAGTGCGTCGCCCTCGGCCGCTACCTCGGCGAGGACGGCCGCAAGACGTTCACCGCAAGCACCCTGTACGACGCCGACGGCCGCGTTCTCGCCCGCGCCAAGCACACGTGGATCACGGTGGACCCCGCCGCGTTCAACTAGTGCGGGGCACTAGCGCACGCGGGCCGCGTGGGCTCGGACCTTGGCTCGGTTGCCGCAGGTGGCCATCGAGCACCAGCGGCGGCGGCCGCGCGGGTCGAGGAACAGCCAGCCGCATGACGGGCAGATCCGAACGTGCTCGCGGGACGGACCGGTCAGCAGGTCACCCGCGAGCAGCGCGACGTTGTGGAGCGGGAGCGCAGCGTCTTCGGGCAGCTGCCAGATCGGGCCGCTGTCCGATCGGACGAGTCGCCGGCGGCCGGAGGCGTCCTCGATCAAGTGGGCGACGGCCTCGAAAGTGTTGTCGGACGCCTGACCCGCCAGGACGTCGTACAGGTCGGCGCGGAAGGTGAGCGCGGCCCGCAGGTGTTCGTTGGGGGCGCCGACGAGTCGGGTCACCGTGGCGGGCGCGAGCAGGCCGACGTACGAGTTCCAGATCAGGAAGGCGTCGTACGACGTCAGCCACTCGGTCCGGGCGGGGCCTCGGGTGGTCCACTCGGACCGAGTGTTGACGAAGTCGAGCACCGGGTGCGCGCCGACCGGCTTGGGCAGGACGACGCCCTGCACGAGCTCGAGATGGGACGGCAGCGCACTCATGCTTTACCTGGCCGGCTGCGTCGGGGTGACCGGCGCGGACGGCTCCTGGTTCGGCAGCTGTCCCTGTTGGGTGGTCGTCGGCACCGGGATGCTGACGTTGCCGTTCTGCGGGATGACCATGAACTGGATCTTGCCCGATTCGATCGCGGTCTTCAGCAGGTAGCCGTTCGCACCAAGCATCGCGACCTGCTGCTTGACCGACTGCAACTCGACGTTGACCTGCTGGTTCTTCTGCTCCTGGGTGGCCTTCGCCAGCTCGGCACGCTGCTTGGCTTCCAGGCCGTCGATGATGCCCTTGTCCAGCGGCATCGGCTTCTGGACCGTGAACGACAGCTCGCCACAGTCGTTGCTGCCGTTGTAGCCCGGGCCGCAGAAGTAGTCGCCACCGACCGCGGCCGGCAGCAGCCGGGTGAATTCCTTGGCCGCCGCGCTCTGGAACGCCGACTTCTTCGCCTCGTTGTTGTAGAGCTCGGCCCACCCGTAGTTGGTCGCGACCGCGGCCAGCGCCCGGTCGATCTGCGGGCGGAAGTAGCTCTGCAGCATCGTGTTCCAGCCACTCTCTTCGTACGCCTCGGTCTTCAGGCCGATCCGTTCGTGGAAGGACTTGATGACGTCCTTGTCCCGGTTCAGCGTGAAGTAGACCTGGACCCGGACGCCGAGCCGGACGTTGTCCTTGCTGACCACGGTGACCTCGTCGCCCGCGTCGGTGTCCGCGCCGTCGCCGCCGATGATGTACGAGCGCTGGTCGATCGGGTACGTGTAGACGGTGTCACCGGGGCCGATCAGCGAGTTCGTCGAACCCGGCGGGATGATCGACTTGAACTTCTTGTCCTCGATCACGCCACCGCCGTAGTGCAGGCCGATCCGGTTCGCGTCGGTGTTCGCGAAGTTGAAGATGTTGAACAGCGCGATGATCACGATCACCGCGACGATCAGGCCACCGATCAGCTTGGCCTTCCCGCTGCCACCACCCTTCGGCTTGATCGCCGTGGCAGCGTTCCCCAGTTTCACCATCAGTCGTCGAGCTCCTTGTTGCTTTCCACCAAGCGCCGGATGTCGGCGAGGGTCAGGTCGGCGGTGACCGCGACGTCGCGCGGTACCGACGGATGCGAGCTGAGCGTACGCAGGCCCTGCTCGGCAGCCGCGACCGCCCGCTCCAGCGTCCGGACCTCCCGCATCAGCGCCCGGTGCTCGGCGTTGACCTCGGCAAGTGCCTGCTCCGCCTGGGCGGCCCGGCGGTACGACGCCCACGCCCACCAGGCGGTTCCGATCAGCAGGACGAGGGGAATCAGGCCGAGTCTGATCATCTTCCGATTGTCGTTCATCCCTGGGCGAAAACTGGTTGAACGGTGATCCGGGCGGCAGTAAGTTCTCAGTACACGCGAAGGGAGGTGGTCCAAGGCATGTATAGCTATCGGACTCGTGAGGTGGCGGCGGGCTGACCCGCCAACCACATTTGTGTGGGCAACGTGGTGGGCTAATTCAACGCCGGCCACCGGGCCCGCGGGCAGTCAGGTAGTCCGCCTGACCCTGAGCGTCGACCACCCGGTCGTGTCTCTGGAAGCGCCCGCGGGCTTTTTCTATTCCGGAGCAGGGCAGTCGAGGCCGAGAGCCTCGCCGATCTCGAAGAGCTGCGCCTCGAAGTACGCCGCGGCGTCCGGCAGCACCCAGTGCAGCTGACCGAAGACCTCCATGCAGATCAGGCCGTAGAGCCTGGTCCAGTAGTTCAGCGAGAGGTAGATCGCTCCGGGCGGCATCCCGTGGAAGTGCTCCGACTCGGCCGTGAGCTGCTCGACCAACGCCGTACCCAGTTGTTCCTCGGCCGGGTGCGGGAACGGCTTCTGGTGCCACACCTGCGCGACCAGCTCCTTGAACAGCGCCCCGAAACGCATCGCCGCCTGATGCCCCGGCGTCTCCTCGTGACAGTCGTCCTCCGGATCCGGTACGGCGGTCCCGAACAACAACCCGAACTCGGCCGGATGGGCCAGCGCCCAGTCCCGCAGCCCGTTCGCCAGCAGGTAGAGCCGCGCGCCGAGGTCCACGCCCTCGTCGGTGCCCTGCAGATCGAGCAGCGCGCCGGTCAACTCGTCGTACAGGTCGGCGATCAGTGCACTGATCAGCGCCTCGTGACTCGGGAAGTACCGGTACAGCGCCGGCGGAGTGAGACCGAGCTCGCGCGCCACCGCGCGCAGGCCGACCGCGGCCGTCCCGCCGCTGACCAGCAGCCGGCGTGCGGCCGTCTTGATCTCGGCGAGCGTCGCCGCCCGGCGACGGTCCCGTCCGGTCACGCGGAACTCCTCCTTGACAGGGGTACAGGTCAAACCCCTAGAGTGAACACCGTTAACAGTTAACACTGTTCACTCTAGCTTCTGCGCTTCAATCTACGCCTTCGGGAGAGTTTCGTGTTCGAGACGCTCGGCCGTTTCACGTATCGGCGGCGCCGTCTGGTGCTCGCCCTGACCGGAGTCTTCGTCGTCCTCGGGCTGGCCTGGGGCACCGGCGTGTTCGGCTCCCTGGCGAACGGCGGTTTCGACGCGCCGGACACCGAGGCCGCGAACGCGGTCAAGACCATCGAGCAGAACATCGGCCGCACCGGCACCGACGTGATCGTGCTCTACAAGAGCCCGACCGAGACGGTCGCCGACCCGGCGTTCCGGCAGTCGGTCGAGCAGCACCTGGCCGGTCTCCCGAAGGACGACGTGGTCGGCGCCACGACGTACTGGAGCACCAAGTCGCCGCTCTTCGTCTCGAAGGACCAGCACAGCACGTACGCCGTCCTCACGCTCGCCGGTGCGACGCAGGAGGAGCGGCTGGCCACGTTCCACAAGATCGCCGACCAGGTCCGAGCGACGCCGGCCGGGCTGGACGCGAAGGTCGGCGGCGAGGTCGCGGTGTTCGACGAGGTGAACACGCAGACCGAGCACGACATCGTCCGGGCCGAGACGATCTCGACGCCGATCGTGCTGATCCTGCTCGTCGTGGTCTTCGGCGGCCTGGTCGCCGCGTCGCTGCCGCTGTTCGTCGGGGCGCTGGCGATCCTCGGCGCGTTCGTGCTGCTGCGCGGGTTGTCGGCGGTCACCGACGTGTCGATCTTCTCGATCAACATCGTCACGATGATCGGACTCGGCCTGGCCATCGACTACGCGCTGTTCATCGTCACGCGTTTCCGCGAAGAACTTGCCAAGGGCAATGACGTGGAGACGGCGCTGACCACGACGATGGGCACCGCCGGACGGACGGTCGCGTTCTCCGGCGTGACGGTCGGCGTGGCGATCAGCAGTCTGGTGCTGTTCCCGGTGATGTTCCTGAAGTCGATGGCGTACGGCGGTGCGGCCGCGGTCGCCGTCGCGATGATCGCGGCCCTGACCGCGCTCCCGGCCCTGCTCGCGGTCCTCGGCCACCGGGTGAACAACCTGCGGATCTTCAAGCCCCGCAAGGCCACCGCGGAACACGGCGCCTGGTACCGCCTCGCGCACAGCGTCATGCGCCGCCCGGTCCGGTACGTCGTCGTGCTCGTGCCGGTGCTGCTCGTCTTGGGGATTCCGTTCCTGAGCGCACAACTCGGCGGTGTCGACCACCGGGCGCTGCCGGCCGGTGCGACTTCGCGAACGGTGACCGAGACGCTGCAACGCGATTTCCCAGGCGCCGGTGGGTCGGACATTTACGCAGCGGTGCGGTTCGACTCCGCGCCAGGCGATCCGTCTGCGGCGCTGGCGCCGTACCTCGCCGAACTACGGCGGGTGCCGGATGTGGAGAACGTGCGGATCGGCGGTTACCAGAACGGCGTCGCTTCGGTGGTGGTGCACACGAAGTACACCGGGCAGGAGTTGCCGGCGCGGGCGGTCGTGCACGGAGTGCGGGCGGTCGCGGCGCCGGCCGGGACGCAGCTGCAGGTCGGCGGTGAGACCGCGGCGGTGATCGATCTGCTCGACGTACTGAAGCAGCGGGCGCCGTACATGGCGGGGTTCATCGTGCTGGTGACGTTCGTGCTGCTGTTCATCGCGTTCGGGTCGGTGGTGCTGCCGGCGAAGGCGCTGCTGATGAACGTGCTGTCACTGTCCGCGGCGTTCGGGGCGATGGTGTGGATCTTCCAGGAGGGGCACCTGTCCGGACTCCTGGACTTCACGCCGGCCGGGTTCCTGGACGCGACGAACCCGGTGCTGCTGTTCGCCGTGCTCTTCGGGCTGTCGATGGACTACGAGGTGTTCCTGCTCAGCCGGATCCGGGAGGAGTACGACAAGACCGGTGACAACACCCAGGCGGTCGCACTCGGATTGCAGCGGACCGGCGGGATCATCACCAGTGCCGCGTTGCTGCTGATCATCGTGGTGGCGGCGTTCTCCACCTCTGGCATCGTCTTCGTGAAGATGATCGGCGTCGGGCTGGTGATCGCGATCGCCCTGGACGCGACGATCGTCCGGGCGCTGCTGGTGCCGGCGACGATGCGGTTGCTGGGTCGCGCCAACTGGTGGGCGCCGGCGCCACTGCAGCGGTGGTGGAAGCGACACGGCTTCCGCGAAGGCGATCAGGGCTGGAGTCGGGACAGCTCCCAGCCCGCTGAACCTACAGGGCCTACTGAGCCTTCGGGGCCGGAGCTGGCGCGGCGGTAGGCCAGTCGGTCGTGCAGCCGGCCGGTGCGGCCCTGCCAGAACTCGAACGCCTCCGGGGCGACCAGATAGCCGCCCCAGAAGTACGGCGTGGAGATTTCGGTGCCCTCCGGCCATTGCCGCTCGTACGACGCGTACTGCAGGTCGAGCTCCTCGCGCGAGTCGACGGGCTGACTCTGCTGCGACGCCCACGCTCCGAGCTGTGATTCGCGCGGACGACTCGCGAAGTACTCGTCGACCTCGTCGGCCGGGAGCTTGGTGACGATGCCCTCGATACGGATCTGGCGTTCCATCGCGTGCCACGGGAACACCAGCGCGCAGTGCGGGTTCGCCGCGAGGTCGTCGGCCTTGCGGGACTGCTGGTTGGTGTAGAAGACGAATCCGCGCTCGTCGACGCGCTTCAGCAGCACAGTGCGCGCCGAGGGCTTCCCGTCTTCGTCGGCGGTGGCCAACACCATGGCGTTGGGCTCGGCTAGACCCGCTGCCCTGGCCTGGTCCAGCCAGAGCTGGAACTGCACGATCGGGTCGGCGTCCACCTGGCTCTCGAGCAGCTCACCCAGTCCGTACGTCTGCCGCATCTCCGCAAGGTCCACGCATCGAGCCTACTGAGGTCCGAATCTGCTGGTCCGGTAGGCCCTTTTTGTCGCTGCTATGGCGCGGATCAGCGGGCTACGGGCGGGGACGTGCCTGTTGACCTCCGCGAGGTGCTGGTCGAAGGTCGCGCGCCACAGCGCCCGGCGGAGGGTGGACTCACCGGTTGCCGAGCTCGCACCGGCTACCGAGGCGGCCCACAGCGTGCTGAGCGCCTGCGAGTCGAAACCGTCGACGTCCGCGAGCACCTGCTCGATCAGGTCGCGGTCGGCCGCATCGGCCAGACACCGGAGCTTGGCCGGGCTCCTGCGGGTACTGACCTGCGGGCTGGGCGTGAAGTCGGCCCGCTCTGGGACGAGCAGTCGTACCAGCTCGCGGTGCAAGGCGTTCTCGATGCGCTGGGCGGGATCGAGCGCGAAGGCCGCGCGAACGAACGAGGGGATGAGGAGAGGCGAGACGACGGCCCCTGTTGTACCCCCGCGGCGGAGGCGTTCTACGACGTAGAAGTAGTCGAGCATCGTGGCGTTCTCGATGCCGCCGTCGACTGCGGTTCGCAGTACCCGGTCGATCTGGTCGGCGACCGCGCTGCGAGCTGAGTCCGCGGGGCCGGCCGCTGGCATGAGGCGGGACTGCAGGTGGTTGCCGAAGGCGCTCAGCTTGGCCGGCAAGGGCAGTGCGTCGATTTGCAGTACGTCGCGTGGGTAGAAGTGGCCGTGTGCGATCTCGCCACCCGCACTGCCGATCTCCAGACGCGTCACGCCTGCCAGCGTTGCCGGAGGCGTGTTGAAGAGGTCGCTGGCCGGGCGGAGCCCTTCGGCGTACCGGTGCCAGCGCAGCGCTCGGTCCACCAGCTCGAGCGGCTGCGGTCTCACCTGCTTGCTTGGGGTCGTTTGGCTGTCCACATCGACGCCTGCGGCAAAGAATGCACTGGCAACCAGCCGCGAGTCAGGGCCACCACTCAGGTCGACAGTCGGACGTTCCTGCCACAGGCTGCCCACCGATCGGGCCACGTCCTGCAGTGCCGCTGCTGTCTCCTCAACGTCGGTCGACAACACACTGGTGGTCTCGATCCGACTCACCGTCGGTCGCTGACGGTAGCCCTCGGCAACGATGTGTGTTGCCCCGGGCACCGTGAGTACACTGTCGTACGGCGTGCTGTCGTCCATGAACCAGCCACAGCCCGCGGCGAAGGTCCAGCCACGGGACGACGCCACGGCCGGTACGCCGGCGAACAGCAACGCGGCAACGGGGCGATTGGTCCAAACCCACCCGTCCGGTAAGCGCAACTGAAACAGGCGACCGACACCAATGAAGTCAGTGAACAACTCCAGTCGCTCGTCCGCCGGGTCCAGGACGGCCATCGTGAACGGGGACGCCAGTTCGAGGAAGCTCGCCGGAGTACGTCGTACCGCGTGGGCCAACCGAGGAGGAGCGTCGTACGGCGCGATCTCGCCGATCACGCGTTGGTATCCGAGTGGAGCGTGCACACTCGCCACACAGACGTCACCGGCGTCGTGCCAGGACGGCCACCGGCAGCTGCCGTCGCGGCGGTCCCAGAGATGCAGTCCGACCGAGCTGCCGTCGTACCCGTGGTGTTTGGCCTCGTGCTGCCAGAGATCGCCGTAGTACGCCTCCACACGAGCACGACCGGCGGTTGCCCGCGCGGCGCTGTCGTGCGCGAAGGAGTAGGCGATCAGCGTTTCCATGCAGAGCCAGATGCGGGCTCCGCGGTGAAAGTTATCGGGGTGGTTGCTGCCCCGGGTACTGCTGCTGGCCGGGGTTCGGCGGCTGCTGTTGCTGGCCGGGGTAGCCGCCCCACTGCTGCTGTTGCGGGTACGTCGACTGGTAGCCGCTGCTGTCCTGGATCTGCCCAGGTGCCGCCGCCAGCTTCGCCAACTTGGCGTCCACGGCCCAACGCCGCAGACCGACCATCAGCAACGGAATGCCGAACAGGATGAACGTTCCGTCGAACAGCATGTAGCCGCTGTACTGCGTGCCCGGGAACTGGAACAGCTTCGTCAGGTCGAACGCCTGCCGCATCGGCAGCAGCAACACGGCCACGCCGACGACGCTGAGCAACGCGCCCGCACCGGTCGTCACACCGGAACCGATCGCCGGCACCAGCATCAGCAGGCCGACAACGGCCGCGATGGCGACCAGCGCGGCCAGCCACGGCAGCGTGTGGCCCGTGTCCGCGCGGAACGTCTGGATCCGGAGCATCAGGCGGGTGGTCGCGTACGACGCGCACACCATCCCGACGTACGTCACGATGACGCCGATCACGAGCCCGAGGGCGGGGAGGGGCTTTGTCATGCCCTCGACAGTAGACCTCTGACCGGTCCACCCGTGCGGAACCGACGCGTTGCACGGGGTGCACCGGGCGCCTCGAACCGGTCACAAAGCTGTCCGGTCCTCTGTACGGAGAACTATGCTGCGGAAGCGCCCATGGGTGCGCGGCTCTCCTGGTGAGCCTGCGTATTCACGACGAGGACGAGGGAGTCGCATGTCTGATCCGAGGACCGAGGTGCAGCACGGGCTGGAGGGTGTGGTCGCGTTCGACACGCAGATCGCCGAGCCGGACAAGGAAGGTTCGGCGCTGCGCTACCGCGGTGTGGACATCGAGGACCTGGTCGGCCGGGTGCCGTTCGAGAACGTCTGGGGCCTGCTGGTCGACGGTGCGTTCACGCCGGGCCTGCCGCCCGCCGAGCCGTTCCCGCTGCCGGTGCACACCGGCGACGTCCGGGTCGACGTACAGTCCGCGCTGGCGATGCTCGCACCTGCCTGGGGTCTGCGGCCGCTCTACGACATCGACGACGTCCAGGCCCGCGAGGACCTGTCCCGCGCGGCGGTGATGGCACTGTCGTACGTCGCCCAGGCCGCGCGTGGCATCGGGCAGCCGATGGTGCCGCAACGCGAGGTGGACAAGGCGAAGACGATCACCGAGCGGTTCATGATCCGCTGGCGTGGCGAGCCGGACCCGAAGCACGTCCGCGCGGTCGACGCGTACTGGACGTCCGCGGCCGAGCACGGGATGAACGCGTCGACGTTCACCGCGCGGGTCATCGCCTCCACCGGTGCGGATGTCGCCGCGGCGCTGTCCGGTGCGGTGGGTGCGATGTCCGGTCCGCTGCACGGTGGCGCGCCGGCCCGGGTACTGACGATGATCGAAGGGGTCGAGCGCTCTGGTGACGCTCGGGCCTACGTGAAGGGCCTGCTGGACGCCGGCGAGCGGTTGATGGGCTTCGGCCACCGGGTCTACCGGGCCGAGGACCCGCGCGCGCGGGTGCTTCGCCGTACGGCGCGAGAGCTGGACGCACCGCGGTACGAGGTGGCCGAGGCGCTGGAGCAGGCCGCGCTGACCGAACTGCGCGAACGGCGACCGGACCGGGTGCTGGAGACGAACGTGGAGTTCTGGGCGGCGATCGTCCTGGACTTCGCCGAGGTCCCGCCGCCGATGTTCACGTCGATGTTCACCTGTGCACGCACCGCCGGCTGGAGCGCCCACGTCCTGGAGCAGAAGCGCACCGGCCGCCTGATCCGTCCCTCGGCGATCTACTCCGGCCCCGCCTCCCGCCCGGCCGACTCCATCGAGGGCTGGAACCCCAACTGGGCCTAACGGTCCTGGCTTGGGTTGCGTCCTGTGCGTTGTTTGTACTGGCGGCTGAAGTACGGGACATCTGTGTAGCCGAGGGCGGCGGCCGTCTCTGTGACGGTCATGCCGCTCTCGGTGAGTAGTTGGTGTGCCCTATCGATCCGCGCCTGGATCAGGTACTGCGCAGGCGACATCCCGAGCTGCGTGACGAAGCGCCGGGTGAACTGGGCCCTGGACAACGAAGCGCGGCGCGCCATCTCGGCGACCGTCCAGTCCCGGCTCGGGTCCTCACGTAACTGCCTCGCGAGCTCGTCGACGGCGGCGTCGGTGACGCTGCGGCCGGGATTGTGGACAGCGTCCCAGACCAGCGCGATCAGTTGCTCCAGGCACAGTTCCGCCTGTCGCCGCCCGATCGCGTCACCCCGCCGGTACGCCGCGTCGCTCGTCCGCGCGAGGACGCCGAGCAGCTCACGATCCATCACCTCACCCCAGCGTGGATCCGGTGCGGCCGTCGGCACGGTCGCGAAGTGCATGCCGAAGACCAGGAGTCTTCGGTGCGGGTCGTGCGTGGCGCGCGGCGCGTCACCCGGCTTGAACACCGCGCAGACGCCCGGCCGCAACTCCTGGCTCTGACCGTCGAGCTCGAGCGCGCCACGGCCGTCGACCACACACCACAGCAGGTGGTCCACGAGCGGCCGCGACGTCCAGGACCAGCGGGGTTCGCAGCGCCAGAAGGTCGGTGCGGACATCCGCTCCAGAGCGAGCCTGTGCAACAAAAGTTCAAGTCCTCGCGTGAATCGTCCGTGGTTCCGAACCAGGTTCGGGCAGGAAAATAGGGTTCACAAGCAGCGTAGAGCAGAGACGCGGGAGACGTGCATGAGCGTTTCATACAACACCGACGAGCGGGCCGCCGTACTCCGGGACGAGTTCGAGCGGACCGGGCACACCCTGGTGCGCGGGCTGTTCGCCACCGACGAGGTCGACCGGCTGCGGGACCACTACATGGAGGTGCGGCACGGCGGACCCCGGTCGCACGACTTCGCCGGGCACAACTCGACCGATCGCGACCCGCTGAAGCGGTACCCGCGGATGGCGCAGATGCACCGCTGGGACGACGCCTCGCTGCAGTGGCTGGTCGACCCGCGCATCGACGAGGTGATGACCGCATTGCTCGGGAGGTCGCCGTACGCCGTACAGACGATGCTCTACTTCAAGCCGCCGGGCTCCCGCGGACAGGCGCTGCACCAGGACAACTTCTACCTGAAGGCCGATCCGGGGACGTGCGTCGCGGCGTGGATGGCGCTGGACCGGGTCGACGAGGCGAACGGCTGTCTCGAGGTCGTGCCCGGGTCGCACCGCTGGCCGATCCTGTGCACCGAGAAGGCCGACACCAAGGTCAGCTTCACCGATGTGACCGTCCCGCTGCCGACGAACGGGGCCGCCGTACCGATCGAGATGGAGCCGGGTGACGTGCTGTTCTTCCACGGCGCGCTGGTGCACGGGAGCAACCCGAACATCACCACCGACCGGTTCCGGCGGGCGCTGATCGGCCACTACATCGAGGGCGAGGCGGAACGGGTGGCGCAGTACTACCACCCGGTGCTGCGGATGGACGGGACCGAACTGCCGCTCGAGGTCGCCGAGGGCGGCGGCGCCTGCGGAGAGTGGACCGACACGCCCGATGGCCCGGTCGCCCTCCTCACCGGCACGGAGCGAACCACCCGCAAGCACGAGTAGCCCTTGTGCACCAGATCCGTACGGCGGGGCGCTCGGCGTACGGATCCGGTGCACAGAGTGGACCCGCGGTGGTGGGTTGGGCGGGATGTGCGAGGATAGAGCGCGCTGACAGCGTCGTCGGCTTTCTGGAGTGCAGACGACGAAGGGAAGACGCTGGTGACCAGCGACATTCAGATTCCTGCAGAGCTCAAGCCCGCTGACGGCCGCTTCGGTTCGGGTCCGTCGAAGGTTCGCCCGGAGGCCATCGCCGCGCTGGCGAACGAGGGCGCCAAGCTGCTCGGCACCTCCCACCGGCAGGCGCCGGTGAAGAACCTGGTCAAGCGGGTTCAGGACGGCGTGGCCGAGCTGTTCCAGCTGCCCGACGGCTACCAGGTGGTGCTCGGGAACGGCGGCTCGACCGCGTTCTGGGACATCGCGACGTTCGGGCTGATCCGGGAGAAGAGCCAGCACCTGAGCTTCGGTGAGTTCTCCTCGAAGTTCGCGAAGGCCTCGCAGCTGGCCCCGCACCTGGGTGAGCCGTCGATCGTGAAGTCCGAGCCTGGCACCCGCCCGGTCGCGGTCGCCGAGGCCGGCGTCGACCTGTACGCGTGGCCGCACAACGAGACCTCCACCGGCGTGATGGCCCCGGTCAAGCGGGTCGAGGGCGCCGACGAGGGTGCGCTGGTCGCGATCGACGCCACGTCCGGTGCGGCCGGTCTGCCGGTCGACATCAACGAGGCCGACGTCTACTACTTCGCGCCGCAGAAGGGTTTCGCGTCCGACGGCGGCCTGTGGATCGCGCTGATGAGCCCGGCGGCGCTCGCGCGCGTCGAGGAGATCAGCGCGTCCGGCCGGTGGATCCCGGCGTTCCTGGACCTGGCGACCGCGGTCGACAACTCCAGCAAGAACCAGACGTACAACACGCCGTCGCTGGCCACGCTCTTCCTGATGGCGGAGCAGACCGACTGGATCAACAGCCAGGGCGGCCTGGAGTGGAGCGTCGCGCGGACGACGGACTCCAGCAACCGGCTCTACACGTGGGCCGAGAAGTCGGAGTACGCCACGCCGTACGTCGCCGACGCGGACGCCCGCTCGCTCGTGGTCGGCACCATCGACCTCGACGACGCGATCGACGCGACCGCGGTCGCCAAGACGCTGCGCGCCAACGGCATCGTCGACACCGAGCCGTACCGCAAGCTGGGCCGCAACCAACTGCGCGTCGCGATGTTCCCCGCAGTCGACCCCGACGACGTCGAAAAGCTCACCCAAGCCATCGACTACGTCGTCGAAAACCTCAAGTAACCCGATAACCCCCAACAGCCGCCGCACCCACCGGGTCGCGGCGGCTGTTCACGTCTGCACCAGCAACCGGCTGCCGCACCCACCGAGGTGCGCGGTGGCCACCGTCCCCACCCAAGTAGCTACACACGCGTGGGTGGGGTTAGGGGTTAGCGACGGTGGGCTGTGGGAGGTCCTTGGCCGGTGAGGCGGTCGTTCTCGGCCTGGCGGTCGCGGCGTTCGCGGCGGCCCGGCGGGAACGTGATGAAGGTGATGATCAGCGCGAACAGCGCGGCGCCGATGACGATCCAGCGGAGGCTGTGGCTCTTGCCGGAGCTCGAGCTGTCGCTGTCCGAGCTACCGGCCGGCTTCGGAGTAGCGCTGGAACTCGGCGGCGTGGACGCAGCCGCCTTCGCCGGGATCGCGACTTGGTACACGGCCGAGTTGGGCCCTTCGCTCCCCACCACGACGGTGGTGTCGGTCGGCCCGAGCGCGACAGTCTCCCCCTGGCCGAGCGGCGCGGCGCCACGGGCGATCGCGTTGGGCGTGTCACCCCACGCGACGGTCGCGACATCGGCGTACGTCCGAAGCACCACCCGCTGGCCGTCCGGCAGGAACGTGCCGTCGGTGATCACGCCCGACGGCGCCGGGGCGAGCTTGCTGAGTTTGTTGGTGCCCTCGCGGGACGGGGCCGGCGGGGCGGCGTAGATCGCGCCGGCGCCCTTGAGCGACTTCGTGACGATGTACAGCTGGCTCGTCCCGGGCTCGACCAGCAGCGTCTCGGCGTCGTGCGCACCGTCGGGGTAGGTGAAGTCGAACCGGTGGTACTTGACGTCCTGGTCCTGCAGCGTCTCCGGCTCCGGGACCGTGTAGATCTCGACCTGGTCCCGGTTCTCCTTGTTGTCGCCGATGTCGGCGATGTAGAGCGTGCCGTCCCGGCCGACCCCGAGCGCCTCGACGTCGGTCACCTTGGCGCCGAACTTCAGGACCGCCTTCACCTTGCCGGTCTGGTCAATTGCGAACACCCGCCCGGTGTCACCGGAGTCGTTCACGGTCCAGTAGATGCCCTGATGCTTGACGCTCTTCGCCAGCCCGGACGATTCCTTGATCCGATCGTCCCGGATCGTGAAGAGCTTCTTCGGTGCCGGCGTGGACGGGTCGGCGGCCGCGGACGAGGTGGTCGCGCTGGTCGCAGTGGCTGTTGTGGGAAGCGCCACACCTGTCAACGCGCAGAGGGCCACGCCCACCAGCGCCAACACCGACCGGACCTGTTTCACGAAACCACCTCGGCGCCCACGCTGTGCTCGGTGGGCGCTAGCAGGAGCTGGGCGAGCCGCGGCGTCACCTGCCACTCGGTGACGAGTGAACGGTACTCGGCCTGGAGGTCCGGTGTCGGCTTGGCGCCGGTCCGCGCTGCGCGGAGCAGCAGATTGCGCGGCGTGTGCTCACTGTCCACGAACTGCACGACCTCCACCCGGTATCCGACCTGTCGCAGCACGGCTGCCCGCAGGGAGTCCGTCAGGACGTCGGCGAACCGCTCACGAACGATGCCATATCTCGTCATCAGCGCATAAGGCGCCGGTGGTGTGACGCTCTTGAGCTGCTTTTGGATGTCGTGATGGCAACACGGAGCTGCGAGCACCAGCGGAGCCTCCCAGCCGACGGCCCGCGCGAGCGCGTCATCGGTCGCGGTGTCGCACGCGTGCAGCGCCAGGACGACGTCGGGCCGGACGTCCAGCTCCGCCGCCTGAATGGTCGCGTCGACGAACCGCAGGTGGTCCTGCCACCCGAGCGCCTCGACCACTCGGGTGTTCCGCTTCCGGGCCGCCGGGTTGTGGTCGATACCGGTCATCCGGACGTCCCGCCCGGCCGAGGACAGCAGGTGGTACGCCGCCAGCGTGAGGTACGCGTTCCCACAGCCGAGGTCGACCACCTGCAACGGCCGCCCGGTCGCGATCCGGCCCGCCGAAATCGCCTCGTCGAGCGCCGGCGCGAGCAGCTTGCAGAACTCCTCGATCTGCTTGTACTTCGCCTGTCGCGACGGCTTCACGCGGCCTTGGTGATCACTGATCCCGAGCTCGATCAGGAACGGCGCGGCCGGGTCGAGCACCCGCCGCTTCACGCGGTCGTGAGCGGTCTCCTGCTCCCGGTCGCTCTGCTCCCGGTGCAGCAGCTCCTTGCCCTTCTTGGTGTACCGCAGCCGCAAAGTCTCGCTCGTGGTCTCGACATGCCAGGACCCGTACGCCAGCGCAAGCAGCTCGTCGACGGCCTTCTCCAGGTCCGGCCCGGCGACGTTCCGCGTGTGCGCCTGCCGTTCGTCGAACTCGGTGATCTGCAGGTGCCGCTGCCCCTTCAGATCGACGTACCGCACCTCGACCCGGAGGTACGCCGGCGGCTCCAGCCCGCGGCGCCGACCGGACGCAAGCCCGCGGACCAGACCACTCTGGTCGAGCAAGGCGGCACGGATCTCCGCCGACGCTCCGGACTCCTCCGGCTGCGCCGGACCGCCCGACCGCTCCTGTTGCTGCATCGCGCCATTGTCCCCGACCCCTCCACCGGATCTCAAAAGGGTCTCGACCACTGGCAGTACCCCTCCCAGAACTCCCCGCATTCACCCTTCCGATTCCCACCCTCGAACGGCGAACTGGACGCCGGCATTTGGCACATGTACCACCTTGGAGTCATGGATACGTTTGGGCTCCGCGAACTCCGGCAACACGCGAGCGACCCCGTCCGTCGCGCCGAAGCTGGTGACCACTTGGTGATCACGGTCTCCGGCCGCCCTGCCGCGGTGCTCCTTCGGCGCCGCAGGCCGTTCCGTCGCGCCGGCGTATCCGGCGCCGTACCCGCCGTGCGGCGACGCGCGGTGCGATGGCCGCGGCGGTGTCACGGGGCGTTGCTTGTTGTCTTGGGATGCGTGGATCGGTCGCGTCTGGGCGGAGCGGGGGTTAGGGGAACTTTTGTGCCGCCTGGTGGCAATTAGTTTCCCTAGATCGGAGCAGGTGGCGGACGGCGGCGGTGCGTGAGGCAGCCCTCTACACGCGCAATCCGACGGACTTCCGCGCCCTCCACGACCTCGTCGAGGCAGCAGCCGTCTGACCCGGTTCCCGCCGCACGCCCCACGGATGCTTGCCCCCTCGCGCGGTGTTGGATTGCCGAGCGGAAGCGCCAGAAGAACTGTCGCCACACTGCCCTCGTCGCACGTGATGGTCGCGAGGGTCCGGTCCCCCGAGGTGGGGTCGGACGCGCCGGTGACGGAGCTCGGTGAGGCCGCTTTGCGGCACACCTCACACCCGGACCTTCGCCGAGGCAGCCCACCACACCACGACCCGCGCGCCGCCGAAGGCGGCCAAAAGAACCGTCGCCGCACTCAGCCCCCTCCACACATGATGCTCGCGAGGAGCCGGGCCCCAGGCGGCGACCTTTCTCCTCCGGTCGGGCGGTTCAGGTGAGTCTTTGGTCGTCTTCGATGAGGCCTAGGGCTCGGAGGCGGGTGGCGATGCCGCCTTCCTGGCGGCCGAGGGCTTCGACCAGCTGCTCCTTGGTGGCGCCGTTGTTGAACATCTCGATCAGGGTCTGCTCGTCCTCGGGGGTCCATTGGCGGAACGCGTTCGGGTGGTTCTTCCGGGCGCGCTCGATGCGGCGGGTCATCGAGCGGGCGTTCAGTACCTCGAGCGAGCGGATCCGGAGCTGCCGGTGGCGGCCGACCTCCTCACCCTCCCGCCAGAACACCACCGCCCCGTCGTCGAACGTCATCAGGTCGGCCGGGACGTCGCAGTAGTCGGCGTCCTCGAGCATCACGCGCATCATCGGTGGTTCTCTCCGTTCCTTGGTGGATGCGTGGTCGCCAGAGAAGATGCCGCGATCGCACCCCTCCCGACCGGCCGATCCGCAATCTGTGGACAACCAACCCCAGAACTGCTTTGCAAAATCTCTTTGCAAAGAGTCTTTGCAGTCCTATGCTCAGACCCATGAGCGACGAAACCCCGGCGCACGACAGCCCGGCCGACAGCACCCAGGCCGACGAGGCTGCCCGGACAGTCCGGCTGGACCGCCACCTCGTCCGCGCCCTCGCGCACCCAATGCGGAACCGGATCCTCGGTCTGCTCCGCGTCTACGGCCCACAAACCGCCACCACACTCGCCGGCCGACTCGGGGTGAACACCGGCGCGACCAGCTACCACCTCCGCCAGCTCGCGGACGCCGGGCTGGTGGTCGAGGACGACAGCCGCGGCAACGCGCGCGACCGCTGGTGGAAGTCGGCGCACCAGGGCACCGAGTTCAACGCCGCCGAACTGCTGGACCAGGAGCCCGAGCTGGCCCTGGGCTTCCTGCACGGCGTCGGCCAGACGTACGCCGAGAACATCTTCGGCTTCATCGACGCAATGCAGACCCTGCCGGAGGACTGGCGGGACGCCAGCCTGCTCTCGGACTACTTCTTCCACCTGCGCGCCGACCAGCTGGACGCGATGATGCACGAGGTCATGGCGGTCCTGGAGAAGTACAAGACGCCTGACCTCACCGCCCCGCTGCCCGAGGGCGCCGAGCAGGTCACGGTCCAGATCCAGGCCTTCCCGCGCGAGACGCGGTAACCGGACCAGGGGGTGAGGCAAGCGATGAACGAGAAGGGGAACCGGGCGCCGTTGGTGGCGTTCCTGGTGGCCAACGTGGTCTCGATCTGCGGGACCCGCGTCAGCGCGATCGCGATCCCGTGGTTCGTGCTGATCACGACCGGGTCGCCGATCAAGACCGGTGTGGTCGCGATGGCCGAGATGGCACCGCTAGTGCTGGTGAAGGCCATCGGCGGCCCACTGATCGACCGAGTAGGCGCGCGTCGGGTCAGCGTCGTCGCAGACACAGCCAGCACTGCAGTCGTGGGCCTCGTCCCCCTGCTGCACACACTCGGCCTACTGCACTTCCCGACCCTGCTGGTGCTGGTAGCGATCGCGGGCGCCCTGCGCGGGCCAGGTGACGCCGCCAAGGACACGCTGATCCCGGACATCGCCAGAGCCGCCAAGGTCCCGCTGGAGCGAGTGACAGGCCTGGAGAGTACGACGGAACGCCTCGCCGGCTTCTTCGCGTACGCACTCGCCGGTGGGCTCATCACTCTCGCGGGAGCGGTCAACGCCCTCTGGATCGATGCGGCGTCGTTCGGCGTCTGCGCCGTACTGATCGCCCGTTGGATCCCCAAGCCCGTGCAGCAAGAGCCCACCACAGCCGAGGCCGACGCAGAGGCAGAGCACAGCTACGGACAACGTCTGCTGGAAGGTTGGCGTTTTCTCCGCACCGACAAGCTGATGCTTCCGCTGGTGGTCATGATCGCGGTGACCAACCTGCTCGATGCCGCGACCAGCGGCGTACTGCTGCCAGTCTGGATCAAGGACCACGGCTACGGCCCCGGCCACACCAGTCTGATTCTCACGTCCTTCGCAGCGACCGCTACCGCGTTCGCCCTGCTCGCGTCCGCGATCGGCGACCGCATCCCCCGCAAGCTCGTCTTCACCGTGGCGTTCTTGATCGCCGGCGCCCCACGCTTCATCGCCATGGCCACCGACGCGCCAGTGTGGGCCCTGATGGCCGTGTACGCCGTCGGCGGGATCGGAGCCGGCTTCATCAACCCAGTTCTCGGCGCACTGTTCATCGAGCGCATCCCGAGTCACCTGCTCGGTCGCGTCCGTTCACTCAGCGGGGCGGTGTGCTGGACCGGCGTACCGCTGGGTGGGGTGATCGCCGGTGCGGCTGTCGCCGGTGTCGGACTGGCGCCCGCACTGCTCGCCGGTGGGGCAATCTACCTGGTCGCAACGATGTCACCGGTGCTGATCGGCCGGCACGAGCAGTGGAAAGCTACACCGGGTCCGACGGGTCCTGCGGAAACGGCGGCAGCTCCGGATCGGGTGGCAGTCGGAGCGTCTTAGTCTTCACCGTGGTGTCCACCGCGCGCCGCATCCGGTCGCGCTCCGCCCGCAGGATGCCGAGCATCACCAGGTCCAGCAGCATGCCGAAGGCGGCCGCGAACTGGGTGGCGGCGAACTGGAAGACCTGTGTCATCAGCAACGAGACGAGTACCGCCAGCTCGAACAGCCGGACCGCCCTGGCCCGGTTGTTCTTCCGCAGCGCCAGCGCACCGCGCACGGTGAACGTTGCTGACAGCAAACTCCCGACCGTGACTCCGATCACCGGGAGATGACCGAGACCGTCACCCAGCACGATCGCAATGATGAGCTCACCCACCACCTGGACCGCCAGCACGATGACCGCCACCCGCGGAGCCTTCGGGTGGGTGGCGAGTCGCTCGAAACCCTTCTGCAGCGCCTGCCAGGCCGCGTCCACCGGCGCGGCCAGCTCCACCTCGTCGGGCGGGCAGGCGGCCAGCAGCTCGGTCGTCTCCCGGCGACCGGAGATCTTCGGCGGAACGATCCGCAGCAGCTCTTCCGCCTCGGCCCGGCGCCGCCGGGAGAGGCCACCGGCGACGCCCTCGACGGCGTGGTCGATGACGTTCGCCAGCTCCTCGCGCGCGTCGATCGGCCGGCGCGTTGTGAGGAACCGGAACCCGAGCACGATCAGCACGAAGACGACGTACACGATCGCGGCGGTCGGTTTGTAGAAGTAGTTGTTGTCCGAGGTGACGAACTTCCCGACCTCGTCGATGAACAGCCCGAACCCGATCCCGCCGACTGTCGCCGCGGCGGGGCGGACCACCGGACCGACGTACCCGAGGAGCAGGGAGATGGCGATCAGCATCAGCAGACCACCGGGCAGTACGTGCGCGATGTGCAGGCCGCGGCCACCGATCTGCGGGTAGCCGCTCAGGCTGAGGATCAGTCGCGTCACCAGCACCGTCGCCACACCGGACACCACGAACGTGGTCAGGTGCTCACCCGACCGGACGTTACGGACCAGGCCCGCCCGCATCAGGTACGACGACCGCGCTCCGGTACTGGTGGTGGCACTCATGGGCTCGACGTTAGCCTCCTCAGCGGAGGAACGCCGCGACCACGACGATGGCAACCAGGGCGGCCAGTACGAGAGAGGTCACCAGTCGGCGCGTGCGGGGGTCCACCCCGTCAGAGTAGGGGGAAGTTCCCAGTCGGTGTGCCGAGGGGGTCGACCCGGCGCTTGATCTCCCGCAGTCTGGCCAGGTCCGGCCCGCTGACGCAGTCCTGCAACGAGCCCCACGCGGACAGGCCGGTCGGTGGCATGTCACCCGTGCGCCAAGGCGCCAGCGCCTCCTGCAGCGACCGCAGTGCGGTCTCCGCAGACTCCTGCAGCTCCGGCTTCGGAACGATGGAGACAGCCAGCACCATGTACTGCGCTGACGGGTCAGCCGAGGCCACTCCGGGACGACTGACGTCACTACTAGCCCTGAGGTGTCGCAGCTGCACCTGGAAGAGCAGCGACGGTTCAGCGCCGTACTCGAGCAGCGTGCCGATCAGCTCCGGTGTGAGTTCGTCGAACGTCGACGTGATGAGTGAGAGCGCCTGTGGTGGCGCCGGTACCGAATTCATCTCCCCGACCTCACTGGGCTGCAGCGGACCGACGACATCGCTCACTGCGGTGCCGGCAGCCCGGATAGTCGCCAGCATCCCGTCAAGTGCCTCCGGCTGGTACGGCGTCATCGCATCGACCATGCAGAACGACTGCCCGCGCACCTCCTCCGGCAGCGCCGCTGAGTCCGGGTAGTGGATCAGGTACGCCCACAGCGTCACCTGCTCCGCCGCGTCCCGCGTCGCCTTCGCGTACGCCGTCAGCACCGCCTCGGACTGCCCGATCGGGAACATCAGCCGCCCACCGGTGATGGCCGGAGCAGGATGCAGCTCCACCTCGGCCGACGTCACCACGCCGAAGTTCCCGCCACCACCACGCAGCGCCCACATCAGGTCCGCGTCGACGGTGTCATCGACCCACCGGCGTACTCCGGTCCCGTCGACGAGCTCCACCGCTCGGAGGCTCGCCGCACCGCTTCCGAACGGCCTGGCGAACCACGAGAACCCGCCACTCGTGCAGAACCCAACCACCGAGATGTTCCCGGTCGAACCAGGCAGTCCGGTCAGCCCAGTGCCGTCCAGCGCTGTCTGCACGGCTCCCCAGGTCACACCGGCACCAAGCCGTACGACGCGCTCCGGTACGTCGACCGTGAGCTCGTCGAACGCCGCAGTCCGCACCACGATCGTCCCGTCGAGCGCGGGCGTCGTACCGTGGCCGACTGCCTGTACCGCGACCTTCAGTCCGTGCGCAGCGGCGTACGCGACGGTCTGCTCGACGTCACTCGCGTCAGCCGCTTCGACGACCGCGAGGGGGTGCGAGTCGACGGACCGGTTCCAGCCACGTCGTACGTCGTCCCAGTCCGGGTCGTCCGGGGTCACCAGCCGTCCGGTCAGTCCCTGCCGCAGCTCTTCGACCATGCATCCGGCCTACCACGCAGAGTGGGTCAGTGCAGGCTGACCAGCGGCTCCGGACGGTGCACGCCGCGAGGCCGGTAGCCCAACGCGTCGGACACGCCCAAGTAGTCGGACAGCAGCCAGATGATCGCCAGCCACATCTCGGTCCCCTGCAGACCAGGGATCGCCCGCTCGTCGGTGCCGTCCGGGGCGAACGCGAAACCGGCGCCGTCGACCCAGCGGGTGAGGATCGCGCGCAGCTGCTCCTCCGCCCAGCGCTTGCCGTCCTGCTCGCCGTACGACGTCTGTTTGCGCGCCAGCCACAGCGGGTGGATCACGTCCAGGATGTTGCACGAGTTGTAGTTGTCGCCGGTGAACATCCGCTTGTCGTTGCTGTGAGCAAGCACCGTCGCGACGGCCTGTTCGGGGTACGGCAGCGGCAGACCGAACTGCGCGTAGGTCCCCCGGGTCAGCCGGTAGAACCCGTTCACGACCTGCAGCCAGCCGTCGTCGGGATGCGGCTCGCCCCACATGCCGGTCTTCGGATCGACGTGCGTGAGGAGCCAGCCCATCAGCGGTTCGAGCGGGCCGGATTCCTTGTGGTCATGGAGATTCCGCGCCAGTGCGGTGCCGAGCGCGTCGATGCCGGAACCCGACGACCAGGCGCGCCGCTCCCACGGCAGGTTGTCGAGCTGGTCGAGGGTGAACTCGGTGGTGATCGGGTGCTCGAAACTGCTCCCGAGCACCTGGAGTGCATACCCGACACAGAGGACGTGATAGCTCGCGGGCCCTTCCAGGACAGCGAGTTCGGCGTCCGACGGCTTGCCGAGACCGTCGTCGGAGAGGTCTCCCGGTGATACCAGTCCGGTCGCGGGATCCTGACGCGCGCGCAGTCGGCGTACCAGGTCGTCGCGCGTGTGGCCGGCCGGAGTCCGGCGTACCAGCAGATCCGCGATCTCGATCGCGTCGCACCACGGACGGATCTCGGGCGCGGCGTCGAGACCGGGGCGGTCGACGAAACGCTCACCGTCCCAGCAACGCGCCACTACGTCGTCGACCTGGGCGCGCGCCTTCGCGACGAACTCCTGCAGTTTGGTCCGAAGGTCACCTGACATGGATGCTCCTGTCCGCGAGCGGAGGACGCGGGCCGGGTTCCCGGCCGCGACGGAGTTGGCGGGGATGTTCTTCGTGACGACCGCGCCGGCGCCGATGATCGTGTGCGGGCCGATGGTGACACCGTCGAGGATCGTCACGTTGGAGCCGATCCAGACGTCGTCGCCGATCGTGACACCGCGCGCGGTGATCGGCTGCCGGAAGATCGGCTTGTCCGGCGACGTGCCGTGGTTGAACGCCAGGATCGACGTGTGCGCGCCGATCCGGACGCCGTCGCCGATCGTGATCTGGCCCCGGACGGTGGCGAACGGGTTGATCGTCGAGTCGGACCCGAGCGTGATCTTGCCGGTGACGTAGGCGTGCGCGGCGATGTACGAGCGCTCGCCGAGCCGCAGTACGTCGCAGTACACGGCGGCGGACTCGGCGACGTACACATCGGTGCCGAGCTCGACCGACCCGCCGAGCCGGGACTGCCGCTCGGCCTGCCGTTCGCGCTCGGCGTCGGAGCCCTTCCGGGCGTACTCCCAGGGCAGGAAATCCAGTCGCAGCGGCTCGGTCGAAGACATGGGAAAACGCTATCCAAAACCTAGCGGCACCGCCAGCCCCGAAAAGCCGCTGCTAATCTCCCGTCTGTGCGGGGACCGACATGAACACTTTTCCGTCTGTGCGAGGTGCCGGGCGATGACGACCAGCGGATCCGTGACCGACGGTGACGCCGACGGTCCGGCAGGCAGTACGCGCCGCAGCCATCGGGTCACGATCAGCGACCTCGCACGCCGGCTGCACATCTCGAAGGCGTCGGTCTCGTACGCGCTGAACGGCCGCGCCGGGGTCAGCGAAGAGACCCGGCAACGCGTCCTCGCGCTGGCCGAGGAGCTCGGCTTCCACCCGAACTCCGCCGCCGTCGCCCTGTCGGCCAGCCGGACCCGGACGATCGGCATCGTGATCGCCCGCGACCCCACGCTGATCTCGACCGAAGCGTTCTACATGCGCACGCTGGTCGGCATCGAGCAGTACCTGAACGAGGTCGATTCCTCGCTGCTCCTGCGGCTGACGGGCGAGCACGGCGAGGATCTCGACGTACTGCGGCGTTGGTCGCGGCAGGGGCGCGTCGACGGGTTCATCCTGTTCGACGAGCACGACGACGATCCGCGGATCCCGGTCATCAAAGAGCTCGGGATGCCGTGCGTGGTGGTCAGCTCGAACGCGCCGGACGACTCGGTCGGGCGGCTGATCAGCTCATCCGAGGAGACCGTCGCGCTCCTGCTCGAGCACCTTGTCGAGCTCGGGCACACGAACGTCGCGCACATCAGCGGGCCGTTCACCTTCATTCACGAACGCCTGCGGGTGCAGACGCTGCGCGACCAGGCGGCCCGGCGCGGGATCACGGTCCGGCACATCGAGGGCAGCTACCGGTACGACGACGGCGCCGAACTCACCCGCCAGTTGCTCACCGGGCCGAACCCGCCGACCGCGATCGTGCTCGGCAACGACCTGATGGCAGTCGCCGCACTCCGCGTCGCGATGGACCTCGGTACGGCGGTCCCCGGCCAGGTCTCGGTGCTCGCGTGGGACGACTCGCCGCTGTGCGAACTCGCCCGGCCCGGCATCACCGCGGTCGACCAGAAGACGATGGAACGCGGCCGCGCCGCCGCCGACCTGCTCCTCCGCATCGTCACCGGCGACCCGGACCTCCACGAACAAGCCCCCGCCGGCGAACTCCGCCGCCGCGACTCCTCCGGCCCAGCCCCCACCTGACGGCCCCCACCAACCCGCCACCGAACGGCCACCAACCCGCCGCCGGCCCCCAGCGCGTTTGAGGGGCCGGCCCCTCAAACGGTGGCTTGCCCCCTGGAAATTTGGGGTCCTACCCCACCAGCTGAGGGGGCGGCCCCTCAAACGACGCAGAGGTGGGCGGTTTGAGGGGGCGGCCCCTCAAACGGCACTGGATCGGGCGTCAGGTTAAGACTCTTTGAAATCGGGTGGTTTCGGAGAGTGTTGGATTGCGTTTGCCGGCGTCCTGGTGAAGTTTGAATGAGTCACGAGGTCGTAACGAAGACCCGAGAACTGAACCGGTTAGGGTTTCGAAACTTAACCGGTTAGGTCAGGATGGGGCCGATCCGCCCCCGCCGTCCGCGCGGGGGCTCGACGGGACGAGGGAGTCCGACGTGAGACTGCGTTCGCTTGTAGCCGCGGTTGCGGCGACCGCCATGGGAATCAGCCTCGCCGCCTGTGGTGGCGGCGACAAGAATGACTCCTCGGGCGGCAGCTCCGGTGACCAGACGCTGACCTACTGGGCCAGCAACCAGGGCACCAGCCTGGACAACGACAAGGAGGTGCTGACCCCGGTCCTGCAGAAGTTCACCCAGGACACCGGGATCAAGGTGAACCTCGAGGTGATCGGCTGGAACGATCTGCAGACCCGGATCCAGACCGCGATCACCTCCGGCCAGGCGCCGGACGTCGTCAACATCGGCAACACCTGGGCGGCCTCGCTGCAGGCCACCGACGCGTTCCTGCCCTTCGACGGCGACGCGATGTCGGCGATCGGCGGGAAGGACAAGTTCGTGCCGACGGCTCTGGCGACCGGCGGCAAGGAAGGCACCGACCCGACGTCGGTCCCGCTCTACGGTCTGGCCTACGGCCTGTACTACAACAAGGCGATGTTCGCGGCCGCCGGCCTGCAGCCGCCGAAGACGTGGGAAGAGATGGTGACCGACGCCAAGAAGCTGACCATCCCCGCGAAGAACCAGTGGGGTATGGCGCTGGCGGCCGGCAGCTACACCGAGAACGTGCACTTCGCGTTCATCAACGCCGCGCAGAACAAGGCCGACTGGTTCAACGGCGACGGCAAGCCGACCTTCACCGGTGACGGCAACGTGCAGGGCGTCCTGCGGTACCTCGACCTGATGCAGAAGGACAAGGTCGCGAACCCGTCGAACGCGCAGTACGACAACGGCACCAAGTCGGTGAACGACTTCGCCACCAAGAAGGTCGCGATGGTCATCAACCAGAACAACGCCGACTCCTCGATCGTTGCCAACGGCATGAAGGCCGGCGAGTACGGCGTCGTACCGTTCCCCTCGCCGTCCGGTGGCGAGCAGGTGGCCAGCCACGTCGCGGGCATCAACCTGTCGGTGTTCAAGAACACCAAGCACAAGGACGCGGCGCTCAAGTTCGTCAAGTACATGACCGACGCGCAGACCCAGACCACGCTGGGCAAGCCGTTCTCCTCGCTGCCGGTACTGAAGGACGCGAAGCCGGTGTTCACCACCGACGCGGCCGAGGCGGCGACGTTCTCCGACGTCTACAACACCAAGTCCAAGCCGCTGCCGCTGGTGCCGGCCGAGGACCAGTTCGAGAGCACCGTCGGCAAGGCGATGAACTCGATGTTCGCCAAGATCGCGACCGGCGGGACGGTGACCGCCGACGACGTGAAGGCAGCGCTGAAGACCGCCGAGGATCAGGTAGCGGCGAGTAGCTGACGACGGCCCGGTGGCCCGGACGCGGATCGTGTCCGGGCCACCGACCGCGTCAGCCCACCCGCACCCGACAGACAGGAGGCGACCCGGAGGATGTCCGTCGCCACAGAGCAAGCGACGCCGGCCGCCACGCAGCCCGCGAAGCAAAAGACGAAACGCGGCCCGGAACGCCGGCCAGGTCTGCACCGGTGGCTGCCGTACGCGCTGCTGGCTCCAGCGGTACTGATGGAACTGATCATCCACATCATCCCGATGCTGGTCGGGATCTGGATGAGCTTCGTGAAACTGACCAAGTTCTTCATCGCGAACTGGTCGGCCGCACCCAGCGCCGGGTTCGCCAACTACAAGGTCGCTCTCGACTTCAACAACGCGGTCGGCGAAGGACTGCTGAAGTCCTTCGGTGTCACCATCGTGTTCTCGCTCGTCACGGTCGCGTTCTCCTGGGTGCTCGGGATGGCGGCCGCGGTCGCGCTGCAGCCGGAGTTCCGCGGGCGCGGCGTGATCCGCACCCTGTTCCTGGTCCCCTACGCGCTACCGGCGTACGCCGGGATCCTGACCTGGAACTTCATGCTCCAGCGCGACACCGGCGCGGTGAACCACACGCTGCACCAACTGCACCTGGGCGACGGCAAGACGTTCTGGCTGATCGGGGGCAACGCCCTGATCTCGCTGATCATGGTGGCCGGCTGGAAGCTGTGGACGTTCGCGTTCCTGACGCTGATGGCCGGCATGCAGAGCATCCCGCGGGACCTCTACGAGGCCGCCTCAGTGGACGGTGCCGGCAACATCCGGCAGTGGCGCAACATCACGCTCCCCTCGCTGCGCCCGGTCAACCTGGTGCTCGTACTCGTGCTGTTCCTGTGGACGTTCAGCGACTTCAACACGCCGTACGTGCTGTTCGGTACGGCGCAGCCGCCGGCCGGTGACCTGATCACGTTCCACATCTACAACGCGTCGTTCCTGACCTGGAACTTCGGCACCGGTGCGGCGATGTCCGTACTGCTGCTGATCTTCCTGATGATCGTCACCGGCGCCTATCTGCTCGTCACCGGAAGGAGGTCGCGTCGTGCGTGAGACCAGAGGCTTCAAGATCTACCGCGGTGTCGTGCTGGTCGTGCTCGGGTTGTTCGTGCTCGTGCCGCTGTACGTGATGGCGACCTCGTCGCTGAAGCCGCTGAAGGACGTGCAGGGCGCGTTCACCTGGTGGCCGTCGAACCTGACCATCGACCCGTTCATCGACATGTGGAAAACGGTGCCGCTGGCCCGGTACTTCGTGAACTCGACGATCGTCTCGGTGGCGGCGACGGTGTTCTCGGTGGCGATCGCGATCCTGGCGGCGTTCGCGGTGTCGCGGTTCATGTTCCGCGGCCGCACCGTGTTCACCACGACCGTACTGTCGACGCAGATGTTCCCGGGTGTGCTGTTCCTGCTGCCGTTGTTCCTGATCTTCGTGAACATCAACAACTCGTTCGGGGTGCAGCTGGTCGGGACGCGTCTCGGGTTGATCATCACGTACCTGACGTTCAGCCTGCCGTTCTCGATCTGGATGCTGGCCGGGTACTTCGACAGCATCCCGCGCGAGCTCGACGAGGCCGCGCTGGTGGACGGTTGCGGTCCGATGGGAGCGCTGTGGCGCGTCGTACTGCCGGCCGCGCGGCCCGGTGTGATCGCGGTCGCGATCTACTCGTTCATGACGGCCTGGGGTGAGGTGCTGTTCGCGTCGGTGATGACGACCGAGGCGAACCGGACACTGTCGGTGGGTCTGCGGCAGTACTCCACGCAGACCAACATCTACTGGAACCAGATCATGGCGGCCGCGCTGGTCGTCAGCGTCCCGGTCGTGATCGGCTTCCTGCTCGCGCAACGACACTTCGTCGCCGGTGTAACTGCCGGCGCGGTCAAATAGAACGCATGTACTTCGAGGACTACGTGCCGGGTGTTCGCACCGAACACCCGGCCACACTCACCGTCGACCAGACCGCCGTCATCGAGTTCGCGCAGCAGTTCGACCCGCAGTACTTCCACGTCGATCCCGAGGCCGCGGCTGACGGCCCCTTCAACGGCCTGATCGCCAGCGGCTGGCACACCGCAGGCCTGATGATGCGCCTGTACGCCGACCAGTACTTGTCGAAGGTCGCAAGCCTCGGCGGCCCCGGCGTCGACGAACTCCGCTGGCCAGCCCCGGTCCGCCCCGGCGACACCCTCCGCCTACGCACCGAAGTCCTGGAAGCACGCCGCAGCAAGTCGAAACCGGATCGTGGTCTCGTGAAAACCCGAACCGAACTCCTCAACCAGCACAACACAGTCGTCTTCACCTGCACCGTCCTGAACTTCCTCGCCGTCCGCCCCTGACGCAGTTCAGGTCGTGATCGCGGCAGCTCGACAGGTAGTGCACCAGTGAGACGGTGTACACGCCGCGCCGATCACGCTCAGGTGCACTACCAGCCCACCGACACCTCCTGTCGAGATGCCGATCAGTCAGCCGTAGGTTCAAGAACCGAGTGGTTCAGGTGAGGAGTTTTTCGCCCCAGTAGGAGCCGGGGGTTACGCCTGGGGGGCAGGCGAAGATGCCGGAGCCTACGTGGTGGATGTACTCGTTCATGGTGTCGTTCTTGGCGAGTTGGTTCTGGATCGGGATGAACTGTTTGCGGGGGTCGCGCTGGTAGGCGAGGAAGAACAGGCCGGCGTCGAGTCGGCCGAGGCCGTCGGAGCCGTCGACGAAGTTGTAGCCGCGGCGGAGCAGTTCGGCGCCGTTGTTGAACTGCGGGTGCGCGAGCCGGACGTGTGAGTCGGTGGGGACCTTCGCCTGGCCGTCGGCGTTCTTGGCGTTGAAGTCGATCGCGTCGAACTCGTCGGCCTTGCCCAACGGAGCGCCCGTACCCTTGCCGCGCCCGATGATGTTCTCCTGCTCGGTGAGCGACGTACGGTCCCAGATCTCGATGTTCATCCGGATCCGCCGCGACACCAGGTACGCGCCGCCGACCATCCAGTCCGGGCCGTCCTCGGGCTGCACCCACAGCTGCTGCTCGAGCTTGTCGGCCTCTTCGAGCTTCATGTTGTTCGTGCCGTCTTTGAACCCGAACAGGTTCCGCGGCGTGGCCTGCGCCTTCGACGTGGACGACGTCCGCCCGAAGCCGAGCTGCGAATACCGTACGGCGACCCGCCCGAACCCGATCCGCGCCAGGTTCCGGATCGCGTGCACGGCGACCTGCGGGTCATCGGAACACGCCTGTACGGCGATGTCCCCGCCGGACCGCGCCGGCTCCAGGTCGTCGCCGATGAAATGCGGTAGATCCACCAACGCCTTGGGCCGTTGCGAAGCCAGCCCGAACCGCTTGTCGAACAGCGACGGACCGAACCCGACCGTGATCGTGAGCCGCGCCGGCGGCAGCCCGACCGCCTCGCCGGTGTCTTCCGGCGGCGCCTCGCCCGGACCGTTCACCGCGCCGTATTGGCCGATGTCGCGACCGGCTGTGAGGAGCGCGGCGGCAGCCGTCCACTCCTTCAGCAGCGAGATCAGTTCGTCCCGCTTGGTCGTGGTCACGTCGAACGCGGCGAAGTGCAGCCGGTCCTGGACCGGCGTGATGATCCCGGCCTGGCGCGGACCGTGGAACTCGACCGGGCCGTTGGTGTCGGCGGCCTGCGATTCCTCACCGGCCAGCGCGGAGTGCGCGGCGTACCCCGCGACCCCGGTGGCGACCGCGGCTCCGGCTGCCCCGAACAGACCACGCCGGGACAGCCCGCGACGGGTCGGCGCAGTCTCAGCCGGAGCGGAAGGCGTCGTGTTGTCGGTCATTTCTTCGCGATCACTCCGGCGACCTGGCTGACCGGCTCGGCCAACCCGTCGACGACGGCACCGAGGGCCTTCTTCTCGGCCTCGGACGCCGTGTAGGGCTTGAAGCCGTCACCGTCGCGGTACTTGTCCAGCGAGGCGAAGACCGCCTTGAAGTTCGTGTCCAGCTGGGTGACGAGCGCCGCGTTCCGCGCCTGCAGGGCCGGGCGGAGCGCCTGGATCGCGGCCTGCGAACCCTCGACGTTCGCCTGGAAGTCCCACAGGTCGGTGTGCGAGTAGCGGTCCTCCTCGCCGGTGACCTTTCCGGTCGCGACCTCGTCGAGCAGTTCCTTCGCACCGTTGGCCAGCTGCAGCGGGGTGAGCTTCACGACCTTGGCCTTCGCCACGACCGTCTTCACGTCGGTGAGCAGCTGGTCGGCGTACTTCTCCATGCCCTTGGTGGTGTTGGAGACCCAGAGCGCCTGCTCGATCCGGTGGTACCCGGTCCACTCGGTGCCCGGCTCGACGTCGTTCACGCGGGCGTCGATCTTCGGGTCGAGGTCGCCGAACGACTCCGCGACCGGCTCGATCCGCTCCCAGTACGTGCGCGACACCGGGAACAGCGCCTTCGCCTTCGCGACGTCGCCGGCCTTCACCGCGGTGACGAACTCGGTGGTCTTGTGCTCGAGCGCGATCGCCTGCGAGTTCACGTACCGCTGGTAGCTGTCCGCCGCCTGCTTGAGCAGCGCGTCCTCGGACACCTGCGACGGCGCGTCACCGGTGACGGTCAGATCGCCGCGGATGCCGTCGCCGACCATGCCGGGCTTGCAGACCGCCTGGTACTTGCCGGTCGGCAGTTCGACGATCAGGTCCCGCTTCAGGCCCGGGCCGATGTTCTCGACCTCACCCATCACGCGGTCGCCGTCGGCGTACACGTAGAACTCGGTGACCTTGCTGCCATCGTTCGCCACCGAGAACGTGCTGGTGCCGGACTTCACGTCGCGGCGGCTGAGGTCACACCCCGAGTCGGACGCCTTCACCGACACCGGGCCGGTCCCGTCGTCCTTGGCCGCGGGCGCGTCCTTCGCGCACGCGGTGAGCGCGGCGAGGCCGAGGACGACACCGAGGATGGAGGCCTTGCGGGCCAGTGAACTGGGCATGTTTCTCCTGAGCGGGGAACGACGAGAGGTGTTTCAGGCCGCGCGGCCGGTGGCGGGTTCGCCGACCGGGACAGCGGGCGGTGTGGAGCTCTTCACCGGGCGGAAGTAGAGCACCATCACCGGGACCAGGTACACGAGCCACGCGCTCGCCTCGAGAACACTCGGGGCCGGGTTGAAGTTGAAGATGCCCTTGAGCAGTACGCCGTACCAGCTGTCCGGCGGGATCACGTGGGAGATGTCGAAGGCCAGGGTGTGCAGGCCGGGCAGGATGCCGGCCTCCTGCAGGTCGTGGAAGCCGTAGGCGAAGATGCCGGCCGCGACCAGGATCAGCACCGCGCCGGTCCACTTGAAGAACACGGCCAGGTTGATCTTCACCGCGCCCTTGTAGATCGCGATCCCGAGCAGCACCGAGGTGGCCAGGCCGAGCAGGACGCCGATGAACGGTACGGCGGTGGTCGCGGTGGCAGCGGACGCGTACACGATGAACGCGGTCTCGATGCTCTCCCGGAACACTGCGAGGAACGCCAGGATGACGACCGCGCGGGAGCCGACCTCGAGGGCCTGGCCCATCCGTTCGCGGAGCTCCTTGGCGATACTGCGGGACGCCTTGCGCATCCAGAAGATCATCCAGGTGACGAAGCCGACGGCGAGGATCGACATCACCCCGCCGACCGTTTCCTGGGTGGTGAAGGACTTGGCGGTCAGCGCGGTGACGAACTGGAGCAGCCCCCAGGCGGCGGCCGCCACGGCGAGGGCCGTGGCGACTCCGATCCAGACCAGTTTGAGTCGATCGCGATGGCCCGACTTGACCAGGAAGGTGGCGAGGATACTGACGACCAGTGAGGCCTCGAGTCCTTCACGGAGTCCGATCAGGTAGTTCGCGAGCATGGCGGGACTCTCTCATAGCATTAGGTACGGCTAACCTTGCTGAGGTTAGCCTAAGAAATCCCATTCGCCTACAGTGACGTAGGCCGCACTGTGGCCCGGACCCTCGCCGAGCCGGGACTCGATCAGCCGCAGACTGCGCGCTGTCCACACAGGACTCTCGTACGTGTCGAAAACCCGTACCCACTTGGTGACGTCCATCTGCCGGCGCAGCCGCGCGAGCGTGAGATGCGGGTTGAACTTCCGGCCCTCGACGGTGACCCCGGCCCGGTTCGCCGCGGCCCGAGTCGTCATCGACAAGTGTTTGAGTGACTCGGTCTCGTCGCGAACTCCGGCGTACAGCACCCGGGCGTCCGGGACGCCGGGGAAGGCGCCGGCTCCGGCGAGCTGCAGTTCGAACGGTTTCTGCCTTCGCGCGGCCCGTTCCAGCCGCTCCTCGAGTTCCTCGGTCTTCCAGTCCGGCACCTCGCCGAGGAACGCCAGCGTGAGATGCCAGTGCTCGTCCGACGCCCACCGGATGTCGTCATCCGGATGCTCCCGGCGCGGTTCGACGAACTCGCTCAGATCCTCCACTACCTCGCTAGGTGGCACGACGGCCACGAACAATCGCATCCCGAAATGCTAGTGCCTCGCTTACGGGACACTGGCGGTGATGGAAACTGCTTTCTGTGGAACTCAAGCTGCCGTCGCCGTGCGTGGTGGTCCTGGCTGGGCCCGGGGCCTCGGGGAAGTCGACCTGGGCGGCCGAGCAGTTCGCGGCGGAGCTGATCGTGTCGAGCGATCGGTTGCGGGCGCTGGTCGGCTCGGGCGAGGACGACATCGCGGCGAGCGCCGACGCCTTCGCGCTGCTGGAAGTGGTGGTGCGACAGCGCATCGGGCGCCGACTGACCACGGTGATCGACACCCTGGGACTGGATCGCGAGCGGCGGACCCGGTGGCTCGGACTGGCGCGCGAGGCCGGGATGCCCTGCGTGGTGGTCGCTTTCGACACCCCGGCCGAGGAGTGCCGCCGGCGGAACCGGGAGCGGACGTCGAAGCGGATCCCGGCCGACGCGCTGACGTCCCAGCTACGGTCCTGGTCGTCGGTCAAGAAAGAACTCCCGACCGAGGGGTACGACGACGTACTGCAGCCGACCGCGGCGCGGGTGGTTCCGGCGGACTTCGTCGAGTCGACCGCCGCGCACACCCGGCAAGCGGAATCCCCGGTGGGACTGCGGTTCGGATTGCAGCTGAGCAGCTACCCCGGCGGCCGCGAAGGGCTGGCCTCGTGGGTGCGTGAGGTGGCGGAGCGCGCGGAGGCGGCCGGCTTCGACGCGATCTACGTGATGGATCACTTCCGGCAGATTCCGCAGGTCGGGCGGGCGTGGGACGACTTCCTGGAGAGCTGGACGACCCTCGGATACCTCGCCGCGTGTACGACGCGAGTTCGGCTCGGCACGCTGGTCTCCGGGATCACCTATCGCAACGTCGCGCACCTCGGGAAGATCGCGGCGACGCTCGACGTGCTCAGCGGCGGACGCGCGGTGTGCGGTGTGGGACTCGCCTGGTTCGAAGCCGAGCACAAGGCCTACGGCTGGCCGTTCCCCACCGTCGGCGAACGATATGCACTACTGGCCGATGCGCTGCAGTTGCTCCCGGTTTTATGGGGACCAGGCAACAAACCGTTCCTCGGCACAGTGCTCGAGGTGCCGGACACCACGTGTTATCCACGCCCGCTGCAAAAACACCTGCCGCTACTGGTCGGCGGAAGCGGTCAGCGAACGTTGCGGCTGGCCGGGCGGTACGCGGACGCCGTCAACGTCTTCGGCGACACCGCGACGGTCCGCGAGCGTGCGGCGTACCTGCGGCAGGTGAGTTCGAGGGCGGTTGAGCTCACGCATCTGTCCACGACATTGGTCGGCAAGAACCAGCAGCAGGTCGACCAGTTGGTGCAGGGACTGCGGCCGCGGAACGTGAACCCGGCACGGTACGCCGCCTCCGTGAACGCGGGCACCGTCGACGATCAGATCGGGCGGTTCCGCGAGCTGTCCGAGGCCGGGGTCGCCGAGGTGATGATCAGCCTCCCGGACCTCGACACACTCGATGCGGCCGCCGACGTGATCTCAGCCTTTCAGGTCTAGATCCAGCTTCAGCAGCGCGTTCTCGATCAGCTCGGGCATCGCCGGGTGGATCCAGTACTGGCCGCGGGCCATCGTGTACGCGTCGAGGCCGAAACTCATCGCCTGGATGACCGGCTGGATCACGGTCGGCGCATGCGGACCGATGATGTGGCAGCCGATGATCTGCCCCGTCTTCGGGTCGGCGAGGATCTTCGCGAAGCCGGTGGTGTCCTCCATCGCCCAGCCGTACGCGATGTCGGCGTACCGCTGAACCGCTGTGACATAAGGGATCCCGCGGTCCTTCACCTGCTCCTCGGTGAGGCCGACGGAGGCGATCTGCGGCGAGCTGAAGACGGCGTGCGGGACGAACCGGTGGTCGGCCTCGATCCGGTCGTCCGGGTTCAGCAGGTTGTGCTTGACCACCCGGGCCTCGTGGTTCGCGACGTGCTTGAGTTGGTGCGGGTTCGTCACGTCACCGAGCGCGTAGATGCCGTCGACGCTGGTCTGCTGGTACGCGTCCACGAGCACGCGGCCCTCGCGGTCGGTCTCAACCCCGGTGGCGTCCAGGTCCAGTACGTCGGAGTTCGGCATCCGGCCGACCGCGACGAGCAGTTCGTCGACGACCAGCTCGTCGAGACCGTCCGGACTCAGCATCTTCACCAGCACCGAGCCGTCGTCGCGCCGGCTCACCCGGACCGTCTCGTGATTCAGCCGGACGTCGTACTTCTGCTGGGCGATCTCGGTGTAGCGGGCGGCGATCTCACCGTCCTCCGGGCGGAGCAGCTCCTTCGAGCGGGCGACGATCGTGACCTCGACCCCGAACGCCCCGAAGACGTGCGCGAACTCGGCGGCGACGAACCCGCTGCCGATGATCGCGACCCGGCGCGGCAGCTCCTCGAGCCGCATGATGCTGTTCGAGGTGTGGTACCCGGTCTCCTCCAGCCCCGGGATCGGCGGCACGATCGGCCGGCTGCCGGTCGCGATCACGAACCGGTCGGCGCTGAAGACGCTCGTCGACCCGTCCTTCCCGTCGACCGTCAGCTCCTTCACGCCGGTGAACCGGCCGGTGCCGTCGTACATCCGCACGTTGGTGTTGTCCGGATTGTGGTGCCGGTACTCCGACCCGCTCGCCGAGATCGGGTCGATCCGGCCGAAGATCCGGTCCCGGACGTCCGGCCAGCGGACGTCGAGCAGCTGCTCGTCGACGCCGTACCGCGCGCTCTCCGACGGGGTCGCGGCGACGTCGGCGGCGTGCACGAACATCTTGGTCGGGATGCAGCCGAAGTTCAGGCAGGTGCCGCCGAAGATGCCCCGTTCGACGATCGCCACCTTCCAATCGGCGAACCGCCGGTTCACGATCGTGTTGCCGGAACCGGTCCCGATGATCACGAGGTCGTAATGGGTCACACCCCATTGTGGGGGTGACGGGCCAAAATCTGCGGTGAACCCACGGACCAGGGAAGATGAGCAGGGTGGCAAGTGGTGAGCTGAGAAGCGCGAACGGGACAGTCGTCTGGGACGGCGTCGGGACGCTCCGGCTCCGGTACGACGCGGCGGCGCCCGACCCGGTGCGCCCCCGCCTGGGCGAGCGGACCCTGCCGGTCGAGGCACTGCAGGCGGTCGAGATGAGCGGTACCGGGATCCGGTTCGTGCTGCGCGAGGGGGCCGACCCGCTGCAGTCGGTGACCCAGCCGGCTGTCGACCTCTACGACTTCCCGGGGGTCGATCCCGAGGTCGCGGGCGCGATCGCCGGCGATATCCGGCGGACCCTCACGCGGCGCGACGTACCGGCGACCCGGGCCAATGCCTGGCTGCTCGCGCCGCCGGTCGCGCCGGACCGGATCGCGGGCCGGGACGTGTCACTGGCGGTGGCGAGCGGACATCTCACGTTCTCCTACGCGCGGTCCGCGAGCCGGAAGAAGAAGTCCCTCGGCGCCCCGCGGGCGGTCCCGCTCGGTGACATCCTCGACGTGGAGTGGTCCCCGCAGCAGGGCCGGATCCGCGGCCGCGGCTTCCTCCGGATCAGTACGGCGAGCACGCCGTACGACCGCCCGAAGCCGAAGCACGACCCGGCCGCGATGGTCACCCGCCGCGGCGCCGACGTCGACGCCCTGTTCTTCGCCGCCCGCCTGCTGACCCGGATCAGGCCTTAAGCAACCTGAGGTCCGGCGTCCTGCTTCTCCTTCGAGGCAGAAGCAGGTTCCGGAAGAGGTGCGCCCTCGACGACGGCCTTCTCGCCGAGCAGCTCGGTCTGCGGCAGTACTTCGAGGCGCGGGCGCGGCAGCAACCGCGGCCGGATCGCGAGACCCCGCCGGCGGGAGAAGTACAGCACCGATCCGATCGTCCCGAGGACGGTCAGCCCACCGCCGACGATCAGCGAGTAGCGCGCACCGAACTCCTGACCGACCCAGCCGATGAACGGCGACCCGATCGGCGTACCACCCATCAGGACCGTCATGTAGAGCGCCATCACCCGGCCACGCATGGTCGGCTCGATACTCAGCTGCATCGTCGCGTTCGCGGACGTCAGCATCGTCAGCGAGGCCAGCCCGACCAGCGGCAGCACCAGCGCGAACCCGACGTACGTCGGCATCAGTGCGCTGACGACTTCGAAGACACCGAAGGCCAGCGCCGCGCCGATCACCAGCCGCGCGCGGATCCGGACTCGCCGGGCCGCCAGCAGCGCGCCGGCCAGTGAGCCGATCGCGAGCACCGAGCCGAGGATGCCGTACTCCCCCGCGCCCTTGTGGAAGACCTGGGTCGCCATCAGCGCCGACGTCAGCTGGAAGTTCAGCCCGAAGGTGCCCGCGAAGAACACCGCGACCAGCACCATCATCAGGTCCGGCCGGCGCCACAGGTAGCGCATGCCGTCGCGGATCATGCCCTTGTCGCGGGCCGCGGGTTTCGGCGTGTGCAGCTCGCCGACCCGCATCATCCGCAGCGACAGGATGACGGCCGAGTAGGTGAACGCGTTGATCAGGATCACCGGACCGGTGCCGATCCAGTTGATCAGCAGACCGGCCAGGGCCGGGCCGAGCAGCCGTGCGGCGTTGAACGAGGCGGAGTTGAGGCCGACCGCGTTCGACAGCTCGTCGCGGCCGACCATCTCGACCACGAACGCCTGCCGGGTCGGGGCGTCGAAGGCCGTGCCCACACCGAAGAGCAGGGCCAGCAGGTACACGTGCCAGGGCTGGACCACACCGGCGATCGTGAGGCCACCAAGGACCAGCGCGACGGAGGCCATCGCGATCTGGGTGCAGGTCAGCACCTGCCGCTTCGGGAACCGGTCGGCGACCAGACCGGCGTACGGGCCGAGCAGGAGGGCCGGGAGGAACTGGAGACCGGTGACGATCCCGAGCGCGGTGCCGGAGTGGGTCAGCTCCAGGACCAGCCAGTCCTGGGCGACACGCTGCATCCAGGTGCCGACGTTCGAGACGATCGCGCCGGAGGCGTAGAGACGGAAGTTACGGACTTTGAAAGCACGGAAGGTGGGGCTCATCGAGCCGCCAGTCGTTCGAGAACAGGTGCTGCCTTGCGCAGGATGTCGCGCTCCTCGGGGGTCAATTGCTTCAGTTTGGTCTGCAGCCACTCGTCGCGGCGCCGCCGGTTGGCCAGGATCAGCTCGTCGGCGCGGTCGGTCAGCTCGACGACGACCTGCCGCTTGTCGGTCGGATGCGGCCGGCGGGCGACCAGGCCCGCCTCCTCCATGTTCGTCACGATCCGCGTCATCGACGGCGGCTTCACCTGCTCGTGGGCGGCGAGCTCGCCGATCGTCATCGCGTCGTGCTTCGACAGCGCGCCGAGCACGCTGAGCTGGTTGGCGGTGAGGTCGTGACCGGGCTCACGCTGTCGGCGGATCTGCCGGGACAGGCGCAGCGTCGACGACCGCAGGGCACTCGCCAGCCCGACATCACTCTTCACCTGCTGCGCTACGACCTCGGGCATGTCTTTACCTTAACTCATTACCTTTGCTAACTAAAAACCCACGATCACTCTGTGGTATTCCCGGACCGATAGAGTGCGCGGTCATGAGCACGAGCGGCGAGCTGGAGCGGTACGAGCAGCGGTTCCGGCGGGCGGGGCTGCCGCTGTTCATCGAGGACTTCTCGCCGACGCACGACATCTTCACGCGGGCGGCGCCACTGCTGGTGCTGGTGTTCCTGGCCGAGATGATCGGCGCCACCTCCCTGGACTGGGACTGGTGGCAGAACCTGCTGGCCGCGGTCGGCGGCCTGGTCGCACTGGTTGCCGGGTTCGGGCTGCTGAACGGGTTCCGGGGCCGGCCGTTCTGGTCGCTGCCGACCCGCTTCGGGATCCCGGAGCTCGCGGTGTTCGTGCTGCTTCCCGCCCTGCTGCCGGTGGTCACCCAGGGTCAGCTCAAGCAGTTCTTCGGCGTCGCCTTCGGCAACCTGCTGCTGGTCGGCGTCGTGTACGTCGTCGTCGCCTACGGATTCATCGCGACCATCGTCTGGGGTGTGCGCCGACTGGCCGGCGAGCTGGCCAACTCCGTGGCCAGCTTCATCCGGGCGTTGCCGTTGCTGCTGGTCTTCTCCCTGGTGCTGTTCATCACCGCGGACATGTGGCAGGTGTTCGCCGGGATGCCGACCGCCTTCATCGTCTTCTCCGTGGTCGCGTTCACCCTGCTGAGCACGGTGTTCCTGCTGATCCGCCTACCCAAAGAGGTCGACGCGATCGAGCGCGACGCCGGTTCCGGTCCGGCGCTGCAGCCGATCCAGCGGGTGAACCTCAGCGTCAACCTGATGATCCGGCAGTGGATGCAGGTGCTCGTGGTCAGCGCCGGCGTCGGCCTGTTCTTCGTCGCCTTCGGCCTGCTCGCGATCAGCGAGCACATCTACGACCAATGGGGCATCACGCAGGGCAGCTGGTCGTACAACCTGACGCTGATGAACCACCCGCTCGTCCTGAGCGCGTCGCTGATCAAGGTCTCGGTCGGCATCGCGAACTTCACCGGTCTCTACTACTCGATCGCGCTGCTCACCGACTCGACGTACCGCACCGAGTTCCTCGACAACGTCAGTGCGGAGCTCCGCGACCTGTTCACCGCGCGGACGGAGTACCTGGAGCTCCGCAAGACGTCCTTACAGCCCGACGCGGTCCGTTAGACGTTCGCGCCGAACAGCTCGTCGACCCGGCGGGCCCATTCGGGGTACATCTCCATCTTCCGGGAGGCGACGCCGTACACGGCCTTGCCGATCTCCGGGTCCGCGTCGTCGCTGAAGCGGACGGCGCTCATCTTCTCGATCTTGCCGAGGATCTGGTCGTCGCCGGTGAGGTGCACCGGGTCGTGCATGTAGCGCTCGAGCGCGTCGAGGTCCGGCACCGCGGACAGGTACGCATGTGTGAAGCCGTCCTCCGGGTTGCCGAAGTCCTTGCCGACGGCACCGAACGTGACCGAGTCCACCCCGGCGGTCCGGCGCATCACCGTCAGTACCTCCTCCTGCTCCACGGCGCTGACGCCGGCCTTGAACCGGAACCGCAACACGTTGACAATCATCAGTTCTCCTTTTTTGCACTGGCCAGTGCAATCTACTGTACGTCATAGTTCAGCAAGCTACCCTGACCAGGTGCCAGCCACTCGCGGGAGAATCGACAAGCGCCAGGCGATCCTGGACGCGGCGTTCACGGTCTTCGCCCGGGACGGCTACCGACCGGCGAGCGTCGACACCGTCGCGGCCACCGCCGGCGTCGCGAAACACACGATCTACAACCACTTCGGCGACAAGCAGTCGCTGTTCCGGGCCGCGGTCGCCGCGCTCGCGGACGACTCGCTCGCCCGCAACCTGACCGCGCTGGAGGTGCTGCGCGCCGACCGGGACCCGGCAGAGGCGCTCACCGAGGTCGGCCTGAAGCTCGCCGACTGCTACTGCGACGAGAAATCGTGGGCGCTCCGCCGGCTCCTGTACGCCGAGCTCGCGAGCATGCCCGAGCTCCAGGACGTCATCCGCGACCGCGCGACAGACCGGGTGAACGACGCCCTGGCCGACCGCCTGGCCCGCCTGGCCCTCGCCGGAAAGCTCCGGATCACCGACCCGGCGGTCGCGGCCGAGCAGTTCGGCGCGTTGCTGACCGCTCCCCTGGAGACCCGCTCCCGCCTCGGCACGCGGAAGATCCCGGCCCGAGAACTGGCCGAGGTCACGCAGAACGCCGTACAGACGTTCCTGCGTGCCTTCGGATCAGAGTAGGTGGCTCGTTCGGGTCAGAGTAGGTGGCTCGAGAGGAAGGCGAGTTGGGAGCGGAGCAGGCCGACCGAGGCTGCCTCGCTGGTCGCCATGTGGGTGACGTTCGACAGCGGAAGCACTTGATGAGGACGGCCTGCCGCTGTGAGTGCGGCCGACATCCGGAGCGTGTGCGCCGCGAACACGTTGTCGTCGGCGAGCCCGTGGACGAGGAGCAACGGGCGGCGCAGGTCGGCGGCGTACGTCATCAGTGACAGGCGGTCGTAGACCTCCGGGTTCTCGTCCGGATGACCGAGGAACCGCTCCCGCCAATGCGTGTCGTACAGCCGCTGATCCGCCGGAGCGGCACCGGCGACGGCGGCATGGAAGACATCCGGACGCCACAGTACGGCGGCAGCCGCGAGCAGCCCGCCGTAGCTCCAGCCCCGAATCCCCACCCGGCTCAGATCCAGCGCACCGGTCTGCTCCGCGGCCGCGTGCAATGCGGTGACCTGGTCCTCCAGCGGCGCAGTCAGGTTGTCGAGGTGGACGGTCTTCTCCCACACCGGCCCTCGGCCCGGCGTACCGCGACCGTCCGCGATGACGACCGCGAACCCGGCTTCGGCGAACCACTGCGCGGTCGCGTACGCACCTCCGCTCGTCCGCATCACGAGCTGCGCCGCAGGACCGCCGTACGGCGCCATCAGGACCGGCAGCGGCTTGTCGCCAGACCGGTACCACGACGGGAGCAGTACGGCGGTGCGCAGTTCGAGCTCGCCGGCGCGCAGCCGGGTGATCCGCGGTGTGACGACCGGCGTGGCATTACGGGCCTCGATGGACCGATCCGGCCGACCTGCCCGACGTACGACGAACGAACGGCCGGACTCGGTGTGGGACGTGAGGAGCAACGTGTCGTCGACGAGGCTCCCGCTGTGCACGCCCTGGCCGTCTCTCAGTCGCCGGAGCCCGTGCCCGTCGTACAGCCACAGGTGGCGCTCGGTCGGCTCGTCGTTCGCCTGCAGCAGGACGGACTCTCCGGAGACCTCGAGAACACTGCGAACCTGGAGTCCGTCCGGAGTCACCGGTACGCCGTCGATCACCAGCCGCCTGGTCTCGCCGACGTCCTCGGTGTGGACGAGCTTGCCCGACGCCGTCCGCGCCGGGGTGCCGTCGATCAGCTCGACCCAGGCCTTGTCCTGCTGCTCGTGCAGGATCCGCGTCTCGCCGGTCTCGGGATCACCCGCCAGCACCAAGAGCGTACGCTGGTCGCGCGACTGTACGGCGAACAGCGGGCCGTGCGCGTCCCAGTCGGCCGCGGTCAGGTACTCGTACGCCCTCCGGTCCCAGCGCAGCTCGACCGAGCCGCCGTCGAGGTCGAGAGCGTGCAGGGTGACGATCGCGTTCGCCGTACCGGCGACCGGGTATGCGACCTCGCGTGGAAGGCGGTCGGGGTTCGCCGGGTCCGCGATCCACCAGCGCTGCACCGGGGTCTGGTCGACCCGCGCTGCGAGCAGCCGGGTGCCGTCGGGCGACCACCAGTACCCGCGGGTGCGGCCCATCGACTCGGACGCCTCATGCTCCGCCAGGCCCCAGCTGACCTCCGGGTCGGGGTCCGCCGCCACAGTCAGGTCCTTGCCGTCGGCAAGGTCCACCACATGCAGCTCGCGACCGGTCACGTACGCGACCCGGCGTCCGGTCGGATCGATCCGCGGATCGACGACCAGGCCGGCCGTCCAGATCTCGCGCGGCAGTGCGTCGGGCCCGTCCAGGTGATACAGCACGCCCTGGAGCGCGAAGACGATCTGCCGGGCGGAGCGATCGGTCGAGTAGGCGACGATGCCCGAGCCACGTTCGCGGCTGCGTTCCCGCCGTACCCGCTCGGCTTCCGGGAGCGACCCGTTCGAGTCCAGGTCCTCGGGGGCGACGACGAGCTGTTCCGTGCCGTCGGCGGTCAGTTGCCACAAGCAACTGGTGCGGTCCTCCGGGCCGGTGGTCCGGAGGAACAACACGTGCTCGCGGCCCAGGGTGAAGGCCTTCGGCAGGCCGTACGTGAAAAGCCCGGTGCGTGCGGATTGGCCGGGGAAGTCTTCGATCGGATTCACCGTGGTCAGGTCAGCCAGTCGGTCAGCGGGCCGATCGCAAAGTAGATCACGAACAGGCCGGCCACCACCCACATCAGCGGGTGCACCTGGCGGGCCTTGCCGCGGACCACCTTGAGGATCACGTACGCGACGAACCCGGCACCGATCCCCGCCGAGATCGAGTACGTGAACGGCATCAGCACGATCGTCAGGAACGCCGGGAACGCGACCTCGAGGTCGTCGAAGTCGATCCCCTTCACCTGCGTCATCATCAGGAACCCGACCAGGATCAGCGCCGGCGTCGCCGCCTCGTACGGGACCAGCGTGACCAGCGGCGCGACCACCATCGAGATCAGGAAGCAGATCCCGGTCACCACACTCGCCAGACCGGTCCGGGCCCCTTCACCGACCCCGGAGGCCGATTCGATGTACGACGTGTTGCTCGACACCGACGCGGCGCCACCGGCGGCCGCCGCGACGCTGTCCACGATCAGGATGCGCTGCGAGTTCGGCGGGATGCCGTCCTTGTCGTTCAGCCCCGCCTCGGCGCCGATCGCGGTCATCGTGCCCATCGTGTCGAAGAAGTCGGCGAGCATCAGCGAGAAGATCAGCAGCAGCGCCGAGACCATGCCGATCTTGTCGAACGAGCCGAACAGGTTGAACTCGCCGATCGTGTCCAGGTTCGGTTTCGTGAACCAGGAGTCCGGCAGCTTCGGCACACTCAGGCCCCAGCCGCCCGGGTTGTCCTGCGTCCGGGCGCCGATCTTCGCGACCGACTCGAGCACGATCGCCAGCACCGTCGAGGCCAGGATGCCGATCAGGATCGCGCCCTTCACCTTCCGGGCGTACAGCGTGACGATCAACAGCAGGCCGAACACGAACACCAGCACCGGCCAGCCGCGCAGGTTGCCGCCGACCCCCAGTTCGACCGGCGGACCGGTCGGCGCCGCGGGACGCCGTACGAAGCCGGAGTCGATGACGCCGATGAACGTGATGAACAGGCCGATACCGACGCTGATCGCCACCTTCAGCTGCAGCGGAACCGCCTCGAAGACCGCCTTGCGGAAGCCGGTGAGCACCAGGATCAGGATGATCAGGCCCTCCAGCACCACCAGGCCCATCGCGTCCGCCCAGGTCATCTTGGTGGCGACCGTGAACGCGATGAACGCGTTCAGGCCGAGCCCGGTGGCCAGGGCGAGCGGGAAGTTCGCGACCACGCCCATCAGGATCGTCACCACGCCCGCGACCAGCGCGGTCGCGACCGCGATCTTCGCGATCGCCGCCGCCGGGTCGGTGCCGCCGCCGACGAACTGACCGGTGCCGTCCTTGACGGTGCCGATGATCAGCGGGTTCAGCACGACGATGTAGGCCATCGTGAAGAACGTCACCAGCCCGCCACGGACCTCCCGGCCGAGCGTCGATCCGCGTTCACTGATCTTGAAGAAGGAGTCCAGAGGACCGGAACCGGAGCGGGCCGTCGCGGCCTGGGGCGAACTCATAAGCGCATCGTGCCAGGTCGGCCAGGGCAGTTGCGAGCACTTACCGCAAACCGTTGCGCGGCGGAAGCTAAGGTAGGCACGTGACGGAGGATCAGGGGGCATCCAAGAAGCGCACGGACCCGACCAGCCAGCTGGCCCGTGGCGAGCTGGTGCACGCCGAGGTCAAGCCGCTGGACCTGTCCGGCATCCCCAGCGTGATCACCGGTATCGCGCTCTGGGTGGTCGCTTTCGTCGTCCTGCTGATCTTCCGCGACGAGCTCAAGGCCGACGGCCTCGACTGGTGGCTCTGGGTTCCCGTCGCCGGCTTCGGCCTCGGCCTGATCGGCCTCTGGTACTGCAAGCGCCGCTGGGCCGCGATCCAGGCCGGCCACCGCCCGGAGACCGAGGACTGATCCCGCACTCCCCCGGCTCGATGATCGAGTACGAGGCGAAGGTCCTGGACATCGATCCGGATGCTGTCGCCGCAACGATCCTGGCACTGGGCGGCCGCCAGATCGCCGACCGCTTGCTGCGGCGCTACGTCTACGACATCACCGCCGGCGACGACTCCCGCTGGATCCGCCTGCGCGACACCGGCTCCGAGGTCACCCTCACGGTCAAGCAGATCGCCCACGACGGCATCGACGGTACGACGGAAACCGAGGTGACCGTCAGCGATTTCGCCACCACGAACGAACTGCTCCGCCTGATCGGCTACACACCGAAGTCGTACCAGGAGAACCGCCGTACCAGCTTCGCACTGCGCGGCGCTGCGCTCGAGATCGACCGCTGGCCGCGCATCCCGCCGTACCTGGAGATCGAAGGGCGATCCCGCGCGCACGTCGTCGAGGTCGCGAACCTGCTGGGCGTCGCCGAGACCGAGCTCACCGGGGAGAACACCACCAAGGTGTACGCCCGCTACGGGATCGACCTGACGACGATCCCCGACCTGCGGTTGGCCGAGTAGTCAGTCCTCGGGCTGGGCCAGCTCGAGGTTGTCGTAGCCGGTGGTGTCGAAGGCGTGCTCGGGGGTCGGCTGCTCGGCGATCTCGATGGTGGCGTCGGAGTGGGCACCGCAGCCGTAGTCGTAGGCGACGACGCGAGCCTCCCCCGGGGCCATCTCGTTGGCGCAGACCCCGAACGCCTGACCGAGGCTGTCGGCGAGGCGGATCCAGTAGCCGCAGGAGAAGCACTTGTACGGGACGGCCTGCGCGATCGCGGACGACGGCCCGAACTCCCCGGCGTACCAACGCTCGGCGGCGTCCTCCCGCCCGACCGGCGAGAGCACCCGCTCGCGACCGAGACCGAGCTCCTCGACCACCGTCAGGACCTCTTCGGGAGCGTCCGCGGTGTCGGTGAACCCCGGCTCGAGGCGCGGGTCGTCGGCGTGCGTCGGGAACAGGTCGCCGGGGCGCAGGTCGCCGGGCTGGACGCGCTCCGACCACGGGACCCACACCGGCGCGACGATCGCGTCCTCGCCGGGCAGCATCACGACCTCGTTGACCGTGACGGTCTTGGCGCGGGACGCGCGGGACAGCGTGACCGCCCAACGCCACCCGAGATACCCGGGGTGCGTCGAGGCGAAATAGTGGGTGACGAGGCGCTCGCCCTCGACCGACTGACCGAGGTGCTCCCCGACCTGCGCGGCGCCGGCCTCGGCGATCGCGGCCTCGCGAGCCGGTTCGACCGCCGCGACGCAGACGGCGTCAGGCTTCGCACGTACCTGGTCCGGGATTCTGACGGGAGTCACAATCGCCCATTCTCGCACGCCGTTCCAGCGACGCCGAACCGCCGTCGCGGAACCGCCAACTACCGGACGCACGCGCGGTGCCTGCGCGCTGTCCCCGGCAGGAGGCAGGATGGTTGCATGCACTCCCCCGACCCTGGCGACCCGAAGGCCACTCCCGGCGGCAAGCCCGCCGACGGCCCGGCGCGGAGCGACACCGGCCGAGCCGCCGGAGCAGGTGACGCAGGTGGCGCAGGTACGACGGGGCGGGCCGGGGCGGGAGGCGCCGAGCCGTCAGCCGGGAAGTCTGGGCAGTCGGCTGGGACGTCTGGACAGTCGGCTGGGACGTCTGCTGGGAAGTCGGCCGGTGAGCGGTTCGGGGACGCGCGCGGGCGGGTCGGCGGCGCCGGTAAAAAGGTCGGGAGCGCCGGTAAGAAGGTCGGGCACGCGTCGAAGGTCGGGGCCGAGGGCGTCGCGTCGGCGTCCAAGAAGGCGGCCGAAGTCAGTGGCAAGGTCGGCCGTGCCACCGGACGGCGGATCCGCGGACTGACCGGTGCGCAAGGGGCCGGTGAGTCCGGGCTGTCCCGGATGATCGAGCTCGGCGCCGTGAACGCGGCCGGTGACACGGCGTTCGCGGTGTCACTCGCCGGGACGGTGTTCTTCACCGTGCCGAGCGACCAGGCCCGCGACCGCGTCGCGCTCTTCCTGGTGCTGACGATGGCGCCGTTCGCGTTGATGGCGCCGCTGGTCGGCCCGATCCTGGATCGGTTCCGCCACGGCCGCCGTTGGGCGATCGGCGCGACGCTCGGCGTCCGCGCGTTCCTGGTCTGGAGCCTCGCGTCCTCGATCGCCGGCCAAGGCTCCGCCTGGCTGTATCCGGCCGCCCTCGGCTGCCTGGTCGCGTCCAAGGCGTACGGCGTCACGCGCGCCACCGCCGTACCGCGGCTGCTGCCCAAGCAGATCACGCTCGTCACGGCGAACTCGCGCATCTCACTCGCCGGTGTCGCCGGCGCGACCATCGGCGCCGGGATTGCCGCCGCCTTCGCCGCGATCGGTCCGCAGTGGTCGCTGCGCTGGGCGGCGCTGGTCTACATCGTCGGCCTCGTCCTCGCGATCCGGCTGCCGAGTGCGGTCGACTCCCCGGCCGACGAGGAAGTCACCGGTACGGCGGGCCGCGAAGCCCGTCGGCGCGCGATCACCGCCGCGGTGTCGCGCGGGATCCGGTGCAACCTCGGGCTCCGGTTCGTGTCCGGGTTCCTCACGATGTACCTCGCGTTCCTGCTGCGGGACCAGCCGATCAGCGGCGTAAAGGGTGCCGTCGCGGCCGGCGCGGTGATCGCCGCGGCCGGGATCGGGAACAGCCTCGGCACCATCCTCGGATCGTTGCTCAAGGCCCGTAAACCGGAAGCGATGGTGCTCGTCGTACTGCTGGCAGACGCGGTCGTGGCGATCGCGGTCGCGGTGCTCTACGGGTTGCCGATCCTCATCGCGCTCGGCCTGGTCGCCGGTTTGTGCAGCTCGCTCGGGAAGCTGTCGCTGGACGCGATGATCCAGCGCGACGTGCCCGAAACCGTGCGGACGTCGGTGTTCGCGCGCTCCGAGACCGTGCTGCAGCTCGCCTGGGTGATCGGCGGCGGTTGCGGGATCCTGATGCCGCTGATCCCGCGGCTCGGGTTCGGCTTCCTGGCCGCCGTACTGCTGATCGTGGTCTTCCTGGTACTGCGGATGCGCCCGACAACCCGCCCCACCGAAGGGCCGCTGCGCCCGGGCGGTCTCGGCGGTCCTCGCACCGACGCCCACCCGCAGCACGATCACACGGACGACCACGCGGACGAGCACGCGGACGAGCACGCGGACGAGCACGCGGATGAACACGCAGGCGAGCACGCGGACAGCACCACGCGGACGATCCTGACCACGAGCGTCGCCGAGCAGCGCGCCAACCGCGCCCAACGCTCGAGCTCCCACGACGAGCCGACGATCGAGTGGCGGGCCCCCGGCCGGCAATCATCCGGCCAGCAGCCGCCCAGCCCGCCCCAACACGACCATCCCCGTGAGGACCAGCGTCGTCAGGAACGGCCGTCGGGTTCGGGTCCGGAGCAGCAGTCCGCCGGCCGTTGGTGGAGCGGTCAGCCCGACGAGGACGAGGACACCACGCAGAACCAGGCCCCGTGGGCCGAGGAACCAACGGTCGAACGCAACAAGGGCGGCCTGTTCAAACGCCGCGGCGGCCACGACCCGCGTCGCCCACCCCGCTGACACCACGAAGCTGGCAGCACGAAGCTGGTAGCACGAAATTGACAGCACGAAGCGGCGGCCGGGTGGCCGCCGCTTCGGGTTCAGATCGGTTTCAGGATGCGCTGACTAGTTCAGTCTCCTCGGCGGCCGGCTCCTCGGCGGGGGCAGTCCCGCGGAGGGTGAGGGTGGCGGTGACCGCGGTGACCAGCAGGAGCACGGTCCCGACGAGCGCGACCACGTTCATGCTGTGGGTGAAGGCGTGCTGCGCGGTGGTCAGGACGGTGCCGGCCAGTTCCGCCGGCAGGTGGGACGCCGCCGCGGTCGCGGCCGGCAGGCCCTCGCGAACCGGTGCGGCGACGCCCGCTGGCAGGTTCGACGGGAGGTCGGCGCGGTAAGCCGCCGTACCGATCGAGCCGAGGACCGCGATCCCGAGCGCGCCACCGAACTCCGAGCAGGTCTCCATCACCGCGGACGCGGACCCGGCCCGCTCCGGAGCGACCGAACCGACGACGGCCTCGGTGACCAAGGTCATCACCATCACCAGGCCGGCGGCCAGCAGACCGGCTCCGGTCAGCGGCACGGCCAGCGACGAGTCGGGGTGCACCTGGGTCAGGACGCCGTACCCCGAAGCCGCGAGGACGAAGGCACCGCCGATCACGTACGCCCGGTCCATCTTGTTGGCCAGCGCGGTGGCCAGCGGCGCCGCGCCACCGACCAGCACCGACGGCGCCAGCGACCACAGTGCGGCCTTCAGCGGGCTCAGGCCGTGCACCAGCTGCAGGTACTGGGTGAGGAACACCGCGTTGCCGACCAGCGCCAGGGTGCCGACAGTGTTCGCGGCCAGCGACCCGTTGAACGCCCGGTTCCGGAACATCGCCAGCTCGACCATCGGGTGCGCCGCGGTCCGCTGCCGCTGCACGAACAGCGCTCCGAAGATCAGCCCGGCCACGATCGCCACCACCGGCAGCGTGGAAACACCGTTCGCAGCGATTTCTTTAATCCCCCAGATGACCGGAAGCACGGCGGCCAGCGACAGCACCGAACCCAGCAGATCGAAGCGTCCACGGGCCGCGGTCTTGAACTCGGGCAGCAGAATCGGCGCGAGAATCAGCAGCAGAACCATCGCCGGGGTGTTGATCAGGAACACCGAACCCCACCAGAAGTGCTCCAGCAGGAACCCACCGAGCACCGGGCCGAGGGTGATCCCGCCCATCATCACCGCGCTCCAGAACGCGATCGCCTTCGACCGCTGCTTGGCGTCGTGGAACATGTTCCGGATCAGGGCCAAGGTCGAGGGCATCAGCGTCGCACCGCCGATCCCGAGCAGCGCTCGAGCCGCGATCAACTGTTCCGGGCTCTGCGCGTACGCCGCGGCGAGCGAGGCGACGCCGAACCCGATCGCGCCGAGGATCAGCAGCCGGCGGCGGCCGATCCGGTCACCGAGCGAGCCCATGGTGATCAGCAGACCGGCGAGGACGAACCCGTAGATGTCGAAGATCCACAGCTGCTCGGTCGCGTTCACCCCGAGGTCCGCGCTGATGAACGGAACCGCGAAGTACAGGACCGAGACGTCCATCGAGACCAGCAGCAGCGGCAGTGCGAGCACGCCGAGCGCGATCCATTCCTTGCGGCCCGCCCGTTCGGTGGTCCCCATGATGCCCCTCCGGTTTATCTGTCTACGCCGCACACTGTGTGCGCCATACACAGACCATAGGACATGACTGTCTATGTTGTAAACAGATAGGATCCAAGGGAAGACGGCCTCGCTCCGCTCGGCGGTGGGGAGGGAGAAAAGACGGCCTCGCTCCGCTCGGCGGTGGGAGGGAAGGGTGGAGACCATGGACGAGAGCGAACTGCCGCGGGTGCTTCAGCAGCTCTGGGGGATCGAGGGGCGGTCGCGGCCGGGGCCGAAGCCGGCGTTCCAGGTGAGCGACATCGGGCGCGCGGCGATCAAGCTCGCGGACGCGGGCGGGCTGGGCGCGCTGTCGATGAGCAAGGTCGCCGCCGAGCTCGGCGTCACCACGATGGCGCTCTACCGGTACGTCGAGGCCAAGGACGACCTGTACGTCGTGATGCTCGACCAGGCGTTCGGACTGCCACCCGAGGCGAGCGACGGGCAAGACTGGCGGGACCGCATCACCGCCTGGGCGACCGCGTTCCAGGCCGCGTTGCTGGCGCATCCGTGGATCCTGCAGGTGCCGGTGGTCGAGCCGCCGCTGTCACCCAACCAGCTGGTCTGGATGGAGGAGGGCCTGCGCGCGTTCGCGAATACACCACTGACGCCGGGTGACCGGATGTCGGCGATGCTGCTGGTGAACATCTACGTCCGCGGCACCACCGGACTGAGCGCGAGCATGCTGAGCATGCCGCCGGACGAGGCCGCGGCGGCCGGCGAGCGGTACGTCCGCCGGCTGCGGGGCCTGGCCACGCCGGACCGGTTCCCGACCATCGCGGCCGGGCTCGACGAGCCGATGGATTACGTCGACAACGACCCGTCGGAGTTCTACTTCGGCCTCACTACAGTGCTCGACGGCATCGAATCCTTGATCAACCGCCGCAGCAGTTGATCAGACGTCGAGTTTGTCCGCGACGCCGCGCAGGACCGTCGCGACCTGGCGGGCGGACTTGTTGTCGGGCTGGCGGCCGCGGCGGTAGCCCTCGCCGAGGCGGTCGAGGAGCTTGATCAGGTCCTCGATGACGACCTGCATGTCCTCCGGCTTCGGCCGCATCGCCTTCGCCACCGACGGCGGCGGGTCGATCAGCCGGACCTGCAGGGCCTGCTCGCCCTTGCGGCCCTCGACGACGCCGAACTCGACCTTCTGGCCCGGCTTCAGGTTGGTCACACCGGACGGCAAGGCCTCGGCGCGGACGTAGACGTCCCCGCCCTCCTCCTTGCTGAGGAATCCGAACCCCTTGTCGGAGTCATACCACTTCACCTTGCCAACGGGCACGGGAAACCTCTTCAGTCGTCAATCGTTCGGAAGCCCATCGGACCGTGAAGTCCGATCGGAAACCCAGCGTACGTGAACCTGCGCGACGGCGCCTCCGGGAAACTACCTGATCGAGCAGCCTCCCCGCATCCCTACAAATTCCGGTACTTGTCGGGCTCCGAAAGCCGCTCGTTCATCGACCCGGACCGGAACCCGCGCGGGTCGACCTGCGCGGCCGCGAACCCTTCCGCCACCACGGCAGCCACCAACGTCTGCTGGTCGATCCGGTCGAGCAACGCGGCGTCGATCTCGATCGACGCGCTCTCCCCCAGGTCCCGCACGCGCACATTCTGGACGTCGTACGCCGTCAGCTGCGCACGCACCGCCTGCTCGGCGCGATCGACGCGGACGAGCAGGTTCGGGGTGATCCGGATGCCGTACGCGATCCGGCTGGACAGGCAGGCGGCAGCCGGCTTGTCCGAGGTCTCGAGACCCCAGCTGCGCGACGCCGTCCGGATCTGGGCCTTGGTCAGCCGCGCGTCCTTCAGCGGGGTCAGCGCACCGCGCTCGTGGGCCGCGCGGATGCCGGGCCGGAAACCGGCGATCGCGTCGTCGGCGTTCGTCCCGGTCGCGATCGCGGTGATACCGAACTCATCGGCGATCGGTTGCAGCGTCTCGATCAGCTCCGCCTTGCAAAAGTAGCAGCGGGCCCCCGAGTTCGCCTGATAGCCCTCGCGTTCCATCTCGTGTGTGTGCGGGGTGACATGGCGCACGCCGAGACCGTCCGCGAACCGTGCCGCGGGCTCGAGCTCGGACACCGGCAGACTCGGCGAAACAGCCGTCGCCGCGACCACGTTCGCCGCACCGATCGCCCGCGCCGCGGCCGCCAGCAGGAACGCCGAGTCGGCGCCACCGCTGAACGCGACGACCATCCTGTCGTACGTCGACAGCCGCCGCATCAACGCTTCCAGCCGCTGCTCGAGCACATACGCGTCAAGCCACGCCGGGAACTCGGTCAGATCGTTCAGTACGACGTCGGCGCCGTACGCCCGCAGCTCGTCGGCCGTGAACGGACCGGTCGCCACCGACACCGCGACCGCACCGGCGGCGTGTGCACCGTCGATGTCGGCGGTGTGATCACCGACGTAGATCGTGGCCCGGTGCTCGCGGAGCGCCGTACCCTTCTCGGCTCCGTGCAGGTCACCGACGGGCTCGTCGACGTCCAGGCCGAGGTGCTCGAGGTGCAGCCGGACCGACGGCGTGTACTTCGCGGACACCACCATCGTCCGCCCGCGCAGCGCCCGGATCGCGGCCAGCGACTCGGCCACGCCGGGCAGCGGCAGGCTGCCCGTGATCGCGTGCGACGGGTAGTGCTCGCGGTACCGCGACACCATCGCGTCGACCTGCTCCGGCGGGAACCAGTTCGCCATCTCCCAGGTCAGCGGCGGGCCGAGCCGGCTCACCACCAGGTCGGTGTCGATGGCGACGCCGGTCTCCGCGGCCAGCAGGTCCCAGACGGCCTGGATCCCTGGCCGAGAGTCGATCAGCGTCATGTCGAGGTCGAAGCCGACCACCAACTCCGGGACGTCGGCGGTGTCGGGGGCGGGTTCAAGAGCGGCGGCTGACACGTCCCCCACACTACGTGACCCGTCACCGACACGGTCTCGCATCCCGAAACAGACCCTATGTCTACTAAATCGGTCGGATTATGGGAGATCACCGACCGTGAGGGAGCAGTCATGACAGCGCAACTGGAAGCACCGGAGATCACCGTCGACAAGGCCGGCGGCGCGCTCGGCGCCGTGATCGGGAACGTCCGGCTCGGGGGCGACCTCGCGCCGCCGACCGTCGCCGCGATCCGGCAGGCGTTGCTCGACCACAAGGTGATCTTCTTCCGCGAGCAGCACCACCTCGACGACGCCGGCCAGCTGGCGTTCGCGCGCCTGCTCGGCACGCCGACCCTCGCGCACCCGACCTCGAAGAGCCTCGACGGCGCGGCCGAGGTACTGCCGATCGACTCCGACTACAGCAAGGCGAACAGCTGGCACACCGACGTCACGTTCGTCGACCGTGTGCCCGCGATCAGCCTGCTCCGCGCGGTCACGCTGCCGGCGTACGGCGGTGGGACGACGTGGGCCAACACCGTCCGCGCGTACGCCCAACTGCCCGAGTCGCTCAAGGCCCTGGTCGACCGACTGTGGGCCGTGCACAGCAATGTCTACGACTACGCCGGCCATGCGGACGAGGGCCGGATCGGCGGGGTCGACGTGAAATTCGAGGAGCACCACAAACAGTTCGAGTCGAAACTGTTCGAGACCGAGCATCCGGTGGTCCGCGTGCATCCCGAGACCGGTGAGCGGGCGTTCGTCCTCGGGCACTTCGTCCGCCGTTTCGTGGGCCTCAGCAGCACCGAGACGAGCGCGCTGTTCCAGCTCCTGCAGAACCGGATCACCAACCTCGACAACACCGTCCGCTGGCAGTGGCAGCCGGGCGACCTGGCGATCTGGGACAACCGCGCCACCCAGCACTTCGGCGTCGCCGACTATGACGACCTGCCGCGCCGCCTGCACCGGATCACGCTCGCCGGCGACGTCCCGGTGAGCGTCGACGGCGTCCGCAGTACGCCGCGATCGGGTGACGCCTCGCACTACTCCAGCATTTGACAAACGAAGACACGATGTCCGAACACTTGACACCGGAGACGATTTTGTAAACCCTCGTCCCCATGGACTCGTTTGCCGATCGGACCAAACGCCGGCTCCACGACGAGCTGCTCGACGCCGCACAGGACGCCATCGAAACAGGTGGGTACGACGGACTTCGGATGGCCGAGGTAGCCCGTCGTACCGGGGTGTCCCGCCAGACCGTGTACAACGAGTTCGGCGACAAGTGGGGCGTACTGGAAGCCGTCGCGGCGCGCGAGACCGAACGGTTCCTGCTGGATGTGAACGCGGCGCTCGCCGAGGAGTCCGACCCGATCGACGGCCTGCGGGCCGCGGTCGAGCGGGCCCTCACGCTGGCCGGGGCGAACCCGCTGGTGAAGGCGGCGCTGAGCCAGCCGGGATCGGACCAGGCCAGTCAGCTGCTGACCACACGGGGGCAGCAGGTGCTGGAACTGGCACACCTCCGGCTGGATGCCCATGTCAGGGAGCACTGGCCGGAGGTCCCAGCCGAGGACGCGACCAGTTGCGTCGACGTCGCGTTACGCGTCGTCCTGAGCCACATCGTCACGCCGGGCCCTCCCCCGGCGGTGGTGGCCGCGCAACTGGCTCGCGTCCTCTCTCCGTTCCTGTCCGAGACGAGGAGGCAGCACGTATGAACGAACTGCACCGTAAGGGTTTCAGCTCGCTGCGGTCCGGTGGCCTGAACTGGGACGCGCTGCCCCTGCGTCTGTTCGACAAGGGCAACCGCAAGTTCTGGAACCCGCGCGACATCGACTTCAGCCAGGACGCCAAGGACTGGCAGGAGCTGGGCGACAACGACAAGGACAACGCGTTGATGCTCTGCTCGCAGTTCATCGCGGGCGAGGAGGCGGTGACCGAGGATCTACAGCCGTTCCTGCAGGCGATGGCCGCCGAGGGCCGGTTCGGCGACGAGATGTACCTGACCCAGTTCTGCTTCGAGGAGGCCAAGCACACCGCGGTTTTCCGGCTCTGGCTGGACGCGGTCGGCGTCACCGAGGACCTGCACCGGTACGTCGAGAACAACCCGGGGTACCGCGCGATCTTCTACGAGGCGCTGCCGGTCGCGCTGAAGTCGCTCGCCGACGACCCGTCGCCGGCCAACCAGGTCCGGGCGTCGGTGACCTACAACCACGTGGTGGAAGGGACTCTGGCCCTCACCGGGTACCACGCGTGGAACCTGCTCTGCACGTCGCGCGGCGTCCTGCCCGGCATGCAGGAACTGATCCGCCGGATCGGCGACGACGAGCGCCGGCACATGGCGTGGGGCACGTTCACCTGCCGCCGGCACGTGGCGGGTGACGCGTCGAACTGGAAGGTCGTCACGGACACGATGGAGGAGCTCCTCCCGCACGCGTTGACGCAGATCCAGTGGGCTCTCGACAACTCGCCGGAACTCCCGCCGGAGATCAGCCCGGCGGCGTTGATGACGTACGCCGGTGATCGCGCGACCCGCCGCCTCGGCGCGATCGAGTCGGCGGTCGGCGCGGACGTGGCCGGGATCGATCTCGACTACTCGCCGGAGAAGCTCGAGGACACCTTCGGCGACGAGGACTCAGCCGCGCTGGCGGCGGTTCGCTAACAGGACCAGCAGGGCGGCGGTTGCCAGCGTTGCGGGCAGCCAGGTGACGGTCGTCGTACCAAGGTGATCGGCGACCTGGCCGCCGGCGAAGGCACCCAGGGCGATGGATCCGTTGTAGGTCCCGACGAGGACGGCGGAGGATGCTTCGGGCGCGGTGGGTGCCGCGGCATGTCCCCACGCTTGCGTGCTGACCGTCGTCCCGCCGTACGCGAGGCCCCAGATCACCAGCAGGACAAGGGATCCGGCGAGGGTGGTGCCGACGACGGGCAGGGCGAAGGCGGTCAACGCGATGCCGGCTGCGATGAGGGTCAGGGCGCGGGCCGGGCGGAGAGCGCCGGTGAGGAAGTTGCCGATGACACCGGCCACGCCGTACGCGAGCAGCAGGGTGCCGATCAGTGCAGGGCCCGTGTGCGGTTCGAGGAGCGGACGGACATAGGTGTACGCCGCGAAGTGGCCGGTCACGATGAGCCCGACGAGCACCAGACCGACGCGCACCTGCTTGACCTGCAGCACCTTCGCCACGTCGTTGAAGCGCACTGCTTTCTCGGCGGCCAGTGGCGGTAGGTAGATGGTCAGCGCGGCAGCCAGTGCGATGGACAGCAGCCCGACACCCGCGAAGGCCCAGCGCCAGCCGACAAGCTCGCCGACGTACGCGCCGGCCGGAATCCCCAGTACAGAAGCGATTCCGATCCCGCTGAAGATGAGCGACGTCGCGGGACCGGACGCATGCGCAGGTACGACGCGACGCGCGAGGCCGACCGTGAACAGCCAGACGCCGCCGATCGAGATCCCCATCAACACCCGGGCGCTGACGAAGACGGAGTACGCCGGGGCGATCGCAGCGAGGAAGCCGGCCGCGGCGAGCAGGAGCATCAGGCCGATCAGCACCGTGCGGCGGTCGAGTTTGCCGAGCAGCAGCGGGAGGACGGGCGCGGCGATCGCGGAGACGACGCCGGTGACGGTGAGGCTCAGGCCGGCGGTTCCTTCGGTGACATGCAGGGCGTCGCTCATCGGGGTCAGCAGGCCGACCGGCAGCATCTCGGCGGTCACCACGGTGAACACGGTCGCGGCCATCGTCACGGACGCGGCCCAGGCCCGCGCGCCGGAGACCGGCTGGTCGACGCAGATCGTTGTCATGTCACCAGTGAGCGGCTCAGCGGTGGTCCCGAACAACGGCGATCTGGTCATCCTTGTATTAGCTGAGCTAATCGATGACCCTGGACCCATGGCCGTCGAGATCCGCGAACTCGAGTGTTTCCTCGTCCTCGCCGACGAACTCCACTTCGGCCGCACGGCGGAACGCCTCTACCTCTCGCAAAGCCGAGTCAGCCAACTACTCCAGGCACTCGAACGCCGAATCGGCGGCCCGCTGTTCGAGCGAACCAGCCGGCGAGTGGCGCTGACCCCGCTGGGCAAGGAGCTGGTGACGTCCCTGCGCCCGGCGTACGCGGCACTGGAGCGGGTCGTCGAGAACGCCCGCGAGTACGCCGCGTGCGTCCAGGGGAAGCTGAAGATCGGGTTCCAGGGTGCGGCGAGCGACGAGATCCTCGCCGCGGTTTCGGCCTTCCAGGCGCGCAATCCGAACTGCCTGATCGATGTCTGCGAGCTGCCGCTGAACGATCCGTTCGGCGCTCTTCGCCGCGGCACGATCGACGCTGCCGTCGTACTGCTGCCGGTCGCCGAGGATGACCTGGTCGTCGGTCCGGTCTTCTCGCGCCACCCGCAAACCCTCGCGGTCTGCGAGCGGCATCGGCTCGCCGGGCGGGACTCGGTCGACGCGGAGGACCTGGCCGGCGAAACCCTGATCGCGTTCGCCGGGCCTGCGCCCGACTACTGGCGGCAGGCCCAGGCTCCGACGCAGACACCCGGCGGCGCACTCATCCACCGCGGGCCCGACGTCAACACCCTTCAGGAAGGCATCTCGCTGATCGCCGCCAACCGCGGCGCGATGATCATCTGCCGCCCCACCGCCGACCTCAACGGCCGCGCCGGCATCGTCACCGTCCCCCTCACCGGCCTCCCCGACTCCGCCCTCACCCTGATCTGGCGCCGCGGCGAACAAACCCCGTCAGTCAAAGCCTTCGCCGAACACCTGCGGGACTAGACGCGCGATCGGCAGCTCGACAGGAGGTGTCGGTCGGCCAGGTAGTGCACCTGAGCGTGATTGGTGTTCCGTGTACAGCGTCTCGCCTGTGCTCTACCTGTCGAGCTGCCGGTCAGACCTTGTGGACCTCGGTGTCTGACGGGGTGATTGGGCGGCCGTCGGCGGCGTGTACTTCGAGGGGGCGTAGCCGTAGGTGGTCGCGGCGGTCCAGGAGGACTGAGTGGTCCTCGCCCGGCTCGAAGGCGAAAGCCTCGCCCCATTGGCGGAGGGCGACGATCACGGGGAAGAGCGCCTCACCCTTGGCGGTCAGGACGTAGTCGGGGCCGGTGTGGTCGAGGATGCCGTTGTCGACCAGTGCGCGGAGCCGCGAGCTGAGGATGTTCTTCGCGACGCCGAGGCTGCGCTGGAAGTCGCCGAACCGGCGGCTGCCGTCGAAGGCGTCGCGGACGATCAGCAGCGACCACCAGTCGCCGACCGCGTCCACCGACCGCGCGACCGGGCAGCTCTCACCGTCGAATCTCGTGCGTTTGACCACTCCACACCTCCTGGTTGCAATATGCTACCAACTCCTCCTACGGTAGCAAGATGCAACCAAACAGGCTGTTCCTCGCGCTGACGGCCGGGGTCGCGGTCGCCACGGTGTACTTTGCCCAGCCGCTGCTCGTGACGATCGGCGGCGACCTCGGGATCGCCCCCGGAACGGTCGGAGTGTTCGTGACGGTCACCCAGGCCGGGTACGGGCTCGGCCTGTTCTTCCTGGTACCGCTGGGCGATCTGCTCGATCGGCGGCGCCTGATCGGGGTCCAGTTCGCCCTGCTGGCCGCGGCGCTGCTAGCGACCGGGTTGGCGAGGAACTCCGCGATGCTGCTCCTCGGCCTCGCCGCGGTCGGCGCCCTCGCCGTCGTCACCCAGTCCCTCGTCGCCTTCGGCGCGTCGATGAGCGACCCCGCCGAACGCGGCCGCACCGTCGGAACCATCACCAGCGGCATCGTGATCGGCATCCTGCTGGCCCGCACGACGTCGGGAATCCTCACCGACCTCCTCGGTTGGCGATCCGTCTACCTGATCGCCTGCGCCGTCTGCCTCGCCATCGCCGCCGCTTTCGCTCCCGCCAGACCGCGTCCCGCGAGCAACCTCACCTACCGCGCGGTGCTGCGATCCACCGCCGGGCTATGGCGGGAGCCGTTGTTCCGTGAGAGCGCGGTCCGCGCGTTCTTCGTCTTCGCGTCGTTCAGCACCCTGTGGACCTCGATCGCGCTGCCGCTCACCGAACGCGGCCTGTCGCACACCGAGATCGGTGCGTTCGGCCTGATCGGCGCGGCCGGCGCGCTCGCCGCCGGACCGGCCGGGCGGCTGGCCGATCGTGGCCACGGCCGGGCCGTCAGGATCGCCGCTTCGGTGCTCTTGGCAACGAGTTGGCTGGCGACGTCGCAGTCCCTGGTGGGGCTCGCGATCGGAGCGGTGCTGCTCGATCTCGCCGTACAGGCTGTGCACGTCACCAACCAGAGCCTGATCTACCGGCCGGACGCCGGCAGCCGGCTGATCGGTGGCTACATGGTGTTCTACTCGCTGGGCAGCGGCGTCGGCGCGATCGCCTCGACCGCGTTGTACGAGCGGGCCGGGTGGTCCGCGGTGTGCGGACTCGGCGCCGTGTTCGGGATCGGCAGCCTGATCAGTTCAGTCCGAGGAGCTCGACGGACTTCTCACGCATCTCGACCTTGCGAATCTTGCCCGTGACGGTCATCGGGAAGTCGTCCACCAGCAGCACGTACTTCGGGATCTTGAAGTGCGCGAGCCGGCCGTTCGCGAAGGCCCGGACGGCGTCCGCGTCCAGCGGGTCCGCGCCGGGCTTGAGCTTGATCCAGGCGCAAAGTTCCTCGCCGTACTTCTCGTCGGGGACACCAATGACCTGGACGTCGGCGATCGACGGGTGGGTGTAGAGGAACTCCTCGATCTCCCGCGGGTACACGTTCTCGCCACCGCGGATCACCATGTCCTTGATCCGGCCGACGATGTTCACGTACCCGTCCTCGCGCATCGTCGCGAGATCGCCGGTGTGCATCCAGCGGGCCCGGTCGATCGCCTCCGCGGTCTTCTCCGGCTCGTCCCAGTACCCGAGCATCACGGAGTACCCGCGGGTGCACAGCTCGCCGGTCCCGCCGCGCGGGACGACCAGGCCGGTGGCCGGGTCGACGAGCTTCACCTCGACGTGCGGCAGCACCCGCCCGACAGTCGACGTACGGCGGTCCAGGTCGTCGTCGCGGCGGGTCTGAGTGGACACCGGCGACGTCTCGGTCATGCCGTAGCAGATCGCGACCTCGGCCATGTGCATGTCGGCGACGCAGCGCTTCATCACCTCGATCGGGCACGGCGATCCGGCCATCACCCCGGTTCGCAACGAGCTCAGGTCGTACCCCGAGAAGTCCGGCAGCCCGAGCTCGGCGATGAACATCGTTGGTACGCCGTACAACCCGGTGCACCGCTCGTCCTGGACGGCCTGCAACGTGGCGGCCGGGTCGAACGCCGGCCCCGGGATCACCATGCAGGCACCGTGGGTGGTGCAGCCGAGGTTGCCCATCACCATGCCGAAGCAGTGGTAGAAGGGCACCGGGATGCAGAGCCGGTCCTCGGGAGTGAACGCGATCGTCTCGGTGACGAAGAAGCCGTTGTTCAGGATGTTGTGGTGGCTGAGTGTCGCGCCCTTCGGGAACCCCGTCGTACCGCTGGTGTACTGGATGTTGATCGGGTCGTCGAAGGACAGCTCGGACTCGCGGGCGTTCAGGGCCTCGACGGTGATCCGGCTCGCGTCGTCGCGGAGCGCGTCCCAGTCGCCGGTGCCGAGGTAGACGGTCTCCTCGAGCGCGGCGCAGTCCGGGCGCACCTCGTCGATCATCGCGCGGTAGTCGCTGGCCTTGAAGGCGGTCGCGGACACCAGCAGCCGGACGCCTGACTGGTTCAGCGCGTACGCCAGTTCGTGGGTGCGGTACGCCGGGTTGATGTTCACCAGGATCGCGCCCATCAAGGCGGTCGCGTACTGCGTGATCGTCCACTCGGCCTGGTTCGGGGCCCAGATGCCGACCCGGTCACCTTGCGCGATCCCCCGCGCCATCAGGCCGCGCGCCACCAGCTCCACCTCGGCGCCGAACTCGTCGTACGTCCAGCGCCTTCCGGTCTGGACCTCCACCAGCGCCTCGCGATCGCCGTACGCCGCGATCGCCCGTCTGAGGTTCTGGCCGATCGTCTCGCCCAGCAACGGAACCTCGGACACCCCGGACGCGTACGACGGCTGGCTCATGCCTGTCATCGTCACCTGCGCCGGATGCGCCTGCAAGTGCACGTGCGGCAGGAAACAGGGGCCCTCTTTCTTCGTTCCCCTGAACCGAGCACCTGCACGTGCAGCAGGAAACAGGGGGTGGACGGCAAGCAATGTCCTCTCCAACTCTCCGTCATCACGGTCGCGGAGCGTGGTTGGACCGTTACATTGGAGGTGAGAGGTGTGAGGCGATGGGCCGATCCATGGAAGGTCACGCCCGCAGCGAGCGTCCGCCGCGTCGATCCGCCGAAGCGGCGCAACGTACCGCTGCGGTACAGGAGCGCGTCGGAACCCTGGGCACCGTCCTGGCCGACGCGCTCGCCATCGACATACACGGTGCCGATCTACAGACCCTGAAGCGGGCTCCGCGCCGGGCTCCGCCGACCGTGTCACCGGCCGATCTCGAGGCGCATCCCGGACCTGTCTGGGATGCGTTCGTACCTCACCCGCCGGGCAGGTTCCGCTGGTGGGGCGCCGAGCGCCGGTTCGCGCGTCGACTCGCCGACGCGGAGGACCGGTTCGCAGAGGCGATCGAGCGGCACCGGGCCGCCGAGGAGACCCGCCGTACGCGGGTGGCCAAGGCGCTGCGGGAGCAGGTCGAGCACCAGCGCCGGCTCGACGAGGCGACCGCGGAGCAGCATGCGCGGGTCGACGCGTACCAGCGCGCGGTGGAGAACCACGACCGGGCCGCCGTGACCCGCTACTTCACCAAGGCGCTGGACCGCCTACCCGAGCCGTTGGACTTCCCACGCCGGCGCAAGGTCGGGTACGTGCCCGAGTCGACGTTGTTGGCGCTCGAGTGGGACCTCCCGGATGTCACTGCGGTCCCTGCCGAGGCGTCGTACCGCTATGACCGTGACGTCGACGCAGTGCTCGCCGTACTGCGGGATCCGCAGGAACTGCGGCGGCTCTACCAACAGCTGGTCGCCCAGCTCGCGCTGCGGGCGCTGCACCTGGTCTTCGGCAGTGACAGGTACGGCGTGGTCGACACGGTCGTGTTCAACGGGATGGTCGAGTCCGTGGATCTCACCACCGGTCAGACCGTGCGGCCGTGCCTCATCACCTTGCGGGCAACGCGGGAGCAGTACCAGGCGCTGGTGATGGATCAGCTCGACCCGGTGGCCTGTGTCCGGCACTTCTTCGCCGCAGAGGTGTCACGGCACCCGGAGGAGCTGCAGCCGGTCGAACCAGTGCTGGAGTTCGACCTGACCGATCCACGGGCTGTCGAAGCGGTCGACGTGATCAGTGAGATCGACGCCCGGCCCAATCTGCTGGAGCTGAGTGCGGAGTCCTTCGAACACCTCGTACACAACCTGCTGACCCGGATGGGCCTGGAGGCGCAGCTGTTCCGGCGCGGGACGGACGGTGGGATCGACTGCGTGGCTTACGATCCCCGGCCGATCACCGGTGGGAAGTTCGTCGTCCAGGCCAAGCTCTGGACCCGCACCGTGCCGCCGTCCGCCGTACGCGACCTGTTCGGCACTGTGGTGGACGCCGGCGCCACCAAGGGCATCCTGATCACCACCTCCGGTTTCGGACCGACCAGCTACCAGTTCGCCAACGGCAAACCCATCCAGCTCATCGACGGCACAGCACTGCTGTCGCTCTGCCACCTCCACGACATCCCCGCTCGCATCATCCGCCGCGCCAGTTGAGCGGGATGCCAGACTGGCCGCCATGGATACTGGGGTGACTGTTGTCGGGTCAGGACAGGTCAGTGGGGCGCCGGATGTGCTGCGGGCGACATTCGGGGTCGAGTCGTTCGCACCGGACGTGGCGAGTGCGGTGGCGCGGGTCGGTGAGCTCACGGAGGCGGTGACCGCAGCTCTGCGTGGACGCGGCGTCGTGGAGTCGCAGCTCGGCACCAGCGCCGTCAACGTGTTCCAGCACTTCCGTGAGCCCGGGGTTGACGTGGGGTTCCAGGCGTCACACATGATCCAGGTCGAGACGAAGGACCTCACCGGGTTCGGAGCGCTGCTGAACGCGGCGGTCGATGCTGCGGGCAACAGTCTGACCCTGAACGGGCTGCAGTTCGACATCGAGGACAAGTCCGGCCTGCTGACCCAGGCACGGGAACTCGCTTTCCAGCAGGCGCGGACGAAGGCCGAGCACCTGGCCACGCTGGCCGGCTTCGCACTGGGCTCGGTCACCGCGATCGCAGAGACCCAGAACGCGTTTCCGATCCGGTACGCCGCGTCCGCCGCGGGCCGGAAGGCGAACCTCGACGCCTCGATCAACGTCACCCCGGGCGACAGCAGCGTCGAGGTCACCCTGGAAGTGCACTTCAGCTGGGCGTAAGGCCCGTCTCAAAAGCGGAACAAGGGTTGCGTTGTCGGTGCCTTCGTAGAGACTTCTCTCATGTATGCACCGGCGCCGCTGCGGCGGCAACTGAGCCGGTCCGGGCTGTTACTGCTCGGACCGGCGTTCGTTGCTGCAGTTGCGTACGTCGACCCGGGCAACTTCGCGACCAACATCGCCGCGGGGGCGACGTACGGCTACTTGCTGTGCTGGGTCGTCGTCGGCGCGAACCTGATGGCCGTCCTGGTGCAGTACCTCGCGGCCAAGGCGAGTATCGCCACCGGGCGGACCCTGCCGCAGCTCTGCCGTGACCATTTCAAACGCTCGACGTCAACCGGACTGTGGGCGCAGGCCGAGATCGTCGCGGTCGCGACCGACCTGGCCGAGGTCGTCGGCGGTGCGATCGCGCTGAACCTGCTGTTCCACGTCCCACTGCTGCTCGGCGGAGCGATCACCGGCGTCGTCTCGTTCGCCTTGCTGATCTACCAGTCGAAGCGCGGGCAACGGCCGTTCGAGGCCGCGATCATCGGACTGCTGGCCGTCGTACTGATCGGCTTCGTGGTGTCGACGGCTAAGGCTGACCCGTCGGCGAGTGGCGTGGTCAGCGGTCTGGTGCCCCGCCTGGACGGGACCGAGTCCCTGGTGCTGGCGGCCGGCATGCTCGGCGCGACCGTGATGCCGCACGCCATCTGGCTGCACGGCGCCCTGGTCACCGACCGGCACTGGAAGAGCATCCGGTCCGACGAAGGCAAGTCCCGGGTACTACGGGCCACCCGCCTGGACGTAGCCGTCGCGATGGCGCTGGCCGGCGCGGTCAACCTGGCGATGGTCGTCCTCGCCGCCGCCTCCCTCAAGGGCACCGGCGCCGACTCGCTCGACGCCGCCCACTCCGCGATCGGTGTCCGGCTCGGAGAGTTCCCGGCCCTGCTGTTCGCGCTCGCCCTGCTGGCCAGCGGATTCGCCTCCTCCTCGGTCGGGACGTACGCCGGGTCGGTGATCCTGGACGGGTTCTGGCAGCGCCGCGTCCCGCTGGCAGCCCGACGGCTGATCACGCTGGTGCCCGCCCTGCTGGTGCTCGCGATCGGCATCGACCCGAGCCGGGCGCTGGTGGTTTCCCAGGTGGTGCTGAGCTTCGGCATCCCGTGCGCGTTGTGGCCGTTGGTGAGATTGACCGCTTCCCGGCGCGTCATGGGTGACCTCGTCAACCGCAAGGCGACTACTCTCGCGGCATGCCTGGTAGCCACCGCCGTCACGGCCCTGAACATCGTACTGATCGTGCTGACCATTCGGGGATGACGTGACGCGGGTGTTCGCCGTGAGCGACGTCCACGGCCACCTGGAGAAACTGACCGCCGCCCTGCACGCCGCCGGCCTCACCGATGCCGACGGCAACTGGGCCGCCGCGGACGCCCGACTGTGGTTCCTCGGCGACTTCTTCGACCGCGGCCCGGACGGCATCGGCGTCCTCCGCTACGTGCGCGGCCTGATCGACCAGGCACCGGACGACGCGGTCCGGATGCTGCTCGGCAACCACGAGATCCTCGCGCTCGGGATGCACAAGTTCGGCGACACCTTCGTCCCGCACGACGGCATCACCATGCGCAGCTTCGAGCGGTCCTGGGCTCTGAACGGCGGCCAGGACCGCGACCAGGAGCTGCTCACCGCCGAGGAAGTGGCCTGGCTGCTCGACCGGCCGATGCTCGCGTTGGACGCCGGCCATCTGCTGATGCACTCCGACACCGCCGAGTACGTCGAGTGGGGCGACACGATCGACCAGATCAACACTGCCGCCCGCGCCGAGCTGCACTCCGACGACATCGAGGTCTGGTGGGAGATCTGGCGCCGCACAACCTCCCGGTACGCGTTCCGCGGCGCGAGCGGTCCGGATGTGGCCCGGATCATGCTGCAGCACCTCGGCGGCCACCGGATCGTGCACGGGCACAGCATCGTCGCCGACCAGCTCGGGATCGACCCACAGTTCCTGACCGGCCCGCACCTGTACGCCGATGGGCTCGCGCTGGGGATCGACGGTGGCGCCTTCGACGGCGGACCGTGCCTAGTCGTCGAGCTGGAAGAGTTCACCACCGAGTGACCCGCTGACGGCATCGAGGCAGGACCGGAAGGTCCGCTGCCCGCCACCGTCGATCCACCGGCTGAACGCGTTCTGGAACACGACCGACCCCACCTGCGCCACCAGCGCGGCGTCGTCGGGCGACAACCCCCGCTCCTCGAGCCCGTCGCGCAGAGCGGCGGTCACCGAGGCCATCTTGGTCCGCTCGCGCTCCTGCAGTTCCGGGCTGGCCGCGATCACTTCCCGCCGTACGTCGGTGTCCTCGGCCAGGTCGGCCAGGAGCTCGCCGACGGCCGCGGCGGCCTGCAGTACGGCGGGCCACGGCGCGACCGTGGGGTCGACGGCGCGGATCGCGTCGGTCACCGCGGCGGGCAGGCGCTCGGAGCCGGCGAACAGGACCTCGCGCTTGTCCGGGAAGTAGCGGAAGTACGAGCGCCGGGTCAGGCCGGCGTGCTCGGCGATCTGGTTGACCGTCACCGCGTCGTACCCGTGTGCGGCGTACAGCTCGAGCGCGGCCTTCCGCAGCCGCTGCTCCGCACCGGGGTCCCATCGCGCCATGCCCGGAGTCTAGCAATCGCGATGTCTCAGAGTGTCATCGACGTGCTATCGTCGCAGTGATGACACCCTGAGACATCAGACCGAGGAGCACGCATGGCCATCTGGATTCTTGGCGCCACCGGGCGGACCGGACGCGAGATCGCCGCCCAGGTCGCGGCCCGAGGAGGTACGCCGGTGCTCGTCGGGCGGAATGCCGAGCGGCTGCGCAAGACCGCCGCGGAGGTAGGGCTGGGCGACGCCGAGGTGATCGAGACTGCGGACGCGGCGGCCGAGATCGCGCGGCGCCGGCCGGCCGTCGTGGTGAACACGATCGGTGGGTACGCCGAGACCGCCGTACCGATCGCGCGGGCCTGTCTGCCGGGCGGGCATTACGTTGACCTGGCCAACGATCTGGTCGCGATGCCGCGGTTGCTCGCACTGCACGACGAGGCCGTGGCGGCGGGCAGCACGTTCGTGACCGGCGCCGGGTTCGGGGTGCTCGGGACCGAGGCGGTGGTCGCGCTGTTGTGTGCGGATCGGGCGACGCCTCGCGACGTACGGGTGGATGCGTTGCCGTCGGTCGCGATCGAGGGCGGGCAGCTGGGCGAGGCGCTGGCGCAGTCGATCGTGTCGGGGCTGACTACGGGCGGACTGCGGTACGAGGACGGTCGGCGGGTCCCGACGCGACTGGCGGCCGTCCCGCGGGTACATGCGCTGCCCGACGGGCAGACGGCCAAGTCCGCCGGCGCTCCGACGGGCGAGCTGTTGGCGGCGCAGCTCGCGAGTGGTGCACCGAACGTCGTGGCGACGTCCGGACTGGTTCCGTCGGCGCCTGCGGTGCGGGCGATCCTGCCAGTGGCAGGTGCGCTGTTGAGGATCCCGGCGTTGCGACGGTTCGCCGTACGGCGGATGGCGGCGGCCGAGTTCAAGCCGGCTCCGCGACCGCGCGAGCACTCGTGGGGTCATGCGGTCGTGACGTGGCCGGACGGTACGACGCGGGAGGCGTGGCTGCGGACCGGGGACGCGATGGAGTTCACCGCGAACGCCACCGCGGAGACAGCAGTCCGACTGGCTCGCGGCGACGGCCGGCCCGGCGCGTACACCCCGGCCGGTGCCCTAGGCGCCGAGCTCGCGGAAGCCGCGGGGGCAACGTTCGTCACCAGTCACCAACATCCGGGAATGGGATGAGAGGTGGCTGGGTTGTCAGCAGTTATGGCGGAGAAGACTGTGAAGATCCCCGGGCCGGACCATCCGATCACCGTGGGAAAGAACCCGGACCGCGTGGTCGTGAAGGTCGGCGAGCGGGTCGTCGCGGACACCCGCGACGCGCTGTCGCTGCAGGAGGCGAGCTATCCGGCGGTGCAGTACATCCCGCGCAAGGACGTCGACTTCACGCAGCTCGAGCGCACCGAGCGCCACACCTACTGCCCGTACAAGGGCGACGCGTCGTACTACAACGTCCTCCCCGCCGGGGCGGACGGGGCGAACGCGGTCTGGACCTACGAGGCGCCGTACGACGCAGTCGCAGACATCCGCGACCACGTCGCCTTCTACCCGGACAAGGTGTCGATCGAGATCATCGCCTGAGAAAGTCAGCCACCACAGGGGCGAGCACCTCGGGGGCGACCGCGTGGTGCTGGTCCTTGAGTTCGGTGAGGGCGGCGTTCGGGAGGATCGAGACGATGCGATGCGCCGCGTCGATCATGAACGGCGCCGTCGCGGTGCCGGCCAGGACGAGCGTCTCGGGCTTGACCGTGCGGAGCAGCTCGACCGGCGTACCCGTGCCGTTCAGGCCGTGCCCCATGACGGCGAAGTCGTAGGCGAGCGTCGGCGCGAGATCGGCCAGACCGGGAGTGGCCGCCCACTGCAGCGCCTGGGGTTTCGGCATGCCCGTCATCATCAGGAACAGCTCGACCGCCTCCAGGTTGCGCCCCTCCCGGATCCGTTCGAGCACCTCGTCCCCACCGTCCGACGGGTCGACGTCGTCCGGTCCGTACGGCGGCTCGTGCAGCACGACCTTCGTGAACGGCAGTCCGGTGCTTGCCGCGATCGCCGCGAGCCCGGCGCCGGACGAGTGCCCGTAGATGGCCGCCATACCGCCGAGGGCCGTGACCAGGGCGGCGATGTCCTCCACCTCGCGCTGCACGCCGTACGGCGTGCAGCGCGAGGTGGAGTCACCGCGGCCGCGCCGGTCGTAGGTGACCACGTCGTACTCGCTCGCCAGCTCGTCGGCGAGCGGCCGGAACGACTGCCGGTCGCACAGCGCCCCGCCCACCAGGATCACCGGCTGTCCGCTGCCCAGGCGGTCGTAGGCGATCGTCGTACCGTCCGCGGACGTCACGTTCTGCATCTGTTGCTCCTCGGTCGTGTTAGCTGACACGTGGTACGTCGGAGCCGTTCGGCGCGTCTCGACATATCCACTGGCGTCGACCCGGTCCGGATGGTTCACTGCCTCGCGATGATCAGCACAGTCGATGAGTACCTTCACAGCGTCCCTCTGTCCGGCGCGTTTCCCGAACAGGTCGGTCCGTTCACGCTGTTCCGTAGTACGACCGTCTGGCCGTACTACGCCCGCCCAGTACCCGGATCCGGCGCGACCATCGAGCCGAGTGACATCGAGCTGGTGCGGGCGCGGTGTGCCGAGCTGGAGATCCCGCTGAGCTTCGAGTGGGTCGTGGAGACCTGTCCGTCGCTGGGACCGGCTGCTGCCGCCGCAGGTCTGTCTGTGGTCGAGCACCCGCTGCTCGTGCTGCAGCGAGATGACTTCCGGCCTGCCCTGGCTGACGCGCGCTGCGAGATCCTGTCCGCTGACGAGGTCATGGTCCGGGAGGCGCGTGCGGTCGCCGGCCTCGCGTTCGGTGAGCCCGGCACGGCGGTCGGCACTGCTGGACCCACTGAGCGCGAAGTAGCAGCCGCAGCGGTACCGGACGACGTCGTAGCGACGCTGAGAGACCGGGTACTACAGGGCGTGGCAGTCACCGCCGGCGCGTTCACCGAGCAGGGCATGGTGGCCAGTGGGACCCACCAGCCGGTCAACTCGACCTCTGAGATCGTCGGCGTCGGCACACTGCCGTCCATGCGCCGTCGCGGCCTGGCAGCCGCAGTGACCTCCACACTGGTCGAGCACGCGCTCGCCAACGGAGTGGAGCTGGTGCTGCTGTCCGCGGAGTCCGACGCCGTCGCAGCCGTCTACGAGCGTGTCGGCTTCCATCGGATCGGGAGCGCCGGGGCAGCCGAGTGACCGGTACGCCGGCGACGCGACTCGTCGTACTGCGGGGGAACTCGGGCTCCGGCAAGTCGACGACCGCGAAGGCGCTGCGGGAACGACTCGGCCGCGGTACGGCGTGGGTAGAGCAGGACCACCTCCGGCGGATCCTGCTCCGCGAGCGCGACGTCCCCGGCGGGGTGAACATCGGGCTGATCGACACAACCGTCCGCTACGCCCTCGACCACGGGTACGACGTGGTGCTCGAGGGCATCCTGGACCACGGGCGGTACGGCGACATGCTGCGGCGGCTGACCGCCGACCATCGCGGGACGACGCTGCACTACTACTTCGACATCCCGTTCACGGAGACCGTCGTACGGCACGGGACGCGGGTGATGCCCGGGGTGGATCCGGACATGATGCCGGACTGGTACCGGGAGCACGACGTCCTGGACCGGATCGAGCAGACCGTGATCGGCCCGGACAGTCCGCTGGAAGAAACCCTGGGCCGGATCCTGACCGACCTTGGGGTGCAGACCGCCGGGGCCGTACCTTTGGAAGGATGAGCACCGCCGATCCGACCCGCCCCCGTACCCTCGCTGAGGCCTTGCGGACGTGGGACGACGCCGCGCTCGGCGAGCTGCTCCGGCGGCGGCCCGACCTGGCGCTGCCGATTCCCGCGGACACCGGCCAACTCGCCGCGCGGGCGACCAGCAACGCGTCCGCGGCGCGCGCGATCAACCGGCTGGACGAGTTCGGCGTGGACCTGCTCGAGTCGCTGTCCGCACTGCCCGAGCCGGTCGATCTGGAGACGTTGGCGCGCGGCGTCGACCAGCCGGAGGAGGTGGTCCGGCCGCGGGTCGACGAGCTGCTGGACCTCGCTCTGGTGTGGGGAGCCGCGGACGACCTCCGCCCGATCCGTGCGGTGCACGAACTGCTCGGACCGACGCCGGCTGGACTCGGTCCGGTGACCACGCGGCACTTCGGTGATCTGGACAAGCTGATCGAGCAGGCCGGCCCGGATGCGCGGGCAGTGCTGGACAAGCTGACCTGGGGCCCGCCGACCGGCTCGGTCGAGAAGGCGGAGCGTCCGGTGACGATCGCCTCGGCCCGTACTCCCGTGGAGCGGTTGCTCGCGCGCGGTCTCGTCGTACCCAAGGATCCGAACACCGTGGTGCTGCCGCGGCAGATCGGGCTGCATCTGCGGGGCGGGCGGGTACTGGCGTCGACTCGGCCGGTGCCGCCGCCGTTGGACGGGAAGAAGGTGTCGGCGACGATCGCCGACCGGGCGGCTGCTGGTGCGGCGTTGGACCTGGTGCGGCTGGTTGACCGAGCTCTCGAGCAGCTGGGGACCGAGCCGCCGCCGGTGCTGCGTACTGGTGGGCTTGGCGTCCGTGAGCTCCGCAGTCTGGCCGGGAAGATCGGCGCGGAGGAGCAGACCGCCGCAGCAGTGCTGGAGATGGCGTACGCCGCTGGTCTGGTTGCTGCCGTCGAAGTCGGCACCAGTGAGCTGTGGCTGCCGACCAGTGCGTACGACGACTGGCTGGAGCTGGACCTGGCGCACCGGTGGGCTCAGCTCGTCGTTGCGTGGTTCAACGGACTCAGGGCGATCGGACTGATCGGCCGACGGGACAGCGGCGGCGGTACGGCGGCTGCTCGGGAGCGGCTGATCAACGCGCTGGCGCCGGACCTGGAGCGGTTGCTGGCACCGGAGATCCGGGTGCTGACGCTGCAGGCGCTGGCCGAAGCAGGTGCGGGTACTGCGCCGGCTCCGGAGACCGTGGTGACCTGGGTGGCGTGGCATCGGCCGCGGCGCGGTGGGCAGTTCCGGGACGACCTGGTTCAGTGGAGCGTGACCGAGGCCGCGCTGCTCGGGCTGACCGGACTGGGCTCGATGGCGAAGCACGCACAGCCGTTGCTGGGTGCGGAGCCGACCGTTGACGAGTTGGCCGAGGCAATCAGCCCGTTGATGCCGGAGCCGGTGTCCGAGGTGCTGTTGCAGGCTGACCTCACCGCGATTGCTCCTGGACCGTTGGTGCGTGCCGTGCAGGACGAGCTGTCCACGATGGCGGATGTCGAGTCCGACGGTGGCGCTGGCGTCTACCGGTTCAGTGACAGCTCGGTGCGGCGTGCGTTCGATCTCGGGCGGACCGCGGCGCAGTTGCACAGCTGGCTGGCGGAGCACTCGCGCACTCCGGTGCCGCAGCCGCTGGCGTACCTGATCGACGACGTTGCACGGCGCCACGGCGTACTGCGGCTCGGGACCGCCTCGACGTACCTGCGGTGTGATGACGAGAACGTGCTGACCCAACTGCTGAACTCGAACATGCCCGGTGTGCGGTTCCGGCGGTTGGCGCCGACCGTGGTCGTGTCGCCGTCCCCACCGGACATGGTCCTGAGCCGGCTGCGCGACGCCGGGCTGGCGCCGCTCGCCGAGACCTTCGACGGTGCGCTGCACGTGACCGGCGCGCCGCGACGTGGCGAGGCACCGCGGCGCCGTACCAGCCGGGACTTCAACGAGAGCGCGTTCGACCTGACCGACGACCAGGTGAAGGCAGTCATCGAGAAGGTCCGCGCCGGCGACCGCATCGCCGCCGAACGCCCCGACGACCAGGGCCTCGTCGAACCCGCCGCCCCCGCCGAAACCATCGCCGTCCTCACCAACGCCGCCGAGGCCCACACCCGCACCTGGATCGCGTACGTCGACCACAACGGCCACTCCTCCGAACGCATCGTCGAACCAGTCCGAGTAGCCGACGGCTGGCTAACCGCCTACGACGACACCACCGACGCCCCCCGCACCTACGCCCTCCACCGAATCTCCACAGCCCGCCCCGTCGACTAGGTCAGCCGCTTACTTGCAGCACCAGGCACAATGGAGGGTCGGGGCGAGGTTAGGAGCTGCGGGTGACAGACGGTCCACTGATCGTGCAGTCGGACAAGACGTTGTTGTTGGAGACCGCGCATGCGGACGCGAACGACTGCCGGAAGGCGATTGCGCCGTTTGCGGAGTTGGAGCGGGCGCCGGAGCATGTGCACACCTACCGGCTGACGCCGCTGGGCCTGTGGAACGCGCGCGCGGCCGGGCACGACGCGGAGCAGGTGATCGACGTACTGCTGCGCTACAGCCGCTACCCGGTCCCGCACTCGCTGCTCGTCGACATCGCCGAGACCCTGGATCGGTACGGGCGTCTGCGGCTCGAGAAGCATCCGGAGCACGGGCTGGTGCTCGTGACGACCGACCGGCCGGTGCTGGAAGAGGTGCTGCGCAGCAACAAGGTGAAGCCGATGCTGGGCGCGCGGCTCGACGACGACACCGTCCTGGTGCACCCGTCGGAGCGCGGTCACCTCAAGCAGACCCTGCTGAAGCTCGGCTGGCCCGCCGAGGACCTGGCCGGGTACGTCGACGGCGAGGCGCACCAGATCGACCTGGTAACTGACGGCTGGGAGCTACGCCCGTACCAGGAGCAGGCGACCGACTCGTTCTGGCACGGCGGCTCCGGGGTCGTCGTACTCCCCTGTGGTGCCGGCAAGACGATCGTCGGCGCGGCCGCGATGGCACAGGCCTCCGCGACCACGCTGATCCTGGTCACCAACACGGTGTCCGCGCGGCAGTGGAAGGACGAGCTGCTGCGCCGCACCACGCTGACCGAGGAGGAGATCGGCGAGTACTCCGGTGCGCGCAAGGAGATCCGGCCGGTCACGATCGCGACGTACCAGGTGATGACGACGCGGCGGAAGGGTGTCTACACGCACCTGGAGCTGTTCGACGCCCGCGACTGGGGCCTGATCGTGTACGACGAGGTGCACCTGCTGCCCGCGCCGATCTTCCGGATGACCGCCGACCTGCAGACCCGCCGCCGGCTCGGTCTGACGGCGACGCTGGTCCGCGAGGACGGTCGCGAGGGTGACGTGTTCTCGCTGATCGGCCCGAAGCGGTACGACGCGCCGTGGAAGGACATCGAGGCGCAGGGCTGGATCGCGCCCGCGGACTGCATCGAGGTGCGGGTCGACCTGGAGCAGACCGAGCGGTTCGTGTACGCGACGGCCGAGCCCGAGGACCGCTACCGCCTGGCCGCGTCCACGCCGGCGAAGTCCCGGCTGGTACGACGGATCGCCGACCATCACGCCGGTGAGCCGCTGCTCGTGATCGGTCAGTACATCGACCAGCTGGACGAGCTCGGCGAACGGCTGGAGTGCCCGGTGATCAAGGGCGAGACCACGGTCCGCGAACGCCAGCGCCTGTTCGACGCGTTCCGCCACGGCGAGATCACCCGGCTGGTGGTCAGCAAGGTCGCCAACTTCTCCATCGACCTGCCCGAGGCGTCGGTCGCGATCCAGGTCTCCGGCACCTTCGGCTCCCGCCAGGAAGAGGCCCAGCGCCTCGGCCGCGTCCTCCGCCCCAAGGGCGACGGCCGCACCGCCCGTTTCTACTCGATCGTCGCCCGAGACACCATCGACGCCGAGTTCGCCGCCCACCGCCAACGCTTCCTAGCCGAACAGGGCTACGCCTACACAATCGTGGACGCAGAGAACCTCTTCGCCTGAGGGATCGGCGGCTCGACAGGACGTGTCAGCTCGGTCGGCCCATCGTCACGCTCAACCGACCGAGCGCCGCGCCGCAGTGGGCGTATACGTACTGTCGAGCTGCCGGACTTCACCCGACGAGCCGCTGCGCGAGGGCCGCGCGGACGGTGGCAACAACCCAGGCCGGATCACCGATGATCTGCTCGTAGGTGAACCGGAGAACCAGCCAGCCCGCGGTGTTGAGCTCGTCGTACCGGTAGCAGTCGGCGGCGAAGTCCCGGCGCGAACCGTGGAACTCGAACCCCTCGGCCTCCAACGCCAACCGGGCGACCCGATGTCCGAGGTCGACTCGGGCATAGAACCCGTCGTGCGACACCAGGACCTGTGGCTCGAAGCCCTCGACGCCCGCGCTGATCAGGAGCGCCCGAAGGATCGACTCCAGAAAGCTGCCGGCCAACGGTGTGGCAGCGGTCGCGACCTGCCGAGCGTTCGGGCAACCGGCACCCCGCATCGCAGATACCTCGGACAGTAGTTCCTCGGGAAGCAGGTGCCGGGTGGCGAGAGCAGCGTCGGCGACGGCCAGTGCCTCGGCGAACGGAAGCAAGCGCGAACAGTCGGCGACAGTACGGGACAAGGAAGTGATGCGGGCCTTTCGCTCGGTCGAACTGACTTCGGCCCAATGCATCACAGCAGGTGGGCCTGGTCGCGGACGGCGATGCGGCGGCAGGATCAGGTGTGGCTTCTCAGGTGCTGACAGCAAGGGAAGGCCGGAGGCCGCTGCCGCACTCATGTGCGAGAGGACACCGTCGTAAGCCAGTACCGCGACAGTTTCGGCCGGGAGGCCGGGAAGTCCGTAGATCCCCAGTGCGATCCGCTGGACGTCGCCGCGCGCGACGGCCTTCGCCACGGCGTGCCGGGTGACCAGGCCGGCCAAGTCGGAGGCGGTGGCCCAGCCGCCCCGGCGCAGCAGGATCTGATCGACCGATTCCATCCCGGGATGGTGCCTGAAAACGCCAGTTCACCGGTTTGGTTCATCCACAGGCGGCAGCTCGACAGGAGGTGTCCCTCCCAATCACTCATCTTCACGCTCAGCTGCCGCGCCGCGAGGCCGCAGTGGGCGTATACGTACTGTCGAGCTGCAGAGCTACGAGTCCAGGCGGGTGTGGATTCCGTTGAAGTGGGACTTCATGGAGTGGGCGTAGGTGTCGGGGTTGCCGGAGGTTAGGGCTTGGAGGAGGTCTCGGTGCCAGGCGGCGGCGTCGGAGGGGGTGTAGCGGGCGCCGGGGAGGCGGGCGTCGACCTGGGCGAACGTGCGCCAGAAGACTGACAGCAGGTCGATGACCAGGGCGTTGCCCAGGGGTTCGTAGAGCGCTTGGTGGAAGGCCCAGTCCTCGTCGGGGAAGTACTTGCCCTCGGCGGCCTTGGCTTCCATGCGTTCGACGATGGGCTCGAGCGTGTCGTAGCCGTGCTGTTTGAAGTGCTCGACCACATCGTCCGCCAGCCCGACCTCGATGGCCTGGCGGACCTCCAGGACGTTCTGTACGTCGCGGAGGTCGCCGGCCATCGACTGGGACATGCGGAACGCGAGACCGTCCTCGAGCGACTGCAGGTTCACCGCGCCGACGTACGTGCCGTACCCGTGCCGGATCTCGATGATGCCGACCGCCTGCAGCGCCTTCATCGCCTCGCGCAGCGGGTGCCGCCCGACGCCGAGCTGCGCCATCAGGTCCTGCTCGTTGGGCAGCGGGTCACCTGCCTTCAACCCGCGTTCCAGGATGTACGACTTGATCGCATCCCGGATAAAGGACTGATTCCCCGCCGCACCACGTGCCCGGCTGAGCCCACCCGTTGTCACTGCCGGCCTCCCTTGGTCAGGATCGCTCAGTGTAATCCGGCCCGGTCCAGTAGCGGTCGGACCGCGGCGATCTCCGTCTCACTCAAAGGAATACACGGGTACGCCGTGATCGGGCAGGCGATCACGCCGAGCAGGTACAACCCCGCCTTGAACGCACCCAGTGCGGACGAGCTGGCGCCCATTCGCGACCGGTCCGCCACGTTGATGATGTCGAACAGCCTGAACAGCCGATCCTGCTCCGCCCGTGCCGCTGCCGCGTCGCCGGCAACAGCTGCCGTGAACAACCGCACGTACCCGGCCGGGTCCACGTTCCCAAGACCAGGTACGACGCCGTCGACGCCGAACGCCAAAGAGGAGTCGACCGTCACCTCCGAGCCGGTCATCAGGGTGAACCCCTCCAGCCCGGCCTCACGTCGCGACAGCACCAGCTCGCGCAACGAGGTGTCCTGACCACTGGAGTCCTTCACGCCCGCGATGACCCCCTGCTCGCCGAGCGAGATCATCAGCGAGGCGGGCAGCTTCGTGCCGGCCCGCGGCGGAATGTCGTACGCGTAGATCGGCGTGTCACCAGCCAGCGAGTGCAGGCGCACGAAATGGCGTTCGATCTCGGCAGGGTGGGTGGCCGCATAGAACGGGGCAGTGGCGACCAGCCCGTCCACACCGGCCTTCAGAGCGGCGGACACGTGCGCAGCCACCCGATTGGTCGACGTGTCGATGACGCCGGCCAGCACCGGTACCTGCCCGGCCACCTCCGCGACAGTGGTCTCCAGCACGACCTGCCGCTGCTCGTCGGTCAGGAACGTGCCCTCCCCGGAGGTGCCGAGCACGAACACCCCGTTGACACCCCCGGTCAGCTGGTACTGGATCAGCCGCGCCAGCGATGCGGTGTCGACGTCGTACTCGGGCGTGAGCGGAGTGACGAGCGGCGGTACGACGCCAGTCAAACGGGCGGATTCACGGGCGGACGCGGTCAAGGGGTCTCCCAACCTCAGAGGGCGAATGTGGCAAAACGCAGGGTCGCGAAGGAGGACGTCTCACCGGCCTCGTAGAAGATGCCGACCGAGCCGTCGGGCAGCAGCGTCAGATCGGAGTACCCGGCCATGGCTTCGTGCACGACCAGAGCGGGCTTCCAGGACGCACCGGAGTCCGAGCTCACGAAGATGGTCAGCTCGCGCCGGCTGGACGGGTTGACCGGAGTGGACAGCAGAAGGCGCCCGTCCGGCAGGCACAGCACGCTGCCTTGGATACCGGGCGCGGTGATCTCGGGAATCCCGGCGTACGGCGCGTCGAGGGTCTGACCGCCGTCGGACGACCAGGCGTGCACGCGGGCCGGTCCGGTGCCCTGGTGGTTGCGGGCGTTGAAGTAGAGGCGTCCGTCGGGCAGCTCGGCCACGGTGGTCTCGTTGGCGTTGATCTCGGCGCCGTCATTGCGGTCCACGAAGCCGACCGACCAGGAAACGCCACCGTCGTCGCTGTAGATGCAGTGCCCACCGTTCAGCCGGATCAGGTCCTCCACGGGCTCCGCCGGCACAAACGAGTGATTGGCCGGTACGACGAGACGCCCGGAGCGCAGCGTGATGCCGTGACACGGGCCAGTGGCATACCAGCCCCAGTTCGCCTGCTTCACCTGCGCTGTGATCTCCGTAGTTGCGCTCCAGGTCGCACCGTCGTCCGACGAACGCTGGACGAACACGCGCCTGCCGTCGACCGGATCGGTCCCACGGGCCAGCGACATCTCGACCGCGTGCGCGCCGTTCTCCACGGTGATCAGCACGAAGTCACCGCTGGCCGGGTCGAACAGCGGCACCGGGTTCCCACAGGTCTTGCCGGCCGCGGCGGACACCACCTGCAGCGGCAGCCACGTCCGCCCGCCGTCGAGTGAGCGCCGCAGGACGACCTCGATCTCGCCCGCGTCGCCGGCGCCGTGCAGCCGGCCCTCGCAGAAGGCGAGCACCAGGTCTCCCCGCGCCAGGACCGAGGGGATGCGGAAGGTGTGGTAGTCGCTGCCGCCGGATTCGAAGACGGTTTCCAGCGCGCCGACTCTTGAAGACATAGGACGTACTATGTCATGGTGTGGCCCTCCGATGGAAGGTGAGGCCTCATGCCGGTCAGCAGAAGAACATTCCTCGGCGGCGGTCTGGCCGCCGCCGCTGTCGCGGTCACGGGTACGCCGCTGCTGGCGGGGTGCGCGTCGGACAAGAAGAACACCGCGGCCGCCAACGCGGCGGTGAAGCTGCCGACGTACACGAAGTACGGCGAGATCAAGCCGGACCTGCCCGGCACCGACGTGGTGCTGGACGGGTTCCTGAAGTACCCGGCGAACCCGGTGAAGGCGATCACCGAGGTGCCCGGCGACGGCAAGCCGATCACGTTCATGACGAACATCCCCGGCGCCATCCCGCCCGCCGTCGACAAGAACCAGTTCTGGCAGGAACTGAACAAGCGCCTCGGCTCCGAGCTGCAGATCAGCATGGCGTCGAACGACGAGTACAAGGACAAGTTCGCGACCCGGATCGCGGGCGGCGACCTGCCGGACATCCTGAACATCCCGCCGGACACGCCGCAGATCCCGGGCCTGGTGAAGTCCAAGTGCCTGGACCTGACCGAGCACCTGTCCGGCGACGCGGTGCAGAAGTACCCGTTCCTGGCGAACCTCCCGGCCGAGTTCTGGAAGGGCTGCGTCTTCAACGGCGCGATCTACGGCGTGCCGGTACCGCGCGGCATGTCCCGTACGTCGCTCGCGCTGTACCGCGAGGACCTGCTCGCGGCGAAGGGCATCAAGGACCCGGCACCGAAGAACTTCCAGGAGTTCTTCGACCTGGCGAAGGAGATGACCGCCGCCAAGCAGAACAAGTGGGCCTGGACGCGGGTGCCGATGTCGACGATCCGGATGATGCTCGGGATCCCGAACGTCTGGAAGTCCGACGGCGGCAAGTTCACCTCGATGTACGAGCACGAGGCGCAGCAGCAGGCCCTCGAGGCCGGCCGCAAGATGGTCGCCGCCGGCGTGGTGAACCCGGACGCCTTCAACGACAAGGCGAGCGCCCGCAAGCAGTGGTTCAACGGTGGCACCGCCGCGTTCGACTACGACAGCTTCGTGGCCTGGAACCAGTACTACGCCGACAACACCGCCGGTGACGCGTTCGCGGTGAACATGCTCGACGTACCGGGTTTCGACGGCGGTGACGGTGCGCCGTGGATGGGTGCGGCGCTGAACAACGTCACGGCGTTCAACAAGGACACCAAGCACTCGCCCGAGACGCTGCTGAAGATCGCGAACTGGATGGCCGCGCCGTTCGGCACCGAGGAGTACATGTTCCGCAAGTACGGCGTCGCGGGCCGGCACTACACGTTGCAGGGCACGGACCCGATCCCGTCGAAGGTCGGCACCGTGGAGACCGGCATCGGCCTGCAGTACATCAGTGACTCGACACTGGCGCTGTACTGGGCCGGCAAGCCGGACGTCCCGCAGAAGCAGCACGCGATCCAGAAGAAGGTCGCCGAGCGGCTCGTGTACGACGCGTCGTACGGGCTGTACTCCGACACGGCGTCGAAGAAGCAGGCGCAGCTCAAGAAGACGCTGGACGACCTGGAGAACCAGATCGTGCAGGGCAAGAAGCCGGTGTCGGACTGGGCGGCCGCGGTACAGACCTGGAAGTCGTCCGGTGGCGACAAGATCCGCGCCGAACTCGAGCAGGCGCACGCCGACACGGCAGGGAAGTAATGCTGCAACGTTCCTCGAAGCGTCCGCAGCAGCAGCTGAGCCTCGGCCGGCGGCTGCTGCGGGACCGCGTACTGCTGCTGTTCGCCCTGCCGGGCGTCGCGCTGATCATCGTGTTCCACTACGTGCCGTTGCTCGGCAACGTGATCGCGTTCAAGGACTACCAGCCGTTCCTCGGGATCGGCGGCAGCGACTGGTCGGGCTGGGAGAACTTCGGTGTCATCTTCAACGGCGATCCGGCGTTCCTGCGGGCGTTGAAGAACACGCTGATCCTCACCAGCCTGCAGTCGGTCTTCGTGTTCCCGGCGCCGATCCTGCTCGCGCTGCTGCTGAACTCGTTGTTCTCCGAACGGATCAAACGGATCGCGCAGAGCATCCTGTACCTGCCGCACTTCATGTCCTGGGTGATCGTGGTCGCGCTGTTCCAGCAGATGCTCGGTGGCAGCGGCCTGCTGAACAACTACCTGCGCTCCCACGACCTGTCGACGGTCAGCATCATCGGGAACTCCGAACTGTTCCACGTGCTGCTGACGTCCCAGATCATCTGGAAGGACACCGGATGGGCGACCATCCTGTTCCTCGCCGCGCTGTCCCAGATCGACTCGCAGCTGTACGAGGCGGCGAGCGTGGACGGCGCGAGCCGGATGCGGCAGCTCTGGCATGTCACGCTGCCCGGGCTGCGCGGGATCATCATCCTGCTGTTCATCCTGCGGCTCGGTGACTCACTGACCGTCGGGTTCGAGCAGATCGTCCTGCAGCAGCAGGCGGTCGGCAGAGACGTCAGCGAAGTACTGGACACCTACGTCTACAACAACGGCGTCCTCGGCGGGGCCTGGGGCGTGGCGGCCGCGGTGGGTCTGGTGAAGGGCGTCGTCGGCGTGATCCTCGTCCTGACCGCGAACAAGGTCGCCCACATCTTCGGCGAGCAAGGGGTGTACCAGCGATGAGCAGGAAGATCGTCCAAGGTGTCCCGATGCCGGGCTGGCCAATGCGGGTCTTCAAGGGCTTCGTACTGCTGGTCTTCTGCGCGGTCGTGATCGTCCCGTTCGTCGGGGTGATCTCGACCAGCGTGGCGCCGAACAAGCAGATCAACGAGTCCGGTGGGCTGGTGCTGTTCCCGAAGGCGGTCAGCTTTGCGGCGTACGAGTCGCTGTTCGCCGGTGGCGTGGTGACGCGGGCACTGTTCGTCAGCATCTTCGTCACGATCGTCGGCACGCTGCTCAGCCTGACGGTGTCGTGTCTGCTGGCCTACGCGTTGTCGCGGCCCACGTTCTCCGCCGGGCGGCCGATCCTGCTGGTCGTGTTGTTCAGCATGCTGTTCTCGCCCGGCATCATCCCGCTCTACCTGACGGTCAAGGGCGCCGGCCTCCTGGACAGCATCTGGGCACTGATCGTCCCGACGATGATCAGCGCGTTCAACGTCGTCGTTCTGCGGGCGTTCTTCATGAACCTGCCCACCGAGATCACGGAGAGCGCCCGGATCGACGGCGCCGGTGAGTTGAAGACGTTCTCGTACATCGTGCTGCCGCTGTCGAAGGCGGTGCTGTCGGTGATCGGCCTGTTCTACGCGGTGGCCTACTGGAACGCGTTCTTCTCCGCACTGCTCTACCTCAACGACTCCAAGCTCTGGCCGCTGCAGTTGGTACTGCGGACCTACGTCATCAACGACACGCAACTCGGCAGCGCTGAGCTCGGCACCGAGCTACTGCCACCGCAGGCGTCCATCCAGATGGCCATCCTGGTCGTTTCGATCGTTCCGATCCTGCTGATCTATCCGTTCCTGCAAAGGCATTTCGCGAAGGGCGTGCTGACCGGCGCCGTGAAGGGTTAGGCCGCGCGTCACGCCCTCGTCGCGGTCGGTTCGCGGTCGGGTCACAACGAGTCGACCGGGGGTTGCCCAGGGCAACGTCAGGGTTGCGCCTGGGCAAACCCTGCCGGAACTGCGAGTACCGTCGAACGGTATGGGGATACAGGCGCTGGAGCGGGTGGGGAACGGCGGGGAAGACCAGCAACGAGGGGTCCAGGTTTTCTGGAGGGTGGTACGGGAAGCGGTCCTGCTGGCCACCTTGTTCCTGGTCTACAGCGCAGGCCGGCAGATCGCGGCCCGACATACCGGGCCGGCGTTCGACCATGCCCACCAGCTGTTGTCGTTCCAGAGCTGGCTGCATCTGCCGAACGAGGCGTCGATCCAGCACTGGGCGCTGCAGTTCCCGCACCTGATCGAGGGTGCGAACCTCTACTACGCGAGTGTGCACGCGCCGCTGACGGCCGCCGTACTGCTGTGGCTGAGCATCTGGCGGCCGAAGGCGTACGCGCACGTGCGCTGGACGCTGGTGTCGCTCACCGGGCTGGCCCTGATCGGTCACATCGCGTACCCGCTCGCGCCGCCGCGGATGATGCCGGGTTTCGTCGACACCGGCCTGAGGTTCGGCCAGTCCGTGTACGGCCCGGACCACTCCGGCGGTCCGGTGAACCAGTTCGCCGCGATGCCGAGCCTGCACGTCGGGTGGGCGGCGCTGATCGCGTTGTCGATGATCCTTATCACCCGGTCGCACTGGCGGTGGCTGTGGCTGCTGCACCCGATCATCACGTTCAGCGTGGTCGTGGTGACCGCCAATCACTACTGGCTGGACGGGATCGTCGCACTGGTCCTGCTGGCGGCCAGTCTGCCGTTCCTGCTCCGGCAGGGACTGCACGCCGACAGGCCGCAGCCGCGTAATTCGGTTCCACCGCGCAGGGTGCTCAAGTAACGTAGCCAGGCTTCCCCCACCCCCCGTGCTGCTGGAGGTTCAGTCATGCCCCCCGATACGTCCGACACCCTCCAGGCCGAGAAGGACTACCTGAAGAGCTCCCGGGCCGCGCTGGCGGTGATGCGGGAGAAGACCGGCGCGCTGGAGATCCACAGTGCGGACCGGGTCAACCAGGAGTACCTGCAGGCCGCCATCTTCCGGCGGATGAAGGAGCTCGAGGACGACCCGGACGTGCCGCTGTTCTTCGGGAGGCTGGACTACCTGGAGCCGACCGACGAGACGTTCCACATCGGCCGTCGGCACGTGAACGACGAGCTCGGCGAGCCGCTGGTGGTGGACTGGAGGGCCGACATTTCGGTGCCGTTCTACCGGGCCAGCAAGACCGAGCCGATGGGTGTCGGAGTACGGCGGCGGTTCGGCTTCACGCACGGTGAGATGACCGCGTTCGAGGACGAGGACCTCACCGCGAGCGGGGCGGCCGAACAGCACAGCGACATCCTGGACGCCGAGATCGAGCGGCCGCGGTCCGGCCCGATGCGCGACATCGTGGCCACCATCCAGCCGGAGCAGGACGTGATCGTCCGGGCCGGCGTCGACGACACCATCTGCGTGCAGGGAGCGCCCGGGACCGGGAAGACCGCTGTCGGTCTGCACAGGGCGGCGTACCTGCTCTATGCGTACCGGGACCAGCTCAGCCGGGCCGGCGTGCTCGTCGTGGGACCGAACGCGAGCTTCCTGCGGTACATCGGGGACGTCCTGCCGGCACTGGGTGAGATCGAGGCGAAGCAGACGACGGTCGAGGAGCTGGTCGGCCGGGTGAAGATCGCCGGGCCGGGGCCCGCGCCGGTCGACGTACTCAAGGGCGACGCCCGGATGGCCGAGGTACTGCACCGGGCCGTGTGGGCGCACATCAAGCTCCCCGAGGAGGCGCTGGTGGTGCCTCGCGGGGCGCACCGGTGGCGCGTCGCGACGTACCAGGCCGAGGAGCTCGTCACCGAGCTGCGCAACCGCGGCATCCGGTACGGCGCCGGTCGGGCGATGCTGCCGCAGCGCCTGGCCCACGCGGTGCTGCTGCGGATGGAGGCGGCGGGCGACTCCCCCGACGACCGCGTACAGGACTCGGTGGCGCGCAGCCGCCCGGTGAAGCAGTACGCCGACGCACTCTGGCCGGCCGTCGACCCTGCGAAGCTGCTCTTCCAGCTCTTCACCGACGCGGAGCGCCTGGCCGAGCACGCCGACGGCATCCTCACCGCGGACGAGCAGGCGATGCTGATCTGGGACAAGGTGCCCAGATCAGCCGGTGCGGCCAAGTGGTCGGTCGCCGACGCCACTCTGATCGACGAGATCGCCGATCTGGTCGACCGTACGCCGTCACTCGGCCACGTCGTCCTGGACGAGGCACAGGACCTGTCCGCGATGCAGCTGCGCGCCGTCGGCCGCCGCTGCTCGACCGGCTCGATGACTGTGCTCGGTGACATCGCGCAGGGCACCACGCCGTGGGCCACGCCGTCGTGGGACGACGCACTGAAGCACCTGGGGAAGACCGGAGCCCACACCGAGGAGCTGACCGCCGGCTTCCGCGTCCCTGGTCAGGTGATCGAGTACGCCGCCCGCCTCCTCCCGACTATCGCTCCGCACCTCAAGCCACCCACAGCGGTACGGCGAGCGCGCGGTGAGCTCACCATCTCTCGCGTACCGGACAGCCTCGCCGCCGCAACGGCTGCTGTTCGGGAGGTGTCGGCGCGCCCCGGCTCGATCGGTCTGATCGTCCCGGACGCACTGGTGACCGCGACCCGGAAGACCTTGCAGGACGAGGGCATCCCGTTCTCGGTGCTCGGTGACGAGGACGACGTGGACGCACACCTGGACGTCGTACCGGCGTCTCTGGCCAAGGGTCTCGAGTTCGACCATGTGGTGCTGGTGGAGCCGGCCGGCATCGTGGCCGGTGAGGCGGACGAGCGGACCGGACTCCGGCGGCTCTACGTCTGCCTGACGCGTGCCGTCACCTCACTGGTCGTTCTGCACGACGAAGACCTGCCGGTGGTACTAGAAGCCGCGTGACCCACCGGACCGGCGCGACGAGCGCCGGGACGAGCCGCCTCCGCTGGAGCGGGTCCGCGACGACCAGGAGCTGCGCCGGTTCGACCCGCCGTACCAGCTGCTGTCGCTGTCGCCGGAGCCGCTGCTCGACGCGGCCGCCATGTCGCCGATGGTGCTCCCAACGTTCGAGCCGAACCGCCGGAAGCGGCCGCCCGGACGACGGGAACGCCAGCGGGACCGCATCTGCTCACCACGGCGCTTGAAGTCGTTGTCCGGGAACCACCAGGCACTGCCGTCACCACGGGACCAGTAGCCGTCGACGTAGGCAGCGAGGTCCTCGCCGTGTTCCCAGTACGGCGACGAGATCTGCCACCCCTTCACCATCCGGATCTGGGGCTGCTCACCGGCCTCGTCCCGTTGCTTGCAGGCCGCACAGACGTCGACTGCGCGGGCGGCTCCGTCCTTGGGCTTCCATTCGATCTGGTCCGTACTGGGCCCGTGCCGCGGGTCGAAGAAGCAGGGCGCCGTCGGCTCGGGGATCGGCTTGCCCGCGCGGACGGCCTCCAGGCAGACCATCCCGTACCGGGCTGATCCGAGCAGGGTCGTGACCGCCTCGACGTCCTCGTCGCCGTTGGCCTCGTCCAGCCGGTGACGCGCTTTCTCGACGGTGTCGAGCACGTCCTTCGACAGCTTGGACTGCTGCGGATCCGAAACTGTCGGCAGCGCGGAGACCTGCTGCGAGAGCGCGATGATCTCCTCGTTCAGCAGCGGCTTGGTGACGTTGAGGTGGGCCTTCTCGTCGCGACGCCGTTCCCTGCGCGCACCGAGCCCGGTCACGGCACACCAGAGTCCGATCACACCGGCCGCACCGCCTGCGAACGGCGCGGCGTCGACGTAGAACGGCTTGTCGACGACCTGCGCGCGTTCAATGAACTGCTTGAGCATCGGCTCGTAGTTCGGTGCGCAGCAGTCGACCGCCTGGTCCACCGCGTCGCCCACGTAGTACGTCGGCCCGTGGTCGGCCCGCTGCACGGCGTGGAAGCCGCGCCCGTCGGACTCCGACTCCGCGTCGACCAGGACGGCGTACACACCCTCGACGCCGACCCGGTCGTACAGCTGGTCGGCGATCTCCTCGCCCTCCCAGGCGAGCTCGACGTAGTACTTGTTGTCGGAGGTGTTGATCTTGGACGCCGGGATGACCGCGATCCGGATCGGCGCAGCTGCGCTCTTCGCCGCGGCATTGAGCTCGGCGATCTCGGTCGAGCTCAGCTCCGTGACCCCCGGATCGACGTACACGCCGGGGTCGCCGAGGTGGCTGGCGACGGTGTTCATGTACGCGGCAGGGTCCGTGGCCGCGTGTGCGGGCAATGCGGGCAGGACCCACAGTCCGATGACGGCGAGTGCGGCGAGCAGGCGTTTCATCGTGCTCCTCCCGAGAGCCGATCGCGGCAGGGACCGCAGACCGGGATCTCCCGGGCCCGCCCGCCAGGTGGCGTGTACATCCAGTCCGTCACGGACATCCCGTGTGCCGGGTCGAAGAAGCAGGCGGCGCGGCGGGCCGGTGCGGGCGTGCCGGCGATCTTCGCCTGCGCGCACGCCAGCCGCCAGCGCCCGTACTCGACCGTGGCCCGGACTGCGCGCAGCGTGTCGTCGTCGGGGTCACCGTCGACCACGCGGCCGGCGTCGGCGTACGCGTCCATCGCCGCTTGCACGTCCGCTGCAGTGTCCACGCCGTCCAGACGCACGTCCGCCGCATCCAGTTCCTCACCGAACCGCGTCACGTCCTCCCGAGCCGCCGCCCGCCGCTCGTCGACCGTGTCCACCTCATCGGGCAGCACGTCGTACGACGGCCGGTACAGCGCGGGTCCGCTGTCCTTAGGCGGACGCGACCGCCACCACCGCAGTCCGAGCCCACCGGCCACCAGAAGCACCAGCACGATCACCAGCGGCCACAGCCAACCAGGTGCTCCCTTGGAAGCCTTCGGTACGTCGAGTTGGTCCAGCACCCCGTTCAACGTGCCCACCGGATCGGAGCGACTGTGCTTGTCCAACTCGTCGTTGAGGATCTCCGCGATCGGAGTGTCGACCCCCACCGCGCTCCCCCAGCTGATCGCCCCGCCGAACACCACCAGGTAGATGCCGTCCGCCTTCTGAGCGTCCACCAGCTTGTCGACGTACTTGTGAGCCGCCGTGCTGTTGTCAGCACTGCCGTCGTTGAGTACGGCGGCGGGCACGACCGCGATGCGAATCGCCGGGTCGTGCCCGTTCACCCGTTCAGCCAGCTCGGTGGCGTCCTTGTCCGAGACCAGGGACCGCTGCGTCGGGTCGACGTACACCGGTGAGGTCTTCCACCCGTCGACCACCGCGGTGGGGTCGCTGGAGCCCGTCAGAGTCGAGGCGAGCAACAGCACACCGGCAAGCAGACGCATGGGCAGAAGCCTGCCCTACGGCTGGTCCGTCCTAGTCGGCGACCGCTGTGACGTAGATGTCCTCGTCACGCTCGAGCTCCTCGACCTTCTGGAGGGAGGAGTCCCGCCAGAGGAGATAGACCAGGCCAACCACGACCAGCGAGAGCGCGGAGGCCAGCACCGGGAGGTAGCCGACGCCGAAGGCCTGGATGACCAGTCCGCCCACCACAGCCGACAGTCCGGCACCCAGGTAGATCGCGGAGGCGTTGAGCGAGATCAGCAGACCGCCGCCGAGCTCCAGCAGCAGATTCTGGATCGGAGGGTTGAAGGCCCAGGTCAGCATGCCCCACACCACCAGAGCGATACCGGCACCGACCTCGGTCGTCAGCGTCACGTCGAGGGTCGCGAGGACCGCGGTAATCCCGATCATCAGGACGACCAGGGTGCGCAGGCTGCCGAAACGGTCCGTGATCCGCCCACCGAGGAAGTTGCCGATGACAGCGCCCACGCCGTACAGCAGAAGGAGCAGGCCGGTGACGCTGCCGGTCAGGCCGGCGGTGTGCTTCAGCAGCGGGACGATGTAGATGTACACGCTGAACGCCGCGAGCACAGCCAGAACGGTGATCGCCAGGATGATCTGCACCCGCCGGTCGGTCACACCGGCGAAGCGTTCACGCAGGCTGACCACTGGGGGCGCCTCGACCTTCGGGAGCGCCGCACGCTCTGCGATGGCGACCAGTACGGCGACAGCGGTGATGAGCGCGAACACGCCCTTGTAACCGAGTGACGGGCCTAGCAGCGTGCCGGCCGGGACTCCGAGGACCAGTGCGAACGTCAAGCCGCCGAACACGATGGCGACGGCCCTGCCGCGTTCCTCGGGTGGCATCAGGCTGGTGGCGAACAGCGTGGCGGCCGGGGTGTACACGGCTGCGCCGAACGCGGCCACGACGCGACCGGCGATCAGGATCGGGTAGTTGTCGGCCAGCGCGGCGATCAGGTTGCCGAGCGCGGCCAGGACCAGTGCGGCGATCAGCAGCGTACGGCGCTCCCACCGGCCGGTCAGCGTCGACAGGATCGGCGCACCGATCGCGTACGACAGCGAGAACGCGGTGGCGAGCTGGCCCGCGGCGGTCAGCGAGACGTGCAGCTCGGAGCTGACGTCGGGGAGCACGCCGGACACGACGTACGCGCTGGTGCCGACCGCGAACGCGCCGGCGCCCAGGAGGTAGATCCGTGCGGACATCGAAGACCTTCCGGAGACGGGATCAGTAGTTCGACGATCATCGTACTACGAAGATCATCGAAGTTCGACAGGCGTCGTACTATGGATTCATGGCTCTACTAATGCCACGCCTCCGGCGCGGCGGGTCCCGGGGCTTCGACTCCCGGCCTTCCCTCGTCGCTCCGCTCCTCAGTCCAGGCCGGGAGGCCCCGTGACCAGCAAAGTCCTTCCGCAGCCGGAGCGGGCCGAGATCCGCGTCGAGGCGGTGCTGCAGGCCTTGGGCGAGCCGGTCCGGCTGACCATCGTCCGGGCGCTCGCCGACCAGCCGGCGGGAGTCTGCTGCGGCGAGATCGAGCTGCCGGTGACCGCGTCCACCCGGGCCCACCACCTGAAGATCCTGCGCGAGGCGGGCGTGCTGTCCACGCACACCGACGGCACCCGGCGGATCAGCATCCTGCGCCGCGACGACCTCGAGGCGCTCTACCCCGGCCTGCTCACCGGAGTGCTGTCGGCGAAGCAGTAACCAACCGCAAGGTGGCGTTGGGGTGATCGTGGGGTGGTTGTAGAACTGCGGCTGGCAGACTGAAGCAGTGGTGGAGCTGCGGGCGCGATGGGACGACCTGGTGCCCGGGTCTGCCCCGCTGGCCGACGACCTGGTCGCGCGGTACGTCGAACGCAACCGCCGCGCGTACCGCGACCACTATCTCGGCACCGTCCTCACCGCCCTGGACTCGCTGATCCAGCTGTCCACCGACCCGACCAGCGTCCGGCTCGCGGCCTGGTTCCACCGCGCCGTCCACGAGCCCGGCGGTACTCCGGCCGAGGACGCGGAAGGTTCCGCCCGCCTGGCCGAGCGGCTCCTCCCGAAGTACGGCGTACCGCCGATCCGGATCGCCGAGGTGGCCCGGCTGATCCGCCTCACCGGCGACCTCGCGGCCCCGCCACCGGACGCCTACGCGCCACCCCGCCGCGACGCCAACGGCGACGTACTGCTCGACGCCGTCAACGCCACCCTCGCCGCCGACCCCAGCCGGTACGCCGTCCACACCGCCGAGGTACGCCGCGACGCCGGCGACCGCAAGGCCGCACTCGAGCACAGGTACGACGAAGTTCGCGAACTGCTCGACGGACACCTCTACCGGACCCAACTGGCGCGCCAGCGTCTCGGCCCGGTGGCCCGCCTCAACCTCGAGTCCGAACTCGCCGGACTGGACAGCGAGCTCCCAGCCCCGTGGCGTGGCTGGCAACAGGCCGCACTGACCGCCACCGCCACCTTCACCGCGATCGCCGCCGCGGTTGTCGCCATCGCCGCGTCCGGAGCCTCCTGGCAGATCCCAGCCGCGCAGGACGAGGCAGGCTGGCCGACTGTCGCGCTGGCCATCGTCTCGTTCTTCAGCGCACCGGTCCTGTTCCGATGTGCCCGCAGCGCGAGTCAACGTGCCCGTCTGATCGCAGGCGCCGTACTGGCGATTGCGGTGACCGGACTGCTCGTCGCGTGGGCCCAAGCACCCCGCACCAATGTGGCCGTCGGCGTTGGCCTCCGCGTGCCACTGCTGATCTCCGCACTGGTCCTGCTGGTCCTTGCCAGCACCTCAGCTCTGGTCGCCTCACTACTCCGCACGAAGACGGCTCGCTACTTGCCTGCCCGCAACCTCGGTCAGCAGCTCGCCTGGCTCGCGGCACCAGCAGCGGTCGCCCTCGTCCTGTTGCTGATCGTCCAGCCGTTGTCGCGCAGCTACGTGCTCGGATCGAACGAGCGGGTCGAGGGATCACCGCAGGAGGCCGGCAAGGCGGTCCCGTCCGTTCTCGACGGCGGTGTGGCGTGGGTCAGCGACTCGGTCGTCGGAACCGGTGCGGAAGAAGCGATCGGCACCCGCTACGGCATCGCGATCCCCCGGCCCAACGGCGTGGTGGAAATGCTCGACGCGGCCACCGGCGAGCTGCGATGGCGCTACAGCCGGTCCGACTCCGACGAGAAGCCGGTCATCGCCGCCACCGACAACGGCGAATATGTCCTCGCACTGTTCGCCGACGTCGGGTACCTGCTGCTCGACGCGAACACCGGCCACCGCAAGGCCGCCTGGCCCGGCAACACCCGCGACCGCTTCATCCTGCAGGCCCAGCCGCTGCTGACCGGCGAACGCTCCGGCAAGCTGCACGGCGTGGATCCGTCCGGCCATGAGCGATGGACGTACGAGTCCGGCGACTGCACCGACCTGGGTGCCGTCGCCACGGCCGAGACCGTGCTCACGTTCGTCAGTCACACCTGCGACGATCGGCCCGACCAGATGACCGCTTTGGACGTCCGGTCCGGCAAGAAGCTGTGGACCAGGACGTCGACGGACACCTACCGCCGACCGGTGGTCGTGGCCGGTCTGGTCGTCGTGGCCGAGCCCGGCGGCGACTCCGACGTACCTGAGGCGCTGACCGCGATCGAGCCGCGGACCGGCGACATCCGCTGGCGCTGGGACGTACCGAAGACCTGGGCCTGCCGCACGCTGCTCAACGCGGCCGGCAAGTACCTGATCGTCGTCGACTGCCCGGGCCCGAGCAGCCTGGAGAACCGCGTCAGCGTGGTCACGGCGATCGACGCCAACACCGGCCTGACCGCCTGGCAGACCAAAGCACCGATCAGCCCGCGCGTGAAGGTCACCGTCACCGCCGACGGCCGCGTCATCACCCTGAGCCGCGGCGCGGCGGGCTGCATGGCCAACGTGGTCAGCCGCGCCGGCTACCGCCAGGTCCGCCTGCCGACCGGCATCCTGTGCAGCCGCGACCCCCGAGCCGTCGGCAACGTCGTCCTGGCCTCCGGCCCCGAATCGGTCATCGCCCTGCGCTGAGTTGCTGCTGGGCGGAGGTGAGGAGCTCGACGATGCGGGTGCCGAAGGCGACGTCGACGGGGTGGGACTCACCAGACTCGGCTGCGGCGACCAGCTCCTCCGCGGCGAGGCGGAGGGCGTCCGCCGGAGCGGTACGGCGCTCCGGGAGCAGCGCCGTACCGGACTCGCCCCAGACGCCGGTCTCGAAGTTGCTGCCGGCCGGTGGGGCGAACAGGGTGATGCTGGCGGTGCTGGTAGCGCCTGACTCATGCGTGAGGACCAGGTGGATCAGACCGTCGGCACCGCCCACAGCGGTGAGCTCACCGATCGGACCGAGCATGGCGGACAGGTTGGACAGCGCGTGCGGGCCGACGTCCCAGAGCGACCCCCACTGCTCGCGTCGCCAGGGTGAGTCGGCGGTCGGGTTGCCAGGGCGGTCCAGCGCGGCCAGCATCCGGCTCCAGCCGCCCTTCCAGCCGCCGGTGGCTTCCAGGTCCGCGAAGAACGTCCGCATCAGCGGGTCGAACCGCTGGGTCAGGAAGACCACCGACGCGATGCCTTCGTCCGCCACCTCGTCGACCAGCGCGCGGGCGTCGTCCAGCGAGTCCGCGACCGGCTTGTCGAGCAGCAGGTGCTTCCCGATCGCGGCCGCCTCCAGCGCCATCGCCGCCTGCACCTTCGGCGGGACGGCGAACGCGACCGCGTCGACCGACTCCAATAACTCCGCGTAGTCGTCGTATGCGGGGACTCCCAGCTGGTCCGCCAGCGCGGCGGTTCTGTCCGGGTGCCGGCCCCAGACCCCGGCCAGCTCGACCCCGGTAGCCGCCACGAGCCCCGGACCGTGCGTCCGCCCCGCCCACGGACCCGTCCCGACCAGACCGAACCGCATACCGTCCTCCTAGGGCCGGAGATGTGATCTGCACCGCAATATCAGTTGTCACGCGCCCTTTGCGAAGCGGTCAGGTGACGAGCCGATATCGCTTTGGCCACGACCCTATAGGGAACCCCGGATCGGGTCGGCCGAGACTCCCAACCGGTGCCAGACTCCTTAGCCATGGACCTGCGCGACCAGTGGAATCGCCTGCTGCCGCACGCGCAGCCGTTGGGCGACGACCTGCTGGCTCGTTACGCAGAGCAACATCGGCACTATCACGACCAGCGGCACCTGACCGAGGTACTGCAGACCGTCGACGAGCTGGCGGAGTACGCCGAGGACGCGGACAGCGTCCGGCTCGCGGCCTGGTTCCACGACGCGATCTACGATCCGCAGGCCGAGCCCGGTGAGAACGAGGAGGTCTCGGCCCAGCTGGCCGAGCTCGAACTGGCGGCGTACGGCGTGGCGGCCGAGCGGGTCGCGGAGATCGGGCGGCTGGTCCGGCTGACCGCCAAGCACGACTGCGCCCCGGACGACCGCAACGGCGCAGTGCTCTGCGACGCCGACCTGCGCATCCTCAGCCTGCCGGCGGAGCGGTACGACGAGTACGCCGCCGGGATCCGGCAGGAGTACCAGCACGTCGCCGACCGGGACTTCGCGCGCGGCCGAATGTCGTTCCTGCAGACGCTGAGCGAGACCCGGCTGTACGCGACACCCCGCGGTCATGAGGAATGGGAACGACCGGCCAGGGCGAACCTGACCCGGGAGGTCGAGTCGCTGGGCCCTAGGGCCGCCCGACCGATCGGCGGGCTGATCCCGGTCATCTACTTCGGTGCTGCCCTCGGTGCGGTCGTCGCGTCCTCGGTCCTCCTCGGCCGTGGCCTCGGCGCGGCCGCCAAGTGGCCCGCCGACCCGTCCGACGCCGCCGGTTTCCCGGTGTGGGCGCCGATCGCCGGTACAGCGGTGGCTGCCGCACTGACCTGTGCGTGGTTCCGGCGCGCTCAGCAGCGTTTGGTCACCATCCCGGCGATCGTGTTCGGTGTGGTCGGCATGGTCGCCATCGGTGTGTGCTGGTGGCGCTGGCCGGCAGCGCAGCCCGGTGCGGCCATGTCGGAGCGCTGGCCGTACCTGCTGATCGCCTCCGTGGCACTAGTACTCGCCGGCGCGTTGCTGGCGCTGGCGCGACGGCTGCGGTTGGCGCCGCCGTACGCACAGGCTCCCCCGCGCTGGCTGGGCGTCGGCGCGACGGCTGTGTTCGGCGCACTGCTGGCGTGGGTCGTGGTGTCGGCCGGTGAGCCGTTCGTACAGGCCCGGCTGGAGACCGCGAACACGGTCAGCACGACCACCACGATTCAGCCAACCCAGCTGCCGGTCCAGCTCGACGGAACGCTGGCGTGGAGCCGTGAGGTCCCAGCCACCGGCGCCATCACCGGTACGGCGGGTGGCGTCGCCGAACTGCGGTCGGACGGTGTGGTGATGTCCGACGCGGCCACCGGTCAGATCCGGTGGCGGTACTCGCGGGCCGACGTACAGGACGCCGCGTCGAACGGCGCGAAGGGTCTGCTGGTGTCTCCGGATGGGCGCACGATCGCTGCGCACCTGCCGCGGTCCGACTACCGCGAGCCGGCGGGCATCAACCTGCCGACGTACGCCGTGCTGGACGCGGTGAGCGGCAAGGTCCTGACCGAGGTCGACACCGACGGGACCGCACTGGCGGTCGACCAGGACCAGCTGCTCGTGGCGGAAGGCAACTACGTCGTCGCGCACGGCGTGAGCAGCCCGACGCACTGGCGGGCGCAGGTGCGCTGCAACGTGACGCAGGGCGAGCTGGTCGGCGACCAGGCGGTCGTCGTCGACGCCTGCGCCGGAAACAGCGCTGTTGTCCGCGGTCTGGATCTCAAGACCGGCGCCCAGCGCTGGGAGGTTGACCTGGGCACCCGGATCGAGCTGAGCTCGGAGCTGGACCCGACGACGTGGGTCGGCGACCTGGTCGCCGTACCGGACACGCGTGAGGTGTCTGGACTCATCTGGACCGGCGCGGCGGGCGGAACGCTCTACCAGTGGTCGGTGGACGTCAGCGAGGGCCACCTCATCTGGACGACGCCAGTACCGGGCACACCACGCCCACGGCTCGGCTCGTCCTCCTGCGACGCCCAACTGGCCGCTACACATGCCTCCTTGGTCCTCATCACGTGCCGCACCGGCGACGACCCCGGCCAGCCGCAGACGTACGACGTGTCCTCGTCGAGCCCCGCTGACGGGACTCCGCAGTGGCACCACCTGCTGCAGGTACCGCCGAAGTTGCAGCAACCGGAGTACCCGCGCAACGGGTTCGGGCTGCTGCCCGACGGGCGTGTGGTGACACTGATGCCGCAGGCCAACGGCAACTGCTCCCCCGTCATGATCGGCACCACCGGCGTCCAGCAGCGCGCGATCGTGCCGAGCCCGAACGCCCAGCCGGTCGCCAAGTCCGAAGAGGTCACCTGCGAACAGCCGGCCGTCACGGTCGCCGCCGCCCGCCCGATCTTCTCCGACGGCACCCGCCTCTTCGCACTGAACTAACGCCCAGCTTCCTCCGCTTCCCGCCTTCAGCGGTCTGGGAATTACGTTGCTCACGGCAGCGTTACTGCCTACCGTGATCCGCATGTTCCGCGTGGTTTTCGAGTTCGACCTGTCAGGCACCGGCCTGACGGGCGCTCCCACGTGGGCCCCGTCAGTCGATTGCACCGGCGCTCGAAGCTGACCCTCCTCCTGCCTCGCAGGACCCGCGGAGGAGGGTGGCCCGCACCGGCCCCCTCCACGCGGTGACAGCGCTGTGAGGGCTTGCCGGAGGGTCCTGGCTCAGACCGAATCTTCTGACAGGCAAAGGAATTCTCATGGCCAAGAGCCAGTTCGTGCGGACCAAGCCGCACCTCAACATCGGGACGATGGGTCACGTCGACCACGGCAAGACGACGCTGACCGCCGCGATCACCAAGGTGCTCAGCGACCGCGACCCGAGTGTGAACCGCTTCGTCGCCTTCGACGGTATCGACCGTGCGCCGGAGGAGATGCAGCGCGGGATCACGATCAACATCTCGCACGTCGAGTACGAGACCGCCACCCGGCACTACGCGCACGTCGACATGCCCGGGCACGCCGACTACGTGAAGAACATGATCACCGGTGCCGCCCAGGTGGACGCCGCGATCCTGGTCGTCTCCGCGCAGGACGGCGCCATGCCGCAGACGCGGGAGCACGTGCTGCTCGCGCGCCGGGTGGGCGTGCCGTACCTGGTGGTCGCGCTGAACAAGGCGGACACCGTCGACGACCCGGAGCTGCTCGACCTGGTCGAGCTGGAGGTCCGGGAGCTCCTCACGGAGTACGGCTTCCCGGGTGACGACGTACCGGTGGTGCGGGTGTCCGGTCTGAAGGCGCTCGAGGGCGACCCGCGGTGGACCGGCGCGATCGGCGAGCTGCTGGACGCGGTGGACACCTACGTGCCGGTGCCGGACCGTGAGCTCGGCGAGCCGTTCCTGATGCCGATCGAGAACGTGCTCACCATCAGCGGCCGCGGCACGGTGGTCACCGGTGCCGTCGAGCGCGGTTCGCTGAAGCTCGGTGACGCGGTCGAGGTCGTCGGCCTCGGCCCGACGGTCACCAGCACGGCGATCGGGATGGAGACGTTCGGCAAGTCGCTGGAGTCCGCGGACGCGGGCGACAACGCGGCGGTGCTGCTGCGTGGCGTGAAGCGCGACGAGGTCCGTCGTGGCCAGGTGGTGGCGTTGCCGGGCAGTGTGCAGCCGCACCGGAAGTTCCGGGCGACCCTGCACGCGCTGTCCACCGCCGAGGGTGGCCGGCACACGCCGTTCGCCGCGGACTACCGGCCGCAGTTCTACTTCCGGACCACGGACGTGTCCGGCGGGATCGACCTGGGTGAGATCACCCTGGTGATGCCCGGCGACACGATCGAGCTCGGCGTGGAGCTGGAGAAGCCGATCGCGATGAACGTCGGCCTCGGCTTCGCCGTCCGCGAGGGCGGCCACACCGTCGCCGCGGGCACCGTCACCGAACTGCTCGACTGATACGAAGAGGCCCTCAGCCTGCTGAGGGCCTCTTCCGATGTCTGAGCCCGGCAGCGATCAGCCGCTCCACCAGCTCCCTGCTGGACACAGGCGTCGCACCAGCAGCGACCAGGTCGTCATAGCGATCACTGGGTACGTCGTAGTGGTCCCGGTCGAAGCCACGCGCCGGAATGCCGGCCGCCTTGGCGAACGCGTGCAGCTCCTCGTAGGACTCGTCACTGACCAGATGCGACCAGATCCGGTCCCACGCCGGCCAGGCGGGTGGGTCGATGAGGATCATCCGCGGGCGTCCTGCGCGTCGAGCAGAGTGCGCCAGGAGCGGACGAAACGGGAGTTCACGTAGGCCTTCGTCCACGAGCCGTCCTGGCGGACCGACGTACCGACGTGGAAGCGGCGTACGCCGCTCTGGAACAGCCACGGGACATGCTCGGGCTGGAGACCGCCACCGGCCATCATCACGCCCGCGACAGCAGAGCCGTCACGTGCAAGCTTGCACAGGTCGTCCAGCCCGTGGCTGACCCCGATGGACGACCCAGCGGTCAGGACACAGTCCAGCCCAGGCAGAGTCCGCAGTGCGCGCCAGGCCTGATGCTGCTCCAGTACGGCGTCGATCGCGCGGTGGAACGTCCACGGCGTACCGGCGAAGGTGCTGACCAGTGTGGAGACCGACTCGACGTCCACCTGGTTGTTCGGTGTCAGGAAGCCCAGCACGAACCCGTCCGCCCCGGCGGCGAGGTACGACTGCGCCATCGCGGCCAGCCGGTCCAGCTCGGCGCTGTCTGTGGTGAACGAGTTCTCCAGTCGCAGCATCACCCGCAACGGCAGGTCGGTGACCCGCCGGATCGCACTGACCGTCGACACCGGCGGACACAGCCCGTCGGCCTCCATCGAGGCACACAGCTCCAGCCGGTCCGCCCCACCCTCCTGCGCCGCCTCCGCGTCCGCCGGGTGCAAGGCGATGATCTCCAGCAACGAACCCATGGGGGCTATCCTCTCGCACCCGCGGGGAATTGGTGTTGCACTCGCCGCCGGGCTTCTGTATCGTTTTTCTAGAACGATTTAGAAGAACGATACAGAAGGGTGTGTGAGATGGCCGGGGTGACGCTCAAGACCGTGGCGAAGGCCGTCGGTGTGTCGCCGTCCACCGTCTCCAACGCCTACAACAAGCCCGACCAGCTCTCCGGCGCTCTCCGCGAGCGCATCCTGGCCGCCGCCCAGCAACTCGGGTACGCCGGTCCGGACGCCTCCGCCCGCGCCCTGCGCAGCGGGAAGGCCGGGGCCGTCGGGGTGCTGTTCACGGACAAGCTCGCGTACGCGTTCTCGGACCCGTACGCGGTCGGTTTCCTCGCCGGTCTCGCGGAGGTCGCCGAGGAGTTCGCCACCAGCCTGCTGCTGATGCCACTGAGTTCGACGGATCCCGCGAGCGGGAGCAACGCCGTCCAGCAGGCGGCGATCGACGCGGCGGCGATCTTCTGCGTGCCGAGCGGCAACCCGGCGCTCGAGATCCTCGCCAACCGCGGCATCCCCGCGGTGTCGACCGATCGAGGCGACCACCCGGACCTGTCCTGGGTGGCCATCGACGAGATCGAAGCGGCCGCGCAGCTGGGCGAGCACCTGGCCCGCCTGGGGCACCGCGAGGTCGTCGTACTGGTGGACAACGCGCAGGCGGCCGGCGGCCGTCCGGTGGAGCTGACGCTCGACGAGGTCGGGTACACCGACTGCGAGCTGCGGATCCAGGGCCTGCAGAAGGCGATGCCGGATGCCCGGCTTCGGATCGTCTCCGGCGGGCACAACGCGATCGCGTCCGGCCTGCGCGGAGCGGAGTACGTGCTCGACTCGCAGGACCGGCCGACGGCGATCGTCGGGCTGAGCGACGTGCAGGCGCTCGGCGCGATGGAAGCGATGAAGGTCCGGGGGCTGACCCCGGGTCGCGATCTGACCCTGGCGGGATTCGACGACATCCCCGCCGCGGAGGCCGCCGGCCTGACGACGGTCCGGCAGCCGATCAAGGACAAAGGACGCGCGGTCGGCCGGATCCTGCTCGATCCCACCACCACCGAGCGCCAACTGCTGATGCCGACCCAGCTGATCGTCCGCTCGAGCAGCGGGCCGGCACCGAAGCGCTGACAACTCCAGACACCCTCGGGACCACTCCGTTCCCGGGCTGATCCAGCACGTCTTCCGACGGTCACACCGGCCGCCGGCCGATCAACCACGCTCTCAGGAGGGAGCAGAATCATGACGTACTTCACCCCCGGCAACACCGCGGTCGAGAACGCTCGCAGCCTCAGCCAGTCGGCTCTCCCGAACGCTCCCCAGCAGCCGTACGACGAGCCCGCGCCCCGTCGCGCGCTGACGATCCGGGCCCGCCTCGGCGCCGCATTGCGCACCACTGCGGAACGCGAACTCCGCCTCGCCAACCGCATCGACCCCAGCCCCACCTGCCCCACTCCGGCGAGCTGATCGCGCCGCACGCCTCTTTGGGCCCGCACCAACCAGATCCGCCGCGGAAATCTGGTTGAGCCGGACCCAAAGAGGCGGTGCGTGGTTTTGTCGATGCCGTCTGGCACCCTGAAGGGCGATGAATGAGCCAGGGGTGCTGCTGACCGCGCGGGCGATGGTCCTCCACGACCTCGCCGCGCGCGGCTTCAACGACGCGACGATGGTGTCCCTGCTGGAGGACGCCGTGGCCGGCCGCCAGTGGTGGCTGGATCAGTGGCCGGACGGCGCCGAGCACATCGCCGGCCTGGTCGCGCAGGACGTCCAGGACCGCCTGGTCGACTCCGGCGTCCGGTGGCCGCGGTGCACCGCGTGCGACGACCTGCACGACCACGAGCTCCGGATCGAGCCGGAGCTCGGCCCCGACCCGCACTGGGTCTGCGAGCGGGCCGGGATCAGCGTCGCACCCCTGGGGCAGCTCACCTGATCTCTCCGGGTAATACCTGATTGATCTACATGTAGCCAGACTACTATTGTCTGTCTACATGATGAGCCTGAGGGCACTCCAGCTACTGGCTGGGGTGCATGCGGTGGGGATCTGCCTGCAACCGGTGTTCGCCGGGGTCTATCTGAACGGTTCCCCGGCCGGCCTGCGGATGCACGAACCAACGGGACTCGCGCTGGTCTTCCTGGGGCTCGCGCAGTTGCTGGTAGCAACGATCTGGTGGCGGACCGGTGGTCGCTGGACGGCGCCCGCGGTCAGCCTGCTGATCGTGGCGGGCGAGGTCGGCCAGGTGGTGGTGGGGTACAGCCGCCAGCTCGCGATCCACATCCCGCTCGGCATCGCACTGGTCGCCGCCTCGGTCGCCTTCGCGTACTGGACCGCGCGTCAACGACAGGTCGTGCCCGCATGACCACCATCGCAGCCCCCGAGGTACGCAAGGTACGCCGCCCACGCGTCAGCCTGCAGCTCCTCCGGATCACCCTGGTGCTGCACGCCGTCTTCGTGATCACGCAACCGATCGCCGCCGGGTACTTCTTGTCCGGCAACGTGGACGCGATGACCAACGTGCACGGTGTGATCGGCGGCACGGTCTGGATGATCGCGTTGCTGCAGGCCGCCGTCGCCGCCTGCTACACACTCGCCGGTCGCGGCCGCATCTGGCCGAGCGTCGTCTCCGCACTGCTCGTCGTCGCGGAGTTCGTCCAGCTCACCTACGGCTACCTGCAGAACTTCGCCGTACACATTCCGCTCGGCACGGCCATCGTCACCACCGTCGTCTGGATGACGGTCTGGTCGTTCCGGCCCACCGCACGCCTGAGCCGCCGGGAGGCGAAGCGATGACGATGTCCCGCCGCGGGTTCCTGGCTGTTGCCGGAGGCACCGGTGCCGCAGCGACCCTGACCAGCTGCGGCGAGGAGGCGAAGCCCGCGCAGGCCGGAGAACTCCTGCGCAGCAAGGCGAAACTCCCCGCACCGTTCCAGGTCCCGCTCCCGATCCCGCCGGTGAAGAAGCCGATCCGCTCGGACGCGAAGGCCGACTACTACCAGGTCGTCCAGCGCAAGGCGAGCCTCGAGATCCTCCCCGGCCTGAAGACCGAGGTGATGGGGTACGACGGCCTGCTCCCCGGCCCGACCTTCGACGTACCCAGTGGACGCACCACCGTGGTCGAGCAGATCAACGAGCTCGACGTGTCGACCGTGGTGCATCTGCACGGCGGTCACACACCGGCGCCGAGCGACGGCTGGCCGCTCGACATGATCATGCCCGCGAACGGCGGCCACTCCGGCGGTCACCACATGGCCGGCGGCGACATGACAATGGGCCGCCGCACGTACACGTACCCGAACACGCAGCGCGCCGCGACACTCTGGTACCACGACCACACGATGGACTACACCGCGCCGCAGGTGTACCGCGGACTGTTCGGTCTGCACATCATCCGTGACGACGAGGAGGCGAAACTCCCGCTACCGAAGGGCGATCGGGAGATCCCGCTGGTCATCGCGGACCGTGCGTTCGACGCCGACGGGTCGTTCCTGTACCCCGCGGCGAAGGACGGTCCCGGGGTCGAGTCGGCGTACATGGAAGGTGTTGTCGCAGACGTCACGCTGGTGAACGGTGCGCCGTGGCCGGTGCACGAGGTGGACGCGGTGCGGTATCGCTTCCGGATCCTGAACGCCAGCAACGCCCGGCGGTACGAGCTCGCCTTCGACAAGGGGCCCGCGAAGTTCGTCCAGATCGGGAGTGACGGCGGACTGCTCGACAAGCCGATCGAGCATCAGACCCTCGTGCTCGCGCCGGCGGAACGGTTCGACGTGGTCGTCGACTTCTCGCAGTACCAGCCCGGTGACGAGGTCACGGTCGTCAACAAGCTCGACAAGAACGCGAACGTCCTGCGCTTCAAGGTCGCCCGCAAGGCCGCCGACGACACGAGCATTCCCGCGACCCTCTCGTCGTACGCCGTGACGCCCCGGCCGAGTGGCGTCGTACGGCGGGAGTGGCGCTTCCGCCGCGGTGACGCCGGGGACCACCGCGGCTGGACGATCAACGGGAAGGGCTTCGATCCCGCGGTGATGCAGGCGCAGGTGAAGCTGGACCAGTACGAGATCTGGTCGTTCGTCACCGATGTCCACCACCCGGTGCACGTCCATCTGGCGCCGTTCCAGGTGCTGACGCGCGGCGGGAAGAACAAGGTGTCGGCGTACGACCACGGCTGGAAGGACACCGTCGACATCCGCCCGGCCGAGGTCGTCGAGGTCCTGGTCAGGTTCACCGCCCACAAGGGCAAGTACCTGATCCACTGCCACAACCTCGAGCACGAGGACATGGCGATGATGGCCGCCTTCGAAACGATCTGATCCGAACGCCCCTTGACGGTGGCGGAGGCCTGTCCCTATAGTCAACCTATCAGTTGATCAAGGGAATGGTTGATAAAGATGACGATTGACGGCGATCAGCTCGACCGGTCCTTCGCGGCACTCGCCGACCCGGTCCGGCGGGCGATGATCGCCCGGCTGTCGCGCGGCCCGGCCACCGTGAACGAACTGGCCGAACCCTTCCCGATCACGAAACAGGCGGTGTCGCGGCACATCCAGGTGCTCGAGACCGCCGGCCTGATCACCAGGACCCGGGACGGCCAGCGCCGCCCGTGCCACCTGGTGCCGGCCGCCCTCGAAGCCCTGACGAGCTGGATCGACGAGTACCGGCTCGAGACCGAGCGCCGCTTCCGCCGGATGGACGCGCTGCTCAACACCGTGAAGGAGAAGGACCAATGAGCGAGACCACCATCAACACCCCGGCCGGGACCCCGTTCGTCGAGGTCACCCGGGAGTTCGACGCCACGCCGGCGCAGCTGTTCCGAGTCATGTCCGACCGCGACCTGGTCGCGCAGTGGATGGGCCCCCGCGAACTCGAGATGACCGTCGAGGAGTACGACGTACGCTCCGGCGGCCGCTACCGCTACATCCACCGCGACGACTCCGGTGAGTACGCGTTCCGCGGCGTCTTCCACACCGTCGACCAGGACAAGCTGATCATCCAGACCTTCGAGTGGGAGGGCGCGCCGGGCGAGGTCTGCCTGGAGAAGGCGACGCTCGAGCCGACCGCGACCGGTGTCCGGCTGAACCAGCAGTCGGTGTTCCCCTCGGTCGAGAGCCGGGACGCGTTCGTCGAGTCCGGTATGGAGCACGGCATCCGCGACTCGATGGACCGGCTCGCCGAAGTCGTCGCCAAGGAGGGCTGAGCGATGACCCAGGTCGTGGTGGACATCTCGGTGTCCCTGGACGGATACGTGACCGGCCCGAACGTCGGGATCGGCAACGGCCTCGGTGACGGCGGCATGGCCCTGCACGACTGGGTCTTCCACGGCACCGACGCGGACCGCGCCGTCCTCGACGCGGCCTTCGAGGCGAGCGGCGCGGTCGTCCAGGGCCGGAACCTGTTCGACATCATCGACGCCCCGGACGGCTGGAGCGAGGAGATGGGGTACGGCGCGAAACCGACCGGCGAGGTCAACCCACCGATCTTCGTCGTCACACACACCCCGCCGGTCAAGACCCGGCTCGGCGACCGGTTCCGCTTCGTCGGCAGCCCGGCCGAGGCAGTCACCCAGGCGCTGGACGTTGCCAGCGGCAAGGATGTGGTCGTGATGGGTGGCGGTCAGATCTGTCACGCGGTACTCGCCGAAGGGCTGGCCGACGTACTGCGGTTGCACGTGGCACCCGTCGTACTCGGTGCCGGCACGCGGTTATTCCCGGCCGAGCCTGCTGCTGGTTTCGCAGTGGAGTTGATCGAGGCGGTGTCTACGCCGGCGGCGCAGCACCTGACGTACCGGGTGGTGAAGTGATCATGGGGCGCGTGATCGTGTCGGCAGCCGTTTCACTCGACGGGTTCGTGGCGGACACCGAGGACGGGGTCGGGCCGCTGTTCGACTGGTACAACAACGGGCCGGTCGAGGTGTACGGGACCGACCGGGGCCGGCCGTTCCACGTGAGTGAGGCGAGTGCGGCGTACATGAAGTCCACCTGGCCGAACGTCGGGTCGTGCGTCATCGGGCGGCATCTCTTCGACATCACGAACGGCTGGGACGGCGTACCGTCGGTCGGCGACCACGTCTTCGTCGTCACGCATCAGCCGCCGACGGACTGGCCGTTCCCCGACGCACCGTTCACCTTCGTCAACAGTGTCGAGGAAACCATCGCCCGGGCGAAAGAGCACGCCGGCGACCGCGACGTCGTCGTCACCGGCGGCAACATCACCGGTCAGGCGCTCGCCGCTGGTCTGGTCGACGACATCGCGTACAACGTCGTACCGGTGGTCTTCGGCAGCGGGGTGAAGTTCTTCGGCGACTTCGTGGGGCCGCAGGTGCTGCTCGACAATCCGCGGGTGGTCCAGGGTGACCGCGTCACCCACCTGCACTACCGCGTCAGCAAAGGATGATCGGCGATCACGGTACGGGAGCCGGGAGCGATCTCGGTGAAGCCGGCGTCCTGCACCACGGGGAGACGCGTGGCCAGCAGTTCCTGCCACTGGGCGCGGCCGGCGGTCCGCACCGCCAGCGCGAAGTCGGCCGCCTCCCACTCCTTCCGCGCCGCTGACGACAGCCCCCACCACGCGAGCTGCGCCGCATGCCCGCACTGCGCGATCGCCTTACCACTGGACATCTCCAGATCCGGATTCACCCACAGCACCGGTACGCCGTGTCCGGGCGCCGCAAGCTCCGCGGAGTCCTCGAAGTCCGTGCCACTCACCTGAAGCTTGAACAAGTCCACCGGCACCGAATCCACCCCCGTAGGCGGAAACACCCGAACCTCAGCCACCGACACGCCCACCGCGCCTGCACCGGTCCCCGGCTCCACGCCACCCGCCCCAGTCCCCGCTTCCACGGCACCCGGCACCGCAGCGCCCGACACACCGCCCGGCTCCGCAGCACCGCCCGGCTCCGCGGTGCCTGCTCCGGTTCCCCTCACCGTGATGCCGGGCAGCGCCTCGGCTCGGCGCCACTCAGCTCCACGGGCGCGCTTGGTGATCTTCCGGATCCGGTTGTCCTGCCAGGCCGTCATCGCCGCCGCCCACTCGCCCTCGCCGGACGAGCGCTCGTCGGCCAGCATCGCCAGCACCGCCCGCGCCGCCGTCTCGAGAGCATCCGTCTGCGAAGGCCGCGCGTTCTTCTCGACGCGCACCACGAGTGTCAGCACCTGTTCCACGCCGCGAGTCTGCCAGCACCCTCGCCGCACACGGCACGCGGGACGCACGGGCCTGCGGCACGACGGTGACCGCGCTCGGTCACGGTGGGTGGCGCTAGGCGGCCGGCACCGGCGCGACGCCGTACGACAGCCCGCGAGTGCGACGGCGCCAGGTGGGGTTCGGACAGGAAACGGGGACTGGAGACCCGGTATTGCCTGTCCCCAGTCACCAGTACCTGTCCAAGGTCCCCATTCATGTGCTCCATCCGGCGCGGGGGCTCCGCTGCGCGGTCGGGCGGGTGCGGTCGGGCGGGTGCGGTCGGGCGGGTGCGTGTGGTCGAGTTCGCCTGTGGGAGGGGCTCGGGAGATGGCCGCGGGGTACGCGAGGGGTTATCCGCTCGTGGTGGGGGTTCTGGGGTGGTGTGCGAGGGGAGAAGGCCTGCCTGGAGGGGTTATCCCCTCGTGTGGGGACGGGAAGAGCTCGTGTGAGGTGAAGGTTCGTCGCGCCGTTGACCGGTTGCTCCGTCGCCCCGTTGAGGCGTCGGGGCGTTTGGGTCGCTCGGTTGTGGTGCGGCGGGCTCCGGGACGGGGCGGGGACAGGCAACGGCCCCGAACCGTTGGGTTCGGGGCCGTTGAGGTGTTGCTGTGTGCTGTCGGACTACTGGATCAGAAGTCCATGCCGCCCATGTCGGGCGCGCCGCCGGGGGCGGCCGCGGCCTTCTCCGGCTTGTCGGCGATGACGGCCTCGGTGGTGAGGAACAGGGCCGCGATCGACGCCGCGTTCTGCAGCGCGGACCGGGTCACCTTGGCCGGGTCGATGATGCCGGTGGCGATCAGGTCGACGTACTCACCGGTCGCGGCGTTGAGGCCCCAGCCCGGCTCGAGGTTGCGAACCTTCTCCACCACGACGCCACCCTCGAGGCCGGCGTTCACGGCGATCTGCTTCAGCGGGGCCTCGACGGCCTTGCGCACGATCTGCGCACCGGTCGCCTCGTCACCCTCGAGCTCCAGCTTCTCGAACGCCGCCACGGACGCCTGCAGAAGAGCGACGCCACCACCGGCGACGATGCCCTCCTCGACGGCCGCCTTCGCGTTGCGAACGGCGTCCTCGATGCGGTGCTTGCGCTCCTTCAGCTCGACCTCGGTGGCCGCGCCGACCTTGATCACCGCAACGCCACCGGCCAGCTTGGCCAGCCGCTCCTGCAGCTTCTCGCGGTCGTAGTCGGAGTCCGACTTCTCGATCTCGGCGCGGATCTGGTTGACCCGGCCGGTGATCTGGTCCGCGTCGCCCTCGCCCTCGACGATGGTCGTCTCGTCCTTGGTGACGACGATCTTGCGGGCCTGGCCGAGCAGCTCCAGGTCGACGGTGTCGAGCTTGAGGCCGACCTCCTCGGAGATCACCTCGCCGCCGGTGAGGACGGCGATGTCGACCAGCATGGCCTTGCGGCGGTCACCGAAGCCCGGCGCCTTGACGGCGACGGCCTTGAAGGTGCCCTTGATCTTGTTGACGACCAGGGTCGCCAGCGCCTCGCCCTCGATGTCCTCGGCGATGATGGCCAGCGGCTTGCCGGTCTGCATGACCTTCTCCAGCACCGGGACGAGGTCCTTGATGCTCGAGATCTTGCTGTTCACGATCAGGATGTACGGGTCGTCGAGGACCGCTTCCATCCGCTCGGTGTCGGTCACGAAGTACGGCGAGATGTACCCCTTGTCGAAGCGCATACCCTCGGTGAGCTCGAGCTCGAGGCCGAAGGTGTTGCTCTCCTCGACGGTGATGACGCCTTCCTTGCCGACCTTGTCCATCGCCTCGGCGATGATCTGGCCGACCTGGTTGTCGGCGGCAGAAATCGAGGCCGTGGAAGCGATCTGCTCCCGGGTCTCGACGTCCTTGGCCAGCGACAGCAGCTGCTCGCTGACCGCCTCGGTGGCCTTCTCGATGCCCTTCTTCAGGCCCATCGGGTTCGCGCCCGCGGCAACGTTGCGCAGTCCCTCGCGGACGAGGGCCTGGGCCAGCACGGTGGCGGTCGTGGTGCCGTCACCCGCGACGTCGTCGGTCTTCTTGGCAACTTCCTTGACAAGCTCGGCCCCGATCTTCTCGTACGGGTCCTCGAGCTCGATCTCCTTGGCGATGGAGACACCGTCGTTGGTGATCGTGGGGGCGCCCCACTTCTTCTCCAGCACGACGTTGCGGCCCTTCGGGCCGAGTGTCACCTTGACCGCGTCGGCGAGGGTGTTCATCCCCCGCTCGAGGCCACGGCGTGCCTCTTCATCGAAAGCAATCAGCTTGGGCATTCTCCGCGAGTCCTCCCGCGTCGAGTCTTTGTGGTCCAGCCGGCGCCGATGCCCGCGACGGACGGCACCGATCCGCGACGCTCATGTCCCGCCGCGCTCCGGCACCTCATCGAAGCCGTCTTCTTGCACACACCGCGGGCACGAGCTTTTATCACTCTCACCCTTGGAGTGCTAACCAAGTATTAGCACTCGACCCAAACGAGTGCAAGCCAGCCCGACCCTACGCACCGGCCCCCGGAGTCAGCTGGGCGATCAGGTACTTCGGTGCCGTCAGCCGCCACGCCTCGGTGATGAGCTCGCGCAGCTCCTCCTCGTCGGCCGGCTCCAGCTCGACGAGAAGCCACGCGAAGCGCCCGCCGGCCCACGAGGCGGAGTACACGGCCGGGTCCTCGGCGACCAGGGCCTCCTGCTCCTCACGGAGGGCCTTCAGGTGCATGCGGGTCTGGTCCTCGGACAGGTACGCGAAGCTCTTGTTCTTCACCTTGAAGACCGGCTGCCCCGCCCACCCCTCCTGCTCCTCAGCGCCCGGCAACCCCGCCATCACCTTCACCACCGCCGCCGCATCCATACCCCGAACGCTAGGCACCCCCGCCGACAGTTCCGCCTACTTGACGACGGTCAGCGTGACGGTTTCGCCGGGATTCAGGATGGTTCCAGGGGCTGGGGAGACGTTGACGACGCGGCCCGGTTCGTAGACGAGGGACGTCCTCGTGCGAACCTCCACTTCCAGGCCCAGCTGCTTCAGACGCCGCGCGTACGCCGTACCGTTCCCGCTCTCGTCGAGGGACCGGGCACTGGGTACGCCGATCAGGTCGGGAAGGACCTCGATCCGGCCCAGGATCTCGTCCACCTCGGCGGCGTTGGTCGACGACGAGGCACGGAACCAGACGTTCAGGGCCGGGATGCCCACCGCGCCCCAGCACACGTCGTCGTCCCCACAGCTGGTCCAGGTGCGCTCGGCTGCCACTCCGTTGATGCTGAACCTCAGGTCGACGTGGAAACCGTTCGGTGGGGAGGTGTCGAGCTCCACGCTGTCGACGTCCGGAGGGCGCGGCACATCGCAGTCCCCCGCCGCGCTCGGGTCGTCGATCAGGACGGTGTCGCGGCGCGGGATACCGCAGCGGCTGAGGTTCATGCCCCACCCCCGCGGTACGGCGATCGCCGCGTGCCCGAAGCCGACCACGCGCATCGCGACCGGCTCCGGAAGCAGCTCGGGCGTGGTGACCAGACCGCCGCCGCCGTTGGTGCTCAGCAAGTTGGTGACACCGATGACGGCGATCACCGTGGTCACCGCGGCGGCCGACGCCAGCACATTGCGCGATCGACTGCGCGAAACGGTGGTGTTGAGGCCCACGTCGTCCTCGGGCGGCTCCAGAAGCTCGGTCGAGTGCGGTGGGTTCATCAGGTCTCTCACAGTTCTGCCGAACCGGGCGACTCCTCCAGTCTGAGCGCCGGAGCGGTGGCTTGTCACGAAAGTCGTCAGGGACGCCGGATCTCCGGCCCCGGGGTCGGATCAGGGGTCGGTCGGTACCGATCCTGATGTGCCGCAGGGTGCCCGAACGGGACAGTAGAGACATGACGAACTCCAACGCACCGTTCCAGAACCTGTCCGGCAAGGTCCTCCGTCGGTCCGCGAACCAGCGGATGCTCTCCGGAGTCTCCGGCGGCATCGCCGAGTACCTGAACGTCGACGTGACCCTGGTCCGCCTCGGCTGGGTCGGCCTCACCCTGATCACCGGCGGCGCCGCCCTGCTCGGCTACGCGGTCGCCTGGATCGTGATCCCCGAGTCCGACGGCAAGGCCGTGTGGCAGAACGTCCAGCAGTCGGTGAACCAGCACCAGGACACCACCGAGCAGGACATCGCTTCCCGCCTCTACGACGACACCACCACGAACAACAAGCCCCCGGCGGCATGACAGTACTTTCGGCCGGGCCTCCGGCACCGGCGCGGTCACGGGGCTGTGACTCCCGGCCTTCCCTCGTCGCTCCGGTCGCTACGCTCCCTGCGCTCCTCAGTCCAGGCCGGGAGGCCCCGTGACCGGTCCTGCGCCTCGGACGAGGCGCAGTAGCCGCCCCAAGACCACCCAGGTGGGGTGACTGCTGCAGCGGTCACCCCACCGCTACACGTTCAGGGCGCGTTTGCGGAGTGTCTCGACCGCCTGGTCCGGCTGGTCGGCGAAGACGCCCTGGAGGCCCAGGGACGCGAACCGGGTCAGCTCGGTGGCGTAGTCCGTGGCGCTGGGCAGGAAGCGGCGCTCGGCGCGGAAGGTCCACGCCTGGACGTTCAGTCCGGCGCGGTGCGCCTGCTCCACCAGCCGAGTGGGTTCGCCGAGACAGTTCTCGGCGGTGCGCGGGATGATCAGGTCCTTGTGCGGCGCCAGCACCTGCGCGTACGTCGCGACCTCGCGTAACCCGGCCGGCTCGATCAGATCGGCGTACGTGCGCCCGTCGCCGGTCCGCAGGAAGTCGTTCGGCGCACTCTCGGCGTCGATCAGCTGGACCAGCGGTACCCGCGTCATCACCGACAGCCGCCGCAGGCTGGTCGGCTCGAACGACTGGACCATGATCTCGTCGTCCCGCAGCCGCAGCGCCAGGATCCGTTCGGTCAGCAGCTCCTCCAGCGGCAGCCCGAGCCGCCGGAAGTACGTCGGGTGCTTGATCTCCGGGATCACACCGATCGGCCGCCCGAGCCGCAGGGACTCCCGCCGCGCCAGCGCGACCACCTCGTCGAAGGTGGGGATCTCCTCCAGCCCCTCGTACGCCGTGTTGCTCGCGCGCAGCGCCGGCATCCGCTCCCGGGCGCGCAGCGTGCGCAGCTCGGCGAACGTGAAGTCCTCGACGAACCAGCCGGTCACCGCGGTGCCGTCGACGATCTTGGTGATCTTCCGGTCCGCGAAGACCGGGTGCTCGGCGACGTCCGTCGTACTCGAGATCTCGTTCTCGTGGCGGCAGACCAGGATGCCGTCGAGGGTGGCGACCAGGTCCGGCTCCAGGTAGTCGGCGCCCTGCAGGGCGGCCAGCCGGTAGGCCGCCGGTGTGTGTTCCGGGCGGTAGCCACTCGCTCCCCGATGCGCGATCACCAACATGGATCCAGGACAGGGGCCGGACATGGCCCGGCGGGAACCCGTTGCCCAACGCAAGGTGAAGCTCTACCGTCCGTCACCACGCACCAGACTGCGCGGCCCGGTACGTCGCCATCGGCAGCCGGTCCGGGGGTCCACAGACGCGATTAATTCGCATGCAAACTGTCCGAGGCGCGACCTAGCCTGAGTGGGCCATGAGACAACTGCCGCTCGCCGATCCCGGCGTCCCGAACCATCGCTCGCCGGCCCGCTACCTGTGGTGGGTGGCCCGCGGTCAGTCCCGCACGCTCGCCGGCGGGATGGCCTTCGGCATCATCTGGATGGCCGCGCAGGCGTTCATCCCGGCGATCCTCGGCCTGGCCATCGACGAGGGCATCGCGGCCCGCGACGGGGAGCGGCTGCTGCAGTGGACCGCGTTGCTGTTCGCGGTCGGCATAGTGCAGGCGGCGGCCGGCATCCTGCGGCACCGGTTCGCGGTCACCAACTGGCTGACCGCGGCGTACCGGACGGTCCAGGTGGTGACGCGGAAGTCCGCCGACCTGGGCGCGACGCTGCCGAAGCAGCTGGCCACCGGTGAAGTGGTCAGCATCGGCGCCGGCGACCTGTCCTACATCGGGAACCTGATGGAGATCTCGGCCCGGTTCGCCGGCGCGATCGTCGCGTTCTTCGTGGTCGCGGTGATCCTGCTGTCGTCCTCGACCGTGCTCGGCCTGGTCGTGCTGATCGGCGTACCGCTGATGCTGTTCGCCCTGGGCCCGATGCTGCGGCCGCTGCACAAGCGGCAGTCCGCGCAGCGCGAGGCAGTCGGCGAGCTGAACTCACTCGGTTCGGACATCGTGGCCGGCCTGCGGGTGCTGCGCGGTATCGGCGGCGAGGAGTCGTTCTCGCGGCGCTACCGCAGCGAGTCGCAGCAGGTGCGGAAGGCGGGCGTCCAGGTCGCCGGCATCCAGTCCGTGCTGGACGCGGCCCAGGTGCTGCTCCCGGGGATCTTCGTCGTGCTGGTGGTCGGCCTGGGCGCACACTTCGCCTTGCGCGGCGACCTCAGTGCCGGTTCGCTGGTGGCCTTCTACGGCTACGCGACGTTCCTCGTGCTGCCGCTGCGGACCGCGACGGAGTTCGCCAACCAGCTGATGCGCGGCCTGGTCGCCGCAGGCCGGGTGAACCGCGTGCTGGAGCTGGAGTCGGACATCACCGAGCCCGAGACCCCGGTCCGGCTGCCGGAGCACGGTGACCTGGTCGATCCGGTCTCCGGCGTTCGCGCCCGCGACGGCCTGCTCACCGCGATCGTCTCCGCCGAGCCGGACACCTACGGTCAGCTCGCGGACCGCCTGGGCCGGTACGACGACACCAGCGAGGTCCGGTACGGCGGTGTGACGCTGGCCAGTGCGACGCGGGCGGATCTGCGCGAGCGGATCCTGGTGAGCGACACGAGCTCCCAGCTGTTCACCGGCCTCCTGCGCGCGGAGCTGGACCCGAGCGGCCGACGTACCGATGACGAACTGATGGCCGCGCTGCGTACGGCGTCCGCGGAGGACGTTCTCGTCGCGCTGCCGGACGGGCTCGACTCCGAGGTGGAGGAGAAGGGCCGGTCGTTCTCGGGTGGACAGCGCCAGCGGCTGGTGCTGGTGCGGGCGCTGCTCGCCGACCCGTCCGTGCTGGTCCTGGTCGAGCCGACGTCCGCCGTGGACGCGCACACCGAGGCGCGGATCGCGGACCGGCTGCGCGACCACCGGTCCGGCCGGAGCACCGTCGTACTGACCGCGAGCCCGTTGCTGCTGGATCGCGCCGACGAGGTGATCTTCGTCGCCGACGGCCGAGTCGTCGCGACCGGTCGGCACCGTGAGCTGCTCGCGTCCGAGCCGCAGTACCGCCGAACTGTCACCCGACAGGCCGAGGCTGAGACCGAAGAAGAGGAGGCCCTGCGATGAGGCAGATCCTGCCCGTTGCCGGGTCGGCCGAGATCCGTCGGCACGCCCGGCGGCTGGCCCGGCGCCACCCACGCACGCTGGCCGTCGCCCTGCTGCTGCACGGGCTGGCAGCGGTGACCGGTCTCGCGGCGCCGCGGCTGATCGGTGACCTGGTGGAGGACGTGCAGAACGGCACGACCGCCACCAAGGTCAACGAGGTGATCGTCGTGATCGCCGTCTTCATCGTCGCGCAGTCGCTACTCACCCGCTGGGCGCGGTACAAGTCGTTCGCGCTCGGCGAGCAGGTGCTGGCCGAGCTCCGGGAGGAGTTCGTCGACAACGCGCTCGCGCTGCCGATCGGGACGGTCGAGCGGGCGGGTACCGGTGACCTGCTGTCCCGCACCTCGCGGGACGTCGACACGTTGTCGCGGACCGTGCGGTTCGCGGTGCCGGAGACGATCATCGCGTTCGTCACGGTGATCTTCACCGCGGTCGCAACGATGCTGGTCGGTGTCTGGGTGCTGGTGCCGCTGCTCGCGATGGTCCCGTTGCTCTGGCTGAGCACGAAGTGGTACCTGCGTCGCGCCAAGGACGGGTACCTCCGCGAGAACGCGGCGTACGCGCAGATGACCAGCTCGCTCGCGGAGACGGTCGAAGGTGCGCGGACGGTCGAGGCGCTCCGGCGGTACGACGACCGCGTGCGGCGTGGTGACGTGGACATCCGGGGTTCGTACAACGCGGAGCGGTACACGCTGTTCCTGCGGACGGTGTACTTCCCGGCGGCCGAGCTCGGGTACCTCGTGCCCGTCGTCGGCACGCTGCTCTTCGGTGGCTGGCTGCACATCAACGGCCACGTCTCGCTCGGCGCCGTGACGGCCGCCGTGCTGTACGTGAACCAGCTGATCGACCCGGTCGACCGGCTGCTCTCGTGGCTGGACGAGCTCCAGTCCGGCGGTGCCGCGTTCGCCCGGTTGCTCGGCATCAGCGACGTACCGGACGACCGGACGCCATCAGGGCGCCGGCCGGACGGTGAGCTGGTCGAGGCACGCGACGTGCGGTTTTCGTACGTCGAGGGTCGGGACGTGCTGCACTGTGTGGACCTGACGATCCAGCCGGGTGAGCGGATCGCGATGGTCGGGCCGTCGGGCGCCGGCAAGTCGACGCTGGGCCGGCTCGTCGCGGGGATCCACCCGCCGCGGACCGGTTCGGTGACGGTTGGCGGTGTGGGGATGACGGACCTGCCGCTGGACGAGCTGCGGAAGCAGGTCGCGCTGGTCACGCAGGAACACCACGTCTTCGTCGGCACACTGCGGGACAACCTGTCGATGGCGAAGCCGACGGCGACCGATGACGAGCTGATCGCGGCGCTGGCGGCCGTCGACGCGCGCGACTGGGCGGAGGCGTTGCCGGACGGGCTCGACACTCGAGTCGGCTCCGGCCAACTGGCGCTGACGCCTGCGCAGGCGCAGCAGTTGGCGCTGGCTCGCCTGGTCCTTGCCGACCCGCACACCCTGGTGCTCGACGAGGCGACGTCACTGATCGACCCACGCGCCGCACGGCACATGGAGCGCTCGCTGGCCGCGGTCCTGGACGGCAGGACGGTCATCGCGATCGCCCACCGCCTCTACACCGCCCACGACGCCGACCGCGTCGCAGTAGTGGAAGACGGCCACATCACCGAGCTGGGCAGCCACGACGAGTTGGTGGCCCGCAATGGCTCGTACGCCGCGCTCTGGAACTCCTGGCACGGCTGAGACCCAAAACAGTGGGCTGAGACCTGTAGCAACAGGTCTCAGCCCATGTTTTCCGGCTTCAGCGTTTGCGTAGTAGGAGGACTGCAGAGTCGACATGCGGAGGCGGGGTGAAAGCCTTGCGGGGAAGGCGAAGCCCGATCGACGGGTCGTACGAGCGGAACCAACGGTTCGCCCCGGGCGCGGCACCGCGAACCCACCGGTTCGCCACCTGACGTTGCAGCACCAGATCCGCCGACACCAGGCGTGAACCCGGGGCCAGCAAGCGCTTCAGCAACGCGGTGGAGACGTTGTACGGCGGACTCGACACCACCCGGAACGGCCGCGACGGCAACCGCAGGTCACCGGCATCGGCGCGGACGACCGTCACCGGCGCGTCCGCGAACCGCCGGCGCAACCGCTCGGCACGACCCGGATGGAGTTCGACGGCGACCACTCGGGCGCCGGCCCGGACCAGCGGCGCGGTCAGCGCACCGAGTCCGGCCCCGACATCGAGGACGAGTTCGCCGGGTTCGATCCCGGCCGCGTCCACAACCCGTTGGGCCCAACGACTATCGAGCGGATGCCATCCCCAGGCACCCCTCGCCTGCCCGGAGGCGGGCACGACGGACCATCACGAAGTACGTAATCATGCGTCGACCCTAGAGGCCGGTGCGCCCTTGGCTCAAAGCATTTTCGGCGTCGCGCCCAATGCGGTGACGGTCTCCGTGGTCCGGCGTTGCGCGAGTTCGAGCCGGCTCCTCGTCGCCACCGAGTCCCCCTTCGCGAGCTCCCGGCGTACGTCGAGAACGCGGACCGGCAGCGCGTCGGTCATCAGCAGCGGGGCGTACTCGGCCTCGGTCTTCCACCGGTTGCCGTCCCGAGTGAAGGTGAAGCGGGTCAGCAGACCCTCGGCCTTGGTGCTGTCGGGTTCGCGGTGCGCGGCGACCAGGTTCCCGTGGCCGTAGGCGATCCACTTGCCGTCGATCTCCTGCATCGGCTGCACGACGTGCGCGTGGTGGCCGATCACGAGGTCGATGTTGCTGTCGGCAAGCAGTTGCGGGCCGACCTCGCGCTGCTGGTCGTTGAGCTTGTTCGAGTACTCCGTGCCCCAGTGGCAGCTGACCAGCACCAGATCGGCACCGCGATCGCGGGCCTCCTGCGCCTTCAGCGTGATCGACTTCGTGCTGATCTTGCCGGCGCGCCACGTCTCGCCGTTCGGGTACGGCAGGCCGTTGAAGCCGAACGTGAAGCTCAGCGAGGCGACCTTCACTCCCCCGACGTCGACGATCGTGATCTGCTCGGCCTCCGCCCGCGACCGCGCGGTGCCGGCATGCTTCAGACCGACCTTGTCCAAGGTGTCGAGCGTGCGGTCGACACCGGCCGCGCCGCCGTCGAAGCTGTGGTTGCTCGCGGTCGTGCAGAGGTCGTAACCGGTCTGCTTCAGGGCGGTCGCGATCTGCGGCGGGCCCTGGAACATCGGGTCGCCGTGGTACGGGCCGCCGAGCGGCGCGAGCGGGGTCTCCAGGTGCGCGATGGCGAGATCCGCTTTCTGGACAAGGGGTTTCACGCTCGCCATCGACGGGGCGAAGTTCCAGTCGCCGTCACGTTTCGCGGTCGTCCACAGGCGCTCGTGCAACAACACGTCCCCGGTCGCGACCACGGTGATCCGGTCCGGCTTCTTGTCCGGTTTCGGCGCCCGCGTGGGCCGATCGGCGGTCGTCGTCGCGTAGGTGTCCGCGAGACATCCGCTCGTCGCCACTGCGGCGGCCCCGGCGAGCATCCCGCCGAGTACCGCGCGTCGTCGTACCGCCATCCCCGTCCCCCCAAACCCCGTTGTTGCCGTTGAAGACGCTGACTCCGGCCGATTGGTTGGGACTCGGCCGGTGATAATGGTCCCGATGCACCTACGGAAGCCGAGGCAGACATGGTCGACCTGAAGACGCCGGCGGAGATCGAACAGATGCGCGTGGCCGGACGGGTCGTCGCGAACGCACTCGCGGCCGTCAAGAAGGCGGCCGCGGCCGGGGTGTCGTTGCGCGAACTCGACGAGGTCGCCCGCGACGTCCTGCGCTCCGCGGGGGCCGTGTCGTTGTTCGAGGGGTACCAGCCCGGGTTCGCGACGTCACCGTTCAGCGGAGTGATCTGTACGTCGGTGAACGACGCCGTACTGCACGGACTGCCGACCGACCTGCGGCTGCAGGACGGCGACCTGCTGAACGTCGACTGCGGTGCGTCGGTCGACGGGTGGTGTGCCGACTCGGCGATCAGCTTCTGCATCGGTACGCCGCGCGCCGAGGATCTCGAGTTGATCGCGACGACCGAGGAAGCGCTCGCCGCGGGCATCGCGGCAGCGGTCGAGGGCAACCGCATCGGCGACATCGGCGCGGCGATCGGCAGGGTCGGCAAGCACGCCGGCATCGGTACCAACCTCGACTTCGGCGGCCACGGAGTCGGACGCCGGATGCACGAGGAACCCCACGTCCCGAACGGCGGCCGCCCCGGTCGCGGCCTCCGGCTCCGGGCCGGCCACGTCTTCGCGATCGAGCCCTGGTTCTGGACGGGCCCCGGCTCCACTTACGTCATCGACGAGGACGGCTGGACGCTGCGGTCCGCCGACCACACCCGCGGCGCCCACGCCGAACACACCGTTGCCATCACCCCCGAAGGCCCCCAGATCCTCACCCTCGCCTGACCCAGCTAGAACAAGGTTTGTTGGGGAGACGGCTTGGGGTGCATACCCGCGATGGGCTTGGCGCGATGACTGGAGCCGCGACCGAAGCCGTGTTTGTCCAGCAGCGGTCGCGCCTTCTCCTCGAAGGCCTTGCGGAAGCTGGGAACGGCGTACGCACCATGGGCGTACAGCGACTCGTAGCGGCCGACTAATTCAGGGTGGTCGTGGGAGAGCCACTGCATGAACCAGTCCTTCACGCCCGGCCGCAGGTGCAGGATCAGCGTGGTCACGCCAGTAGCGCCCGCGTCCGCGAGCTGGCCGAGAAGATGATCCAACTGCTCGGCCGAATCGGTGAGCCAGGGAAGAACCGGAGCAACCATTACACCGCACGGAAGGTCGGCGTCCCGGATGGCTCGGATCAGGTCGAGACGCCCACGGACAGAGGGTACGCCGGGCTCCAGGCGGCGACGCAGCTCTTCGTCACCCAAGGCCAGCGAGACGCCGACACCGACCGAAACCTCCGCGGACGCAGCGGACAACAACCCCAGATCGCGCCGGAGCAACGTGCCCTTGGTGAGAATCGACAGCGGCGTGCCCGAGGCGGCCAGCGCCTCGATGATGCCCGGCAGCAACCGATAGCGACCCTCGGCCCGCTGGTACGGATCGGTGTTGGTGCCCAAAGCAACTTCTTCGTGACGCCACGACGGCCGCGCGAGCTCGCGGCGCAGGACCTCGGCGACATTCGTCTTGACGACGATCTGCCGGTCGAAGTCCTGCCCCGTGTCGAGCTCGAGGTACGTATGAGTCGGCCGGGCGAAGCAGTACCGGCAGGCGTGCGTACACCCGCGGTACGGATTGATCGTCCAGTTGAACGGCAGCGCCGAACCCGGCACCGAGTTCAGCGCCGATCGCGCGAGCACCTCGTGGAACGTGATCCCCTGGAACTCCGGTGTCGTCACCGATCGGACCAGCCCCGCGATCGACCCGAGCCCCGGCAACGCGCCCGGGGTCTCCACGTCGATCTGCTGACCTGCCCATCTCATGATCCCCAGTCGAACATACGTTCCCTTACTGCGTCAAACGGGCGGCCCCGCGACCCGCGATCCTGTCAGTCAGCGGAAGGTCGCGGCGTTGGCGAGTGCCCACTCGCGGTACGTCGTCCCTGGGTGCCCGGTGAGGTCCGCGACCGCCGGCTCCGGTTTCATCGCGTATTCGGACATCATCCGGAAGCCGTCGAGCAGCCAGCGCGCCGTCTCCTCGCCGATCGCCGGAGCCAGCGCCGCGACGTACTCGTCGGGCGTCTGTTCCTCGAAGCGGACGTCCCGCCCGATCGCCTCGGCGATCCGTGCGACCTGCTCCGGCTGCGTGATCGCCTCCGGCCCGCTCATGACGATCTTCCGGCCGCCGAACTCCGCGGACAGCAGGACGACGCGCGCCACCGCCGCGATGTCCCCGAGGTCGATCGGCGTCTGCACAGCACCGGCGTACGGCGCCCGCACGACCCCCTCGGCCTTGATCGACGGCGCCCAGTCGAGCGTGTTGTTCATGAACTGACCCGGCCGCAGGAACGTCCAGTCGAAGCCGCCCGCCTCGATCGCCCGCTCGATCCGGTAGTAGTGCCACGTCGACGGATCACCCTGCGCCTCGTAGTCGGCAGGCTCCCCCGACAGTACGACGACCCGCCGTACGCCGGCCTCCCGCGCACACCGCACGAAGTCGTCGACGTACGCCGGAAGCGGCGCGAGATACACCGTGTCGATACCGGCGAGCGCGGCCGGCAGTGTCGCCGGCTTGCCCAGATACCCGCGCGCGATCTCGACAGTCTCGGGCAGCGCGGCCCGGGCCGGATTGTTGGTCAGCGCGCGCACCGGCGCGCCCGCCGACACCAGTTCGTCGACCAGCAACCGCCCCACACTCGCGGTCGCACCGGTCACCAGGATCGTCATCCCTGTCCTCCCTCGAATCGGAATTCCCGTAGGGTATACGAGAATTGGAGCGACCGCCTATCGTTGGTCCGTGAGTGAACGGCGGAGTGGTGAGGGGCAGCCGGACCGGACGCTGGCGTTGCTGTGGCGGAACCACCGGCAGACCGCGACCGACGGACCCGTCGAGGCGCGGCGCCGCGGAGCCGGCCGACGACCGTCGCTGAGCGTGGACGACGTCATTCGGGCAGGCATCCGGCTCGCGGACGAGCAGGGGCTAACGGCGGCATCGATGGGCGGGCTGGCCAAGGAGCTCGGCGTCGGCACGATGACGCTCTACACGTACGTGCCGTCGAAGGAGGAGTTGCTCGACCTGATGGTCGACCAGGTCCTCGGCGAGCGCGAACTCCCCGGTCCGGGCGAACCGCGGCCGGACGATTGGCGCGACCAGGTGGAGATCTACTCGCAGCAGACCCGCGCGATGTTCCAGCGGCACCTGTGGTTGTCGCAGGTCTCGACGATCCGCCCGCCGGTCGGCCCGGGCATGCTCGCGGCCCGCGAGTACCTGCTGTCCGCGCTGCTCGGTCTGGAGCTCAGCCCCGTCGAGACCAACACGGCCGCGCTCGCGATCACGACGTACGTCGACTCCGCGGCCAGCCTGGAGGCGGAGAGCCAGCTCGTGGAGCGCAGCACCGGTCAGACCAACGACGCCTGGTGGTACGAACGAAACGACCTCTGGGAGTCGTACTTCGATGTCGACCGGCATCCCGCGATGACGGCGATCTGGAACGCGAACGGCTACCAGTCCACCACCCGCGACGCCGCCGCCGACTCGTACCGCTACGGCCTCGACCGCCTCCTCGACGGCATCGAGTCCCAACGCCCCCGGTAGCTACTCACATCGTGCCGAGTGGGATCACTCCCACTCGATGGTGCCCGGGGGTTTGCTGGTGACGTCGAGGGTGACTCGGTTGATCTCGTCGACCTCGTTGGTGATGCGGGTGGAGATGCGTTCGATGACGTCGTACGGGAGGCGGGCCCAGTCGGCGGTCATGGCGTCCTCGCTGGTGACCGGGCGGAGGACGACGGGGTGGCCGTACGTGCGGCCGTCGCCCTGGACGCCGACCGAGCGGACGTCGGCCAGGAGGACCACCGGGAACTGCCAGATGTCGCGGTCCAGGCCGGCCGCGGTGAGCTCGTTGCGGGCGATCAGGTCGGCGGCGCGGAGGATGTCCAGCCGCTCGCGGGTGACCTCGCCGATGATCCGGATGCTCAGCCCCGGGCCCGGGAACGGGTGCCGGTAGACCATCGTCTCCGGCAGGCCGAGCGCCAGCCCGAGCTCGCGGACCTCGTCCTTGAACAGCGTCCGCAGCGGCTCGATCAGGCTGAACTGCAGGTCGTCCGGCAGTCCGCCGACGTTGTGGTGCGACTTGATGTTCGCCGCGCCCGCACCGCCGCCGGACTCGACGACGTCCGGGTACAGCGTGCCCTGGACCAGGAATTCGATGTGCCGCTCGGCGTCCACCTTGCGCGCGGTCGCCTCGAAGGTCCGGATGAACTCGCGGCCGACGATCTTCCGCTTCTGCTCCGGGTCGGTGACGCCGGCCAGCGCGGTCAGGAACTGCTCCTCGGCGTCGATCGCCTCGAGCCGGATCCCGATCGCGGCGACGAAGTCCTTCTCGATCTGCTCGGACTCACCGGCCCGCTGCAGACCGTGGTCGACGTACACGCAGGTCAGCTGGTCGCCGATCGCTTTGTGCACCAGCGCGGCCGCGACCGCGGAGTCGACACCGCCGGACAGCGCGCACAGCACCTGCTTGTCGCCGACCTGCTCGCGGATCAGCTCGACCTGCTCCTCGACGACGTTGGACGTCGTCCAGTCGCCCTTGCAGCCGGCGATCTCGAACAGGAAGTGCTCGAGCACGGCCTGCCCGGCCTGCGAGTGCAGGACCTCCGGGTGCCACTGCACGCCCGCGAACTTGCGGTCCAGGTCCTCGAACGCGGCCACCGGCGCGCCCTCGGACGCGGCCAGCACGGCGAACCCCGCGGGCGGCGCGTGCACCGCGTCGCCGTGGGACATCCACACGTTCAGCTCCTCGGGGATGCCGGCCAGCAGCGTCCCCGCCTCGCTCACGGCGACCGGCGTCCGGCCGAACTCACGCAGTCCGGTACGCCGGACCTCGCCGCCGAGCGTCTGCGCCATCGCCTGGAACCCGTAGCAGATCCCGAACGCCGGGACGCCGGCCTCGAACAGCCCCGAGTCGACCCGCGGCGCACCGTCGGCGTACACCGACTGCGGACCGCCGGACAGGATGATCGCCTTCGGGCCTTTGGCGAGCATCTCCTCGACCGGCATCGAGTGCGGCACGATCTCGGAGTACACGTTCGCCTCGCGCACCCGGCGGGCGATCAGCTGCGCGTACTGCGCTCCGAAGTCAACGACCAGGACCAACTCATGCTGCGTCACCTGGCAAAGCCTATCGGTGCAGGTCAGGAAGGCTGTAACTCGACTGGTCCGCGGCGATCGTGAGCGGGTCGTTGGTGATCGTCAAACCGGGGAAACGGCGCCGCATCGCCGCCTCGTACCGGCACGCCGCGGCAGGTTCACCGACGTACTCCGCGAGCTGGTGCTCTCCGAACCACAGCCGCACCCGGCGGCGAGCTGGCAACTCCATGCGCCGACGCTAGTGACGCGAGTTGTCCCCGGTGTTACCGCGCGTTACAACCAGGAGACGCTTCGGAGCGCGGAACGAGAGCAGGTCGATCATCGGCGGCTCTTCGGTCAGCCGTACGCCGCGCAGCAGATCCCGGGCACACTCCAGCGCCACCCGCGCCTCCATCCGCGCGAGCCCGGCGCCGAGGCAGCGGTGGATACCGATCCCGAACGCGAGATCCGCGGGACCGCCGTGGCCGCTCAGGCCGAGCAGGACCGGTGCCCGCGCCGGCAACTGCACGTCGCCCACGGTGGTCGCCTCCGCCGTGACCCGCCGCCACGTCGGCACCGACGACGCCTCGCGCAGTACGTCGTCAACGACCTCAACAGTCCCGCCGATCGCCCTCTGGAAGGCAGTCGAGATCAGTTGGGTCGTGGTCTCCTGCCCCGCGATCAGCAGGAAGTACCCGACCGCGCACACCTCTTCGTCGCTCAGCCCCATTCCGACCAACGCGCCGAACAGATCGTCAGCAGGCGCTTCACGGGCGGCCGTCGTCCGCGAGCGCAGCCAGCCGTAAAACTCGGCCGCACTGTGCGCCAGCTCCAACTGGCGGTCCTCGTCCGGCCAGCCCCAGAACAGCTCGAGCGAATCGAGACTCCAGGCCTTCAGCGCAGGTACGTCGACCTCCGCCAGCCCGAGCAGACGCAGTACGACGAGAGCCGGCGGCTCGGCCGCGATCGCCTGCACGAGATCCACCTGCTCGCCCGCCGCGAGCCGTGCGGACGCCGAGGCCACCCGCGCGGCGGTCAACTCCCGCGTCAGCGGCTCGACGGCGGCGACCCTCGCCGGGCTGAAGAACCGGGCGACCGCGGCACGGATCGACCGGTGCGACTCCCCCGCGTTGTTCGCCAGCGTCGGCGGCAGCGCGAACCCGACCGCGGACAGCACCCGCAACGCCTTGACCGACAACGGCGTGTGCGCGAGTACGGCGTTGTCCGGCCGGAACGTGTCCGGATCGAGCAGCACGTCACGAGCCAGCGCCGGGTCGTCGACGACCCAGTAGCCGAGGTCTTCGTCGTACCGAGCCGAGTCGTGTTGGGCGGGACAGTTGCTCACGTGAACCAGCTCGGCGCGGCCGCCTGGAACTCCTCGCCGCTCAGCGCCCCCGCCCCGGCCGGGATCCGCCCGATCACCGGTACGCCGGTCGTCGCGGGCAGATCCTCCAGGTTGCACTGCTCGGCCAGATCGGGATCCTCGGGCCAGGCACCGATCACCAGCCCGTCGATCGGCAGGTCCCGGGATCGCAGCGCCTCGATCGTCAGCCCGGCATGGTTCAGCGTCCCCAGACCGGCCCGCGCCACGACCACGAAACCGAACGGTGTCGTCAGCTGTCCGGCGAGGTCGGCAAGGTTGTTGCCCTCGGCATCCAGGCCGACGAGGATGCCACCGGCACCTTCCACCAGGACGGTGTCGTTGGTCAGGGTGAGCTGATCGATGGCCTTCGCGTGCGACGCGACCGGCGGCAGCTTGATGCCTTGCCGCCGGGCAGCCGTGGTCGGCGCCAACGGATCGCGCAGCCGGACCCCTTCGTGCAGCTTGGTGAGCCCGCTCAACCGGTGTACGTCGTCCAGGTCGCCCTGCTCGTCCGGCCCGACCCCGGTCTGCGCCGGCTTGACGACGGCCACCGTGCCGGACGCCCGGACAGCGAGCGCGGCCGTGGTGATGGTCTTACCAACACCGGTGTCGGTGCCGGTGACAAGAGTGATCATGAGACCTGGCCGATCGCCTCGACGACCACGGCACACGCGCGATCGAGATCTGCGGTGGACAACCCGGCGTGCGCGGTGAGCCGCACCCGGGAGATGCCGTCCGGGACGGACGGCGGCCGGAAACTCCCGACCCGTACGCCGTTCGCGAGGCACAGCTCGGCCGCACGGACGGTCTCCCGCGGACCCTGCATCGGGACCGAGACCACCGCACCGGACGACGGCGGCACCTCGCAGGCCGCAGCCAACCGGGCCGCCGCGGCGTGAATCGCGGCAGGACGTTCGGGCTCGGCCTGCAGCACCTGGAGCGCGGCGCAGGCGGCGGCGCACGCGGCCGGATTGAGACCGGTGTCGTAGATGAACGGACGCGCGCGGTTCACGAGGTGCTCGCGCAACAGCCGCGGGCCGAGGACGGCACCGCCTTGCGAAGCCAGCGACTTGGACAGCGTCATCGTGACGATCACGTGGTCGAGTCCTGCGAGCCCGGACGCGTGCACGGACCCGCGACCGTTGCCGGTGACGCCCAGGCCGTGGGCCTCGTCGACCAGGAGAACAGCGTTGTGCGCTGCGGCGGTGGCAGCCAAGGCGGTGAGCGGGGCTTCGTCGCTGAGGACCGAGAAGACCGACTCGGTCATCACGACCGCGTGCGGCTCGTTGCGCTCGGCAAGCACCTTGTCGACGGCGTCCACGTCGTTGTGCGGGACGATCTCGACGCGGGAGCGGGACAGCCGGCAGGCGTCCACCAGCGAGGCGTGGACGTGTTCGTCGGAGACCAGAAGAGTGCCGGGGCCGCCGAGGGCCGTGACGACGCCGAGGTTCGCGAGGTACCCGGAGGAGAAGACGAGCGCGGATTCCTGACCGGCGTACGTCGCCAGGTCGGCTTCGAGTTCCTCGTGGAGGGTTGTGGTGCCGGTGACGAGGCGGGAGGCCGTCGAGCCGGTGCCCCAGGTGCGGAGCGCGTCGGCGGCAGCGGTCACCACGCGCGGGTCGCGGGCCAGGCCGAGGTAGTCGTTGCCCGCCAGGTCGATCAGGTCGTCGGCGGCGTCCCGGGCGCGCAGGCGCCGGGTCAGGCCGCGGGACTCCAGCGCCGCGGCCTTCGGGGCGAGCCAGTCCTCCAGCATCAGCCCGCCTCCTCCACCGCACCGGTGATCGCCGCCGCGATGGTGGCGATCTCCTCGGCAGTGCACACGTACGGCGGCATCGTGTAGACGAGGTCGCGGAACGGGCGTACCCACACGCCACGACGCAACGCCGCCTCGGTCATCCGCGGCAGGTCGACCGGACCGGAGAGTTGAACGACGCCGACCGCGCCGAGCACCCGGACGTCCTTCACGGCAGGCAAGGCGGCCGCGGGGGCGAGCCCCGCCGACAACCCGGCCGAGATCTCGGCGACCCGACCGGACCAGTCCTGCCCGAGAAGGAGGTCGATCGACGCGAGCGCGACCGCGCAGGCGAGCGGGTTGGCCATGAACGTGGGGCCGTGCATGAGCGCACCGCCGGGTCCGTTCGAGACGGTGTGCGCGACTTCCGTCGTACAGAGCATCGCGGCCAGGGTGAGGTAGCCGCCGGTGAGGGCCTTGCCGACGCAGAGGATGTCGGGGTCCACGCCCGCGTGCTCGGACGCGAACAGCGTGCCGGTCCGGCCGAAGCCGGTGGCGATCTCGTCGAAGATCAACAGGAAGCCGTGCCGGTCGGCCAGATCGCGGAGGACCTTCAGGCACGACGGGCTGTACGGGTACATGCCGCCGGCGCCTTGGAGAACGGGCTCGACGATGATGCCCGCCACCTCGTCCGCGTGGTCGGCGGCCAGGGCTGCGAGAGCGTCGGCCCAGGCCAGCAGCTCCGGGTCGTCGGCGGGCCGGTCGAAGCCGGCCGGGGGCTGCGGGCCGAAGACCTGCTCCTTCAGGGCGCCGGTGAACAGCGAGTGCATGCCGTTCACCGGGTCGCAGACGCTCATCGGGGCGAACGTGTCGCCGTGGTACCCGCCGCGGACGGTCAGCATCCGCGTCCGCCCGTTGTTGCCGCGCGCAACCTGATACTGCAGCGCGATCTTGATCGCGACCTCGACCGAGACCGACCCGGAGTCGCACAGGAACACGTGCCGCAACGGATCCGGGGTGATCTCGACCAGCCGCTCGGCCAGCCGGATCGCCGGTTCGTGGGTCAGCCCACCGAACATCACGTGGCTGAAGTCGTCGGCCTGCGCCTTCAGCGCCGCGTCCAGCACCGGGTTCCGGTAGCCGTGGATCATGCACCACCAGGACGCCATCGCGTCGATCGCCTCGACGGTCCCGCCCTGATCGTCATCCAGCTGCAGGCGTACGCCGGACGCGCCGCGAACCAGCCGCACCGGCGAGGGCTCGGTCAGCGAGGAGTACGGATGCCAGAGCAGCTCCGCGTCTCGCTGTTGCCACGTGTTGACCGAGTGTGACACGGTCCTCCTCCGTCCTGAGGATTCACAACGTTAATCGGTCCACACCCCACCCCGGCTCGCAGGTGGTCAGGATGTGATCAGCCTGCGCGGGCGTCCGGTCCGCCGTACCCAGGAGCATCGCGGTCAGTCCGAGGTGATGTCGCCGTGCACCGAACAGCGGGCCGACCAGCCCATCGGGTGGACCTGGACGACCATCCGGCGCCGGCACTCGACGCAGTACCGGGGCGGTTCCAGCTCGAGGGACCGACGGCACTCGTGGTGCCCTCCGTCGGCCTCCGGACGGCCGCAGTGGCCGCAGTAGACCTCGACCACGGCGGTCCTCACAGCGTCTTCTGGAGTTCCTTGACCGGCATCTTCAGCTCGGCCAGCAGGTCCAGGTCGGCGGTCGCGGGGCGGCCGAGCGTCGTCAGGTAGTTGCCGACGATCACCGCGTTGATGCCACCGAGCAGACCGTCGCGGGTGCCGAGGTCGCCGAGGGTCAGCTCGCGACCACCGGCGTACCGCAGGACCGTCCGCGGCATCGCCAGCCGGAACGCGGCGATGGTCCGCAGCGCGTCCTTGCCGTCCATGATGTCGAGGTCGCCGAACGGGGTGCCCGGACGCGGGTTGAGGAAGTTCAGCGGCACCTCGTGCGGGTCCAGCTCGGAGAGCTGCGCGGCCAGCTCGGCGCGCTGCTCGACGGTCTCGCCCATCCCGACCAGGCCGCCGCAGCACAGCTCCATGCCGGACTCCTTGACCATCAGGCAGGTGTCCCAGCGCTCCTCGAACGAGTGCGTGGTGACCACGTCGCCGAAGTACGAGCGGGCCGACTCGAGGTTGTGGTTGTACCGGTGCACGCCCCACGAGCGCAGTTCGTCCACCTGCGCTTGCGTGAGCATGCCGAGCGAGCACGCGATGTTGATGTCGACCTCGGCGTTGATCGCCTCGATGCCGGCCTTCACCTGGCTCATCAGCCGTGCGTCCGGCCCGCGGACCGCGGCGACGATGCAGAACTCGGTCGCGCCGGTCTTCGCGGTCTCCTTGGCGGCCTCGACCAGCTCGGGGATGTTCAGCCAGACCGCGCGCACCGGCGAGGTGAACTGGCCCGACTGCGAGCAGAAGTGGCAGTCCTCGGGGCAGCCGCCGGTCTTCAGGGAGATGATCCCCTCGACCTCGACCTCCTCGCCGCACCACTTCACCCGGACGTCGTGGGCGAGCGCGAGCAATGCGGGCAGCCGGTCGTCCGGAGTGTTCAGGACCTCGACCAGTTGGTCCTGACGCAGCCCTACGCCCTGCTCCAGAACCTGCTCACGTGCCACGTCCAGGATCTCGCTCATGGTTCTCCTGCCTCATCGAACGGTCGGCTCACAGTAAGCCAGCGGGGTACGCCGGGACTGCGGCGGGCGTCACGTGGAACAGATCGGGCTGAAGTGCCACACGGCCACTCTCCGCACTCTCCCGGAAAGTTTTTGAATTTTTCTGTGGAACCTCGTAACCCCCTGTAGAGGGGCTCGTTGAAGTGTGCAGAGGCGGTTACCGCAAGGAAGACCGCCACCCGGTTACCAGGAGCTACGAAATGTTGATCATTACGATCAGCACGCAGAGTGGTCACAAGGCCCGAAGCTCTTGGAAATCGGAGGTAAGGTAGTAACCAAGAGCTCGGGTCGCCAGCTGTGGTTGGTGACCCGATCCCAAAGCGCCGGGCGCCTCACCCCGGCTTGAGTGGGTCCCTCGGGAAACGATTTGGGCGGAAACGTTCCCGAGGGACCTGCTCCCTTTCCGGACCTTTTCAGAAAGCCTCAGCAACTTACTGCTGAGGCTTTTTCATTTGCCTTTCCGTGGACACGCGCCGCGGACCGTGGACAGGCAATAGCTTGTTCAAGGTCCGCGATGGATATCCGTGGTTCTGTCGCGATTCCGTTACGGCTCGGTCACGGACTGCTTGGGGAAGATCGGAAGGCGCAGAGCGCCGGGGGCGTCAGCGGGGACGACCGGGTGTCCGGGCTTCACCGGCTGGATCCGCTCGTACTCCGCATCGACCGCCGGCCGCGGGTCGGTCTCGCCCTTGTTCGGCCAGAAGGAGAGGGCGCGTTCGGCCTGGGCGGTGATGGTCAGCGACGGGTTCACGCCGAGGTTCGCCGAGATCGTCGAGCCGTCGACGATGTGCAGACCGTCGTACCCGTAGACGCGGTGGTACGGGTCCACGACGCCGGTCTGCGGTGAGTCGCCGATCGCGCAGCCGCCGATGAAGTGCGCCGTCATCGGGACGTTGAACGGCTCGCCGATCGTGCCGCCCGGCGTCCCGTTCATCAGCTTCGCCATCCGGCGGACCACCTGGTTCGCGACCGGGATCCAGGACGGGTTCGGGGCGCCGTGGCCCTGCTTCGAGGTCAGCCGCCAGCGGCCGAGCCGGTCGCGCTTGCCGAAGGTGGTGATCGAGTTGTCCGCGGTCTGCATGACCAGGGCGATCACCGTCCGCTCGGACCAGTGCTTCAGGTCGTACAGCCGGCGGATGTTCTTCCGTTGCAGGCCGAGTTCCTTCAGCCAGGTCCGCCAGCGCGGCTTGTCGCCGTCGCCGTCGGTCAGGACGGTCTGCAGCAGCGACATCGCGTTGCTGCCCTTGCCGTACCGGACCGGCTCGATGTGGGTGATGTCGTCCGGGTGGAACGACGAGGTGATCGCGACCCCGCGGGTGTAGTCGACGTCCTTCTCGCGCGAGATCGCCCCGAGCAGCGACTCCGAGTTGGTCCTGGTCAGCACGCCGAGACGGTCCGACAGCCGGGGCAGCTTGCCCTCGTCCCGCAGCCGGTGCAGGAGCTTCGCCGTACCGAGGGCGGAGGCGGCGAAGACCACCTGATCCGCGGTGAACCGGCGGGTGACCTTCTTGTTCGACGTACGGCGGGTGTCGATCGCGTACCCGCCCTCGGGCAGCGGCTCGACGGACGTCACCGTGGTCAGCGAGTAGACCTCGGCGCCGGCCTTCTCGGCCAGGTACAGGTAGTTCTTGGTCAGCGTGTTCTTCGCGTTGTGCCGGCAGCCCGTCATGCACTCGCCGCAGTCCGTGCACCCGCTGCGCCGCGGTCCAGCGCCACCGAAGTACGGGTCCTCGACCTCGACGCCGGGCTCACCGAAGAACACCCCGACCGGGGTCGGGTGGAACGTGTCCCCCACCCCCATGTCCTCGGCGACCTGCTTCATCACCTTGTCCGCCGGCGAGAACCCGGGGTACGTCGTGACGCCGAGCATCCGCTTCGCCTGGTCGTAGTACGGCGCGAGTTCGGACTTCCAGTCGGTGATGTGGGTCCACTGGCGGTCGGAGTAGAACGCGGGCAGCGGTTCGTAGAGCGTGTTCGCGTAGACGAGGCTGCCGCCGCCGACGCCCGCGCCGGACAGGATGATCACGTCGCGCAGCGCGCTGATCCGCTGGATCCCGTACATCCCGAGCTTCGGGGCGAACAGAAACCGTTTGGTGTCCCACGAGTTCTTCGCGAACCCGCCGTCGTCGAACCGCGCCCCCGCCTCGAGGACCGCGACCTTGTACCCCTTCTCGGTCAGCCGCAGAGCGCTCACCGACCCGCCGAACCCGGACCCGACGATCAGGACGTCGTAGTCGTACTTCATGGGCGGCCGATCTTCTTCAGCACGCGCAGGGCGCCGGTCATCAGCTCGGCGAACTTCTCGTCCGAGAGACCGTGCGAGGCGGCGATCGGGATCAGTCGCTGCGTGGCGATCGCCTGCGGCTCGACGTACCGGCGGATGCCCTCGACGCCCTGGCGGCGCCCGAGGCCGGACGATCGCATGCCGCCCATCGGGGTGTCGACCGAGCCGAATGTCGCGCCGTACCCCTCATTGACGTTGACGGTGCCGGCCATCAGCTGCGCGGCGACGGCGCGGCCGCGGCGGCCGTCACGGCTCCAGACGCTGGCGTTCAGGCCGTACTCCCCCTCGTTGGCGCGCTGGATCGCCTCGGACTCGTCGGAGAACCGGTAGATCGAGACGACCGGGCCGAAGGTCTCGTTGTCGAAGCACTCCATCGCCGGGGTGACACCGGACAGAACGGTCGGCTCGTAGAACAGCGGGCCGATGTCGGGGCGTGGCTTCCCGCCGACGAGCACGGTCGCGCCGTTGGAGCGGGCGTCCTCGACGTGCCGGGTGACGGTTTCGAGCTGCGCCTTGGAGATCAGCGAGCCCATGTCGACGTCCCAGCCGGTGCCGGCGCTCAGACGGAGCTTCTTGACTCGGTCGACGAAGGCCGTCACGAACGCGTCGTACACCTGGTCGGCGACGTACAGGCGTTCCATCGAGACGCACAGTTGGCCGGCGTTCGCGAAGCAGGCGCGGACGGCGCCTTCCGCGGCGCGGTTGATGTCCGCGTCCCGCAGTACCAGCATCGGGTTCTTGCCGCCGAGCTCCAGGCTGCAGCCGATCAGGCGCTCGCCGCACTGCTGCGCGACCAGCCGGCCGGTCTTCGTGGAGCCGGTGAAGCAGATGTAGTCGGCGTTCTGGATCAGCGCGCCGCCGACCGTCGGGCCGGAGCCGTTCACCGCGAGCCAGGCGTCCCGCGGCAGACCCGCCTCGTACAGCAGCTCGATGCCGCGGAGCGCGGTCAGCGGCGTCTGGCTGTCCGGTTTGTGGACGATCGTGTTGCCGGCCAGGATTGCCGGCAGGCCGTCGGAGATCGCCATCGTCAGCGGGTAGTTCCACGGCGAGATGATGCCGACGACGCCCTTCGGCACGAACCGCTCCTCGGCCCGGGTGAGCACCGGGAAGATCCCGAGCTTGCGCTGCGGCTCGAGCAGCTCGAACGCCTTCCGGCCGTAGTACCGCGCGGTCAGCGCGACATGCGCGAGCTCCTCGAACGCCTGCTTCCGTGCCTTGCCGGACTCGCGAATGATCAGGTCCACCAGCTCGTGCCGGTGGTCGAGGACCAGGTCGTGGTACCGGAGCAGGATCGCGGCGCGCTCGGCGAGCGGTACCCGTTTCCAGGTCGCTTGCGTCTTCCGCGCCAGCCGGACCGCTGCGATCACGTCGTCCTCGCTGGACACCGGCAGGTCCGCGATCGGCTGCCCGGTGGCCGGCGCGTACGACGTCCGCGTCCCCGCCGTCGCGCGCAGCAGCCCCGACAACCGCCGAATCACCGACTGGTCGGTCGCGTACGACGCGGTCGGATCGAGCTCCGGATCAGCAGGAATCGACGTCTGCTCACTCATAACTGAAGGCTACCTGCCGGTAATAGCCAGTGTCAGTATCAGAGGATGGTTAAGCTGATCCGCTGAAACCGGTGAAGGGGTGGACTGTAAAGATGGTGGACAGCGGGGGGCTCTGGACGCCTCCTGAGGACGAGCTCGGTGAAGCGCTGCAGACCGCACAGGTGCTGATCGAGGAAGGCCGGGCCGACGAGGCCGGGCCGTACCAGCAGCGGGTCATCGAGCTGGCCAGGGAGCGTGCCGAAGGGCACCCGAACCACTACGAGGCCAAGCACCTGATGGCCGCGACCCAGTACGAGCTGGCCGGCTCGCTGAACGCCTCCGGGCGGCACGAGGAGGCACTCGTCGCGCTGCACGAGGCGCAACTCGGCTACACCGAGCTCCAGGATGCCGGTGTGCTCGACGCCACCTGCTTCCTCGCCGACGTCCGCGCCCGGCGCGCGATGACCCAGGCGCACCGCGGGCACGGCGCCACCGCCGTACTGGAGATGGACGGCGCGGTGATCGCGTACGGCCAGCTCGTCGGCGGCGCGGAGGGCCTGAAGCACCAGCCCGACTTCGCCCGGGTGCTCGCGATGAACGCGCTGATCCTGCGCCGGTACGGCGACCCCGCGCTCGCGGTCGCCTCCGCGGACGCCGCCACCCAGCTGTTCCTCCAGCTCGCCGACCAGATCAACGAGAGCCCGCAGTCCCTCTCCTACGCCCGCTACCTGTGTACGGCGACCGCGGTGTCCGCCGACGTCCACGCGGCAGAGGGGCGGCTCGACCTGGCGCTGGACGCGGACGAGATCGGTCTGACCACGGCCGACACGCTCGCCGACTCCGACTCGGCGACCGACATGCGGACGCTGGTCGCCGCACTGGTCCGGAAGGGCAAGCACCTCGGGACCGTCGGCCGCCTGGAGGGCGAGTCCTGTCTGCGGACCGCGTTCGACACCGATCCGGAGACGGCGGCCCGGGTGGTCGAGGAGCTCGACCGTGGGCTGCCCCTCACGCTGGTCGCCGCGCTGGAGAACGCGGAGGTCAAGCTCGGGCCGTTCGAGCAGTACCACCGCCTGGTCGCGCTCAGTGAGCCCGCGCCCGGGATGACGCTGGCCACGGTCTCCGGCCGAACCGATCCCGAGTCGGCGGCGATTCGCGCGACCGAGCTGGCGGAGCTGGTGCGACCACTCCTGAACCAGGACGCGGACACCGCGCTGACGCTCGGGCTGGAGGCGCACTACCTGTTCGCGATCTCGTCCGAGCGCGAATCACACCGGATGCGCTTCCAGACCGCCACCTACATGCCGATCTGGGCGCAACTGCTGCTCGACATCTCCGACGCGTACTTCCAGGCCGGCCGGACCGACATCGCGCTCGACCTGGGCGGCTGGTGCGCCGAGGTCGCGACCGCGCTGATCCCGTACGCCGACGACCACGCCGAGATGAAGGAGCTGGCCGGGTCCTGCTACCGGCACCACGGCAACCTGCTCGCCGCGACCGGCGACCTGGCCGCGTCCCACCACGCCCACGAGGCGGCGCAGCAACTCCAGCTCGGACGTTGACGCATCGCCCTCGCGCGGCGGACGCTGAGGCTTGGGGGTGGCATGTCATGGATGTCGTTGAGCTGCACAACCGCACGGTCGCGAACTTCGCGGAACTGGTCACCGGGGTGGCCGCCGATCAGTGGTCGGCACCGACCCCGTGCTCGGACTGGGACGTCCGCGCGCTGGTGAACCACGTCGTCGGCGAGGAACGCTGGACCGTACCGCTGATGGAGGGCCGGACGATCGCCGAGGTCGGGAACACCCTCGACGGCGACCTGCTCGCGGACGATCCGGCCGCCGCGGCGACGGACGCGGCCCGGGATGCCTCGGTCGCGGCGACACGGGCGATCGACAAGGTGCACCTGTCGTACGGCGACGAGGATCCGCACGAGTACCTGCGTCAGCTCGCGGCCGACCACCTGATCCACGGGTGGGACCTGGCCGTCGCGATCGGCGTACCGCCGCGGATGGACACGACGCTGGTGGCCGACGTCGGGACGTGGTTCGTCGGACGGGAGGAGCTGTACCGGTCCGCGGGGATGATCGGTGAGCATCTCACCGGGTACGCCGATCCGGCGGAGGCACTGTTGGCGGCCTTCGGTCGGGATCCGCACTGGAGCCCGTGGCTGCCGGTGATCGAGCGATTCGGGATCGCGCTCGACCAGCGGGACCTGGCGACGGCGATGTCCCTGGTCACCAGCGACATCGTGTTCGAATCCACGTCGCCGCCGGACGGTGCACGCTTCGAGGGCGCCGACGCCGTCCGGGCCGAGTGGGCGCGGATGTTCGCGGAGACCACCGACCCACACTTCGAGACCGAGGAGACGGTGGTCCTCGGTGATCGCGCGCTGGTGCGCTGGCGGTACTCGTGGCAGGAGCCGTCCGGCGACCGCGGTCACGTCCGAGGGGCCGACGTACTGCGCTTGCGGGACGGAAAGATCGCGGAGTCGCTGGCGTACGTGAAAGGTTAGTCGGCCAGGTCGGTGCGGAGGGCGCCGACGAAGAGGCCGGCTTCCTCGTCGGTCATGCCGGTCTCGGAGACGACCAGGGCGGTCGCCTGGTGGAGCTCGCCGGCGGCCTTCAAGGCGCGGGTGCGCTCGGCCAGGTTGGTGCCGGGCTTGCGGACCAGCGGCGTACCGGTCGTCGGCGGGACGTAGCGCCCCAGCCGGATGTCGTCGACCAGCTCCTTGGCCTGTTTCAGGGCCAGTCCGGTGCGGTCGTGGATGAGCTTCACCGCGTGCACCGACTTCTTGGTGGTGATCAGGAACCGCACCTGGTCCACGTCGTCGGGGGACAGCCGGCCCCGCGCCGCAGCGAGGGCAACATTGTCCGCGTCCTGGTCGCTCCGTCGGCTGAACAATCCCATGCCGTCATCCTTCCAGAACCGATCAAACGGGGTGAACTCGAAGCACGTCGGATCAGGGCGCGAGCACCCGGAGGATCTCGGGCCAGGCAAGGGTGCCGAGCGCGCGGTCCGCCGCGTCCGTGCCGCCGCGCGCCATCCGCTGCCCAGCGGTCTTCGGCTCCTCACCCGGCAACACCGCGCGGTGCCCTGCCTCCGGAACCGTGACGATCCGCGTCGGAAGGTCACCACGCCGGCGCCGGATCTCGTCCGCGAACTCGACCGCCGGCCACACCTGGTCGTCACCGCCGGCCACCAGCAGTACGCCGTCGCGGATCCGCTCCACCGGGATCCGCGCCTGCTCGGCGTCCTCGAACACCTGCACACTCTGCCGGTACAGCCCGGTGTAGCTCGGCGGATCCGCCGGCGGCGTCCAGGTCAGGTCGAACGGCACGAACGGAAGCGGTTCGCCCTGCCACGTCCACGCCGACCGCTGACTGCCGTCCTCCAGGTTGCGGCCCCAGACGTAGGCGCTCGGCGCGAACGCGACCACTGCGTGCACCCGTTCGTCCAGAGCGCCGAGCAGCAATGCTGCCTCGGCGCCCCACGAGCTGCCCATCACGACCAGCCGATCGTTGCGGTCCGCAAGCTCACCGACCGGGAACGACTCCAGCGGGACCTCGTGCGTCACGGTCCAGCGGGGCGCGAGTACGTCGTACCCCTCGGCCTCGAGGAGGCGCGCACGATCAAGATCAGGCGCACCACTCGAACCATGCAGGAGCAGTACGCCGGTGCTCAACCGACGACGACCTCTACTCGCTGGAACTCCTTGAGCTCCGTGTACCCCGTCGTGGCCATCGCGCGCTTCAGCGCGCCGACCAGGTTCATCGTGCCGTCCGGGACCCAGGACGGGCCGAACAGGATCTGCTCCATCGTGCCGGTGACGCCGACCTCGACCCGCTCGCCGCGGGGCAGGTCCTGGTGCCAGGCCTCGGCACCCCAGTGGTACCCGCCGCCCGGCGCGTCGCTCGCCCGGGCCAGCGGCGAACCGACCATCACCGCGTCCGCGCCGCAGGCGATCGCCTTCGCCACGTCACCGGACCGCCCGACCGAGCCGTCCGCGATGACGTGCACGTAGCGGCCGCCGGACTCGTCCATGTAGTCGCGCCGGGCCGCCGCGACGTCGGCCACCGCCGACGCCATCGGGACCGCGACCCCGAGCACCTTGCGGGTGGTGTGCGCGGCGCCACCGCCGAAGCCCACGAGGACACCGGCCGCACCGGTCCGCATCAGGTGCAATGCGGCCTGGTGCGTCGCGCAGCCACCGACGATCACCGGGACGTCGAGGTCGTAGATGAACTGCTTGAGGTTCAGCGGCTCCGCCTGACCCGAGACGTGCTCGGCCGAGACCGTCGTACCGCGGATGACGAACAAGTCGACGCCCGCGTCCACGACGTGCTTGGCGAACTGCTTGGTGCGCTGCGGCGAGAGCGCCCCGGCCACGGTGACGCCGGAGGCACGGATCTCCTGCACCCGCTGCGAGATCAGCTCAGGCTTGATCGGCGCCGAGTAGATCTCCTGCAGCCGGTGCGTGGCCTGCTGGATGTCGAGGTGGATGATCTCCTCGAGCAGCCCGGTCGGGTCCTCGTACCGCGTCCAGAGACCTTCGAGGTTCAGGACGCCGAGGCCGCCGGCCTTGCCGATCGCGATCGCGGTCGCCGGCGACATCACCGAGTCCATCGGCGCGGCCAGGATCGGCAGCTCGAAACGGTACGCGTCGATCTGCCAGGCGACCGAGACCTCCTCGGGGTCCCGCGTCCGCCGCGACGGCACGATCGCGATGTCGTCGAACGCGTACGCCTGCCGGCCCCGCTTCGCGCGGCCGATCTCGATCTCGGTCATCAGGTGATCCTTCGGGTTGGAGCAGACAGGTCAGCGGCCGGAGTAGTTCGGGGCCTCGACCGTCATCTGGATGTCGTGCGGGTGGGACTCCTGGAGGCCGGCGGAGGTGATGCGGACGAAGCGGCCCTTCTCCTGCAGCTCCGGCACCGTGCGGGCGCCGGTGTACCACATCGACTGCCGCAGGCCGCCGATCAGCTGGTGCGCGACGGCCGACAGCGGGCCGCGGTACGGGACCTGGCCCTCGACGCCTTCGGCGATCAGCTTCTCGTCGCTACCGACGTCGCTCTGGAAGTAGCGGTCCTTGGAGTACGACTTGCGCAGCCCGCCGGACTGCATCGCGCCCAGCGAACCCATCCCGCGGTAGGCCTTGAACTGCTTGCCGTTGATGAACACCAGGTCGCCCGGCGACTCCTCGCACCCGGCGAGCAGCGAGCCCAGCATCACGGTGTCCGCACCGGCGACGAGCGCCTTGGCGATGTCACCGGAGTACTGCAGGCCGCCGTCGCCGATCACCGGGACGCCGGCCGGCTTGCAGGCCAGCGAGGCCTCGTAGATCGCGGTCACCTGCGGCACGCCGACGCCGGACACCACGCGCGTCGTACAGATCGAGCCCGGGCCGACGCCGACCTTCACGCCGTCCGCGCCGGCGTCGACGAGCGCCTGGGCACCCACGCGGGTCCCGACGTTGCCGCCGACGATGTCGACGCCGCGGGTCGCCGGGTCGTTCTTGAGCTTGCGGATGATCTCGATCTGGGACTTCGAGTGCCCGTGCGCGGTGTCCACGACGAGCACGTCGACACCGGCCTCGACCAGGGACATCGCGCGCTTGTAGGCCTCGCCGAAGAACCCGATCGCGGCGCCGACCATCAGCCGGCCGGTCGCGTCCTTGGTGGACAGCGGGAACTTGTCGCGCTTGACGAAGTCCTTCAGCGTGATCAGGCCGGTCAGCTTGCCGGACTCGTCGACCAGCGGCAGCTTCTCCACCTTGTGCTTGCTGAGCAGCGCCATCGCGTCGTCGGCGGCGATGCCCTGCCTGCCGGTGATCAGCGGCTGCTTGGTCATCACTTCGCGGACCGGCCGGGACAGGTCGTTCTCGAAGCGCATGTCGCGGTTGGTGACGATGCCGACCAGGACACCGGCGCCGTCGACCACCGGCACACCGGAGATCCGGTACTGCGCGCAGAGCGCGTCGGCCTCGCCGATGGTGGCGTCCGGGCCGATGGTGATCGGCTGCGCGATCATGCCGGACTCGGAGCGCTTGACCAGGTCGACCTGCTGGGCCTGGTCCTCGATCGACAGGTTGCGGTGCAGGACGCCGAGACCGCCCTGGCGGGCCATCGCGATCGCCATCCGGGCCTCGGTGACGGTGTCCATCGCGCTGGACAGCAGCGGGATGTTCACCCAGACGTTGCGGCTCACCCGGGACCGGGTGACGGCTTCGGAGGGGATGACGTCGGACTCGTTCGGCTGCAGCAGTACGTCGTCGAAGGTGAGGCCGAGGACGGCGAACTTGTCGGGAACTCCAGCGGGTGTGATGTCCATGGGTAAAACAAGCACCTTTTGTACGGCGTGAACGGAGCCCCATCCTATCCGCGCCAGAGCAAGGCCCCGAATCCACCATCCACAAGCAGCCACAAGCAGCAGCCCGCCGCGATCGCGACGGGCTGCCGGTGATCGGCCGATTACTTGGTCGGCGTGTTGACGATGCCGAGGATCTTCAGCAGGTTCGCCTCTTCGGTCGACCCGTGGGTGCGGTCGATCGCGGCGTGCTTGCCCTCCGGGTACGCGCCGGTGGAGTGCTTGCCCGTCTTGTAGGTCTTGCGGACCGAGCCCGTCGTGACCTTCCCGCTGGAGTGCTTCGCGGTGGCGTGCTTGGCGGTGGCCTTCGTCGCCGCCGGCTTGGGCGCGACCGGCTTGGGCGCGACCGGCGTGCTGCCGACCGCCGCCGGGGTGTCCGCGCCGCCGAAGAACCGCTCGGCGCTCTCGACCGCGAGCGGCGCACCGGTCGGGGTCGGCAGGATCGTCTGGCCGAGCAGGTCGTTGACCGCGTCGGCGAGGTCGCTCGGAGCCTGGGTGACGTCACTGCTCGGCGTCGCCGTACTGCCGGCGCCGGACGTGTCGGTCCCGCTCGTCGCACCCGTTCCATCGGTCCCACCCGTGCTACCGGTGCCGCTGTCCGGAGCCGCCGTACCAGAGCCGGCGCCCGCGTCCGGCGCGGTGGTCCCGACGCCGCTCGAGGTGTCGGTCTGACCGGTGCCCGAGTCGCTGCTCGGGGTCGCGGTCGGGTCGGCCGCCGCCGAGTTGTCGCCGGTCCCGGTGTCGACGTTCGCCGGTGGGCTCGTCGGCGTCGTGGTGGTCGAGTCCGTCGGCGTCGGCGTCGTGCTGCTGCCCGGCTCGGTCGGGTCACCCGTTGGCGTCGGCGTCGGCGTCGTCGGGGTGTCCGGCGGCGTGGTCGGCGTGGCCGGGGTGTCCGTCGTGCCCTTGCCACCGGTGGTGGTGTCGGTCGGCGTGTTCGTCTTGTCGTCGTCCGACTTCGAGCTGCCGATCGGCTTGCCCGGGTCCTGCGTCTTCGCCGGCTCGTTCGGCACGATCAACGGCTTGTCGAGGATCGCCACCGGCCGCTCGATCGGCTTGACCAGCGGCGGCTTCGGCATATTGATCGAGCTCAGGTCGCCGTCGACCAGCGAGCTGTCGTCCTTGCCGTTGGTCTGCGCGGCGTGCTCGGCCTTGGTCTTGTCCTGGAAGTCCTTCGCGACCTTGACGATCTTGGTCTTGTCCAGAACCGGCAGACCGTCGAGCTCTTCCTTCGGGAAGCTGGTCTGCGGGCGGACCGCATCGACCATCTTCTCGATGACCTTCTCGTACGGCGACAACGGGTCACCCGTGACCGCCGCGGCCACCCCGGAGACCGAAAGCGCGGCCACCGCGGCGACACCGAGCGCCAGACCACGCGTCGCCACCTTGCGGGCGAACGGGTCGGTGATCGGGTTCAGCGCCGCGCAGCGCGCCAGGAAGCTCTCCGGGTCGTCGATGGTCTCCACCGGGAGCTCGTCCTCGACCTCCACCGCCAGCCGCAGATCGGCCAGCAGTGCGACGGCCGGGTCGTGCTCGCCCGCCGCGCGGGCGGACTCCCCTCCGGCGGCCAACAGATCGAGCAGTGCGTCATCGGCCTCGATCGCGTCCAGGTCGAACCGGTCAGCCATGATGCCCCTCCCCTGCTGATCCTCGTTCCGACTGTGCTTCATGCCCCACGAACCCCCTGAGCGTGTTCAACGCCCGATGCTGTGCGACCCTCACCGCCCCCGGTGTCATGCCCAGCGCCCGGCCGGTCTCCTCGGCTGACATCCCCGCGACGACCCGGAGGCGCAGGATCTCCCGCAGCTTCTCCGGCAGCTTGTCCAGCAGACCCATGATGTGCTGGACCTCGGACTGCCGGACCGCGCGTTCCTCCGGTGTCGGTGACTCGTCCGCGCCGTCCGGCAGGTCCGGCGTCGAGACGTCGGCGACCGCGAACGCACGCTGGGCATCGGCGACCTTGCGGGCCGCGATCCCGTAGACGAAAGCCTCGAAAGGCCTCCCCTCGTCCCGGTACCGGCCGAGTGCACCGAAGACCGCGACGCATACCTCTTGCGCGACGTCGTCGACCATGTCGGCGCCGCCGGGATAGGTCCACAGACGGGACCGTACGTAGCGGTGCGCCACAGCGCGCACCCTGGTGAGCAGGTCGTTGAGAGCTGTGCGATCCCCGTTGCCGGCCAGCGCGGCTAGATCCCTGAGCTCGACCCGGTCGTGGGTGTCAGGTACTCGGACCTCGGTCACCCCTCGCCCCCTCGTGTCGGACCGGTCAGCCTGGAAGATGCTACGGCTCTCAACCTCACTTGCCTAGTGGCAATTCGTGGTCGCTTCCGGCCAGTTGATCACGATCTGTCACTACTGGCCAGTTCGGATCCCGTACTGCGCGATGTTCCGGTAGATCGTCGCGCGGCTCATCCCGAGTTCAGCCGCCGCATTCTTCATCGAAACCTCCGGACGTCCCAGAACACGGATGATTTCGTCTCGCCCGAACCGCTCGATCCGGCTCAGCCGGTGACTCGGCCCGGCCCCCAGTTCGCCCGGAAGATGCCGTACATCGATCACGTCCGTACGCCGCGCAGCCACCTTCGCCACGCGCTGTAACTGCTCTGACGGCCGGCGCCTGCCTCGGCTGGCTGTCCGACATCATCGGCCAACGAATCCAACAACGAGCAGCCCGCCCCGCATAACCAGCGCGCGGGCCGGCCACCCACCGGCCCGTTGCCCAGGCGAGGCTGTTGTTGGGTTGGGCTGTTGTTGGGTTGGGCTGTTGTTGGGTTGGGCTGTTGTTGGGTTGGGCTGTTGTTGGGTTGGGCGGCTGCTGGGTGGGGCTGTTGCTAGGCGGGGGCGTTGAAGCGGATGAGTTCGGTGGCGTGGGTTCCACCCCAGTCGATCGGTGTCCGCCCGGCCTCGATCCAACCCGCCCGGCGATAGAGATGTACGGCGGCGCCTCGGTTGTCGACCACTTCGAGTGACAGCTTCCGACCGAGCCGCGCCGCCGTCGTCACGCAGTACGCGAGCAACTCACGACCGATCCCCCGCCCGGTCGCTTCCGGGTCGACGTACAACCGCTCCACCTCGGCACCATCACCAACAGCCGTCAGTACAACGTGCCCGACAACCCGCTCGTCGACGACCGCAACCCAGCACCCCAACCGACTCTCCGGCGTCAACCACCCCCGAGGATCCGCAGGCCAGTTGATCGGATACCCCGCCCGCTCATACACCGCCCGCAACAACTCAACACAAACCTCAAGATCCCCGTCACCGCGCTCCCGAATCAACACCCACCCATCCCATCACCACCCCATACCCGCACCCGAACCCAGCCCCCAGTGACCGAGCACAGGCAATACCTTGTGCTCAGTCACCACACCCCTGCCCCACACCACTCACCACCCCAGCCAGACGCCCACGCCCCGGCGAATCGCAGGAACAACTCGTACGCCGCCACGCGCGCTGGTGCTGTCCGCGGACCCGGTCACGCGACCGGCGCTGAAGCCGGGGGCTTACCCGCGCGGCGGTGACTGTGCACAGGCAATTGCTTGTGCACAGTCCCCAGCCCCTGTCCACACCCACCATCACCCCCGGCCACACGTCCGCGGAGCGGTGCATCGCGCGATCAGCCCGTACGCCGCCGCGCTCGCGCGCCGGAAGACGGGGGGTTGCTCAGGCTGCGGTGACTGGAGACAAGCAATTGCCTGTGCTCAGTCACCACACCCTGTCCACAGTCCCCATCACCGCCGGCCAGATGTCCGCGGAACGGCCCAGCGCACGAGCAGCCAGTACGCCGCCGTACTCGCGCGCCGGAAGGCGGGGGCTTGCCCGCGTGGCGGTGGGTGGGGACAGGTTATTGCTTGTTCAGGGGCCCTGGTTGTTGTGTTCGCGGACCGTTTGCGGCGTTGTCGGCAGGCTCGACGAGAGCGGCGGTGGGGGAGGCGGGGCGGGGCGGGGCGGGGCGGGGCGGGGCGGGGCGGGGCGTGGCGGGGCGGGGCGGGGCGGGGCGGGGCGGGGCGGGAAAGCAAGCACCGCCCGGCTGGTCGTGGGGACCTGCCGGGCGGTGCTTTGTGTGCTGTGCTGCCTGGCTGGGGTGGACAACCCCTGCGAGGCGGTGGTGCGTGCCTGGCGGGGGTGGAGACCCCTGCCGGGCGGTGCTGTCGGACTGCTGCTTACTGCCTGAGGTCAGTGACCGTGGCCGTGGCCGTGGCCGGCTGCGGCGGGCTCTTCTTCCTCGGGCTTGTCGACCACCAGGGTTTCGGTGGTCAGCAGCAGGGCGGCGATCGAGCCGGCGTTGGCGAGCGCGGACCGGGTCACCTTGACCGGGTCGAGGACGCCGGTGCCGAGCAGGTCGCCGTACTCGCCGGTGGCCGCGTTGAAGCCGTTGCCGGGCTCCATCTCGGACACCTTGGCGACGACGACGTAGCCCTCGTAGCCACCGTTCTCGGCGATCCAGCGCAGCGGCTCGACGACGGCCTTGCGGACGATCCGGACACCGGTCGCCTCGTCACCGTCGAGCTCGAGCTCCTTGTCGAGCACGGTGGCCGCGTGGACGAGAGCGGAGCCGCCACCGGCGACGATGCCCTCTTCGATCGCGGCCCGGGTCGCGGACACGGCGTCCTCGATCCGGTGCTTCTTCTCCTTGAGCTCGACCTCGGTGGCCGCGCCGACCTTGATCACGCAGACGCCACCGGCCAGCTTGGCCAGCCGCTCCTGCAGCTTCTCGCGGTCCCAGTCGGAGTCGGTGCGCTCGATCTCGGCCTTGATCTGGTTGACCCGGGCCTCGATGTCGTCGGCCTTGCCGGCGCCCTCGACAACGGTCGTGTTGTCCTTCGAGACGACGATCCGGCGCGCCGAACCGAGCACCTCGAGGCCGACCTGGTCGAGCTTCAGCCCGACCTCGGGGGCCACGACCTGCGCGCCGGTGAGGGCGGCCAGGTCCTCCAGCATCGCCTTGCGGCGGTCACCGAAGCCCGGCGCCTTGACGGCGACCGAGGTGAAGTTGCCGCGGATCTTGTTCACCACCAGGGTGGACAGCGCCTCGGCCTCGACGTCCTCGGCGATGATCAGCAGCGTCTTGCCGGACTGCACGACCTTCTCCAGCAGCGGCAGCAGGTCCGCGATCGCGGAGATCTTGCCCTGGTGGATCAGGATGTACGGGTCCTCCAGCACCGCTTCGCCGGCCTCGGCGTCGGTGATGAAGTACGGCGAGATGTAGCCCTTGTCGAACTGCATACCCTCGGTGAACTCGAGCTCGGTCCCGAAGGTGTTCGACTCCTCGACGGTGATCACACCGTCCTTGCCGACCTTGTCGAACGCGTCCGCGATCAGCGCACCGATCTCGGCGTCGCGGGCGGAGATGGTCGCGACGTGGGCCATGTCGCCCTTGTCGTCGACCGGCTTCGCGGTGTCCACCAGCTTGCCCGACACGGCCTCGACAGCCGCCTCGATACCGCGCTTGAGGCCCATCGGGTTGGCGCCGGCGGCGACCGCCCGGAGGCCCTCGTGCACCAGTGCCTGCGCCAGCACCGTCGCGGTGGTTGTGCCGTCACCGGCGATGTCGTTGGTCTTGGTGGCGACCTCCTTGGTGAGCTGCGCACCAAGGTTCTCGAACGGGTCGTCCAGCTCGACCTCACGGGCGACGGTGACACCGTCGTTGGTGATGGTCGGGGCGCCCCACTTCTTGTCCAGGACGACGTAGCGGCCCTTCGGGCCCAGCGTCACCTTCACCGTGTTCGCGAGCTTGTCGACGCCGCGCTCCAGGGCGCGCCGCGCGTTCTCGTCGAACTCGAGGATCTTCGGCATGAAGAAAACCAGTCCTTTTCTGAATGTCTACGTTGCAGGTGCCGAACGAACGCCGTTCCCGGCCGGGACGGCCCGGCAGGAACCCACTCCGCCCCGGCGCCAGTGGGCTCCGGGGCGGTGTCGGTCAGGAACGGTGGTTCGTCACTTGCTGACGACGGCGAGGATGTCGCGGGCGCCCAGGATCAGGTAGTCCTGACCGTCGTACTTGACCTCGGTGCCGCCGTACTTCGAGTAGATGACCTTGTCGCCGACGGCGACGTCCAGCGGGACGCGGTTGCCGTTGTCGTCGATCCGGCCCGGGCCGACAGCGAGGATCTCGCCCTCCTGCGGCTTCTCCTTGGCGGTGTCCGGGATCACCAGGCCGGACTTCGTGGTCTGCTCGGCTTCGAGCGGCGCGACGAGGACGCGGTCCTCGAGCGGCTTGATCGTGACCGACACTTGCTGACCTCCACGGTCGAATTCGCTTGTCTAATTCCCATGTGGTCGCGCTCCCCTGCCGTCGCGGGGGTCAAGGGCCGGACCGCTGGCACCCTCACTAGGAGAGTGCCAACACCGAATCTAGGCCGCGATTAGCACTCGGTCAACTCGAGTGCCAAAGGAATTCTCGAAGACGAACGGATTTCTTGGGTGACCGCCCCGGTACGGAATGTGGTCAAACACCGGCCGGCATGCGACCGTTCTCTCAGAGCGGTCTCAGGGACGGCCCCCAGGAGGAGCCATGGCGTTCAAGCTGCCGAAGCTACCGAAGCTGTCCGGCCGCACCGTCGCACTCCTCGCCGCGGTCGGCGCGGTGGCGGTCGGAGCGGTCGCCGCCAACGCCTCGAAATCCGACTCCCCGGCGGCCGGCGCGCCCGCAACGGCACCGGGCTCGAAGGCCGCGAAGGACGCCAAGGCCGCCGACCAGCCCGAGGAGTCCCGTAATGCGACCGCCGCCGAACTGAAGGCCGCGGCCGCGCTCCCGCAGTGCCGGGCCGCGCGGCTGGTCCCGGTGAACCGCAGCTGGGGCATCCCGATGCCGTCGATCTACGCCAGCGCCAGCACCACCTGCAACCTGATGTACGGCGACAACCCCTACCGCGGCTCCAACCGGTACGGCGACCCCGAGACCGCGATCCAGGTGCTCCAGCGCAACCTCAACTTCTGCTACGGCACCAAGCTGGCCGTCGACGGGCTCTACGGCACCAAGACCCAGGCCGCGATCAAGCTGGTCCAGCGCCGGCACCACCTGGTGGTCGACGGCATCTACGGCCCGAAGACTCGCTCAGCCATGAACTGGCGCCTCTACTCGATGGCCGGCCGCAGCTGGAGCAGGAGCTGTTCCAGCCCCCTCTAAAGTTGTCCGAGTGACTGTCACCGCACTGCTCGACGGACCGGGCGCCGAGGTCCTCGCCACAGCCTGTGCGGACTACCAGCCCGGTCGTGAGCTCCAGCTCGTCGAGAAGCTCAGACGCCGGTACGACGCAACGCTGGTCACGACTGCGGTCACGCAAGCCGCCTTACGCCACCGCGCCGTCGCCAAGTTCGGTCCGGACGCGCAGCGCATGTACTTCACCCCCGACGGCCTCGAGCAGGCCACCCGGACCGCTGTCGGCACCCACCGCGCCGCACGGATCGCAGCCACGCTCCCGGGCGCCGGCGTGGTCGACCTGGGCTGTGGGATCGGCGGTGACCTCATCAGCGCCGCACGCGCCGGTCTGCGCGTGACGGGCGTCGAACGTGACCCCGAGACCGCAGCCACTGCTCGCGCCAACCTGGCCGCCCTCGGTCTCCCGGGTGACGTGCTGATCGGCGAGGCGGAGTCGACCGACCTCACGCCGTACGACGTGGTGTTCGCGGACCCGGCGCGGCGGGCGGACGGGCGGCGCGTGTTCGATCACAACGCCTACTCGCCACCCTGGTCGTTCGTGACTGGGCTGCTGGAGCGGACTGCTTGCGTGAAGGTCGCACCGGGGATTCCGCACGACGCGATCCCCGACGGTGTCGAGGCGGAGTGGGTCAGTGACTCCGGTGAGGTGAAGGAGGCCGCGCTGTGGTCCGGCGCGCTCTCCACCGGCACCACACGGCGCGCCACTCTGCTGCCGAGCCAGGCCAGCGTCTCCAAAGCGCCGGACGCTGAAGTCGGGCCGGTCGGTCAGTACATCTACGAACCCGACGGTGCGGTCGTTCGGGCCGGTCTGGTCACCGCAGTGGCCGCCGCGGTGGACGGCTGGCTTCTGGATCCGCGCATTGCCTACGTCACCGCGGCGAAGTACGTCCCGACGCCGCTCAGCTCGGCGTACGAGGTGCTGGAGGAGCTGCCCTACAAGGAGAAGGCGTTGCGTTCCTGGGTGCGCAGTCAGGGCATCGGCACGCTGGAGATCAAGAAGCGCGGCGTGGACGTCGATCCGGCCCAGCTGCGCAAGAAGCTCGCGCCGAAGGGCTCGGCGTCCGCGACGTTGATCATCACGCGGATCGGCCGGGACGCTGTCGCCTACTCGTGCCGCCGCATCACATCCTGACGACCAGCTTCCCCGTCGCCTCGTCGTTCTCCATGGACCGATGCGCCGCGACGATGTCCTCCAGGTCGAACACGCGGTCCACATTGGGTGCGTAGACCCCAGCCTCGACCTCACCGACGATCCGCTGCAGCACGTCCGTCCGGCCCTTCATCGTCTCGCTGTGGAACGCGGTCAGCCGCGTACCGCTCGGGATCATCGCGATCGGCTCGAAGTTCTCGATCAGCCACCCGCTGAGCGAACCCGCGACGCACACCGTCCCGCCCGGAGCGACGAGACGCAACGACTCCACCGCCGTCCGCGCCCCGACCAGATCCAGCACGTACGACGGCCCGTCCGGCCACGGCAGCGCCAACGGTCCACCGTCGTCGATCACCACGTGGTCCGCCGTCAGCGCACCGGCCTTGTCGGGCCGCCGTGTCGTCACCGCGGTCGCAACGCCGTACCCACGCGCGATCGACGCGGCAGCCATCCCCACCGACGACGTCCCGCCGCGGATCAGCAGCCGGCCGCCCGCCTCGATCCCCACCGCCTCGAGCGCCCCGAACGCAGTCAGGTACGTCTCCGGCAGCGCGGCCAGCACGTCCCACGCCAAGGTGCTGTCGAGCGGCATCAACGATGCGTTCGGCAACAACGCGTACTCCGCATAACCCCCGTCGTACTGCCGTCCCATCTCCCCCATCACCGCCGCGACCGTCGCCCCTTCCGGTACGGCGGGATCGGTCGACACCGCCACGACTCCGACGCATTCGATGCCGAGCACCCGCGGAAACGTCACGGTCGGCGAGTGCCCCTGCCGGGTCCGCAACTCCGACCGGTTCAGCCCGGCCGCTCGCACCCGCACCAGACTCCAGCCGTCCCGAACCGCCGGCACCGGCAACTCGCGAATCTCCAGCACCTCGGGACCACCTGCGCGGGCACAGACCGCGGCACGCATCGTCGCATTCATGCGTCCACAGTGCGTCGAGTACCGCCTGGCCGACCACCGATAGAATGCCAAGCTATGCCCGTTGGCCGCCAACCCGTCCGGTCCGAGCTGTTCCCGTCCGCCGGGGCTCACCGCTGGACGTCGGGCGGCACGAGCTCCGTGCACACCCACGACGAAGGACACCTCGTGTACGCCGCCCGCGGCGTCCTGACCGTGCACACCGACGAAGGCACATCGATCGTCCCCGCGAACCGGATCGCGTGGACCCCGGCCGGCTCCGTGCATCACCACCGCGCCCACGGCGAGACCGACATGCGCATCGTCTTCCTGTCGGCCGCGCTGGCCAGACGAGTCCCGAACCACCCCGCGGTCTTCCTGGCCTCCGGCCTTGCGCGGGAGGTCCTGCTCGCCCTGACCAGCCGCCACCTCGACGACCAAGCCCGAGCCCGCCTGCAACGCGTCCTCGTCGACGAGCTGCATGAAGCGACGGAGCAGCCGCTCCAACTCCCGGAGCCGCAGGACGACCGCCTGCGCACCATCGCGAACCTGCTGCACGAGAACCCTGCCGACAACACCCCGTTGGCAGAGCTCGGCCGCAGCGCCGGCGCCGGGGCGCGCACGCTCAGCAGACTGTTCCGCAACGAACTCGGCATGACCTTCTACGAGTGGCGCACCCAGCTCCGGATCTACCATGCTCTCGTCCTGCTCGCCGGCGGCCACGACACGACGTACGTCGCACACGCCTGCGGCTGGGCGAACCCGAGCGGCTTCATCACAGCCTTCGCGGCCGTCGTCGGCACCACACCCGGCCGGCACCGGGCCGAGCAATCCGGACTTGCGCTCGACCTGTATTCGAACATATGATCGATCTCGCGTGCGGGTCTCCGGGTGACTTGCCGACGGGCGAGGTGCTGCGTCCGTTGCTGCGCTCCCCGGAGACCCGCCACTAGTGTCCTGAGTCGGAGGTTCGGCGAGTGATTTCGGCGCCGTCGAACCTCCGACTCAGGACACTCACGTCCGTTCACAAAACTGCAGTGCACCGTTCATCTCGGTTCGGCAGCCTGAAGCGTGGAACCGGTTGGCCGCTGACCGTTCGCCTGGGGAGCAAGCGGTGCGCGTCACCCCCGGGCCTTTGTCACCCCGCAGTGGGTGCGCAGCCGTCGACCAGCCACGCACCCACCGCGATCACCTCACTTAGGACGCTGAACTGTCACCGTCCGGGCCGGCTGCGCACCTCCGTTCCCACGGATCGTCAGCGTCAGCTGTGACACCCCGTCCGGCCAGGTCACGTCGACCGGGATCGTCGTCCGCCCCCGCTTCGCCAGCGTGCCGGAGTCCACCGGCACGGAAGCCCACCGCGGCTGCGGTGTGATCGGGTCGGGCGTGGCCACCGTCATCACGCTGGTGCTGGCGAAGAACGTCGTGATCAGGTTGCCCTGCGGGTCGAGATCCACCGAGGTCCCGGGACCGCCAGCGATGGAGTACTCCGGAATCGTCATCGACGACTGCTCCGCGCAGGTCGCCGGGTCGATCTGCCGGTAGACGGACTGGTTGTGCCCGAGCCCGTCGCCGAACTCCTCGGTGTGCGACCAGAGCGACTGCGACACCGGGTTGAAGCCGAGCCCCGAAGCCTGCCGCGGATACATGCAGCTGGCGAGCAGCTCGCCCGGATCGGCGTGCCCGAAGCCGGTCAGCGTCCGGATCTGCGCCTGGAACCCACCGATCTGGTTCTGCGCCGTGGTGAAGAACCGGTCCTGGTCCGCGTCGTACGCGAGCCCGACCAGCTGCACCTCCGCACGGTAGCCGGTCCGCATCAGCGACACGTTCGCCGGCGCCGCCGGGTTGACGCAGGCGATGTCCGTGGTCACCCGGTACAGCGTCATGCACAGCATCGACCGGTCCGGCACCCAGGCGAGGTCGGTCGCGACCGTCAGTGCGTCACCCGCCCCGACGGCCTTGGCGATCGGAGCCATCGGGATCACCGCACCGGTCGGGTCACCGCCCGCGGTCACCTGGACGATGCTCTGCCCGAGCAGGTCCGTGACCCAGTACTGCCCGTCGACCTCCTCGACCGCGTTCGTCGCCTTGCCGAACAGGATCTTCGACAGCTCGGTGCCCGGCGTCGCCCCGGCAGTACCAGGGGCCGACAGCCGCGCCCGCCAGTTCAGCGGACCGTCGCCGTCGTTGCGCAGCGCAACCTCGACCGGCTTGCCCGCTCGCGGCGAGACCGTGGAGGGCACGTTGATCACACCGCTCGACAACGTCGTCCGCAGCGCCAGCTCCTGCCGATCGGCCGTCAACTTCACGGCCTGGTCCGGCACCGCGTCGTACCCCGGCTTGGCCAGCACCGACAGCTTGTACTGCCGACCGGTCATCAGCTGGAACCGGTACTTGCCTTGGGCATCGGTCATGACCCGTTGGGCGAGCCAACCGTTCTGGTCGCGCAGGTCGACATTCGCGTTCGGCACCGGCTTGCCGGCCTTGTCCACGACCGTGCCGTTGACGAAACCGTTCGCAGGCAGGCTGAAGTGGATCTGCCGCTCACTGGACAGCACCGGCTCCCAGTTCGAGTACGTGAACTCGGTGCGGTCGGCGGCGCGCCCGTCCGGACTGTGGTCGCTGATCTGCACGATCGTCTGCAGGCCGGTCTGCAGCGGGTCGGCCGGGTCGAGACCGCGGTACGCGAACACGATGTCGCCGCGTTCGTGCAAGGTCACCTCGTAGCTGAAGTGAATGTCCTGGCCGATCACCGAGTAGTTCCGGAACTCCATCGTGAAGGTCCGGTTCGGCGCGGTCCCGCTGGTGCGGGTGAACAGTTGCGCCTGCCCGTCGTCGAAGTTCGCACCGAGCCGCGGGGTCAGCCCGTAGTTCACGGTGTTGTACCCGAACTCGTCGTACGGGTAGGCGTCAGAGTTGAACGGCGTGGTCCAGAACCCGACCTGCGCGATCCCGCCGGGAGCCATGTACGCCGTGTCGTACGCCTTCCCGAAGTACGTGAACCGGAACGGCAGCTTGACGGCCGTCGAGTCATAGACCTGCGGCTTGGTGACCTCCTGCGAACCCTCGATCCAGTTCGTCGGCTCCAGGCCACAGGTGTAGCCGTAGCTCCCGCCCCACCAGCCGTCCGCGCTCATCGGCTGGTCGGACCGCCGCCCGAGCTCGACGCCCGGAACCGTCGTGTTCGCAGCCACCTGAATCGTGCGGTACACCGGCACCGCACACCGGCCGCCGTCGTCGATCTTCACCGTGTAGCTGCGCGGCCCGGGCACGCCCTTCAGCGTGTACCGACCCTTCGCGTCCGCGGTCGCGACGTACTTCGTCCCGACGATCGTGACCGTACCGGCGAGCGGCCCGCCGGTCGTCTGGTCCGCGATCGACCCGGACACCGTGAATCCGTCGGTGTCGGCCAACTGGACATCGGTGGTCGTCGTCTGGTCGGCCGTCACCACGATGGTCGCCGTACCCGCCTTGTAGCCGAACGCGGTGATCGTCGCGGTGTAGCTGCCGACCGGGAGGTTCGCGACCGAGTAGTTGCCATCAGCATCGGTACGGGTCGAGCGCTGACCGGCCGATCCGGCCAGCGCCACGGCCGCGCCGGAGACCGCCGTACCGGTGCTGCTCGTGACCTTGCCGGCGATGGCGCCGGATGCGCCCGCGTCGACCGCCTCGACCAGGGCGAGCGCGTCCAGGCGGCCCTCGCCGTACACGTTGTTGTCGGCCGCAGTGCCGCCACAGGTGGTGTCGTCGGCGTCCTGCGCGGTCTGGTCGAGCAGCTGCCGGATCCGCGCGACGTCACCGATCAGCTCCGGGTGCGCCGACAGCAGCAGGGCGACGGCTCCCGCGACGTGCGGTGCCGCCATCGACGTACCGCTCATGACCGCGTAGCGGCCGTTCAGGTAGCTGGAGCGGACCAGGTCACCGGGTGCGGAGATGTTCGGCTTGACCTCGCCGTCCTGGCCGGGGCCGCGGCTGGAGAAGCTCGCGATCGTGCCGTCCTCGCTGTAGGCACCGACGGAGTAGTTCACGGTCCGGCTGCCCGGACTGCCGGCGGTGTTGCAGCCAGGTCCGTTGTTGCCGTTGCTCCAGACACCGAAGATGCCCGAGTCCGCCCACGCCTGCTGGATGTCCTCGAGGAACGGCTCGGTGGTCGGCTCGGTGGAACCCCAGGAGTTGTTGACGATGTTCGGCCGCTTCGACGGGTCCGGCGCGCTGCCGTCCTGCTTGGTCGGCGCCAGCATCCACTGCGACGCCTGCAGCAGCGTCTCGTCCGACGCGCAGCAGCCGTTCGCCTCGATCCAGCGTGCGCCGGGCGCGACACCCGGCTGGTTCACGCCGCCGTCGTCACCGACCATCGTGCCCATCGTGTGGGTGCCGTGGCCTTGGTGGTCCGTCGGGTACTGCGAGGCTCCGGACGTGTCGAGCCAGTTGTAGTCGTTGCTGAACGAGCCGTCCGCGTTCGTACCGCGGTACTGCTCGACGAGCGCCGGGTGGCTCAGCTCGGTGCCGGTGTCGATGCTGGCGATGGTGATGCCGTCGCCGCGGGCGCCGTACTTCTGCCAGACCTGGTCGGCCTTGATGTTCCGGACGCCCCACTCGGGCCCGGTGGCGGCCGCGGCAGCCTTCGTCTGCACCGGCTCGGCCTGCTTGTACGACACCGGCGCGAAGATGCTCTGCACCGACGGCGCGGCGCTCAGCGTCTGCGCCAGCGTGAAGTCACCGTTGTGCACGCGGATCGCGTTGGACACCCAGTACGACGTGTAGTCCACGTGGGCCTTGTCCAGGATGGCCCGGGCTCCGGCCTGCGCGTCCTTGGACGCTCTGCTGAGCCGATCGACGACGTACGTGCCGCGCTCGGTCCAGTCGCGGATACCGGAGGCCGCCGAGGTGTCGGCGGCGGAGTCGAACTTGATCCAGAAGTCCTGCGGACCGGTGCTGTCGGCAGTGAACTTCTGCTGCAGGGACTTGGCGATCTTGTCCGGACGGATCGGTGCCGGGCCGGCGTCGGTCCGGGCCTGCGCCGACGGTACCTGGACCAGCGCCAGGGTGAGGGTGATGACGAGCAGGAAAAGCAGGAACGCACGACTTCGGCGGAACTCGGCTGATCTGTTCATGGGCGGGGGAACTCCCTGGTCGAGTGGGCGGTCAGAGCGGCTCGTAGTCGTCGGTGCCGGCCGGCACGTCGGGCTCGGGCTGCTCGTCGGAGGCATCGGCCGCGGCCGGCTCGGATCCTTCGTCCGTGGACGCCCGCGGCTTCTGTGGATCACGCATGCCAGCAGTCAACCCAGGCGGACCGTCCGGTGGGGGCTCGGACCGAACCAATCTCGACCCAACACCGCACCAATCTGAACTACAGCAGTCCCGCCTCTCGCGCGGCCGCCGGGATCTCCTGGCGCGAGCTCAGCCCGAGTTTGCGGAGCGCCGACGACAGCTGGGACGAGACGGTGTGCGGCGAGCGGAACAGCGCCTCGGCCACCTCGCGGTTCGAACGGCCTTCCGCGACCAGACGGACGACTTCGAGTTCACGGGGCGAGAGCTGATCGCCGTACCCCTTGCGGCCGCCCCACCAGGGTCGGCTGCGTTTGACGCCGTGCTCCGTCAGCACCTGCAGGATCCGGGTCGCGTCGGCACGCGCACCCAACGCCGCGAGTCCGTCGAAGGTCGCGGTCAGCAAGGCCAACCCGTCGGCGGTCCGGCCAGCGACGAGGTCGCAGCGTCCGGCCTGCTCCTGGACCAGCAGAGCGGCGTACGGGCGCGGCAGTTGTTCCCACGCTCGGGCGGCCTCGCGGTACGCCGTACGCGCGCGTTCGAAGTCACCGGATGCCGCCGTGACCAACGCCGTACAGGTGGCGACCGCGGCGGGTGAGCTCAGCGAACGCTCGGCCGGTACTCCGCGCCGGAAGTCAGCCGTCAGCTCGGTCGCGTCGTCGAGCCGGCCGACCGCAGCCAGCGCGGCGACCCGGACGGGCACCAGCTCGTTCGCCCACAGCCAGGACTGTTTGGTGTGGATGATCTCCATCGCCGGATCGGTGAGGCGTACCGCTTCGTCCGGCCGGCCGTCGGCGAGCGGCCCGATCGCGGCCAATGCTGCGACTTCCGCCGTCAGTGACGTCGGTGCGAACTGCCAGACGCCCCGGACCGCCTCGTCGAGCCGGGTCATCTCGTGCCCCGCCGCGTGGTCGAGCCAGAGCGCGACGAGCAGCGCCTCGACCCTGGTGTTCGCCTGGATGTCCTCGTTGTCGGCCAGCGCGGCGGCTCGTTCGGCCAGCCCGTCCCAGGCGCCGGTGTGCCAGTCGAGCCGGGCCTGGTTCAAGGCGATCAGGTCCGTCATCCGCACGTAGCCGCGCCCCTCGGCCAGCTCGGCGGCGCGATCCAGCATCGTGCGCGCTTCCCGGTACCGACCCCACAACAGCGCCACGTCGCTCAAGTTGATGTTGCCTCGGGCAAGGTCATCGCGCTGCCGCGGATCGGTCACCTCGTCCGGGAGCTGGTCGAGCTGATCCCACCCGGACGGCTCGCCGAGCCCCAGCAACCCGACCGTGTGGTCGACGAGGAACCGCGTGCCTTCGGCCGGATCGTCCAGGCGCACCAACTCGCGCGCCCGCCGCAGCCAGCCCAGGTGCCGTGACGCCGGCCACCGCGTCCCGTGCGGTACGCCGAGCATCAACATCGCCCGCATCGACGTGGTCCGGTCCTGCGCCAGATCCGGTACGGCGAGTTCGAGCTCCCGCCGCGACCCGGCGAAGTCGCCGGAGTTGCTCAACGCCCGCGCGAGCTGGAACCGCAACGCGCCACGGGCCTCGTCAGGACACTCGTCGAGCGCGGCTCGCAACGCTTGGATCAACGCGTCGTACCGCTGCTCCCCCACGACCGCGCTGTAGGTGATCTTCGCCGCGATCCGCGCCAGTTCGGCACCGTCCAGTTCCGCCTCGAGCGCGAGGTCGAACAGGTACCCGACGGACGTGGTCTCGTCCCCGGCCGCGAGCGCCGCATCGGCCGCCTGCTCGGCGTACCGGCGCCAGCGCGGGAGCTCGCGGGCCGCCTTGAAGTGCTCGGCCAGTTGCGCGGCCCGGCCCCGCGACTCCAGCAGTTCCCCCGCCGCCCGGTGCGCGGCGCGCCGTTCGTGCGCGGGAATCTCGTCGTACACCGCCTGCCGGACGAGCGCGTGCCGGAACGCGACCCCGGTCCCGCGTTCCTCGAGCAGCTGGACGGCGAGTGCCGCCGACACCCCGTCGTACGCCGGCCCCTGGGCCAGCCCTGTGATCGCGACCAGACCGTCGACGTCGACCGGTTCGCCGACGACTGCCGCGGCCCGCAGTACTGCCTGCGCCGGTCGCTCGAGATGCGCGAACCGTTCGAGTACGCCGTCGCGGATCCGGGCCGGGACGGTGATCTGGTCGAGCTGTCGCCGTACCCAGGCGCCGTCGCGACGGGTCAGGTCGGCGCGGGCGTGCAGCAGGCGGACGGTCTCCTCCAGCGCCAGCGGTACGCCGTCGGTCCGCGTTCGCAGGAAGCCCGCGAACGCCTTGGAAACAGGCGGTTCCGCGAGCATCGACGACACCAGCGTCGCGGTCTCGCCGACGCTCAAGCCGTCGAGCCGGACCCGCACCGCGCCCGGCACGATCCGCAGCCGCGGTACGTCGGGAGTCCGGCAGGTGATCACCAACGACAGGGACGCGGCCGGCCGGGTCTGCAGGTACAGCAGCAGATCGACACTCGCCGGGTCGGCCCACTGCGCGTCCTCGACGACCAGCAACGAGATCCCGAGCGCGTCGATCAACTCGCCCAGCGCGCGGAACAACCGGTGCCGTGCGGCGGCCGGATCGTCCAGCGGCTCCGGGCTCGGCGGCAGATGACCGATCCACTCCGGGAACACCGACCGCAAGGCCCCGGTCAGCGGGCTCAGCGACAACCGCCGGACGTCGTCGACCGCCGCCCGCACCGCGTCCACCACCGCGGCCAACGTGAACGGCTGGCTGTACGGCGGACATGTGACCAGCAGCGTGGTCCGCTCGACGCCCCGCAGGACCTCCTGAACCAGCCGGGTCTTGCCGATCCCGGCCTCGCCCTCGACCAGCAGAACCACCGGCTCGGGGGTGTCCAACGCGTCCCGGACCATGGCCAGTTCGCGGTCCCGGCCGACGAAGCGGGGCGCGAGAATGCCGCTCGTCGGCTCGCTGTCCGAAGTACGCATCGACCGGCCACCTCCCGCACGGAGTCGGCGCAGCCTAACAAGCAGCGCGCGTCGGCGCCTGTCCTATCGAGTCGCGACCTCGTCGGCCACCCGGAACCGTTCCTTCACGGGCAACCGGAACCGCGCCATCGCGATGCTCGCCACCCCCGACGCCACGTGAGCGACGCCAGTCTCGGGCAGCCGCTCGCTGCCACCACCACCCTGGGTTTCTCGGACGAAGTCGGCCACCAGCCGGTCCCAGTCCTTCGGCCGCCGCAGCATCGCGTGCCCCTCGCCCTCGAGCAGGTACGTCGTCACCGCCACGCCGGCCGCCCGCAGCCGAGCGGCGTACGCCGTGGTTCCAGCCGGGTCGGTCATCGTGTCGTCGGTGCCGTGCACGAACGTGACCGGTGGACGCAGCGCGACCAGCGGTTCGTCGCGCGGCAGCCACGGAGCCAGCGCGAGCACTCCCGCCACCCGAGGATGGTCGCCGGCGGCAACAACGGCTCGTCCACCCATCGAGTGCCCGATCAGGAAGACGCGCGAGACCACCGACGGGAGCGCGTCCAAGACGGCTCGCAGATCGGTGGCGGCATCACCGTCGTCGTTCCAGCCGCGGAACCGATACCTCAGCAGCCCGATCGCCACGTCCGGTCGCGCCGACCGCGCGGCCAGCGCGAACGGCCACATCCGGAGCAACGCCGGCCGCCACAGGTGCGGGTCGGCGTGGGAGTGCTCCTCACCGCCGTGCGCGAGCAGCACGAGATCGGTCGCACCGGCCGGGTGCCGGACGAGGTCGACACCCGGGCGCATCACGGCTGCACGTACAGCTCGGTCGGATCCTGGCGGATCGCCATCATCCGGCCCGGCGGCGTCTCGGTGAAACCGTACGAACGGTAGAGCTCGTGCGCATCGGCGGTCGCCAGCAGGACCTGCCGCAGACCCTTCAGGTCCGGGTGCTCCAGCAAGGTCGACACCACGAACCGCCCCAGACCGTGCCCGCGATGCGACTCCAGCACGAACACATCGGCCAGCCAGGCGAACGTGGCCCGGTCCGTCACCATCCGCGCGTACGCGACCATCGCACCGTCCGCGTCGTACACCCCGAGGTTCAGCGAACCCGCGATCGCGCGGTCCACCACGTCCTGCGGGATCCCCTGCGCCCAGTACGACGTACTCAAGAAGCCCTGCACCACGGCCGCGTCGATACGGGTCGCGTCGTCATCGGCCTCGAAGCCGTCGGGACCGGTCCACCTCACTTGTTCAGGACCTCCGTGACCGGCATCGACGAGTCGGCCGGCAGATCCAGCGGTGACGGCGCCCGTCCGGCCCGGACGAGCTCCGAACCGAGCGCCGCGACCATCGCCCCGTTGTCCGTGCACAACCCCGGCCGCGGCACCCGTACGGCGATCCCCGCCGCCGTGGCCCGCTCCTCGGCCATCGCGCGCAACCGCGAGTTCGCCGCGACACCGCCGCCGATCAGCAGGTGCTCGAACCCGCGCTCCTTGCACGCGTCGATCGCCTTCCGGGTCAGTACGTCGCAGACCGCCTCTTGGAAGGCCGCCGCGACGTGGTTCACCGGCACGTCCTCGCCGTCGCGCCGCTTCGCCTCGACCCAGCGCGCGACCGCGGTCTTCAACCCGGAGAACGAGAAGTCGAACCGGTGCCGCTCGAGGTCCCGCTGCGACGTCAGCCCACGCGGGAACTTCACGTACAGCCGGTCGCCACCGTCCCGCGCCGCCTTGTCGATCCACGGCCCACCCGGGAACGGCAGCCCGAGCACCCGGGCCACCTTGTCGAACGCCTCCCCGGCCGCGTCGTCGATCGTGCTCCCCATCGGTACGACGCCGTCGGTGATGTCCTCGACCGCGAGCAGCGACGAGTGCCCGCCGGACACCAGCATCGCGACACAGCCCTTCGGCAGGTCACCGTGCTCCAGGGTGTCCACCGCGACGTGCGCCGCCAGGTGATTCACGCCGTAGATCGGCTTGTCCAGCGACAGCGCCAGACCCTTCGCGGCGGCGACACCGACCAGGAGCGCGCCGGCCAGTCCCGGGCCGCTGGTCACCGCGACCGCGTCCACGTCGGTCGGTTTGATGCCGGCCGTCTCGCACGCGCGGCGGATGGTCGGAACCATCGCCTCCAGGTGCGCCCGGCTGGCCACCTCGGGCACGACCCCGCCGAACCGGGCGTGCTCCTCGACACTGGACGCGATCGCGTCGGCGAGCAGCGTCTGCCCGCGCACGATCCCGACGCCGGTCTCGTCACACGACGTCTCGATCCCCAGGATCAGGGGCTCATTCGCACTCATACTGTCTCCCGCCACCGCATGATCACCGCGTCCTCGCCGGCGCCGTAGTACCCACGTCGCCGGCTGATCTGTTCGAAACCGAATCCCCGGTACAGCCCGATCGCCGATTCGTTGCTCGCCGCAACTTCCAGCAACACCGTCCGGCCGGCGCACCGGGCCAGCGCCGCCGACATCAGCTGCCCACCGATCCCGGTCCGCCGTTCCGCCGGGGTGACCGCGATCCGCAGTACCTCGACGACGTCCTCGGCGACCGGGGGCAGCAGCAGGACGACGTACCCGACGGGCTCGCCCTCGTCCGCCACCAGGATCACGCGGTCCTCGGACAGCCGCTCGAACTCGTCGGCCCAGGCGACCGTACTCCAGGCGCCCGGCCCGAAGCACACCTCGTCCAGGGCGACGAGCGCGGGCTGGTCGGCCGGCACCGCTGCCCGGATGGCAGGTCTCACAGCACGCTCTTCGGCCCGCCGGACAGCGTGACGTCCGGCCGGCGCAGGTACAGCGGCTCGGGTGCGACCACCTCGAGCGTCTTGGTCGCCACACCCGTCGCCAATACCTCGGCCGACGGGTACTCCGTGACGTCGACGGTGGTCACGCCGAGCACGTCGGCGTACAGGACCGCTCCGCGGCCGATCACCGGCAGACCGGACAGCACGTGGGCGACCTCGGCCGGCTTGTCGACCGCGGGACCTTCGAGCCGTCGGCGGCTGCCGTCCGCGGCCGGGCCGTCGTACAGCGCCCAGTAGATCTCCTTGCGCCGCGCGTCCGTCGCGACCGCGACGGGCAGCGTCATCGCCGACTGCCGGGCCAGGACGTCGAGGCTGCAGACACCGGAGACCTCGATCCCCAGCACCTCACCCATCGTCCGGGCGGTCACCAGGCCGACCCGCAGCCCGGTGAACGGGCCGGGTCCGACGCCGACCGCGATCCCGGTCAGGTCGCGTGGCGTGACGCCGGCGGTCTTCAGCGCGGACTCGATCGCCGGGGCGAGCAGTTCGCCGTGCCGCAGCGCATCCACGGTCGTCGACGAGGCGACGATCTCACCGGCCGGCGTGGCCAGCGCGACGGTGACGGCGGCACTCGAGGTGTCGAAGGCAAGCAGCATGTCAGTTCTTCTCCAGTACCGATACCCGGACGCCGGACGCTGCCCAGCGCGGGCCGACAGGGGTGATCCGCAGCGCGCGGGTCTCGTCGGTGTCGTCGTCGCCGCGGGTCACCACGACGTCCAGCCGGTCCGGCGCCAGCGCCTCGGCCAGCCCGTGACCCCACTCGACGACGGTGACCGCGTCCTCCAGGCTGGCGTCGAGGTCGAGGTCGTCCAGTTCCGCGAACCCGCCGATGCGGTACGCGTCCACGTGGACCAGCGGCGGCCCGTCGACCAGCGACGGATGCACCCGCGAGATCACGAAGGTCGGCGACGTGATCGCACCCCGCACCTTGAGCCCAACGCCGAGGCCCTGGGTGAACGTGGTCTTCCCGGCCCCGAGGTCACCGGACAGCACGAGTACGTCGCCCGCGCGCAGCTGACCGGCCAGTTCCTCGCCGATCGCCTGCATGTCGTCGGCCGTCGGCACCGTTCGCTCGACCGGCATCGCCTTCGCGTAGATCAGGTTCGCACCTTGCTGGTCGACGATGGAGTAACCGCGCCGCCGCCAGAACTCCACCGTGTCCGGCAGCTCGACCCGCGCGATCAGGTTCACCCGCGCGAGCCCACGCCGTACGGCGACCTCCTCGGCGCAGCCGACCATCGCGGAGGCGACACCGCGGCCTTGGTACCGCGGGTCCACCGAGACGCGGCGCAGGTTCAGTACGTCACCGGCCTGCTCGAACAGCATCGCCCCCGCGGGCTTGCCGTCGATCCGGACCAGCAACCCACCGTGCTCCGCGACGGCGGCCGCGACCGTGGTCGCGTTCTCGGACAGCGCGGTCGAGGGCGGGTCGAGGACCCGGCGGGCGGAGAAGGCGTGATGGATCGCCGTGACGATCTCGTCAACGTGCTCAGCAGTTGCGTCTACGACGTGCAGGTCGGTCATGAGGGTCCCAGGGATTGTTCGGCTCGCTCGATCATGCCAAGGAGGGCCGCGGTGAATTCACGGTGGTGCTCGATCAGGCCCAGGTGACCGCAGTTCTTGACCTCGACGAGTTCGGCGCCGGGCACCCGCCGGACGATCTCCTCGGCGTGGTCGAACGGGGTCAGCGCGTCCTTGTCGCCACCGATGACCACGCACTCCACCTTCTGCAGCGGCTCCAGGGCCGAGTACTTGTCGTGCAGCGCGAAGATCGGGTAGAACTCCGCGATCACCTCGATCGGCGTCGCCGCGATCATCTCGTTGACGAACTCGGTGAACGCCGGCGGCACCTCGGACCCGAACGAGTACTTCCGGGTCAGCAGGTAGCTGAGGTCCGAACCGGCCTTCCGGCTGCGCTCGACCACCTCCGGGATCCGGGCCAGCGCCGCGACCGTCGGCGTCGCGAGCGCCCGCGCCCACATCCCGATCTTGCCCGGGAACACGATCGGGACCCGGTCCAGACCGCCCGCGCTGGTCGAGCACAGGCCGACGCCGATCACGCGGTCCCCGAAGAGCTCCGGGTGCTGCTCGGCCAGCGCCATGATCGTCATGCCGCCCATCGAGTGCCCGATCAGGATCACCGGGCCGGTCGGCGCGAACCGCTCGAGGATCCCGTACAGGTCCCTCCCGAGCTGGTCGATGCTGACGTTCTCCTGCGGCGACCGGCCGGAGCGCCCGTGCGAGCGGTGGTCGTAGAACACCATCGTGCCGATCCCGGCCATGTCCCGGCGCTCGAAGTGCCAGGCGTCCATGTTCAGCCCGTAACCGTGCGCGAAGATCACCGTCAGGTCTTCGGGCGGCACGGGAAGCTTCCGGCTGAGCCGGCGCTTCGGCGGCGGCGGTGCCGATCGCCGGGACCGCTTGAGTTCGTCAACCTCGACGTACAGCTCGACACCGTCGTCGGCGGTGAACACGTACGGCGTACCGTGCACCGAGCCGAACGGCTCGGCCTCGAGCTGCTTGCGCTGACCCGCACGCCGGCCGATCAGCTGACGCTCGACCGCCACTCCGGCCGCCGCGCCCGCGGCCAGCACTCCGACCGCGGCACCGATCAGGCCCGCGGTCCGCCCTGCTTTGGACACGCCGGTCTACCCTTCGTGTCGGGTGCTCGGGCCCGCCGCGCTGTCGACGTACCGGCGCGGAATGCGGGCGCCCAGACGGGTGACGATCTCGTAGTTGATGGTGCCCGCGGCGTCGGCCCAGTCGTCGGCGGTCGGCTCACCGGACGTCCCCGGGCCGAACAGCACGACCTCGTCGCCGGCGGTCGCCTGGTCGTCCTCGAGGTTGACCACGCACTGGTCCATGCAGATCCGGCCAACGATCGCCCGCCGCGCGCCAGCGGCCTGGACCGGGCCGCCGTTCGAGGCGTGCCGCGGCAGACCGTCGCCGTACCCGAGCGGGACCAGGCCGAGTGTCGACGGTCGTGGCGCCGTCCAGGTCAGGCCGTAGGAGACGCCCGCGCCGGCCGGCACCCGCTTCACCATCGCGAGCCGCGCCTTCAGCGTCATCGCGGGCCGCAGCCCGAGCTCCGCCGACGGCAACGCGTGCCCGAACGGCGAGAGTCCGTACGTCGCGACGCCCGGGCGGACCAGGTTGAGATGCGTCTCCGGCAGCGCCAGCGTGGCACCGGAGTTCGCCAGGTGCTTGAACTCGGCGTCGATCCCGAACGACTCCGCCACCTCGATCGCCTCGGTGAACGTCGCCAACTGGCTCTCGTTCACCGGGCTCTTCGGCTCGTCCGAGGACGCCAGGTGCGACCAGATGCCCTTGATCTCGATCCGCCCGGCCGTCTGTTCGCGCAGGGCGGCCCTGATCAACGCCGGCCACTCCTCCGGTACGGCGCCTCCGCGGGACATCCCGGTGTCGATCTTGAGGTGCACCCGCGCCGGCCGGTCGGTCACGCCGGCCGCCAGCTCGTCGATCTCCCAGGGCGCGCCGGCGGACAGGTCGATACCGGCCTCGATCGCGTCGGTCAGCGGCTCGCCGGGCGTGGTCAGCCAGCAGAAGATCGGCCCGGTGTCACCGGCCGCACGCAGCGCCAGCGCCTCCTCGAGCACCGCGGCCCCGATCCAGTCGGCACCGGCCTCCCGGGCGGCCCGCGCGACCGGGACCATCCCGTGCCCGTACCCGTCGGCCTTCACCACCGTCATCATCTGCGCACCCTCAGCGCGGGCACGCAGCGTGGTCACGTTGTGGCGGATCGCATCCAGATCGACGATCGCTTCAGCGCGGACGGGGCGTGACTGAGGGGTAGGCATGGTCCATCCAGTGTCTCAGGCGCCGTCGATGAGGTCAGCGAGGGCCGTCATGTCGTGGAAAACCGTGTTCGCATCGGAAAGTTTCGCGGGGTCCGTCATGCCGGCGTACCCGAAGACCTTCATCCCGGCGGCGACCGCGGCGGCGACCCCGAGCGGGCTGTCCTCGATCACCAGGCAGTCGACCGGCTTCACGTCCAGGGCGGCGGCCGCGTGCAGGAACAGGTCCGGCGCGGGCTTGCCGTGCGCGACGTCCTCGGCGCTGAAGATCCGCCCCTCGAACCGGGACAGGAAGCCGACCGCGGTGAGCGCCGTACGGATCCGCCGGTGAGTGCCGGACGAGGCCAGGCAGTAGGTGACGCCGCGGGCGTCCAGGTGATCGAGGACAGCCTCGACGCCGGCGATCGCCTGGAGCCGCTCGAACCCGGCGAACAACCGCTCGTGGTACCGGTTCTCGAGATCGGCCGGCAGCGGGCGGCCCAGCTGCGCCTCGGCCTTCTGCCGCATCGAGGCCATCGAGCCGCCCATGAAGTCCCGCACCGCCTCGTCGAACGTGTACGGCAGCCCCGCCTCGGTCAGCAACTCCGCCAAGATCGAGTTCGCCAGCCGCTCGGAGTCCACCAGTACGCCGTCGTTGTCGAAGATCACCAGTCCGGTCACGACAGAAACCCTAAACGCGCGGCGGCCACCGCGAGAACGCGGTGGCCGCCGGTGTCGCGAGAGCGTGCGGCGCCTCAGTTCTCCTGGATGGAGAAGTCGGTGAAGTCGAAGCGCTGCTTGGTGTTGCCGGTGGAGACGACCTCGACGCCGTAGTCGACCTGCCAGGTGGTGGCCTTCGGGGCCCAGCCCCGGGTCGACATGTCGTTGAAGAAGCTCGCCAGCGGCATCGTGCCGGACTTCTGCGTCTTCTGGGACACGTAGGCCGTGTAGCCGTTCTCGTGCCAGACGTCGTAGGTGAAGCCACCGAAGGTGACGGTGCCGACCTTGTTGCCGGCCGGGGTCTGGTTCTTGTTGTCGGTCCAGATCATCAGCTCGTTGTTCAGCCCGTCGCCGATCCAGATGTCGAACGCGACGTTGTAGATGCACGCGGAGCAGTTCGCGGGCGTCGTCGCCGCGAACTTCGCCGACTGGACCTTCGACAGCGGCACGTTGTTGTAGTCCTTGTGGACGTTCGGGTACGCCTGGACACCACGGTCACCCGGCAGGGGCTGGGTGACGTCGAGGAACCAGTTGTCGTAGTTGCAGGCGCTCAGGCTGTAGGTGCCGTTGCTGTTGTTCCACATGTTGTTGTGGACGTAGTACGCACCGAAGGTCCGGCCGTCACCGGAGTTGTTCGTCGACGTGGTGGTGAACGACGGGTTCGTGCAGGTCTTGCTCGGGCTCGTCGTCGAGGTCGGCGACGTGGTGGTCGACGTCGGTGCGGAGGTCGGCGCCGACGTCGGGGCAGAAGTCGGGGCCGTGGTCGGGGGCTTGGTGGTCGTGGTGGTCTGCGTCGGCGTCGAGGTCGGGGCGGACGTCGGCGGCTTGGTCGGGGTCGACGTCGTCGGCGTACCGGACGGGGAGGTCGTCGGCTGTCCCGGGGCGGCGGCGAAGTCGTAGTGGACGGTGTAGGTCAGCTTCGTGCCGGCGGCGTACTTCAGGCCGTCGTACCGCAGGGCGCGCAACCGGTAGCTCTGGTCGGTGCTGCGGCTCGGGTCGATGGACAGGATCGCGGGACCGGCCGCGGTCGCGGTGATCGCGGTCGGCTTCTGGCCGAAGCCGTGCTGGACCGTACAGCTGGAGGACGAATCCAGGACGCAGGATTCCACGCGTCCGACGCTCGGGAGGGCAGTCGTCGTGCTGTCCGCGGCGTTCGCGGTCGCCAAGGACGAGTCCTTGGACGCGTGCACGGCGATCGGAACCGCGACCAGTCCGGCGACCGCGAGGAGGGCCGCTGGGAGGATCACGCGACTCCGGGCAGTTCGGGTGGGGGGCATGCGGAGAGTTCCTTAGTTTGCTCGACGGGCCGCACTGCTGCCCCAGAACTCGCGTGCGGCCCTCAACTGTTCGATTGGATCCCCAGAGGGGCCAGGTCAGTGGCCTTGTCGTGCTGTTCGCTCTCGCGTACGGCGGTGACGTTATCGAACCGTGATCAGCGCTGCCAACCCCAGGTCCCAATTTAACTGTCCGTGCACCTGCAACGCGAGCGCTCTCCGCGGCGTCCTGAGAGTGTGAACAAACGGATGATCGCCCGCGCCGCGGCCGGCCTGTTGCTGGCCCAGTTGACGCTGACCGCGTGCGGCCAGAGCGCTGGAAAGGACAGCGCCGGACAGGACACCGGCAGCGAGCCGTCCCTGGCCGGGCGGACGTACCTCTCGACTGCGGTCACCGAGGACGGGAAACCGCGACCGCTGGCGCCGAAGACCCGGGTCCGGCTGCAGTTCACCGCGGACGGCCGCCTGGTCGCGGACGTCGGCTGCAACTCGATGCAGTCGAAGGTCTCGACAGCCGGCGGCAAGCTCACCCTCGACGGCGAGCTCGCCAGCACCGCGATGGGCTGCCCCGGTCCGCAGCAAGGTCAGGACTCCTGGCTGGCCAAAATCATCCAGGCAACGCCGACGTGGCAGCTCACCGGCGACAAACTCGCCCTCACTGCGGGTAGTACGACGATCGCGCTCACCGACCAGCAGACCGCCGTACCCGATGTTGCCCTCGATGGCACCAAGTGGGCGCTGTCCACGGCCATCACCGGCGAGGTCGCGTCGCACCAGGCCGACTCCGAGAAGGCCTGGCTGACGCTGAACGGCGAGCGCGTCACCGGGTCCACCGGCTGCAACGAGTTCCAGGGCGTGGTCGCGCGGTCCACCGGCAAGCTCACCTTCGGCGAACTGGCCACCACCCGCCGGGCCTGCGCCGGCGACGCCGCGAAGCTGGAATCCACGCTGCTGAAGGGATTGCACGGCCAGGTGAGCTATCAGGTCGACGGCTCGACACTGAAGCTTCGTTCCACGGGCGGCGGCTTGGACTTCACCGCGATACGCTGAGGCAAGTGAGCGAGCAGCCCGCTAGCGGGCAGCACTGGACAGGTCTGGTCATCCGCCCGGACGACTGGTTGGACAACGACTTACTGGCCGCGATCGCCCTGGCGACCGGCACCAGCTTCGAACGCGTCGGCACCGGCGACCTCGGCATCGTCTTCGCGGCCGGCACCGAGCAGATCATCGAGGTGGAGTGCGCCGACGTGCGCGCGAAGGCGCTCTTCCTCCGCACTCGGTCCCCGGACCGGGCCGCGTTGATCACCGAGGCCGTCAACCGGCACACCCTGACCTGGACCGAGACGATGCTGGCCAACCAGGTGCAGCACGGGCTCGAGGCGGATCCGTACCTGCTGGTTCCGTTGCTGATGGCAACAGGTGGCGCCGTGCCGCAGGCCGCCACCACGGACCTGCTGCAGCGAGCGCTGGAGCACCCGAGCGAGCAGGTCCGGGAGGCGGCCGACTACGCGATCCGGATGTCGAAGGCCTGGACCTCGTTCTCCGTGGTCTCGTAGGACACCAACAGGTGCCCGCGGTCCCGGAGCTGTTGGCGCTGCGCCGCGGTCAACGGGATCGTCCAGTTCTGCACGCCGCGCGTGACCTGCTTCACCAGATGACCGCTCATGTCCGGTGACCACGGTGGCGTCGCGCCATCGGTGACGGCGCACGGCGTGAAGCCGTAGTCCGGCGCCGGATCGGACGTGCACGACGTCGTCCACACCGGGATCGCGCCGAGCTCACCACTGGTCAGGAACGCCCGCGCCGTACCGGATCCCTTCGACGACGTGACCAGCTGTACTGCGTTTCCGCGCAGCGCCGACGACAGGATCTTCAGGTCGTCACTCGGCACCCGGCCCGAGATCGGTACGCCGTTGCGCGCAGACTGTGCAATCGTCTGCGGAGACAGCGCGCCGTTCAGGTTCGGGTTCGACACGTCGGGCGGTGCCGGGGTAGTCGGACGGTCCGCCGGCGGGGTGTATCCGGGGAGCGTGGCGAGCCCCCAGCGGTACGGGTCGGACTGCACGGACCCGAGCGCCGACCACCCGAGCCGAGTACTCATGTCGATATGCCGCAACGTCGTCGTACCGGCGGCCGACGTGTCGTCGTTGTCGTACGGCGTGATGTTCAGGCCGAGCCGCGACGGGTCGACGGCGGACGGCAGGTCGGCGAGCGGGATCTTCACCTCGAGGTCGTACCCGCCACCGGCGTACGCGTGCGGGACCGTCGTCGAGTTGCTGCCGACCCACTGCGCGGTCGACGCGACCTGGACGCCCGGCGCGTTGCCGGTGTCGAGGGCGCCGCTCGAGTAGCCCTGGTGGTTGTCCGCGTCGCGTTCCCAGCACGGTCCTCCGCTCTGGGAGAACGGGAAGATCCCGAGCTTGAACGTGTTCGCGGTGTCCTTGAGGTCCTGCGACGCGGTGCCGCGCGGGTCGAGCAGGATCTCGACCGAGTCGGCCTGCCAGTGACCGACACATTCGGCCGGTGTCACGGCGTACGACTGGTAGTCGTCGCGGACGTGGATGAAGAAGTAGAGCGCGTCGTCGGACCAGCTGACCTTCGCCGTACTGCCTTCTCCCGTTGACGAAACGCCGCAGTCGTCGACGCCTGTGCAGGTGCTCGCGCCCTGCCAGATCCGGCCGAGGTCGAGCGTGGCGCCCGGGTACTCACCGGGTTCGGCCTTGCCGTCGACGACCGGCGTGGCCTGCGGGATGACGGTGGTCGGGACAAGCGTGAGGGTGAGAGTCTCGCTGCCGGTCGCGGTGCGGATCGGGATCGAGACATTCTGCTGGGCCGGCAATGTCGTGTCGGTGTTGGTCAGCTTGAACGTGACGGTGGCGTCCGCGCCGGGCTGCAGGTCGTACGGCTTGCTCGCCGCGTCGACCGTGAAGTTGGCGGGCACGTCCAGCGACACCGCGCCGGTCTGCTGCTTCGCCGACCAGTTGTGAACCACCACGGGTACGTCGATGCTCTGGCCGATGCCCATCGACTGGATCGCCTGCGAGCGGCCGAGACGGTTGGCTTGCGGTGCGGTGTTCTGCAGCCACTCGTCGTACTCCTGCCAATTGCCCCACCGCTGGAAGCGTCCCTCGGCGGCGGCGACGATGCGGACGACGTTGTCGGTGTACCCCGAGGCGTGGTCGGTGGTGTAGAGCGCGGAGACCTTCGCGTTCTGGTCGACCGGGGCGTTGGCGGCCGGGGTGACGGTGAAGGTGACGTCGGCGGCGGAACCGGCGCGGACCGGCTTCGGGCCATCGGTCGTCCAACCGGGCGGGACGGTCAGCGCTACGTTGCCTTTGGCAAGTTTCCCGCGGAGGTGCAAGGTTGCTTGGAAGGGTTCGCCTGCGACGTTGTAGGAGCGGGAGAACGTCAGGTATTCGAGCGTGCCGAGCGGCAGCCCGCCCGGATCCGGTCTGGTCGCGCCGAACAGGATCGCGTCGTCACGGCCCGCCAATGCGTTGTTGTTCGGCTGGAACGGTACGAACGATTCCGTCATACCGAAGCGTGGGCAGGCCGGGGCGGACGTGCCCTTGTACATCACGCGGCTCTGCGTCGGGTACGCCGCGCGGCCCTCGTCCGAGACCTGCTGCCAGATCTTCGGCGTACCGGCGGTCTGCCCCTGCGAGTTGCCGGCCGGCCAGCTGTACGGCGAGTTGTAGCCGGTCCACACGCCCGCGACAGTGTCGACGCCGGTCGGGGTGAAGCCGGTGGTGCAGTTCGCGGCGGTCGTCGTACCGCCCGTACCCGCCGTACTGCCGCCGGAGAAGACCTTCTTGACCTGCCAGGTGCTGAGCGCGTGCGGGCCCTTCAGCTGCTCCGGGAACATCGTGGGGTCGGCAGCGGCGATGACGCCTTCCCAGATCAGCCGGCCTGCCTGCTGGTGGTTGCCGTGGCCGGCGGCGAGTGTCGGGGTGAACCCGATGTAGACCTCCGGCTGCGTCTCGCGGATCACCCGCGTCACCCGGCGCAGCGTCTCCTGCTCGTCCCAGAAATACTGCGTCAGCGGCGCGCTCTGGTTGTAGAAGAAGTCCACGCGGTCGAGGTTGAAGATGTCGACCGTGCCCGAGCGGTAGTGCGCGACGCGGTCCTCGTTCTCCCTTCGGAGCCCGAGATCAGGGCCGAGCTCGGTACCGGCCGCGTTGCCGCCGCCCTCCCCCCGGGTCACCATGATCACGCCGCACTTCACGCCGTACAGCTGATGCCAGACACCACACGGCCCGATGAAGCTCGTGTCGTCATCGGGATGCGCCCACTCCCCCATCACGTCGATCTTCGTCTGCCGATCAGCCACGTACGACGTCGTCCTCGCGACCGCCGGAACCGGCAGCACCGCGAGCAGGACAAGCACCACGAACCCCACGAATCGCTTCACGTGCACACTCCAAAGGCGGTGGAGGCACCAGCAACTCTCCAGTCCTACGTCCGCACGCTCCACCCCGCAACACGTACCGCGCGCCTCAGGTACTGCGGTCGCCCCCGCGTGCTCCGGCGCTACTTCGTCGCTCCGCTCCTCAACGCACCACCACGCGCGCACCCACCCCCCCCCCCCGGCTAGCGCCGGTGCATCCCACCCGGCTAGCGCCGGACCTTGCGCGCTACCGCGCTCCTCGACCGACCGGCGGTTACGCGGGCACATGACTATCAAGCGAGCTCGTGGCGACGCCGACTCGTGGCGACGCGGGGTCTCGCATGACTCGTGGTGCCGGCGACTGGTGCTTGTCGAGCGGCTCGTGCCACGCGGCGCGGGGATCTCGGGGAGCCGGCGCACCTTCGAGGTCGCAGGCGATCTCCTCGCCGTTGTCCCCAACAGCGTCAGCTCAAGATCGAGCGGGTCGCCCTTGGCAGAGCGTGGGCGACATTCATGGAGGTTACTGGCGCACCATCAGCCGCGAGGTTGGCTGCGGCGGCGTGTAAGTAAGCACCGACGGCGGCCGCGTCCAGCGGCGACAGGCCGCCGGCCAGCAGCGAACCGCACAGGCCCGCAAGAACGTCTCCGGACCCCGCCGTCGCCAACCACGGCGTAGCGTTCGTGTTCACCCGGACCTCGCCGTCGGGAGCGGCAACAACAGTCGTCGACCCCTTGAGCAAGACCGTGACGTCGAAACGCTCGGCCGCGAGGCGCGCGTGCTTCAGTCGGTCGGCCTCGACGGTCGCGCGGTCAACCCCGAGCAAGCGGCTGAGTTCACCCGCGTGCGGCGTGGCCAGAACGTTGACATGGTCGCCGGATTCGTCGAGTGCCTTCAGGCCGTCGGCGTCCAGTACGACCGGCTCTTCGGCGTCCAGCAGTTCGCGGATCCGCGGTACGTCGAGCTCATCGCCGAGCCCGGAGCCGATCGTCCACGCCTGCACCCGGCCGGCGCCGACGATCTCCGGGTGGGCTTCCCGTACCGCGTTCGCGACCGCATCCGGACCGACGTACCGCACCATCCCGACCGGACCGGCCAGCGCGCCGGCGGTGGCGATGACGGCCGCACCCGGGTACTGCGTGGAGCCGACCATCAGCCCGAGAACCCCGCGCGAGTACTTGTCGGAGTCGGCGTGCGGCACCGGGTAGAGCGCCCGCACGTCGCGGGCCTGCAGCGCCTGCACCGGCGCCGGCGGCAGGTCGAGGCCGATGTCGACGAGGTGCACCGGCCCACACGCGCTCGCGGCGGGGTCGATGAAGTGGCAGATCTTGTGGGTGCCGAACGTGACGGTGAACGCGGCGCGGACGTGCGGCTCGGGCGTCTCGCCGGTGTCTACGTCGACCCCAGACGGCGTGTCCACAGCCACAATCGGTACGCCGTACTGCTCGGCGACCTGCACCGCGGCGAGCGCGTCCGGCCGGAGACCTGGGCGACCGCCGATCCCGACGATCCCGTCGACGACCACGTCGGCGGTGCGGATCTCGTCCGGAGAGCCGACCCGGCCACCTGCCGCGACGAGCGCCTCGAGCCCTGCCTCGTGCACCTTGGACGAGAGGAGCACCGCGGTGACTTGCGCGCCGCGGCGGGCCAGGTTCGCGCCGGCGTACAGGGCGTCACCGCCGTTGTCGCCGGAGCCGATCAGGAGCACCACGCGGGCCCCGTACGCGCGGCCCAGGAAGTTGCTGATGGCAACCGCAAGGCCGGTCGCGGCGCGTTGCATCAGCGTGCCGTCCGGGAGCTTCGCCATCAGTTCGGCCTCGGCGGCCCGGACCTGCTCGACGGTGTGCGCGCTGCGCATGTTCAGCCCTCCAGGACGACCACTGCGGATGCGATGCCGGCGTCGTGACTCAGCGACAGATGCAGGCTCTGTACGCCGAGCTTCGCCGCCTGGGTCGCGACCGTCCCGGTGATCTCGAGCCACGGCCGACCGGTCTCGTCGGTCTGCACCTCGGCGTCGTGCCAGTGCATGCCGGCCGGCGCCCCGAGCGCCTTCGCCAACGCTTCCTTGGCCGCGAACCGCGCCGCCAGCGAGGCCGGCGGTTTGACCGCCTCCACCGCGGTGAACACCCGGTCCCGCAGTCCGGGCGTCCGCTCCAGCGTCCGCATGAACCGATCCACGTCGACCACATCGATACCCACGCCGACGATCATGTCCCTCACCCTAGCCGCCGCCGGAGCACCGCACGCCGATCAGGTCCCTCTCAGCTTCGGCTCTCTACCCTCGCGCACCATGCATACACGAGTGTTCCCGGCCCCGAAGGTCCCCGCGGTCTTCGTCATGTTCTGGGTCGTCAAGCTGCTGACGACCGGCATCGGCGAGACCGCGTCGGACTACCTCGGCAGCCTCAGCATCCCGCTGGCCGCTGTCGTCGGGATCGGCACGTTCTTCACCGCCCTCTACCTGCAGCTGAAGGCCACCACCTACCACCCGGTGCGCTACTGGATCACCGTGCTCGGCGTCGCGCTCTTCGGCACGATGATCGCCGACGGACCGCACGTCGCCCTCGGTACGCCGTACTGGTTCGACTCCATCGTCTATCTCGTCCTGCTGTGCGGCCTCCTGACCTGGTGGCGGCGCAGCGAAGGCACCATCTCGGTGCACTCGATCACCACGGCCCGGCGCGAACGGTTCTACTGGGGTGTCGTGCTGCTGACCTTCGGCCTCGGTACCGCCGTCGGCGACGCCACCGCGATCGACTTCGGCCTCGGCTTCACCTGGTCGATCGTGCTCTTCGCCGTCCTGATCGTGGTGCCGCTCGGCCTGTGGCGGCTCGGCCTCAACGTCACGGTGGCCTTCTGGTCGTCGTACGTGCTGACCCGGCCGCTCGGCGCGTCGATCGCCGACTGGCTCGGCAAGGGCACCCACGACGGCGGCGTCGGCTGGGGCATCGGCCCGGTCACGCTGGTCGGACTCCTGCTGTTCGCCGTCCTCGTCGCCTACCTGACCGCGACCCACGGCGATGTCGACCACGCCCGTGAGACCGCGATCGCCGAGCCCGATCCCGTCTCGCGGTCCTAGGCCGGCCCGGTGGACCGGCGAACCCTCATGTCGACGGCCAGGTCCAGCCGGAGCGCGGTCGGTGTCTCGCCACGGGAGAGATCGAGTACGACGCGGGCCGCGAGCTCGGCCATCTGGTGCAGCGGTTGGTGGACGGTCGTCAGCGCCGGCGTGACCCACTGCGCGACGGGCAGATCGTCGTACCCGACCACGGAGAGATCGCGAGGTACGTCGAGGCCCAGTTCGCGGGCGGCCTGGTAGACGCCCAGCGCCTGCATGTCGCTGCCCGCGAAGATCGCGGTCGGCGGGCTGGGTTGGCGGAGCAGCACGAGTGCCTCGCGGTACCCGCCGCCGACCGAGAAGTCGCCCCAGCGGATCAGCGCCGGGTCGGCCTCGGCCCCGGTCGAGCGCAGCGCGTCGGAGTACCCATCGACGCGCTGCCGCGAGCACAACGTGTCCATCGGCCCGCCGATCATCCCGATCCGCTGATGGCCGAGGTTCCGCAAATGGGTGGTCGCCATCCGCCCGCCGTTCCAGTTCGCCGAGCCGATCGACGGTACGTCGTCGCCAACGTCGCCGACCGGATCGACGACCACGAACGGGATCCGCCGCGCCTCCAGCTGCGCCCGCTGCTCGGTATCCAGGTCGGAGAACACCATGATCACGCCGAGCGGCCGCCGGTTCAGCACCGACTCGATCCACTCCTGCCGCGGCCGCAACGCGCCGCCGCACTCGGACAGCACCAGTTCGACGCCCGCCGCGCGGACGACCTCCTCGACGCCGCGGATCAGCTCCATCGCCCACTCGCCGCCGAGCTGGTTGAACACCAGGTCGATCATCGGGCTGGCCGTCGTCCCCGCGCTGCGCCGCCGGTACCCGTGCTCCTGGATCAGGCCCTCGATCCGCGCCCGGGTCGCCTCGGCCACGTCCGCGCGCCCGTTCAGCACCTTGGACACGGTCGGCACCGACACCCCGGCCTGCTCCGCAATTTTCGCAATGGTCGGCCGCTCGCCCACGACGCCTCCCGTCTCGAAACTTTCGAACCAGGTTACCGGTGGATCGTGCGGCCCTGGTTGTCCGGTACGCCGCTGAGTCGGAAGAAGAACGTGTTCACCTGGTCGCGCCACTCCCGGGCGTTCGCGAGCTGCGTCTCGAACCGGTCCGTGATGTTGTCGCGGACCACCGGCACGAAACGCTCGGCGATCACGCGCCACCGCGCGGCCATCGCCTCGACCTCGGCGTACCCCTGGAAGTGCGTGTCGTAGATGTGTTGCAGGACCGTCGTCCCGCTCTGCAGCCGATGGTCGTAGGGCACGTGGTGGAAGAACAGCAGCAACTCGTCCGGGCAGCTGTGGACGTCCTCGTACAGACTGGCGAGCGGTTCCGGGTACTGCCCGGTGAATCCCGATCCGGTCTTCACCGTCCGGTCCACGCCGACACCGTCCCGGTCCGCGAAGTGGTGCGTGCCCAAGGCCGAGTACTCGTACCCGTTGACGCTCGGCCCGTAGTGCGTCTCCGGCGTCACCATGAACCCGACGCCGAGCGGCGCGGTGTACTGCTCGTACGTCCGCCACGAACCGGACATGATCGTCACCAGCTCGCTCCGCGTCCGATCGTCCATCGCGAACGTCGCCGCGGCCCATTCGTGCAGCAGGCTGACCGGGTCCGCGGCCGGGTCCCAGGCCAGCCGGCCGACCGCGTAGAGGTTGCTCTGCGCAAGCTTGTGGCCGGTCCAGTTCGGGTCGTCGCCGACGTTGGACACGGCAACGACCGCACCGATGCGGTCGGCAACCGTCGCCCCCGCGCCGCCGGTGGTGTCGAACTGCAGGATCTCCCGCCACCACGGCCCGAGGTAGCACAGGTCCCGTTGCTGTCCGGAATATTCCTGCGTGACCTGCAACTCCAGCCCGAAAACGGTTTCCTGCAGTTCCCCGAGCAGCGGCGCGACCGGCTCCCGGACCTGGAACTCCGACGGCCCGTGCGGAACCTGCAGTACGACGTTTTCCTCGAACCGTCCGTCCAGCGGGATGAACTGGTCGTACGCCGCCCGCGCGCGATCCGCCCGGCGGTCCCGCCAGTCCAGCGGCGACTCCGCGCCGGAAACTCGCCAGAAAACCGTTCCGCCGTACGGCGCCACCGCGCGCCCGAGCAGGTTCGCTCCCTCGGCGTCCGCGCCCGCCCGCACCACGAGTCCACCGAGATCGGGGACGACCTCGTACACCCGGGCGATCGTCGCGGCCCACCAGCGGGCGACGCGTTCGTCGCGCGGGTCGTCGGTGAACTCGATCGCCAGACTGACCGCGATCCCGTACTCCCGGAAAACTCCGGCCAACCGGGCCACGTCGGGCAGTTCGGCGGTGGCGAGTGCGACCGCGTTGATCCCGATCGACGCCAGCAGCCGCGCGTACGACCGGACCCTCGTCAGGTCCTCCACCGCCTGACCGTCGCGGAAGAAGATCGATCCACCCGAGTACCCGCGCCGGACCGTGCCGGACACCTCGTCCCAGTGGTCCAGCATCCGGATCGGGACCGCCGGCTGCTCGACGACGGTGAAGTCGCCGCTCATCCACTCGAAGTACCGGAGCACGTAGAAGTAGCCGTACAGCAATCCGTGGCCGCCCTCGGCGGCCACCACGAGATCGTTGCCCCGTCGCACCACCACGAACCCCTCGACGCCGAGCCCGTGCTCGGGGACGGCGGCCTCGACTTCCCGCCACAGCGGGGTCTCGCGGACCCGGGTCAAGGTGCACACGGCAACTTGTACGTCGGTGCGGAAGCGGCGCGTCTGCCGGAGCTCGGCCCGGATCGTTTGGGCCAGCGCCCCCGACGCGTGCACGGTCACTTCGGGCAGCCGTTGAGTACCGAGCCAGGCGGAATCGATCATCGGGTCGTGATCCTCGCACACCCGCTCGGTCACCGGACGGTGACCGAAAGTTTCGAGACCGTACCGTAGCTGAGACGAAGCCCACGTCCGCCTGATGTGGGTGCTTCCCGCGCCGGTGGGAAGAATGGGCCACATGCTGCAGCCGTCGCGGGAGGTGACTCCCTATACCGAGCTCGACCGGGCCACCTGGGCCCAACTGGCCGAGACCACCGTCTCCCCGCTGACGGCGGACGAGGTGGAGCGGTTGCGCGGTCTCGGGGACGAGATCGACATGGACGAGGTCCGCGAGGTCTACCTCCCGCTGTCCCGGATCCTGTCGCTGTACGTCCGGCACGCCCGCGCCCTGCACGCCGACACCGAGAGTTTCCTCGGCAAACCGGCCGCCACCCGCACGCCGTTCGTGATCGGCATCGGCGGATCGGTTGCCGTCGGCAAGTCCACGACCGCGCGCCTGCTCCGCGAACTGCTGGCCCGCTGGCCCGAGCACCCGCGGGTCGCGCTGGTCACCACCGACGGCTTCCTCTGGCCGAACGCCGAGCTCGAGCGCCGGAGCCTGATGCAGCGCAAAGGGTTCCCGGAGTCGTACGACCGCAAGTCCCTGCTGCGCTTCGTGGTCGAGGTGAAGTCCGGGATGGACACCGTCGAGGCGCCGGTCTACTCGCACCTGCACTACGACCGGATGGCCGACGTCCGGACGACCGTCGAGCAGCCCGACATCCTGCTGCTCGAGGGGCTGAACGTCCTGCAGCCGGCGCCCCGGCACGCGGACGGCAAGAGCGGCCTCGCGGTCAGCGACTTCTTCGACTTCTCGGTGTACGTCGACGCCGCCGCCGACGACATCCGCTCCTGGTACGTCGCCCGCTTCCTCAAACTCTGGGAGACGGCCTTCCGGAACCCGGAGTCGTACTTCGTCCGGTACGGCGAGCTGAGCCGCGAGCAGGCGATCTCGAAGGCCGAATCGCTCTGGGACGGCATCAACGGCCCGAACCTCCGCGAGAACATCCTGCCCACCCGCTCCCGCGCCACGCTCGTGCTCCGCAAGGGCGCCGACCACGCCGTCCGCTGGGTCAGGCTGCGCAAGCTCTGACCACGCCGCTCAGCGGGACGCCCTGATCGCCGGTACGACGGCCACGGCCACGACCGCCGCGGTCAGCGCGAACGCCACCGGGAAGCCGACCCCGCCGACGACCGCCCCGAAGATCAGCGCGCCGGCTCCCCAACCGCCGTCGTACGCGAGGTTCCAGAGCGCGCTGACCTGGCCGTAGCGGGAGCGGTCGACGCGGTTGTACATCAGCGTCAGCGTGAGGTTCTGCGCGGCGCCGAACCCGATACCGAAGCAGGTCGAGCCGATCAGGATCGCGACGGCGCTAGGCAGGAAAACCAGCGAGCCGGCGCCGACGACGGCGAAGAGCAGCGCGGGTGCGAGCAGTTTCGCGGGGCCGATGCGGTCGGCGTACCGACCGGCGAGCCAGCGCGCGGCGGGTGCAGCGATCGCCTGCAGCAGCAGGGCTGTCGCGACCATCGACTGCTTGCCCCCGGCAACCCCGAGCGGCAGGAAAGTCACGCTGATCCCAGCCGCGACGGTCACCGCGGCGAACACCAGAGTCGGCATCAGCAGACCACTGCGCCGGACGCCGCCGAGTACCTGGACGTGCTGCCCCTCGGTGCGCACCGCGGCGGGCAGCCCGATCAGCGTGACGAGACCGGCGAGCGAGGCGACCGCGGCCAGGACGAACAGCGCGCCGAAGCCGATCACGTGAGTCAGATAGACGCCGAGCGGGAGACCGATCACCGCGGGCACGCCGACCGCCACGCCGTACACGCCGAGCGCCTCGCCGCGGCGGGCGGCCGGGGTCAGGTCGGCGACCAGGGCGACCGCGCCGACGACGAGGATCGCCAGGCCGGCGCCCCGGACGATGCAGACGGCCAGCACGACCGGGAGGCTCGCGGTGGCGAGCAGGACCAGCGACGGTGCACCGAGGAGGATCAGACCGAGACCCAGGACGACCTGGTAGCCCCAGCGGGCGAGCATCCGCGGTACCAGCAGTTCGACGGCGACCGCGGAGAACATCATCGCGGCGGTCGACAGACCGGCGCCGACCCCGCCGGATCCGTTGGCGGCCAGGTAGAGCGGGACCACGGAGGTGAGCAGGTACATGCTCAGCCCGGATCCGAAAACCATCACCAGCAGCCGGCCGAACTGGCCGGTCAGCAAACGCTCGGCAGCAGCTACCTGGACTTCGCACGCGGTGGTCATACTTCGAAGTTAGAGACATACCGGTACGCCCTACAGATCCAGTTCCGGCTCCATCGAGAGGACCAGTTCCGTTAGGCAATTTGTCGACAAGACTCCCCGTGACGAGACCTGGGCTACCTTCATGCGGTGGGTGCTTCCGTGCATGTGTGGCTCGCGCCGGCTGGAGACGCCCACGAGCTGTTGCTCGAGCTGGCGGGGACGATGGTCGACGACCCGACCCTCGACCACGACGAGAGCGGTCGGCCGGAGATCCCCGGGCTGGCGGTGAGCGTGTCCCGGACCCACCACCTGATCGCCGTCGCCGCGTCGTACGACGGTCCGCTCGGGATCGACCTCGAAGAACGTGAGCCCCGGGACATCGTCCCGCTCGCGAACCGCTGGTTCACCGCGTCCGAGTCGGCATGGATGAACAGCCGGCCCGATCAGCTGGACGCCTTCCTACACCTCTGGACGGCCAAGGAAGCAGTCGGGAAGGCGCTCGGGGTCGGGTTGCGAGGGCTTCGGCGGGAGGTTCCGATCGGCGGCGGAGTCGTAGCATCCGCGCCCGAGCTCGAGGTGACCTACCTGCCGTGCACGGGTGGCCTTGTCGCCCTTGCGGCGCCGGTCGGAGCGCGGATCGAGCTGGGCGGTCCACTACGTGTCATCGACTCTTGACCCACCGTGCGCGCGTGGGTAACTTTCGCGTCTCGGGGAAGTATCTGTAATTCACTTACTTTGGCGCTCGCCCCTGCCCGCCCGCAAGGAGTTGGTGACACCCATGGAACTGACCCGACGCCAGACCCTCGGACTCGCGGCGGCCGCCGTCGCAGGATCGACGGTTGCCACGACGACGACCGCGAACGCCCAGACCCAGGCCGGCACCGACCGCTGGGTCCGCGAGACCCTGCGGCGGATGACGCTGGAACAGAAGGTCGGCCAGCTGTTCGTCTGCTACGCCTACGGCCCCGCCGCCGACACCGCCGACGCCCGCAACACCAGCCTGTACGGCGTCGCGACGCCGGCCGAAGTGGTGCGCAAGTACAACCTCGGCGGCGTCATCTACTTCACCTGGACCGACTCGGTCCGCAACCCGCAGCAGATCGCGGGCCTGTCCAACGGTCTGCAGGCCGCCGCGATCGCGAACAACGGGATCCCGCTGCAGATCGGCACCGACCAGGAGTACGGCTCGGTCGTCCGGGTCGGACCGCCCGCGACGCAGTTCCCGGGTGGCATGGCGCTCGGCGCGACCCGGTCGGCGGCGTTCGCCCGCGCGGCCGGTGCGATCGCCGGACGGGAGCTGAAGTCCCTTGGTATCACCACCGACTTCGCCCCGGACGCCGACGTCAACGTGAATCCGCTGAACCCAGTGATCGGGGTCCGCTCGGTCTCGTCCGACCCGGCGCTGGTCGCCGAACTCGTCGCCGGGCAGGTGAAGGGCTACCAGCGCGACGGCGGGATCGTGTCGACCGCGAAACACTTCCCCGGACACGGCGACACCGCCACCGACAGCCACACCGGCATCCCGGTCATCGGGCACACCCGCGACGAGTGGACCCGCATCGACCTGCCCCCGTTCCAGGCCGCGATCCGGGCCGGCATCCAGTCGATCATGACCGCGCACATCGTCGTACCCGCGCTCGATCCGTCCGGCGACCCGGCGACGTTGAGCCGGCCGATCCTGACCGGGATCCTGCGCGAGCAGCTCCGGTTCGACGGCGTCGTGATCACCGACTCACTCGGCATGCAGGGCGTCCGGGACAAGTACGGCGACGCGGAGATCCCGCTGCGCGCGATCGAGGCCGGCGTCGACCAGCTGCTGATGCCGGTCGATCCCGGGCTCGCCTACAACTCGGTCCTCGCCGCGGTCCGCGGCGGCCGGATCAGCGAAGCCCGGATCGACGAGAGCGTCACCCGCATCCTCGCGCTGAAGCACGCGGGCGGCCTGGTCGACCGGCCGTACGTCGACGTGTCCCGGGTCGCGCAGATCGTCGGTACGCCGGCCAACTACGCCGAGGCCCAGCTGATCGCGGACCGCAGTACGACGCTGCTGCGCAACGATGCCGGACTGCTGCCGCTCTCCCCCGCGCCACGCACGATCCTGGTCACCGGGTACGGCCCGGCCGCGCTCGCGACCGCCCTGCAGACCCATGGCGCGACGACGATCGTGAAGGACACCGGCACCACGCCGACCGACGCCAAGATCGCCGACGCCCTCGCCGCGACCGCCCAGGCCGACCTCACCGTTGTCCTCACCAACAAAGCCTGGGACACCGAGGTCACCGACAAGCTGGCCAAACAGCAGAAGCTCGTCAACGGACTACTCGGCACCGGTCGCCCGGTGATCGTCGTCCCGGTCCGCGACCCGTACGACGTCGCGTACTTCGGGCCGGCGCCGACCACGCTCGTCACGTACGGCTCCACCGCACCGTCGATGGCAGCCCTCGCGAAGGTGCTGTACGGCGAGATCGCCCCGACCGGCAAGCTCCCGGTGGAGATCCCGGCCAAGCCGGACCCGAACAGTCCGGACCCGGCTCCGGTCCTGCACCCGTTCGGCCACGGCCTGACCTTCGACGCCCGGCAGACCTCGCTGACCGTTGCGTCGTACAACATTCACGCCGGCGCCGGGGAAGACAACGTCTTCGACCTCGACCGCACCGCGCAGGCGCTGAAGGCGCTGGACGCGGACATCATCGGCCTGCAGGAAGTCGACGTGCATTGGGGCGACCGCAGCCAGTGGCTGGACACCCTCGCCGAACTCGGCGCCGAACTCGGCATGCACCCGGCGTTCGCCCCGATCTACGATTTCGACCCGCCGGCGGCCGGTCAGCCGCGGCGCCAGTACGGCGTCGGCCTGCTCTCCCGCTTCCCGCTGGTCCGCACCGAGAACCACTCGATCACGCGGCTCTCGACGCAGGACCCGAACCCGGTACCGGCTCCGGCGCCCGGGTTCCTCGAGGCGGAGCTGGACGTCCGCGGGCGGCGGCTGCACGTGTACTGCACGCACCTGGACTACCGGGCCGATCCGTCGGTCCGCCAGGCTCAGGTCGCCGACACCGTGAAGATGCTCGCCGCCGACCGTAGGCAGGACCTACAGATCCTCGTCGGCGACTTCAACGCGGAGGCCGGCGCACCCGAGCTCGCGGGCCTGTGGCGCAAGCTCTCGGACTCCTGGACGGCGGCCGGTTCGACGACCGGCGGTCCGGACACCTACCCCGCGGTCGCCGCCGACAAGCGGATCGACTTCGTGACCGTCGGCTCCGGTTTGCACGTCCTGCACGCCGAGGTGCCCGCCGAGGTCCCGGTCGCGCAGGCCGCCAGCGACCACCGGCCGATGATCGCCCATCTCTCTTTCCGCCCGTGACCCGTCCTGTCACGCCTCCAAGCCCCTGCCCCGAGGAGACCTCATGAAGCGACGCAATCTGCTCGCCGGCGCCGGCGCCCTCGCCGCCGCCCCACTGCTCGACGTACCCGCCGCGCAGGCGGTGCCCGACGGGACGGCGGTGTCCAGCCGACCGGTCCTGACCGGAGCCGAGGTGCTGGCCGCCGACGGCTGGCGGGCGCTGGCCGGTCAGAAGGTCGGCGTGATCAGCAACCCGACCGGCATCCTGTCCGACTTCCAGCACGTCGTGGACACCATGCACGCGTCCGGGAAGGTGGACATCGTCGCCGTGTTCGGCCCCGAACACGGTTTCCGCGGCAGCGCGCAGGCCGGTGGCTCGGAGGGCGACCACGTCGATCCGCGCACCGGGATCATGGTGTACGACGCGTACGGCGCGAACGCGGACAAGCTCGCCGCCCTGTACGCGAAGTCCGGGGTGGAAACCGTTGTCTTCGACATCCAGGACGTCGGCGCACGGTTCTACACCTACATCTGGACGATGTTCGAGGCGATGCTCGCCGCGGTCCGCACCGGCGCGCGGTTCGTCGTCCTGGACCGGCCGAACCCAGTCGGCGGCTACGCCCGCGGCCCGATGCTCAAACCCGGTTTCACCTCCGGCGTCGGCAAGAAGGAGATCCTCCAGCAGCACGGCATGACCGTCGGTGAGCTGGCCCGGATGTTCGACGCGGAATACCTGCCGCTGGAGCCGAACGGCGGCCGGCTGAAGCAACTGACCGTGATCGAGGCGAGGAACTGGAAGCGCGACCAGCTGGCCGCCGACACCGGGGTTTCCTGGGTGATGCCGAGCCCGAACATGCCCACCCCGGACACCGCACTGCTGTACCCGGGCCTGTGCCTGTTCGAGGCGACCAACATGTCCGAGGGCCGCGGTACGACACGACCGTTCGAGCTGATCGGAGCGCCGTACGTCGACTACCGGTGGACCGAGGCGCTGCAGGCCAAGGAAATCCCCGGAATCGCGTTCCGCGAGGCGTACTTCACGCCGACCATCAGCAAGAACGCCAACGTGCTGTGCGGCGGCGTCCAGGTCCAGATCACCGACCCGCACCGGGTCGAGGCGATCACGGCCGCGACGCACATGATCGTCGAGGCCCGTAAGCTCTACCCGGAGTTCACCTGGCGGGCGGAGACCCCACCCGGCCGGTGGATCGATCTGCTGACCGGATCCGATCGGTTCCGGACCATGCTTTCGGCCGATGCGACCGCCGAAGAGATCGTGGCAGCCTGGAAGTCCGAGACGGACGCCTGGACGGCCCGGCGGGCGAAGTACCTGCTCTACAAGGGAGCTCACCGATGAAACGGTGGGCCGCGATCACGACGACTTCAGCGGTGATACTCACGATGGCAACCCCTGCCGTTGCTGGCAGCAACAATTCCGGCCGGTTCGACCACCCGTACACCGGGTACGCGCCGAAGACCACGCTGCTGCGCGACGCGACCCCGGCGAAGGCCGGCCTGGACCCGGCGCCGATCGACGCCGCGCTGTCCCAGGTCGCCGCCTGGACGCAACCGAGCGGTACGGCGAAACCGCTGTACGCCGGTGCCGTCACGCTGCTCGGTCACGACGGGAACATCGTCACCCGGACGGCCACCGGCCAGGCGGTCAAGTACGCCGACGGTCAGGGCACCGAGCTGCCGGCGAACGAGCAGATCCCGATGCGCACCGACACGATCTTCGACATGGCCTCGGTGTCCAAGCTGTTCACGTCGATCGTCGTGCTGCAGCTGGTCGAGAAGAGCAAGGTCGACCTGGACGCGCCGATCGCGACGTACATCCCGGAGTTCGCGGAAAACGGCAAGGAAACCGTCACCGTCCGGCAAGCCCTCACGCACACCAGTGGATTTCCGTCCTGGCTCCCGCTGTGGAGCACCGGCAAGACCCCCGAGGAACGGCTGCACCTCGCGCTGACCGCGAAACTGCAGGACCCGCCGGGAACGAAGTACCTCTACAGCGACCTGAACCTGATCGCGCTCGGCGAGCTCGCGCACCGGGTGACCGGCAAGCCGCTCGACAAGCTGGTCGCCGACGGGATCACCAAACCGCTGCAGATGCGCGACACCGGCTACAACCCGGACCCGAAGAAGAAGCCGCGGATCGCCGCCACGGAGTTCCAGAGCTCGCCCCCGCGCGGGATGGTGTGGGGCTCGGTCCACGACGAGAACGCCTGGTCACTCGGTGGCGTCGCCGGACACGCGGGCGTGTTCAGCACGGCCGACGACATGGCGGTGCTGGCGCAGACCTTCCTGAACGGCGGCAGCTACCGCGGCGCCCGGATCCTCAAGGAATCCTCGGTCACCGCGATGATCACGAACTTCAACCAGGGTTTCCCGGGCAACGACCACGGCCTGGGCTTCGAGCTCAACCAGCGCTGGTACATGGGCGGCCTGTCCGGCCCCCGCACCGCCGGCCACACCGGCTACACCGGCACGTCGATCGTGATCGACTTCGATTCCCGCTCGTTCGCGATCCTGCTCACCAACCGCGTGCACCCGAGCCGGGACTGGGGCAGCAACAACCCGGCCCGCCGCGCGGTCGCCCAAGGCCTCGCGCTGGCCCTCGGCGTCGGCCCACGGCACGGCAAGGACTCCTGGTTCTCCGGTACGACGGACAACGCGACCAGCACGCTGTCCACGAAGGTCGTCGTACCTCTGGGTGGCGCGAAGCTCGCGTTCGACCTGTTCGTCGACACCGAGGACACGGACCTGCTGTACCTGGAGACCTCCACGGACGGATCGACGTGGACCAAGGTGCCGTTCACGGTGCGGGACCGGGGATCGATGGTCGACACCGACGGTTCGATCAGCGGTTCGGGTGACCGGCACTGGCACCAGGTGACCGCGGAACTGGGCGCCGGCCAGCGGATCGTCCGCTGGCGGTACACGAGCGACCCGCTCTACCAGGGCAGGGGCGTGTACGTCGACGGTGTGAAGATCACGAGTGCGAACGGTGTTCTTCTCGACGGTGAACACACTCCGGAATCATTTACCGCAACAGGTTGGAGACTTTCGCGTCGGTGATCCCATCTCGTGCATGGGCGCCGTACCGTGGCTGTCATGAATTCAACAACCTCTCCAGAACCCACGGGGCCGCTGCTGGTCCGGGTCCGCGCGGTGATGCCCGCGCTGGCGCCGGCCGAGCAGCGGGTGGCGAACGCGGTCCTCGCGGACCCGGGCGGAGTGGCGGCGATGACGATCTCCGAACTGGCCGAGGTGGCGTCCACCTCGGAGACCACGGTCATCCGGTTCTGCAAGCAGATCGGCGTCCCCGGCTATCCGCAGCTCCGCCTGCAGCTGGCGGCCCAGTCGGCGCAGGAGAGTGTCCGTCCGGAAGTCGGCGGCGACATCGAGCCCGGTGACTCGCTGGCCGACGTGGTCGGCAAGGTCGCGTTCGCCGACGAGCGGGCGGTCCGCGAGACCGCGCAGCAGGTCGACGTGGCGACGCTGGCCAAGGTCGTCGAAGCGGTCGTGAAGGCGCCGCGGGTCGACCTGTACGGCTTCGGCGCCAGCGCGTTCGTCGCGATGGACCTGCAGCAGAAGCTGCACCGGATCCGCCGCGTCGCGTTCGCCTGGAACGACGTACACGTCGCGCTGCCCAGCGCGGCCCTGCTCGGCGACGGCGACGTGGCGATCGGCATCTCGCACACCGGCACGACGGTCGAGGTCGTCGAAGCGCTCGAGGAGGCCGCCAAGCACGGCGCCACCACGGTCGCGGTGACCAACTTCCCGCGCTCGCCGCTGGCCAAGACGGCCGACCTGGTGCTCACCACGGCCGCCCGCGAGACGACGTACCGCTCCGGGGCGATGTCCAGCCGGATCGCGCAACTGACGGTGATCGACTGCCTCTTCATCGGAGTCGCGCAGCAGGTGCTGCCGGACGCCCGGAAGGCGCTCGAGGAGACCGCTACCTCGGTCCGCGGGCACCGGCTCAAAGGATCCGAGTGACGTCAACCGTTTAGTCAAGGATGAACGGAATTGAAAATCCTTCAGTAGAAAACTAACATCAATCCTGTGACCTCACCGACCGAGCAGCGCAACCCGAGGACGCTCGCCATCGATGCGGTGGGCACGTCCGAGATCCTCCAGATGGTCAACAACGAGGACGCCCGGGTCGCGGGCGCCGTCGGAGCCGTGATCCCGGAGCTGACCAAGGCCGTCGACGCCGCCGTCGAGGCGGTCCGTGGCGGCGGCCGGGTGCATTACTTCGGCGCCGGGACATCAGGGCGCCTGGCGGTGCTGGACGCCGCCGAGCTGCTGCCCACGTTCCACGTGCCGGAGGGGCTGGTGGTCGCCCACCACGCCGGCGGCATGGAGGCGCTGCTGCGCGCGGTCGAGAACGTCGAGGACTCCGAGCAGGGCGGCGCCACGGATGCGGCCGCCGTGACCGATCAGGATCTCGTCGTCGGCCTCGCCGCTTCCGGAAGCACGCCGTACGTCGCCGGCGCCTTGAAAGCCGCCCGCGCGGCCGGCGCGACCACCGTTCTGGTCACGTCGAACCCCGACGCCCCACTGGCGCCGCTGGCCGACATCGTGATCGCCGCCGACACCGGCCCGGAGGTGATCGCGGGCTCGACCCGGCTGAAGGCCGGCAGCGCGCAGAAGATGATCCTGAACGCGTTCTCCACGACGCTGATGATCAAGCTCGGCCGCACCTGGTCCAACCTGATGGTCGACCTGGTCGCCACCAACAAGAAGCTCCGCGGCCGGATGCTCCGGATCCTCGGCGAGGCCACCGGCGCCGACGAGGCCGCCTGCGAGACCGCGCTGGCCGCCTCCGACGGCGAGCTGAAGCCCGCCCTGGTCCATCTCCTCACCGGAACCCCGATCGCCGAGGCCCGCGCCGCCCTGGACGCCGCCCACGGCCGCGTCGCCACCGCCCTCGCGGAGCTCGGCAACCCCTAGCCGCGCGGCACCGGCGGACGCAGGACCAGCGTGACGACGATCCCCGCCATGAAGACGGCGGTGAGCGCGAACGGCACCGGGATCAGCGGATCCAGCAACACCAGCACCGCGCCCACGGGTACGACGGCGTTCACCACGCGATCGGCGTTGTCGCGCAACGCGATCCACCAGATGCCGAGCACGAAGACCGCGATCGGGATCGTCACCGTGAAGGACGCGGCGACCTCGCTCAGCTCGGTGTGATGGGTGATCCGGTCGATCTGCACCTCGATCCCGGCCGAGAACGCACCGGCCGCGGCGAACACGAAGTAGTGCACGTACCCGTACCGCAGCGAGCGCCACAGTGACGTGATCGCGGTGTGGTGCGGCGGCCAGAAGTAGATCCACCACAGCGCGGCCGTGACGACCAGCGTCAGCACCGAGAGCGAGATCAACGGGCCGAGCTCCTCGTGCTCGTGGACCGCCTCGATGATCGCGTTCGCGGACGCGAGCAGGCTCTCACCGAGCAGGATCAGCGTGAACAGGCTGTACCGCTCGGTGATGTGGTGCGGGTGCCACGGCGTCATCCCACGCTGCTCGGCGATCACCGGTACGGCGAGCTCGGCGGCCACGAGCAGCACCAGCACAGGTGTCTGGATCGCCTCGGGCAGGAGCAGCAGCACCAGCCACAACACCTGGACGATCGCGATCCCGCCGGCGTAGAACTGCGTGGCCCGCCGGCTCGACCCGGCCGAGTGGGACGCCCGCAACCATTGCGCGATCATCGCCACCCGCATGACGACGTACGCGAGGATGGCGACGGTGAAGTCGTGCTCGGTGAACACCTTCTCGATGCCGGCCGCCAGCACCAGGACGCCGCTCATCTGGACGATCGTGAGCAGCCGGTAGAGCCAGTCGTCGGTCGCGAAGGACGTGGCGAACCAGGTGAAGTTCATCCACGCCCACCAGATCGCGAAGAACACCATCGCGAAGGACCGCAGGCCCTCGACGACGTGCCCCTCGGACAGCGCGTGATGCAACTGCGCCGCGGCGACGCTCACCGCCACCACGAACACCAGGTCGAAGAACAACTCCAGCGACGACGCGGTCCGGCCGGGCTCGTGCGGGTCCCGCGGCAGCATCGGCACCAACCGCGACCGCGTCATCTGAGAATTCATGCCCGCCAGGCTAGACGGACAACTCCCGCAAGTCCGGCATCTCGACAGTACGTATACGTCTACTACCCGTCGTCGCCACGCTCAGCCGGTTCTCACCACCCACCGGATCCGCCGACATGTCCTGTCGAGCTGCCGATCCTCACGAGGTGACGGAGATGTCGACCGAGGGGCGGAGCTCGGCTGCGGCGGCGAGTGCTTCGTGGGCGGGGTTCTCCAGGAAGCTCTTCAGCAGTTCGGGATCGGCCGGGCTGTCGAGGTGCGGCAGGGCGATCTGCTCGTACGCCGCCTGGAACCGCGGGCCCCAGCGACGGGTGCCGAGGCGCGCGGTGCGGGAGCAGTTGTCGACCATGTAGGCGACGTCGCGGGCGTGCATGTACGGGAGCAGCGAGTCGACCGCCTCGATGACCGACTCGTTGACGATCTCCGACCACGCGTGCCCGCGCTCGGCGAACTCGTCGACCTGCGCCATCATCGTGGCCACGAACAGCCCCGCGGTCACCGGATCGAGCACCGCCGGCGCCGTACCGCGACGGGCCCGCACCTCCGCGCTGTGCGACCACATCTCACTGCCGCCTATCTCGGTCATCGGGCGGGTCGCGAGCCGCTGCTCGGCCAGGATCACGCTCCGCAGTTCGGTGCCGTCGGCAACCTCGTCGTAGATCTCCGCGACCAGGTCCCGGGCCGGTCCGTACGCCGCGGAGTACGCGCGGTCGAACAGGTCCACGTCACCGGTCGCCGCCCGCACCGCCACGATCCCGTCGTCCGAGATCCTCCGCGCGATCGGCCCGGTGATCGCCTCGGTCGACCGCTCGTACGCCGTCACCGGGTCCGCACCGCCGATCCGGAAGTGCCGGTAGAGCGCCTCCACCAGACCGTGCACCGCACCGAGCAGGATCGCCCGTTCACCGACGATGTCCGAGCGGTACTCGTCGCCCAGCGTGGTCGCGAACGTGTACGGCGAGCCGAGGCCGATCGACCACGCCAGCGCGCGATCCGTGGCGTGCCCGTCCGGATCGGCGTGCACCGCGATACTCGCGTTGATCCCGGCCCCGTTGACCGTCGCGCCCTGCTGGTACAGGCGCCGTACCGAATCGCCCATCCCCTTCGGGCACACGGCGATCACCGGATGCCCGGCCGGGAAGTCACCGCCGGTCGCAGTCAGGTGACCGAGCAGGAAACCGTGGGACAGGCCAATGGTCGCGCCGGGCTTGAGCCGCGCGAAGATCTCCTCGTGGTGCGCGGCCAGCGCGGCGTCGGCGATCAGCAGGATGACCAGGTCGGACGCGGCCGCGACCTCGAGCCAGTCCCCCAGCGTCCCGTCCGCCTCGCTGAACCCCTCGGCCCGTGCGTCCGCCGCGGACTTCGATCCCGGCCGCAGGCCCACCGCGACGGTGATGCCACTGCCAGCCAGCGAGTCGCGCAGGTTCAGCGCCTGCGCCCGTCCTTGCGGCCCCCATCCGAGGACGCCGATGCGCTCCACCCCGTGCAGCGCCGCCGGCAGCGACGGGAACAGGTCCCGCCCACCCCGCACGATCGACTCCGTGCCACCCGGCACACTCATGCTCTCGACCCGAAACACCGAACTCTCCATGCCTCAAGTCAAAGGGCGGTACCCACATTGCAGCAAGCGCAATGTACGCACCGCCCCGTTTCAGGAGCTGAAAGACTCAGTCCTGCAGACCGACCGCCTTCAGGGGAGTGGGCCAGGCCTTCAGCGCCGCGTGCAGCGCCGGGTCCTCGATCGTCGCCAGCGCCTCGTCGTACGCGTCGGTGATCACATCGGCGATCCGCACCGGTACGCCGGTGTTCGCGGAGCGTACGGCGGCCTCCACCATCGCGATGCTGATCACGTTGGAGTGCACCTCGGACTGCGGGATCGTCGACGACCGGACCGCGTCGACGAACTCGACCAGTGAGCCGGCGATCTCCTCCGGTTCGTCGCCCAGTGCAGAAGGCAGGGACTCGCCGGACGCCGACTCCGCGACCGGTGCGTTGTCGCCGTCCCAGGTCGCCGTACCGCCGGGAGTGCTGGCCCGCCAGCGGCCGTTCCAGGACGTCTCCAGGCCGTCCGCGCACCAGCTGCCGGTGAAGGCGAAGCGGGTGCCGTCGACGTACGTGAAGACCGCGGACGCGGCCGCGTTGCCGTCGAACCAGCTCCAGGACGGGTTGTACGACTCGCAGTACACCGACACCGGCTCGGAGCCGATCAGCTTGCGGGACAGGTCGAACTGGTGGATCGCCATGTCCACCAGCAGCGGCTCCGCCATCCGCTCGCGGAACCCGCTGAAGTGCGGCGCCTTGTAGAACTCACACGTCAGCGTCCCGATCGGTCCGAGCTCGGCGAGCTGCCGCTCGAGCGCCGCGATCGCCCGGAAGTACCGGCGGGACTGCGAGACCATCAGCAGCTTGCCGGTGACCTCGGAGGCCGCGACCATCCCGAGGCATTCCCGGACCGTCTCGGCCAGCGGCTTCTCGCACAGCACCGGGAGCCCGAGCTGCAGCGCCCGCACGCTGACCGTCGGGTGCGCCTGCGGGACGGTCACGTCGATCAGCGCGTCGGCCTGGCCGGCCAGCTCGTCGATCGACGCGGCGACCGGGACGTCGGTGAACCCGTGCTCGTCGGCCGCGGCCCGGGCCACGTCGACGTCCAGGTCGACGAGCCCGGCCAGGACGACGTCGGGGTTGGCGGCGATGGTGCGCAACCAGGCGCGGCCCATCCCACCGGCTCCGGCCTGCAGCAGTCGCAAGGGTTCAGGCATCGGCAGGCTCCTCGATGGGTCCGGTGTACCCGTGTCCGTTGAAGAAGTCGTCGGTTTCGTAACGCAGCAACGTCGGTACCTTTCGCTCGGGCAGGTCGGTGCGCACCCACGCGACCCCGTTCGCGATCACCTTACGGACGTCCTTGTGGTCGTAGACCGGGAAGTCCTGGTCGCCCGGCGAGAAGTAGAAGATCTTTCCGTGCCCACGGCGGAACGTGCAGCCGGAACGGAATACCTCCCCGCCGGAGAACGAGGACACGAAGATCAGTTCGTCCGGCACCGGGATGTCGAAGAACTCGCCGTACATCTCCTGCTGCTCGATCTCGATCGGGTGCGGGACACCCTGGGCGATCGGGTGCGTCGGGTTCACCGTCCAGACCAGCTCGCGGTCCCGCTCGCTGCGCCAGCGCAGGGTGCACGACGTACCCATCAACTTGCCGAAGATCTTCGACCAGTGTCCGGAGTGCAGCACGACCAGCCCCATACCCGACAGCACGTGCTGGTACACGCGCTCGACCACCTTGTCGTCGACCTCGCCATGCGCGGCGTGGCCCCACCAGACCAGTACGTCGGTGTTCGTGAGCACGTCCTCGGTCAGGCCGTGCTCGGGTTCGTCGAGGGTCGTGGTGGACACCTTGGCGTCGGGAAGGTTCTCGGCGATGCCGGCCGCGATCGTGGCGTGCATGCCGTCGGGGTAGATCTCCCGGACGTGCGGCTCGACCTGCTCGTGGCGGTTCTCGCCCCAGACGAGTACACGAATCGTCATAGTTTTTCCTTAGCTGGAAGGGTTATTTGACGGCTCCGCCGATGGCACCGGCGGCGATGTACTTCTGTGCGGCGATCAGCAGCACGATGGCCGGGACCGCCGAGAGCACCGCGGTCGCCATCACCGCGTTCCAGTTCTGCACCTGCGTGCCGAGGTACTGGTAGATCCCCAGCGTCACCGGCCGGACGCCGCCCTTGGTGGTCAGCGTCAGCGCGAACAGGAAATCGCTCCAGGAGAACAGGAAACTGAACAGCCCCGCGGTGATCAGCGAGTTCTTGCTGATCGGCAGCACGATCGCGATGAACGCCCGGAACAACCCGGCGCCGTCCACCCGCGCCGCCTCCACCAGCGACGGCGGCAGCGAGAGCATGAACGACCGCAGGATCAGGATCGCGAACGGGATGCCGCTGCTGCAGTTCGCCAGGATCAGCCCCGGGACCGAGTTCAGCAACCCGATCCGTTCGTACGCCGTGTAGAGCGCGTTCGCGATCACGATCCCCGGGATCATCTGCGAGATCAGGATCGCCAGCAGCCCGACCGACACCCACCGGGACCGGAACTGCGAGAGCGCGTACGCGGCCGGGGTCGCGATCGCCAGACTGAGCACGACCGTTCCGGCCGCGATGATCATGCTGGTGACGAGATTCCCGCCCTGCTCGTCGAGCGCGCGGCGGTAGCCGGAAAACGTTGGATGCAGTGGCAGGAAACCCGCCGTCAGCGTGTTTCCGGACGGCTGCAGCGACGCGTTCACCATCCAGTAGACCGGGAACAGCATCACGCACAGGATCAGCACACCGATCACGGTGTACGCCGTACGTCGCATCGTGTCCTCCCTTCTCTGCTCTGCCGACGAGTCCAGCGGCACCGGGCGAGGTCACGTAACCTCGTCCGATGGGAAGCGATTGGACGGCTGATGAACCCCGGTCCAGAGCCGATGCGTGTCTCCTCTTCGGCTGTTTCGTTCCGATCGGCGCCGCCATCGTGGGTTTTGTGACCTGGGTCGTCGTCGACCACTTCACACCCTGCGACTGCGACGGTGAGCCCGATGCGGAGTTTTACGACTCGATGGCGGTGTTCCCGTTCGGCCTGCTCGCGTTCGTTGTCACGCTGGCGCTGTTCACCTTTGTCCTGATCCGTAGACGCCGTTAGAACTTGTCGCGGAAGTCGCCTGAGCACGTGCATGGCCGCAACCGCCCTACTCGTCGACGGCACGCCGGGTGCCGCGCAGGTAGAAGATCGCGAACACGAACGAGATCGCGATCAGGATGTTGCTGAGGGCCGCGCCCTGGCCGAACCGGAAGTCCACGAACGACTTCTCGTACGACTGGGTCGCCAGCGTCTGGGTCGCGTTCGCCGGCCCTCCGCCGGTGAGGCCGAGGATGATATCCAGCACCTTGATCGTGTAGACGACCCCGAGCATCAGCAGCACGCTCGCGACCGAGCGCAGGTTCGGCCAGGTGATGTACCGGAAGGCCCGCCAGCCGGTGGCGCCGTCCAGCTGCCCGGCTTCGTAGAGCTCTTCGGGGATCTCCGCGAGCCCGGCGTACAGCAGGGTCACGTTGAACGGGATTCCGATCCAGATGTTCACGCCGATCACCGCGATCAGCGCCACCGACGGCGAGTTCAGCCACGGCACCGGATCGCCGATCAGGTGCAGGCCCATCAGCGTCCGGTTCAGGATGCCGCTGTCCTGCTCGAGGATCGACCGCCAGGTCGCGCTGGACACGATCAGCGGCAGCAGCCACGGCAGCAGGAGCAGCGAACGCAGCACGCCGCTGAGCGGAAAACGGTTTCGGAAAAACAGCGCGAGCCCGAGTCCGATGGCGAACTGGAACGCGATCGACCCGACCGTGAACAGCGCCGTGTTCAGCATCGCGTCCGAGAACAGGTTGTCGGTCACCACCGTGCTGTAGTTCTTCAGTCCGACCCACGGTGCGTCCCCCGTGAAGAACGTCCGCAGCCCGTAGTCCTGCAGGCTCATCAGCAGGTTCTTCACCACCGGGTAGCCGAACAGCGCGGTCATCGCCACCGCGGCCGGCAGGACGAACAGCACCTTGGTGAGGTTTTCACCCCGGTGGTACCGGCCGCGCACCCGCGCGCGGCCGGCCACCGTCGTTCGTGTGAGCGTCACCATGCCGATCAGCCGCCGGAGGCCTGCTTGAAGGCGTCCTGGGCCGAGGCCTTACCGGTCAGCGCCAGCTGGATGGCCTGGTAGATCACCTTCGCGGCGTCCGGCCACTTGTCGCCGAGCTTGCCGGTCCGGGCCCGGGCGGTCTTCACCTGCTCGGTGAACGCCTTCATCGACGGCACCTCCTTGACGTACTCGTCGAGCAGGGCGGTCTTGGTCGGGATCGTGAACCGGGCCTTCGCCCAGGCCAGCTCGTTCTCGTCCGAGTTCAGGCACTTCACGAAGTCCGCGGCCTTCTGCTGTTTGGCCTGGTCCTTGTTCAGCGGCACCGTCCAGGCCTCGCCGCCGAGCGGCGCGACCGGCGTCTGGTCCGGCTTGTTCAGCGGGAACGTGACCACGTCCCACTTCACGTTCGGCGTCTTCTGCAGCGCCGGGATCTGCCACGGGCCGTTGATCATCATCGCGGCCTTGCCGGCCACGAACTGGTCCTTCACATCGCCCTGCGTCCAGTTGATGACGCTCTTCGACGCGGACCCCGACTTCACCAGATCCACCCACAGCTGCAGGGCTTCGGAGACCTGCGGGCTGTTCAGGTCGGTCTCGTCACCACCGTTGGTCCACATCGCCGGCAGGAACTGCCACGACCCCTCGTACGTCGCGTTCGCGTTGAACGCCATCCCGTACCGGCCGGGCTTGGTCAGCTTCTTGGCCGCGGCCTTCAGCTCGTCCCAGGTCTTCGGCGGCTGGACGCCGGCCTCCTTGAGCATCTGGGTGTTGTAGAACAACGCGATCGTGTTCGTCACCGGCGCCAGCCCGTAGAGCTTGCCGTCGTACGACGTCGCGTCGGTCATGCCCTTGATGACGCCGTCGCTGCTCAGGCCCAGGTCGTTCAGCGGCGCGAGCGCACCGGTCGCGGCGATCTGCTGGACGTCGGGGTTGTCGAGCATCAGGACGTCCGGCAGCGTCTTCGACGAGGCCTGCTGCAGCACCTTCTGGATCAAGGTGTCACCAGGCACCGTCTCCCGCTGGATGGTGATGCCGAGCTTCGACGCGCAGGAGTCGAGACCCTTCTGCACCAGGGACTTGTCCGGGTCGTTGTTGTAGTAGTCGAGGACCGTGAGGCTCTTGACGCTGTCGCCGGACGACGAGGACGACTGACCGCCGCCGTTGTTGCCGCAGGCAACCAGCAGGAGCGACACCGTCGTCGCACCCGCCAGCGCGGCGGCGATCCGCTTGCTGATCATGACATCGGACTCCTTTTAAAGCGTTTAACCGATGGACGAAGAGAAGTGGGCTGCACTTGTGATTGGGGCGGTAAACCGCTTAACTGAGGCGTTGAAGGACTATGTTCCCTAGGTCACATCGCTGTCAAGAGTTCAGCGTCGTCAAGAGGGGGGTCGATCGATGGTCACGATGCGTGACGTCGCTCAGCGCGCGGGGGTTTCGATCGCGACCGTCTCGTTCCTGCTGAACGACACGAAACCCGTGACGGCCGGCACCAGAGCGCGGATCGAGCAGGCGATGGCCGAGCTCGGGTACCGGCGGAACGTCGTCGCCCGGGCGCTGGCGAGCCGGCGTACCCACATCGTCGCGATGGCGTACCCGGCGCTCGAGCACCGGTTCGGGATGTCGACCGCGGAGTTCTTCACCAGCGCGGCCGAAGCGGCCCGCAAACAGGACTACCACCTGGTGCTCTGGCCGGTCGGGAACGACGGAGTCGAGCTGCGTGAGCTGCTCGGACAGGGCCTGGTCGACGGCGTCGTCCTGATGGAGGTGCAGCTGGACGACCCGCGCGTCGACGTACTGCGGGAGTCGGGCACACCGTTCGCGTTGATCGGCCGGACGACGGAGCTCGACGGGTTGTCGCATGTGGACATCGACTTCGACACGACGGTCGAGGACGCGGTCAAGCACCTGTACGACCACGGGCATCGTCAGCTCGCGTTGATCTCCGGGGATCTGAACGATCCGCGGTTCCACGCGTACGGCCCCTGGGTCCGGACCGAGGATGCGTACCGCCGCGTCGCCGCGTCGTACGGGCTTCCGGTGGTGATCCTGCCCTGCTCCGACACCACCCAGGCCGGCAAGGCCGCCGCGGATCAGTTGCTGGCCGAGCATCCCGAGACGACAGCGGTCCTGGTCCTGAACGAGTACGCCGCGCTCGGTGTCGTCTCAGGCCTCAAGCGCGCCGGCCACGACGTTCCGGGCGACCTGTCGGTCCTGTCCCTGCTGATGGTCCCCGAGACCGCGGCCATGACCGAACCCGAGCTCACCATGATGCGCACCCCCGGCCCCGAACTCGGCCAGCTGGGTACCGAGGCATTGCTGCGCCAACTCGAGGGCGACGACCCGCTGCCGCCGCAACTGGTCCCCGCCAAGCTCTTCCCGGGCGCTACTGTCGGTCCGCCCCGCTCGTCAGGTTCCACAAAGCGGCGACCAGCGGGCGGTGCAAGTCGGCGCGGCGCACGCAAAGACCGATAGTCAGCGGGTCCAGATCGGCCGGCACCTCGACGAGCTGATCGCGCACCGCCGACGATTCGAGAACCAGCCGCGGCACGACACCGGTCCCACATCCCAACGCCACCAGGGCGAGCAGCGCCTCGTGACCGGTGGGTTCCGCGGCGATCGCCGGCTTCACCCCGGTCTTCCGGAACCAGCGGTACGCCGCCTCGCGGACGAGCCCGCGGGCGGGTACGACGTACGGCATCTCGGCATCGCCCGAGCGGGCTCGCACCAGGACGAGATCCGTGACGGCGACGGTGCGCGTGACCATGCTCTGCGGCAGGCGACGTGGGATGCCGGCGACCGCCGCGTCCACCTCACCCTCGTCGAGACGCGCCAGCGCGGCGGCGGCATCACCCGTGCGGATGTCCAGCCGGATCTGCGGATGCGCCGCCCGCAACGGCGCGAGCAGCTCGGGCACCAAGGTCTGGCACGCGGTGACGGTCGCGAAGATCCGCAGCTCCCCGCTCAGCCCACCCGGCTCGGCGGACCCGGCGCGATAGTCCGCCCACAGCTCCAGCGCCTGCTCGGCGTACGTCGTGAACCGCCGCCCCTCAGCCGTCAGTACGACGCCCCGCGGCCCACGATCGAGCAGCTGTCCGCCGACCCGGGTCTCCAACCGCTGGATGGTCCGAGTCAGCGTCGCCGCGCTCACATGACACTCCAAACTGGTGCGCCCGTAGTTCAACGTGCGCGCCAGATGCAGGAAGAGCTCCAGCTCCCGATGCTCGGTGCTCACCTCCGGCGCTACCTTCCGTTCTGCTGCAGGTTCACCGCAGTCGACTGCGCGAGCCGGATCGTCGGCTTCGGCACGTGGTACGTCGTCACGTCGCCGCCGTCCATGACCGCGAGGATCGCCTCGCCGACGACCGTACCGAGACCGTGCACGTCGACGGTCACCACGCTCAGCGGCGGATGGGCGAGCCGGGCCACTGCCGTGTCGTCCCAGGCGATGACCGACAGCCGTTCCGGGATCTCGACCCCGAGCTCCTTCGCCACGGCGAGGCCGCCGATCGCCATCAGGTCGTTGTCGTAGACGATCGCGGTCGGCACCTGGCCGCCGGTGAGCAACTGCCGCGTCGCCTCCCGCCCGGCGTCCTCGGAGTAGTCGCCCTCGATGACCCGGCCGTGCACCTCGCGCTCGGCACACGTCCGCAGGAACGCGTCGTCGCGCGCCTGGCAGTGCAGCATGTCGCGCGGACCGCTGATCCGGGCGATGTCGTGGTGCCCGAGGTCCGCGAGCGCCCGGACGGCCGCGCGGGCGCCCTCGGCGTTGTCGACCAGCACGTTGGTGATCGGCGCCTGCAGCTCCGGTCCGCCCAGCAGCACGGTCGGCACCTTCAGGCGCTCAGCCTCGGCCAGCCGCGGATCCGTGGTCCGGAGGTCCACCAGCACGATGCCGTCGACGTGGTCGTTGGCCACCCAGCGCCGCCAGATCTCGATCTCACCGGCGATATCGGCCGCGAACTCGATCAGCAGGCTGCAGTGCCGTCCGGCGAAGACCTCCTCGATGCCCTGCACGACATCGGCCATGAAGGGTTCCATCCCGAGCAACCGTCCGGGCCGTGCCAGCACCAGACCGGCGATTCGCTCCCGCATACACTGCCCTCCAAGGCCACCGTGCCCACTATATTCACAGACCTAACTAACCCGACAGATTGCGGATGTCCCGATGCAGCAGGTCAGCGACCCGTCGCCGTCCCCGGGGTACGACCCGGCGCCGACGAACAGTCGCGCCCTCATTGTGGACAGCATCCGCTCGGCAGGCACACTCAGCCGGGTCGAGCTGACCCAGATCACCGGCCTCACCGCGCCGTCGGTGACCGCGCTCGTCCGCCGGCTGATCGACGACGGCCTGGTCGCCGAGGCCGGCCGCGGCACGTCCACCGGCGGCAAGCCGCGCACGATGCTGCAGATCAGGGCCGCGGCCCGGTACGTCGTCGGCGTCCATCTCAGCAACGACAGCCTGACCTACGTGCTGGTCGACTACGCCGGCAGCGTGGTGGCCCGCTGGCGCCGGCACGGTCCGGGTGAGGAGAGCGACCCGGAGACGGTCGTGCGACGGATCGCGGCCGAGACCACCGAGCTGATCGAGCGTTCCGGCGTCGACTCCTCGCTGGTCCTCGGCGTCGGCTTCGTCTGCCCCGGACCGCTGATCCGCAACCGCGGAGTGACCTCGGCGCCGCCGTCGATGACGCAGTGGGTCGGCTTCCCGATCCACCGCCGCCTCGAGGAGTGCCTCGGCCTGCCGACACTACTGGAGAACGACGCGACCGCGGCCGCCGCGGGCACCCGGCTCACCACCAGCCACGACGTGTCGGTGATGGCCGCGCTGTTCATGAGCGAGGGGATCGGCTCGGGCCTGCGGCTGAACGGCAACGTCTACCAGGGCGCGCACGGCAACGCCGGCGAGGTCGGGCACATCTGCGTCCAGATCGGCGGTCCGCAGTGCTGGTGCGGCAGCACCGGCTGCCTGGAGGCGGTCGCCGGTCCCGCCACAGTCGTCGCCAAGGCCCGTGCGGCGGGGCTCGACCTCGGCGCGGACCGGCGTACCGGGGTGGCGGCGTTCGCTGCGATCGCGCGGCTCGCGCTGACCGGGGACTCCCGCGCCGAGGCGATCATCCGCGACTCCGCCGCGTGGCTGGCGCTCGGCGCCCAGACGATCACCAACATGTACGACGTCCAGCTGCTGGTGCTGACCGGGCCGGCCTTCGCCGTCGCCGGGACGATCTACCTGCCGATCCTGCAGGAACGGATCATGAGCTCCGCCTTCGGGCGCAGCGTGGCCCCCGAGGTGGTCCTCGACGAACGCGGTCACGACGCCGCCGCGATCGGCGCCGCGCTGCTGATGTTGCGCTCCGACCGCGCCGTCTCGGCGTAGGACTCCGCGGAGGACTTCGCACCCTCCGCTGTCGAATCGTTACCCTCGTCAGCCCTTGCGCCAAGTTTATTAGTCCAACTAAGTTACCGCCAGCTTCCCTGGCCGGGTGCCGGGTGACGCGTTCCAAGGACCGCGTTGGTGCGGACCATCCCGGAAAGGACCGATCTATGCTCCGGAATCCCACGAACCGTACGAGGGTGCGGCGCCTGGTGAGCGCCGCGGCCGCGGCGACCACGACCGCCCTGCTGCTCGGCGCCTGCTCCGGCGCCGCCACCGGCGGCACCCAGGCCGCCGCGAAGGACGCCTCCATCACGGTCGCGGCCGGCGACATCACCGCCAAGAACTTCAACCCGTTCAGCTCGACGGCGCTGCAGCCGACGCTGGGCGTCATCTACGAGCCGCTGTACTGGTACAACTTCGCGAAGCAGTCCGAGCCGACGCCGGTGCTGGCCACCGGGTACTCCTGGAACCCGGCCGGCACCGAGCTCACCATCAAGCTCCGCCAGGGCGTGAAGTGGAACGACGGCCAGCCGTTCACCGCCAAGGACGTGGCCTACACGTTCAACCTGGTCGCGACGACGCCCGCCCTGAACCCGTCGGGTCTCGCCGCCACGGCCAAGGCCACCGCGGACGACACCGCCGTGCTCACCTTCAAGTCCAAGTCCCTGATGCAGGAGCCCGCCGTACTCGCCAACCAGGCGATCGTGCCGGAGCACATCTGGAAGGACATCAAGGACCCGACGACGAACCTGAACGAGAACCCGGTCGGCACCGGCCCGTTCAAGCTGAAGTCGTTCACGCCGCAGAGCTACGTGCTGACGAAGAACGACCAGTACTGGGAGACGGGCAAGCCGGCCATCAAGGAGGTCCGCTACCTGCCGGTCCAGTCGGCGGACGCCGCCAGTGCGGCCCTGGTCGCGGGCAAGGTCGACTGGGCGAGCGCGTACCTGCCCGGGATCGACAACATCATGAAGACCAACAAGGACCTGACGTACGTCAACACCCCCGCGATGACGACCGTGATCGTGACGTGCTCCAACTCGGGCCTCGGCTGCACCGGGCCGCAGACCGACCCGGCGGTCCGCAAGGCGATCTACCTGGCGATGAACCGCGAACAGCTCGGCAAGCTGGCCGGTGGCGGTGTCGCGGGTGTCGGCTCGCCGACCCTGCTGCTGCCCGGCCGTGACGACGACTGGATGGCCGACGCCGGCTCCGGAAAGCTTCCGCAGAGCGCCGACGCCGACGAGGCGAACAAGCTCCTCGACGCGGCGGGCTGGACGAAGGGCAGTGACGGCGTCCGGGCCAAGGCCGGCAAGCGCCTCTCGCTGACGGTTCAGACCGTCACCGGCTGGAGCGACTACATCCTGATCAACGACACCCTGAAGCAGCAGCTGTCTGCGGTCGGCATCGAGCTCAAGCCGAGCCAGGTCTCGTGGAACGAGTGGAACGCTGCGCAGACCAACGGCAAGTTCCAGCTGTCGCTCGACTCCGTCGGCCTGGGCGCGTCGACGAACCCGTACTTCACCTACGACAGCAAGCTTGCGACCGCGAACACGGCGCCGGTCGGCAAGTCCGCCAGCGCCGGCAACCAGTCCCGGTTCTCCGACCCGACGGTCGACGCGGCCCTCACGACCGCGGCCGGTACGACGGACAAGGCCGTACAGAAGGCGCAGTACGCCAAGATCCAGACCGTGATCGCGGAGCAGCTGCCCTACATCCCGGTCTACGTGAACTCGATGCTGACCGAGTTCAACACCTCGCGCGCGACCGGCTGGCCGACCAAGGACGACACCTACGTGCTGCCCGCGGCCTGGAAGGCGTGGGACGCCGGGATCGTGCTCAAGACGATCAAGCCCGCCAACTGAGCGCGGGCCGGCCGTGCGCTATCTGCTGCGGAAGCTCGCCTTCTACGTCGCCGCCCTCTGGGCGGCGCTGACCCTGAACTTCCTGATTCCCCGGCTGATGCCGGGGAACCCGGTCGACCTGATGCTGTCGAAGCTGGCGACCAAGGGCCCGGTCACACCGACGACCCGGGCGGCGATCCAGGCGCTACTCGGGACGGACACCGACGCGTCGCTGTGGCACCAGTACACGACGTACCTGCACCAACTCGCCTCCGGCAACCTCGGTACGTCGATCGCGTACTTCCCGATGCCGGTGTCGCAAGTCATCGGTCAGACCCTGCCCTGGACCGTCGGCCTGATCGGCATCGCGACCGTGATCTCGTTCGCGGTCGGGGTCCTGATGGGCCGCGCCGCCGGGTGGCGGCGCGGTTCCTGGATCGACAGCCTGATCCCGCTCACCACGATGCTGCAGTCGGTGCCGTACTTCTGGCTCGCGCTGCTGCTGCTCTTCCTGCTCGGCAGCAGCTGGCCGGTCTTCCCGCTCAACGGCGGGTACGACGTCTACTCGGTGACGCCCGGGTGGAACCTGCCGTTCGCGCGGTCGGTCGTCTATCACGGCACGCTGCCGGCGCTGACCATCGTGGTCTCGTCGATCGGCGGCTGGATGCTCGGGATGCGCAACATGATGGTGTCGACGCTGTCCGAGGACTTCGTCGTCACCGCCGAGGCGAAAGGTCTCACCCCGCGCCGGATCCGCTCCCGCTACGTGGCCCGGAACGCCGTACTGCCGTCGATCTCGGGGTTCGCGATCTCGCTCGGTTTCGTGGTCGCCGGTTCGATCGTGACCGAGGCCGTCTTCACCTATCCCGGGATCGGCTCCGCACTGTTGCTTGCCGTCGGCAACAACGACTACGCGCTGATGCAGGGCGTCTTCCTGATCATCACCCTGGCCGTCCTCGGCGCCAACCTGCTCGTCGACCTCCTGTACGGCGTCATCGATCCCCGCACCCGCGCGCGGTCCTAGGAGAGGTGAACCTGAATGGCAATCACCACTGAAGGGGCCGCGCAAGCAGCCACCGCGGACGGCCCGTCGCCGATCGCACCGGCGCGGCGCAAGCTGCCGCCGATGACCCTCAAGCTCGCCGTCGGTCTGGCCCTCGCCGGACTGATCGTGCTGTTCGGTGTGCTCGGTCCGCTGCTCGTCGGCAACCCGTCGACGGTCCGGGACATCGGGCTGGCCGGGCCGGGCCACGGCTTCGTGCTCGGCACCACACAGAGCGGTCAGGACGTCTTCGCCCAGCTCGCCTACGCGACCCGCGGCTCACTGATCATCGGCGTCGTGGTCGGCGCGATCACGCTGCTGCTGTCCGCGTTCTTCGGTGTCGTCGGCGCGTTCGTCGGCGGCTGGGTGGACGAGGCGTTCTCGCTGCTCACCAACATCATGCTGGTCATCCCCGGTCTGCCGCTGGTGATCGTGATCTCCAGCTACGTACCGAACAAGTCGATCTGGCTGGTGGCCGCCGTACTGGCGATCACCAGCTGGGCCGGGTCCGCCCGCGTGCTGCGCGGGTTCACCCTCAGCGTGCGCGGTCGCGACTACGTGCTCGCCGCCCGGATCAGCGGCGAGAAGCGCTGGCGGATCCTGCTCGTCGAGATCCTGCCGAACCTGATCCCGCTGCTCGCCTCCCAGGTGGTGTTCGCGGTGATCTTCGCGATCCTCGGCGAGGCGGGGCTGTCGTTCCTCGGTCTCGGAGCGTCCGGGTCGTTCACCTGGGGCACGATGCTGTTCTACGCCCAGAACGGGCTCGCGCTCCGGCTCGGCGCCTGGTGGTGGTTCGCACCGCCGGGCCTGGCGATCGCGCTGTTCGGCGCGGCACTGTCGCTGATCAACTTCTCGATCGACGAGATCATCAACCCCAAGCTGCGCTCGCAGACCCGTGCCGAACGCAACAAGTGGAGCGTGCAGTCGTGAATCCTGTGCTGAGTATCGAGAACCTGAGTATCGACTACCTCGCCGAGACGACCGTGCATGCCGTCCGCGACGTCACGCTCACCCTGCAACGCGGCGAGATCCTCGGCCTGGCCGGGGAGAGCGGCTGCGGGAAGTCGACCCTCGCGTACGGCATCACCCAGCTGCTCAAACCACCGGCCCGGATCACCGGCGGCCGCGTCGTCTTCTCGTCCCGCGAGGGGTACGACGTCGACCTGTCGAGCCTGACCGGAGAAGACCTGCGCGCGTTCCGCTGGGACAAGATCGCGATGGTCTTCCAGGGCGCGATGAACTCCCTCAATCCGGTACTGCGGATCTCCGAGCAGCTCGACGACGTGTTCTTCACGCACCGGCCCGAACTGGGTAAGGCCGAGCGCCGCGAACGCTGCGCCGGACTGCTCGAACGCGTCGGCGTCGACCGCGACCGGCTCCGCGCCTACCCGCACGAACTGTCCGGCGGGATGCGGCAACGGGTGATGATCGCGATGGCGCTCGCACTCGAGCCGCAGGTGCTGATCATGGACGAGCCGACCACCGCGCTGGACGTCGTCGTCCAGCGGGAGATCCTCCGGGAGATCACCCGGCTCCGGTCGGAGCTGGGATTCGCCGTCGTCTTCATCACCCACGACCTGCCGCTGCTGCTCGAGATCAGCGACCGGATCGCGGTCATGCGGGCCGGCCTGATCGTCGAGCTGGACGACGCGCTGACGCTCTACACGAAGCCGCAGCACCCGTACACCCGGCGCCTGCTGTCGTCGTTCCCCAGTCTGACCGGCGATCGGGGAAGCTTCGTGCGCAGCGGCGGCATCGCGCTGGACGAGACCGAACAGACCGTCGAGGCCGTGGAGAGGGAGGCCGGATGAGCGTCCTGGAGATGCGCGACGTGGTCAAGGAGTACCGCCTGCGCAACGGGCTCCGCAGTACGCGGCTGCGTGCCGTCGACCGGGTCAGCTTCGAACTGACGCCGGGCCGCACCATCGCGCTCGTCGGCCAGTCCGGGTCGGGCAAGTCGACGATCGCCAAGTTGCTGATGCAGCTCGAGCGGCCGACCTCCGGTGCGATCCTGGTGGACGGCGAGCCGATGCGGTATCACGGTGCGCGCGCCGCGGCGTACCGGAAGGCCGTGCAGATGGTGTTCCAGGACCCGTTCGCGTCGTTGAACCCGTACCACTCGATCGGTCATCACCTGGCCCGGCCGGTGCAGCTGCACCACCCGGGGTTCACCCGCGCGCAGGTCGCGGACCGCGTCCAGGAGCTGCTGCGGCGCGTCCGGCTGGACGAGGACTTCGTGCACCGCAAGCCGCACGAGCTGTCAGGTGGTCAGCGGCAGCGCGTCGCGATCGCCCGCGCGCTGGCGCCCGAGCCCGCGATCCTGGTCGCCGACGAACCGGTCTCGATGCTCGACGTCTCGATCCGTCTCGGCGTCCTCAACCTGCTCGCGACCCTGCAGCGCGAGGAGAACCTCGGAGTCCTCTACATCACCCACGACCTGGCCACCGCCCGCCACTTCAGCGACGAGATCATGGTGCTCTACCACGGCGCCGTCGTAGAACACGGCCCCGCCGACGACGTGATCCTCAACCCCCAGCACGAATACACCCAGCTCCTCGCCGAGGCCGCGCCGGCCCCGGAACGCCGCTTGGCGCAACTCAGACCCTGAGACGCGAGTACGCCGGAGAGCCCTGGTGGGTCTCCGGCGTACTTGTTGGTGTCAGAGCTTCAGTGAGGAAGCAACCACGTCGGCCAGCGAGTGGGCGATCTCGTCGGCCGTGTCCGAGGACTCGGCTTCGACCATCACGCGGACGAGCGGCTCGGTGCCGGACGGGCGCAGCAACACGCGGCCGGTGTCGCCGAGGCGGTTGGTGGCTTCGGCGACCGCGGACTGGACCGTCGGGTCGGTGCCCGCGCGGTTCTTGTCCACGTTCTTCACGTTGACCAGGACCTGCGGCAGGCGGGTCATCGCACCGGCCAGGTCGGCCAGGCTCTTGCCCGTCTGGGCCACCCGGGCCAGCAGGTTGACCGCGGTCAGCGTGCCGTCGCCGGTGGTGGCGTGGTCGGACAGGATCACGTGCCCGGACTGCTCACCGCCGAGCTTGTGGCCGCCGGCCTTCATGGCCTCCAGCACGTACCGGTCGCCGACCTTGGTCTGCTCGACCGCGATCCGCTCGCGGACCATCGCCTGCACGAAGCCCAGGTTGCTCATCACGGTCGCGACCACGGTGTCGTTGGACAACCGGCCGCTGTCCCGCATCGCCAGCGCCAGCACCGCGAGGATCTGGTCGCCGTCGACGAGCTCGCCGTTCGCGTCCACCGCCAGGCAGCGGTCCGCGTCACCGTCGAGCGCGATGCCGACGTCGGCGCGGTGGCCGATCACCTCACGCTGCAGACCCTCGATGTGGGTCGAACCGCAGTTCAGGTTGATGTTCAGGCCGTCGGGTGCGGCGGCGACCGTGATCACCTCGGCACCGAGCCGGCGCAACGCCTCCGGAGCGGTCTGCGAGGCGGCACCGTTCGCGCAGTCGATGACGACCTTCAACCCGTCGAACCGGTTCGGCGCGGAGCGGAGCAGGTGCGAGACGTAGGTCTCGAACCCCTGCCCGTCGTCGGTCACCCGCCCGACGGCCGCGCCGGTCGGGCGCTGCCACTCCTCGCCCATCCGGGCCTCGATGGCGTCCTCGATCACGTCGTCGAGCTTGATCCCGCCGCGGGCCAGGAACTTGATGCCGTTGTCCGGCATCGGGTTGTGGCTGGCGGACAGCATCACGCCGAGGTCGGCGCCGGTCGAGCCGGTCAGGTACGCGACGGCCGGGGTCGGCAGTACGCCGAGCCGGACGACGTCGACGCCGGCGCTGGCCAGACCGGCCACGACGGCGGCTTCCAGGAACTCACCACTGGCACGAGGATCCCGGCCCACAACGGCGCGTGGCCGGTGCCCTTCGAAGGCACCGGCCTCGCCGAGTACGTGAGCTGCCGCGACCGAGAGGTCGAGCGCCAGCTCCGCGGTCAGGTCCACGTTCGCCAGGCCACGGACTCCGTCCGTGCCGAACAAACGCCCCATCAGGTGATCAGCGCTTGCTGTACTGAGGCGCCTTACGGGCCTTCTTGAGACCGGCCTTCTTACGCTCCTTGATCCGCGCGTCGCGGGTGAGCAGACCGGCCTTCTTCAGACCCGGGCGGTTGGCCTCGAGGTCCGCCGCGTTCAGGCAGCGGGCCACACCGAGCTGCAGCGCACCGGCCTGGCCGGTGATGCCGCCACCGTTGATCCGGGCGATCACGTCGTACGAGCCCTCGAGGCCCGCGACGACGAACGGCTCGTTCACGTGCTGCTGGTGGACCTTGTTCGGGAAGTAGACGTCGAGGTCCTTCCCGTTGATCTTCCACTTGCCGGTGCCCGGGACGATCCGCACGCGGGCGACGGCCTCCTTGCGGCGACCAGTGGCGCCGGCCGGGTTGATGACCGCGACCCGCCCCGTCTCGGCGCGCTGCTCCGGAGCCGGGTTGGTCTCGGAGGTGTAGGCGACCGGGCCCTCGGTGTCCATAGGGACCTCGGAGTCGATCGTCTCGGTCTCGGTGGTGATGTCGCTCACGCTGTGAATCCTCGTTTACCTGGCTCGTCGATCGCTTACTGAGCGATCTGGGTGATCTCGAACGGCTTCGGCTGCTGTGCCGTGTGCGGGTGCTCCGGACCGGCGTACACCTTCAGCTTGGTGAGCAGCTTCCGGCTCAGGCGGTTCTTCGGCAGCATGCCCCAGACGGCCTTCTCGACGGCCTTGCGCGGGTCCTTGTCGAGAATCTCACCGATCGGCGTCGCGGTCAGACCGCCCGGGTGACCCGAGTGGCGGTACGCCAGCTTGTCGGTGCGCTTGGTGCCGGACAGGGCCACCTTGGAGGCGTTCACGACGACGACGAAGTCTCCGCCGTCGACATGCGGCGCGAACGTCGGCTTGTGCTTGCCACGCAGCAGCGTGGCGATCTGGACGGCGAGCCGACCGAGCGTGACGTCGGTGGCGTCGATCACGTGCCACTCACGAGTGACGTCAGCAGGCTTCGGGCTGTACGTGCGCACGGTCGTTGACCTTCGTTTCTCAGAGATTGAACAAACTGGACGTCGGCGAGCGGTCAGCCGACACGGCATCGACCTGGAACGCACAACAGCAGCCCAGAATACCGGCGGTAGCACGTACGGGTCAAAGTGAGCCCACACGCCGAGGGGACCCCGGCTTGGAAGCAGCTGGGGACCGCACTAGTTTAGCGGTGAAGATTGCAGTCCAGACCCGCGTCCCGCCGGCTGATCTACCCTCATTCATCCAGGCGATGACGCCAGCTTCCGAAGAGGGCATCGTGACCGAACAGTCGCTCACCGTCCGGGACAACCGGACCGGCAAGGACTTCGACCTTGCCATCACCGATGGCACCATCCGTGCCGCAGACCTCAAGCAGATCAGCGCATCCGACGGCGACGGTGGCCTGGCCACCTACGACCCCGGCTTCGTCAACACCGCGTCCTGCCGCTCCTCCGTCACCTTCATCGACGGCGACAAGGGCATCCTGGAGTACCGCGGCTACCCGATCGAGCAGCTCGCCGAGCAGTCGAACTACCTCGAGGTGGCCTACCTCCTGGTGAACGGCAAGCTGCCGAACAAGGCCGAGTACGAGGCCTGGGCGCACGACGTGACGTATCACACGTTCGTGCACGAGAACCTGAAGACGTTCATGCAGGGCTTCCGGTACGACGCGCACCCGATGGGCATGCTGCTCGCCTCGGTCGGTGGGCTGTCCACGTTCTACCCGGAGTCCCGCGACATCTTCGACGAGGAGTCCCGGGCGCTGCAGATCCGGCGGCTGATCGCGAAGATGCCGACGCTCGGCGCGTTCGCGTTCCGCCACGCCCAGGGCAAGCCGTACGTGTACCCGGACAACGAGCTCAGCTACACGGCGAACTTCCTGTCGATGCTGTTCAAGATGAGCGAGCCGAAGTACGCCGCCGACGACCGGCTGGTGCGCGCGCTGGAGATCCTGTTCATCCTGCACGCCGACCACGAGCAGAACGCGTCCACGAACGCGGTCCGCGCGATCGGCTCGACCCAGGTCGACCCGTACACCGCGGTGGCCGGCGGGATCGGTGCCCTCTACGGCCCGCTGCACGGCGGCGCCAACGAGGCGGTGCTGAAGATGCTCCGCCGGATCGGCGGCATCGAGAACGTGCCGTCGTTCATCGAGGGCGTGAAGAACGGCGAAGAGCGGCTGATGGGCTTCGGCCACCGGGTCTACAAGAACTACGATCCGCGGGCGAAGATCATCAAGAAGGCCGCCGACGACGTCTTCGAGGTGACCGGGATCAACCCGCTGCTGAAGATCGCCGTCGAGCTGGAGAAGATCGCGCTGGAGGACGAGTACTTCGTCTCCCGCAAGCTCTACCCGAACGTCGACTTCTACTCGGGCCTGATCTACGAGGCGCTGCAGTTCCCGCCGGAGATGTTCACCGTGCTGTTCGCGATCCCGCGGACCTCCGGCTGGCTGGCGCAGTGGCTGGAGATGCTCGGCGACGGCGACCAGAAGATCGCCCGGCCGAAGCAGATCTACACCGGCGAGCGCGGCGTCCAGTACGTCCCGATGGGCGACCGCTGACCTGATCCGCGAACGGCCCCCGCCCATCGGCGGGTTCATGCGGTCCTCGCAACACCTCGATTTGAGGAGTTGCGGGGACCGTGTCGTTTTCGGAGGAGTTGGCCGGCCTGTTGAGGTTGGTGG